>JAOPJZ010000024.1 GCA_025517525.1 Natronosalvus hydrolyticus
ATTATCTTGGCAAGCGTGGTTTGGTCAGTCAGCAGAATTTCCATAGGTGAATACACAGCGCGATTCCATCACACCATCGGCACTGTCGGTGTATTGTTCGCTCGGATTGCTGAAAACGTGTATGCTGAATCGGGAATAGGGATATCTGCCAGCAGCCCCTAACCAGAAAATATGGGACACGCCGCCGATGTTTACAACTCGTTTCGGAGACGTCTCTTCCCGGCGTTTCACGGACTACTGGACGTCCTGATCGGTGGATATGCATTGAGTGACACACCACCTGAAGAGTATGTCGGAACACTCCACTGCTCTGAGTCCGATGTTGAGGAACTGCTGTCCTCACTCGGGTTCACCCGTAATATCGTTGCCTCGCTAAAAGTCCGGGTTGATGGGAACGTCTCGGACGGATCGTGGGTATACCGCGAATCGCTTCTCACCGATCACCAGTTGCATGTGATCCTCCACCAAACCGAGACTGGAGTCGAGACGTACGCTCACTGGGAGTACTCGTCGATTCGACACCCGTACCGGCACTATCTGGCGCGGGACTACAGCGCTTCGAAGGGCGTCCGGATCATGCGCTCGGTGCTCGAGGACACCACAAACGGCTACGGCATCGCCTGGACGATGGAACCTCCATACCGGCGACATACCTGGTACATTAGTCTCCTGCGGACGATATCCGATGACCTGACCAGCAGGATTGTTGGCGTGCGTGACCGGTTTGAGGAAGGGTTGACCGAGGAAACGCCCGGGATCGCTCAACGAGCTAGTTCGCTTTTGCGCTGAATATCTTCAATCAACCAGAGACCATTATGACAATCGGAACTACTCACTCGAGCGGTCGGGCACGCCGGTCAACAACGCCCCCACGTCGTGGATGTTGTGAGTCTTGAGCAGGAGTTCGGCCACTTCACGGACGGTAAACTCGGCCTCGAGGTCGACGCCGTGGCAGGCGGCATAGCACTCGAACCAGAGGTTCATCGCCCGTTCAAGCGCCGCCATCTCGGCAGCCGAAAAGCGACTCAGGTCCCCACCACTGCGTCCCTCGACGTACACCCAAACGGCCGGGCCAACACCGTGTCTGAGGTACTCGAGACCGCAGGCCTTGCCAGATTCATCTTCCTCATCCGGTTGGACGCTCTCCGGCACAGATACACCCGCAGGGGCTGTCTCGCCGGACCCACAGTTGGCGACGGACGCACAGTCAGATGACGACGCTTCGAGCGCTTCCCGCTCACGTTCCGCACGCCGCTCGAGTGCGGCGATCTGTGGCCCGTACTCGCTCATCCCTGTTTGAACTCGACGCCTTTCTCACCGCGTGGGTGCGTCCACTCGGTATCGGCGACGATAGCACACGTACCACATTCGACACAGGGTTGGGTGTCGAGACTTACCAGTTTCTCCTCGCTCCCGTTCGTCGTGACGGTCTCAGCCCGGTAACAGCCGCCACCGAAGTCTTCAGCGCTGACCGGGCAGGCGTAGACGGCGGCCCCGCTGGCCTCGAACGACTCGTCTTGGAGCCGAATGTGAGGATTGCCGACGTCCGTGTTGTACGTCAGGTCACCGATGCGTTCCTCGAGCGTTGGTGGCTCGATTTCGTTCTCCCAGTGGACGGTCCGACCGTGTTTCTCGCCGATTAGCGACGGCAACGTCGTGTACGCCATCGATGTGTCCGGTAGCATTCCCACGAGGAACGGGGAGTTGTAGGCTTTGGGTAACAGCCGTTTGGCGATCGGATTGCCGATAGCGACCGATCCGACCGGCGAGTTCAACACGCCTTCGACTGCCCTGGTGACCAGATCGTGTTCGCCGACCGTACTCGTCAGTTCGTAGCGCCGTGGACGCAGTTTGCCCATGGTGCCCGATTGCTCAAGCATCGTCGTATACCGACGACCGGCGGCCTCGGGGTCGGCATTGCCGCGCGTGAGTGCGTAGGCGTCTGCGGCCAGCGCACCCGCGGTGACGGCATGGTTCATCCCTTTGATGATCGGTCCCTGGGCTTGCATCTGGCCGCCAGCGTCGCCGACGAGGACGAGGTTGTCGGCGTAGGGTTCGCGGTGAGCCACCTTCTTGGAGTCGGGAACCAGTTTGGCCGAGTACTCGAGTTCGTTGTACTCGCCGTCGAACCACTGTGCCAACAGGGGGTGAGTCAACAACGCATCGAGCAGTTCGTGCGGTTCGGCCTCTTCGGCGACGAGGCTGTCGAGGTGGAAAACGGTCCCAATCGAGAGGGTGTCTTCGTTCGTATAGAGGAAGCCACCGCCCCGGACATCCTCGAACAGATCGCCCGAGAACAGGTGTGCGACACCTTCGCCCTCCTCGATGGAGAACCGATCGTTGATGACGTCGGCGTCCATGTCGACGACGGCTTTGACGCCCTGGAACCACTCGTCCGGTTCGTCCCAGTCCATCAGATCCGCGGCGCGCGCTAACTCGGAGTTGACGCCATCGGCGGCGACGATGTAGTCGGCCCTGATCGGATCGAGTTCGTCACAGGTCACGCCGACGATCTCTCCGTTCTCCCGGAGCAAGCCGTTGACGCGAACGCCGGTCAGCACGCCACCGCCGGTCTCACTCGTTTTCTCGTGGACACGTTGTTCGAGCCAACTGTCCATCGTCCGGCGCAAGACCGCGTCACACCAGTCCGTGTCGTGTTCGTGCAGGTCGGTCAGGTCGTAGGTCGTGACCTGCCGACCGTCGATATTGTGGATGTGATAGTCGGTGACTGGCCGTTCTGCCGCTTCCTCCCGGAAGTCAGGGAACAGGTCGTCGATCGTGTACGGTGCCGAATCCTCGGCGTAAATCAATCCGCCAGAGACGTTCTTCGACCCGGCCTCGACGCCGCGCTCGAGGACGAGCGTCTCGATACCGTGTTCGGCCAGACGAGCCGCAGCGGCAGCCCCACCTGGACCACAGCCGACCACGACCGCTTCGTAGTGTTCGTAATCGTCGCTGCCACCATCGGCTCGTGTTTCACTCATCGGTTTCACCTCCATCAGCTACGGCCTCAACCGTCAGTTCGCCGGATTTCACCGCGTCGGTGAGCATCGGGAGCACGTCGAAGAGATCACCCTCGATGAAGTAATCGCTGAAATCACGAATCGTCGCATCGGAGTCTGTGTTGATCGAGACGATCGTCTCCGATTCGTCGACGCCGACTTTGTGCTGGACTGCTCCTGAGACCCCCGCTGCGATGTACAGCGGCGGTTCTACCTCCTGGCCGGTTTCCCCGATCTGGCGTTCTTCTTTCGAGTACTGCTCGACGTGCCCGTCGAACTGGTACGACGAGGTAACGATCCCGCGGGTAATACCAAGGGCAGCGTCGTCGAAGGCATCGACCAGTTCGAGTCCAAGTTCCATGCCAAGCGTCGGATCATCACCGATGCCACGACCCAGACAGACGACGACCTCGTGTCCAGTCAGGTCGACGCCCGCTTCGAGCGTATCGTGGGATTCGATGTCGACGCTAAACCACTCGTCCTCGAGTTCCATGTCGTGTTCGACGACGAGACCCTCCCGGTCGTGATCGGGTTCGGGAACGTCGAACGCGCCGGGGATAACCGAGGCACCCTGTGGGTGAAAATCCCGGTCGGGGTTGTCCAGACAGAGGATCGTCGAGTACTCGAACCCCGAGAAGTCCGGTCGCTTCATGTGCAAGGTGCGTTCGAACGTCTTTTTCACCCCTGGTTCGCCTGTTTTGACTGGGTTCGAAACTTCCTCCGGCTGAATAAACAGATCAGAGCAGTCAGATGCGAGGCCGGAATCGAGTTCGGCCTGCACGAGTGCCGAGAGATCACGGCCGTTGTTCGTCGCCGGGAACAACGTGTATCGTGGTTCGTCGTACGACCGCCAGTCCGTGCTTTCGGTGGTCCCCTGTCCGCGAGCCATGTGGGCCGAGATTTCGGTGTAGGGCTTGTGCAAGAAGCGCTCGAGTCGGTCGTCATCGTGATAGACGGCGACGTCCGCTCCGTAGGCGATACACTCCTCGGCGAGGTCTGCACAGCCGTCACCTATCAGGAAGGCCACGACATCCTCTTCGTCGCCGAAATCCTCGGCATACCCGTCCATCAGCTCGCGGGCCTTCCCGAGCATCTCCTTCGAGACGTCGAGCAGTTCGCCGTGTTGTGTCTCACAGAACACCCACATGTCGGCGTAGTCTCCACCGACCAGGGCTCGAACGTGCTTTTTGTCTCGAGTTGGCTCGTCATCGCTACTGTCAGCGTCGAGTGCATCCAATCGCTCCTCGAGAGCTTCCAGGGCGGTCTTTCGCTCCGCTCCCGAGCGCTCTGTCTCGAGCGCTTCACGAACTTCCTCGACGTCGTCGATTCCGTCCAGTTCCTCTCGCAGTTCGTCAACCGTGTAGTCGTCCGGGTCGAGTGTCATGCTCAGTCACCTCCTGCAAACGGCTGTAGTTCCTCGAGTACCTGTTCCATCCCGTCACTGTCGCCCGGATCGACCATCGTCGCCTCCCGTTCGGAGGGCGCTTTCGGAATCGGGTCCACCGACGAAACGATGGTCGGCGAGCCATCGAGGCCAATGTATTCTGAGTCCAGACGCAGGTCCTCGTGATCCCAGGTCGTCAGATGGTCGTCGAAGTCTTCGACGCGTTCTTCGGTGGCCGCACGCAATCGTTTGTGCTCGAGTCGGTGGGCCGCCTTCCGATAGGTCGGTTCGAACTCTGGATCGGTGACCACGAAACACGGAAGTGGCGCTTCGACCGTCTCGATCTCGTCTACGTCACCTTCGACCAATCGTTTGGCCCGGAGGACGCGTTCGTCGGGGTCGATATCCAGTGCGATGACGTGCGTGACGATCGGCCACTCCAGACACCAGGCGGTCTGGGGCCCCGTGTGACCGGTCTCGCCGTCGGCAGTTTTGAAGCCCGCAAACACTAGATCGACGTCTGCGACCTCCTCCTGATACTTTTCGATGGCCGCCGAGAGCGTGATTGCAGTCGCCCAGGTGTCCGAGGCCGCGAGTTCGCGGTCGGACAGTAGATAGCTATCGTCCGAGTAGATATCTTCCATCGCCTCTTCGAGAACGGTCGAGTAACTCGGCGGCCCCATACTCATCCCACTTACGTGGCCACCGTGTCGTACTCGCGTCTGGAGGGCTGCCCGCAACGCAAAGTGGTCGTTCGGGTTCATCACCGTCGGTGTCTTCCCGCGCTCGAGATGCCCATCCTCGTCGAAGGATACCGCACCCTCCGAGAAGTCGGGAACCCCTTTTGTCAGGACGATCGATCTCACAACTCCCACCTCGAGTGTGTTATGATTGTTCGTAGCATACTCATCTGGGCGTTTCGCAACATTAGTTATTAAGGATGTGGGTGAAATCCGAGTGCGCAACGGTGGAGTTGACGCTGTGAGGATTGTCCAAAATACCGATCCGTCAGCGTCGAATTACCTCACCTCGGCGGCTGCATTCGGTAGTACACACTGGCCTGATACGGATTAGTGTCCGTAGTTACCGTCGTTCGGCCAAGACGGTTTGCCGATTGGTGGTAATTGATGACACTAACCCGTATGAGAGTGTGAGAATGAGTAGAGTCCTGTTATTTACCTCAAGTACTGGGAGCCGGGCTCGAGTCCTTTTCGCCACCACAATTCACGAAAAGCAAGTGGCAGTGTGAACGAAACCTGCACGCCAGGCCCCGTACGCACGTCACTCGATATCGCGATCCGTCGTTTCCATCGTGATCTCTCCGCTAGCGCGAATCGAGCCGTCGACTTCTGCTTCGGGTCCGAGTTCGAGGTCGCTACAGGAAACGTCACCTAGGACGCGCACGTCCGGGCCCAGTGCGACGGCACCGTCACGGGTCGTTACGTCGCCGTGTATTCGTGTTTTCTCGCCAATGGTGATGTCGCCTCGAGCCCGGACGCTGCCGAAGACATTACCATCGCTCCCGATCGAAACCGTTTCGGCGCGCACGTTGCCGTGGAGTCGACACTCGTCACCGATTCTGGCAGGTGTCGATACTCGCCAGGCATCGTCGCTGACAGTTGCGTTAGCCGGGATAACGAGCGGTTCTGCGCCCCCCTCGAGGTCGTCGTCGACGACCTCCGAAATGAGCTGCTGGGCGGCGTCTTCCTCGCCGATAACCAGCAGGTGTTTGAGGTACATAAACAGAAAAATGATCGTCGGCATCGGATTTCGGATGACGATCCAGCCGTTTGCCTCGAATCCCTCCTCGATGTCGACGTTGTCACCGATATCGAGGTCCCCAGCCACTTTGAGCTGGCCGCCGACGTGCACCCGTTCGCCCAGATATGCGTCCTCGCCGACCAGGACGTTGTCGGCGACGTCACACCACATGTCCAGTCGACAGTCCCCGTCGGCTTCTATCGATCCGTCGAAGGTAGCGCCCTCACCCGCGAGGACGTTCCGGCCGCGAACACCGAATTCGACGGTCGCCCGACCGCCGACGAGCACGTCACCGTCGGTGACGAGGTCGTGCTCTTCGGCTTCGGTCCCGGCGGGAACGACGAGTTCGTCGAGCGGATCGGTACTAAACGCCACAGTCTGTGCCAAAGTCACTGCCGGGTAATAAACCCCGCGCGAGCGTCTGACGCATGGCAGACGGAGATGCTCCGTTCACCCGATACCCCTCTCGACCCATGGGAGTTGCAGCGTCATCGATGGACCCGCGATTCGCTTCATTTTTCCACCGCCACCGCGAGAGTATGAGTATGACCACGCTCGCATTCGACGACACCGGTGTCGACGTCGTCTACGAAGGAACCGAATTTCGCCTCGAGCAAGAGCTAATCGAGGAAGCTATCGGTAAACCCTATCCCGAAGTTACCGACCACGAAGTCCTCCAAATGGTCGCCGAACAGCCCTCGCTGTCGGGCGAACCGCGCCGGATTGCCGATATTATCAGATAACGCCATCCAGCAATCGGCATCGCTGCTGATTCGCTGGAACCTGCCCCAGCGGATGCCGAGTGAGTCACTCACTCTCGATCCGTTCGTTCGGCCGCCGTCTGGAATCTCACCTCCTCGAGTTCACGGTCCCGTCGACCTTCTTGAGCCGCAATCGCTTCCGGATCTGGGGCCACGTCGTCGGTAATTCTGGCCCACGACGAGTGGACTTTGGCGTGACACCACCGACAGAGGTAGATCGTGATTTCGTGACTCAACGTTTGGCCATCGCTCGTATACGACAGGTGATGTTCCTCGAGCAGCGGCCGCTCGTCTGACTGTGCCATTCGCCGTTCTTCGAGGCCACAGCGAACGCATTCATGGTCGTGATTGCGTGACCGAAAGTGCGGACAGTCCGCCCAATTCGGGTCGACTTCCGCCTCGCTACAACCCGTACAGCCATCACTGGAGACGTCCTGATTCGCTTCCGGATCGACCACGAAACACGCGTAGTCGGCTTTTGCTCGTTTGCGGGCAAACTCGGGGTCGTGCTGGTAGTGATCGTAGGCGTAGCGGCATTTTCCTTCGCCAGTGAGGTAATCGCAAACCCCAACGAAGGCATAGGGGTCGTCGACGCCGACCGACGTTCCCTGTGGCGTCTTTTCCATCGAGTGAACGTTGGGCTCGAGACACAAGTATACTGCCCACCAGCGTTCGCCCGACACCGGTTATATACGGGCAGGCGAAGGGGGCTGTCAATCGCTGGCCATCGGTTATTTACCTTCCGGGCACCCAGACGCCCTCGTGCGACTCGTGTACGATCCGGATGGTTCGAGGACGCCACTGGCGACGGAGGTTGAGACGGCTGATTCACTGCTCCAACAGACTCGTGGGCTCATGTTTCGTCGCTCCGTCCCGGACGACTACGCACTCGCTTTTCGCTTCGACAAGCCGAAAACGAGAGATATCCACATGCTGTTCGTCTTCACCCCGCTGGACGTCATCTGGGTCGAAGATGGTACCGTAACCCGGGTCGAAACCCTTCGACCGTGGCTCGGCTACGCTCGATCACGGGCCGACCTGATACTCGAACTCCCCGCCGGTGGGGCCGACGGGGTCGAAACGGGTGCGGAAATCAGGCTCGAGGACTAATCGTATACGTGCCGGTTGAAGAGACTCGAAGAGAGAACCGGTTGCTTATCGACGCCGGGCCAGTAGCGCAATCGAGAGAAGGGCCACGAGCGCACCGATCGCCGTAAACCCTGGCTGACCGTCGACGTCATCGCCGAGTCGCAGTTCCTCGTTTACGTTTCCTGCAGGCGCGCCGTCGTCATCCGCAGTAATTTCGAGGGTCTCCTCGTGTGTCGATTCACCCGCGGTGACGACGACCTCGTACGCACCGGGGTCGAGATCCTCGGGTACCTCGAGCGTCACGGTGCGTTCTTCCCCGGCCTCGAGTGTCAGGTCGGTTTCGTCAGCCAGTTCCCCATCGAACTCCAGGGAAACGTCGACGCTTCTAGCTTCGACACCGTGGTTCTCGAGTGTGACTTCCGTATTCCCTTCGACGGGATGGCTACTCGGATGGGTCACCGACGAAATCTCGATGGTCGCCTCTTCGTCGTCCGCTTCATCGACGACATCCGCAGTATCATCCACGTCGTCTACACCGGCATCAGTATCGTCGACATCGTCGGCTGGCGTATCTGCCTCGAGGACTTCTATCCCAATGAGGACTTCTTCACCGGGCGGGCCGACGATGATGTCGTAAACTCCGGGTGAGACGTCAGCAGTGGTCTCGAATGTAACCCGCTGGGATTCGCCACTCTCCAGTGAGATGACGCGCTCCTCGACGAGATCACCGTCGAACACGCCGACCACCGGCGTCTCTCCTGCGCCGGAACCCTCGTTAACGATGGTCGCCTCGAAGGTGAACGTTTCACCCTCGGTGACGGTCGAGGGCACATAGAGGTCATCGATAGCGAAGGCGGGCGCCCCGTCAGTTTCCTCCTGAACAGTAACCGTGTCCTCGATGTATTCATCCGGAGTGACGATGGCGTATGGCTCCTCGCCAGTTCCCTCGAGTTCGACATCCCAGGAGACCTGTCTCGTTTCACCACCCTCGAGATCGATCTCCTGTGGATATTCGCCGTACTGAGTAACCAGGAAAACGGTGTCAGAAACCGCAGTGTCTCCCGGATTGGTGAACGTCGCAGCAGGGGTAAACGGTTCGTCGATTACTATCGACGTTGGAGCGTTTACCGATTCGATTTCGATCGAACCGGGCGTCTCTACAGCATCGTCCTCAACGGGAACGACTCGCTGGTCGACGAGTTCGTCACCGACGCTCAGCTCGGCCTCGAGTTCGTCACCCGCCTCGAGATCGTCGAATCCGAGCGGGATCGAAATCGAGCCATCCGATCGGACCTCACCCTCGAGTCGCTCGATGGACGTCGGGCCGACGACGCGAGCGTCGACTGTGGTTCCGGGAGCGAGCGTACTCTGGCCCTCGAGTGTTGTTGTACCTGTTGCCGACACCGACTCGCTGGTGATCGTGATGTCCGGGTCGACGATTTCGAAGGTGGTCTCGACGCGCTCTTCACCACTTTCGACGTACGGGTTTTCTTCTGAGAGCGTGAACGTAGCTTCGTACTCGCCCGGTTCGACCCCCGCCTGAGAGGTATCGATGCCGACGTAGAATCGGCCGGCATCGGGATCGTATTCGAACGGGGCATCGCTAATATCTATTTCGACCGGGTCATCGTACGGCCCCGCGTCCGCTTGCACAACGGTCAGCGATGCACCTTCTGTCCCAGTCGCCAGGTCGTCCGCTCCGGAAAGGAACCCGCTCAGGCCAGTCGCCTGCACACCGACGTACGCCGGGTCACCGGTAGCAACGACGTCTCGAACAGTGAGAGTGGACTCGAGGTCGTCGAACCCGGACGGCGATTCGGATTGGGGATGGGTCAGGACGGCGATATCGTCCGTCGAACGTTCGAGTAGCTCAATAGAGCTGATATCCTGAATCCCATCGTCAGTATATGCTTCGAGTAATATTTCTCCTGGATCATCATCATCATCTCCTGCCGGTTGCAACGGAATCGGAAGATCGTTCGATCTGGAGGCCTCGAGTATCGTCGTACCGTCGCCGCCGGTGTACACATCGGAGGCAGGAGTGCCATCCCATCCACCGGCACGATACGTGTCCATGATGATTTCGACGGTGCCACCGCTCGAGGTGCTCGCAACGACCTCCGCTTCGTAGCCATAGTCAGGGTCGCCGATCTCGAGCGTGACCTGGTCGACACCAGCGGCCAGATCGATCTCGATGACGACCTCATCGCCCTGGATTTGTGTGTAGGTGCTGGAATCGAACGTGGCCTCGACGTTCTGGGTGCTCGAAGCGTTTCCGGCCGTGGCCCCACCAAGCGCAGTGCCAGCACCGATCCCAGCCAGTGCGGTGAGTACGACGACGGCAACCGTCACCCCGGTTCGTAGTGTGTCCCCCATCAGCTGTTACTCACCCGATTTCGGCTTCTCGAAGCGCGGCGGGGAACGCTCCCGCTGGCTCTGGGTTTCCCCCTCAGTCTCGTCCGCAGTACTCGGTTGTTCTCGTTGCGGACCTGCCTGCGCGCTCGAGGGGTGCCCGCGCTCCGGAGATTGTGCCTTTTGGTCCCCTGAGCGTCCGCTGCGTTCTGGTGGTCGTGTCTGTGTCGGTTGTGCTGGTTGCTGCGTGGATACCACAGCGCCCTCGTTTGAACTGTCATCCGCTGTGAAGAGATAACTGCCTGCAGCACCGCCAATTCCGCCAGCCACCGCACCGAACAGCACGGCGTTGATCGCCGTTGCCTCGAGGCCGGGCTGAACCGAAAGCCCGTCACCACCGAATCCGATGACGAACGTCGACGCGACCGCCACAGCCCCAAAGCCAACCGCGACTGCGCCGCCCGCAATAGCACCGTCTGCCAACTCGAGTGGGACATCTCGCTCTTTCGAAACGAGAAGGACGGTGACCACACCCGCAGCCGCTAGCACGAGTAACACGGCGACGGTATACAGCGACGTCGTGAGAAACGCATCGACTGCGGCGAAGGGATCGATGCTCGAGGACATCTCCTGAACGCTAGCGGTGCTATCGACTCCTAAGCCGATATCGAGACTACCGTAAAGCATCCAGAGAACGAACTCCCAGACGCTCATCTCGATCGGGGCGTTGAGCCCGTATTCGCTTCCCGGCACGCTCACGCCTGACGTTGGTACCAGATCGCCGACGGATGCCTCCACATCCGAGAGGGCCAGGAAATCGATAACCAGGGCGAGGTACGTCGCCAGATACGACACGCCAAAAGCACCGATGCCGACGATAGCGCCGGTAACCGCGGGGTGCCTGTCATCATCGTCAGCGGCGGTATCTGTCGTGTCGGGGCTCGAAGACGTCTGTGTCGGTGTCGACCCAGCGGATTGGGGCGGCGTGTCGCGTTTTTGTTGTGCCCCACCTGCTGATTGCTGGGTCTTCGAAGGCTCCTCACCCGGCCGAGCAAACCGTGGCGTCGAGCGCTCTCCTGGCTGTGGTTCTGCCGCCCGCTCGGGGGGCTGTGCAGGCCCCTGTGGTGGTCGTCTCTCACTCGAGTCGATTGATTCGTTACTGGTCTCTCTGGCCCCCGATGGTGTCTCCTGTGCTGGTTGAGATGGCTCCAAATCGGCGTTATCCTCAGGGCCAGTAGTCCGTGCCTGTTCGCTCGGTTCCGGACCCTGATCGGCTCTCGTCGGTTGCTCGGGTTCCTCAACCGCCGGCTGGGTAGCATATCCATCGCGACTTTCACCATGCTGTTCTGACTCCGCTACGTCAGTACCAGTCCCCGTGTTCGTGTCTTCACTGGAGTCCCCGTTTTCAGCGTCAGCTGTTTCATTCTCACTCGAGTTCGATTCTTCGTCGACGACCCATTGTGGTCGTTCATCCGACGCTGCGGCTCCGATCGGCTCTTTCGCATCCTGTGCCACCGATTCCGTGTCGTCCAGCCCCTCGCCATCGGCTTCTCCTTCACTGGCATCGTCCGGCGGTGTTTCTTCGAGATCACTCGAGGAAGCTCCATCTTCATCACTCGAGGAAATCTCGTCCGCGCCACTCGAAGAATCGTTATACGTAAACCTCGGGCCGGAGCTGTTTGTTTCGCTTTCGTCAGTATCGTCCTCAGGTGTCGTCTCTGCCGTGGGTTCGGCAGCCTCAGCGCTGGCCGAGTCACCAGTGGAATCGGTACCTTCGTCTCCTGTCGACGCTGCATCCCTGTCAGGACTCGAAGTCGTCACCGTCGTTGCATCCGTTGATACCGATTCCTCTTCCGGTTCTGGCTCGGTAGTTGTCTCCGATTCGAGTTCTGGCTCGGTAGGCGCATCCTCTTCCAGTTCAGGTTCCGTTGGTTCTTCAACTTGTGAGCTCGTTTCTTCGACAGATTCCGGCTCGGTTCCGGCATCTCCCGAAGACGTCGACTCGGTGTCAGTGTCGACTGCAGAGCGACCTTGATTCTCGCCCTCAGCGGATGACTCGCCTTCGATCGGCATCTCCCCATCTTCTGTGCCCCCATCGTCGCTGCCATCCTGCAGAACCGACAGATCGGCTCCACATTCCGGACAGAAATTCGCTTGCTCGGGAATCTCCTCCCCGCAGGCGAAACAGAACTTCATACAGGATTGATTGGATATTATATTGATAAAGATTGTGACCGGTTCGTGAGACAAGATCAAATGTTACCGGGAAAATATGTCTACCGGTCGTTCCAAACGGTAAAATGAACAAAATCGATGGCAGTTCGACAATCCCTCATGGGACTGCTGTCGTCGCTTCCCGTTCAGCGACCACTCCCTTTTGTCGCTGACCGGTACACAGTGACAACAATCACTTTCATGACAGTGAAGGAGTGTGTGGCAGGTAGTGCCGATACCGGCGTCCTTAATGACCGGTAGTCCCACCATCGAGTTACAATGGCACGAGACACACTCTCAACGCCGGCGTCCGAGGATAGAGGAAGTCGGGGCAACCCGGCTGGGCGTGAAATTCTCCGCCAGCACTAACTCCCGGACTCGAGCCGATACCGACGTCGATACCGTTTTCGAAGCCAACTATACAGACTCTCGCCTTCGAGCCGATGGTGGGCAGGCTGTAGGTGACACCGTGAAATTACTAGATACAACACTCCGCGACGGTGAGCAAGCGCCAGGCGTTTCGCTCTCCCCAGACGAAAAGGTCGAGATCGCCCGTGCCCTCGAGCGCACCGGCGTCTCCGTAATCGAAGCCGGCAGCGCCTGTACGGGCGCTGGCGAACGTGAGGCGATCTCCAGGGTAACCGACCTCGAACTCGACGCCCGCGTGACGAGTTTCTGCAGAGGTATCCACACGGATATCGACCTCGCCCTCGAGTGTGACGTCGACGGTATCCACCTCGTCGTCCCCTCGAGTGACCGCCACGTCGAAGGGAAAGTCGGCAGTACGCGCGAGGACAACCTCGAACGAACGGCTGAACTCGTCGAATACGCCAAATCCCACGGGCTCTGGGTCGAAGTCATCGGCGAGGACGGCTCTCGTGCCGATCTCGACTATCTCGAAGCCCTGATGGCAACCGCACTCGATGCCGGCGCGGACCGCACCTGCTTTGCTGACACGGTCGGGCACACCGGCCCCGAACGAACGGCCGAAGTCGTCGGCCGCCTGGCCGAACTCGGTCCCGTGAGCGCACACACGCACGACGATCTCGGTCTCGGCGTCGCCAACGCTTTGGCCGCCGTCGACGCCGGCGCAGACCTGGTCCACTGTACCGTCAACGGCCTCGGCGAACGCGCCGGAAACGTCGCCCTCGAGGAAGTCGCCATCGCACTCTCGCACGTCTACGATATCGACACCGTGGACCTCACCCAGTTGTACGACCTCGCGCAACTCGTGGCTCGAGCGACCGGCGTCGAACTCCCACCGAACAAGGCCGTCGTTGGCCAGAACGCCTTCACCCACGAGAGCGGTATCCACACCGACGGGACGCTCAAAGACGACAAGATGTACGAGCCATACCCGCCGGAAACCGTTGGCCGTGAGCGACGACTGGCCCTCGGCAAACACACCGGTCGCGCCGGTGTTCGGGCCGCACTCGAGGAACACGACGTCGAGGTGTCAGAAGATGCGGTCGCAGAGATCGCAAACCGAGTAACCGAACTCGGTGATCGCGGCCGGCGAGTCACCGACGCTGACCTCCTCGCAATCGCCGAAGACGTTACCGGAGCAGATCGCGAGCGAACGGTCGAACTGCTCGACCTGAACGCCATCAGCGGTGGCTCGGTCCCAACGGCGAGCGTTCGGTTGCTCGTCGCCGGCGACGAACGCGTCGCATCCGGGACCGGTTCGGGCCCCGTCGACGCAGCTGTCTCAGCCGTCCGCGCCGCACTTGGTTCGGGCGCCGATGCCGAACTCGAGGCCTATCACGTCGACGCCGTCACCGGTGGCACAGACGCTCTCGTCACTGTCGAAGTTACGATGTCTCGAGACGACCGAAGCGTCACCGTTGCCCGAAGCGAGGCTGACATTACCCGCGCCAGCGTCGAGGCGATGGTCGACGCACTCGACCGCTTGCTCGAGGCAGACGCCCAGGCGTTTGCCCCGGCCGACGACTGATAGGGGCTGTGTAGCCTCACTCCCATTTTGCGACTGGCGGTAAATAGCAGACGTACCTCGAGTGGGCGTTCAAAAAACCGTTTCCACAGCTATTCCCTTTCGTCTTCGATACCCTCGAATCCGTGGGTTCGAGTGATTACGTTCCCCGGACCGAGACCGTATAGCCCGGCGAGAAAGAGGGCTAGCACCACTACTGCTACTCTCGCCCCATCACCGAGTGTGGTCGGTATCGCTGGCTCGAGCGTCGTGGCCATCACGATAGCGACCGCAAGCCAGAGGAGCGTCAGTACGGTTCGTTGACGACTGTCCATACGGTGGCTTCTAGCTGAATGTATAAGACTGATACGTCTGGCGTTCGGAGTTCACGTATGACCGAATGGCTCCGAATCGGCGGGCTTGCCCTGCTGGCGCTTATCGCACTCTGGGTCGTCCTCGAGATCGTGTCGCTGGTGCTTGGCTTTCTCACCTGGGCCATTAGCCTCCTCGTCTCGATCGTGGTCGTCGCCCTGTTGCTGGCTGGGGCTTACTATCTGCTGACCGACGTTCTCGGTGTAGACCTCGGGATCTGATCGCTCGAGTGCTGTGTCCAGTCTGTTTCAAATCCCATTTTCCACATCCGACGACAATCAGCACGCCCTGTCTACATTGTTGAATCGGAAGAACGCCGAGAGGAGATTTGAACCACGGAAAAACGCTTTCGCTCGCTGTGCTCACGAACTTCCACCACCCTGATTCAAATTCCGCTGATCATCGTTTCCGACGACAGATCGCTCGCTTCGCTCATCGTTTTGTGGTCGGAAAACGCCGAGAGGGAGATTTGAACTCCCGTGTCCGTGGGGACAGCAGATTTCGAATCTGCCGCCTTGGCCGGGCTAGGCTATCTCGGCTCGTTTCGTAATAGCCGGGTGATGATTTTAGCCGTTTCGGTTCGTCGCCTCCGTGTGGGTAACCCACGTAGCCGAGTGAACTCGAGGAGGTCCGTAGGTCAGCGCGACACGATTTCGCCCTAAACGTGACAGAAACAGAAGAAATATGGCTGGCCATCTCGAGTCACCGCCCATGGACGTCACTCAGGCGAGTGAGGAGTGTGAAGCGGTCCTCGATGCCATCAGCGAAGCGGTTATCTCCGAACGAGAATTCCTCGAGACCGTGTTACTGGGCGTCGTCGGCCGTGGACACGTCCTCCTGGAAGAAGTGCCCGGAACCGGGAAAACGCTAACTGCCCGCAGTTTTGCCAACGCACTCGGCCTCTCGTTCTCTCGTATTCAGTTCACACCCGATCTGTTACCCGCCGACGTCACCGGAACGCACATTTTCAACGAACAGGATCGGTCGTTCGAGTTCAACGAAGGGCCGATTTTCGCCAACATCGTCCTCGCCGACGAAATCAATCGTGCGCCGCCGAAAACCCAGGCCGCGCTGCTCGAGGCGATGGAAGAAGGCCAGGTGACGACCGATGGCGAAACGCGTCAGCTCCCGCAACCGTTTTTCGTTATCGCGACGCAGAACCCGGTCGAACAGGAAGGCACCTTCCCGCTGCCCGAAGCACAGGTCGACCGATTCCTCGTCAAAACCTCGATGGGGTATCCTGACGAACCGGGCGAAATTGAACTCCTCAGACGTCGTGCGGCCCGCAACGAAATGAGCCCGAGCGTCGACACCGTGTTCGAACCCGAACACGTCAAAGCCCTTCGGCAGGTCCCCGAATCCATCACCGTCGATGAGGACCTCCTCGAGTACGTCGTCGCACTGGCTCGAGAGACCCGAAACGATGGTCGCGTCTCCGTCGGCGTCTCTCCCCGTGGGACCCAGCGTTTGTTCGAAGCCGCTCGAGCCTACGCGACCATCGCGGGTCGCGAGTACGTCACGCCGGACGACATCAAACGCGTTGCCCAGCCGGTGATGGCCCACCGACTCGTCTTGACGCCGGATGCGACGGTAAACGAGGTCCAAAAATCCCAGATCGTCGACGCCGTGCTCGATTCGGTACCGGTACCGACCGTCGATTGAGAGGGGTGTTTTGGTCACCAACTGCGGTTTGTCGTCACCTTCTGGCGTTCTGTCCCGACAGTCCGACATGCGGTATTCCAGCCCATAGCGGGCAGCGGGTGCCAGAGAATCCACGTCGAGTTTCGAGGGAGCGACCGCGAAATGCCTCGAGCGAGCGCCATCGGTTGGTCGATGTGTCGCGAACGGACGTGCGATAGGTGACGCATTCAGTTTTCCTGTCGGAAATCTCTATGTGTGGCGAGAGGGTAGCTAGTCTGGTGGTTGGTAACATTGGTCACAGACGCCAACCATCAAATACCGGTGAGAGACATGGCACAAGCACACAAACTGGACTGTGAAGCCGCGGAATCGGACTGTCGCTTTATAATCCAATCCGAAAACGAGGAAGAGGCGATCGAACTGGCACGAAATCACATGCACGAAGAACACGGCAAGGAGTTCTCCGATGAAGAACTCCAGACGGAGTATCTGCAGGTTGTGTAATCTGCAAATATCGTCACCAAGGACGTATTTACATCTCTTTTCCAATTTTGTACGGAATAGTCCTGGGAACAAACAGCCGCCGTGGAACACCTGAAAGTGCGTTGGAAGTAGGTATAACCCACCGCAAGAAGGTCGCTACCCGGTATTTTTCATCCCGGCAGCGATTCCTTTGACCGTCAGCCGAAGCGTCCGTTCTTCGACGTCGGTCCGGTGAGTCTGCCCGAGCAAGTGCGTCTGCAACAGGTTGAGCGGGTCGACGTACGGATTTCGACGCTCGAGATTCTCGCCCAGCCAGTCTCGGGTATGTAACTCATCGCGTTGGCCGACCGTGGTCACCAAATCGACGGCTCGTTCGTATTCGGCAGTGATTCGCGGGAAGTAGGTTTCACGGAGGTCGGCCTCTGCAAGGTCTGCGTACTGTTCGGCAATCTCGAGTTCGGTTCGGGAGAGCGAGAGCGCCGCGTTATCGAGCGTGGATCGGAAGAACGCCCATTCGTCGTACATCCTCTGGAGCGTTTCGACGTCGCCACCGTCCTCGAGGTAGGCGTCGAGCCCCGCAGCCAGGGCGTACCAGCCGGGAAGGATACAGCGCGACTGAGTCCAGGAGAACACCCACGGGATCGCCCGGAGATCCTCGACAGTCCGTTCGCCGCTTCGTGAGGCCGGCCGCGAGCCCAGGTCCAGGTCTTCGATGACGGTGATCGGTGTCGCCTGCTCGAAGTACTGGACGAAACCGTCGCTCTCGAGGAGGTCGCGATACTCCTGGCGAGCGGCGTCGGCCATCGTATCCATGGCAGCGATCCACTCGTCTTCGATACGCTCTTCCGGCTGTTCGATGGCCTGTTTTCGCGAACGGAGCTGGGCATTAAGCATCTGTTCGATGTTTCGCTCGGCAATTCGCGGATTACCGTACTTCTCTGCGATGGCTTCCCCCTGTTCGGTGAACTTCACCTGCCCAGTGACCGTGCTGTTTGGCAGCGCGAGCAAGGCTTCGCTCATTGGGCCACCACCGCGTGAGATGGAGCCACCGCGGCCGTGGAACAGCCGCATCGTCACGTCGTAGTCATCACAAATTTCCCCGAGCCTGCGCTGATTCTTGTAGAGCGACCAGTTCGCTGCCAGGAAGCCGTTTTCTTTGTTCGAGTCGGAGTACCCGAGCATAATTTCCTGGGTACGCCCCCGGGCCTCGAGCGCTTGGGAATAGGCTTCGTTCTCGAACAGCGTCCCCATGATCCGGCGGGCACCCGAGAGGGCGTACTCGGTCTCGAGCAGCGGAACGATGTCAAGCCCACAGTGTTCTGGCAACGAGACGATACCTGCCTGGTCGGCGAGGAACAGCACCTCGAGGACGTGGGATGGCTCGTTGTTCATCGAGATGCAGTAGGTGTCGATGGCTTCGACGCCGTACTCACGCTGCCACTCGGCGAGGGTGTCAAAGAGAGTGACGACACGACTCGAGGAATCAGTCAGATCGTCGGTTTTCGAGAGGTCGATCAGTGGCTCGTCCTGTAAGACGGCCTCGGTCAGGAGTTCGACGCGCTCGTCTTCGTCAAGTGCCGCGTAATCGATTCCCTCCCGTTGGAGAGTTTCAGTGATTGCGTCGGTGTGATTCTGGCGATGGTCACGAAGGTCGAGGCTGGCCAGCGAGAGACCGAACGTCGCGACCTGACGCCGGAGGGGATCAACGTGGGCTTCGACGACCGTCTCCGCATCGTTGTCACGGAGACTCTCTGCGATGACCTCGAGGTCATCGGTGAGTTGGTCAGCGTCGTCGTAGCCGCCCGGTCGGACGTCGCCGACCCGTGCGAGGCGTTCGCGCATCAACTTGAGTTTCTGTCGGTAGGGTTCGCCGGGGTAGCGTTCTTCGGCGGTGCGCGCGACGCCCGGAAGTCGCTCGCGGTCTGCTTCCAGCGAGCTTTCGAACGCACTACCCGTGGTGATTCGGCTCCCATCCTGGCTCAGGACACCCGAGAGGCGTTTGAGCTGTTCGCGATAGCGTTCGAGAACGACCGTCCGCTGGCGCTCGAGCGTGTTCGCTGTCACTTCGGGTGTGACGTACGGGTTGCCGTCACGGTCGCTGCCGGCCCACGAGCGGAACTCGAACAGTTTTGGAACGTCGGTCGGTCCATCGAGTTCGTCATCCAGCGCGTCGGCCAGTTCGTCGTACACCTCTCCGACGACGTCGAAAAGTGTGTTCTCGAGGTACCATTGCACGTTTCTGGCTTCGTCCTCGGGTTCGGGTTGGCGCTTTCTGACCTGGGGCGTCTGCCAGAGACTCGTTACTTCGGCGTCGATATCCCGCCAGACCTGCTGGCGCTCTTTATCGGTCAACAGGCGCTCGTCCAGCGTCTCGAGATGGTTGGCGACGGAGCGAAGTTTCGCTTTGACCGTCTTTCGCCGTGCCTCGGTTGGGTGTGCGGTAAAGGTCGGTTCGATTAGCACATCGTCGAGGATCCCCTCGACCGTTTCATCGTCTACTTCAGCGAGTTCCGCCGCTGCCGTCTCGAGACTGTCTTCCAGCGTCCCTTCGTGTGAATCCTGTCGAATCGTCCGCACCCGTTCGCGCTCTTCGGCGAGATTAATCAGTTCGAAATAGGTAGTAAACGCTCGTGCGACAGTTCGCTGTTTGTGCGTCGATAGGTTCTCGAGTTCGGTGATTAACGATTTCCGTGAGTCGAGTTCGCCCGACCGGTAATCGATCGCGGCCGTCCGACACGATTCGACGGTTTCGAACGCGCGTCGAGACGTCTGGTCCTCGAGGACGTCGCCAAGCAACGCCCCGAGTTCCCGCACGTCCTGTCTGACTTCCCTGTTGTGCAGTGGCATACCTACTCCGTATGCGGCCTATTGCAAAAAGCTCAGTACCTCGCGAAAGTTTGCCACGTGCATCGTTTTTCGTTAGGTTTGGGGGAAGATTAATGAAGGGGAAAAGTCGGTGACGGATATCGATTCTAGTCAGTATACGTTACCGTCTTGATTCGTTTTACTCCAAAATGCAGCACTTCCTCGAGGAAAACGACCGTTTGATCAGTTGTATTCTCGCCACCGATAGCCACACTCGGTGCACTTGAAGAAGCGGGTCGGTGGTTCGTCAGCCGAGGCGGTCTGTTTGATCGTGTACCAGGCTTCCTCAGTTCCGCACTCGTCACAGCGCACGTCGTTCGCAATGGGTTTGCCTTCGAAATTGGCGGATTCGTCGGATTCGATGACGTCGTCGAAGGTCTGTGATTCGGTCGTTACGAACGCGGCTTCCTTATCGCGATCTCGAGCGCTCGAGTGGCCACAGTCGTCGTTCGTACAGACCATGTGGTCCCCGTCGGCTTTCATCATCGAACCGCAGGCATCACAGAACTGCATACCTGCTCTACTGGGCCGGTCCTAAAAAGGAATGTGTTCGGCCGTTTTTCGCACTACCATATCGAACTGGCGAACCGGATGATCGAATATAACAGCGTTACAGAGTACTCGAGGAGAAAGCCCACGACTTGAGTCGTGGGATGAATCCGACATCCCACTCCACCACCAACAACGCTCACCGGGACACCCTATACGTCCGGGTGGTGACCGATTGACGCGTCTATATACGGATTTTCCACTCGAGGGTGGACAAGTGCTCGCAGACCCGAAAATAATTTTAGGTCATACACTATTCCAGCCGCTTTATACCGTACTTACACCAATAGTTAGCTTTATTATTGGACAAACACTATACAGTGATGTCGACGGGATATCCCGACGACGCGACGCATTGGCAAACAAACGACCCTGTGAGTGCCGGTGGTATGCGAACGTCCCACTGTTCGCCTACTCAATGACGCGAAACCCGTGTCATGGTGGATCACTCATGCTCAACAATCCATTTGCGACCATTCGTGGCTGTGTGGTCGCCCACTGCTCGTTCGGCCGCCATTTCGGGGGCCAACGAACTGTCTTTCCTGCACTGATGAGCGACGAGACTCGACGTGATCGTTTACTCCAGGTGGCAACCGGGAACGGACACAACATGACGACCAACCGTCCCTGTACTCACGACGAGGACTGATCGAGATAGGCCATCGCTTCCTCGTCTGAAACCTGACCGAAGTTACGATAGTACTGTCCCACTGCGCGGAAATCAGGCGGTGTCTCGAGGGCGATCACTTCGTCTGCCTCCCCCTCGAGTTTATCGAATGAATCCGGTGAACTCACTGGGACCGCGAGGATAACCATCGACGCACCGGCCTCCCGAACCTGTCGGAGACACGCAGTCGCCGTGGCACCCGTCGCGACGCCATCGTCGACGACAACTACGCGAGCATCCTCGAGAGAAACCGCATCGCCGTCACGATATCGGTCGGCTTTCTTCGCTGCGTTCTCCGCTTCCTCCTGGCGGACGTCCTCGAGGTATTCTTCGGAGACGTTCAACTGCGAAACCAGTCGGTCGTTGAGCCAGACCGTGCCATCGCTGCCGACGGCCCCCAGTGCGAGTTCGGGATTCATCGGCGCACCGAGTTTTCGGGCGACGACGACGTCGAGTGTGGCATCGAGTGCGTCCGCAACCGGTCGGGCGACGGGCAAGGCCCCACGGGGAATACCCAGGACGACATCGGCCTCGACACCCTGCCGCTCGAGTTCGTCGGCCAGTCGCTCACCGGCTTCCGTTCTATCAGCGAACATAACTCAGCGTACAACCTCGAAGACATTGATAATTGGCCCTGCTCGTTCCACAGGAACACGGATATCGAATCGGTTGCCCACCGAAATATATACCGGATTCCGTTACGATTCCACGAACACAAATGTTCCGTCCGGATACCAGTAGCGACGACGACTCGAGCGGAACCGACGAGATTGATCATCCGTTGGTAGCTCGTCTGTACGGGTCGCTCACACCGATGGAGTGGGTATTCGCGCCACATCGTCGCTATCTCGCCGACGACCTTTCCGGACGGGTACTCGACCTTGGTGCCGGAACCGGGGGCATGTTCGAACCGGTTCAGGCGGCAGCCGATTCCGAACTCGAGTATCATGCCATCGAACCCGACGAGACGATGCGTGAGCAAGCCGCCACACAGGCCAGAGAACTTGGCTTTCCGGTCGACCTTCGGGACGCTCGGGCGGAAGCCCTTCCCTACCCCGACAATGCGTTTGACGTCGTCCTCGCGAGCGTGGTCTTCTGTACCATCGCCGATCCCGAGGCCGCCCTCGAGGAAGTCGTTCGGGTGCTCAAACCCGGTGGCGAGTTCCGCTTTTTCGAGCACGTTCGAGCCGATGGCTGGCGCGAGACGGGCCAGGATATCGTCGACCCGCTCTGGACGCGTCTCGCCGGTGGCTGTCACGTCAACCGGGACACCGTTGAGCTGTTCGTCGCTCACGAAGCGTTCGACGTCCTCGAAATCGAACGGATCCGATTCGGCGTGTTTCCTGCAACCCCGTTTGTGCGCGGGAAACTTCGGAAACGGCGATAAGCCGTTTGTCCCGTATCGATTCTTCGGTGGTCGGCAGTTACGGAGTACTCGCTGTTCACTCGAGGGGTCGTCTCTGCTGTCTAAACTGAGATACACGCCGGGGCCACCACGCGTCGAACGACCCGCACAAGCCCCGGGACCCGTCTCTCTTTTACCCTCGGCCGCGACGACAACGTATGGAGCACACAGACGGAATCCTGCGCATGACGCCGGGGCCCACGACCGTCCCCGAACGCGTCCGGGAGCGAATGGCTGAACCGGCCTGGAATCCAGACGTCGAATCCGAGTTCGTCGACTTTTATGCTGCGTTGACGGCCAAACTCGAGCCAGTGTACGGCGACGGTGACATCGCCATCCTCGGTGGGGAAGGCATCCTGGGACTCGAGGCAGCCATCGCCTCGCTGGTTGAACCCGGGACGGAGGTGCTGTGTATTGCAAACGGACTCTATGGCGAGGGATTTGCGGATTTCGTCGAAATGTATGGCGGTGAAGCGACCGTTTGTGGCGGTAACTGGCGAGAGCCAATCGATCTCGCCAGCGTCGAACGGGAACTCGAGATCGGAGCCTACGACGTTGCCACGATGGTCCACTGTGAGACGCCAACGGGCACCCTGAACGACCTGGAACCGGTGCTCGAAGCGCTCGCTGCATACGACGTGATCAGCGTGGTCGATGCCGTTTCTTCACTTGGTGGCACGCCCGTCCCGACGGAGATGATCGACGTCGTCCTCGGTGCATCCCAGAAATGTTTCAGTGCGCCGCCCGGACTGACGGTGTGTGCGATCAGCGACCGAGCCTGGGAGCGAATCGAACGCGTCGAGACCCGTTCGTTTTACGCCAGCCTCGAGCCCTGGCGAACCGTCATCGAGGACGGCTGGTTCCCTTATACGCACCTCTCCTCGAATCTGCTGGCGCTCGACGAGGCGACCGATCTGTTGCTCGAGGAAGGACTCGAGGACGTCTATGAACGCCACGACCGAGTGGCGAAACACTGTCGACAGCGAGCCGATTCGATGGGCCTCCAGGTGTATCCCTCGAGTGAATCGCTCGCGTCGCCCACGGTGACGGCACTCGCGGTGGACGGACAAGCGACGGCGTTGCAACGACGGCTTCGAGACGAACACGATATCGTGGTCGCGACGGGGCTTGGCGACCGTTCGGACGACATCCTCCGAATCGGGCACATGGGCTACAACGCCCGTCTCGAGTGGGTGGATCGGACGATGGACGCGCTCGAGGACGTGTTGTAAGGTACTATCCGCTTTTTGCGAGGGAAAAAGGTTTGACATCCTCCGCACGACTGAAGTCGTGGGATTCCTCGCGCTTGGGGTCGGGCGTTCCGACGCCAACGGAGGCAATTTCCCGACCTCGGTTGGGCGGTCTCGGTTTGTAGGTGGCGCGTCGAGTGGTGGGCGTGTGGTGACGCCAGTCCGTTTGGACTACCCTGCTGGCACCCTACAGGCCGTGCCATCGACCCGACTCGAACTCGCGTTCGAGCCTCACTTGGGTAGGGTTGCTTTTTGTTGGTCGAGACCCCAATCCAACTCCAATTTTCCCGAGCGAGTTATGTTAACATTCGACCCCAGTCAAGCTAAGCGTTCCGATTTTACCGAGGACTCGTCGGATTCATCCAACGACTAAAGTCGTGGGCTTTCTCCTTGATTCTGTAATTGAGGGGGGACTCTATTCAGTGGGTCGCCATCGGCCGCCAATCTCATCACGAGGATAGTCCTGATACGTACCATTAATATACGTTGTGACACGACCGTTTTCCTCACTCAGCGTGATTGCCCACAACACGTTCTCTCGGAGCGATGTTTCCAGTGCACTCATGTGTTTGGTACCCATCCAATCGGGGAAATCGAGGTCCCCAACAGCTGAGATTTCTTCCCGGCTGGGGCTCCGAACTCGAACCAGTTGTTTTTGAATCGTTCCGTCCCCGGTCACGATGATAGCTCCATCCCTGCTGAATGCGACATCTTCAGCGACTCGCCTGAACGCCTCTGAGGAGTCGAAAACGATTTTACATCGATCAGTTGGCCACGTGTTGTCCCCGAGTGAATCAGTGTACCCCTCGAAATCGGTTTCAGCTACAACCAGAAAGTAGAGACTTGGACCCCGCACGTACTGTTCGCCCCACTTGTCGAAGTCCAGACTCAATGACTCGGCAACGTATCTGATCTGGTCCATGAGATCCTGACTTGTCGCATACTTTTTCAAAACCCGATCGATTTCGTTCATTAGCGTATATCCGTGATAGACACCGAATGTTATTAACTATCTGTAAACAGCGAGAGAATCCCGCCGTTCACGGCGGGCGTGAATCGCGTCACTCAACTACGAAATCCACCGCTCGATGACACACCGGATATTCAACGCTACGCAAATGCCCAGTTATAAGTTGGATTAGTGATCCAGTCTATGTATGGCGATTCAGGTCACTCGGACGTACGTTGGTTCCATCCAGAACCACCGTCAGGTCTGCGATGGCCTCGACTCGCTCGGAGACTCCGCATCGAAAATCTGGAACGTCGCACGATGGACAGCAGACCGCGTGTGAGATGAGATTGGTAAGATTCCCGACGAAGGCTCGCTCAAATCGTATATGAAGAACCAGTCGTGCTGGAAAGACCTGAACGCATAATCCAGTCAGAAAGTCATAGAAGAACTTTCCGACGCTTTCCAGTCATGGTTCGACCTGCGACACAAGTTTGACGAAGCGAATCCGCCCGGCTACCGCAAACACGGCGATACACGCCCCAAGAGTACAGTCACGTTCAAAGCAGACGGGTTCAAACACGACCCCGAGAACAACCGCGTTCGACTCAGCAAGGGGTCGAACCTCAAAGCACACTTCTCGGACTTCATCCTCTGCGAATACCAGACTCGCCCGGATGTTGACCTCTCGGAAGTCAACAGAGTACAGAACGTTCGTGCCGTCTGGAACGGCGATGAGTGGGAACTACACTTCGTCTGCAAAGTCGAACTCGAAACGAATGATTCAGCAGGCGATGGAGTTGCGGGAATTGACCTTGGTATCAAGAACATCGCCACGGTCGCATTCCCCGACGAATACGTTCTCTACCCCGGAAACTTGCTCAAACAAGACAAGCACTACTTCACACAAGCCGAGTACGACACAGAGGGTGAAAACGGCCCGTCAGAGAAGTCGATGTGGGCACGTCGGAAACTCGCTGACCGCGAGACGCACTTCTACCACGTCCTCACGGACACGATTATCACCGAGTGTGTCGAACGCGGTGTTGAAACGCTCGCGGTGAGCTGGCCCGAGAAGGTGCGAGAGTCCGACTGGGGCAAGACCGGCAACAAGAAGTTGCATACGTGGGCGTTTGACCGCATCTACCAGTACCTCGAATACAAGGGTGAGATTTGTGGCGTCGAGGTGCTGAAAGAAAACGAGTGGGATACCTCGAAGACGTGTTCGGCGTGTGGAGACGACACGAAGTCGAATCGGAAGCACCGTGGATTGTACGTTCGCTCGTCGTGTGAGTTGGTAGCCAACGCGGATTGCAACGGAGCGGAGAATATGCGTCAGAAGATAACTCCGAGTCCTCACGGCGAGGATAGGAGTAACGGCTGTGTGGTGGTTCGAGAGACTTCGTCTCTCGTCATCACGAAAATCGAAGATTTTCGAACGACACAGCCATCGGTACACCTGTTCGACCGCGAGAGCGGGACGTTCAACACGAGAGAACAGGTCGTGTCGTAGACTGGCAAATATCCCAACCTGCGGTACAGGAAGCCCCGTCGTTTACCACGGGGAGGATGTCACACAGACCGCGTTCGTCGTTCACCCTCACCGAGTGGAGTAATTATCGTCTGCTATAAACACGTTCTCTTCAGCAGGCCATTTTTCCAAGATTGTCGTCACAATCCGTGTGGCAGGTTCAAACATACCACTCTCGAGCACAGATCAAAACCCGTTTAGTCGGGCCGCTCACAGGAGGGATAATGAGTAAGAGTCACCGAATCGGTCTCGTCGGCAAACCCTCTGTCGGCAAGTCCTCTTTTTTCAATGCGGCCACGATGAACGACGTTCCCGAGGGAGCCTATCCGTTCACGACTATCGACCCCAGTGTCGGCGAAGCGTACGTCCGCGTCGAAGACGCCGCCCCCGAGTTCGGCGAAGTGTCGACACCAAGCGTGGGCTACCTCGAGGGCGACGTTCGATTCGTTCCGACGAAACTGGTCGACGTGGCGGGATTGATTCCCGGCGCACACGAGGGTAACGGCCTTGGCAATCAGTTCCTGACCGACCTGAACGAGACGGACGTCCTGATTCACGTCGTCGACTTCTCGGGGGAGACGGACCTCGAGGGCGAACCAACCGAAGGCCACGACCCACGCAAGGACATCGACTTCCTCGAGGAGGAGCTCGATCAGTGGTACCTGGGCGTCCTCGAGAAAGGGATCAACCGGTACGCCTCGGGCTACGTCACCGAAGAGGACGATATCGAGGAGGACCTTGCCGAGCAGATGAGCGCGTTCAAGATTAGCGAAGACGAGATCAAACTCCTGATTCGTCGGGTCGATATCGGATTCGACCCCGATGAGTGGGACGACGACGACCGCCTCGAGTTGGCTCGTGAGATTCGCAAAGCGACCAAACCGATGGTGATCGCGGCAAATAAGATGGACACGCCACAGGCACAGGAAAACTTCCAGGAAATCGCCGCCGACCCCGAATACGAGCACCTCACGATGGTCCCCTGCAGTGCACACGCTGAAAAAGCACTCAAGACGGCCGACGAGGCGGGCGTCGTCGACTATCGGCCCGGCGATGACGACTTCGAAATTGTGGGCGACATCTCCCCCGAACAGGAACTGGGCCTCGAGCAGATCCGCGACTTTATGACCGAGTACGGCGCGACGGGCGTCCAGGCGGCCCTCGAGACTGCACTGTTCGACGTACTTGGCGTCGTGCCGGTGTTCCCCGGTGGGGCGAACGGACTGGGCAACGAGCGCGGCGAGGTCCTCCCCGACTGTTATCTCATCCCATCGGATTCGACCGCCGAGGACTTCGCTTACAGTTTGCACTCCGACATCGGCGAGGGCTTCCTCTACGCCATCGACTGTCGGAGCAATCGCCAGCTGGGCAAGGAGTACGAGGTCGAACCTCGAGACGTGATCGAAGTCGTTACGACGAACTGATACGGTATGCTGTAACTGTTCATCGGTGATCGCCCAACCCGGGTCGGCAATCGTCAGTAAAAGACTACTGGAAACCGTTTGAATTGTTCCGCAAGCCTACACGCATGAGTCGCACCGATAGCTTTCGTCGGGTTCTGTTCACAAGTCGATACTTGACGGAGTACTCAGTGGCTTCCCAAACCTGCACTCGTGAGTGAAATCGAACGCAACCGCGTGATTCCACTTACGGGTAGACGGTAGGGAAGCTATTGGAAGTATAAAATGGACCTGATCAATCAGCTAGCCGAGATTAAAAATACATATCCAATAGTAAATTAGTACGATTAATGAAGCTATTGTGAGTAATAATTTAGAGTGGCTGACTCGAGTATCGATAAAGGATGTTTACCGAACGTTCACAGCGGTGTTCTACGGGTATAGTGTTACTGCGTTTGTGAGCACTGCTCTTGGAGGCCGTCTCGCAAGAGGGAACTGGAGTAGCCTTATATCGATTATTTGTCCGCAAGCCAAACATACATACAATCCTGACAGTATGGTTTTATATGGTATACTGTCCGAACTGTGGGACAGAAGTCGATCCAGATCACTCGTTTTGTGCTGGCTGTGGATCAGCGCTATCCATACCGTCGCCTCCAACTGAGGAGCCCACGACGTCACAGGCTGCTCCCAAGGACCAATCTTCCTCCCCAAAAATCCACTCCGAAACGACGACTCGAACGGAAACGAACCGTTCAGAGAAGTCACAAACCGATACCTCGAGCGGTGCCCAACCAGATTCGTCGGGTCAGACGCCAACGAATCCGTCTGGTCCAGTAGAAACGACCGCATCCGGCCAGGGTCCAACCGCACGCGGGTGGTCCGTACTCTCTGGAGGCCGGACTAGGAAAACGGAAACCCTCGTCGTACTCGGCGGTGCCGCCGCCATCGTCGGCGTCTTTTTGCCCTGGTTCGAGGTCTCGTACGCGGGGGTTGCACAGTCTCTCCCAAATACGCTCGGCGGTTCACTCGCCCCGGAACAATCCTATGCAGGGTACGAAATGACGGGTGGAATTGTTGTCTTCGCAATAGGTCTCGCGTTACTTGGGGTGACCTGGTTTAGAGAATGGAACGGATGGACAGCCTTTGGAGCAGTGGTGATGGGTGCTGCAATTTGCGCAACGTACGTGGTACAGGTCTTCGAAGTGGTTTTTGCCAGGCAGTATCGCAGGCAAGTTATTTCCGAAATGCCGGACGGTACATTTGCCCCGGAACAGGCGGTTGAAGTCGGAGACGGTGCAACGGCAGTTTTTATTCTCTGGTAACATTTCGATTCTGAAAATCTAAAGAGAACAGCGAGAGTTCCACAGGTTTCCGAAAACGGACGTTTTTGGCTTTCGCAAATCTTCGATTTGCTCAACACCCGACCATTGGTACTTTACGATCCAACAAATACTCACGCGTGGACCCGCTCTGTCAGGCTAATGGACCTCCAGCGGGCCCTCGAGTCCGGGCGACTAACGAAGGCGGAACTGGCCGTGTTCGTCTCCGGAATCACGAGTATGGGCCTCGAGATTCTCGCCGTGCGCATCGTCGCACCACAGTTCGGGAGTCACATCTACACCGTCGGCGGCCTACTAACCGTCTTCCTCGCCGCACTAAGTCTAGGCTACTGGCAAGGTGGGAAGCTGGCCAAAACGGCTTCGAATCGCCAGATGACGTGGATTTTACTCGCAACGGCGGTCTACATCGCCGTCGTCATCTATGCGAGCGATATGCTCCTGTACTACACCGCGACGATACCACTCGGGCCGCGCTACGCCGCGTTGCCATCGATCATCATCCTGTTCGGCCCACCGACGTATCTCCTTGGTTTTATCAGCCCGTATGCAGCCGAACTCTCGGCAAAGGAAGGGGTCGGCGAGGCATCCGGACACGTCTACGCCCTCGGCACCATCGGCAGCATTCTCGGCGCCGGTGCGACGACCTACCTGTTGATTCCCTCGTTCGCCATCGACGAAATCGGGCTACTCTTTGGCCTGATTCTCGTCGGGACGGCGCTCGTCCTCAGTCTCCCCAGACCGTCGAAGGCAGTTGCCATCACGCTCGTCGTCGTCACGCTCGTCCTCTTTACCGCCTCGAGCAGTGCAGCCCTCGGTCTCGACCCGCGCGGTGAGGTCGTCCACCAGACTCAGACCCCACACCAGCAACTCGAGGTCATCGATAACGACAACGTCCGAACGATGTATCTCGACGGCGCTCGCCACAGCGCTCGCGACCTCGAGGATCCTGACAGACACGTCTTCGCTTACACGCGGTATTTCCACCTGGCGATGTTATTGCAGGACGAACCTGAATCGGTCGACCGCGTGCTGTTTATTGGTGGGGGTGGCTACACCGGTCCGCAGGATTTTGAGGAGCGCTACGACGTCACTATCGACGTCGTCGAAATCGACGGTGAGGTCACCCGCGCCGCAGAAACGTACTTCGGACTCGAGCAGTCGGATTCCTTGCAGGCACACGAACACGATGGCCGACAGTTCCTCTACGAGACAGACCACACCTACGACGTCATCGTTCTCGACGCGTTCAAACGCGATCAGGTGCCGTTCCAACTGACGACGGTCGAGTTCATGACCCTCGTCGATAAGCGACTGAGCGACGACGGAGTCGTCCTGGCGAACGTCGTCTCGGCTCCCGAGGGTTCCGCATCGGAATTCTATCGCGCCCAGTACGCGACCATGGACAAGGTGTTCGGGGAGGTCTACAGTTTCAAAACCTCGAGTACACCCGCCGTCCAGAACGTGCAGGTCATCGCGACGAAAGACGAGACGCGCCTCTCAGCACGCGACCTCGAGGCCCGAAACGAAGCGGGCCACATCGAGACAGACCTCTCGAAAGAGATCGATAACGCCCTCGAGCAACCGGCGACTGACGACGTGCCCGTCCTCCGAGACGATCAGGCGGCCGTCGACGCCCTGCTCGACCCGATGCTCGGTCAACAGTACGTCATCGAGGAGACCGAATCATCCGGTAGCGTCGGAGAAACAAACTCGAGCAGTAGCGACCGGACTGAGGAAGGATACATCCGCGTCCCGGAAATCGATACCCAACGATAAGGCCCAGGCTCGAGTCGCTCGATGAAGTATCAGACGCCCGCACCGGTTGGTGCGTCCGGCAACTCGTGTTTCTCGGTTTCGAGCCCCAGTTCCTCGAGGGCTGCCTCGAGGTGGCGCTCTTCGGCGAACTCGACGCCATCTTCCTCGCGAAGTCGCTGGGCGGTCGCGAGCACCTCGCCCCGACGGTCGTCTGGAATCGAGAACTTGTCGGTCGAGAGTTCGATCGTCAGCCCGTTGTTGTCACGGGTATACAGCGAGTGGAAGATGCCGCGGTCGAACTCGTTGTAGCCGTAGCCTTCCGCCTCGAGGGCTTCACGGACCTCGACGAATCGCTCCGGTTCGATCGAAAACGAGAGATGGTGAACGGACCCGATCTGATGGCGCAAGGGAGCCGGGTTCGATTGCCGATCATCGTTGACGAAGAACGTGATGATTCGGCCGTCCCCGGTATCGAAAAACAGGTGCGTCGAGTTCGGGTCGTCCAGATTTGGCTGGCGCAAGACGAGTGGCATTCCCAGCACGTCACGGTAGTACGCGATGGTGTCTTCCTCGTTCGAACCGATCAGCGTGATGTGGTCGGTGCCCGACGTGTGAATCGGGCTGTCGGGTCGGTCAGCGGTAATTTCGGGTGTTTCTGCCATAGTTGCCGATAGGAACTCCGGACCCATATCTCCGCGCTAACACTCGTGTCACCGGCCGGTGTGCGAAGCGGGCCCTCGAGTTTGAGCGGCACCGACACGACTTGCGACCAACTGACCATTTATACCCCATCCGTGCCTCGAGGCAGGTGGATGACGCGACCCCTCTTCGACCGGGAGCCGGATGACGTGGTGCAGGTGCTCGACCGACACGGTGAGATCGTCTCGCCGGCGTTGTTCCCCGACCTCGAGGACGAAGCGTTGGTATCGATGTACCGTGATATTCGGGCGTCGCGCCGCCTCGACGAACGGTTGATCAGCCTCCAGCGACAGGGTCGAATGGGCACGTACGCCTCACTTGCCGGACAGGAGGGGGCACAGATTGGTTCGACCTACGCCGTCGAGGAGACGGACCAACTGTTCTACCAGTACCGCGAACACGGCGCGCTCGTCGCACGGGGGATGCCGTGGGAGTACCTGCTGTACTGGATGGGCCACGAACGCGGGAACACAGCCATCGGTGATGCCAACGTCTTCCCGTTGAATATCGCGATTGGCGATCACATCCCCCACGCAGTCGGCTGGTCGTGGGCCGCGAAACTCGCCGGCGACGAGAGGGCTACGGTTGTTCACTTCGGCGATGGGTCGACCTCCGAGGGTGATTTTCACGAGGGACTCAATTTTGCCGGGGTGTACGACACGCCGACGATCTTTTGCTGTCACAACAACGGCTGGGCGATTTCGACACCAGCAGGCGCTCAGACGGCGGCCGACACCTACGCGCAGAAAGCGACCGCCTACGGTTTCGAAGGAATTCGCGTCGACGGAATGGACCCGTTGGCGACCTACACCGCGGTCGAAGCCGCCCGCGAGAAGGCAGTTACCGACGATGGAACACCACGGCCGACGCTCATCGAGGCGGTTCAGTATCGCTACGGCGCGCACACGACTGCCGACGATCCAACCGCCTATCGAGATGAGACCGATGTCGAGTACTGGAAACGGCGTGACCCCCTCGAGCGACTCGAGAGGTTTCTCCGAAACTGCTCGCTGCTGGACGACGAGCGCCTCGAGACGATGGACACCGAAATCGAGGCGTGGATCAGTGGGCTGATCGACCGCGCCGAACCCGAAGGTGCAGAGCCCAGAACGATGTTTGAACACGTGTACGAAACCCCAACGGAGCGCATTGCTGCCCAGCAAGCACACCTCGAGCAGCTCCGAGCGACGCATGGTGACGAGGCATTGCTCGAGGACGAACGATGAGCCTGAACAATGGAGTTCGCCCGGGAACCGAGTTCCGCAACAGGTAACTACCGCAGGGACAATTGGCTGGTAACGAGCATGACCGCCAACCGAGCCGGAACGGGGGCGTATTCAGAGTCCGTAGCCGATGACTCCGACGCGTCTGTCTCGAGGATCGAACCGTCAGATACCCTCTCAACGGGGGTCGAAGACCCCGTTATCCAGTCGAGAAATCTCGATGTCTTTTACGGTGACACCCAGGCACTCCGGGGAATTGACATGGATATTCCAGAGAAACAGGTAACGGCACTGATCGGCCCGTCAGGCTGTGGCAAGTCCACGTTCTTGCGATCGATAAACCGCATGAACGACCTGATCGACGTCTGTCGCGTCGAAGGAGACATGCGCTTTCACGGGAAGAACGTCTACGACGACGACGTCGACCCCGTTGCACTCCGTCGAAAGATCGGGATGGTGTTCCAGAAACCGAACCCGTTCCCCAAGAGCATCTTCGACAACGTCGCCTACGGACTCCGCGTGCAGGGCAAAGACGAAAACGTCGAAGAGAAAGTGCGTTCTGCCCTCGAGCGAGCCGCCATCCTCGAGGAGGTTGAAGACCAACTCGACTCGAGCGGCCTCGACCTCTCCGGGGGCCAACAGCAGCGACTGTGCATCGCCCGCGCCATCGCCACCGACCCCGAAGTTATCCTGATGGACGAGCCAGCGTCGGCTCTCGACCCCGTCGCAACATCGAAGATCGAAGACCTCGTCGAGGACCTAGCAGCCGAGTATACGGTGGTCATCGTTACCCATAACATGCAACAGGCGGCCCGAATTTCGGACAAAACGGCGGTTTTCCTCACCGGCGGTGAACTCGCAGAGTTCGACACCACCTCCAAAATCTTCGAGAACCCCGAGAGTCAGCGTGTCGAAGATTACATTACGGGCAAGTTCGGGTAGCCCGGTTACCGGTTATATTCCAACGCTCGGGATTCCTGCGTCTTCAGGCGCAGGAGGATGTCAAGCCTGACCGTTCGATTGGACCCGGGTGTCGACGTGTGAGAGAATTGAAAACCGGTTGCGCATGCACGACGCCCGTCTGACTGACCTTTTTGTACTCGATTGTGGTATGTGTTAGTCCCCAACATGAGTACCGAGTGTCTCATCGAAGAACGGGCCGAAGACGCACGAAAAACGTGGGACAACCAACGCGATAATCAAGGCGACGCTCAGGCACGAGCGATGAACGCTGAAGAACGAGTCGACCGCCTCGAGGCCGAACTCGAGCACACCGAGCGTCGCCTGCAGGTCATCATCACCCGCTACGAACGCTTGCTCGAGGAAAAGGACCGACAACTCTCACGCCGTCAAGAGACGACGGCGGATGAAGGCGAATCACTTCTCTCGCGAATCGTTTCGAAATACGGGTGATAGCGATTCGTGGAACTATCGAGACACTCGAGCAGGACCGTCTCCACACGAGTGTCACAAGCTTTCTACGAACCGCTATGAAAGACAGTTAGCGTTCGGAAAAGGAGTGCCCTCAGCGTGAACCAAAGCCCGTGTCCTTTCGACACCAGTCACGTGACGACAATAAGCTCCCTCAAAGGTAGCCGTTTTCGAGCAGGAGTTCGCCGTTCAGCACGCTCGCCCCAGCGGCCCCACGAATCGTGTTGTGTGCCAGGCAGTTGTACTGGAGGCCGAACGTCGACTCGCGAATACCGCCCACCGAAACTGCCATGCCGCCACCGAGGTTCCGGTCGAGACGAGGCTGTGGTCGCTCGAGGTCCTCGAACACGTGAATCAGTGGGTCGGGTGACGAAGGCAGGTCGACGGATGGGTACGCCTCGAGCGCCTTCGCGGCGTCTTCGGGCGTCAGTTCGTCAGCCGCCTCGAGCCAGACGTTCTCGAGGTGGCCGTCGATGGTCGGAATGCGGTTACAGGAGGCGGCAACCGCGACATCGTTCTGCTGGAGACTCGCGCCATCGAACTCGCCCAGCAGTTTCTTCGACTCCGTCTCGAGTTTCTCCTCTTCACTACCGATGTGTGGAATCGCATTGTCGATGATTTCCATCGAGGTCACGCCATCGTAGCCGGCTCCGGACACCGCCTGGAGGGTTGCGACGTGAACTTTCTCGAGGCCGAATTCGGCCAGTGCTGCCAACGTCGGCACGAACGTAATCGTCGAGCAGTTGGGGTTCTTTACAAGCGCTCCGTCCCAGCCGCGGTCGTCCCGCTGGACCTCCAGCAGGTCGATATGGTCGGCGTTGACTTCGGGGATGACGAGGGGGACGTCCTCGGCCATCCGGGCATTCGAGGAGTTCGAGGAGACGACGTAGCCTGCCTCACAGAAGTCCGGTTCGACGGCTGCACCGACGCTCGAGGGGAGCGAAGAGAACAACAGGTCGACGTCACTGGGAACGGCGTCGGGTTCGGTTGGGCCGACCGTAATGTCCGCAACGTTGGCGGGAATCGGGGAATCCGCTCGCCATTTAGCTGCCTCACGATACGATTTGCCAGCACTCGACTCGCTCGCAGTCAGGGCCGCGATATCGAAGTCAGGATGTGGCTCGAGGAGTTGAATCAGTCGTTGTCCGACGGCACCGGTTGCGCCGAGAATACCTACGCGTACTGCCATTGCCCCGTCTCGGAACCCTGCCTCCAAAACGGTTTGGATGGAGTCACGGTTTGCAGCGATTCATCGTGTTGAGTCGGGTGAATGTGAAATATTTCGAAATGAGTACCTGTGGGTAATCCGAATCCTCGAGGTGCTCGCTTACAAGTCAGGTACCCACCGCTAAAGCGGTGGGCTTGTCAGTGGACTCCCGCTCTGACCACTAGAACTAGTGGTAGGCGATAACTCGCCGTTCGCGTTCAGCATCCCTGACTTGAGGGCGACCTGACAGTTCGCCCGTCCAGCACCAGACTTGAGCCAGTGCTGGACAAGACGCCATCCGACATTCCGAGCAGCGTTGTAATCCGCGTGCAGTTGCTTACCACACTTCAAACACTCGAACTCGTCACCCTCCCGATTATCCTCGTGCGTAAACCCACAATCCGAGTGACAGCACCGTTGACTCGTGTACTGTGGTTTCACGTCGTCCACGAGGATACCGTACTCTTCGGCCTTGTACTCGACAAGGGATTGGAGCTTGTTGAACGCCCACTGCTGGAACTTACTGGCGTTCGAGATACGCTTTCGAATGTGTTTCAGGTTCTCGAACGCTATTGCGTCGCAGTCATTCCGTCGGGCTTCGAGAACCAGTGCGAGTGCGACACGATGCAGGTAATCCTCGCTCCAATTCGAGAAGCGATTCCCGATGGATTTCAGCGTTAAGTGGGCGCTTCGAGTGACAGTCTGTTGCAGCTTACCACGACGCCGTTCGTACTCTGCACGCTTGTGGTTGAGATAGTCAGCGTTTCCGAGGAATGCTCCTGTCGAGGTGACGGCGAGATAGCCGTCAACGTTCAAGTCTACGCCGAGTACCGCTCCGTACTCGGCTGTAGATGCCTCGTCTTCTTCGCGTTCCTTTTTCATCGACACGTGCAAGTAGTACGTGTCGTCACGCTTGTGTAGCGTGGCCTCACCGCGTTCCCACTCTGGTTTCTCCCAGTACTCCTCGAACGGTGTTCCACAAGTGTCGTCGGGAATAATGTATTCTGCGGTGACACGGCTGTCCACGGTGGACAGCGTGCAGTGGTCGTCGTTGTACGTAATAGTGCGACCGTCGTAGACGACCACGGTGCCGCGGAACTCGGGTTTGCTGGCTTTCTCCCCGTCTTCGAGGATGCGGTCTTTGCAGTTACCGAGTGCGTTCGCAGCGAGGCTGCGAGCAGCTTGCACGTGGTTCGCGGTGAGGTCTGTCTCTTCTCGAACGTCGGAGTAGGTGGCGTCGTTGAGTTTCGACTTGCTGTCGATTATCTGGGTTGGGTCGTCAGACCATCCGTAGTCCGTGACGTGTTGCGCGGCTTGGCGGAATTGCTCGAACGTCTCATTGAGAACAGGGTAGTCGTCCTCATCAACGTCGAGCTTGATTTTAAGGTTTCTGACGACCGTCACAGTTCAAATATTGGAGTGATATTATTTAAAGACCGTGATTTGCGTTGGGGAGTCAGCCGTGTCTGGAAGCGTGGTTAGAGTCAGCAGTGACGCGCTTCCTCCCACGGCTAAAGCCGTGGGTTTCCGCGCTGCCTCTGTATGACTCGGACGCTCGAGGTGCTCTCTCTCTCAGGTGACTCGAACTCTCGAGAGGCGAGCACTGATTTGCTCAGGTGGCTACCAGCGGTGGTGGACCTCGTCCCGAATATAATCCTCGTAGACGTCATCCACGAGTTGTCGCTGCGTGGGATTCAATGGCGAAAGCGACGAGGCGTCGACGTTCTGGCGAACGTGGTCGGGATTCGTCGAGCCAGGGATAACTGTCGACACCGCATCGTGATCGAGAATCCACCGCAGCGTGAACTGTGCCATGGTCCAGTCGTCGGGAACGGCAGGTCGAAGCGCGTCGACTGCCTCGAGTCCCCGTTCGAACGGAACCCCAGCGAAGGTCTCACCGACGTCGAACGCATCGCCCTCGCGGTTGTAGTTTCGGTGATCGTTCTCCGGGAACGTGCTCTCGCTGTCGAGCGCATCGGCCAGGAGGCCGGAAGCCAGTGGAACCCGGACGATGACGCCGACGTTTCGTCTGGCTGCCTCCTCGAGGAACAACTCAGCTGGACGCTGGCGGAACGGGTTAAAGATAATCTGGACCGTCTCGAGTCCGGGATACTCGATGGCTTTCAACCCTTCCTCGACGCGAGCGACACTCGCCCCGTAGGCATCGATTTTTCCAGCCTCTACGAGCGACTCGAGTGCCTCGAATACCTCGGGGCGGTAGTAGACGTCCGTGGGCGGGCAGTGTAGCTGCAACAGGTCGAGCGCGTCGACGCCCAACCGGTCGCGACTGCCATCGATAAACCGTTCGAGGCTCTCGCGAGTATAGCCATCGGCGGTGTGTCGCTCGAGACCGCGTCCGGCTTTCGTGGCGATGATGGGGAAGGCCTCGTGTTCGGCTACCACGTCGGCGATCAGCTCCTCGCTCTGACCGCCACCGTAGACGTCCGCGGTGTCGAGAAACGTAACGCCTGCGTCGAGTGCAGCCCGAATGGCGGCCCGGCCCTCAGCCGGAGAGACGTCTCCCCAGTCGGAGCCGACGTTCCAGGTACCCATTCCGATTTCGGTGACCTCGTGTCCTGTCGTTCCGAGCAGTCGCGTGTCCATGATGAACCCTGGCTACTCAGGCGGCGTAGATGTTCGGAACGCCGACGGTGTTGCCGCTGTCGATGGCACTGGGGTGTGAATAGAATACTATCGAAAAGGTAGCAAAAGCTCAAAAACCGACAAACTTCGAGAACTCGACTCGTTTTACGCGGGAACGGCCGCGCCTTTCTTCCGGGTGACGTAGCCAGCAATTCGGTTTCGAACGCCCTTGGATTCGATGTTCGTCAGCTTCGTGACGCTGTCTTTGTTCTGTTCGAAATCGGTGGTGAACGCCTCCGGGTACTGCTCCAGGAGGATGGTTCCGGTCTTTTTGATGTAGGCCGGTTTGATTGCCATACCGACTTCTTATCCGAGGGGCTTCTAAAGGCATTCGTTCTGGCCTGACCGTTGGGGAATGTTGTACCGATAGCCGACTCCAATGCGGGCGATAGGTGGTACGTGACTACAACGGCCCCTACTAATCCGTCGGATACCAGCCGCTGTACCGGCACAGATTGGCAAACGCCTCCTGTTCGCGTGGTCCACCCGCACGGTTCACCACGTCCAGACAGTGTTCGAGGCATGCCTCGAGTTCCCCCCTTTCGTACCCTTCGACATCGAGACGAGAGGCGGCGACGGTGGCCTCGATTACCGCGCCAAAACCGCGATTGATCGGCGTCACCGTTCGATTCCGGACGGCCGACTCGAGTGGCTCGAGCATCCAGTCCTGCCACTCGGTCCCACCCTCAGTTCCCGTTCCCTGTGGTTCCGCACTGACGCGAACCCAGGCATCCGTAGACTCGAGGATTGGGGCCTCGCGTTCCGTAATTGACAGCGCCCCGTCGACGAAATCGACCGGGTCGCGAGTGAACTGTACGTAGCCACAACCCTGTCGGTGAAAGTTCCGTTTAGTTCGGGTGTTGCCCCACGTCCGCGCCCGCACGGTGGTCGACGAAGGATCTTCGTCGAACAGGCCGAGGACGGCCACGTTCCATAGCCCGTTGGGGCCGAGCGTTGTCACGACCGATTCGGTGACTCCGGCGAGTTCGACGGGCCACCTTGCGTCTGTGACTTTCGTCCCATCCCGATCTGGACTCCGTCCGGTCATACCTCGAGGCCTCCCCGCTCGAGGGCGATGAAAATCCCGGCTGCGGTGATGTCTGCCGTCGTTCCCGGGTTGATTCCACGTTCACAGAGGTCATCCGCGAAGGTGTCGACCCGTTCACGGTCGGTCCTGAAGGCGTCTACACCAGCGAGCTCGGCCGCACAGTCAGACACCTCCTGAGCGATTGCCTCGCCATGTTTACTCGCAATGAGAGTGTCCGGTCGCTCCCCAAGCAGGCGTAAGAATACCTGGGCCACGCGGTCCGTAGCCGGCCGCTGGGCCTCGAGTGATTCGAGCCACTGCGCCGCGCGAAACGACCGATCGAACCCGGTTACCCACTCACGAGCGATGTCGTCGCCGGGAACGCTCGCCTCCATCACGTCGTACAACGTGACGCCTCGCTCCTCGAGGGCTGGAATTGCAGCTGCCCCGCGACGGACGTCGAGCGGTTCGAGAGCAGCGGGCGGGTCTTCCACGAAGACGTCGACGTGGTCGAACGCGCGGTAGAAGCCTGCCGCGTCCTCGACCGTCGTCGCCTCGACGGTATTGGTGGCGAGTGCTGGACGCACCGACCCCTCGGCAGCTGCCGTCCGAACGAGCGGAACCAACAAGAGAAGACAGCCGAACTGCGTGTTCCCACCTCGCTGGTTGGCCATCCCGGCGACAGCGGTTTCGAACGCAGCACCGACAGGTGCGCCAGCTTCTGCCCTCTTGAGCCCCCGTCGCGAACCCACTGCGCCTGCCAGAAAGTGTTCGAACCAAAGCTCCTCGAGGTCGCGCTCGCGATCGACGTTTCCCGGTTTCGGGGTACCGGCCACCTCGAGCAAGAGGGCGAGTTCGGCGTTCTCTGCAGGCGACCGGGGGCCCTTGGGTGTCGTCTCCTCCTGGTCTGGCGTTACCATGCAGTGTCGTGTACAGAAAGGCACTCGAGTACCTTGGTTCGATTGGATCTCGCTCGAGTGTCTGTCCGATCCAGCGTGTCAACAGGCCCAATCACTGGGCAATTCTCAAGGTAGTTCGCCTGCAAGCGATGGGTATGAGTGAGTCGGACGAGGGCGGTGTTACCCTTACCGTGCGCGCAGCCGAAAAGCGCGATGCAGGTCGGGGTGTGGCGCGAATTCCAGAGTTAGCGCGCCGAAAACTCGGTGTCTTGAGCGGTGACACCGTCGTCATCGAAGGAACCGAACGGACGGTCGCAAAGATGTGGCCCGCCGACCCATCGATCCCGGAGCAGGTCGTTCAGATCGACGGCGATACACGCGCCAACGCTGGCGTGACCGTTGGCGATTCGGTACGAGTATCTGCCAAAGACAAATCCACGATTCGGGAAGCAGAAACCGTCACGCTGTCGCCGCCACCGACGTTGAGCGACACCGAATCGCGCCTGGCCGAGCGGGTTGCGAACCAGAAACTCCGAAACCGACCGATTCGAGCGGGCGAACAGATCCGAATCGAAGGCGTCGCGACGGAGCCGTTTACTGTCGTCGAGACGGAGCCGGCAGGTGACGTCCGGATAACCAGTTCGACCACCGTCCTCGTGTTCGACGAAACGGGCGTCTCAGACCCGGGAACCTCGAGCTCGAAACGACAATCGGACCCCGCTCAACAGAAAGCGTCGCCGGATTCGCCCTCGACCAAGGGGGCCACAGGCGAGCCACCGTCGGGAGTCACCTACGAGGATATCGGCGGCCTCGACGAGGAACTCGAGCAGGTCCGGGAGATGATCGAGTTACCTCTTTCGGAGCCGGAACTGTTCAAACGGCTGGGCGTCGACCCACCGTCTGGCGTTTTGCTGTACGGACCACCAGGAACGGGAAAGACGCTGATCGCTCGAGCAGTTGCCAACGAAGTCGAGGCCAACTTCATCACCATCTCCGGGCCGGAAATCATGTCGAAGTACAAAGGCGAGTCCGAAGAACAGCTTCGCCGGACCTTCGAGGAAGCTCGCGAGAACGCCCCTTCGATCATTTTCTTCGACGAAATTGATTCCATTGCGGGGACGCGAAACGACGACGGTGACGCCGAAAATCGGATCGTCGGTCAGTTGCTCACCCTGATGGACGGTCTCGATTCTCGCGGAGAGGTGATCGTCATCGGCGCAACCAACCGCGTTGACTCGATTGATCCAGCGCTCAGACGCGGCGGCCGTTTCGACAGAGAGATTCAGATCGGCGTCCCGGATATGGATGGCCGGCGAGAGATCCTCGAGGTACACACCCGCGGCATGCCGCTTGCCGAAGACGTCAGTATCGACAAAATCGCCAGCCGAACACACGGCTTCGTCGGTGCCGACCTCGACGGCGTCGTCACCGAAGCAGCGATGGCGGCTATCCGTCGGCGACCGACCGACGCTGCCGAACGCGCAGAATGGAGCCAACGCCCGTCAGTAACGAGAGCCGATTTCGATACCGCCCTCGCGGCCGTCGAACCCTCCGCGATGCGCGAGTACGTCGCCGAATCCCCGAACACCGATTTCGACGATGTCGGCGGCCTCGAGGACGCCAAACAGGTACTCACCGAGTCCGTCGAGTGGCCCCTGACCTACGAGCGACTGTTCGACGTCACCAACACGAACCCGCCCTCGGGCGTGTTGTTGTACGGTCCGCCAGGGACCGGAAAGACGCTGCTCGCCCGTGCGCTCGCGGGTGAAACCGACGTCAACTTCGTCCGCGTCGACGGGCCAGAAATAGTCGACCGCTACGTCGGCGAATCCGAGAAAGCCATCCGAAAGGTGTTCGAGCGAGCCAGACAGGCGGCCCCGTCTATCGTCTTTTTCGACGAAATCGACGCTATCGCGGCCACGCGAGACGACAGTCACGAGGTGACCGAGCGCGTCGTCTCACAGCTGTTGACCGAACTCGACGGCATGCGCGAAAACCCGAATCTTATCGTCCTCGCAGCGACGAACCGAAAGGAGTTCATCGATCCCGCACTCCTCAGACCCGGTCGGTTGGATACCCACGTTCTCGTTCCCGAACCCGATTTCGAGGCGCGAAAGCAGATCCTCGAGGTCCACACCCGTGGCAAACCTATGGGCGACGACGTCGACCTCGACGAGTTGGCAGGCGAACTCGAGGGGTACACGGGAGCCGATATCGAAGCCCTCGTCCGAAACGCCTCGATGGGCGCGATACGCGAGGTTGCCACCGAATACGGCCCCGACGCCGCAAACGAACGGGCTGAGGACGTCATCATCGAGACACGGCATCTCGAGACCGCCCTCGCAGATATCGAAGAAACCCGGTGAATCGCTGCTTGAGAAAGGATTCTCGAGCCGGTTACTCAACCTGTTCGTATTCCATCGGTTGTAGGATGACTGTCTCACCCGCGCACATCGAGTCTCCCATACCGACCGCGATATCATCGTCGTCGATTCCCGGCGGAAAGAGCACGTCGACACGACTCCCGAACGCGATGTGGCCGATTCGCTCGCCACGCTCGAGCGTGTCACCGGATTCGACGTAGGGATGGATGCGCCGAGCAAACGCCCCAGCTATAAAGGTTACGTCAGCCGTCACCGGTTCGCGCTCGATTTTGGTGTCGCCAGTGGCGTCGTCCGCGTCTCTCGACACATCATTTGTCTCTCGAGAATCCGCTTCTTGCTCTCGAAGAACGTCATCCAACCGGGCGTCCGCTCCCGTGTCACCTACTTCCTTGGTTTGTCCGGTGACGTCGAACGAGGATTCGAAGGACGAGGGAGGAACCTCGAGTCGGACGTGTACCTTCTCGTTCATATCCGAATCCTTCGAGAACGCCGGTTTGTAGCCGCCGGGTTCGCGTTCGACCTCCCGGACGGTCCCCTCGAACGGGGACCGAACCACGTGGACGTTGTGGACGTTCATAAACGTCCCAACGCGAAACCGGTCGTCTTCCGGGCGAAGCACCGACACCGTTCCATCTGCCGGTGCGACCACGCCCGAGGGCGGCGGCGTTCGGTCCGGATCACGGAAAAACGCGATGATCGCAAGGCTGAGTACGAGTAACGCGATACTGGCACCGACGCTAAAGATGACGGCGAACGGCGCAGCGGCGAGGGGAACGATCGTATACCGCCAGGCCCCCGGTGCTACCTTCATACCTGACAGTCGCAAGCGAGCGGTTATGACGTTTTTGTCAGCAATCGATTCTCTCTCGTTCGTCTCCACTGTGTCGACACCGTTCGTTAGTCCTTCAACACGTAGTGGATCTTTCTATAGTTGTCATTACATACCCTTCGCAAGATTACCTCGCGATAGGTGTGTAAACCGTTTCACTGGCTATATTTCGATATATTTTCGGCCCCGATTAGTAGCGACGATCTTCCGACCGATAGCTACAGCGTCGACCGGGATCTTCGTTCACGCACTCGAGAAACAGCTACCGTACTCGGACAGAACGGCTCGATTACCGCATTCGTGGGCCACTGACCGAGCACTCGTCTGCAGGTGGATAAATGAAAACGTCACCGTTGGCGAAGATGTACACTTCGTGATCGAGTGCCCTGAAGCAAACGTGGCCATCCAACCGTGGCTCGCCGTCTGCTTTCGTTGTGAAGAGCCGCTCGAGTGCATCAGGATCGACGCTGTCGTACAGCGAGAACTCTCCCTGGGACACGTCGACGTTGGCAATGCTCGAGAGCGCGTGGACGACCGTCGTCGTTACCGTTGCCGCCCCATCCGGATCGTACGCGAAGACGTATCGGTCGTTTTCCTGGTCGTAGTTCGCATCATGTGCCGTTTCGGCAGTGGATATTTCAGTTTGCATGTCGGTTCACGAGGTGTTCAAGCGTGTATTGATACACAGGTGGCGTAGTCACAAAAGTCAATCGGCTCAGATATTCATACCCGTTCTTGAAATTATTCCACTGATGAGTGTACACTCAATCGATCGTAAGTAGCGTTTACCAGCTGGGCGTGTCGCTTCGTTTCGGTCATGGCTCGATTCAACAGCACCTTGAGTACTGCCCTGGGTGTGGTACGATCGGTTGTCGTCTCTTCCCGATAAGCGCTATACGGGGTGGCCGATCACCGGTAAATAGTTACAACCGCCCATATGAATTGTGCCAACGAAGAGAGACTATGGTACACCTGCTAGATCGTGGTGTGGTATCACACCGCATTTTAATTGAGGCAGGGTATCCCGATGGTAATCACACACTTACCGGGGGTATACCGATCCTATCGGTGTGATAGCGAATTGAACAGTCACCCACGTTTATTAATACAGGTACAGACTATCAAGTCGAGAACCGGTAGCTGGGGGGGCTACGGTTAGGGGGACCATGAGAGTTCGAATACTGTACGGCAGACTACTCGTCGCACTGGTTTTGTTCGCTTTAGCCGGGGCTATGCTGGCGGTCGGTTTTCTCGGTTTTTAACCAGCGAACGAGCGGCCGACAGTTAATCGAGTGTATCGGTCATCGAAAACGTATCGAAAGAAAAACATTGGCCGGGTCGTTTATTATGTACTCGCCCGTCACCCACACCATGGGCAGTGTCTACGAGTCGCTTTGTGCCGACAAGCGAGAACCAGGCTCGAGTGCGCTCGTTGTCTGTCCCTCATTACCTGCCGACGAAACCATCCGCTGCGTGGACGCTCTTCGTTCGTCTCGGTCTCGCCCGGAACCAATCGTCGTCGTCTCCCGCGCCCACACTGCACAAGCCTTGCTCGAGAACTGGCGTTCGACGATCGGTTCGTTTCCCGAGCGATTAGGCATCGTCTCCATCGGCGAGGTGACGCGTTCCGTGAGCGCCGCGTCAACTGCCGTTGACCTTCCCCAGGCGTACGTCCAGACGATTGGCACCGAGGATGTCACCGGAATCGGCATCGCAATCGGCGAAGCGTTCCTTCAGTGGGAAGACGATACCAATCCACTGCTCTGGTTCGACTCGCTAACACCGCTTATCGAGGGAAAAGGACTCGAAATGACGTTTCGGTTTTTGCACGTCACTCTCGAGGAAGTTCGGCAAGCCGGTGCCGTCGCGTACGTCCACATCGATCCCGAAAAGCACGACGAACAGACGATCAGCACCCTGGGCCACCTGTTCGACGACGTCCTCAAGTACGACACGGAATCGGTAGCTCTGAAAGAGTGAGTGGATCACGGCATAGTGACACCCGCGCAGCTGAACACACCCGCTTTGTATGCCCACAACAGGTCTGTTCGTCGAGAACCACGGTCTCCAAACCCGGTCATCGGTCCACAATATACCCGGGCGTTCGATCAGTATGTTTTTCCACGCTGGGCGTTGAGGGTTTGTCAATGGACGAGGACGGTGGTATCGAAACCGAGTTCCGCGACCTCGAAACAGCGTCCAACAAATCGGCCGCCGCAGACGAGGGTGAACCTGAGAGACACGCTCTTGAAACGGAGACAGTTTCCCACCCCCTCCCACCTCAGCAGGTCTGCATTCTCATTCCAACACTCGAGGAAGCAGCCACGATCGGTTCCGTTATCGACGGCTTTCTCGAGCAGGGCTACGAAAACATTCTCGTCGTCGACGGCGACTCGAGCGATGAAACGCGGGAAATCGCCCGTAAAAAAGGCGCTCGGGTGCTGACACAATCCGGTTCGGGAAAAGGACAGGCCGTCCGCGAAGCCGTCGAATATATCGAGGTCTCGTACGTCCTCATGCTCGATGGCGATGGAACCTACGACCCGGCCGAAGCCGAAGTCATGCTCGAACCGCTCACACGTGGCTACGAACACGTGATCGGGAATCGCTTCGCCAAGATGGACGAAGACGCAATGAAGCGACTCAACGGCGTCGGCAACCGAATGATCAATGGTGCGTTCAACGTCATCCACGGCGCTAATTACGAAGATATCCTGTCCGGCTATCGTGCGTTCACGACCGACTCCTTCGAACGCCTGCTACTCGATGCGGACGGGTTCACTATCGAAACCGAACTCGCCGTCGAATGCGTTCGTCAGGGCATCGAAACGACCGTCGTCCCGGTCAGCTACCGTGCCCGACCCGAAGACTCGGAAACGAATCTTCATCCAGTGTGGGATGGTGGGACCATCATCCTGACACTGTACTCGCTGGCAAAAACCAACAATCCGCTGTTTTATTTCGGGAGCCTCGGCGCAACCGCAATCTTCAGCGGGCTACTGGTGGCTGTGTACGTCCTCTGGCAGTGGGTTCAATACAGCGTCGGCCACAATATCCTCGCGGTGGTCTCCGCTGCAGCGATTTTGCTCGGCGTTCAACTCGTCATGTTCGGCGTTCTCTCGGACATGATCGTCACCCTCCATCGCGAACAGCGACGCCGATTCGAGCGGTTTACCCGAACGCAATCACTCGAGCGCGACGACGAGTGAAACTCGGAACGAGCATTTCGTCGAATTCCATTATATCCCAACTGCGGTCGGGATTCCTCCGCGTTCACGCGGAGGAGGATGTCAAAGCGATTCTTCGGTTCCTCCAACACTCGAGCAGGACCGTCTCCATTTGAGTCTCTCGAGCGTTCCAGGTATCACTCTTTGTAGCCACCGAACCGAGACGATTCCACATATCGACAGCGGAGTAACCCACTGATCACCTTCGATTCGATTTCGACGGACGGGTGTGACGAACCATTTCTCTGATAGGCTCGTTGTCGTCTCTTCCCGGTCAGCGACCACCCCAGCCCATCGCTGACCGGTACACAATGACAACAACCCCTATCAGTCCTCGGTAATTGGTCCTCAATTCTCAAATTCAGGATGACCGTCCAAGAGGAACGGATAGCCGTCACCGAACACCTCTCGAACGATGTTACTTCGAACTGATAGATCACGAACTTCTCCGATGTCGATTTCCTCCATGTCGAGCAGCATGGCGACCATGAACTGATTGGCTGTAAACGGGTATCGGCCCTGGTCGTCTTTTACTGGGCGGTCGTTCTCAACGGCGTACTTCACGTTCGACGCCATCCACATCGCGTTGTAGATGAACGCCATGTTGGCGATAAACTCCCGCTGACTCCGTAGTTCGCTCGCAGACTTTGCGGTAAAATCGTGCTTCATCAGCCGATAGGAGGTCTCCACAGCCCATCTTTGCCGATATCGCCGCCCGATTTCCAACCCGTCGAATTTCTCAGGATCGAGGTTCGTGTAGTAGACTTCCCAATTGCCCTTGTCCTCGGTTCCGGTTTCTGCTCGGGAGATTCGCTTCTTGGAGGGCATCGTTATGAGCCACGACTTAGCCTCACTTTCCGGCACAACCTCACCGAGTCGGACGTCGTACCCGGTCGCGTTGTAGTCCATGTCATAGAGGACGCCAGCCTCTTTCAGGTCATCGACGATGGATGGCATCCGGCCGCGCAGCCGGCTGATGAAGCTCAGGCCGTGGTCTTCCAGACACTCATGCATTCCGCGCCCGTAGAACCCGCCGTCCATACAGACGATGTTGGGCTCGACGTAGTGCTTCGCGTACGTGAGCATCTCGTCTATCTGGTGTTCGATGCTCCTGCGGCGCTGGATACTCTTCGCGGCCAGTGTGACTGGAATCTCTACGTTGGCGAGACTCACAGACGCAATCTGGAACGCAAAGGTGCTCCCCGCCTTTTGATCAACTCCTTCGACGCCGATAGGCTGGTCCTCGTGCGGGATGTCGTCGCGGTCGAGCCGCTTCCCATTTTTCTCCTTTTCCGTCGAGTGTCGCCCGTACCACATCAGGTTAGTCAGGTCCATAGCGAGGTCGGACCTATTCGGGAGATACCCGTACTCGTCGAGGACCATGATCAGTCGCTCCAGAGCGGCGAGGTACATCTTCCGCAATTCGAAAATGTCGTACTCGCGGAGTTGGTTCCAGAGCGCTTTGAACCCTGGTGAGTCCCGGTAGTAGAAGTACGGGAGGAACCGGAGCGAGGCCTCGGCATCGTTCGGATGGATGTTGCACAGTCCGGCGATTTCCATCAGCTTAAACAACTGCCACTTCGGGTACGTGATCCTGGACTCGTCCCGGTCCAACTGGATGAACTGGTACGCGAGTTTTCGCATCTCCCGAGAGATGAGTACCAGATCCGGTTCGCCCCGACCGTCTGCGGTCGCGTCGGAGAGTGTGATGATCCCCTCGTTGTCCTCCAGCTGCTCAACGATCTCCCGGAGGGGATGGCTGACGTCAGTGCCGATCTGCGCTTCCACCTTCTCGCTGATTCTCTCGATTGTGTTCTCGGTGATGGTATCATTGAGCCCAAGGTGTTCCGCAGCGCCGTCTTTGAGTTCGTCCTCGATGACGTAGTCTTTCGAGGAACTGAGCGCGCGGTACAAGAACAGTCGGGCGGCATCTTCTTCGTCGAGCTTGTACCACTTCTTTTCGAGGTTCCAGAACGGCACGTTCCCCGTGTAGAGGTCGAGTTTTCCGACCGCCTCCTCGGGAGAGAGGCCTTGATCGAAGTAACGAAGGAGTTGTGTCTCTAGGTCGAGGTTGCCCTCTATCTGTGTGATGAGAGACGGTCCAGAACTGGATCCGGAAGTATCGAAGTCATCGATAGAGAGGTCGTCAAGGTCGTTGTCGTTCTCGTTTGAGCCGTCCGGTGGCTCCAGAAAGCGGCGAGGTGTTCGCCCGTCGATGTCGGGTTCCCGCGACACGTTTCCAGACAATACAGAAGATTGGTACTTAAATTACCCGTAGGATAGCACTCAGGACCGTCGGCGCTTGGCCATCTCTACGACATATGACCACGACGAGAGTCCACCCGGGGGACTTATTCCTTAGATCACCACGAAGAGTGCAGCGGGTCGGAAGCTTAGCTTTCAACCGTCGTTAGCTCACGACAGTCACAGCCAGTCGTCGGGTAGCTCATCGGCGTGGTTCTGCATTAACTCCAGCAGTGGTCGAATCTCGTCGAATTTGGGACCCTTCCGTATCGAGTTTGTGTCCCGATCCCACTCGATGAATCCTGATTCTTCGAGCTTTGGAAGGTGCGTATGCGTCATGTGAATCCGAAGCGTTTCCAGGTCCTCATCTGCGAGTTTAATGTCCGAAGGAATTTTTGGGTCATCGGCGTCCTGCGGATTGTGTTCTAGCAGCGCGACGAGCACGCGGCGACGATACTGGTTTTCTAAGACGTTTAAAATAGTGTCCATCGACGGGGGTGAAGGTCTCATTTGGGCCGTCATTGTCTGGAGGCCTCCTTGTTGCGTCCCTCAGCTCTAACGGTACCGGCGGTCGCAAGCGGTGAGCGATCCGATGCGACCCGTGCTGTAAGTGCATCGACCGAGATCGGTTCGTCCTGCTTCAGGAGCTGGAATAATATTCGTCGGTTGTTCCGGTGACTCAGAACGTTGAGTACTCCCGATAGTCCAGCTGGCACGTCCGTGTGGGGAGAAAGCTCTCCTGATTCGTGTTCGCCAGTACTGCGCTCCTCTTGGTTGCAGACCATGCCCTCACTCAGGGGGATACCAAGGAAAGAATAGTCCCGAAAAACTGCGCCAGCACCCAACATCGAATCGCACTATTGCGAACGCCAACATGTCGTAATCATGTGCTCTGCCTCCTAAGTGCTCCTTCAACTCCTCTATAACCAATTTAAAAGGAATTCGTCGAGATAATACGTGAATAGGAAAGAAGGCACAAGACGTAATAATGAGGTGAATAGCGACTGGTATTCAACTACGCTTCTGGGTCGTGATCGAACACCATCGCCAGGAGTTTGCGTTCGCCACCTCTGAGATGATAGTTGAACGTCGATTGCGAGAGGTCCAGCGCGTCGGAAAGTTCTTTGCCCGTTTGAACGCGAGGTGACTCGAAGTACCCACTTCGGTAGGCCAGTTGGAGAATCTCTTGTTGACGGGGGGTGAGGCGCTGCTTGAATGTGGTTTGGAGCCGCTGTTCCTTGTCGGGTGGCCTGGTTTGAGACTGGCGAGCGAGCAGGTCGAGATCGGGAACGTCACGCTTCACACCCTCAACGAACTCGCGGACGTCGGCTGCCTCCGGCAACTCTACGACGGCAGTAGCGGTCCCCGCATCAATGTTTAGCGAGCGGATCGTCGCACCCTGTTCGAGGAGTTTGCTGGCTAGCGTCGAGGTAGCCAACCGTGCTTTGAACTTGGAACCGGTATCCTGTTGAGCCAACTGAGACAATTCCTTGATAACGAGCGATTGCTCGCTGGCAGCCATCACCTCGTTGGGAGACACGTCCTTCGCAGTGAAGAACACAGTCATGTCCCCGTCGTCTCTCGGAACCGCTCCCTCAAACTCGATCACACAGTCGGTCTCCAGGGAGAGCCGAACGAGTGGCATTTCTGCCGTCGTTTGGAGTGTGAGTTCGACGACGCTGTCGGTGTGCTGAGTCACTCTGGTTTCGACCGCATGAATCGCATGGGCGATCGTCTCCCCGAGTTCCGAGAGGACGTCCACGTTCCGTTCGTCGGGTTGTGGCGTCCTGCCGTACACAACTAAGACACCGTAGATAGACTCGCCGTACACGAGTGGAATACAAATACACGACCGCGCGCCAGATTCCAGCGCGGCTTCGCGCCACGACGATGCCCGTGGATCTGTTGCGGTGTCAGCGACGACTTGAACCTCGTCTGTCCGGACTGCAGTTATGACCTGGCTTTCATACCATACAGACTCCTCGCTTGTAGTGAGTTGTTCCAGAGAGGTTCCATCAATCCCCGCCCACTCCCGAGCGGCAACCGTGTCGCCGGCGGCGTCGAACTCGCCGATCCAGGCGAACTCGAACAGGGCAGACTCGGCCAGGTGCTCGCAAACGGCCTCATCGATAGATTCGACCGTCTCCGCTCGGACGAGTGCCTGGTCAATCTCCCTGATCAATATGTTGAGCCGATCAACCCTGGCTAACTCCGCGTTCTGCTGTTTCAAATTCGCCTCGCCATCGGCACGGTTCCAGGCGGTCTCAACCGTGGTGGCGACCGTCTCTACGAGGTCAACTAACCTATCGTCGAACGTGTCGGACTGCGTAGAGCCGACACAAATGACGCCATGTCTCCCCAATGGGACTAACACACGACTCCGCAGTGGTGCCGTCCCCGTCTCGCGCCCACTACCCTCGACGTCGTTTTCGATGTCCACATCATCACTGACAAACGTCTGCCAGACCCGATCGGGAAGGTTAGTGGGTAGCTGAACTGTATCAGGGTCGATTTCGGGGCTCGTTCGACTGGCGTACTCGTCAAGTTCGCCGATCGTCTCGTCGTAGAGCCAAAGTCCGGCGTATTCGACATCGAGGACCGACTGGGCGATGTCGGCGGTCCGGAGTCGCATCTCCTCGGGAGCAGCGTCGATCAGTTCCTGGGTTCCGACGTTGAGCCGTTCGAGCGCCGCCTCGTTCTCACGAATGCGTTCTTCGGCGCGCTTGCGCTCGGTGACGTCGCGCGAGAGCGCGAGGACGTACCCCCGTTCTAGCTGATCCAGTTCGATGTACGACACGTTGACTTCAACCGGGAACGTGGAGCCGTCTTTCCGCCGGTGCGTCCCGTCAAAGGTCGTGTGCCCATCGTCTTTTAGGTTCGTCACGAATGCCTGGTAGTCCTCCATCGTGGGAAGTTCGGTGTCGATGTCGGCTACCGTGAGATCCAGTAGTTCCTCACGAGAGTAGCCGAGCTGTCGGGTGGCGGTATCGTTGACGTCGAGGATTTCTCCGGTCCTGGGGTCTTCGACGAAGACGGCATCGGTGGAATAATTAAATAACGTGCGGAACAGTGCGTGATCACGTTCACGCTTCCGGTCCTCGGTTATGTCGCGGAAGTATTCGTCTTTAGCTAAGACTCACACCTCGGTTGTATAGCGGTAGCAAGCATCTC
>JAOPJZ010000025.1 GCA_025517525.1 Natronosalvus hydrolyticus
ACGATTCTAGCTCGGCCTCTCCAGGTGCCTCGATGCGCTAAACTAGAACGGATGGGGCTGATACGAAAAATTCTACCGGTTTCGCGTATCAATAGACAGACGCGTGTCAGACAGTCCAAAACGCTTATTCGAGCGGAAATAGCTTATAAGAATCAATGGTCGAACTAGACGACGTATTCGGGGATATCTTCGCCGACGTAGAGGCTGTTGTCCTCTTTGGGCCGAGTGGCTCATACTACGAGCGGTTACAGGAAATTGAAGATCTCGATGTCGTCGTTGTGGGGACGGAAAACACCGTTGGTGCAGAGACGTTCGTCGAACTTCCTATCGAATTTCAGAACGTCGCCGAACGCATTCGGTTTGGTCTCGAGGGAGCGTTCGAACAGGAGATCATCGATGATGGTGATGACCTCGCCTGTGCAACGAGCGTGTTCGACGACGATATTGACACGATCTCACGGGTCCGGGCCGACGGCGACAGCCAGACGGGCATCTACAATCTCTTTGCGAAATCACGTGCGGACCCGGACGTGATCAAATCGGTCCTCGAGTTGGCGATCGAACTCGGAAAGAAGGGACAGAAAGGCAAGCCGGTCGGTGCGCTGTTCGTCGTCGGTGACGCCGGCAAAGTGATGAATAAGTCCCGTCCCCTGAGCTACAACCCGTTCGAAAAATCCCACGTCCACGTGGGCGACCCCATCGTGAACGTAATGCTCAAAGAGTTCTCGCGACTGGATGGCGCGTTCGTCATCTCCGATTCGGGGAAACTGGTGTCGGCGTATCGGTACCTCGAGCCGTCTGCAGAGGGGGTCGACATACCGAAAGGGCTCGGTGCAAGACACATGGCCGGCGGGGCAATAACGCGAGACACGAACGCCATCTCGATCGTCCTCTCCGAGAGCGATGGGCTGGTTCGGGCGTTCAAAGGCGGAGAGATTATTCTGGAGGTCGACCCGGAGGAGTACTGAAATGGATCTACAGGTGCTGGCTGGGGAACCGATCGTCATTGCCCTGGCAGTGGTGCTTCTCGGGCTCATCGTCGGCTTCATCGTTGGCCGAATTAACGCCGAATTACTTCGGGCAGCAGGGGTGCCGGGCGCGGTCGAAGGGACGCCGTTCGAACGAACTGCTCAGTCGCTTGGTACCTCGACGGTCAAAATCATCGCCAGGCTTAGTTCGTGGTTCATCTACGGTATCGCCGTCTTGACGGCGATTCATATTGCAGATTTGCTCCCGACCGAGGCCTTCTGGCAAACGATCATGACGTTCGTGCCGCAACTGTTCGTTGCGATTCTCGTGGTGCTCGTGGGTTTTATCGCCGCCGACAAAGCAGAGTTGGTCGTCAGCGAGTATCTCCGAGGCGTCAAACTTCCTGACGTTTCGGTCATCCCGAAAATCGTCAAGTACTCCGTTCTCTACGTCGCTTTCCTCATCGCACTCGCACAGATAGGGGTCCACGTTCTGGCGCTCCTCATTTTACTGACGGTATACGCGACGGGACTGGTACTGATCGGTGCGTTCGCGTTCAAAGATTTCCTCGTCTCGAGTGCGGTTGGTATTTATCTGCTGTTGAACCAGCCGTATGGCATCGGCGACGAAATCGAAGTCGGTGATCGCGCTGGCATCGTCCAGGAGGTCGATCTGTTCGTCACGAAAATCGAATCGGACTCGAGGGAGTACATCATCCCCAACCGCGTAGTCTTCGAGGACGGCATCGTCCGAATCCGCGACTGATTCCCCTTCAGAACGGTTTTTTACCGATCAGAGAGCCCGTCTCGAGCGAACGGTTTGAACTGGAGTGTTGGCAGGTCGAGGGCGGTAGTACGACCGGGCCGCCAGGGTCGTCGTTCATCTGACTGGAACGCCGACAAAGGTTCGCCGATGTCTCAGACGTGCAATAGTGGCCACCTTCGAGTCCTCTCACAGGGATTATTGTAGTCACGTACCGCCGAGCACAAACCCCGTAACGAGCGCTGGGTAGTAAATTGTCACAACAGTCCCTATCAAAGAACCACTTCAGGAACGAGGATCGTACCGATTCCGGATGAAGATGGCAACCGCGTTCATCAACAACAGGATGGTGAGTAAGACGACGATACCGGCAGCCGCCACGTGCTGGAATCCCGGCTGTGGAAGCGTCGCCCACTCGAAGATCATCATCGGCATCGCACTGAACGGGCTGGTTAGGCTGTCCGGTGCGATGAACATCGAGGTCGCTGCACCGACCATCAGGATCGGGGCCGTCTCACCGATCGCTCGAGAGAGTGAGAGAATCGTCCCGGTCATAATGCCCGGGAGCGCCCGCGGCAAGACGACGTCGCGCGTGACCTGCCACTGGGTTGCGCCCACGCCATAGGCCGCCTGGCGCTGGGAGTCGGGGACGGCGCGCAGTGCTTCCTGTGTGGAGACGATGACGATTGGCAGGATGAGCAAGGTGAGTGTGAGGGCACCGGCAATGAGACTCGAGCCGAGCTGGAACGCTCTGACGAAAATCGCCAGGCCGAGCAGTCCATACACGATAGAAGGGACGCCCGCCAGGTTCGCGATGTTGGCCTCGATAAATGATTTGAGCCGGGTTTCGGGCGCGTACTCCTCGAGGTAGACGGCTGCGCCGACACCGAGGAAGATGGTGAAGATTGCGGTGAGGGCGATCAGGAAAATCGAGCCGACGATGGCTGGGTAGATCCCCGCACCACGCCCCCCAGGCAGGTAGTTATCGATCACCTGTGACGGTGGGTAGGTCAAAAACTCCCAGGTGACCCAGCCCCAGGATTCATACAGGACGTCGGCGATCAGCGCGACGAGTGCGACAATGCCGACGAGCGTCGAGGCGAAGCAGATGGCGACGAACAAGCGCCCGATCTGCCGTTTGCGCTCGATCTGTTCGGTTGCGTCGTTGAACGGGTTGGTCGTGTCGGTGCTCATTGGTACTCCTCCCGATAGCGGGATTTGATCCAGAGACTGAACAGGTTCATCGAGAGTGTCATCGCGAACAGCGTGAGGCCGACGGCGAAGAGGCTCTGGTAGCCGATCGAACCGACGGATACGTCACTGATACCGATCTGCACCATGTAGGCGGTCATGGTCTGAATCGGTTCGAACGGATTCATTGTGATCTGTGGTGCCATCCCCGCCGCAAGCGTGACGGCCATCGTTTCCCCGATGGCCCTCGAGAGGGCCAGGATGTACGATGCGATAATTCCCGAAAATGCCGACGGTACGACGACGCTGGTTGATACCTCGAATTTGGTCGCACCGAGACCGTAGGCTGCATTTCGAAGGTCGTCGGGGACGGCACTCATCGCGTCTTCGGAGAGCGATGAGACCATCGGGATAATCATGATTCCGACGACGATTGCGCCGGCGGCCGCGTTGAAGGTCCCGACGTCGGGGATGTACGGCAAGCGTTGCAAAAGCGGTGTGATGAACGAGAGGGCGAAAAACCCGTAGACGATAGTCGGTACTCCCGCGAGGATCTCGAGGGTCGGCTTGATAGTCTTGCGGACACGAGGGCTGGCGTACTCGCTCAAGTAGATCGCCGTGGCGGTCCCGACCGGGATGGCGATGAGGGCTGAGCCGACGGTGATCAACAGCGTTCCCCAGATCAGCGGTAACACACCGTAGCTCCGTGGGCGGATAACGGGTGACCAGTTCGTGCCGGTGAAATAGTCGATAATCGAAACTTCGGTGAAGAACTCTATCGAGCCCTGCACCAGCACAAGGATGATGCCAAGCGTCGTCAAGATTGTGACGAGGGCACAGGAAAAAAAGACATAGCGTACAGCGGCATTTTTCCGATTAGCAATGTTGCTTCCCGCACTCGTTATTTCACTTGGGGTATCAACGCTCATGCTGTCCCCTCTTCGAGGGCGGCCTGGAGACGCTCACGACCCTGTGACAGGCGGTCGTCATCGAGTGCATAAAATCCGCTCTGTCTGGCGGCCCACTGGGTCCAGGTCATCGACTCGTCATCGACGAAATCGGCTTCAGCGGCCTCGTCGTCTATCGGATCGAAGTAAAACTCGGCAAAGCGCTGCATCTCGAGTCGCTCCAACGATTCGACGTTAAAATAAAGGTACAACGGGCGGGTCAGGGGAGAGTATACGCCCGTTTCGATGTTGTCTGGACTCGGTCGGTAGAACGTTCCCGGTTCCTCGTCGCTTTCGACGGCGATGAGTTTGAGGTCGTCTTCGTTTTCTTCGTAGTATCCCGCACCGCCGAAGCCGAGGCCGTACTGTGTGCCACGAACACCCCGAACGATGACGTTCGTGTCGGCGCTCGCCGAATAATCGGAGCGAATGGCACCGACCTCGCCGTTAATTGCTTTGGTGAAGAAATCGAAGGTGCCGGAAGCGGGATCACGCCCGTAGAAATCGATTTCTTCATCCGGCCAGTCTGCCCCCGGTCTAACGTCGGCCCAGGTCTGGACCGTCGAGCCCGGTTCCCAGATGCGCTCGAGTTCCTCGAGCGTGAGTTCGTCACACCAGGTGTTTTCGGGGTGTGTGAACACGGCGATTCCGTCGAGGGCCACCTCGAGTTCGATGTACTCGATATCGTTGGCGCGACAGAGTTCGCCTTCGTCGTCGTCAACCTGAATCACTCGGCTGGCGTTCTGTGCGGCGGTTTCCCCGGTACAGAACCGTTGGAAGCCAGCACCGGTCCCCGAACCGCGGACGGAGATAATGACGCGATTGTTTCGCCACTGAAACTCCTCGGCGACAATGGCGCTGTGGGGCAACACGGTGTTGCTCCCGTCGATGTGAATCTCCCCCGAAAGATCACTCGATTCCCCGCGTACGAAACACCCCGAAAGACCGGTTAGCGCTGTTCCGGAACCACCAACGAGCAATTGCCGGCGTGAGAGACTCCCGGAACCCGGTAGGTTTCCCATTTGTGTGGTATTGAGGTGATGGTATCTAAATACCCTACTATGTTGACTATATAGGTCTATGTTAGCCAACTATTGCCGTGGCAATTCCTATTCAAAGATCCATATCTCGATAGCATACAATCCCACATTGTATTGCGCTTTCTGGACCCAATAATTGACTCTATAGATTCTGGTGGATTTATATGGTACTCCACACAAGTGTCTCACATGGAGACGCGCAAGGTTCAGGTGACCGGTGGTTCGACGTACACCGTCTCGCTCCCCAAATCCTGGGCGACTGACAACGAGGTGAGCGCTGGATCGACCGTCGAATTTTATCCGGAGGACGATGCGCTGTTGTTGACCCCGCAAAGCGAGAGTCACCGCCAGGAAGGGACCCTCGACGTCTCGAACCTCGAGGGAGAGCGCCTCACACGCGCAGTTATGACCATGTACGTCAGTGGCTTCGACATCATTCGACTCGAGGCCGGTCGCATTACGACCAATCAGCGCCGGGCGATTCGAAGCGCGACCCAGGGGCTCGTCGGCGTCGAAGTGCTCGAGGAAACGACCGATAGCGTGGTAATTCAGGACTTGCTCGATTCCTCGGAGCTATCTATCGTCAACGCCGTCACTCGGATGCGTCTCATTGCGAGTGCGATGCTCGAGGATGCCGTCACGTCAGTGATTACCAATGAGGACGACATCGCACGTGACGTCATCGAACGCGACGACGATGTCGACCGCCTCTGGCTCGTCGTTTCCCGTATTTTCCGGGCGACGCTGCGCTCACCGCGAGCATCCGAAGAACTCGGCGTCTCCCGGGAGGACTGTTTCGACTACCACTCGAGTGCCCGCCAACTCGAGCGGATTGCCGACCACGCGGTCAAAATCAGTAAATTGGCCCTCAAACTCGAGGAAATCCCAGACGAGGTCGCTGAGGCTATCGAGGCCCTCCACGACGATGCGTTCGAAGTGTTCGAGAAATCGATGGATGCGCTGTTCGCCGAGGATAGTGACGAGGCGACCGAACTCGGCCACGCCGCCCTCGAGTCCGTACTCGGAATTGACGAACACACGCGAGTGATCGACGACCGGCTTCGGGGGCTAGATTCGGTCGAAGCCCAGTCGTTGGGGTTGATCGTCGACTCACTCTCCCGCAGCGCCGACTACGGTGGGAACATTGCGGAAACGGCGCTGCAGAAGGCTGCGCCGCGGCCCTGACGCCTCGGTTTTCGGTTCCAAACCCGGCAGGCAACTGACTACTCGAGTGAAACCAGCGTATCGAGCATCTCTTCGAGTGGCATGGTCGTCACGGCCAGCGAGTAGCCGTCGATTCGCGCCAGATCGGCAGCGTGCTCCCAGAGATCGGCTTCGTCGAGGCCGTGGAGCACAACTGCGTTCGGCGTCGGATTGACGACTCGGAGTGCAACGAGTGGTGATTCGCCTCGCGTCACGCCCGTGAAAACGAGGACGCGGTTGGTGCTCTGTCCGTAGAGTCGGAAGAATTCCTCGCTCGAGAGACGGGTAATCGCCTGAATACTGTTGATGACGGTGTGACCGCTGATCCGGTCGGTCGATCCGTCGGTAATCTGGGTCGCGTCGATCCTGTCGTACAGTTCAGCGAGTGGGTGTGTCGTCGCGTACTCTCGCAGATCGTAGACGACGTCGCTTTCGAAGCCAGCAGAGAGGACGCGTCCGTACTGGCGGATGCGATCACCGCCGCGGCGTTCATCGATTTCGAGCAATCCGTCGACCAGTCGCCGGACCACCCCGATGCCCGGACTCTCACGGCGACCGCTTTCGTAATCGGAAATTACCGACGAGGACACATCGAGCTCGGCGGCAAGATCGGTCTGTGAGATATCGAAATCCGTCCGCCATTTGCGTAATGTCGCTCCAGGGTCGTTACTCAGCGTGATTTCGCCGGCGATTTTTTCGGCCAACTCCCGTTTGGGTCCGCGTCCGCCCATAGGTGTGGCTTGTACGGCCCGGGCAAGTAGCTACCGGCATGAGATAGGGGCGTCGGGGCTAATCGTCCCGTCGCTCGAGAGTGTCTCGAGAGGCGAACAGTCAAGTAGGTTCCAGCCCTGGCTGTGTGTCATGCCCTCGACTGTGGTCCACGTGGCGGTGGCCGGCCTCATCGGCGTCGCACTCCTCGGCGACCGATTCGACGCGAAAGCGATTCTGGTTGTGATGGTTGCGGCGGCCGTGATCGACCTCGATACACTGCTCGGGATCTATTTCCCCGGTACACATCGAGCTGCCTTTCACAATATCTGGATTGTCCTAATCCCCGGAGCGCTGTTAGTCTGGGACGTCAAACTCCGCGATAGATCGTTCGTCCTCGAGCGCTGGGGCAAGTACGGTTACCGAGTCGGCTGGGTCACGCTCGTTGCCGTCCTGTTCGGACACATTTTACTGGATGCCTTCTACAACGGTGTCAATCTATTTTGGCCGGTCTATGACCGGTTTTTCGATCTCTCGGGGAAGATGATTATCACCGATCAGCGCGGCTTCGTCCAGACGTTCATCGAGTTCGAATCCGGCGATGACGGCACCAGCGTGGCCGACTCCACCGCTCGAGGCACCACTGAAGACACCCATTATTCGACGGGGTTCGATCCAACGCGGGACGACCCACCCGAAGACGTCGAGCGTATATTCCCGATTGCGAGTTCCGGCGAACTGTTCATCATCACGGTCGCGGGCTATCTCTCGGTCGGCTACCGTTTGCTCGAGCAGTGGCGAACGAGCGAGTAAACCGATACAAAGGAGGCCACTGGCACCTCATCTGGGGGCATGGATCCGACGATTCGGCCGTACGATCCCGATACTGATCGTGATGCTTTCTGGGCACTCAAAACTGGCTTCGAGCGTGGACTCGGTGCTGGCACGGGCGGCGACGAGAAAGCGAAACTGTACGATGCGAAACTGGACGACGAGTACCGTGAGGGGTATCTCGAGTGGGTCGAACGCTGCCTGGTCGAGGAACCGCGGGCGGTGACCGTCGCCGCTGTGGAACCCGATGCCGTAGACGGCGAGAAAGTCCCGATGACTGGGCAAGGGACACAGCTAGTCGGCTACGTGTTCGTATTGCCGGAATCCCTGGCCTACATCTGGGACAGTGCCGTGTTGAACGAGATTTACGTCACCCCGGACTGCCGGGGAACCGGCGTCGCCGACGGGCTCATGGACGGTGCTATCGAGGTTGCACAGGGCCAGGAGCTCCCGCTCGAGCGACTGGTCCTCGACGTGGACCGTGAAAACGACCGGGCACGGTCGTTTTACGAGCGCCACGGCTTCGCTCACTGGGGCGAGATGGTCGCGCGGTCACTCGAGTAACCAGGTGAGAGCCCCACCGATGCCGCCAAAGAGCAGGGGATAGACCAGACCGGCACGAACGACCGCTTCGGTCGGGTCGGGACGAACGATGGCATCGCCCACCGTTACGGTCCCGACGGTCATCGCCGTGATCGTCACGACGAGGTAGCCGACCGTCACCACACCCCCGGTCGCAATGAGGTCACCAAGCGTCGCGGCGTCGACACGGCGGGCTTCCCGTCTGGCAACGACGAAGCCGGCGAGGGCGAGGACGATCGGCGGGACGATCAGTAACATCGGCTCCCAGTCAGTACCCTCGAGGACGACGTTCTGATTGGCCTGGGCGAGTCGAAAAACGCCTTCCTGGGGAAAGGCGGTCGGGACGGTGTGGGCGTTGAAGTACGTCCAGATGACGAGTTCGGTCGTCAGGCTGTCACCGGTCACGGACTCGATAATCTCGGTCCGGAGGTCATTCCGAATCGTCGATCTGGCCGTTACGAACGTGATGAAGACGCCGAGCACCCAGGCGAGGGCGCCGGCTAGCGTGGCCTCGAGCAATCCTTGATACCGGTTCTCGGCACGTTCACCGTATTTCGATGCGTTCGAATCTGGCACGGGTTGATTGCCACCGTTCGTTTGTGAATCGCCCTTCTCCCAGGAGTCGCCGTCTCGAGCACCCATCGCCAGCGGATACTCCGTGTGCAGTCAAAACCGTTTGGTCCCGTCCGGAGAACAGGTGTACCAACACGGCTCGAGGGAAAACGGGGGAAGCGTAATCAGTATGGGTTGTACGATCTCCTGTATCTCAATCAGCGTGGTGGACCGCTTCCGGTTCGGGATTGAGACGAACCGCTCGACCGCTCTTACTCGAGCGATAGATGGCATCGATCACGCGCTGGACGGTCAGGGCCTCTTCGACCGTATTCGTGGCTGGCTGTTCGCCCGCGACGATCGTTTCGAGGAACCGCTGGTCTTGCTCGGCGTGGCCGGTAACCGAAGAATCACCGGTCAACTCGCTGTCAGCGTAGTGGTCGGTCCCTGCAGTGCTGGCTCCCAGGATCTTCAGATCGGTGTCGCCGATTTCAAAGTGTGCCCCGGCTTCTGTACCGCGAACGCGGAAGTCCATACTCGAATCACGGTTGGTGGCCCAGCCTGCCTCGAGGGAGATGGTTTGTCCGTTCGCACAGCGAATAAAGGCGCTTACGGCGTCGTCGACGTCGTACGTTTCGGCCTTTGCATCCCAGTTTGCACCAAAGCCGTCCGGGTCAGCGTACTCCGTTTTAGTGCCGAACGTGGTTCGAGCAACGCCGCTTACCTCGACGACCTCGGGGAAATCGAGCGTATAGAGGGCGAGGTCGATAGCGTGGACGCCGATATCGAGCAACGCACCGCCGCCGGCCAGTTGCGAGTCGGTGAACCAGGAACCCGGGCCGGGGACCCCGCGTCGTCGGACGTACTCGGCTTCGACGTGCGTTAACTCGCCGAAACGCCCCCGTCGTTTGTACTCGTCGAACATCGCCGCCGAACCCGCGTGCCGGTTGTGGAAGCCGACCATGCAGATACCGTCGGATTCCGCCGCGGCCGCCGCGATTCGCTCGGCGCTCTCGAGCGTGTGTCCAAGGGGTTTTTCGACCAGTACGTTACAGCCGGCCTCGAGTGCGGCAACCGAAATCGGTTCGTGGAACTTGTTCGGCGTGGTGACCACGACGGTATCGACCTCCTCGTCGGTGATCAGTCCCTCGTGGGACTCGTAGGTGGCCGCGTCGAACTCCACACCGAACCCCTCGCGCTGTTCGGCGACGAGGTCGGCACCGGCAACGATGGTGGCACCTGCTGTACGCATATTCGAAGCGTGGAGATGGCCCATGCCGCCGAGGCCAACGATTCCGATGCCGATGTCGGCGATATTCATTGAGTAACCTCCAATTTCTCCGTTCGGGTAGAGAGAACGTCATCGGAAATGAACCATTGCGACCATGTCGATACAGTGCTGAGAGGAGACATAGGTGAAAACCGGTTGGCGATCAAAATAAGGGTTGTGACCCAGCACGCTCTGATTTTATTAGAATTCTTGACTATCGTTTATCGTATACGGTTGTAATCCCCGCTGTATTCAAATAATATGAACTTACGATCGTATAATCGGCCGACCTATCATGCTCGAGATGTAACTGTTGGCTATGGCCGCTGTCACGATATGGAACGAATATCGACACGAGCGAGAAAACGAGGCCGTCGAAGCCGTTTACCCGGACGGGATCCACGAGGCACTGGCGTCCGTTCTCGAGGCCGACCACGACGTTCGGACGGCAACGCTCGATGAACCCGAACACGGACTCACCGAACCCGTCCTCGAGTCGACCGATGTTCTCCTCTGGTGGGGACACAAGGCTCACGACGAAGTGGCTGACGAGGTGGTTGATCGGGTCCAGGACCGGGTACTCGAGGGGATGGGATTACTCGTGTTGCACTCCGGGCACTACTCGAAGATCTTCAAGCGCCTCATGGGAACCAGTTGCAGTTTGCAATGGCGCGAAGACGACGGCCTCGAGCGACTGTGGGTCGTCGACCCCGGCCATCCGATCGCTGCGGGCCTGGACGAATACATCGAACTGCCGAAAACCGAGATGTACGGCGAGCCCTTCGATATCCCCGAACCCGACCGACTCGTCTTCTCGAGTTGGTTCGAAGGCGGTGAAGTGTTCCGCAGCGGCTGTTGTTATCGGCGTGGCAGCGGCCGTATCTTCTATTTCCGTCCGGGACACGAGACGCTCCCGATCTACGAACACGAAGACGTCAAACGGGTTCTTCGAAACGCCGTCGAGTGGGCGGAACCGAGAGCTTGTGCTCCACGCACGTTTGGCAATCGAACGACAGCGGCAAACGAAGAGTAACCGAATCAGTGAAAAAGCGCCCTCGAGTCGTTACAGCGATTTCTTCCCTTCGTCCGTGATCACGCTATCGAGGAGGTCGACTGGTGTCGCGTCGTACGCCGGATTCTCGATACCGAAGCCATCTGCCGGTTCGGCCATTACCTCGACGGGCGTTCGATACTCGTTTTCGAACACGAACCCTTCGGTGACCAGCTTTGCTGCAGACCCGAGCACGGTCACGGGCACCTCGAGCTGGGCTGCCGTGGACGCGATTGGGAACGTGCCAACGCGATTGTACAGATAGTCGTCAACGATACAGTCCATGCCGATGAGGACGCGCGAACACTCCGGGAGGTAGTGGCCGTGTGCGCTGTCGGTGATCAACGTCACGTCGATACCCTCGATAGGAGCCAGTCGCCTGGCGGTTTTGCGGCCGATGTAACGCGGACGGGCTTCGGTGACGTACATTTCGAACGTCATCCCTCGGTCGGTCGCCAGTTCGAGCGCCTCGATGACGGTCGAAGAGAAATCGTGGGTCAAGATAGCCTCGCCGTCGGAGAGATATTCGACGGCGTTTTCGGCGGCTCGGCGTTTGCCGGATTCGACCCGTGCCACGACGTCTTGGATCGCGGTTTCGGTCAGTGAGAGCGCTTCCTCGACGGTTTCGGGTTCGGCGTCTTCGACCTGATGAACGACCTCCCTGATCGCGTTCTGGAGTGAGGCGTGAGATGGGTTCGCCCGGCGAAGTACAGTTCCATTTCGCTCGAGCGTTCGAAGGCACTCTTCGACCGTGGCGTACTCTCGCTCGAGCAGTTCGGTCAGTGCTCGTGTCGCCTTCACGGCTACCACCGAGGAACTGTGCGTCTGCATGGCCGCAATCTCCTCGGCCGTTTCGTCGATCATACTCGAGCAGACATCGGTGAGCGCAAAAGGTGTTCCGGGTATCTCCGCGACCACATACGTTTTGACCATCACGCCCCTACTCGTTCCCAATGGTCACCGTTCGTTACACCTGTCCCAACTGTGATGCCGTGGTGAGCGTCGACCGCCGTCCGGATCTCGCAGATCGGTCAGTGACGACGATGAAACAGCCGGGTTGGGAGTACGTCACCCCGGACGTGGATGCAGAAACGCTCGAGGCTGCCGATGGCATCGCGTTCGTCTGCGGGGAGAATTGCCACGTCACCGATTGGGAAGGCAACGAAATCGAAGGCTGTGGTCGGCCGTTTTATCTGAACTTCGTCCGGTTCGAATCGGGTGTCGAACTCGAGCCGAATCCACCAACCTACGGCGGTCCACGATTCGATTTCCGTCCGTGAGATTTCCGTCCGTGAGGGCACTCGAGCGCAAACGGTCGCCCGTATACCGAACACAACGCTTTTCGACGGCCGGAAACCAGTGTCTTGCATGGACGAATCTACTGTTCGTGAGCGTCTTCGAACCGTCGAAGACCCCGAGCTTGGCGATGATATCGTCTCGCTTGGACTGGTCAACGACGTCACCGTCTCGGATGATGGGTCGGTCGCCATCGATCTCGCACTCGGTGCGCCGTACTCGCCAACGGAAACGCAGATCGCTGGCAACGTTCGCGATGCCCTCGCCGAGGATGGCGTCGACCCGGAGCTATCTGCGAGCATCGCCGGTCGGGATGACAACGATGCGGATACCGTTTTGCCAAACGTCAAAAACGTCATCGCCGTCTCCTCCGGGAAAGGTGGCGTCGGTAAATCGACGTTGGCCGTCAACCTCGCGGCCGGATTGGCCGACCGGGGCGCTCGAGTCGGGCTGTTTGACGCCGATATTTACGGGCCGAACGTTCCACGAATGGTCGACGCTGACGAACCGCCGATGGCGACCGAAGACGAGACGCTCATCCCACCGGAAAAGTACGGCGTGAAGCTGATGAGCATGGCCTTTTTGCTCGGCGAAGACGACCCCGTCATCTGGCGCGGACCGATGGTCCACAAGGTGATTACGCAGTTGACCGAGGACGTCGAATGGGGACACCTCGATTACCTCGTCGTCGACCTGCCCCCAGGAACGGGTGATACGCAGTTGACGATGCTCCAGACGATGCCGGTAACCGGTTCAGTGATCGTCACCACACCACAGGACGTCGCGCTTGACGATGCGCGCAAGGGGCTCCAGATGTTTGCAAGACACGACACGGTCGTCCTCGGCATCGCCGAAAATATGGCAACGTTCGTCTGTCCGGATTGCGGCGGCGAACACGATATCTTCGGTGCTGGGGGTGGCTCGGCTTTCGCCGAAAGCCACGACTTGCCGTTCCTCGCCTCGATTCCACTCGACCCACAGGTCAGAGAGGGTGGCGACGAGGGCAAGCCAACGGTTCTCGACGAGGACAGTGAAACCGGCGAGGCGTTCAGAGAACTCACAGTGTCCGTCGCGAACAACACCGGTATCGTGCACAGACGTGCAGTGTCCGAATCCGTACAAGACCGAACCCCGCCGACGGAAACCGAACACCAGTAACCCTGCCTCGAGTACGCCCACTTCACAAGCCGCACGTGAGTGCGCTCACTTCACAAGCCGCACTCGAGTGTCGTCACAACGGACGACCTCGAGTACCGTGGCGAGACGAACCGACAATTACCTGCCACACTCCCGATGACTGAAACTGACTTTCCCGCAGATCCCGAACGCGTACAGTTCCTCAGAGCAGTCGCCGACGACATCCGTGGCGACTCGAGTGAGAGCAAGCAACTGGCGAACATCCTGTATCGAACGAGTGACCTCTACGACGACGCCGAAGACACCTCTCCCGAGGAGATTATTCGAAACGTTAAATTCATCCTCGAGGTTATCGAACGCGACGGACTTGGTCGGTAACCCCACTCTCGAAACCGGTCCGAAACACAGCGTCACGTCGGCGGAACCGGCGAAATTTTATGGACGAACTGTGACCATCAGCTGTGTTGCGTTTCGAAAGTATTCGCGGGTTCGACCGAGCGGTCTGGGTTGTCGCGAGCGCTCGGTTTATCAATGTTCTCGGCTCCGGACTGGTGTATCCCTTTGCCACGCTGTACTTTTATCTCGAGGTGGGCATTTCGTTCACGTTGGTGGGGACGGGACTGTTCGCAAATAGCGTCGGCCTGGCGCTTGGGACTCTCGTCGGTGGCATCCTTGCCGACCGATACGGTCGACGACCGGTGATGATCTGGAGTATGGCGTCGGGTGGGCCAGCGTTGGCTACCTACGCGCTCGTTACGACCGCTCTCGAGTTCATCGTCGTCGCAGGAATTGCAGGTCTCGTAATGGGATTGTTCACGCCTGCGAGTCAGGCAATGATCGCTGATCTCACGACCGACGCCACACGGGAGCGAGCATACGCCCTGTTGAAAGTGGCGAGCAATGCGGGATTCGGCATGGGGTTCGTGCTCGGTGGCCTCATCTACGGTATTACGCAGACCGGCGTCTTCGTTGCCAACGGGGCGACAAGCGTCGTCGTTGCTGGCCTCCTGTTGGTTGCGCTGCCTTCCTCGCCTGCCTCTGACTCGCTCGAGGGGCCAGCAAAATCGATTCGGGAGACACTGCGCCACTGGTCGCGTGCCGTCACCCACCCGACGATTCTATCTCTCGCGGTTCTCAACGTCGGATTTGCGGTGTTGTATTCCCAGATGAACTCGACCATACCGGTTCACGCGGAGACGACGTTCGACCTGACGAGCGAACAACTCGGGACGCTGTTCGTGTTGAACCCGCTGGTGATCGTCCTGTTCCAGTTGCCTATCGTGGCTCGAATCAGCCGCTGGCGGCGGACGCGGGGGCTGGTGGTCTCAGCCGGTTTCTGGACCGTCAGTTTTCTGGCTGTCTGGCTCTCTTATGGTACTTCGTGGGCGCTCGGCGTTGGCCTCATCGGTGCGTTTCTCGTGTTGCGAACGCTGGGAGAGATTCTGCACGCACCGTTGATAACCGCACTCGCGAGCGACGTCGGCCCGGTCGAAGACCGTGGCTCACAGCTATCGGTCCTCGAAGTTGCCAAACGACTGGGATTCGGTATCGGCCCGGTTCTGGGTGGGCTCTTTTTTGACTACAGTATCGATCAGTTCCTCTGGCCGACCCTGGTCGTACTCAGTTGTATCCTCGCATTCGGGATACTGGCTCTCGAGCGACGGGTCAGTCCGACACAGAACGGGATTGTAGTTTCGGGCTGAGTGGTTCGTCACGCCTGAGCGTGTAAGCCGAACCGATAGCAGTAGTCGGGTTCGGCTTACACGTCGACGCGTGACCGAGTACTGAGTATTGAGGCTGGGGACCTGGGTTGCTCGAGACGCGTCGCTTTTGTCGATGCCACACTCTAGTACCGGTGTGGACGCAAATCAACTGTCGACGTCGAATCCGTTCGGGATGGACGAGGGGTGTACGAACTGTCCGAACCTCTGTGAGCAGCGGACGCAGGTCGTTCATGGTTACGGCGACGTCGCCGCTGACTTTCTGTTCGTCGGCGAACGGCCGTCGTCCCAGGCCGATGCCGTGGGAATCCCGTTTCTCGCCGCTACTCCATCGGATGAGACCGACCACGATAATGGTCTCTTTCGGATCCTTCAGCGACTTGGTTTGTGCGCTCGAGATAGCGACCCCGACGCGCCCGAACTGACGAACGTTTATTTGACGAACTTGACGCGCTGTCGTGACCCGGAGCGATCACCGAGCGACGAAGAAATCGAAACGTGTGAACCGTATCTCAACGCCGAGATTCGGATGATCAACCCCGAGATTATCGTCCCGGTCGGGGCACGAGCGCTCGAGGAAATCGCGACCGAGTACACGACGAAGCGGGCCAGCGATCTCGATATCGAGCGCCATCATGCGACGACTATACGGGGCAGGGGTTTCGAACTGGTCCCGATGCTCGAGATCGACCGACAGACCGAGGAACAGACCCAGCAGTGGCTCGAGCACTTCGTCGAACTGATGGCGTCGGATTATCGCCAGACGAAGGGGAGACAGGAGCGGTAACGAGTTGTCAGATTACCAGTAGGGACTGCGGAGCCAACGGTCTGACCGTGCGCCGAGGACGAACAACACGAACACGAAACCGAAGGCGATTACAGCGGTAGCGACGCTCTCGAGGAGGTAGCCGTCGTTCGCAGCAACGACGTAGGTGTCGACGATGGTCCAGAGGCCGGCCCCAACGAGGGCCGCCACAATCAGCGTTGTGCACAGTCCGGCTATGACTCTGTTCATACGAAATCCGACGGCGTCCGGGATTAAGATTGTACCGCCATTCTGGTCACAAGCACGTTCCACCTTGCTCTCGTTTGCATCTTGTTCCCGTTTTCTTCTCGCTCCCGTTTTCATCTCACTCTCGTTCACCACGTTTTGTCCTCGAGCCACGTTTTGTCCTCAAGAGACACCAGAACCGTCTCCGACGCGTTGAAGGCTCGAGGGAACCGAGACCAGGTATGCTCGTCGTCGTTCCCGTCGACCCCCCGCACGAATCGTTGGCTCCACCGACACTCACTGACGACCCGGCAAACGGCCTCTCGAAGGCGGAGTTTGTGACCCTGTACAGGGCAACGGTTTCGGACGTCATTGCCGCCGTCGACTCGAGCGGCGGCGACCTGTTACTCAACGTTCGGGACGAACAGACCCTCCCCGAGGAAGCCCGTGATTCGATTGCCGACCCCAGGGGAGCGGTCCGCTCGCTTGCCGAACAGCGGCTGGGGACGGATACCGATATCCGCATCGAACCACAGGTCGGCTCGACGCGTTCGGCCCGAATCGGGAACACGGTCACGCACTTACTCGAGCGCGAGGGCGTCAACAGTGTCGGGGTACTTGATCCGATGGCCGCCCTCGTCGGTCGTCCACAGATCGACGGTGTGGCGATGTCGTTGCGACGAAACGAGATCGTTCTCGGCCCCGCACAGGCCGGGCAAGTGTATCTGGCGGCGTTCACCGACCCAATCGACTTCACTGATGTCTTCGATGCGTCGAGATCGCCAATCGAGGTTCTCTCGAGTCGCGGCGTTGGGGCGGATCTGGGTGTTGGGTTCGCGCCGCGTGTTCCCCTCGCCTCCGATGCACAGGGCCTGGGAACGACGATTGCAGAGATTCGTGCCCTCGAGTCGGCAGGGCGGGCGATTCCACAGGCGACAACAGCCGTTATCGAGGAGTTGGGTCTCGAGACCGGAGCCGATGGGACGCTCCGCTGATAATCGCCCGAGACCGACAACGCTTTTAAATTCCGACGTAAAGATTCATTCGAGGTGAGGTGGCAGAGCGGCCTAACGCGCCTGCCTTGAAAGCAGGTGGCGCAAGCCTCATGGGTTCAAATCCCATCCTCACCGCTTCTACGACGAACAGATGTGAGGAGCGAAGCGTGAACAGGGATTTGAATCAGGGAAGCCGCCCACAGCGAGGGCGCGGTCGCCTCGAGACCGCGATTACGAACGGCGAAGCCGTGAGCGACCACGTCCGACCGTGGTTCAAATCCCATCCTCACCGTTTTCTCGAGCCTGGCAAGAGATCAGACCCGGAAAAACCTCGATGGATTTGAACGAGTTATAGCCGCAATCCAGCTAAAAACAGTGTCGATTGCGTCCGCGAGAGCCGGCCGCTGTCTGGTCATCACGGCTGTGGATTCGGACCCGACTTCCAGCAGGTGTCGAATTCTCCGCTCACTCTCTTACAGAATGTATTTCAGTCGCCTTATCCTACGTTCCGCCGATGGTAGAGACGCTTTTGATTATCGGCGTAATCGCATCGATATTTGTAGGATTCAATATCGGTGGGTCGTCGACCGGAATCACCTGGGGCCCTTCGGTTGGGGCTGGAATCGTCAAGAAAACGACTGCAGCGGCGGTGATGACGGTCTTCGTTTTCCTGGGTGGGATAACGGTTGGACAAAACGTGATGGATACCCTCAGCGGCGAAATTATTACAACCGAACTCACGTTGTCTGCGGGTGTGGCCGTACTCTTCTTTATCGGCCTCGGCATTCTTGTCGCGAACGTTTTCGGCGTTCCGGTTCCCACATCGATGACGACCGTCGGTGCCATCGCCGGGCTTGGACTTGCCACGGGAACGCTAAATTACGAAACGATTGCGGAAATCGTTATCTGGTGGATCGTTACACCGGTTATCGGATTCTGGGTCGGAGGGGTTATCGGACGCTACATTTATCCGTGGGTCAATCGTCGAGTGGACATCAAAAAGTCCGATGGGCCACTCCTGACACTAAACCGAGATGGAGGGGTTCCGTCACCGAAATTAGGCCCAAACACGACTGTACAGGAACTTGGCACCACAGTGGTTGTCCTCATTATCGGTTGCTATATGGCTTTCAGTGCCGGCGCGAGCAACGTTCCAAACGCCGCTGCGCCACTGGTTGGCCAAGCCGGCCTCGAGGTGACCAACGCCGTAATTCTCGCCACCGTCGCCATCGGACTCGGCGGATTTACCATCGCTCGCCGAACGATGGACTCTGTGGGTGGAGAACTGAGTGATATCCCGCTCCTGGCAGCGCTTTTCGTCATGGTGACCGCATCGACGATCACTACGATTCTGTCCTGGATGGGAATCCCGATCAGTCTCGTGATGGGGACCGTGATGACGATCGTGGGAATTGGGTGGGGGCGAGCAACTCGGCCGATAACCGTTCGCGAAGCAGTTACTCGCGATAGCGATATTACCGACAAACGGATCGAACTGGGTGCAATCGTCACCGAGGAAGAAGAGGACGAAGACGCACCGGCTATCGGGGAACCGGAAACTGAAGCGGTCCTTCACGGGAGCGATCTGTTCAATCCTCGTGCGATAATTAAGTACGTCTCGATGTGGGTTATCGGGCCTTCGATGTCCACGCTTTTGGCATACGGCTTCTTCACCGTCTTGCCTGGTGTTGCCTGACTGATCCCAATCAGTTATGCGTGTTTTTACGGCTCCTGAAGCCGACGACCAGCCCGTCAAAACCACAGGGCAGCGAGTGAAATCTCGTTACAGCGATCGCAGCGCCCGGCGACAGGCAGCGACGCCAGCGTCAGGGTCCACGTCGGCTCCGTGGACCTCGAGTGAGTCACCGAGTGCCGTCACGACGAGCAATACGTTTTCGGGGCGAGCAGAGTGGCCCATGCAGCCGATGCGGAAGATCTCGCCGGTGAGGTCGCCCAGGCCGCTCGCGATCTCGAGGTCGTAGCGCTCGAGCAGGTCGGCACAGATGTCACCATCGTCGACGCCGTCGGGAACGCGGACGGCGTTGAGACTCGGGAGCCAGTAGGCTTCGGGAGCGTTCATCTCGAGGCCCATTCCCTCCATCCCGGCTTTGAGTGCACCGGCAAGTTCTCGGTGGCGTTCCCATCGCGCCTCGATGCCCTCTTCGGCGACGAGTCGGAGCGCTTCGCGAATTGCATAGACGTTCGTAATCGGAGCTGTGTGGTGGTACGATCGGTCCGAACCCCAGTATCCCTCGAGGAGAGATAAATCGAGGTACCACGAGCGGGGATCGGTGTCTCGGCCGAGTACTTTCTCCATTGCGTCGTCAGAAAGGGTGAGCGGGCTTGCGCCAGGGGGACAGGAGAGGCACTTCTGCGGGCCGGAGTAGGCCACGTCGATGCCCCACTCGTCGACCCGGAGCTCGACACCGCCGAGTGAGGTGACGGTGTCGGCGATCACGAGCGCATCGTGATCGTGGGCAGCGGCGGTCAGTTCGGGAACGTCAGGCTGGACGACCCCGGTGCTGGTCTCGGCATGGATGAACCCGAACACGTCGGGGTCGTGTTCGGCGAGTGCATTGGCCACGTCGTCTGGGTCGAGCGGTTCTCCCCATGGGGCATCGACCGTGACGACGGTGCCGCCGGCCCGTTCGGCCATGGAGGCCATCCGGCCGCCGAAGTAGCCGTTCGTCGGGACGAGCATCGTGTCTCCTGGTTCGACGACGTTGCCGATGGCGGCTTCCATCGAGGCTGACCCGGTTCCGGAGACCGGAATGGTCCACTGGTTGTCGGTGCGGAACGTATAGCGCAGGAGGTCCTGCACATCGTTCATAATCTCGATGAACGAGGGGTCCAGGTGACCCACGAGTGGGGTACTCATCGCGCGCAACACGCGCGGGTTGACATCGCTGGGACCTGGTCCCATGAGTGTCCGATTCGGTGGCGTGAGTTCGCCGACGTCCGGCGCGGTTTCGAGTGTTTGCTCCTCTGAAGATGCCATAATCTGTCTCGAGTAGGCACAACCAAAAACGTTGAGTTGTCCGAAGATGGTTGCTGGGCACTTTTGGCCGGTATCCTCACGGACGCAGGCCACCCGCGTAGGCGGTGAGTCGCTCGAGGGCACAGTCGGAAAATCGATGCGAGAGCAATCGCCCGGCGTCACGGTCGGTCGGATAGGTCGTTCCGCAGCGACAACTCGTGGCGTCGAACTCGTCGTCCCAGGCGTAGGCGCTGACCATGGGCGTGACGGCAGTTTTTCCCTCATGGCGCTCGATGTGACCGTGTTCGTGTCGCAACCCGAGCGTGTGCCCAACCTCGTGCAGCAAAATCTGAGCAGTGAGTGCCGATCTGGTGTAGCGGTCGTAGACGTCGAAATCGGTGGGTATCTCGAGGGAAGCGAGATGGCGAGCACCCCCTACCGAGGCCACGTGGGGAATCGCGTAGCCGGTCGGTGCTTTTGACATCTGTCCGTCCGTGATGAGGACGTTGACGTCTCGAGCGGGGTTCGCGTCGCCCATCCCCGTGATGCCAGCACCCACGGTGAACGGCCAGCGCCCGGTTCGTACGGGGTCTGCACCGTCCTCTGTCGGGGTCGAGACGATACCGCCCATCGAGACGTCGACCGACCAGAACGGGTACTCGAGGGCTCCTTCCAGATAGGCGCTGACGCGCCGTTCGATGCCCGGATAGTCACTGGCACCCTCGGATAGAAAGAACCGAACCTCGAGTTCCGAGACGGGTTCTCGAGTGGTGTAATAGAGGGTCCCGAGCGAGCTCACTGTCCCGAGTGTGCCGAGAAACGTTCGTCGCTTCACACACGCTGTCTCGAGTGTGGGACCCAGAGCGTTCGGCTGTACATGCACACCGATTATTGTCGGTGAACCCTGGTGATCGGGTAGTGTGTCGATAGGCGCATATTCGTGGACAAGGAGAAATGACTAGTGGCTTCCCAAACCTGAACCCGTGGGTGAAATCATGCGTTGCGGTTCGATTTCACTCACAGGCCGACGTTTGGGAGGGTACTAGCCGGCCAGTAAGGGGAGGACTGCATCCCTTCCAGTATGGCTATCGCTTTCGACAGGATAGCTGTGACTCTCTGCAGGGTGATTGACCCGAAAAGGGTGGGTTTAAACCGTTACCGATGGCCCTGGCGGAGCGCGCTCGACCTGATACTCCTCGCCGTCGACGACGATAATCGCCCACTCATACGCAGGATTGTGGCGTGTAAGTCGATCCTCGAGTTCGTCGGCGTCATGTGGTTGGGCGACGAAACAGTGGAACTGTCCATCACCCCGAGGAAGCTCGTTCATATCGTATACCGTGTTGACGTGGACGACTTTCCACGCACGTTCGGCTCGGAATTCCGGTCCGTTGCCCTCGACTGTGTAGCCGAGTTCAGCGAAAATCGACCTGGCCTGCTCGACGAGTCGCATGTTAACAGGACCCATTCACCCAACCATACTCTGGACACCATAATAAAGCTTTGCACAGTATGGTGGTCGATAAATCGGTATGCGAGAGAAGTGCGGACGTTCACCAAAAATAGGCCATAATATCGGACAAACGTAGTTTTTCGATCGGTTTCGAGCCCCCACCAGTGCTCGAGGTTGGCCCCCAAAGATCGTTCATACGGTCGGTTGTTGTCTCTTCTCGGTAACCGACCACCCAATATAGCGATTACCGGTGAATGGGTACAACCGACCGTATCAGCGGGCAGCTACCACCGACGGTATCAGCGGGCAGCTACCATCGACCGTATCAGCGGGCAGCTACCATCGACCGTATCAGCGGGCAGCTATTCGTGGGCCGCATCCCACTCGGTTGGTTTCCGGAGGTTGCCACACTGATTGCACAGGATTCGGCCCATGGGGTCCATCGCGTTATCTATCCGTTCGCAGTTCGAGCAGAACCAGCCATAACGGCGCTCTCGATCCCGTGTTTCGTACGCGATCAAAAAGGGCCCCTTCGACCCGCGGTCGCCGTCTGCCCTCGAGACGTACACCGTTTCCCCATCATCGACACCGACAGCTTCCATACTAGAGACTACGTTTGCACACACTTGAGGGTCGCGAACCGACGAAGCCAAGGCAGTTGTGTCCAAATCGAAACCGAATGCCGCCTCGGCTCCTCCAGTACTCGGACGTCGAAAACGCCTGTGACAATCCGTCAGTGATCGGTCGACTCGCGCGGACGATTGCCCGATATCGAGATGACCACACGCTCGTCGTGGGGACGGGTGACAACACCTCGCCGGGCGTTCTCCCGCTGGTCACCGAAGGTAGACAGGCACTCCGATTTTACCAGGCTATCGACCCGGACTTTGAAACCTTTGGGAACCACGATTTCGATCACGGCCTCGAGGCCACTCGGGACATCGTCAAAGAATCACCACAGACCTGGCTCACGGCCAACGTGAACCAGAACGGTGCTCGCTTCGCCGCTGAAAGCGGTGTCCAACCCTGGGCCGTCCGCGAAGTAGCCGGCACCCGTCTCGGATTTACCGGCGTGACGACACCCCGAACGGTCTCGCTCAATCCGATGGCAACCCCGCTTGAGATCGATGACCCAGTCCAGTCCGTTCGCGATGCACTGTCTGCACTCCAGGACGAGGACGTCGATTACACGGTCGTCTGTTCACACCTCGGTCGTGGTGACGACGAGCTCGCTCGAGCGGTCGACGCCGACGTGATCGCTGGAGGGCACGTGCCGAGCGTCAGAACCGAAATTATCGACGGTACACTCCTCACGAGGCCGGGTGACGGTGGCTCGGCCATCGTCGAAGTTACGTTCGAGGGTGAAACCCCCAGTGCGACGATTCGTCGAACCTCGAGCGTCGAACCCGACTTGACGGTGGTGTCGGCGTTCGAGGAGTTGTTCACGAAAACGGGGCTCGACGAAGTCGTTTCTCATACGGAGACGCCGCTCGACCGCTCGGAAACGACGATTTTCGGCGGCGAGTGCCGACTGGGGAATTTCGTCACCGACGCCTACCGGTGGAAAACCGGTGCTGACGTCGCGCTCCAGAACAGCGGTGGCCTGCGAACGGGCCAGACGCTCGAAGGTGCGGTGACTGCGGCGGATGTCATCAGCCTCGTCCCGTTCGAAGAACCCGTTGCCGTCGCCGAGGTAACGGGTCGACAACTCGAGCGTATCTTCGAGGGCGGAGCCGGGGTCGACCTTGGCTTTGCCGAACCTAATTGGTGGCACGCACAGGTGAGCGGTGCGACCCTCGAGTGGGACCCGCGAGACCACACTGTCTCGGTGATCGATATTGACGGCGAAGCCCTCGACCCTGACGGGTGCTACCACCTCGCAACGTCCGATTACCTGTTCCATACGGACGACGAGTTTGCCGCGCTGGAACCGGCCTACCGAATCGAACGAACCGCCGAGACGCAGTACGAGGTTCTTCTCGAGTATGCCCGCCATTGTGGCGTCGAAACCAAGAGGAAGGGGCGAGTTCTTCGACTCGACGACACCGAATTGTCAGAGTGAAACGTTTACCAGTACCGGTCGCGTTACTCTCGATGATGACGTTGGTTGTGGTCCCAGTTCGATATCCGTTGACGAACCACTCGAGACGCACCCTTGAGGCAGCGATCGAGGTCGCTCGAGATCGGAATGCAACGCTTTCTGTGTTACATATCAATCTGTATCAGAACGGGAAAACGGTGACACGAACGGATCTCAAAGCAGCGGTAGAGCGCCAATTTGGCGGCCTCGAGAACGTGAGATACGTCGTTCGACCGGGGTTTCTAGTCGAAGAGAGTATTCTGGATGAAGTGGCTGCCGAAGGGGCCGATGTGGTCGTTATCGGGACTCGACAGGCGAGTCGCTGGCGACGATTGTTCCAGCGGCTCACCGACAATCCCGATATCGAACAGTACCTCCGAGAGCATCTCGACTGCGAGTTGCTGACGGTCGAACAGGCACTTGCCTGATTCGGGACTGGAAAGCGTTTAGGGAAGCAGGGTGGATGGGGACTCACTGTCTTTTCGGTACCATCGTTTTTATTCGCACACAGTGATTCATTAACAATAGCAAATTAGTTTGGAGAGTGAAGTATATATTCCGCCGTAAACTGTCAGCGCATACTCGAGTTAATCACACTGAAAGCGAATCACTCCTCTTCGGTATCCCCCATCGACGTGCGGTTTGGGACGGAGCCCTCGGCAGCTACCTGTGGATGCTCTTGTGTACGTATCTGTGCAGTTCCACTGGTGTCGTCGAACACGTGGTGGGTGTGTGGATAGGCGAATTCGATGCCCTCTTCGATAAACCGTTCGCGAATGTGACGTTGAACTGCTGAACGAACTACGGTCAGTTTGTATGGGTGTTTCACCCAGAACCGAACCTGCAATAACACTCCGTTGTCGGCGTATTCGAGGACGTCACACTTGGGTCCCGCAGCATACCGTGCACTGCCGATACGAATGTCCGGCCCGCCACTGATAACATTCTCGACTTTACGAGTTGCCCGCTCGGCGACGTGAATTGCCCGCTCGAGGTCACTTTCGTAGGTAATTTCCATGCGGACGTTGACGCGGGTCCGTTCGTCCTCCGCAGAGTAGTTAATCACGTCTCGTGTATGGATTTCGGCGTTTGGAATCACGATGAAGGTGTTCTCGAGTGTAAAGATTTTCGTATACCGAATGGTGATGTCCTCGACGAAGCCGCGATGGCCTGCGTCGTCGACCTCGATCATATCGCCGATCTCGTATGGTCGGTCGGCAAGAATGAAAATGCCGTTGATAAGACTGCCGACCAGCGGTGCCAGAACGATGGCGACGACGGCCGAAATAACGGTCACAGAGAGTAAGATTTCGTATCCGCCCAGGCCAAGGATATTGGCTGCGACAAGGACGGCCATCGCGATGACTGAAAGCCGAACGCCACGAAGCACCGTTCTGGTCACGCTGGGTCGCTCGATGTGTTGAGCGACAGTTCGGCCGGCGATCCGGACGAAGAGTTTCGAAACGTACCAGCCGATAAGAACGATGAGAATAGCCAACCCGAGATCGACAACGGGGCCGGGAATCGAACTGGGTAGAATCGACCGGACCTCTTGCCCGATAGCGGATTCGTTGCCAGCCGTCACGTTGTCGGTCATACCCTCACTGTCTGGGCGATGGTGGTTAAGGGTTCTGACCGTCTCTGTCCGGTCGGTACCTGATAACTGTGTTCCATAACGGGATACTACTCGAAACATAATAAATGATTTAGCGATAGCTCCCTAACCGGTCATATATGGCAACAGACGAGTTGCGTTCGACGGTCGAGCGCGTCGGTGATCGGTTCAATCTCGGCGAGTACGAGATTGATGCGTATCTGACGGTGCTTGCTCACGGGCAACTCACCGCGAGCGAAATCGCTGATCGAACTGACATTCCACAACCACGGGTGTACGACACCGTTCGCAGTCTGAGTGACCGCGGACTGGTCGAACTTCGGGAATCGAGGCCAATGAAAATCGTCGCAATCGATCCTGGAGAAGCCTTCGACGACGTCCAGGACGCCCTGACGGAGATGATCGACGAACTCGAGGCACGGTACACGGCTCCCGCGAGAGAAACCGAAGCGGTCTCGCTCGTGAAATCCCGTTCGACTATCCTCCGCTATCTCGAGGAGATCATCGAGGGTGCTGAGTACGAATTAGCGCTCTCGCTGACGCCCGATCTCCTGGTTCGTTTTCGAGAGCAACTCGAGGCGGCGACGAAAAAGGACGTCAGTGTCGATCTGATCGTCACGCCAGCCTCGGAAGCTCCCAGTCCCGAAGAGTTCGATTACCTTTCGGTTGCGACGACTGCGCGGGCACGGCGAGGGATTACCACACCGGTGATCGCCGTTGCGGACGGAAACTATTCGATGTATGCGACACAGAACGCGCTTCGGGACGACCAGGACCGATACGGCGTGATTTTCAATCGCTCGGCGCTCGGCTTCCTCGTATCCGGTTTCTTCGGCACGGTGTTGTGGACGACTGCGGAACGGACTCTCGGTGAAAACGGCGACGGCCGACCGTATCCTCGCAAGTACGCCTCTATTCGTCGGTGCGTCAAGGACCTGATCGAAGATGGCGGCGATGCCTACGCGACTATCGCCGGCAGGGACGTCGAACAGGGGGGTTCACGGGTCGTCCAGGGGCGCGTCATCGACGTCTCCTTCGAAATGAGTGAAGAAGTCGCCTCGATTACGCTCGAGACCGACAGCGGGACCGTGACCGTCGGTGGCCGTGTCGCCGCCCTTGAGGAAATCGAAGCGCACGAAATCCGTATCGGGAAGCACGAACCGCCGGCGCTCGAGGAATAAGCACACCGAGTTCAATCCCGAACGCAAAAATGCGCCATCAGTGCAGTAAGCACCATCAGCACAGGAACAAACTTATACCAGAGTCGTCTCGACACACACTCAATGCGCTATCCTGACGGTTCCTGTGGCGAGTGTGGTGAACGTCTGTTCGCTCATATCGATGGCGGCTTGCAGTGTCACAACTGCGGGCGCCGAAGGCCGGCAAGTGAAAGTGATCGGCCTGTTGCGGACCCCTCTCAGCATTGATGCAGATTTCACTCGAGCCACGAGTCATCGGTGAGTAAAATCGCAGGGTATTCAAACCACACCTGCATAGGTACGGGTGCGTGCGAGGGTAGCCAAGCGGCCAACGGCGGCGGACTCAAGATCCGCTCTCGTAGGAGTTCGTGGGTTCGATTCCCTCCCCTCGCATCGTAGCACAGCGCATACACGCGCTGGGCGAGATGCAGGAGGGGTCGAATGACGCCGAGGTTCTGCGCTTCGCGCAGGTTCTCGGAGGTGGTTCGATTCCCTCCCCTCGCATCGTAGTGAGGCGCACACCGCGTCCACCAAAGATGCAGAAGGTCCTACGCGGGATCTTCCCTCGCAAAGATTCTCCGGAACCTACGTCTCGAGAGGTAAATGGAGTCTATCGCGTACACGAGTGCACGAGCGGTTGCTCCACGATTACTGGAGACGCTTTCGGTAGTAAACTGACACGAACAGGAGGGCACCGAGCCCGAGCAGGATGCCGAATCCGGGGATGGTATCTGCTTCTTCCGTCGAGTTTTCGGGTGGATGGTCCACCGAATGTTCCGATTCCTGTGGATTGGTTTCGTCACCGGACTGAGAGGCGTCCGTAGCTGATTCGCCGTCGAGAGCGTCCTGTTCATCGTCGTAGCCATCTGTTTGTGGACTGGTAGTTCCGTCGCCATCGTTCGTCTGTGGGGCGGTATTCGTTGCATCCGCCTCAGTCTGGTCGCCACTTGTCGTCTCAGGCTCGGAGTCGCCCTCACCCTTAGCGGGCTCGAGGGCCGCCGGATCGATAGCGATCACGTAGGTCCGCGGTCCATCAACGGAAAGCTCGAGCGTGTCGGCCGTATATTCGACCGTTCCCTGCGTCCATGTTTCCCTCGAGTGGTCGTATTCGTAGACAACGAGATCGTGATGGGATGTTACTGGTGATCGAACGTCGTCGGGAACCGAGAACGACACGGTTGTCGATCTGACCGTTTGCCAGTCCCCGTCCGCATCGAACGAGCCAACAGCGATGCGGTGTTCTGCCGATATTCCTGACTGTTCGTGGAGGGATTCGAGCGGCGCGTCCTGTAGCTCGGCGGGAGAGAGGGTGTATGCAAACCGTGACCGATCCCGGTCTACTGTCACACTGATGTGGGTGATGGCGAGTCCGTCAGCAACGACCTCGGAAAGTTCCACATCGGCCGTCGCGTCACTGTTTGCGTTATCACCGGTGACGACCACCGAACCGTCCCCTATCTGGGTTGCGGAGATGGTGAACGGTGCTGGTGGAGAGGGTGGGGCGGGCGGTGGGGTGGACGATCCACTTTCTTCATCAGTTCCGTTATCGTCGGTTTGGGCTGACTCGAGCGTCACCGTGAGCGCAGTCCGGTTGTCGACCGTTGGTGTACGAACAACGGTGTCGTTGACGAACGTGTCTCCCGAGGGAGGAGTGACCTCGAGCGTCACCGAGCCGTTGACAGCGACGCCAGCGGCGTTTCCGTGCGGTCCTTGCCAGTAGCCCTCGCCGTCGGTTGTGCTTTCGAACCTGACTGGCGGGCCATCGAGCGTCGACGTATTCGCTGGAGTGAACGCGACGGTCGCGTTGGGAATGGGATCGCCCTGGGTGTCTAGTACCTGTACGCGCAATTCATGTCCCGAAAGGGTGTGCGAACCGAGTTCGGTGTCGTACGAAATGGGGCTGGTCAGGAGTGTACTGGCGTGTGGATACGCCACGTTGTCGCCATCCTGTACGTACACAATGTTCGTCGACTCGTTTCGAGCCGTTGCTACTTCGAACGTTCCGTTTCGGACTGGCTGGGTGTCCTGCCAGGTTGTATTGGCGGGGTGCACGTATGCAGTACCGTTTTCTGCCGGTTCGACCGCCCCAGAAACAGTGACAATCTCGCCATCGATGACGAGCACCCGTCTCTCGAGTGACGTCGTATTCCCACCGAGGTCGGTGATAGTCACACTTGGACTCACGTGCCCGTCCGTGGAGAACGTGTGCGTGGCGTTCCACTGGTCATCTGGCTGGTGGTCCGGACGATTCCACTCCGTCTCGAGAATGTGTGATTCATCAGCGATGCCGATAATTGAAAACGGGGTTGCCTGCTCGGTCGTGGTCCACCGTGACCCATCGAGACGTGCGTTTGCTGTCGGATCCTCGAACATCAGGTGGACCGTCACTTCCTGCTGATCGTCTGCTGCCCACGTCACAGCGGTATCGGTGGAAACGTTTTCGACGCTGAACTCGAGGTCGGCGTCATCCGCCGCCCAGGCGAGGAGTGCGTCGGACTGGCTTCCGGCCCCGCCAAACGTACCGTCGCTGGTCACACTCGAAATCGACTCGTTTGCGCCCTCGACGTCAATTGTCAACCCGTCCGGTGCCGGATTACCGTTGATCACCACGGTCCCGTTGTACCGCGCCGGCAACGTATCGACGACCGTCGTGGCAGTCGTCCTGGCCGGTTCGTCACCCATCGACAGCTCGAGTTGTACTGCACCCTCGGCGTCGCCGTCGGTTTCGAGACGTACCTCGGTAGCTGTAGCGATGTCGGTCGACTCGAGTGCAATCGACTCTCCGATTGAACGGGCTTCCCCATCGACGAACAGCGTCGTCTTATTCGGATCGATGGCTTCTGCCTCGAGATCGGTCGAGTCTGCAACCAGATCGACGGTTAGATTGCCGGTCGTTGCGACGTCCACCGTAGCCCTGAGCGTGTCTCCGGCTTTTGTGTACCGGTCGAAGCTGTCGTCGACGGTAACCTGGTCTGTTGCGGAGACGTAACTGACCGCGTTTGCCAGAATCAGGTCAGCCTCGGCCGTGAAGTCCTCATTGCCGACGAAATCCGATCGGCCGAGCGAACTCGCGAGTACGGTTTGCCCATCGTCATCGACGGCTAGCGCCGGCCCAACTCGACTGTCGTTTGCGTGTCCGACCTGTGCAATGGGAGTGAACGGGGAATGTCCGAACCAACTGTGATCGGCGTACTCGGGTGTATAGATCTCGAAGGTTTCGTCGCTACTTCGATCAGGGACGATTGGATGTCTCTTCTCTACGGTATAGGTGATCGGCCCTTCAGTGCCGTCAGTTTGCCAGTCGTCTTCGTGTGTCGTCTCGGGATCTCCGGTAACGGTACTGTACGCCGGAATCCCATTGGAGTTGTCACCCCACTGATCGAGATAGACGACGCCGATATCGGCTGATTCCGTTGCATTGACGTACGCCTCGGCATTTTCGCTCTCGAGTCGCTGAACGACGTGTGCGTCCGCCTCACTGTCGCCCGATACCACGGCATCGCTCGTGGCCACGGTTACCACGGCATTTGGCGGCATCGAATTTTCCAGTGCGCTAGCGACTGTATCTCCGTGTACACCATCATCGACGACGGTAACGTGATGGAGTTGCGGCCATATCTTCGTTGAGCCGGACGCACGCGTCACTGTCGTGTTCGCTCCCGAAACCGTGTGGTTCAGTTCGAGCGTTGCTGCTTCCGTTGCGGACGCGTTGGCGACGACGCTCACAGTTACCTCGCCGCTATAGGTATCGAACTCGAGGGGTTCACTCTCGTTGATCGGAACACCATCGACTGCGAAAGCGACGTCCGTCGGGGCGGTGTCTGTCCCAGGAGTTGTCGCTGAAACGGTGTATGATTCGAGTCCGGCAACCTCGAGGACGACGTCGAATTGACTCCCACTTTCGACTCGGTCGGGTTGTGATCGAACCACGGCTGCGTCAACCGTTTCCTCGAGCGTGAACGGTTGGGTCGTTATTCCTGACTCGACAGTAACCGTTTCCGTGGTCGTGACGTAGCCAAAGCCTTCTGCGGTCACGTTGTAGGTACCGGGCTCGGCGGACAACTCGTAGGTGCCATCGTCAGCTGTTTCGGTCGTGACACCCGTCTCGAGGGTGACGGTGACGTCGGAAATCGGTGTGCCGTCCGTGTCGGTGATAGTCCCGTTGATACCCCCATCCGGCGCAACTGCTTCGACTGCCTTCGAGGCGTTGATAATCCCGTTCCCGTAGCGAGTGTCCGGTTCTGTAGGCGCATCCTCGGGTTTCCAGGCGGAGTCGACCAGCGCAGATTCGATTGTTTCCGGCCCGGGGTCGCCAGCGACAGCAATCATCAGCGCGGCGGTTCCTGCGACGTGTGGTGTCGCCATACTGGTTCCCGATTTGTGGTCGTATCCGCCGCCAGGGACGGCACTTTTGGTACTTACGCCCGGTGCGGCGACGTCAGGGACGATGTACGATGCTGGCCACTCGTCCGGTGCATCGTCACCCCAGACATCGTCGGTGTCAATCTCCTCGCCGCTCGAGAAAGTGGCAATCTCAGCGTTGCTGTCCGACGCGCCGATAGCCATCCCGTCGTAGCTGTTCCCGGGCGAACCGGAGACGCCGTCACCCGAGTTCCCGGAGGCTGAGATAACGACGGTCCCGGCGGCTTCGGCGTTTCGAATCGGCTCGATAAACTCTTCGTGATACCCGTCCGCACCGAGGCTCATCGCGATGACGTCGGCATCTTCCTCGACGGCCCACTCCATGCCGGCAATTATCTGTGCATACGTCCCACTCCCCTCATTGAGAACCAGGCCATGCAGCAGGTCGGCTTCGGGCGCAACCCCGATGTATTCGCCCGAGGCGTTGCCGCCTGCGACCGTACCACTGACGTGTGTCCCGTGGGTTCCGGAATCGTACGGTTCGGAGTCGGCAACGAGCTGTCCGTAGCTGTCAAATTCCGCCCAGCCACCCGGATACCTTGGATCGGCGTCATCGTCCGTATACAGGCCGATGTCGGGATGTGATGGGTCAACGCCGGTGTCGAGTACGGCGACCTTCGCACCAGCTCCCTTCGTTCCGTACGTCCCCCAGACCGCTGGCGCGTCGATCTGTTCGAGCCCGTACGTCGTCTCGTAGCCGTGACTCGTGGTTGATATCCCTCTAGAATGGACGGATATTCCGTCGAGCGTCTGCGACGTGCTCACTGTCTCCAATTTGGGCTGGTTCGACCCGGCAGCCAGCTGGGCCGTATCGAGCAGTTGCACCTCGAGGTTGTCGTGAACGTCGATGACGTGGTCAATACGCGTCAGTGCTTTTATCGGAACCCGGTCGGTGTCTACCTCAAGCACCACCGCATTGGTGAGCCAGAACTGATTCGTCACCGATACTCCCTCGTGGGAATCAACGAAGCCGAGCAACGGTTGCTGGGAACGCTTCGCGTGGGTCTCGAGTTGTGCCTGTAGCCGTCCACTCGACGCTGTATCGAGCGTGCCTGGCTCGATACGCTCGAGTTGTACGACGACGTCGATGGTACCGTTCGTTTCCAGCAGTGCTGAATCGACGCTCGAACTCGAGGGTAAACCGTGACTGGATGGTCCGTCGTCACTCATACTCAGCGATCGATGCCGCTCACGAGGCGCTTGCTCGCTGGCCACAGAAATTCGCTCTATCGGATGGTATTTTCCAGGTGCTGCGTGGTGGGTCGGCTCGATAGTATGATACTCCGCAGCAGTGGGTGTTTGGGCCAGTTCGGCGGCCGAAACCGCACTATTACTCCCTGTAGCGTCGATACCAATCGGAGAGATCAGTAAACCGGCCGAAAGAAGAAGAACGAACGTAATGATACGTATATTATGTATATGCACTTTCAATCCCTTTGGATAGTCGTTTGTACCGGAGTGTGTGGCAAATTGATAAAGAGATTTTGGCTGCCAGTATTGTCATTTATATGGTTAAAATAGCTACATCGCTGCCATTTCTGAGGTATTCCCGACCACCACCGCTATTCAAACCGCCATCTCTTTGCACGGTGGGTCGCCGAATAGCATCAATGGCAGTTCACGACGCGAGCCCTGAACCGGGGACACCGGAGCACCGTTCGATGGCGGCTGCTCGAGCGGCACAGGCCGGTGCTGCGGTTGCACTGGAGGGATTCCGAACGGAAATTCCGGTCGAGACGAAAGGTGGAAAAACCGACGTCGTCACGCAGGCTGACCGTGACGCCCAGCGAGCCGTAATTGAAGTGCTCCGGGAGTGGTATCCGGAGGACCCGGTCGTCGGCGAGGAAGACGACGAGCGAAAAACCGTTCCAGCGGAGGGGCCGGCATGGATCATCGACCCCATCGACGGGACCAGCAACTTCGTCAGGGGGATGCGTACCTTCGGGACCGCTGTCGCCGCCGTCATGGACGGCGAACCCGTTGGGTCGGCAGTCGTGTTACCGGCGCTGGGAGATACGTATCGTGCGAGCCCGTCCGGCGTGACGAGAAACGGCGACCCGATTTCGGTGAGCGAGCGAACGGACCCGGAAACCTGTGCGGTCTGTCCAACGATCTGGTGGGATTTCGACGAACGTGATCAGTATGCCCGTGCTGCTCGAGCTATCGTCGAACGCTTTGGCGACTTACGTCGCTTCGGGTGTGCACAGGCAGTGTTGTCGAACGTTGCCGAAGGGGCACTCGATGGCGTGCTCACGAACGTACGGGCGAATCCGTGGGACTCCGTCGCCGGTGTTCACCTCGTGCGGTCGGCTGGTGGCACGGTGACCGACCTCGAGGGCAACCCCTGGCGATACGATTCAACAGGCCTCGTCGTCTCCAACGGGGAAATACACGAAGACGTGCTGGCTGCTGCCCAGGCTATCGACGGGTGATAGGGTCCGTTGCAGTTTACCGTCACTCGAGGTGAGTTCTTCGGACAGGAGCGCTGTAACGCAAAGCGTTGCCGGGCGGCGGCGGGTGAGTACAGAAGTATTTTGAGGGGTCTCCACGCAGAACCGATATGGAACTCGATGACACGGACCGGGAAATTCTTCGATTGCTCCAGGAAAACGCTCGGACGCCGTTTAGCGAAATCGCCAGACAGATCGAGATGTCGAGTGCGACGGTCCACGACCGGGTCAATCGAATGGAGTCTGCCGGTGTCATTACGGGCTATCACACCCAGGTCGATCCGAAAGCAATCGGTCTCGGTATCTCTGCAATCGTCGGATTACGTGTCGAACAGGGTCGCGAGCAGGATACGCTCGACCGACTAACCGACATTCCTGGTGTGCAGGAGGTCCATCTCACGACCGGCGAGTGGGACGTCATGATGCGCGTCTATGCCGACGATGCCGACGCGTTGCGTGAACTCATGTTCGATCAGATCGCCCAGATGGATGGATTCTCACGCTCACAGACGATGGTTATTCTCGGGACGACCTACGAGAACGAGGTGTTACCGGTCGAAACGGACGACGAATCGTTCGAAGCCTGAGGCTGTCCGACCTGTGCGCAACGGCGAATACGTGGGGTACGACGGGACTATTGCCGGTTCGACCAGGTGAGTGCGTTGTCTCGAACGTCCCGGATGCGGTATCGCTATAGCGATGCACTCACTCGAAGAAACCGGAAGCGGTAAGCGATATCCCGAGAAGAATGTAGGCTATGGAAGCGTACATCGAACGCTACGGTGCGGGTCGGGTCTGGCTCGCGGTCGTCGGTGCCCTCGCGGCCGCGGTCGTGCTCGCCGCTATTGCGTTCCCACAGCGGGTATACGTCGATATCATCTGGCAGTACTACTGGGGGCCAGTCGTTGCCGACGCTCAGAACTACTCGTGTATCGCGTGGAACGATGGCACAGAAGTGCCGTGTGGACCGGATACGACCGGTCCTGAAGCCAGTCCAGGATACACCTGGCAGTCGTATGCTGGCTACATCCCGACGCTGATTATCATGCTTGTTGGCATCATCATTTTGCTCCAGCGATTGGCCATCGATCGGTTTCGAGCAGCCTTCTACGGATTGTTTCCGTTCATGCTCTTTGGTGGGGCACTACGTACGGTCGAAGACGCGAACGTCCGCTCGCTGGTCGAAACCGGTGAGGTCGCTATCGCACTCCCCTGGGTTGCGCTCTTGATTAGCCCCTTTATTTACGGCACGGTGTTCGTCGTCGCCCTCATTGCTCTCGTCGTCTCCATCTGGTTGGATCGGAACGACTACGTCTCGGGATACGAGTATCCCCTGGCCGGGATCGGTACGATAGCGTTGGTGGTTACGCTCGCCTATCTGGGATACTTCGCTGCCACACACGAGACGGCAGGGTTCTATCCCGCAATCTCGATCATCACGCTCGTCGGGGCGACAGTCATTACCGCAGTCACCTACGTCGCCATCGATCGATTCGCCCCGTCGCTACACGAGGGGACGAAGTATATGGGTGCGGTGGTTATCTGGGCACACAGCGTAGACGGCATCGCGAACGTTATCGGCCTCGACTGGGCCTCGTCGTTTGGACTCGATGGCTACAGCCCAAAACACCCGGTGAACGAGTGGATTGTTAACACGACGGGATCCGCCCTCCCACAGTCGGTCATCGAGGTTACCGGGACCGCCTGGCCGTTCCTGTTCGTCAAAGTCGCGGCAGCCGTCTTTATTATCTGGGTGTTCGACGAGTCCATCTTCGAGGAAAGCCCGATGTACGCTATTCTGTTGCTCATTACCGTGGTCGCCGTCGGCCTCGGCCCAGGAACGCGTGATATGCTGCGGGCAACCTTCGGGATCTGAAACGGCATCCACCTGTTTTACTAGGCGAGTTTTCACGCGAGTAGTTCAATGAGGCTGGCGCCCTCGAGCAACAGACCTGGAGAGACGGTCCAGTTGCTCCTCGAGATGACGTATCTTCTGATTTCAGATCGCGTTCATCGGCCCCGACCGTCGCCAGATTTCATCGAAACTCGAGCCCAGGTCCTTTGCTATCGTTTCGTCTCGGAAATTGACGACGGCGAGCAGTTCTTCGGCGTGAATCGGGTTTTGCATCTCGAGGCAGACCTCGGTTTCATCGATAACGATGAATCGCTCCGCTGGAACCACGTCTGCCTGTCGTACACGGACGCCAGCGTCGATGAGTTGCTGTAATTTCCCGGTGTCATCAGCGAGTTCGGCCCCCAGCAGTTGGACGTCACAGTCAGCACGCGCCCGTTCGTCCAGTCGCTTGACAATCGAATCTCGAATATCCGGACCGAGTTCGATGTCGTCGACGAGAATCCGAATCGAGTGGTTCGCGGATTCGAAGCGCTCGAGCAAGAGGTCTCTGGCGGCCTCGTCGTGAAACGCGCTGGTGGCAAACTGGTCGACCGCCTCCCGTTCGTCGAGTTCGGTGAGCGTCTGTCGAGCGTTCGAGGCGGTCTGTTCGTACGCACTGCGTTTGGTCTCGAGTTCGGTCGTTCGGCGCTCGAGGAGGCGGTCGATTGCGACTGATGGCTGGACGTGTGTGTACGTGCGCGGACGACCGTCGTCCGACCTGATCAGCGACCGGTCATCGAGTGAGTTGAGTACGTCGTAGATTCGACCGAGGGGAACGTCGGCTTCGGTCGCAACATCGTCGGCGGTCATGACGCCGTTTTCTACGAGTGCCACGTACGCCCGCGCCTCGTAACTCGAGAGTCCAAGGGATGTTAGCTCGTCAACGTAGTCGGCGTCCATATCTCAGTTCTCGGTGGGTGTGACCAATTAGCTTGGGATTTTTCTCGGCAAAATCCCCCGTAATCAACAGTTATTACTACAAGAAAACTACTTATCTGCAGATAAATATAAAACTGCATATAACTGTATAATGGACCGTTAGGCCGATCGCAGAACCACACCTGTTGCCTTCGCTGGTCGAGCCTGGATTGAAAGAGTTAATCGGCGTCGGTAGCAAGAGCCCCTATGAGTGGTGATGGGTGGTTCGTCGGGACACAGAACGACCGTCTCGAGCGAATCCGCTATGGATCGGCCGCCCAACCGGCCGACTGGCCGACACTGGCTATCGAGTCAGCGACCGATATAGACGACGAGACGATGTATTACGATCGGCTTCACGAGGCAACCGTTTCCGCGACACGCGCGGCGGTCCAGGCTCGCGAACGGGCCGACGACAACCAACTGATCCACGCGATCAGAGCGCTCAAAGATTGCCGTCGCACGGCGAACGAACTGGCCGAACGGCTGTCCGAGTGGGCCGGTACGGTCGATCCGGAGGCCGGGACTGGCATCGACTACGCTGAGCGACTGATCGAAGAGCCGCCGGCGGACTGTCCGGAACCAATGATCTCGCTGGCAACGCGCGTCGTCGACCTGGCTCAGCAGGCCGAGGATCTGGAAGCGTACGTCGAACGGCAGGCACCGGTCGTTGCGCCGAACCTCTCGGCACTCGCCGGTCCCGTCCTCGCCGCCCGACTTCTGTCACTCGCGGGAAGTCTCGACTCGCTCGCGAAGAAACCGAGCGGCACCGTGCAGGTGCTCGGAGCCGAAGAGGCGCTGTTTGCCCACCTTCGGGGCCATGCACCATCCCCCAAACACGGCGTCATTTTCACCCACGAAGCGGTTCGTGGAACGCGGCTGGAAGATCGAGGGTCGGCGGCTCGAGCCCTCGCCGGGAAACTCGCTATCGCTGCGCGCGTCGACCACTACTCGGGTGAGTACCGTCCCGAACTTGAGGCGGAATTCGAGGAACGGATGGCGACGATTCGCGCTCGAGCGGACGAAGGCGACGATAAAACCGAAAGTGGTGATTCTCATGCCTGAGCTGCCAGCAGGCGTCGAGCGTCGCTCGTTCGATGGTGTCGAACGACTCGCGACGCGGGGTGAACCCGTGTATGGGGAACCGACTGCGGACGGGTGGCGTGCCTGGAACCCCGACCGGTCGAAACTCGGTGCCATGTTCGAACTCGGCATGGATACCGGGCTCGAGGGAGGCGAAACCGTCCTCTACCTCGGAGCGGCCAACGGCACGACCGTGAGTCACGTGGCGGACTTTGCCGGTCCGACCTACGCGGTCGAGTTCTCTCCGCGTCCGACGCGGGACTTGCTCGAGGTTGCTGAACGTCGCTCGCGACTGTTCCCGTTGCTCAAAGACGCCAGAAAGCCCGAAACTTACGCCCACATCGTGGAGGAAGACGTCGACGTCATCGTCCAGGATGTCGCGACCCGTGGACAGGCCGACGTCGCCCTGCGGAATCGTCGATTCCTGGCCGAGGACGGTCGGCTGTTGCTCGCGGTAAAAGCGAGAAGCGAAGACGTAACGGCGTCTCCAGATAGCGTCTTCTCTGCAGTTCGTGAATCACTCGAGTCCGGCTACGAAATCCTCGAATCGCGGCGACTCGAGGCCCACCACATGGACCATCTGGGGATCGTTGCCCGCCCACAGAAGTGATCACTTCGGAGAATCGACAACGGCCGCATCGAGATGTGATTGTAACGCCGGGTGAAGCACCCCGTTCGAACCGAGGAGTTCTTTGCGGGAGTCCACGTCGAGATCGAACTCGAACGGTTTACCACGACCGTCGGTGATGCGTGCGCCGGCCGCGCGAGCGATGACGAGGCCAGCGGCGACGTCCCAGGGATAGGTGTCGAATTCCCAGACAGCGTCGGCACTGCCGCGTGCGAGATAACACAGGTTCAAAGCTGCGGCACCGAGGCGGCGGACGCCCCGAGTTTCCTGATAGAAGTTCGCCAGAAACGAGCCGTCAGGGTCGTAACCTGACAGAAGCATGCTCTCTGGGAGGCGGTTCCGGTCGGTCGTCGCAATCTGTCTGCCGTTTTGCCAGGCAGTTCCGCCTTCGACGGCAGCGAACAACTCGTCCGTTTCTGGAACGTAAACCACACCGAGGGTGGGTGTTCCTGAAACGACCAGTCCGATCGAGATGGCGTAGTTCGGATTTCCGTGTGCAAAGTTTCCGGTCCCATCCAGTGGGTCGATGACCCAGGTGTATGGTGTTCCGGACGCTCGATGGCCGCTTTCTTCCGAAAAGAGGCTGTGGTCGGGGAACTCGGCCCTAATAGCCGTCGTGATGATCCTATCTGCCTGCCGGTCGGCTTCCGTGATGATGTTCGCTTTGTCCGTTTTGAAGCCGACCGATTCCACCTGTCCGTGGAGTTCGCGTAAGGGTTCGCCAGCGCTGTGAGCCGCCTCAATGGCTATCTCGAGGGCATCGTCGATGGCAAAATCGGTCGGAAACGATGCTCGATCGAGCCCTGCCGTCATAGCGTCGACGTTGGGAACACCGCTACGGCTCGTTCCGTTCGGCTGAGCACGACTCGGTCGAATCCGGGGGACGTCAGCACGTAAGGGCCGCCCTTCGTCCGACCGAACGTCCCAGCCGAGTTTCTTCGTGATTGCCGTGAAGAAATGGTCGTCGTAACTGGTTCGGACAACGTAAGCCGGCGTTTCAGCCCCTGTGATCAGCACTTCTTCGTCTTCATTGACGGCCGTGTGAACGCGACCGCCGTCGACTTGCAACGTGGCGGGACCTTCCGTGTATATCCGGAGTTCCGTCGACGGTGCCATAACGACCGGCCGCACACCGAGTTGATGGGTGTGCAGTGGAACCAGCTGAATCGAGTGGTTGTTAACCGGATAGTGAATCGGCCCGTTGGCCGAGAGTGAAATTCCGGTCGACCCGGTGGGCGTCGAAACGGCCAGTCCGGTCCCTTCGAACTCCCCGACATACTCGTCGTTGGCAAACACGTCGAGCCGGGTTATCTTCCGGTCGATCGGGTTCTCCGGTGGGGCGTGCTCGAGCATGATCTCGTTGATCCCCGTCGCCTCGAGCCCGTCGGTTTCGACGCGGACTTGCTGGCGATTGTCGACGGCTGCACGGCCACGAAGGGCTTCTTCGAGTGCTGCCTCGAGGTCTTCCGGTTCGACGCGAGCCAGAAACGAGAGCGTGCCCGTATTGATGCCCAGAACTGGAACCCCGCGCGGAGCGAACGTCTTGATGCCCTCGAAAAACGTCCCGTCACCACCGATTGTCAGGCCGAGCGTTGCCGTCCCCTCCTCGTAGACGTGTCCAATATCCGTACCGACGTCGACTGCTGACACCGAGAGATCGTATGCGGATGCAATGGTTTCCAGTCGGTCGAGCACGTCCTCGCTGCCTGGGCTGACGACGGCGATCAGTTCCTCTGTCGTCGCCAATCTTCGGCCGTGCATTTGTGTCGAACTATCTTCGGGCTCACCGTATAAATCCACCTCGACACGCCGATACCTGGCTGCCGACTCCAAACCCTATTTAGTATCCGGGATACAATCCCCGAGCGATGGAACGGGGCTCGCGCGAATCGTTTACTCGAATGGGAACGCTGGGAATCGAAGAGGAGTGTTTCGTCGTCGACGAGCGTGGGCGCCCGACGAGCGGCACGGATACACTCGTCTACGAACACGAACCACCGGCTATTCTCGATGAACGACTCGATCACGAGCTATTCAAATGCGTCATCGAGACCCAGACGCCGTTGATCGAACGGCCGAGCGACGCAGAGTCCGCCCTGCTCGAGGTGCGAAACGCGCTGGTCGAACACGCAAGACGCCACGGCTACGGGATTGCCGCCGCGGGGTTGCACCCGCTCGCTCGCTGGCGCGAACTCGAGCACGCCGAAAAGTCGCGATACCGATCACAGCTCGACCGCATTCAGTATCCACAGCACCGAAACACGACGGCAGGGGTGCACGTCCACGTCGGTGTCGATGACGCGGATAAGGCTGTCTGGATCGCCAACGAACTTCGGTGGTTCGTCCCGATTATGCTCGCGCTGTCGGTGAACTCGCCGTTCTGGAACGGATTCGATACCGGGTTACAGTCCGCACGCGCAAAACTGTTCGAAGGGCTGCCGAACACCGGGATGCCGACGTACTTCGAGGACTTCGAAGCGTTCGACCGGTTCGAACGACGGATGATCGAGACCGGGTCGATCGAAGACCGCGGAGAACTCTGGTACGACGTCCGCCCGCACACGGGCCACGGGACGGTCGAAGTACGTACCCCCGACGGACAGGCAGACTCCGACATCGTGATGGCGTTCGTCGAATACACCCACGCACTCGTCACGGACCTCGCTGCAGCCTACGAGGACGGCGAGTCGGCTCACGAGCACCGACGGGAACTGCTCGACGAAAACAAGTGGCGAGCTATCCGACACGGCCACGAGGCTCACTTTATCGACCGTGATCTCGAGGGAACCGTCTCCCTTGGCGAGGTCGTCGAACGGGAATGTGACCGTCTGGATATCGAGGGTATTCGGGAGGTTTATGAGCGTGAAAGCGGTGCCACACAACAGCGGCGGTTGCTTTCGAACGGCGGCGTTGACGCCCTCTGTGAGTCGCTGTTGCTCGAGTCGCCGTAGCGTTCAGTCATCGTCACCTCGAGTGGCGGGTCCATGTTGCAAACCCCGAGACAGCCTTCCCCTGGTCTCGCTTCTGGATGACGGATACATCGTCGTGCTCACAAAGGTTTAACTCTGCGGCTAACTTTGTCCTATACGAGAGGACACATGCCTGCTGATGAAAACGATGAGCCTCGGGTGCCGACGGACGATACCGACGCTCATCACGACGACGTAACCACGGGGGATTCCGATGAAAGCGGCTCTGACGATGATGGAGCTGATGCGGGACATCTCGATGACGAGACACTCGAGAGCGAATCCGGAGACGAGGGTATCGGCTCTCTGGACCAATCCGGCGGGAAACGAGTGAACGTCAGTGCAGAGGATATCGACCAGCGGATCGTCGATCTGCTCTCGTGGATTCTCGATACAGAAACGCGAGCGAAAATATACGTGCACCTGCTAGCCCAGCCGGGGAGTACGTCGGAGGAAATCGCCCACGGAACCGGTTTGTACCCGAGCACGGTTCGAGAAGCCCTGGCTGAACTCCACGAAGAAGAGCGAGTCACCCGACGCAAGCGGGCGAGTGAAGGCGCTGGTAACAACCCGTACGAATATCGAGCGATTCAACCCAGCGAACTGGTTGGCGGCGTCGTCGATCAAGTCCAACACGAACTGAACACCATTTTTACGCTCGACCGGCTGTTCGATCGGGAGGACGAACCGACAATCGATGCCGATGTCGAGCCAGTGACCATCGTGGTCAACGACGAGCCCTCACAGACTGACGCGAACGACGAAGACGACGACCTCGAGGCCGACTCCAGTGACGATTCACTCGAAGACGATGATAGCGACGACGACCGGACGTCGAGTTCGTCTGCCGAATAGTAACCGCTCCGGTTAGCATTGCAGTGCTACCGTGGTGAGTCGTTCTCAACAAAACATGTGCTCGGTAATGGCGCTGATCGTGTCGGGTCGTGACTGTCACCCGTGACAGTACTGTGATGTGCCATTTCCGACAACAACACTATTGGTACCCATACCGTACGTTCAGACATGGTATCACGTGTCCTGGTTCCAGTCGATGGTTCCGAGATGTCAGAGCACGCTCTCGAGTACGCACTCGAGGTATTCCCGGACGCCGACATCACTGTCCTGCACGTCGTTGGTGGGCCGTCACCGATGTGGGGTGAAGCGGCGGGGCTCGCATTGGCAGACGATATTGAAGAAAAAGCAAACGAACTCGCAGCGTCGGTGTTTGAACGTGCTGAGGTAATCGCCGCAGAAAACGACCAGGAGATTTCGACCACCGTCCAACTCGGACACCCAGCACGGGTAATTGTGAATCGAGCCGAGGACTACGATACCGTCGTTATCGGCGCTCACGGTGGCTCGTTGGCTGACCGACTCATCGTTGGAAACGTCGCAGAAACGGTTTTCCGTCGCTCCCCCATCCCAGTTATCGTCGTTCGGTAACGGCCTCGGGACGGGTGGACGGGCGTTACTTTCCTTTCGTATTCTCGTCACTCGTCTCCGTCGTTTCGTCTTCCTCTCCGTCTTCGTCCACGTCGCCTTCATCGTCCGGCCCTTCGACGGATTCTTCGATCAGTTCCGCAACCTGATCCTCTCGAGGACGTCGCTCGACGCGTTTTTCGACTGACTCGACCTGTTCTTGGACTTCGCTCACCTGTTTTTCGACGGTTTCGCCAACGGTTTCTTCAACCGTTTCTTCGACTTTCTCGCCGACCTTCTGCTCGACGGTTTCCCCAACAGTCTCCTCAACCGTTTCTTGGACTTTCTCACCGACCGTTTTCTCCACGGTTTCGCCGACGGTTTCTTCAACCGTTTCTTCGACTTTCTCGCCGACCGTTTGCTCGACGGTTTCCCCAACAGTCTCCTCAACCGTTTCTTCGACTTTCTCGCCGACCGTTTGCTCGACGGTTTCCCCAACAGTCTCCTCAACCGTTTCTTCGACTTTCTCACCGACCGTTTTCTCCACGGTTTCGCCGACGGTCTTTTCCACGGTCTCACCGACGGTTTCTTCGACTTTCTCACCGACCGTTTTCTCCACGGTTTCGCCGACGGTCTTTTCCACGGTCTCACCGACGGTTTCTTCGACTTTCTCGCCGACCGTTTTCTCCATGGTTTCGCCGACGGTCTTTTCCACGGTCTCACCTACCTTTTCATCAACCGTTTTCTCGACAGTCTCGCCAACAGTCTTTTCCACCGTCTCGCCAACCGTTTTCTCGACGCTCTCGCCAACTTTTTCGTCAACCGTCTTTTCGACCGTTTCACCGACGGTTTCTTCAACCACTCGAGTCATCCACTCGGGGTCGAATCGGGCCATCTTCCAGAGCACGTGGACCAGATACGCCGAGAACACACCAATCCCGAACGCGACACCGATCTGGGCATCGAAACCGGCGATGAGTGCGATAGCAGTAAAGATCAAGATACCGTAGGCGATATCTACGATGGCATCAACGTGTGTGGCTCTCATCGAGAGTCACCACACTCGAGACGATTTCTCGTTCGTTTAGCCAGTACGACCGATTCCGTCTGTCCATCGGTTCGCCGCTCGCTGACGACACATCTCACTCGTCGATACATACTGATCGAAGAGAGGGCATCGTCGGATGAAACGTTTGGGGTTTGGAACGCCCGAAGAGCGGTGTCTTCGGGTCGGTCAACCGCTGCTTTTGATCGCACGCTCGAGCGTATCGCTTTTGCCAACTGCGTACAGACTGTCGGTCGAATGCTGCGCAAGGACTTGCTCCGGGTTTCACGAGCCGGTGGCGGCTACCAGCCACAGTTTGCCGGCCGGGAGCACCGCCCGCTCGCTGCTCGCGTCATCGGGACGTTCCAGGGCCATCTGGGTGAAACCCGAGGCGACCTTGAGACCGCGCTCGCTGACCTCGAGGGGGAGACAGCCGATTTCAAACTCGTTCGCGGGTTCGCCGCCTTGCTCGAGCGTGAAGCGTCCTTCGAAACCGACGCGCCGGTCGACCCCGAACGGGCTCGTCCTGTTGTCTTCGAAGCAGCGGAAACGGTCGGCGTCGTCACCGAATCCGAGCGACTCGCAGCACTCGAATCCGCCGGAAACACCCTCGAACTGACACCCGAAACGGTCGAGATGAGCCTGTTCGCCGACCTCGAGGACCGACAGGTGCTTTGGGATCTCGACGTGCCTTGGACGCCCGACGAACTGCTCGCCCAGTACAACCTGTCGCTGGCACAGACGGCCCTGTTCGACGCCACGAGCGTCCGGATTCGCTCGTCGGATCCCAAGGCGCTCGTCTCGGCGGTCAAACGGCTTCGGCTCCTGTACGAAATCGAGCGGACGGATGCGGGTCGGGTCGTCGTCGTGACGGGGCCGAACGCGCTCTTTCAGGCTACTCGACGGTATGGGACCCGGTTTGCTCGGCTCCTTCGAACCGTGGTCGGGGCCTCGGAGTGGTCACTCGAGGCAGCAATCGACGACCGCGGGACTGAACGAGTCCTTCAACTCTCGCAAGCGGATCCACTTCGAGCCCCTGACGCGGAACCCGTAACCGATGTGACGTACGATAGCGACGTCGAAGCCGACTTCGCGACCCGATTCGAAGCACTGGACCTCGAGTGGGACCTGCATCGGGAACCGGAGCCACTGGCAACCGGTACACGGGTGATGATCCCCGATTTTGCCTTCGACTATCAGCACGCCGACTTTCGAGTCTACTTCGAGATTATGGGGTTCTGGACGCCCGAGTACGTCGAAAAGAAACTCGGGCAACTCGAAGACCTCGAGGACGTCGAGATGGTAGTCGCCGTGGACGAATCGCTCGCCGCCGAGGCCGAAATCGAAGCGCGCGACCATCGGGCGATCCCCTATCGTAACCGCGTCCGCGTCAAGGACGTCGTCGACGTTCTTCGATCCTACGAACGCGATCTGATCGATGAAAGCGTTGCCATACTCCCCGATTCTCTGATACCCGAAGCCGACGTCTGTACCCTCGAGTCGCTCGCCGACGAACACGAGGTGAGCGAAGCGGCACTCGATTCGGTGACCTTTCCCGAACACGAGCGTCTCGGTCGAACGCTCGTTCGACCTGCCGTCCTCGAGAGCCTCGAAGCCGATCTCGAGGAAGGGCTGACGCTCGAAACTGTCGAATCACGCTTCGAAGCGTACGAACTCGAGGAGACGAGTGCCGTCCTTTCGAAACTCGGCTACCGCATCGAGTGGGAGGGGTTGGGCGGTGGAGTGCTCCGCCGATCCTCATGAGCGAGTGACCAGTGTCAGGCGTCGTCGATTTTGGATGAACCCTCAAGGTGCCCATATCAGGCGCGCCAGCGCATCGGTGACTCGTTCAGCCGTTCGACGCCGTCGTCGGTGACGAGAACCAGATCTTCGAGTCTGACCCCGAACTCGCCTTCAAGGTAGATCCCCGGTTCGACGCTGAACACCATTCCCGGCTCGAGCGTGGTCTCGTTCCCCTCGACGATATATGGCGGTTCGTGCACCTCGAGACCGACGCCGTGGCCGGTTCGGTGGACGAAGGCATCTCCGTATCCCGCCTCCTCGATGATGTCTCGGGCGATGCGGTCGACGGATGCGGCGGTGACGCCCGGTTCAGCGTGTTCGACGGCGGCCTCCTGGGCTGCACGAACTGTCTCGTGGACGGTTTCGTACTCGCCTGGGGGCTCGCCATCGAAAACTATCGTCCGGGTCTGATCACCCGGGTAACGAGCGCTTCCGGCCTCGAGATCCGCCGGAACGAACGCACCAAAGTCGAGGACTACAGGGTCACCAGCCTCGATTCGCTTCGCACCTGGGTGATGGTGCGGTCTGGCACCGTTTGGTCCTGCAGCGACGATCGAATCGAACGAGGGCTCGAGGCCGTCTTCCACCGTCAGCAACCGATCGATTTCATCCGCGAGTTTGGCTTCGGTCATCCCGATGATTTCGTCACCGCGCTCGCGCAACCGCATCGAAACCCGATCGGCCAACTCGCCAGCCTTGCGGAGTGCGTCTCGTTCCACCGAATCTTTCGTGATTCGCAGCGGCCCCACGACAGAACTCGCTAACCCATACGTCGCGTCGGGGCGAATCCGTCGAACGTCCTGGGCAAAGACTGTCCACATACGGTCGTCGAGCAAGATGGTGCTGTCATCGGTCACGTCCGTGACACCATACTCCGCGAGGACCGTATCGAGAATTGCGACGGGGTCGTCACCGTCTCCCCAGCACCGAAAGTCACCGATTGGGGCTTCCTCGAGTTCGGCTTCGTACATTGTCGGGGCGACCATCTGCGGTGTCCCATCGGCTGGCACGATGTACAGGAAGTGGCGCTCCGAGGGTGATTCTTCGATCCCTGCGAGATAGGTCAGATTCGGGCCCGGTGAGAGTATCACGACGGCAGCATCGGCTGTCTCGAGTCGCTTCTGGCAGGCCGCGATTCGATTCGTAAACGGGTGTTCCATAAATGGACATTCGAACCACGCACCTTCAACGTGCCTGCCTGCGTTCGATCCTGCAAATTGTCGGCGGCCAGCAGTCCACATCTCGACCGGGCTATCGGGCACACAGGGACATCGTCCCGCTGAGCCACTAAACCGGGATTTCGCTCCATCGAACAGAACAACCAATCAAGAGGTCTACTCGAGGTTTTTATTTCCGGGCGGCGAAAGGTGACGGGATGACGCCACCGACTGACACCGCCGACGGTGACAACCCGCCTGCAGACCAACTCGAGGCGGCTCGAGCGTGGCTCGATTCGGCCGACCGGACGATTATCTCGCACATGGACCGGCTCGCTGTCCCCGTCTTGCGCGTCGCACTGGGTGTCGTATTCATCTGGTTCGGCGGCCTGAAAGTCATCGGTGGGAGCCCGGCCGCCGACCTGGTGGCGGCGACGGTGTACGTCGTCCCGCCGGAACTGTTCGTACCGATTCTGGGCGTCTGGGAGGTCCTAATCGGCATCTGTCTGCTTTACCGGCCGTTGATCAGGCTCGGTATTTTGCTGCTGTTCCTCCAGATGCCGGGGACCTTCCTGCCCATCGTGTTGTTGCCATCGGTCGTCTTCGAGACGTTTCCGTACGCGCTAACGGTCGAAGGCCAGTACATCGTCAAAAACCTCGTGATCATTGGGGCGGCCCTCGTCGTTGGCGCGACCGTCCGCAAGGGGGACAAACGGGTGACCGAGGACGTTCGTCCGTCAGATTCGGAAACGTAGCCACGAGCAAATAGCCTGAAATCTGTTGACATCGTTATCAGGGGCCTGTATGTGCAGGGCGCGTACGAACACGTGCGGGGGGTGAGGGGATAGCCACTGATGGAATCGAACGAGCGGCGCGAGGCGCTGAGACAGGCATGGCGATCAACAAACGGACAGGGTTTCGAGCGTTCGAGGGCGAAGCTACGGGCGGATGGTGGGGCAACCGACGTCTTGCTGGACACGCTGATCGTCGCCTCGAATCGACAGCCTTACCGCCACCAGTGGGCGGATGACACGATGTCGGAGTCGAAATTTGAGTCGCTGAAGGAGGGTAACCCATCTGCACTGTCAATCAGCGTTGACGAGCCAACTGGCGGACTCACTGCCGGCCTTGACCCAGTGATGCGAGCGACTGGCGGCACCTGGATTGCCTGGGGTGACGGAAACGCTGATCGAGTCGTCACTGACGAGGATGACTGTGTCGCGGTGCCACCGGATGCCGACGATCAGTACACGCTCCGTCGCCTCTGGCTCTCTGACGAAGCCGTCGATGGGTATTATGCCGGGCTGAGCAATCGCGTTCTCTGGCCACTGTGTCACGATCGCCCGGACCTCGTATCGTTTCGACCGACCGATCTGGCCTGGTATCGTCGCGTCAACCGGCAGTTTGCGGCTGCTATTCGTACCCACGCAACACCGAACGCGGGTATCTGGATACAGGACTACCACCTCGGCCTGGTCCCATCGTACCTCGTCGACGAACTGCCGCCCGGGACTACCCTCGGCGTCTTCTGGCACATTCCGTGGCCGACACCCGATGTATACGAATCCTGTCCGTTCGGGCGTGAACTGCTTGTTGGGTTACTCGGTGCCGACGTACTCGGTTTTCATCTCGAGTCGTATGCAACCCGGTTTCTCGAGTGCGTTGACCGGTTCGTTCCGTCGGCCCAAATCGACCGCAGCGAGCGGGCGATTCGACACGACGGCACGGCCACGAAACTCGTTGCGTCACCGATGGGTGTCGACACCGCGAACTACGAGCGTCGCGCTCGAGCCGGTAACAGGGCGCGTTGGGAATCGTTGTGTGAGCGATATGGTATTGACCCCACCTGCCATATTGGCATCGGTGTCGACCGTCTCGATTATACGAAAGGAATTCCCGAACGCCTCGAGGCGCTCGAGCAGTTCTTCGAGAACCATCCGGACTGGCGGGGCTCGTTTACGTTCGTCCAGAAGGCAACGCCGAGCAGAACTGGCATTCCCGCCTACGACCGACTAGGTGACCGCGTTCGTCGGCGAGTCGAGCGACTACAAGCCCGGTTCGGCACCGACACCTGGCAGCCGGTTGTATACACCGAGGATATCCTGCCGGTTGAGGACCTCGTTGCCCTGTACCGACGTGCCGACCTGGCAATCGTCAGTTCACTCTGTGACGGGATGAACCTGGTCGCCCAGGAGTTCGTTGCGTCGTCGGTTGATGACGACGGCGTGTTGGTACTCGGTACCGATGTCGGCGCTGCTGAGGTGCTCGGTCCCCACGCGTTGTTGGTTGATCCAACCGACACACCACAGTTTGCCGATCGGATCCACGACGCACTGACTATGTCGACCTCGGAAGTCCGGTCGCGCATGCGGGCGATGCGCCAGGTGGTAACTGCCCACCGCCTCGAGGCGTGGATGGGCGAGCAGTTAGAATATCTTGCACAGAATCCACTCCAGTCGGGTCGCCGCCCGAAAAACCATTCATCTGACAGGTGGCACATTCCAGACAACATCGACCAGTGATTCCTTACCCCCTATGGTATATTTCTTCGATATGTATGTTCGACATAGATTCATTAGAAATGTGATGTATTGTTGACAATCGTCCCGGAGATGCCCGGTTGTTCCGTCACTATTTTACGGTCCGGCTTGGTACACGAGAGAAGAGATGGCGGCCAAACCAACAAACACAATTTCCTCCAGCATATTACGGCCACCGTCAGCCCCAACTGAGCGTGAGTATCTGTGAAACTGCGACAACCCACTGACTTCCTTATTCTCGAGGCACTCGAGGATACCGGACGAAACGTAGCAACTAACCTGGCACCATATACGGGAAAAAGCCGGAAGAATATCAACACCAGACTGCCCGTACTCGAAGATTACGGACTCGTGAAGAAGATCGGCCCGGCAGAACGGTCCGGCCTGTACGAAATTACTCGGCTCGGTCGCACAGCCCTTATTTACGCCGACCAGTACGACGATGTCGACGACTTTGAGGCCCTGATTCGCGGCCCGAAAACCGATGGAACGGCGGGGGCAGACCAGGGTGCCGTCGTCCGTGGCCAACCAGACGGCGAAACAGCTGACGAAGACGCTGGCAACCGCTCGGAAACGTCTACCGAGTAACCCCGGTTTTCGTATCCGACTTGACTATCCGCCGTTTCCTGTCTTTCCGATTCGCCAATAATAGTTTAAGCCTGATACAGATCGTTGTACCGTTTCATCGATAATCACTCGAACGAGGTAGCGATCACCGATAACGAAGCATCACAGATTGTAATACTCGAGCGTCCTGTGATCGGTCAATAGGGCGATTACAGGCCGGTTTTTGGTTACTCGGATGAAGCCACTGTTCGTGACTGTGTCGACACCGAGCCGTCATGTTTTTGTCACGGTTGGAAACTATCGTGATAATGTGAGTCATGTGTTCCTCTCTCGGTGGCGATTCGAATCCGTGCCCTTAAGTGTGTGACCGGGAAAGGATCTAATCCAGAAGAAAACCAATGCACCTCCCCGCGTAAGCGAGGTAGGGAAGGGTGAATGCATGCCAGCCGTCTACTGGCGTGCAGATGACACCGTA
>JAOPJZ010000026.1 GCA_025517525.1 Natronosalvus hydrolyticus
TACGGTGTCATCTGCACGCCAGTAGACGGCTGGCATGCATTCACCCTTCCCTACCGCGCTTACGCGGGGAGGTGCATTGGTTAATCCGGGATCAGATGAGAAACACTCACGAGGAGTGTATCGATCGTCACCCGAGAGATGGACCCACAGGGATTCGAACCCTGGGCATCCTCCTTGCAAAGGAGGCACTCTACCACTGAGCTATGGGCCCACCCCCTCTCGGGGGCACAACGTTAGCCTTGATAGTTCTAAGGTGCTCGCTCGGTTGAGCGGGCGGTCGCGAACGGACGCATGTGGGCTGGGGCGTCGCCCCAGTCCCGGTCTGTGGAGGTGATCCAGCCGCAGATTCCCCTACGGCTACCTTGTTACGACTTAAGCCCCCTTGCGAAGCCCAGATTCGACCGGCGTTGCGCCGGCCTCATCCGGACCTCACTCGGGTGCTTTGACGGGCGGTGTGTGCAAGGAGCAGGGACGTATTCACCGCGCCCTTCTGAGGCGCGATTACTACCGAATCCAGCTTCATGAGGGTGAGTTTCAACCCTCAATCCGAACTACGATCAAGTTTAGGAGATTAGCGTCGCCTTTCGGCGTAGCATCCCACTGTCTTGACCATTGTAGCCCGCGTGTAGCCCAGCACATTCGGGGCATACTGACCTACCGTTGCCCGTTCCTTCCTCCAGTTTGGCACTGGCAGTCTCCCTAATGTACCCAACCACCACAAGGGTGTTGCTGGCAATTAAGGATGCGGGTCTCGCTCGTTGCCTGACTTAACAGGACGCCTCACGGTACGAGCTGACGGCGGCCATGCACCTCCTCTCAGTAGCTCCACTAAGCTCATCACACTGAGCTTCACAGCATACTGTCGGTGCTGGTGAGATGTCCGGCGTTGAGTCCAATTAAACCGCAGGCTCCTCCGGTTGTAGTGCTCCCCCGCCAATTCCTTTAAGTTTCATCCTTGCGGACGTACTTCCCAGGCGGTCTGCTTCACGGCTTCCCTACGGCACAACGCTGGCTCGTAGCCAGCGTCACACCTAGCAGACATCGTTTACGGCTCGGACTACCCGGGTATCTAATCCGGTTCGTGACCCGAGCTTTCGTCCCTCACCGTCGGATCCGTCTTTCTGAGGCGCTTTCGCCACCGGTGGTCCGTCCAGGATTACGGGATTTCACTCCTACCCCAGACGTACCCCTCAGATCTTCCGGTCCCTAGCCGAACAGTTTCCGCCGGACGTCTACTCGTTAAGCGAGTAGATTTCCCGACGGACTTGTACGGCCGGCTACGGACGCTTTAGGCCCAATAATAGCGGTCATCACTCGTGCTGCCGGTATTACCGCGGCGGCTGGCACCGGTCTTGCCCAGCACTTATTCGTACACCACCTTAAGGTGTACAAAAGCGAGGACTATATGCCCTCGCACTTGGAGTCCCCCTATCGCACTGTCGTGCAGTGTAAAGGTTTCGCGCCTGCTGCGCCCCGTAGGGCCCGGAATCTTGTCTCAGATTCCGTCTCCGGGCTCTTGCTCTCACAACCCGTACCGATTATTGGCACGGTGGGCCGTTACCCCACCGTCAACCTAATCGGCCGCAGCCACATCCTGTCGCGCCTGAGCATTTCGAGCTCGAGCCAATTCCAGGCATCGAGCCGTATGCGCTATTAGCCTCAGTTTCCCGAGGTTATCGCGCTCGACAGGGTAGTTTGGCCACGTGTTACTGAGCTATTCGCCACGAATCTAAATTCGTACGACTAGCATGGCTAAATCGGACTCCAATAGCAATGACCTCCGGCAGGATCAACCGGAATGCTATCCCCCAGCGAAGCTGGGGCATTTGGCGGTGAATGTAGGTACACACTCACACTAAATGGGTCCGTCCGGTGACCGCGATCGTCGACCGATCGAGCGTCACCGAACTATCAAGGCTAACATCAGATTTCATCTGTACGGCGGACCGCAGGGGTGAAATCCTCATTTCCTTCGGACTCTATCTTAGGTGTTCCGGGGTACTTAACCCCTTCGAACCGAGTCCAAGACGATGGAGCGAGTTGAACGCCCCATCAATCACGCGTTCTTTGCGTTTACATCCAAATGCCCTCGTTTACTTAAGGGCGTCGGATCGGACCGAAGCCGGCGAAGCCGACCTCGAGTACATCCAATCCGAGTGGCCTTACACACTTAAGGGCATCGGATCGTTGCCCGCCGGAAGTCGCATCCGGCAAGGCGTTCGCGTTCTAACCCGAATCGACCTGTGTATATAAGGTCGTCGGATCAGTGTGGTCAGCCGACGCCGACCACGTTTGCATCCAATCCGAGTTGACTTACACACTTAAGGTCGTCGGATCAGACCGACGCCGATGTAAGGTATGGATGTAGTGCCTACCTCCGTGCCGGGAAACGGCCAGAGGGGACGTGGCGGCGTGCGCCACGTCGTTCGCATTCTATACGAGGAGAGGGTTAGTATATAAGGCCGTCGAACCAACTGCTCCGTGGGAACCCGCTACCATGGCATGGTTTTCCACCAAACATGTGGGTGTTTCCCGAGGTCAGATTACTTATAAATCTATCCTCGATTTGACATCCTCCACACGACTGAAGTCGTGGGATTCCCGACCGCCGTTGGGATATTGTGGGTTACGACGTAGCCTGTTCTCGCGGTGCGAAGCATCCGCTCTCTGTATCGAACAGGTACGTTGATGGCTGTGCCAACCAGCCGTTACTCCTATCCTCGGTAGGACTCGGAGATACTTTCTGTCGAATGTTCTCAGCGCCGTTCACGTCCGCGTTCGACACCGTACCGCAGTCATCGCACACATACAACCCGCGTTCAACACGGTTCGCCTTGCGTTTACGACCACAACACGAACACGATTTTGAGGTATCACGCTCAGACACTTGCTCAACCGTGATACCTTCCATCTCGGCCTTGTATTCGAGTAGGTCGATGAAGCGGTCGAACGCCCACGAATGCAGGTCGAGGTTCCCGTGCTTGCCCCAGTTCTTCGACTCACCGTTCTCCTCGTCCTCACGGATACCGGAGAGGTTACCAACGACAATCGTTCCAACACCTTCGACCACGCATCGTTCAATGATGTGCTTTGAGAGCGTGTGGAAGTAGTGGGTGCGCCGAGCCGATTTCTTCTGGTTCAACCGCGTAGCCTGTTTGGACTCCGAATCGTCACAGCGAGCGATGTGCTTGCTGAAGTAGTAGTCATCCTGCTTCAGACAGTTCAGAGGGTAGAGTTCGCTGTGACCATCCTCGTAGGCGAGTGCGGCGAAGTTGTTGATGCCGAGGTCAACACCCACGGTCGCCTCACCGGGGGATTCTGCCACTCCGATTTCGACTTTGCAGACGAAATGCAACCCCCATTCGTCACCAGTCCAGACTGCACGCACTTGTTGGACGCTCTCCACCGTGGAGAGGTTAACGTCTGGCCGGGTCTGATATTCACAGAGGATGAAGTCCGACCAATACTCCTTGAGGTTCGACCCTTTCGAGAGTCGAACACGGTCGTACTGGGTATCGAGTTTGAATCCAGCGGCTTTGAACGTGACCGTGCTTCGTGGATGTTCGTCGTTGTATTTGCGGTACTTTGGTGGGTTTGCGTTCGCATCTCCGTTGCGTCGTTTACCGTACCAGCCATTGAACGCTTCAGCGAGTTCTTGAAGGACTCGCTGACTTGACTGAGAATGCAGGTCATCGTAGCGTTCGTGCGACTTCAAGTACGAGGTGAGTTCGTTGTGACCGGGGATGTGGCCTATCTCAGACCATACGCGGTCGCACACCCACCGTCCGACGTTCCAGAGTTTTGAGGCTGAGAACCCGAGCGAATCGAGGTCATCAGACACCTGTTGCTGGTTCCGAATGGAAGCAGTGTAGGTGCGCGTGACGACCTGTTTCGCCATATGTAACCTATGTAGGCAAACCTACTTGAATGCATGGTTCACGCTGCGTGGAATATCCAGCCGTGCTATCGAACGGAGGATTGTGCAGGTGTTGTCGGATTCATCCCACGACTAAAGTCGTGGGCTTTCTCCTTGTATTCTGTAACAGTCGCTCGAGGGCAAAATGTCCCGCGGGCGGAGGTCGATCGGTCATTCCTCCCTGGCAGGGTTGGTCGAATCGAGTGGTACCCGCGTATGTGGACGGTCGTGCGTGCACGCGTAAGAAGATGTTGGAGATGGCCTGATGTTGGAGATGGCCTGACTGAAGCTCCCGAAACACTGAGAACGAGAGACCTATTGTGCCGCCGACGAACGATCTAGTATGACCTCGATGCCGGGGCGACAGACCAGGCGAACACTACTCACAGCAGGGAGTATCGCGGCAGTGAGTGCCCTCGCTGGCTGTCTGTTCGGTGACGGTGAGGACGACTACTACGACGGCGAGACGTTCGTCGACGACGAGCCAGATTTCGACGGCCATCTCGAGGGTATCGACCACCCTGGAACCGTCGACTGGACCGAAGCGAGCGACGACGAGAAGATCATCTACGTCGGTACGGGTCTCGAGGGGATGGGCTATGCGCCCCGTGCTGCCCGCGTGACGGTCGGTTCCACGGTCACCTGGGAGTGGACCGGCGACGGCGGCAGACACGACGTGGTCGACACTGGCGGCGCGTTCGACAGCGGCGAGTTACACGAGGAAGGCGCGACCTTCGGGTTTACGTTCGACGAACCGGGCACCTACACGTACTACTGTACGCCCCATCGCCATCGAGCGATGAAAGGGGCCCTCGAGGTCGTCGAAGACTGATACTGGTTCGTGAAATTATCGAGCTGCTCGAGTAGAAACGGTACCGCTCGAGTGGCCCATGATCTCCACGGATTCCTTTGCGGACGAAAACGGAGACTACCGGTTCAACGTGTGAATCGCCTGTCCGAGCGCGTTTTCGGCGGCTTCCATCACGGATTCGGCGAGCGTCGGGTGTGTGTGGACCGTCGAGGCAACGTCCTCGAGGGTGGCACCGAGTTCGATGGCAAGTCCGAGTTCGGCGATCAGTTCGGAGGCTTCGGGGCCGACAACGTGGCCGCCGAGGACGAAACCGGCCTCCGCGTCGGCGACGATTTTGACGAATCCATCGGTGTGCCCCGTCGTCAATGCGCGGCCGCTGGCCTGGAAGGGGAACTTGCCGACGACCGTCTCGAAGCCGGCGTCTTCGGCCTCGCTTTCGGTCATCCCGACCGTACCGATCTCGGGGTCAGTGAACACCGCGGCGGGCATCGCCTGATAATCGAGTGCGGCGGGTTCACCCGCGATCACTTCGGCGGCGACCTGGCCTTCGTTGCTCCCCGCGTGGGCGAGCATCGGTTCGCCGGCAACGTCACCGACGGCGAAGATGTGTTCGACGTTCGTTCGCGCCCGGTCGTCAGCTGTGATGAAACCCCGGTCGTCCGTCTCGATACCTGCTGTCTCGAGATCGAGTGTGTCAGAAACGGGTTCGCGACCGACGGCCACCAGAACCTTCTCGGCGTCGAGTTCGAGCGCTTCTTCCTCGACGGCCTGCCCGCCGTCTGCTGCCGCGTCACCAGCGGGTTCGGCTTCGACACGAATGCCGTCGCCGTGGGGTTCCCAGTTCGAGGCCCCGTAGCCAAAGTGGAACTCGATGCCCAGCGATTTCGCCCGCTTTTTGACGGGACGAGCGAGGTCGCGGTCGAAGCCGGGGAGTGCGTCCTCGAGCATTTCGATGACCTGTACGTCGGTGCCGAGTTTGGCGAATACCGTGGCGAGTTCCATACCGATGTAGCCCGCGCCGACGATGACCAGCGAGTCAGGAACGGAATCGAGGGCGAGTGCCTGACGAGAGTCGAGCACGGGGTCGTCGCTGTAGGCGAAGTTCGGGATTTCGATGGGGCGAGAGCCCGTTGCGATGATCGCGTGTTCGAAGTCGATTGATTCGCTCCCCTGGCCTTCGCCGCCGTGGGAGACGCGGACGGTGTTTTCGCCGTCGAATGTCGCGGTTCCCTCGATGAGGTTGACGCCGTTTGCCTTACACAGCTTTTCGACACCGCCGGTAAGCTGGGAGACGATGTCGTCTTTCCAGCCGACCATTCCCTCGAGGTCGACGGCAGGGTCGGCATAGACACCCATTTCCTCGGCGTTGCCTGCCTGGTGGGCGACGTCGCTCGCGGCGAGCAGGGCTTTCGAGGGGATACAGCCGTGGTTGAGGCAGGTGCCTCCGTAGGCTTCCTTTTCGACGAGCGTTACGTCCAGATCGAGCTGTCCGGCCCGGATCGCGGCCACGTAGCCTGCGGGTCCGGCACCGATCACGAGCACGTCCGTTCCGGTTGAAATGTCTCCAACGACCATTGTGTTGTCTTACTCCAGTAACAGCAGTTCGGGGTTTTCGAGGTACTCCATCACCTTGTTCGTAAACCGTGCCCCCTCGGCGCCGTCGATCAGGCGGTGGTCGAACGACAGCGACAGCGTCATGATCGAACGGGGTTCGATCGACTCGTTTCCGTCCTCGTCTGTGACGACGCGAGGCTTGCGTTTAATCTCGCCGACGGCCAGGATTCCCGCCTCGGGGTAGTTGAGGATTGGCGTAGCGTACTCGCCGCCAATACCGCCGATGTTCGTAATCGTGAACGTCGAGCCGCGCAGTTCGTCGGGCGAAATCGTGCGCTCTCGAGCTTTCGTCACCAGTTCGTCCGTTTCCGAGGAGAGCTGGAGCATGCCCTTGTGATCGGCGTCTTCGACGACGGGAACCATGAGCCCGGCGTCGGTTGCGGCCGCGACGCCGATATTGTAGTAGTTGCGATGGACGATCTCTTCGTTCTCGTCGTCGATCATCGCGTTCATCTCGGGGAACTCCTTCAGCGCGGCGACGACGGCCTTCATGATGAAGGGCATGTACGTCAGCCGGATACCCTGTTCTTCGGCCATCGGCTTGAGCCGTTCGCGCGTCTCCACCAGCCGGGTGACGTCCACTTCGTCGTGGTGGGTGACGTGGGGCGCCGTATACTTCGAGCGCTCCATCGCCTTCGCAATCGTTCGGCGGACACCCTTGAACGGTTCGCGCGTTTCTCGGGGCCCAGTTTCTCCGCTCGCGAGCGCCGCGGCGTCGGCTTCCTGGGCGCGTTTCTGGGCCTCCGCGTACTCCATCACGGCCTCGGGCGTCACGAACGCCTCGCCTTCTCGCTTTTCGGTAGCGGGAACGGCGTTCAGGTCGACGCCCTGTTCTTCGGCGAGCTTTCGAGTGGCCGGGGCGGCGAGGGTTCGATCACGGTCGGCGGACTCGACGGATGTGGGTGCCTGACTCGAGACCGTTTCCCCAGCGTCTTCGGCCGGAGCCGTCTCGACTGTCTCGACCGACTCCGTCGTCGACGCGGTTGCCTCCTCGCTCGCGTCTGCGGCCGCTGTCACGTCGCCTTCGGTGATTTGGCCGCCGGGGCCGCTTCCCTCGACGGTCGCAATGTCGACACCTTTCTCGCGTGCGAGTCTGCGCACGCGTGGGGGCGCAAAGACACGTCCTTCTGGCGTCTCGACCGCCTCGGGGTCGGCCGTCTCAGGTTCGGCGGCGCTCGAGGCGGCTTCAGCGTCGCTCGCTTCGTCGGCCGCACTCGAAGCCGCTGTCGCCCCGTCGTCCGCCTCACCGTCGACGTTGAACGTGATGATGACGTCGCCGACTGGCACCATCTCGCCTTCTTCGGCGAGCAGTTCTTTGACCGTCCCGTTGTACGGCGAGGGCACTTCGACGAGTGCCTTGTCCGTTTCGACCTCGGCAACTGGCTGGTCTTCCGTGACGGTGTCGCCAGGTTCGACGAGCCACGAGACCAGTTCACCTTCGGCGACTCCTTCACCGACGTCGGGTAGTTTGAATTCCTCGACCATGTTAGAACTCCATCGTTTCGCGAATTCCCGTCTCGATACGAGCCGGCTCCGGCAGGTAGTAATCCTCGAGCGCGTACAACGGGAACGGCGTATCGAAGCCACTGATCCGGTTGATCGGAGCTTCCTGGTACATCAGGGCCTCCTCCTGGATCGTGCTGGCGATCTCTGCACCCATCCCGCCTGTCTTCGGCGCCTCGTGGACGACCGCACCGCGACCGGTCTTCTTGAAGGATTCGACGATCGTGTCGATGTCGAGTGGCGACAGGGTTCGCAGGTCGATGACCTCGACGTCGATTTCGCCCTCGAGGTTCTCCGCGGCCTCGAGCGTGGGCCGGGTCATCGCGCCGTAGGTATAGACCGAGATGTCGGATCCTTCGCGACGGACGGCCGCTTCGCCGAGCGGGATCTCGTAGGGTTCGTTGGGTACTTCTTCGCGGAACGCCCGATAGATGAGTTTCGGCTCGAGGAAGATGACCGGGTCGGGACTGCGAATCGCGCTGGTGAGCAGCCCCTTGGTTTCGTACGGCGTCGAGGGGATGACAACGTTGAGGCCGGGTTGGTGGACGAACATCGCCTCGCTCGATTCGGAGTGGTGTTCGGGGGCGCGGATGCCGCCACCGTAGGGAGCACGGATCACCATCGGACAGGTAAACCGGCCGCGCGAGCGCGTCCGAAGGCGGGCGACGTGTGAGACAATCTGATCGTAGGCAGGGTAGATGAATCCCAGGAACTGCATCTCCGGGACCGGGCGAAGGCCGTAGGCAGCCATTCCGACGGCCGTGCCGACGATACCCGATTCGGCCAGCGGTGTGTCGATGACGCGGTCCTCGCCGAACTCCTCGTAGAGTCCCTCCGTGGCGCGGAAGACACCGCCGTTTTTCCCGACGTCTTCGCCCATGACGATGACGTCTTCGTCGCGTTCCATCTCCTGATGCAGTCCGTCACGGACTGCCTGTACGAGCGTGAGATTTTCAGATTCTGCTGCCATAGTTAGCCCTCCAGTAGTGCGTCGTCGCCGTGTTGTTCACGAATCCGTTCGAACCACTCCAGTTGCTCTTCGAGCCGTCGGGGCATTCCGTCGTAGACGTGAGCGAAGATTTCCTCCGGATCCGGTCGCGTGACCTGTTCTGCGGCATCGATAGCGTCTGCGACCCGCTCGGAGATCCGATCTTCGATCGCATCGACGCGCTCGTCGTCGAGCATACCGTTGTTGCGCAGGAACGTCTCCATGCGCGGAATCGGGTCCTTCTGTTTCCAGCGTTCGACTTCGTCGTCCTCCCGGTACACCGAGGGATCATCGGCGGTCGTGTGTGCACCGAAACGATACTGGACCGCCTCGATGAGCGTCGGTCGTAGTTCGTCCTCGCCGGGATTTTTCGCCTTTTCGAGTGCGTCTCGAGTGACCTGATACACAGCCAGCGGGTCCATCCCGTCGACCTGGACGCCTTCGAAGCCGTAGGCGGTCGCCTTCTGGGCGATGGTGTCGCTCGCGGTCTGGCGCTCTCGCGGCACCGAAATCGCCCACTGATTGTTGTTACAGAAGAAAATCGCGGGGACGTCGAAGACGCCGGCGAAGTTGAGTCCCTCGTGGAAGTCTCCCTCGCTGGTCGCACCGTCACCGAAATAACAGAGGAACGCCCTGTTCTCGCCTTTGAGTTTCGACGCCCACGCCGCGCCGGTGGCGTGTGGGACCTGGGTCGCAATCGGCACCGCCACAGTGAAGATGTTCGCGTCCTCGGGGATGGCGTTGCCCGATTCGTGGCCCATCCAGTACAGTAGCGTCCGTTTAAGCGAGAGGCCGCGAACGAGTGCCGCCCCGTGTTCGCGGTAACTCGGGAACAGCCAGTCGTCGTCGGCGAGTGCGTGGGCGCTCCCGATCTGGGCTGCCTCCTGGCCCGAGAGTGGCGGATACGTTCCCATCCGACCCTGGCGCTGGAGGCTAACCGCTCGCTGATCGAAGTGGCGAGCGAGTTTCATCTGTTCGTATATTTCGACGAACTCGGCTTCGGATAGGTCCGGAACCGTCGCGCCCTCGAGGACCCGACCGTCGTCGTCGAGTACCTGTACTCGCTCTCTGGGGTCGTGTTGTAGCGTACTCACGGATATACCCACCTTGGCATATCCTAATGGTCTATCGCTCACGTTAAAGGAGTTTCGTAAATACGTTACTATCAGCATGATTCTTGCCACGCAGTACCAAAGAGAACGGATGATTTCGTCAAAATGTGACCAAACGGTCGAATAAACTCGAGGATGTGCGAGAAGGGTTGCAATCATCACGAATTATGTGAAGGTTACTGGACGGACGGTCGTGTCGAAACGACGCGGCAGTCTCGTGTCGGTCCCCAGACCGACGGAAAAGCGCACCGCAGAAAGGAACTGGCTACTATCGATTCCTCGAGTGACTCGCACGAACGCCGTATAGTACCCACGCCCGAAACCCGTTCCCGGAATGGTCGATCCACGGACAACCACCGAATCCTGAATAGACCGCGACCGATCAGCGACTAACAATCTTCGGGCGGTTCGACCGTGAACGACTCACCGAAGGAGTGTAGTCTCGAGGTCGATTCGATCGTCATCCCTTCCTCTGCGGCCCGGTAATCGGAGCCGAGCAAAAACCCGGTGTCGACGGCGATGTACACCGTCGTCTCGAGTTCGACGTTGTCATCCGCCTCGGCGAAGTCACTCCAGGCCATGTCCTCCGTGTAATCGAACCGGTAGACGTAGGCGTCGTAGCCGTTGATCGTCGTTCGGCCGTCAGCGTTGGAACCGGCCATTCGTGCCTGGTACTCGTCGTAGGACTGAAACGCCCCGTACGGCGAGTGGGTTCGTTGCTGGCCGGTGACCGACGAACACTGCCCATCGCTCCGAACGTAGGTCGTATCGCCGATATAGAACAGTTCGGTCTCACTCGAGTAGTCGCCACTCCCCTCGGAAATGGCATAGTAGGCGTCACCGGTTTCGGTCACGAAGCCATGCATCGAGAACGAGTAGCTCATCCCGTCGTCGCTCTGCTGGGTCGATTCAGCTTCGAACGCGTAGGATATCGGTTCCGACGGATCGATCGTTTCGGTACTGTCGTCCGCCCCCGTGTCGTCGGCCTCCGATGAGCCGTCAGTGTTGGACGCTGACTCAACACCACCACTGTCGTCAGAGCCATCATTCGAGTCAGCGTTCGACCCCGTATCGTCGCCACCACCTAAACAGCCCGCCACCACACTGCCCATCGCCACACCACATAAACCGAGTAGTTGGCGACGGTTCGTTTGCCGCTGCATGCATTACTGACGGTACACACCGTCTTGAATACACGCTAAGGTTGAGGTATTCGCATAGGTTACCCAAAAGTAAGTTTTCACACCCCCGGACACCGGCAAGCAGCTACGAGCGTTCTATGGTATCCTGAAGCTCCGACGGCGTCTCGAGTTGGTCCTCGAGCGTCTCGATCTGGGTGACCATCGCCGAATACCGGTCGTTCGACTCGAGGCGCTCCGTCGCGTACACCGACTGGAACAGCGAGCGTTTCGACTGCAGTGCGGCCAGTTCCCGATAGGCTGGTGGCTCGCCCTGTCGCTCGAGCTGGAGATCGATCGCTTTGGACGCGGTTTCCTGCACGATCGGTTTCCGACGGACGTCATCACACGGTATCTCGAGGACGTCGAATCCCGGTCGGCTCTCGACGAGGAGGATGGTGCGCCACGTCGACCCCGAAAGCTGTGAGCGGGCAACGTTGGCAAGTCCCGGCAGGTCGGCATCGATCACCACGACGTCGATTCGTTCTTCCTCGAGCGTTTCGGCGAGTTCCTCGCCAGTGTGGGCTCGGGTGACGGTGTACTGGCCGTCGAGCCACTGGCGGTACATATCGGTGATCCGCCGGTCGCCATCGGCGAGCAGCACGCTCGGAATAGCCGTCTCGAGGTGAGCCTCACCCCAGCCCGAAAGCGCATCGAAGACGGCCTCGAACTCCGTTCCCGCCGTCGTCAGTTCGTATCGTACACGAAGCGGCGACTCGTTCAATACGGTTCGCTCGACGAGGCCGGCGTCCTGTAGCTTCCCCAGCGTGTCGGTCAACACCTTTCCGGAGATGTCGGGAATCGAGTTCAACAGCTCGTTAAAACCCATCGGTCCCCGGTCGTGTAAGACGGCGAGGACCACCGGATGCCACTTGTTCGAAAGAACTGCCAGCGCATCGAGCGCCGTCCGTGTCGACGTGGAAAGATCGACACCATCGTGGGCCATACCACCCGTTGGGAAGACTCTCCTATAGCTGTTCGGTCCAGTCAGCAACTGATAGTGATTCGTGGAACTATCGAGGGGTTCGGGCGGTACCGTCTCAATTCGAGTGGCTCAAGGCTTCCACAAATCGCTATAACTCGAGCGGAATTCGGTGGGACGGTCCAGTTCGTCCCTCTCCTCTGATACGGTTTACTGTCGTCTCTTCCCGGTGATTTCCCATACCGGGTCGGCAATCACCGGTAAACAGTTACAGCAGACCGTATGAATGCCGTTTTCAGGCGACGGAAACAGTCACCTCGTCGCGAGTGAAAGAAACCGAAACACATAGTGTGAGTTACCAAAATATACCGATATGGATACCCCGGCCGGTGTGTCGCTTTTGCTCGTCGAAGACAACCCGGACGACGCCAGATACGTCAGGCGGTTGCTCCACGAGTACCAGGCAGACGTCGGATTGGAAGATACCGAGCCACTCCTCGATATCGAGGAAGTCGTCCACGTCGACCGGCTGACTACGGCTCTCGAGGGGGCGCACACGGGCGGTGTGGACGTTATTCTGCTCGATCTAATGCTCCCCGACAGCACCGGCCTCGAGACCGTCGAAGCGATGGTCGAGGCCGCACCGGCCACGCCGGTCGTCGTCCTCACCGGACAGAACGACGGCAACGTCGGCGTCGAGGCGATCCGACGGGGCGCACAGGACTACCTGGTCAAAGGATCGATTACGGGCGAGTTGATCCACCGCACGGTTCGCTACGCCATCGAACGGGCGGAAACTCACCGACAGCTCCGGGACCGAAACGATCGGCTCGCGTTGCTCAACCGCCTCATCAGAACCGACATCCGAACCGACGTAAACATGATTGTCGGCTGGAGCGACCAGCTCAAAGGGCGCTTCGGGGGTGACGAGGAAACCATCGTCGACGCTATTCTCCAGGCGGCCCACCACGGACTCGAGTTGACCGACACCGCCGGGGAACTCATGGACGTCATCGCTGACGATGACGGCATCGCCAGTTCCCCCTGTGACGTCACGTCCGTCCTCGAACGCGAACTCGAGCACCTCGAGCGCGAGTTCGACGGGGAACTCGAGCTGTCTCGCGACGGCCTCGATACCGACGAGGCGGTCCTCGTCTCTGGGACCCCGATGCTCGACTCCGTGTTCCGCCACCTACTCACGAACGCCGCGACCCACACCGACCGGGACCGCCCGCGGATTGCCGTCGGCCTCGAAGAACGCCCCGACACCGTCTCCGTGACCATCGCGGACGAAGGTGTCGGCTTCTCGGCCGCCCAGCGAGCCACGCTCGCCGACCCCGACCGCTCGCCCGAGGACCGAATCGGGATGGGCGTCGGCCTCTACCTGGTTACCACCGTCCTCGACGAAATCGGCGGTGACCTCACCCTCGAGGAGAACCATCCGCAGGGGACGGTCGCGACAGTGACGTTAGACCGGACGACACCGCTCGAGTAACGGGAAACCGGGCGACACCACTCGAGTGACCACGAGTTTACTGCACCTCCATTACAACAAGCCTAATCCTCATGCTATTGTTTCAATAGCATATGCTATGAGATATAGAGTGAATCAATTCATCATATATAGTATCGTATCCGAATCGGTCGTCTCATCGGCTCGAGCGGTGAAACGCTACCCCGCTCGAGCCGCAGTCCGCGCTTCCTCCGGGCTCTTGCCCTCCCGAAGGAGTGCATCGACGAACAGTTCGCCGGCTTTGTAGGAGGAACGAACCATCGGGCCGCTCGCACAGTACAGGAACTCGAGTTCCTCCTCGGCCACGCGACGCCAGGTCTCGTACTTGTCGGGGTGATCGTAGCGTTTCACGTCGAGGTGGCTCAGCGATGGCTGGAGGTACTGGCCGAGCGTGACGATATCGACGCCCCGCTCGCGGAGGTCGGCCAGCGTCTGGTAGATTTCGTGGTCGTACTCGCCGTGGCCCAGCATGATCGACGATTTCGTGTAAATGTCCGACTCTCGCTCGACCTGCTCGAGTACGCTCAGGCTCTGTTCGTAGCCCGCTCGACGGTCACGGACGGGGAACTGGAGGCGTTCGACCGTCTCGATATTGTGGGCGATGACGTCCGGGCCCGCATCGATAATCTTGCGCACGAGGTCGGGTTCACCCTGGAAGTCGGGGATCAAGACCTCGACGAGAACCCCTGGATGACGGCGCTTGATCTCCCGAATCGTCTGGGCGAAGTGTCCTGCCCCCTGGTCGGGAAGGTCGTCCCGGTCGACGCTCGTCAACACCACGTAATCAAGACCGATATCCGCGATGGCTCGACCGACGTTTTCCGGTTCGTCGGGGTCGAGTGGCTCCATTCCTCCCGTTTCGACGTCACAGAAGTTACAGCCCCTCGAGCAGCGATGGCCCATCAACATGAACGTGGCCGTACCACCGCCGTCGGCTCCACGACCGCTCCAGCACTCGCCCAGATTCGGACAGTTAGCCTCCTCACAGACGGTGTTGAGGTCGTAGCCGCGAAGCGTCTCCTTGATTCCCGTAAACTCCCGACCCGACGGTGGCCGCATCTTCAACCAGTCAGGCTTGCGCGAGCGGCTCATACCTAGAACCTCGGTCGGTGAGGTGAAAAATCGTGGTGGTTTCGGCGGGACCCGTTGTCAGGGATTCTCGATCGAAAGAGAACAGCGAGGTGGAAATGAGCAGCCTTGAGTACACCGTCGCCATCGAGCCATAGCAACCTCGAGAGATCTCACCTTGAACGAAAAAACGACCGACTACCAGCCCGTTGACGACTGACTCCAGTGATTACCCTACTCTCGGGTTCCCGGCACAAACAATTATTACGACCCCTGATAGCTATGGGAGTAACTCACTCACAATGGTTGACGTCTCTCGCGAGCAGATGACGACCGGGTCGATTCCAAAGGCCTTGCTCGTCCTCGCCGCGCCGCTGGTCGCCCAGAACCTCGTCCACGTCGCCAACCAGTTGATCGACGTCTTCTGGCTCGGCCGCCTCGGCGGCACCGAGGTCGCAGCCGTCGGCCTGAACTTCCCGATTATCGGTCTGCTGTTCACCGTTGCAATCGGCCTCTCCGTCGGGACGCAGGTACTCGTCTCCCAGCGCGTCGGTGCGGAGAACCTCGATGGGGCCCGTCGAACTATCGTCACCGGCGTCGGCCTCGGCCTCCTGGGCGGCACGATACTCGGCCTCCTCACCTTCGTGTTCGCTCGAGACGTCATGGGGCTGTTCGCGACCGACCCTCAGGTGACCACGTTGGCGGGGGCGTATCTCGCCGTCATCGCCATCGGCCTCCCGCTGGCGACCGCGAGCGATTCCCTCGAGGCCGGCTTCGTCGGCTGGGGGGACGCCCGTGGCGCGCTGTACATCAATCTCGCGACGGTGCTGACGAACATCGCGCTCGACCCGTTTCTCATCTTCGGCTGGTGGCACTTCCCCACACTGGGCGTCGAGGGTGCCGCCTACGCGACGATTTTGGGCTACACCGCCGGCTTCCTGCTCGCTGTCGGGCTCGCCGTTCGCGGACGAGGGGACTGTCGCCTCGGTCTCGAGCACCTCGAGGTGAGCCGGGAGGACGCAAGCGAAATCGTCGACGTCGGCTGGCCGAACGCCGGCCAGTTCGTAGCGAGCCAGTCCGTTCGCGTCGCCATCGTCGGTATCGTGGCCGTCGCCGGCGGGGCCGCGGCCGTCGCCGCCTACACCATCGGTGCCCGGGTGGCCTCGGTGGCGTTCATTCCTGCAAAGGGACTCCAGCAGGCCGCTCAGAGCGTCATCGGGCAAAATCTCGGTGCCGAAAACCCCGGTCGAGCGACCCGAACGACCTGGGTCGGGGTTGCCATCGCCGCCGGCACGCTCACCCTCATCGGGGCGATACAGTGGCTCATCCCCGAAACGCTGACGACACTGTTCGTCCCCGACGTGACTGCACTCGAACTCGAGTACACAGTCGCCTACCTCGAGATTCTGGCCTACGGCTACTGGGCTATCGGCGCGAGCTACCTGCTGATGGCCGGTTTCAACGGCGCTCGGCGGACCCAGACCAGTTTCGTCGCCACGGTCTGTCAGTACTGGGTCGTCAGACTCCCAATCGCCGCCGTCGGCGTCTACGCCCTCACCATGGGGCCCGAGGCCGTCTTCTGGGCGGTGACGGTCTCGAACGTCGCCGTCGCCCTCGGACTCGGGGCGTACTACCGGTACGAAACCGGCTCCGGGATGAATCGCCGGGCCGTCGAGGTGGCGTCCTCGAGTGCCGATTGAAAGTGAAGTGGACAGTCAGCAGGGATATCAGGAATTACGGTCGATCCACTCACAAAAGGCGTCGAAATCGTCCGCTCCCGCACTCCTGGCAATGCTACGAAGCGTCCCCGTTCGAAGTTCGTCGTGCAAGGGAACCGTTACTCGCCTCGTGTCAGCTTCGTTCGTCGGGTGCTCATAGTACAACTGAGCGTGATCACCGGCCGTTCGTCGCCATTCAAAACCGCCAGAATTGACCAGGACACGGACGATTTCGTTCCCAGAAAACGTTCGCCTTCCCATCCTTACTTCAAGACATCAGGCAGATCATCGTCGTCAGTTTCGGACGGACCAATACCGAGTTCCCGACGCTCCGCTTCAGTTGGCTCCCGCCCAATTTCATCATTGTGGAGTGCCACTGCTTCGTCGAGGTTCGCTAATGCAGTCGCTCGAGACGCCCCTTGTGTCGTCACACCAGTCTCGACATCGGTCGCTATCCACCAATCATCCTCACGCCAGAGACGAATCTCCGCATCGTGGCTTGCTCCATCACGGCTCGAACTGGCCATTCCATCCCAAATTAGTTCGACAAGCCGTATAAACATTCGGCCACCCAATCGCATGGATAATTGTAACAGTCCTTATGAAACAATCGACTCGTGTCGCTCGTGCTCGATTTCCGTCGCTACCGCGGTCGCCACCGACTCGCCGAACGCTCGCTCGAGGTACCACAGCGCCAGATCGATCCCCGAGGTAACCCCGCCGGCGGTGAGGACGTCGCCGTCGTCGACGACACGAGCGTCGGTCACCTCTGCGTATTCGGACAGGTCCTCGAGGGCGGCCTGATGGGTGATCGCTGGCTGTCCGTCGAGCACGTCAGCGGTGGCGAGCACCATCGCACCCGTACAGACCGCCGCGAGCGTCCCACCGCGTTCGTGGTGGGCAGCGACGGCGTCGGCCAGTCGACCCTCGTTGACGACCCGTCTAACGCCACCGTCCTCGCTGGTCCACCCGCCCCCCGGAACCACCAGCAGGTCCGGTTCACCGAGGACGCCATCCGGTTCGACTCGCAGGCCGTGACTTGCCGTCACCGTTTCGGTCGGCTCGAGCGTCACCAACCGGGTTTCGAGGTCGGCCCCCGCTCGAGCGCCGTTTTTGAAGACCTCGAATGGGCCGATTGCATCGAGTTCGTCGAAGCCATCGAACAGCACGATTTCTGCGACCGTCGTGTCCATGCTCGAGCCTTCGCCGGGACGGGCAAACGTGTTTCGGCGGGAGACCGAAAGCGGGCGAGCGTCGGCGAGGGCCAGACATCGTGCGGCAAGGGCCAGTCGCCCCGTTTATTACCGCTCGGGCGTGAACGTCGGGTATGTCTCAGGCGAAGGGTGACCGTCGGGAGCGCGAACTCGTCAACGCGCTCGACGAGGCCGGATTTGCCGTCATGCGTGCCCCCGCGAGCGGGTCTGCGACCGAGCGCGAACTCCCCGACGTGCTCGCCGGCGACGGCGAGACGTTTTACGCGATCGAAGCCAAATCGAGCGCCGGAAACCCGATCTATCTCACCGGCGAAGAGGTCGAAGCGCTCATCTACTTCGCCCAGAACTTCGGCGCAAAACCGCGCATTGGCGTCCGATTCGACCGTGAGGACTGGTACTTTTTCCATCCCGGCGACCTCCACGTGACCGACGGCGGGAACTATCGCGTCAAAAAGGAAACTGCAATCGCCGAGGGAACCGACTTCGAGGAGTTCGTCGGCATCTCAAAAAAGGTCACCCTCGAAGAGATCGGCGACGAGGACCCGGGCCCGGACCCCGAAATCGTCCGGATTCTCCAGGCCGTCGAGCAGGGCGTGATGGACGTCGAGGAAGCCGCCGAAATGCTCGAGTAGCGAGCGGTTCGCCCTCGTGCCCCCGAATGCACAGTTCGGGCCAACGTCTTTTGCCTTCGTGCCGAACAACGGGTATGGGAAACTACGTCGTTCCCGGACCGGACGGCCCGCCGATGGTCGGCGTCCTCCCCCGCTATGCTCGAGATCCGTTCGCGTTCGTCCGAGAGGTTCGTGAAGCCTACGGCGAGATTGCAGCCTTCGACCTCGGCCCGAATCGGACCTATTTCGTCACGACGCCGGCGTTGATCGAACGAGTCCTCGTCAGTGACGCGGCTCACTTTTCGAAACCCGACTTCCAGACTGACGCGCTCGGAAAGCTGCTCGGCGAGGGACTCCTTACCAGTGAAGGTGACCACTGGCGGGACCGTCGAGAGCTGGCGACACCGGCGTTTGCACCCGGCAGAATCGCCAGTATGGCACCCATGATGGCACAGCGAGCACGGGCGATGGTCGACCGCTGGGAGGATGGGGCCACGCAAAACATCGAGTGGGAGATGACTCGAACCACCCTCGAGATCATCGTCGAAGCGATGTTCGGCGTCGACCTGCCGGTGGCGACGGCGAAAAAGACCGCCCACCTGCTCGAGCCGGTCGGTCGGCGTTTCGAACCGGACCCGGTTCGTGCAGTGATTCCCGAGTGGGTGCCGACACCGGAGAATCGGGCGTTCGAACGTTCCGTCGAGAAACTCGAGGCGGTCGTCGATGACCTCGTCGAGATGCGGAAACGAACGGGAATCGACGACGAGGACGATGACCTGCTCGCGTCGCTCCTGGAAGCGAAGGCCGAAGGCAGGATCGATCAACGAGGGGTCCGAGACGAACTCATGACGATGTTGCTCGCTGGCCACGACACGACAGCGCTCGTGCTCACCTACACCTTTGCCCTTCTTTCAGCACACCCGGATATCGAACAGCGAGTTCACGAAGCAGTCGACACCGTCCTCGAGGGGACGCAACCAACGGCTGCCGACGCCAGACGACTCACCACCCTGCGAAACGTCTTACAGGAGTCGATGCGACTGTATCCGCCGGTGTACGTCATGTTCAGACAGGCCGACAGAGACGTCACCATGGGCGGGTACGACGTCCCCGCAGACTCGCTCATCATGTGTTCACAGTGGGCGACACACCGCGACCCTCGCTACTTCGAGAACCCGGATACCTTCGATCCGGATCGCTGGATTGATCCAACCCATCCCACCTACGCGTACTTCCCGTTCGGTGCGGGCCCCCGTAGTTGCATCGGCAAGGGGTTCACGATGCTCGAGGCACCGATCATCGCCGCCACGGTTGCACAACAGTATCGGCTCCGCCGGGTCGACGACGGCCCCATCGACCTCCGCGGTTCGCTGACGGCCCATCCCGAAGACGGGATGGAAATGCGACTCGAGCGCCGATAATCCTACGACGAAGCGGGTTCGAACTCGAGTGTCGATAAGCCGACGACAAAGCGGGTTCGAACTCGAGCGTCTGTACGCCTACGACGAGGCGGGTTCGAACTCGAGCGAAGACGGCTCGACCTGCGCGTAGCGAACGATCGGGTCGAAATGCTCGATGGCAAATCGGTCGCCACTCGTAACCCCGCGAGCAGGGCGGTCGTCGAACTGTCGGTCGATAAACCGACGGGCGACGAGCGCGAGTCGTGCATTCGGTTCGTGAGTGTCATCACCCTCGAGCGCCCGCTGGGCGTCCTCGAGCAACACCGCGGCGGTAAACACGTCGAAGATGTAGTGGGTCAACTCCTTGGCCTGCAACTGGGCGTACTCGGTGTCTTCGGTGGCCAGCGTCGCGAGCGCGTCCGTCAACTCGTGGAACTCGGCTTCGACGGTTTCGACGGCTGGCTCGAGGAGCGGATGGGAAACGCACTCGAGTCGCGTCTGGACGGCCTCGATGAACGGCTCGTGGGCGGCCTCGCGCTCGAGTGCGCGCAGGACGTCGAGCGACAGGATATTCTCGGTGCCTTCCCAGATCGGCAGCACCTGTGCGTCCCGAAGCAATCGGTTGGTGACGAAATCGTTGACGTAGCCGTTACCGCCCTGAATCTCCATCGCGTAGGAGGCGGTGTCGACGGCCATTCGCCCCGTCCGCGCCTTCGAGATAGGGATGAGCAATCGCATGAGTCGGTACGCGTCTTCGGCCTCGAGGGTCGCCCTATCCGTCCCGCCCTCGAGAGCGTCCCCGTCGGCTCCGTCCTCGAGCGAAATGTCCCCACGGGCAACGCGTTCGGCCCGCTCGCGAACCGAAAACAGCCGGGCAGCCTCCATCGTGAAGGCGGTTGCAGCCTCGTGGTCGACCGCCATGTCAACCAGGTCCCGACGCATGAGCGGGTACTGGTCGATGGTGTCGCCAAAGGCCTCCCGGTTCGCGGCTTTGACCTTGCTCTCGAGGAGCGCTCGACCGATGAGGCCACAGGACCCCGCCGCGTTCGACAGGCGCTCGAGGTTGAGCATCTCGGCCATCTGTTTGAAGCCGGCTTCCTCCTCCCCGACGAGAAACGCCTTCGCCCCCTGCAGTTCGACCTCGCCCGTCGGCACCGCAATCGTCCCGAGTTTGTCTTTGAGCCGTCGGTACAGTTGGTCGTTCACCTCGCCCTCGAGTTCGTGGGGTACCAGAAACATCGAGAGCCCTTTCGTGCCCTCGGGCGCGTGGGGTGTTCGAGCCAGCGCGAGCGTTCCCTGCGCGTCGATGTTCGAACAGAACCACTTCTCGCCCTCGAGGCGGTAACAGCCGGCGTCGTCGTCCCATCTGGCGGTCGTTTCGGTTGCCCCGACGTCGCTTCCCCCTTGTTTTTCGGTGAGAAACATCGCACCCTCGATGAGGGTTTCGTACTCGCGGCTGGTGAGCCCCTCGTAGTAGGCCTCGAGGTCATCGTCGCCGAACTTCTCGAGGACGAGTGCGGCCCCGGCCGTCATCGCGACAGGACAGTCAAAGCCCACGTCGGCGTACGAAAGCAGGTACTGCATCACGAGATTGTGACTGAGCGGCATCGGCCGGTCGCGACCCGGTGGCGCTTCGAACGCATCCGCGACGATACCCAGCTCGTAGACCAGTTGCTCGTTCTCGAGTTGTTCGGCGGGATACCGAACGCGGTTGACGACCTCGCCGTCTTTGTCGTAGGTCTCGAGTTCCGGGCCGTGGTCGTCGATGACGTCGGCGTTGTCGGCAACCGTATGACCGATTACGTCGCCGAACTCCTCGAGAATCGGGACTGCCCACGCAAATTCGTCGGGGGCGTAGATGCGCCGCACGTTTCGCTGGAGCGTCCGGTCGAACGCCCAGTAGTTGATGTGACGGCCTCCCTCGAGGTCGCCGTAGTCGAATCCATCGTTCATGATCGACTAGTCGGGTTCGAAGTGGCATAAAATGGCGCGTGAACAACAGGTTGTCTGTTGCCTCGAGTTTCTTCGAGCCTGGTTTTGATACCCGGCTTCGAAAGAATCAGGCCCGTCGGCCACATACTAGCCGTTGTGAGTAGTCCCCCGTCGGTGCTCGTCTACGATGGCCGGAAACAGGTGTTTCACACGGCGGTCGACGCCTTCACCTACGGAATGGACGACCTCGTCGCCGTCCCCTGGGAGTCAGCACCGATCCAGGCGTTTCTCGAGGCCCAGTTCGGTGGCCGCCCGTTCGTGTTCTTGCTCATCGAAGACGACGCCGTGCACGCGGGGGAAACAGCCGTCAAACGGGCGCTAACCGCCCGCGGCGTCGGCCGACCGGCCGCCAGCGCGTTCGAGCAACTGTACGCCAAAATCGGCGACCCGTTCGGCAGAGTCGTACACGGGGAAGCCCCCGCCGACATTCACGGCACCTACGCCCTCGAGCCGGCTGCCCGAGAATACCTCGAGGCGGTTCGAGCGGAGAAAACCGACGCAGATGGTGAAAAATGACGGCAACAAAACCCGCTTCAGGCCTCCTCGAGTGCCGTCCGCACGGCCGACTCGATGGGCGTCTGTTCGATTGAGATAACGCGTTGTAAATCGTCGTCCTCGCTTACGGTCACTGGATTTCGCATGCTCTCGGCGAGTGCTCGAGCCACCGCGTACTCCACCTCAGTCGTCAGCCGGAGCCAATGTGAGGACAGTTCCGGTGTCATCACGGGAACCGGGATGATATAAATTCGTTTGTCCTTTTGGTTAGCTGTCAGTCGAAGCAGTGATTCGTACGACCAGACGGTCGGGCCACCGATATCGTAGGTTTGCCCTCGCGTTTCCGCAGCATCCAGGAGTTCGACCAGATACGTGATGGTGTCACGAATTGCAATCGGTTGACATGGCGTCCGAACCCACTGTGGGACCAGCATCACCGGTAGACGTTCGGTCAAATCGTTGAGGATCCGAAAACTGGCACTTTCGGCCCCGATAATGACGGCCGCCCGAAGAACCGTCAGATCGTACGCTCCGGTCGCTAGAACCTCCTCGACCTCCCGACGGGATGCGAGGTGTGGCGAAAGGTCGAGTCCATCACCGCTAATGCCGCTGAGGTAGATCACGCGGTCGACACCCGCCTCGGTGGCCATATCACGAAATCGGGTGGCGTATCGCCGGTCGCGCTCGGCGAAATCAGCCGCCGTCAGCGAGTGAATCAGGTAGTAGGCCACATCGACGTCCGTACACAGATCCGTGAGCGTTTCGGGGTCGTCGAGGTTCCCGTCGAACGGTTCGACCCCGTCCGGAAACGACGCGGTACTCGCGCTTCGGGAGAAGGCGACAACCTCGTGACCTCGCTCCACGAGCGCGTGCACCAACCGAGTCCCGACGAATCCCGTCGCGCCGACCACCAGAATGCGCATCGACAGCACGTACGTTCGATGGCGGCAAAACCGTTTGGTCGTGGGGGTGGCTCTTGGAGAGGATATCGACGGCTATCGAAGTGAAGCGACACCGATTACGAGACGTTCGACTCCCTCGTCGGGACTGACATTCCGATTTTCGCATCTTGAAGCGCTGCAACTCCGCTGATTCATGTGCTCACCTTTGACATCCACTTTGATATCCTCACTGCCCTGAAGGGCGAGGTTTTGCGCCTGCCCATCCCATAATAGCGGAAGTTACAGAAGGTAAGGAAAAAACTCCATTCCCCAGGGTGGGTAAGACGTCAAGTTATTGCCCGTCTGGGAGCCATGTAGCGTGTCGATCGACTACTTCACTGGGTGCATCTACTAACAGTCTTTGTGCCTGGTCGTGGTACTCTTCTACCGCGTCAGGTCCCTCAGTACTTGTTTCGACGAGTACCTCGAGCGTTGCCATACTGTCGTGTACGGCCCCAATCGACTCGAACACGTCGAGAGCAGCTCGTAAGTGTTCGCGAGCGGGATCGACAGCGCCGGCTTCGAACTCGAGTTGGCCCAAAAGGCGTTGGCTTCGTGCGATCCAGTATTGTAAATTCATTTCCTCGGCTTCCTCGAGGACTGCTTTCGCTATTGGCCGGGCAGCATCGACATCGCCGAGGGTGAGTCTAAGTCGTGCACGAGCGAGGCGAACACGCAGTTGGATTAAACCCGGTTCGGTCTCGACGATTTCGAACGCCGTTTCGAAACACTCGTTGGCCCGTTCGTACGACTCCATTCGTCGTGCACTCTCGCCCAGACAGAGGTAGCTCGCCGCAATCTGTTCTGATTCGCCGATTTCATCAGCGATTTCGAGGGCACGCTTGCAGTGATTTCGGCCTCGTTCGTACTCTCCACGTTGTATTGCGACCATTCCGAGATTGTTGAGTGTCGGGGCCATTACGGCACGGACCTCGAGTTCTTCGGTGATATCAAGACTCCGCTCGTAGAAGGTGGACGCCTGATCGAAATTACCGCGACGGTTTTCGATCTGGCCGAGATTGTGGAGCGATTTTGCCTGGCCAAAGCGGTCGCCGAGTTCCTCTTTCAGTTCGAGTCCTCGTTCGTGTAATTTTAACGACCGGGTGTAGTTGCCCCGCCGCCCCTCGACGGTTCCAAGATTATTGAGCGTCGAAGCCAGCCGAGTACGGTCGTCCAGTTCCCGCCGCAACTCGAGGCAGCGCTCGTAGTACTCGGTGGCTCGGTCGAAGTTCGTTCGCTGGCTCTCGAGGTGACCGAGATTGTTGAGACACTTCCCCACGCCCGGACGGTCGCCAAGTTCTCGTCTGAGTTCGAGACTCTGTTCGTAGAAGTCGAAGGCCCGGTGGTAGTTCCCCCGTTGTCCTTCGATCGCCCCGAGATTATTACGAACTGCTGCTACACCCTTGCGGTCGCCAAGCTCCTGTCTCAGTTCGAGACTTCGCTCGAACGACCTGGACGCCACGTCGAATCGGCCTTGCTTCCAGGCAACGTTGCCGATGTAATTGGCCGCTTCTGCCTCGCCGCGACGGTCCCCGATCGTTTTTCTGAGTTCCAGGCTCGATTCGTAATACTCGAGGGCGCGGTCGAACGCACCGCGTTTCATCGCAATACTTCCGATTCCAGCTAGCGCTTTTGCTTCCCATGCTTGTCGTTGGGTAGCGCGGAAGACGTTCACAGCCGATTCATAGTTGCTTTCGGCGTCGGCGTACTCGCCGAGTTCGGTGAGCGCCGCCCCGAGGCGGAGGCGCGACCGTGCAGAGAGAAGTTCCTCACCTTCTACTAGCGAGAGACAGTCTCTACAGTGAGCGACCGCAACGTCGTATTCCCCCCTGTTGCTTGCCACACGGGCCAGACCGAGAAGTCGCTCTGCACCGATATCGACCGGCCTTTCCGGTACGCCTTCGTATGTTCCTTCGGCGCGATCGTAGTACCCGCCGGCAAGAAACAGTTCACCGAGCCAGATCGGCCGACTATCTCGCACATCGTCCGAGCACGCCACCGGGAGTTCGATACCGTCACCCGAGTCGTCGACGAATAACGGAACCAGTTGCGATCGATCTTGCCCGAGAACGTACACCGCTTCGGCGGTTTCGTTCGCCCACTGGCCCGGTGTATCGCGGACGTCGGCGAGCGCCCATCGCTCGTTTAAATGACGTTCGATGCGTTCACACTGAGCGGGATCGTCAGCGAGACCCAACAATGCACTCACCACACTTGTGAACCGCCGAGCTGCCTCCGTCTTTCCTTCGGCCTCGATGAGGTGTATGAGGAACGCCGTTGACCACTCTTCATGGACTGTTCGGTACCGCCCGTCCCCTTGCTTGAAAATGACGTGGTCTTCTAAGCGGCCCACAGCGTCGTCGATGGCGTCGAACCGATCGCGGTCGGAGTCGAGCTCGTCCGCATCGAACGCATCCGTACGAGAAATGGCATAAAACAACCCTCGATTAGCGCCAATTCCAGCAGCGTTGAGCGCGTTCGCGAGTACGGCAACTGACAGGGACAGTTCGTTGTCTGCGAGGGTGTCGTAGACGTCCGCGACGGCGTCCTCGAGCGCGGTCGACGCGTCGGCCAGCGGGTCAGCGTAGGTCGCAAGTCGATGCATTACACGCAACATCCGGTGGGGCTGTTGGCCATCGGTGGCGTTGCCCTCTTTGCTGACCGACGACCACAACGCTTCGGTCTGAATATCGACCGGGCGTCCGATTGTCCGCTCGAAGTGCTCGACGAGTCGCTCAAAATCTGTCTCAGTCAGCGGTGGCACGTGGACGACCTCGAGGTCGTTCACCGTCTGTGACGTTTCCGTGTATCCCCGCCACTCCTGCTCGCGGGCATCGAGCAAAACGCTTACTTCGTCGCCAGTATCGAGTCCCCGGATTGCGTCGAAGATCGCGTTGGTGTTCGGTCGTACCGCATCTTCCACGACGATCAGTGCATGACCGTCTGCCGCGGTGGCGGTCTCGATCAGGTCGTCTACTGACGAAAACGGTCGGCCACGATCGTTTTCGCGGTAGTATACAGGTCCATGATCGGCATCGTACCATTCACAAGCGATCCGTTTACAGATCGTACTCTTCCCCGACCCGGGTGCGCCGAGGACGATTCGGTTTTTCCCACTGATCAGGTCGTCCGTGAGTGCCGCTGTCAACTCTCGCTTTGCGCTTTCGGACTTTTTATCGCTTTTCGGTGAGTCGGGGTTTCCCTCACTTTCGACATCCGGTATCTCCCGTCTGATCGCGTAGCCAGTGTGGACCTCGGCGAGCGAGAGGCCGGCGCGCCAGGCGGTTGTCGGGTCGGCCACGGGTTCGTGACGAAAGTACGAGCCGTCGACCCGGACGAAACCCTGTCCTTCCAACGAGACCGGGAGCGATTGAGCGATCGTCTCTAACGCGGCCGCACCTCCGTACGCTCGACGTCCGTCGCTAGCGGTGTCGAGTACGGTGTGGGTTCGGTCCGTCGCCTCGTCCCGTATCTCCTCGAACCGTCTTTCGGCCCACTCGACGCCGCGTACTTCTTCGTTGACAAGAATTCCGTTGACTGCACTTCGCTCAGTGTAGACGACGATGTGGACGGTGGTCCCGACAGTCTGCCCAGACTCGGTGTCATCCCCGTTAAATAATTCAAGTCCGTACTCCGGTACGGATCCGACGCTGATGGAGAACCGGTCAGTTTTCGCCATCGCAGCCATTCGACGCGGGAACTCCTGGCAAAGCGTCTCGAACACACTGGGCGACACAACGAGTTCGGCCGCCTGACCGTCGATGACGATATGCTCGTAGAGGACTCTCACGTGACGAGGATCATCCAGCGTGGGAATCAGCGCGCTGTACTTCTCGGCCGAATCGAGGGCGTCGAGACGTTGCTCTAGCGGCCGGTAAGGAACTGGATCCGTCGCGGAAATCACGTCGCTGCGAGCCACGACTTCAGCATCAACGGCACTCGCGTCGGCGAGTGGTGTGAGAACCTCCTCAGCTGCACGAATGCCGCCAAAATCCGTGAGAAAGGCGTTCAGCTGGTCGCGGACGAGAATTCCAGTATTTGTGACCTCGACGCCCCCAGCCCCGCGTTCGACGAGGTCAATCGCCTCGAGTTCGTTGATCGCTCGGTTGATTGTTGCACGGGATTGACCAGTATCGTCTACCAGATCCCGGACGTGCCCGGAGGACTGACAGAGGCGGTCGAGTAGATCCAGGCGCTTGATCAGCGTCTTTGTGTCCTCCGCATGGCTCCGTTTCCCCATCTCTAGCGTGTAATGTGAGTCCAGTTGTTTGACCTTTTCGGATATGATGTTGTTTCGATAATGTATGTATAAAAATAATTGTCGAGCGTTGGATCACGTCGAATATCGACAGACGAAGCGGCTCAAAACCGTTTCTCTCAGGTGGTGAGATGGCGTCTCAAGCCGTGAGATGATGTCCCTTGCGTCGAAAGGGGGTGAAAATGGTTGGAAAACAAGATTGTCTTCGTATTGTATCCGGAACCGGTCGAGGCGGTCATCGTTTATCTCGTGACGGCGCTACATACCTTCGAACGAGTGGACCGCTACCCGATCCTATCCGGCTCGCTAAATGGTTCCTATTCAGCCTTCTTGTGATACTAGCTCTCTCAACCGTTGCAATCGCAACGGTCGGTCTCGTCGAGGCTGCTGACGAGGGGCCAACCGAGGTGACGACCTGTCAGGAGATTTCACAGCCGGGTGCGTACGTCCTCGCCGATAATCTCTCGCCAAGTGAAGCGGACGACCTCGCACTCGATTCCGAAGAGCACTCGTTCAACGCCTGTATCGCGATCAACGCGAGCGGGGTAACGCTAAACGGTGGGGGCTACACCGTCGACGGTACCGAGGTCCAGAACGAGGACGACGAATTCTACGGTATTTACGCAGGAAACCTCTCTCCCGACGCCGGATTCGATGAGGGGTCCGAGCTTACGGACGTGACGGTCACGAATGTGACCGTCGAGGAGTGGTATCGAGGTATCCGATTCCACGTAACTCGGCAGTCGAGCGTCACGGACGTCATCGGGACGAGCGAGGACGTGGTCCAAGACCGCGCGATCCACCTCTCACACTCCCACGAGGCGACCATCGAGGGGAACCACGTCGAGGGAACGTCTCACGGGATTTATTTGACCGATTCGAACCTGGGGACTGTTCGGGACAACTCGATCGATGACGTGAACATCCACGGGATCGGGTCGTCGGGTGACTATACGGAGATACGGGACAACGAGATCACCAACATCGGTCAGAGTAGCTCGGCTGCAGGGGTGGTCCTCGAGACCGCCGACCACGCGACAATTGCGGACAACCGGTTCGTCGGCGGCGGAACGGGAATCGAGACCAGCTACTACTCGGATCGCCCACTGATCCAGAACAATACGTTCGAGGGCGTCGATAGTGGAACGGCGATGACGATCGGCGAGGGTACCCACGGGGACATCACGACGGACGAAGGGTCGCGGTACGCGACCGTGCGGAACAACACGGTCGACAACTACGCGAGCGGGATCCAGTTCTACCGACAGTCGATCGGCGCGGAGATCGTCGACAACACCGTAACGAACGTCACGAACCCCGGATTCATCGTCACCGGTGGTTCCGACGACGCACTCGTCGAAAACAACTCGGTCTCGGACTCGGGAATGGGCCTCAGGCTCGGGGCCGACGATTCGGAGGTGATCGACAACGAGTTCGCCGGAAACGCCTACGGAATCGAACTCACTCGCACCGACGGCTCGACGATCCACCACAACAACGTCACCGGAAGCGCCGGCGCTGGACTCGACGTCTTTGGGACGAACGAGGGAACGGTCGTCGCGAATAACTCCTTCGTCGACGGTGGCGACGGGATCGAGATCCAGGACAACGACGGTGTCTCCGGAGTCACGATCAGGCACAATGACGTCAGCGACAACGCCCGGGCCGGCGTCCGGTACGACGACCTGGGCAGTCCAAGTAGCGAGGTCGGACCGCACCTCCTCGAGAACGATATCACGAACAACGCGGAGGAGGGGATCAAGGACACCCACGGCGTCAACGTGACGTACGAGGGTAACTACGTCGCGAATAACGGGCTGGAAGGATTCCGCCTATTCGATGACGCAGCTGGGTCAACAATCCGAGGGAACACGATCGTCGGCAACGGGCACGACAGCACCAGCGGTGTCGCGGCGATCCAGATCGGTGACGACTGGCGTGGTTCCTCGGAGGCCGTCACAGTCGAGGATAACGTCGTCTCCGACAACACCGACACCGGCATCGTCGTCGAGGTGACGCCGGACGTCGTGGTCCGGAACAACTCCCTTTCCGGGCACGCCCTCGACGTGTTCCTCGACCGTTCGACCGAGGTAGTCGTCGAGGAGAACACCGTCGAAACGGGCCTCGACATCGCCGCCGAGGAGACGGATGACTTTCGACACGAGATGGCGGACAACGAGTTCCAGGACGGCTCGCCGCTTTACTACGTGCGCGGAGAAATCGATCCGACCGTCCCCGCCGACGCGAGTCAGGTGATTGCGGTGGACGCTGATAGCATGACCATCGAGGGCGGCGAGTACGACACCGCGCCCGCTCCGTTCGGTGTGCTGGTCGCCGCGAGCGACGACGCGATAGTCGAGGACGTTTCGATTACCGGCGAGGCCAAGGAAGGCTTGCGTGCAGAATATCTCGACGAGTCAACGATCGACGGCGTGTCGGTCAGCGGAACCGACGCCGGCATCGTCCTCCGGCACTCGACCGGTACCGTGATCGACGGTGCCTCGATCACGTCGGTCGGCGATCGAGCCGCCGAGGAGGGCTTCGGCATCCTCGTCGAGGCGGCCGCTGAGATCGAAATCCGCGACGGCGAGGTCCTCGACGCCGGCGAGAACGCGATCTACGTAGACGGGACGGACGCAGCGGTGGTGACGAACACCACGGTCGACGGGGCCGTCCAGGGAGTGACCGTCGCCGACGGTCCGGAGGCGGTCGTCTCCGGCAACGACGTCTCCGACCTCGACCGGTACGGGATCCGCGTCGACAACGCGGTGAACGCCACGGTGGCGAACAACAGCGTGACTGGTGTCACCTCGGACATCGTGTCGACGTGGGCCGCGCTCCGCGTGTCGGCCTCCGACGGCGCCGTCGTCTCCGGGAACGCCCTGACGAACAACGACGCCACTGGCCTCGACGTCTCGAGTTCGATCGGCGCCGAGATTCTCGACAACGAGATCGAATCGAACGAGATTGGCCTGGATACCAGTGGGGCTGGTATCTCCGGCCCGGCGAATATGATCGTCACCGGGAACGTGATCAGGTACAACACCGGGGATGGTGTCACCGACGACGGTACCCGCGAGGGTGGCATCGGCACGCTCACGGACAACACCATCAGCAACAACGGCGGTGCTGGGGTGATGCTCGACGGCACCGAGGGCGTCACGCTCACCGGGAACGACATCGAGCGAAACGGGGACGCGGGGATCAGCCTCGACGACGCAGAGGACGTCACGATCCGCGAGACCGTCGTCGACGCAAACGGCGTCGGCATCGAGGACCACGACTCAGCGGGCCTCGTCGTCGAGGATACCGAGATCACGAACAACGACGGCACCGGTATCGACCTCGACTGGACGTCCGGGTTCGAAGTCCGGAACAGTACGATCTCGGGCCACGACAGCTGGTCCGGCACGGGCCTCAACGGCGAACTGTCCTCTAGCAGCGTGATCGCCGACAACGTGTTCGAGTCGAATCAGCAGGCGATCGAACTCAGCGAGCAGCGGTGGTACAGCGATCTAGTCGGTGTGGCCATCGAGGTTCGAGGCAACGACTTCGTGAGTAATGACGGCGGGGTAGCCGTCAACGCAGAGGCGGACGAGGTCTCGATCGTGGACAACTCGTTCGAGTCGACGAGCGGGCTGGCGGCGGAGTATGACGTCGAGGACCCGGAGCACTACCTGAACGCGACGATGAACTGGTGGAGCGATGAGAGCGGCCCGAGCGGGGACGTTGAGGACCCCGTCACCGGAACCACCGCCGACGGATCCGGCGACGAAGTGGGCGAGAACGTGCTGTTCGACCCGTGGCTCACGTCGGAACCAGACGATGATCCGGTAGACGACGAGCCCGAAGCGGACCTCTCCGTCGTAGGCGCCTCGCTGAGCGAGACCGACGTCTTCGAAGGAGACGAGGTGAGGATCACCGCCGACGTCGAGAACGACGGGGACGCGACCGGTGAGTACACCGCCGCCCTCGAGATCGACGGGACGGTCGTGGCGAACGAGACGGTGTCGGTCGGCCCTGGCGAGACCCATTCGGTCGCGTTCAGGCACGCGTTCGACACGGCTGGCGACTACGACGTGACCGTAGACGGCGTCGAGGCGGGAACCGTGACAGTCACAGAACCGGAAACGATCTTCGAGCTGTCGGATGTCTCCGTGAGCGAGGAGGACGTTTTGACTGGTGATGGGGTTACCGTCTCGGCACTCCTCGAGAACACGGGAACTGACGACGGCGAGCACGTCGTCTCCCTCGAGATCGACGGGACGGTCGTGGCGAACCAGACGGTCTCAGTCGACGCCGGCGAGACTGAGGTGATCGAGTTCACCCACGCGTTCGCCGATGCTGGCGACTACGACGTGACCGTCGACGGGGTCGAAGCGGGAACCGTATCCGTCAGTGAACCGCCGTCGACGCCGTCGCCCTCTCCGTCACCATCACCGGACCCTGCTCCAGAGACGGAGGTGTCCGTCGAGATGAGCGACGACGGAATGACGGCAACGGTCACCGGTGCGGTGGCGAACCAGCCGACCTCGATTCCGATCGGTGACGAACTCGGGGACGAGGCGCCGCTCTCGGCGATGACCATCACGACGGCCGAAGACGGCGACTTCGACGTGACGATCCGGACGACCGACGGGGTCCCCGCGGACGCCGACGAGTTGCCGAACGCGCCGGCGGAACTGCTCACCCTCGAGATCGACACCAGCCTCGAGGCTGACGAGATCGACACCGCAACGCTCGAGTTCTACGTTTCGGGTGACGAACTGGCCACCCATGATCTCGATGCAGGAGACGTAACGCTGTACCATCTGGTAGACGGCGAGTGGACCGAACGCGACACGGACTCGTCGGACCTGTTCCCGGGTAGCTCCTGGGATTCGGAGGAACTGAACGAGCTGTTCCCAGGCAGTACCTGGGAAGAAGCGGACGAGCCGTCGGACCTATTCCCAGGTAGCTCCTGGGAGGATGCTGAGGAGCCGTCGGACTTGTTCCCGGGTAGCACCTGGGAGGACGCGGACGAACCGTCGGACCTGTTCCCGGGCAGCACCTGGGAGGATGCGGACGAACCGTCGGACCTGTTCCCTGGTAGCTCTTGGGACGAAGCGGAAGAACCGGCGGACCTGTTCCCCGGTAGCTCCTGGGATTCGGAGGAGCTGAACGAGCTGTTCCCCGGTAGCTCCTGGGAGGACGCGGAAGAACCGTCGGATCTGTTCCCCGGCAGCACCTGGGAAGATGCTGAGGAGCCATCAGACCTGTTCCCCGGTAGCTCCTGGGATTCGGAGGAGCTAAACGAACTGTTCCCAGGCAGTACCTGGGACGAAGCGGACGGGCCGTCGGACCTATTCCCTGGTAGCTCCTGGGAGGATGCTGAGGAGCCATCGGACCTGTTCCCCGGTAGCTCCTGGGATTCGGAGGAACTGAACGAACTGTTCCCGGGCAGCACCTGGGAGGACGCGGAAGAACCGTCGGATCTGTTCCCGGGCAGCACCTGGGAGGACGCTGAGGAGCCATCGGACCTGTTCCCTGATAGCTCCCAGGATTCGGAGGAGCTGAACGAGCTGTTCCCAGGCAGTACCTGGGACGAAGCGGAGGAGCCGGCGGACCTGTTCCCTGGTAGCTCCTGGGATGAAGCGGAAGAACCGTCGGATCTGTTCCCTGGTAGCTCCTGGGATTCGGAGGAGTTGAACGAGCTGTTCCCAGGTAGCTCCTGGGACAAAGCGGAAGAACCGTCGGATCTGTTCCCTGGTAGCTCCTGGGAGGATGCTGAGGAGCCATCAGACTTGTTCCCCGGTAGCTCCTGGGATTCGGAAGAGCTGAACGAACTGTTCCCAGGCAGTACCTGGGACGACGCTGAGGAGCCATCGGACCTGTTCCCCGGTAGCTCCTGGGATTCGGAAGAGCTGAACGACCTGTTCCCTGGTAGCTCCTGGGACGAAGCGGAAGAACCGTCGGATCTGTTCCCTGGTAGCTCTTGGGACGAAGCGGAAGAACCGTCGGATCTGTTCCCCGGCAGCTCTTGGGATTCGGAGGAGTTGAACGAGCTGTTCCCAGGTAGCTCCTGGGACGAAGCGGAAGAACCGTCGGATCTGTTCCCTGGTAGCTCCTGGGAGGAAACGGACGTGAACGACCCGCAATCCGGCGCGTACTACAGCTCACAAACACCGCACTTCTCGGCGTTCGCACTCGCCGGACACCAGCCCGACATCACCGTCGTCGACCATTCGGCATCCGAAACGACGCTTTCGGTCGGCGAGGCCGTGACATTCGAGGCGACGGTCCAGAACGACGGGGGCGCAACCGGGAACTACTCCGTCGAGATCGAGGTCGACGACGCGGTCGTGGCGACGGAGTCCGTTTCGGTCGAACCGGGTGCTGAAACCGAGGTCACGATCAGCTACACCTTCGAAACGACAGGTGAGTACGCACTCGCCGTCGACGGGGTCGACGCGGGAACCGCGGTTGTCGAAGACACTACGGACGATCCGGACTCGTCCGATGACGTGGCAGACGCCGACGACTCCGATGACGTGGCAGACGCCGACGACTCCGATGACGTGGCAGACGCCGACGACACCGACGACGTTGCAGACGCCGACGACGGTGACGATGGATTGCCAGGATTTGGCGCGGTGGTCGCACTCCTCGCGCTCGCTTCGGTGTTCGTTGTGGCTCGGCGCCGGTGATCGCTGTCCCAGACGTGGAAGCATCCCAGTTCAGTCTTGGTCCGCGTAGATCCGGTAATTCACACGGTCGGACGTTCGACTGGTTGTGACCGTTACAAAATCAGCTGTCAGAATTCAAAGCTCGAGCGAATACTCCCCCAGCGGATTTCGAAGTTTCTCGAGGCGGGTCCGCGGGAAGACGTACACTCGCAGCGACTCGGGAGTCGGTCCCGTGGCATCGATTGTAGCGTGGGGATAGATCGCTCCCACGACGGGAACGGTTGGACTGTAGCGCCGGTTCGTCGGATAGGCAGCAACCGTCGTATCAGCCGCGTCGATCACGACTTCATTGGCTGGCCGCCGCGACTGCCCGACGACGACGAGTTCATCGTCGGTTTCTCGGTCGCGAACCCGATCACCCGGTCGAAGCCGGTGGCCCGGACAGTACGCTGGTTCCTCGGTCGGCGCTCGAGTTTCGTCGATAAAAGCCGGCTCCCCACAGTCGAAACAGGGGACTGAAACCTGCCCCGGTGGCGGGGTTCGACCCTCGGTAATCTCGATGGCAACCCGTCGAACGTGTTTACAACGTGCGTTTCGGTACGCGTGATCCGGACACGTACAGCGGCCGGCCTCAAGGTCGACCAGATATGTCGTCTCGTCGCCGGTTTCGACTTCGTAGAGACCGCCGCCGAGTGCGAGGACGGACATGGGTTCGACTCGAGCGCGCCGGGACCGGTCCGGGAGCGAGGGGCCAGCAGGCAGCGAAAGCGAGGTTTTCGGGGAGGCGATGGTGTGCATAGTCGTGGTCGAATGGGCTGCGTTGGGTATCAGAAAAGAGGGGCTCGAGCACCCTAAGGGGCTCGCCGATTAGAACGAGAAGTGATACGAAACGCTGGTGACAGGCGATGTCAGGTAGTCACGACAACCAGTAGCAGACAGTGACCACGCCAGCCGTCAGTTCTTCGATCACGCAGTGACCACGCCAGCCGTCAGTTCTTCGAGCGTGGCTTCGAGTTCGTACTCCGGTGCCTCGAGAGCTAGCACGGTGTCGCGGTCGACTCCCGAAAATCGGACGGTGAGTTCATAGGAGCCGTCGGCTTGCACCTGGGTGATCTCGCGCTGGGCACCGTCGACCGTCGACAGCCAGACATACTCCTCGGCGTGGTCGGGGCTCGAGCGGCCGACGATTTCGTAGGTGGCCACCGAATCCGCACCCTCGTCCGTCTCGACGGGATGGCCGGCGTCCCGCCACGCCGGAAACCCGTCATCGAGGGCATAGACGCTCTCGAAGCCTGCCTGTCGGAGGCGACTCGCTCGCATCGTCGCCAGCGAGTGTGGGCAATCACAGTAGGTGACGATTCGGGTGTCGAGTCCCCAGTCTTCGGTCGGGTCGTCTTCCTCGCCGTCGGGGGCCGAGCTCAATACCGCCCCGGCAATGTGGGCACTCGCGTACTGGCCGGGTCCCCGAGTGTCCACGTACCGGGTGTCACCGGCTTCGTACCACTCGAACGCGTCCTCGAGGGGAACCAGCGGGACGGTCACGTCCTCGTAGTTCGCCGTGTCGTAGCTCGAGGGCCAGTCGTTCGAGGACTCGTCGTCGAATCCACCCAGACACCCGGCGAGACCTCCGAGTGACAGCGACCCAGCCACAGCCACCAGTTCGCGCCGTTTCATACCACTGGCACGGGCCTCGAGCGTCTAAAGTTTCTGGTGTGGCAAGTGCTGTGAGAAGCGGTTGGGTCTCCCACCATACCCCTTCATTTCCACTGGAGATCAGGGGACAGAGGTATAGACTCGTTCGAGTTGAAATGGGAGAAAGTAGACCCACCAGGATTCGAACCTGGGTCGAAGCCCCCAGAAGGCTTCAGGATTGGCCGCTACCCCATGGGTCTGCGCGCACCATGAGTTTGGTCGGGGTGTATTTATGATTGTCGGGTTCGGACCACTGCTCCGCCGGAGAGGGAAACGCTCGTGCTCGTTGGCCAGTCCCCGCCATAGCTACCCGTTCGCCGCTATTTGTTCCGAATCGGCGGTCGTTCGAATTCGCTCTCACAGCGCTGGCACCTGACGACGCTCGCTCCGTCCCCACCGCGAGTTACCCGAAGCTCGTCGTGTCCACACTGGGGACAGTCATCCGGGATGAACTCGCTGTCACACTCGACACAGCGAAAGTCCACCTCCTGCCCGCCGATTCGTAACTGGAGATTGCCGTGCCCACAGGCGGGACAGTCGACTGGAATCCGAACGTCGTCAGTATCGCGCGGGGCCCCGATTGCCAGAACGACGAGGTCACGGTCCCCTCCGTTTTTTCCGGACTGGAACTCGCCGCGGCCGAACCTGATGGCCTCGCCTTCCTCGAGGGTAACCACCCGGTCCATCGTATCGAACGTTGCCGTCCCCTCGAGGATGTAGAACACTTCCTCCTGGTCCATGTGGGCGTGGAGACCGCTGGGGAGGCCGTCGCCCGGAGCGACTCGATAGCGGTTAATCGCCACGTCCGTCGCCTCGAGCAGTGCTGTAAGCGCATGGCGACGGCTCCCGTTCCCGAACTCGAGCGATTCCGGATCGCCGACCCTGACCGTTTTCATGGCGAGTACTGACAACGAGGAGCCATAAAAGCCCATGATGCCTTCGGCCCCGCTCCATCGGAAGCCAGCGCCGCAAGGGACAGACGTGCATATATCGACACCTATTTTCCCTCGAGATACGCACGAACGCGTATGTACATCGGACGCTTCGTCGTCGTCGGCCCGGACGTCGGTGCCTACCACGTTTCCTCGAGATCGTTCCCCAACCGCCGGATTACCGCCCGTGAAGACGCCCTCACCGTCGGCCCGACCGAGGACGCTCCCGAGACGGACAACCCCTACGTCGCCTACAACTGTCTGCGCGTCGTCGACACGCCGACAGGCGAGACCGTCGCCTTCGGTAACGGCTCGCACGTCGACCCCATCGCCGAAAAGCTCGAGATGGGCTACCCGGCTCGAGACGCCCTGGCGACCGCTCTACTCGCGCTCGATTTCGAGAAGGACGATTACGACACCCCCCGAATCGCCGCCACCATCGACGCCGACGGCGAGGCCCTGATCGCCACCGTTCGCCGCGACGCCCTGCTGGTCGAGACCGTCGACGAACCAACCCTCGTTGCGACCTACGAGAAAGACACTCCGGAGGCGTTCGACTTCGGCGCCTCGAGTGCCAAGGGTGCCGCCAGCGAGGCGCTCGAGAGCGAGTTCGAACACGCGGTCTGTGCCGCCGGCGTCGTCCGAACCGAGGACGGTTTCGAGACGGCTATCGACAACGGAAATCAGTAGCCGGCACAGGTTTCGCCTCGCGGGATTTCGCTCACCGCCAGATCCAGTTCACCGGCGGTCGAGGCGGATACCCCGACCCTTGAGGTCGGGGTTGTTGACCAACGCCGTCAGTTACAAACATCTTGCAGCCGTCATTTCGAGCCATGCAAGTCGGACTCATCTCGGACGTTCACGGGAACCTGCCCGCCCTCGAGGCTGTCCTCGAGGACTGTCCAGCGGTCGACGCACTCGTCTGTGCGGGCGACGTCGTCGGCTACAATCCCTGGCCGGGTGAGTGCGTGGATACACTCCGGAAACTCGAGGTACCGACGGTGATGGGTAATCACGACCGGGCCGTCGTCCGCGAAACCGGCTTCCGGTTCAACCGAATGGCCCAGGCCGGCGTCGAATACGCCCTCGAGCATCTCGAGGCCGCCCAGCGGGAGTGGCTCGCTGCGCTGCCGGACGAGCGGACGTGTTTCGACGGCCAGGTCAAACTCGTCCATGGCCATCCAGTGGACCCCGATCGGTACACCTACCCGAAGGATTTCTCGCCGCGACTCCTCGGGGACGAATCCGTGCTGGTGCTTGGGCACACCCACGTCCAGCACGTCGAACGCTACGGGGATGGCGTCGTCGTCAATCCCGGCAGCGTCGGCCAACCGCGCGACGGCGACCCGCGAGCCGCCTACGCCATCCTCGACCTCGAGCGTCGAGACGTGGCGACCCACCGTGTCGAGTACGACATCGACCGCGTCCAGACCGCCGTCTCCAGAGCCGAGTTACCCGAACGAATCGGGACGCGATTGGGTCGAGGAGAGTAAACGGTCGGTCTATCGAGAAAGCGCCAGGTCTGTCGGATGAGTGCCTGATCTATCGAGTGAACGTTCTGGCATGGGTGTACGCGGCCGACTACTGGCCCGACGACAGACCCTAGGAATCCGTCTCGACACCCCACTCGAGTTCGATAGTAACTTCCTCGCGTCGCCGACCGAGCATCGGTGACCGTTCCTCGACGGTTATTTCGTACTCGGGTGACTCACTGGGCGTCAACGTGACGACTTTGTTGCCGACGGTGACGTTCGCCGGGCCGTCGCCCCGAAGTTCGCTGGCCAGTGCTTGCAGGCGGTCAGCCGTTTCCTCCCTCGAAAGGGTCTCGTTCGCGGTCGTTTTATCGCCCATAGGCCATCCGCACCGACCAGCGCTAAAAATATTGGCCTCGAACCCATCCGTACGCTTTCGTTACCACGTCCTCGCCCCCTTCCGTCCATCATCGGCCACGCGACTACGCCAGTCCCAACCCGTCAGTACCAGGGCTATGTCACAGCCATAGTCCCCCTTAATCGCTTCCTGAAAGTCCCGAGACCCGAACGCTACCCTCTCCACTCGCGTGTCTCGATAGTTCCAGAAATCACTATTCCCTCACCGACTCGAGCAGTCGTTCACCCGCCTCGAGCAGTTCCGTCACTCGGTCGAGGGTTTCGGCTTCGGCGTACACGCGCAACACGGGTTCGGTCCCGCTGGGGCGAACGAGCAGCCACGAGCCGTCCTCGAGGGCCAGTTTGTAGCCGTCGGCCGTGTTCACCGATTCGACGGCCGCCCCCGCGACGGTGTTGGGGACGTCGTCAGCGAGCGCCTCCAGACGGGAAGCTTTCTCCCCGTCGGGGCAGGGGACGCTCGTCTTTCGCTGGACGATGTGGCCGTGGATCTCGAGCAAGCGGTCGACGCGGTCGTCGATAGGTTCGGCCGCGTGCATACACGCAGTGAGCAGCGCCACGAGCACCCCGTCTTTCTCGCGGACGTGCCCGCGGACGCTGAACCCGCCTGATTCCTCGCCACCAACGAGGGCGTCGTGCTCAGCCATTCCCTGGGCAACCCACTTGAAGCCAACGGGCACTTCGTAGACCAACTCGCCGTGTGCCTCGCCGATGCGGTCGAGCAGCGAAGTGGTCGATACCGTTCGAATTGCCGGGCCGGATCGGGACTCGAGCAGCCAGTCGAAAAGCGCTGCAAAGAGTAGGTTCTCGTCGAGATATCCCCGTTCCGGCGTGACGACAGCAATTCGGTCGGCGTCACCATCGTTCGCGACGCCCAGATCGGCCGCCCCGGAGGTGACGACGTCGGCTAGTTCCTCGAGCGTCTCCGCCGCCGGTTCTGGCGCGCCGCCACCGAACTCGGAGTCGCGCGTACACCGCAGGCGTTCGACCCCGGCACCGGCCCGTTCGAGGAGCGCATCCGTGGTTCCTCGACCGCTGCCGTGCATCGCGTCGTAGGCGACGGTAAGACCCTCGAGGTGTGTGTGAACGTCCGTGCCATCGGTTCCGGAAGCGTCCTCGAGGACCGATTCCGTGAGTTCGAGACAGTGGGTGGCGTGATCTTCGAGCGGGTCGAACCCCCGGACGGATCCGTGTTCGTCTGCGGGGAGCGGTGTTGGTTCGGCCAGCGAATCCGAAATCGCGTCCATCACCGGCGGCAGCGCCGGTGCGCCGTCGCTCGGAATGAACTTAATGCCGTTGTCCGATGGCGGGTTGTGCGAGGCCGTGATCACGACCGCCCCGGCACACTCGCGGTCGACGACCGTGTACGCATACAGCGGCGTCGGTCGGTCACGCTCGCTGAGCAGGACGTCGAACCCGTTCGCACAGAGGACCCGCGATACCTCCTCGGCAAACCCTCGAGACCCCTCTCGAGCGTCGTAGCCGACGACGACCGGTTGGTCGTGTCCCTCCGCTCGAAGCGTCGATGCGATACCCTGGGCGACCATCCGAACGCGATCCGGCGTGAACGTATCGAGAGGCGCTCGCCAGCCGTCAGTTCCGAACGCGATCTGCTCCATACGCGTCCCTCGAGGCCGGTCCCGAAAAAACCGCTGGTGATCGACACGAACGCGGCGGGGCCGTGATAGCGACGGGCCGCTGTACGACAGCCGCCGACAATTCGGAAGTCGAGATTGTTTTATTCGACTCGGCCATGTCTCCTGTATGAGCCGGTCCCCACAGGTCCTCGCTGTCTCCTCGAGCCTCCGGGCGGAGAGTTACACGCGCACAGCCCTGAAATACGTCCTCGAGGCAGCCGAAGCTACCGGAGCCGAGACGACGTTACTCGATCTGGGCGCGTACGATCTTCCGGTGTACAACCCCGATATTGACGATCAAGGCGACGGCGCTGCAGTGATGAAACTCGCCCGTGAGGCCGACGCAATCGCCATCGGCACCCCGGTCTACCACGGGACGTTCTCGGGTGCGTTCAAGAACTTCCACGATTACTGCGGCTGGGACGAGTTCGAGAACACCACCGTCGGCCTGCTGGCGACTGCTGGCGGTGGCTCCTACGGGCCAACCCTCGAGCACCTGCGAAGCACGATGCGGGGTGTCCACGCCTGGGTGTTGCCCCACCAGGTCGGGATTCGAAACGCCTCCGGCAAGTTCGAGTACGACCCCGCTGCCATCGACGAGCGCGCGTTCATCGACTCGAGTCTCGAAGACAGAGTCGAGAAACTGGGTCGGCAGCTCGTCGAGTATGCGTTTATCGAGGCCCAGCAGCCCCCAGAGATTTCGACCACGGACGACTGATACGGCCTTTTCGGCTCATGAAAGCGGTGATCCCTGTTTGGGCTCTGGGCTCCGCATGCGGTTTCTGATCGGCTCGAGTCACCGAACCGTAGCGAACACACGCTCGAGTCCGTGCCCAGTTCGAGTCCGTGCCCAGTTCGAGTCCGTGCCCAGTTCGAGTCCGTGCCCAGTTCGAGTCCGTGCCCAGTTCGAGTCCGTGCCCAGCAATACGGTCGCACGTCAAGCACATCACTCTCCTGTTGCCCCGCCAAATCGCATGAACATGTACGTGAGTGCCAACACGGCGACCAGCGAGACGACGGTCGCAATCGCTAGCGTCCACGCCGAAAACGGGACGACCTCCGGAATTACGGCATCGTCGTCGGGCGATGCCTCTGGGTCGACCACGATCGTCCCGATCATGCCCAGTCCGATATGCGGAGCGCAGTGAAAGTCGTAGGTCCCCTCGACCTCGAACGTATACTCGTACTCGAAGCCGGTGTCTTCGATCGGTTCGTAGCCATCCCAGTCCGCGTCTTCGGGCTGGTCGTCGACCACGATATTGTGGTTATCGGTTATCCAGACGAACTCGACCCGCGTTCCTGGTGGGATCTCGAGGTCGCTCGCGGTACTCGGCTCGTAGGCGAAGTCGACCAGTTCGACGATGACGGAGTCAGCGGGCTGGACGGTATCGTCCTCCTCGTCCTCGTCCGGTTCCTCGTCGGGCTCATCCTGGGTTTCGTCCTCCGCAGTGTCGTCCTGTGCGGTGACCGACCCCGGCCAGAGGGTCGATGCAAGGAGAAAAGCGAGTCCGTGAAGGGCCTTTCGGCGGTCGAGATGGACTGAATCTGCGGTTGCGAGGTCACGAGGCATGTCGATCAGTCCTGATACACCCCCAAGGCTGAAAGAACAGGGCCCAACAACCACGAGGGTGTGAACGTCCCTGTAATCGAGTGGGTAGTAGGTTCCCTCGAGTTCGAGACGCGGCTAGCGTGCGCTACAGACGATTATGCCTCCTCGAGACCGACCAACCGTTCCTTCTGAGCGCGCGTAAGTTGCTTGATCGCGTACTCCCGTGACATCGCCGCGGATTTACTCTCGTAGCGTTCGCTGTAGACGACCTCGACGGGCGTTCGCCCGCGGGTGTACTTCGCACCGACGCCGCGATTGTGTTCGTCGACCCGTCGCTCGAGGTCGGTGGTGTAGCCAGTATACAGCGAGCCGTCAGCACACTCGAGGACGTAGACGACGTGGGCAGCCATCGTCTCGGCGTACGGACGACGGATAGAAAAGCGTCCTGACCGGGGCCAAGTTCTTCCTTGCAAGCGATACAGCGGGGTAGGGATCGGTGTCGGTCCCTATCAGGTGCCTCTGGCGCGCTCTCTGGCGACTTCGGCGATTCCCGCGTTGGCCGAGCAGCTGATGCACGCGTGAATCTCGCCGTTCGCGTCCGCAAAGACGCGTGCAAAGCGTTCAGACACATGCGCGCCGCAATGGTTACACGTGGGCATGGTAACGCCGGCTATCGACCGGCACTATATGATAATCGCTACATGGTTAAATAGGCTTAGCCAAACACTGTTAATTTTTACCTCTAAGAAAGATTTTCTTCGCTATTAGAAGCCTTTGCTGAACTATCTGCAACATCGGCCACTGCCCGGCCGATCAACGTTGCCTGCGCACCAGCGACGAATCCCGCATCGATGTTGACGACCGAGAGTACCGTACAGGACTGCAACATTCCGGCAAGTGCGGCCTCACCATCGCCACCGTGGCCGTAGCCGCTCGAGACTGGCACGCCGATCACCGGGGTGTTCACCAGTCCCGCGACGACGGTCGCCAGCGCACCCTCGCGGCCAGCAACGACGATGCAGACGTCGGCCGCTCGCAACCGCTCGACCTGATCCAGCAGCCGATCCAGTGCCGCAACGCCAACGTCCTCCAGTCGGTCGACCTCGAGGCCGCCGTCGACACAGACGAGTTCCGCCTCGTCAGCAACCGGGCCATCGACGGTTCCAGCGGTCACGATAGAGACCGTCGCCGGAACGCTCGAACGGTCGTCCGTCTCGGCGGTGACGAGCATCGTCGAGCCACGGCGATCGACCGTTGCGTCCGGGGCTTCCCGGTCGAGGTGTGTCTCAAGTGCCGATACCTGTTCGTCGCTTAATCGCGTCAGTAGTGCCCGACCGGTCGTCTTGAGTGAGGTGAGAGCGAGGTCCTGTACCTGCGAAACCGACTTTCCCTCGGCGAGAATAGCTTCGGGAATGCCGCGTCGGGCTGGCCTGGCCGCGTCGAATCGGCCGGCCTCCTCCGTCACGTAGCCGTTGAGTCGTCCCTCGGCCTCGGCGGGTGAGATTTCTCCAGCCGCCACGGCCTCGAGCAGTTCGCGCATACCAGAGGAGTCGGGCTCGAGGCTATAGGATTCTGTTGGTTACCGGCGAGTTCGCCTGATACTCGAGCATCCACCTGGTGGCTTCCCAGACCTGAACGGATGCGTGAAACCGATTACAGGCGTCCGGTTTCACGCATCGGTCGACGGTTGGGAGGGTACTAGTTCGGGCCCGAGCGCCGAGTGCCATGTAAATGAAGATCCCGGAAACGGAGAATCCCGGGAACCCGGTCGAGAGCGCGCGCGAGCGGTGATCCGGCCATATATAGCGGAATATTCACGCTCGGCAGGTCATTCGACATATACTTTCCGGTGGGGAAGGCGTGTAAACACGCCGTATCGGCCCTCTGTGAGCCGAATTCGAGGGATATAAACAGAACCTTTATAAGATGGAAACGGGAACGAGTAGCTTGTATGGCAGATCTTATCGTCAAAGCAGCCGTAAAGGAAGCACTCGATGACAAAAACGTCGCTTCGGACTTCTACGAAGCACTCGACGACGAAGTTTCGGAACTGCTCGAGGACGCCGCCCGACGCGCCGAGGCCAACGACCGGAAGACGGTCCAGCCTCGCGACCTGTAAGCAGGCGTAGATCCCCCATTTTATCGGACGCTACACCCTCGAGTGACAACCCTTACCGTCGACTGTCGGTTGTATCGGCGACTGCAAATCAGCGATGTGGGCGTCGACAGTCCAACGCTCTCCAGACTAACCGTTCCCGGGGTGTTGTCGTCTCTACGTACCCTCCCAAACGTCTATCCGTGAGTGAAATCGAACCGCACCACATGATTTCACCCACGGGTTCAGGTTTGGGAACGCACTAAGCAGTCGGCAAGGGGCCCGCCACTGACCGATACTCTGTGACCCCAATCCCGGAGTAAGGGATGTCAGGTTCGCAGTATCTCCGACAGCGGCCACCGCCCATCCGTACACGCTGCTAACTGTTCTTGTCCCGCTTCGATCAGCGAATAGCGCCCGCCGTCGTCCATCCGGACTGCACCGCCATCCCGGAGGTGCTCGAGGTGGGCGTACGCCTCCCCGGGACCGTGCATGATGTGGATGTTCGAGAGCTCGCCGAACAGCCGGGAACTGACTGTCCAGGCGTCGGCCGGCCCGTGCTCGGAGTACAGGTCCTCTTCGACGCGCGTTTCGGGTTTCGCCAGCGCGTCTGCGACCCGGTAGGCCCGTTGCTCATGATGAAGGAGGAGGTCTCGAGCCCGCGTTGCGGGTTCCGCAATCGGCATTCGATGGCCGGGCCACGCACGGACGAAATCGCGTTCGATGAACCACTCGAGCGTGCGGACGTACGCCGCGAGCGCACCGTCGAGTCGGACGTCAGCCCCGCCGACGTTGGGCGTGTACTCCGGCAAGAGGGCATCCCCGGTGTATACCTGGTGGCTCGTTACACTCTCGCCACTCGTCGCACCCTCCCCATCCGCCCCAGGCGAGCCATCGCCCTCAAGCGGGACGAAACAACACAGGCCGGATGTGTGGCCGGGCGCGTGCACGACCTCGAGTGTGAGGTCCCCGAGCGTGAGCGTCTGTCCGTCTTCGATCGGCGTCACATCGACCGATTCGCCATAGATACCCGCGCCCTCGCCCGCCTCGAGGAACGCGATGAGTTCATCCTGTGATTCCGGTGGCATCCCCCACTGGTCGAACAGGCGGCGCTGGATCGACTCCAGTTCGTCCCAGGCCCCTTGCTCGCCGGCGATCAGCGGTGCGTCAGCCGCGTGCGCGTAGACGGTCGCACCGCTCGCCGCCTGAATCTCGCCCGCCAGACCGGTGTGGTCGGCGTGATAGTGGGTCAGGACGATGGCGTCGATATCGGCAAATTCCACGCCCTGTGACTCGAGGCCGGCCTCGAGTTCGTTTCGCGTCTCCCCGACAGCGACGCCGGTGTCGAGTAAGACCGTCGACTCACCATCGTGGAGGTAGGCGTTGTTCGCTCCCTCGAAGACCGTGTTTCCGAGTGCGATCCGGTACATTGCCCGTGGCTACGTACCCCAGGGATTACGGTTTTGCGGTCCAGTGGCTCGATAAGCGACAGTAGCACACTACCTCTCGAGTGCATCACACGACCGCACACTACCCCTCGAATGTATCACACCTACCGTTCGCACTACCCTTCGAGGTACTCACGCGTGCGCCCGAGCACGACGTACTCGGCCTCCTGTAGCTCCTCGACCGTGGCCGATCCCGTGACGAACATCGCCGTTTTGAGCTCGAGCAACAGCGTTTCGAGGGTGTCGACGACCGCCTCTTGGCCCTGTCCCGCAGGTGAGAGGAACGGTTTTGCGAGGCCGCCAGCGCTCGCACCCAGCGCAATCGCCTTCGCGATATCGAGCCCCGAACGGACGCCACCGCTGGCGATCACCGTCTCGTGGACGGCACTCGACTCGAGCGTGCTGACGGCCGTGGGGACCCCCCAGGCACGAAACAGCTGGCCAACCTGTTCCTGTCGTCGCGCGCCGACGGCAGCCGCGCGGTAGGACTCGATGCCCGACCACGTGGTTCCGCCCTTGCCGGCGACATCGATGGCGTCAACACCCGCGTCGGTCAGCCGTTCGGCCGTCGACCGGGAGATTCCGTTGCCAGTCTCTTTGACGATGACCGGTACCGAGAGCGCACTCGCGACCCGTTCGATCGCCTCGAGGCAGCCTCGAGCGTCGACGTCGCCTTCCGGCTGGACGGCTTCTTGCAGGAAGTTGAGGTGAATCGCCATCGCATCGGCCTCGATCATGTCGACGGCGCGTTCGACGGCCTCGACGTCGTACTCGAGCAACTGAGCCGCCCCGACGTTACCGTAGAGGAACGCGTCCGGGGCTGCTTCGCGGACAACGGTGTAGGACTCGAGCACGCCATCGTCCTCGAGTTCGAGGCCCGCCCGTTGGCTGCCGACACCCATGGCTACGCCGACGTCCTGGGCTGCGCCGGCGAGCGAGCGGTTGATTTTGGTCGTGTTCGGGTGCCCACCCGTCATGCTCTCGATGACGATGGGGGCTGCCAGCTCGTGACCAAGGAACTCGATACTCGTGTCGATTTCGTCCCGGTGAATCTCCGGAAGCGCCTCGTGCACGAGGTCGATATCGCCGAACCCGGTCCCCGAGGTTTCGACGTCTTCTTCTTCGATGATACGGATGTGATCGTCTTTTCGGTCGGATGTCTCGGGCATCGCTTCGTCTCTGGTCACTCGTTGGCTGGCGCTGTTGAAAAGGTGTCCCTTCGAGTCGAAGGGAACGGTTTATGCAGTGGTGCGTGGTACCGAACCACATGAACGACGTTCTCGAGGAAGTCGAGTTTCTGACCCGGTCGCCACACCGGGTCGAGATACTGACAGCACTCGCTGAAGAACCTCGAGATCGGTCGACACTCAAACTCCAGACGGGTGCGTCAGCCTCCACCATCAGTCGAACGTTACGTGCGTTCGAGGACCGACACTGGGTCGAGCGTATCGGCCATCACTACGAAGCCACAGAGCTGGGCTCGTTCGTCGCAGACACCATCAGGGAAACCCTGGGCCGACTCGAGACGGAGCAAAAACTTCGATCCGAGTGGCGGAGTCTGCCGGACGACGCCATCTCACTCGAGGCTGTCGTAGATGCAACGATCACCTGCGCCACCGTGGACGACCCGTATCGACCCATTAGCCGGTTCGCCACGTTACTCGAGGAGTCGACCACGCTCCGGTTCGTCGGCTTCGAGCTCGGCCTCGTCGAACCCTGCATCGAGGAGCTCTGTGGACGGATCATCGACGGCATGGACACCACCATCATTGACCAGCCGGCTGTCGCCCGCTATATCCGGTCGACGTATCCAGTCCTTTCACGGCGAACACTCGAGAGCGGGAATCTCATCGTCTATCTACAAGAGGAGTTACCACAGTGTGGCCTGAGTCTGTTCGACCAACGAGTCGCACTCTGTTTTTACGTGCCCGATACTGGAACCGTCCGGACGCTGCTCGACACTGACGACTCTGCCGTCTACCAGTGGGCCGAAGCGACCTACGAATCCGTTCGGAACAGTGCACAGCCAGTGACGTTCGAAGATGGAGAGTTGCGTCCGCTCGAGGCTGCAGCTGGCGAGGTCCCGACGTGGTCGCCGCCACCTCCCTGGTGAGCGTGTATCCATATAACCCCCACTGGTAGCGTCTGTCGTGTCTCGAGAGACGTATCCGCCATTATTCGGGATATCCGCAGTTCGGCGCTGATTGCACACCCTGCAACGGTTTCATCCCGTGCAAGACTCCCACGAGATGCCTACAACTGGTTGTATCGTGTATCTCCTGTTGCAAGGTGTCATACCACATGCAACACAACAGTGGACACGCTCGAGGTGAAGATCGATGAGCGCAACGAACAATGTCGACGTCGAGGCCTTAGGTGAAACGATCGACGCGATCAGTGCCGAACCGGCCGCTGGCGAATTCACGTTCCGTGCCGAAACCGAGTGGGAGGACGCACTCCGGTGTGTGACTACCATCGACGAGTTCGATCAGGCGGGCGAACGGATTTCGACGCGGGAGTTCCACATCGAAGGCGACGAACCCGAGGAAATTCTGGGCGAACGGACCGCACCAAATGCTGTCGAGTTACTGCTGGCAGCGCTTGGCTCCTGCCTCAGTGTTGGCTACGCCGCCAATGCCGCCGCGATGGGCATCGAACTCGAGGAACTCCGATTCGAGATGGAAGGCGACGTCGACCTCAGAGGCTTCCTCGGCATCGAGGAAGATGTCCGGCCCGGCTACGAGGGCATCACCTGCACCGCGTACGTCGACGCGAAGGCGTCGGACGAGGAACTGGCCGACCTCCGCGAACGGGTCGAAGCAACCTCACCGCTGATCGATTCAATCAGAAACACGGTGCCACTCGAGACGGATATGGTCCTCGCGAGTCGGCACTGAACACAACTCACGAGAAGACAAAAATGAGTTATATCGATCAACTCGATACGACCGAACTCGAGGCCAAAGTCAAAGCGGTGTACGAAGACGTCGCCCAATCGCCCGACGAAGACTTTCACTTCGAGATGGGGCGACCGCTCGCAGAGCGACTCGGGTACGCCCCCGAGAACCTCGACCCCGTCCCGCAGGCAGCCGTCGAATCGTTCGCTGGCGTCGGCCACCACTTCGACCTCGCAGCCATCCAACCCGGTGAACGGGTGCTCGACCTTGGCAGCGGGTCCGGAATGGACGTCTTCGTCGCTTCAATCTACACCGGCAGTGAGGGCGAAGTCGTCGGTCTCGATATGACCGATGAGCAACTGGAAAAGGCCCGCGAGCTCCGCGATGATGGCGGCTTCGAGAACGTCCGATTCGAACACGGGTACATCGAATCGCTCCCGTTCGAGGACGCCACGTTCGACGTCGTCATCTCGAACGGTGTGATCAACCTTTCACCGGAGAAAGAACGCGTCTTCGAGGAAATTCGGCGCGTCCTCGGACCGAACGGCCGGCTGGCGCTGTCCGATATCGTCAGCGAAAAACACCTGCCTGACTCGATCAAAACGAGTGCCGACCTCTGGGCGGCCTGTATCGGCGGCGCGATGCAAGTAGAGAGCTATACCGACTCCCTCGAGGAGTCAGGGCTCGAGGTCGAGACCAAACGGCGAAACGACGAGTACGCGTTCATCTCCGATCAGGCAGCAGGAGCCTGCGAAAAGTACGGCGTGAACAGCATCTCGTTGCTGGCACGGCGGGAGTGACAGGGACTGTTGTAGTCACGTCCCGCCGACCCCGTGCGACCGTTCGGCAGAACATTATTACTCTCCGATAGGTCGGTCAGGGATATTGAGACGACGATTGGAGTGAACAAACCCACAGATATTCCTTAGAAATCCCAGAAGGTGAACCGCCTCGGGGTCAAGCCCCGAGGCTTCCCGTGGTTTAGTCGGACACTCC
>JAOPJZ010000027.1 GCA_025517525.1 Natronosalvus hydrolyticus
CCATACTTGTTTCACGCTCTCATGGGATATAGCAGAATTTCCATCGAGTCAGTACATCAACCTCTTTTTGTGATTGGAGATATGGGAATATTCGGGCTTCAGGAGAGTACTCACGAAGAACTCGACGTGGAATAGTTAGTGCATTTTCTTCGATATTGGCCAAAACGTCCATCCCGACTTGTTGAAAAATTCCGTAGAGATCCTCAGTTCGTCCCGAGTTCTTGAATGTGACAATACCGAAGTTATATTGGTTATGTATATCCGGAAAGATGATACCCCGATTCTCGAACGTCACGAGGGATTGAATCGATGTTTCATCTAAGAGGTGCGTTCGGAGATCCTTGGTAGATGCACCGTTGAATATCGCACCAGGAACTACTTGAGTAACATATCCATCATCTTTAGCGAGCTGGAAAACTCGTTCCAAGAATAGGGCAGACAAATCGTTCTCTGTACCCTGTGACTGTCCACCTATTTTCGGCTTCTGCATCTGATATTCGCCAGACTTGTGGAAGTACTCAGTCACGAGTTCAATCTCGCGCTGGTACTCTTTCCAACCCTCCTCAATCTCGGGTTCCCCCCGTAGCACATCCTGCCGACGATCTTTTTCTTCCGGAAGGAGTGATTGGAATTCCTTATCATATCGAACAAAGAAATCATCGCGGGTTGGTCGAAGTCGATCCCATGGAGGGTTACCAACGATGACGTCGAATCCACCGTCTGCATACACTTCAGCGAACTCGAGAACCCAGTGGAACGGTGTATAGTCCTCGAGATCGCCCTCCGTTACATCCTCAACGACGTCACGGAAGTCATCAAGGATTTCATCGTCAAGATCACTACGATACTCCTTTAGCAGCCTCTTCGCATTTTGACGGTGTTTTTCGGCCCTTTCGGGGAATGCGTTGTACTCCTCGTGGAGTTCGATCTCCGTGATTACGTCCTCGTATCGCGATCGGACACTGTCCTCATTCCAGCGCTCGAAGGTTGCAAGGCCGTCATCCGTCTCTTCAGGGAATCCCACGTAACCGATGAGGGTGTTTCCAGATCGGATGTTGAACGTGATATTCGGAAGAGCAAGCTCTTCAGTTCGCATCTCTTCCAGATCTTCCTCCTGCAACTCAGAGATAATCGACAACCAGAGCCGGAGTTTGCCAATCTCGACTGCTGGTTGCATGATATCGACACCAAAGATATTATTCTGGACTGTCGTCTTTTTGATTCGGTGGCGGGGTGGGTATGCATCGTACCGAGCATAGAGTGCCTGGCGAACGTTGACAATCTCCTCAACGACAGAAGTGAGGAAGTGGCCACTACCCATTCCTGGATCGACGACATAGAGCTCGTTCACCTCGTCGAGGAGACGGTTGATGAGATCTTTCGAACCAGGTAGCCCATCGATCAACTCATAAAGTGTATCGTATCGTTCGATTTCCGCCTCGGGCCACCCATGCTCCTCGGTAATCACTTGAGCAAACTGATCGTAAAGTGCCGGGCGGACAGTCTCTTCGGCACAGAATCGAGTGATCTCTTTGGGGGTGTAGTATGCCCCAAGATCAGCGTTTTGATCCCCAGGATCTGTTGTTAGATAGTTGATTGTCTTCTCAAACACGTTCCCGAGGACGCTGGGATCAATGTCCACTGGCCCACCATCAGCAGAGAACTGATACCGCTCGAGGAGATCAATAATTGACTCCAAGACGCTATCTCTGACGTCGAACTGTCGCTCGTCAATATCAGGTGAGCTACTGAGTTCTGGACGAAAGAGCCCACCATTGAGATAGGGGATCCCTGTAAAGAGATCGATATCCTGTATCTGTTCGTCTCTCACGTCTGGTTTGACGTTAAGCACGTCGTAGAATAGTGGATCAAAAAACGACTTGTAGAGTGATTGCGGGTAAACCCCGTCTTCGTACGTATCTACGATCTTGCTCAGGAGATCGGGACGGACAATTTTCTTGTCTTCGAGGAACTTGATGAAGATCAGGCGGTTCATCAAGTCGACTGAGAACAGCCTGACGTCGTCGCCATCCGCTTCATCCGGTGGGATGATACCATCACCAACAAGACTCCGAGCACGCCGTTCTGTGTCGTCATCTTCTTCAGCGACGCCGAATACAGTCTGAATATAGTCGTCGTAGAACTCGTCGGTTATCTCCTCCTGTTTTTTCTTGATGACTTCGCGAGCGTCGTCAATGATCGAGAGGAAGTTGTCGTACTGGAACGTCTGAATGAGTCTCGCAACGAGCTCTCGCTCCTCCTCAGGGACAGCGTCTGTTGGTGGATCCTGAACTGTCGTTTGATTCTCAAACAGCGTGAAGAATAGGGGTTGGAGATCAACCTCTTCGATGATATCGTGCGTATACGAGTCGGCATCGTACCGAACAAAGATCCAACGTAATCCGTCAGTGGCAAATCCGAAGTCGGACTCGAACTCACGCTGGCTCAGCCAATTTTTGACTTGATCCAACCCATGGCCTCTGTTTTTTAGATGCTTGTTGATGGGCTCGGCCTCGATCAATAACCGACTCGAGTCCACACTTTCGACATCTCGAAGGGACACACTGTAGTCTGCCTGCATTCCCCGTTCGCTCGAGAAATCGCCAGCTTCGTGTCCGTAGTCATCGTACCCAAGCGCCTCGAAGATTGGCTCTATAACACGACTTTTGGTGAACGGTTCGGGATCGAGTTTATCTCGAGTAAAGTCCGTTTTGAGTACGTAGTCACCAGGTTTAGCGTCGAGTAACCCTTCGACGCTGTCGTCCTTAATCTGATCACGCAGACGTCGAATAGACTCATCGATTATCTCAATGATTCTATCCTCGTCTTCAGTAGAGACGGAGGTATCAAACCCATCGAAATCGAACTCAGTGGGAGTCCCAGTTGTAGACATTGTTCGTTGTTACCCCCGTCTTATCAGCACCAGGTTATGAAAGTACGCAATAACTTCTACTGGATATCAAATAGAGTACCTCAGGTGTGTATATTATCGATTGAAGCCTACGATTCGGTGTCAATGATATAATCTCAGATGAGGGCGTCAGTAGTTGTACGGTAAAAACGGGAGACTGCTCTGCCTCGTCTAGTTATATCTTAACTCGCAGCTTCACCCAAACTAATATTCGTTCTAAAAAGTGACAGATTGTATGGGAGTACTGCAGTTCACACGTCACGGGAGATGCTGTCGATCGTCTGTATCTACAGTAGCAATCGTCGGTGGGGAAATCCCCCTTATTTGGCACTCACTGCTGGGTGGGTATCGGATAGAACTCGAGGCGGGGCGAACTTTTCCAAGAACACGGGTGGGTGTGGTACAGAGACACAGTGGATGGAGTCACACCTCGAGTCTGTCTCGAACAGCGACTGTTCTGTAGCGAGCTTGCGCCTGATGAAACGCACATCGTTGTAGTCGTTCGATCGGATCAGCGATCGCAGCGTCGACGTCGACGAGAGCGATGAGTTAGCCTCGAGAGAGCACGAGTCTGCCCCGAGCGTTGCACCGTACCAGTCGACGTGCGACAGTCAGATCGTATGTGGAGTTGGCACAGGGTGTAGAGTGGGGAAATGTTCTACAGACGAGGCACTGCAGTGTGGTGAAAGTGTGCGCTGTTGTCTGTCGACCACGTCCCCATCGAAATATTATTGCACACTCTATACAATACCCTGTTCACCCTTGAGTGGGATCCCGTCCGGTTTCAGTCGACGAGGGTGCATATTACCTAGTAATAATTAGTTACACATCCGGGGTGATTTCGGCAGTAGTCAAACCCAACCCCTGGTAGTTGTTGAACTCGAGGCGCCACCCGAGGAGCTCTGAGAGGGCTCGAGGCTGGCTGGTGTTGTATACGACAGTGGGCTACAGTCGAGTACAACCGACTACAGTCCCCTTGGAGAACCCCCATCCTTCTTGCTGTACTGAGGCTGTCGATCTCTTCGAGATCGTACAGCCGTCCCCTCCAACTAAACCGACAGTCTCGTTCAACACCACTACGGTAGCCTTCGAGTACCACCGATACTGTTGGAACCATACTCTGGTACTGTTCGAATACCACTACGGTACTGTTCTTACACCTCTCACTGTGCCAACTAACCTGGGACACAATAGTTATGTAGTACTCTACTACTGTTGTATAGAACGTAGTGGCCCCCAGGGCAGTCTGAGAGGGAGTCGATCACTCGAGCCAGACTTGGGATCCCCACTGTGAGGGGAGTGGGTAGTGCCTGGTTTGCTCTGAGACGTGGCAGCTAGCCTCTCAGTGCGTTCCAGTGGAGGACGAATGGTTTCCATCGTCTCGAGCGTTTGAGCCGTATCACAGACGTCACAGAGGCTTTTGATGGAACAGACATCTGTGAGGTAACAGACGGCGGTTACACTTGTTGCACCACAGGGGACACAGACATCTGTGACGCCACTGAAGCGACGTTTCCCCTCGAAAAATGAAGATCCTTTTGGATGGAGGTGCATCCGATCTCGAGGGACGTAAGCACCCTCAGAATCGATCTGAGTGCCTACTCACCGAGTGAGTGTTCAGCCACATGGACTGTAGCCACACTCGAGGCAGAGTGCACAGCCTGCTTCTGGAATCATTGACGGTTCGCCACACTTCGGACAGTCTCTTCTCTCTGACATAGGTTATTACTCAGTAATAATTTCTCGGCCCAGAGCGTGTTTCGTCGGTTGTCGATAACACTGCACCGGATGGGTTATCCAGTACATTGCCCATTAGTATTGCATATTATGCACAATACAGATGGGGGCCAGGCCTGCGACGTCGTCGTAGTCAACTGTCAACAATACAGACAGACAACGGTTCAAACTCTCAACGGACTCGAGAGCGCTCCTACACCACGATCACAGGTATTTACACTGGAACGCCCCCCGTCCCCCGGAATGTGCTCATCGTCGGATCGAAACGGTGTTTCCCTAAAACGAAATCGTTGCTGTAATGGCTTCTAACGTGTTTCTGTGGGGTTTTTACACTGGAATACCCCCCGTCCCCCCTGGAATGTGTTCATCGTCGGATCGAAACGGTGCTTTCCTAAAACCGAATCCTTGTCGTTATGGCTTCTAACGTATTTCTGCGGGGTATTTACACTGGAATGCCCCCCGTCCCCCCGGAATGTACTCGTCGTCGGATCGAAACGGTGTTTTCCTAAAACGAAATCGTTGCTGTAATGGCTTCTAACGTGTTTCTGTGGGGTTTTTACACTGGAACGCCCCCCGTCCCCCTCCGATGGCAAAACACACACAACCCACTGTGCCAACGTTAATCCGAGCCAACAGGAGAGCACCGAGTTCGGGATCCAAGAGTACGTACTCCAGGACTATGGCAGTTCTCCCCCTCGAGATTGCATTCCTCGACGTCGGCCTCCACAGCTGATGTTGTAGCCATCCCCTCGAGGCGCTTGGTGCTCGTCGCGAGCGATCGATAGAGCTCTGGATCACACCACTGTGGACGGTCGCCCACAACACACGCGACGTCGACGTCCATGTCGCCCGGAAGTGGATCCCAACGTTGCCACGAGTCGGCCCACACAGGCACAGACCGTTGGATCCCATACGTGTCATCGGTTTGCTCGAGACGATCCCAACTCTACACCAATCGACGACGTCATCGGCCTCCAGGAGCACCACGATTGAGACTCTATGTGCCTCGAGTCGACTCCAATAGCCACCCTGTCGACACGGACTCCCACACAAGTCTGCCTCTATATCGTCGGCAGTCCCCTGGAAATAGACGTCTCAGGTGTTGTTTCCGAAGAATCTCGAGCCTCGAGACAGTGTAGATTTTGGCATGCCCCTCAGACGCCCGAATTCACTTTGCATTTATATACCCCAAACCGGGGCTCCAAACTCCGCTGCTAACTCAAGTTCCTTTATATACTAATGAGTTACACATCGAGCAGGTAGTGCTTCCAGATCGCTCTACATACGGGCACGTGTACAGGGCCAATCCCTGTGGACTTGCTTCCCCCACATGGGAGCACCTATATTCTAAAAATATTTCAATCGACTAACTCCCGATACTCTGCCTCAACTTCAAAGAAATCGGTAGCCGATAGCCAGTATTTGGTAAGATCTCGCGTTTCGATAGCCCAATTTGCACAGATATCTGCGAGTTCAGAGTAGACGTCGATGAGATCCTGATCGAATCCCTCGTCCTCACCAACGATAGCCAATTCTCGATAAATCTGGCCGGCCGATTCGATACGACGCGCGATGTCATGCTTTTGTGAATTATGTAAAAACGATGCTTCGATATTTCGCCGATCAATCTCGAGTTTTCGACTGATTACAAGTCCCATTTCAGCCCAGTCGTTTTCAGACAGTTCATTCCCACGCTGTCGAACCCACTGGATGAGCTCCTCACCCAGGACTTTGAGCCCGGTTGTGGCCAGTGCCGTTTCGAGGCCAGTCATATCAGACGATTTGAATAGATCGTATTGAATGTTCGCCTACATTGGACACAAACACACAGGAATCGCGTTCGATTGTCTTCGTTGCGCTCCACATCGAAGATAGGCTTGTCACCTTGCTGGATGCGAAGCAAGAATGCAACACCCCACCCTCCCCCACCCTGGCAATATATTACCAATCCTATCCAAATCAGTAATATGCGAACTTCAAATGGGGGCAGTTCAAACTGGAAAGAGTTCCGAAATAGATGGATTCTATGTTCCATAGGGGCGTTCCCTTTTACGCTTGTATTTTTATGGACAGTAGCAATAGCACTATAGATTATATCCTCGATCTCCCCCAAGACTCCAATTGAGCCAAATAGAGAATTATTCCGAAGAGTATTCCGCGGTGATCTCTGCAAACACCTCTTCGAACTCATCGTGAATTAGTGGGTTCATGCCCTTGGCCAACGCACTGAAGTTGTATTCTTTAGGCATAGATCCATCAACATTACAGAACTGAATTGGCGTTATGTGCTCTCCGTCTGGTGGACGTGTCGTTACGAGTACTTTTAATCGTTCAACCCATTCCGTGGAACCGTCCGCCATTTCAAGCTTTTTGACTTTCGGCTCAGCGTCAGTCAATTTTTGATCGACAGTGGACTGGTAAATACTGAGATTATCCACCACGTGCCTCAAATTGTACGCTGTGGGTGTGAAGCAGAGTTCGAATGTAAGCGAATCAGGGCCTTTGTGTGAGCTTCCTTTGAAAAAATATTCCCTCATTTTATTGAACTGACGCACGATCTCGTTCGCACCAGTGGCCTCTTTGACAGCAGATTCAGATTTCAGTTCGTACACATGGCCATCAGTAGCTCCACCAACATATTCTTCGACAATGTATAGATCAGCCACTCCACGATCTCCGTAGTGATTGTAGTGAGCCTCGGGGTATACACGACAGTCCTCTATATCATCGAACTCAGCTGCATCCTCGTTGTGGTAGTCAATGATTGCTGACGCGAGTTCGTCTTCTGTAATGCCCATTGGCTATTAATACTGGTTGGAATATAATCAATTGTGTGGGAGCAAATGACTCGATTTTTATTATACCAGCAAGTGCACCTCAACCAACATCTATTTAAATAGAGTCTAGATATTTCTACAAGGGTGCGGTGTCAAAGGCACACTCCCCATTGTAACCACACTTCAACAACGTAGAGTGCCTATCTGGCACCGTTACCCCACACACCCCATTGTGGTAGACAAACACCCTTCTACACAGACGGAAATACTTCGGCGTAGCCGTAGATGATGAGCATCGCCTTCGTAAACCAGCCTGCGCTGTATCCAAAAAGATAGTAGTCGCGGTGGAGGCGGAATTCCGCAGCTACATCATCACAGTCGTCAACTCCGTTGCCTTCCTCTTCATTATCGAAATCGTCGAGTTCACACTCGATCGACGGGTGTGGTCGGAGATGATACACCCCGCGTGTGAATCCAAGAATTAGACTTCGACGCTCGGTGCTCGATCCCTCGAGTGTTCGAAAAAGAACTGCCATAGATAGTATTGTGGGCCCAGTACTTGTTACAATTCAGACGGTTCAGGTTCCACCCAGACGATGTCCCGTGAGTCTTTTATATGCCTCCACCCGACTACAGATTGAATACGTGAGGGAGAAGGCAGTAATCACTCCCGATCTGCAACTGTCGCCATGAATAAAATCTCACCAGGTAGTATTGATCTGTTCCAACAATTTGATCGCAATCGTGTACAGACAGCTCGAGAAGACGTGAAACTCTCCGATCAGTACTACAACGAAGAGACACAATACGCACGCGACGGGGACGATGTCGATGGCAACGACTCGTACTGTCGTCAGGAAGAGGAGTACAGTGGAACAGTACCAAAGTCAGAATCTGACTCGAATCATACGGCTGGTTCAATCAAACGAAAGACGGCCTTCTGCTGGATGGGCTGGTGCTGAATCGATTCGAGCTATCTGCTGTTGTCGCAACTATGTCCGCTACTACGAACAGTGCGAGCGGAGTCGCTGTCGAACCAGAGAAAACACAGGAGATCGCTGAAGGAGCGTTTACCGTCCCACCGTCCATCAAGACTGACGAGCGCTGGATCTGCTTCCGGATCGAAGAGCGCCAGGACAAGACGGCGAAGGTGCCCTACAACCCATCGACGCCGACCCAGATGTACCGATGCGATCCAACCGATCCAGAGGTAGCAGTCACGTTCGATGGTGCAATGGATACAGTCGATCGATCGCGGATGGTACACGGTGATGATGGACTCGATGGTGTCGGACTCCAGATCAGAGATGGCCTTGTTGGAGTCGATCTCGACGATTGTGTTGAACAGATCGATGGCGAATACCGGATCGACGACTGGGCGTACGAACTGATCGATGCCATCGATTCATTTACCGAGATCTCCCCGAGCTCGACTGGAATCCACATACTCGTCGAGGCCGAACTCGATCCATCCTACAAGAACAAGTGTGACGAGATCGGCGTCGAAATCTACGACTCGAACCGGTTTTTTACGTTCACTGGACGACACGTCTCTGGAACACCGACGTCGATCGAATCTGAAGTCCCAGGCCTCGTTGCTGCCTACCAACACACCTACCTCGAGGAGATGGATGTGCCCGAGGACACCACAACCCACTGTGCCAACTCAGACGTACAGAGGAGTGGTGAGTGGGGTACGTTTCCTGGAACCGTGGACTACGATGAGCTAACGGATCAGGAGCAACAAATCGTCGACGCTGGCTGTAAGTACGACGACGACTTCGAACTCCTCTATAACGATGCTGAGTCTGCCTGGAACCACCCAACGAAGTGGGCTGGTGGAGACAAAAGCCGGTGCGATATGTCTCTGATATCGAAAATTTGTTACTGGAATTTCGAAGCCGACATGATCGAGTTCGAACTCGATCGGACGGGGATCGAGCGAGTGTTCATGTCAGGTGCAATCGCTAATCGGGTGAAAACACAATCGCGCCCTGATTACGTCCGATACTCGATCGAGAAGAAACTCTCGGAGTACTAACAATTGCCACTCCAATCTGGGGGCGCTCACTCCCCAAAGACACCGTTTTCATGTGTTCTTCGCACGACACCGTCGTGCTAACGGATTTTGTCGCAATGAATACGAATGGTTGTCTTCGACTGGCACTCGAGGGGTTTCGTCAACGATTGCTCGTTGCTGAAAACGAGCAGTTTCTGTCACGCATCGGCTCAAGTGCATTCCGAATGACGGATGTCAAACACTATCGGAGCGAAATCTACTCTCTCGTCAACGCTGGCCTCATCAAGAACGTCCCAGTTGGAAGGAGAAGGGACTACGTCGTCTCCAAACGAGGCCGTGAACTCCTCAAGGAAGTTGAAAACACAGCAGACGACGAACTTCCGACGAGGGAGATGGTGTTCACGGTTGAAGAGAACATCAATGCACTCGAGTCGATCGGTGTACAGATGGTTGAGTTCATCCCAGCTGACTACGACGTTACCCGAGAACAGATAGTATCACTGGAGAGTGTAGGGTTAGTCGAGAAGACGTCGGACGGCCCTGGAGTCCTCGATCGCTACCAGTACACCGACGAAATGCTCTCTGTGTTTGCTTCGATCGAATAGTCCTCGTTGTCGCAATGTCTAGCCTTGACTCCAAAGCTGGTGCTGTCACGGACGTTGACTACATCGAAGCAATCGCAACAGTGAACGAACACTGGGACGATCTCGAGCGATACTGCGATCCCTCGTTCACTGGATCCACGTTCCGGATCAAACAACTCGACACTGTTGGCATGAGTGAGATGAGTACACTCCGGAATCACAATGTCGTCGAAGTCGTCGACGAGTATGGTGGCAGAGTTCTCGATTACCGGTTCACATCGTTCGGAGAGGATGTCATCGACATCGTTCGTGGAATCGACTCGGATACACTGCCTGAAACCAACCAGTTTCAGACGATCCGCAACAACCGGGAGGTGATCGATTCCCTTCCAGGTGAGGCGGGGGTTGAGTTCGAGGCAGGTGAGTTCGACATCTCAGCTGCGTCGATACGATCACTCCGAGAGAGTGGGATGATCGAGCGCGTCGAGCAGAACGACTACGCTGCTGACGTGTGGCAGACGACAGAGGAACTCACTGCGATCAAGGTGTGGCTCTGATGCATATCTCACCCATCTGGATCGGCGCTGCGCTCGGAGCCATCGCGACGCTCCATGTCGGAGCAGCGATCTTCGTTTCCACTCTCCTCCTTGTGCTAACTCTGAGTCAGGACTGACTCCGTTCACAGTCGGAGCGGATCGCTTTTTCACTTTTGTCGCATGGATTTGACTTCGATTGGCCAGCAGACGGCTAGCAACTGGTGTAGTGATCCGGACAACAGTGACGACGATTCTGACAACTACGACGTCCGATCGGATGGTACGATAGTTGTCAACCTTGGCGATGACGATGTCGAACGCGCCCACACACTCGCACGTGAACGTAACAGATCATACCTGAGTGGTGCGACGACTGACGACAACTGGAGCGAAGGTAAGTCCGGGGGCGATATCCACGTCCAGGGACTGCTTGCAGAGATTGCAATGGAGATCGTCTACGGTGTCCCAGTCGACGAATCGATCTCGGCTGTAGGTGATGGTGGCATCGATGGAGAACTCGAGACGATCGACGGTGAGACGTTGGCGTACGATATAAAGAGTCGTGAGTACGACGGGCCAGGCGCTGCCCTCCTCGCGAAGAAGGACAACGTGGATATCCGCGAAGAGCACCCTGATGTCTACATCGCGTCGTACGTCGACGTCGACAATCGAACAGTCCACATCGATGGCTGGCTCCACTACGACGAGTTCGTCGACGAGAGCAATATCGCGGAGGCAAAGGCGGACTGGCTGGATCACATAAACTATGAAGCGCCGATCGGACAACTCAACGAGCCATGGGTTCCCGACAATTAAAATCTCTCAGGGGTATTTTCCGATACCATCTCAAGAGATTATGATCGATTAGAATCTTAAATCCTCGACGTATTCTTGCCTGGTGGTTCTGGATTGCTCCTTGGTTCGTACGTCGTAGTGCTCGGTGAGAGTATCCACGTTGACGCTAGCTCGCTCTGAGACAATTTCCTTGGGGACTCCCTGGTTCAGAGTCGCGGTTATTGCGCTCCGTCGAATAGCGTGTGGGCCGACAGCTGATGGACAGCCACCTGGCTCTACGTAGCCGACATGATCGCACGTTTCTGGATCCTCTCCGTGGGGACAATCGTCGATCATGCATGGCTGTGTCGCACGATAGATATCGATCCTGAGAGTCGAGGTAGACGCTCGGCCCTCATCCGTCGCTAAGAGTGGCTCCCGGCCATAGTCGTCCTCTACAGATGGACGTTTGTGTGCTATCCAGTCATCGATCGCAGATGCGAGGCTGGGATCGCCGATCGTAACGTTACGGTCGCCCTCCGCTCCGAGCTTTAACGGGGTTTTCGTATCGGGCCGATGACGCACAGCGAGATACATCGTCCCATCGTCTGCGTGTTTTACATCCGATACGTCGAGTGCTCGAGCGCTACCCGTTCGCATCCCTGTATGCCAAAGTAGCGCGAAGATGATGTGCTGTCGGGATGAGTACTCGAGTTTCGCAAGGAAGGACTTGATCCGGTTTGCTCGTTCGTAGGAGAGAGCATCGCTACGGCGTCGATCTTCCTTCTTTACTGATGGAACACGAACATATTCGTGGAGATCTCGGCGACAGTAGCCGACAACACCGCACCAGCGGACGAACTGTCTAAACGTCCGCATGTGATGGCGCATCGTGATCGGCGCTAACCCAGAACTCGATCGTGCCAGTTTGAACTGCTCGCACTGTCGTCCAGCCAACTCGCGCATGTCATCGAGCCCAACATCATCCGTCCATCGACGGAACTCTTTCAGTCGATATCGGAGATTTTGAATTGTCGCGTCGCTAACTTCTGGTGCTTTCATTTCAAGGAACTCTGCAACTGCCGTCTCAGGACTAACTGGTTCATCGTACATTTTATCGATCCTGAGATCGTGAATTCGGCCCAAATTGGTGTCTGTCGGTTTCCAGCAAGGCTTTATATTGGGTTCCAATATGGCCTCTTTCCACACGGAAAGTAGTGGAGGAAGTCGGCAGTGAGCAGAACCGGAGGTTCTGCGACCTACGGAAGACTGACACGCGGTTTGTGTCAGTTTTCCGAGCAGTTCAAATCTGTCCCAACCCATACGCTCAGTTCCTTCGCGTGAACCCACAGACGTAGGAGTGCTCCTTATAAAGAACCGTCCTTCCGATTATCGGATTCCGTGAAGTCTCTGCCTTAGCCCTCGAGCCTTGGTGCGATTATACCGAAGAAAACTGGAATGATACTGTTTGCAAACCGCGTTTGTCTTCGGGATCATTGCTGAAAGATTTTCTCAGCAGGAAGCGCCGAGCCACTACGGCTCTCATCACCAAGCAGGAATCGCGCGTGAGGTTTGCTTCTTGCTGCACCCAGTGCGGGCTTGGTCTTGGACGACTTTTTAATAGGGGCGCATCTCCTGGTTTCGTTTCATATCTCTCCAGTCGTTGAGAGATGAGATTTACTGAATCCAGAGCGTGTATCTTGCACAGCAGTTATTCCGATAGTAGTCATCGAATCCGTTAGTACAGAATATCGAAGCTACTGTCGTTTCAGACGGAGGATAGTGAGATCACAGTCTGGTTTAGATTCATCGTTGTGGAGAAGTTCATACCCGCAATCGCTTACGGTCGCTCCATTCTGCTGTGCCCGGCGGACAAGTTCGTCTAAGGATTCCTCTAATTCGGCTGTCGTATTTGGAGACCACTCACTCATTGGACAGACACGTAGCCGTCGCCGCAGACTGTAACTTCGTACCCGTTGTAGGAGAAGGTCACTTGGCCTTCCTTCCGACCAGCGGTCGGCGTACTGGCGAAGAGCTGGTCCAAAGCATCGGGGTCGATTACTTCGTAGAGCGGAGGAGATAGTTTCAGAGGGTCAACGCCTTCTTTTTCGGCTACTTTTACGACTAATTTATGACTTGCGTTATCGACGTGCGCTGAAGCGATCTTTTCGTTGGGCATAGACCACTCTAGTCCCTCACTCTTCTTGTACCTGTTGCTAAATTGACAATCCCCAAAGGGACTTAAGATGGGCTGGAAATTAGCCAGTGTCCTCCTCATTCGTAAACTCCTTCCCGAAGTGGTTGTACGGGTTGACTCGTTCCTGTTTCATCATCTCCATCCGCTCAATATCGACACCGAGAGAGTCCAAAGCTTCAAGCGACTCCTCTATGTCCTCCGACGTGCGGCCCACTACTTCCAGCGACAGATTTTCGTTGTTAGTCAATAGCTCACGAATACTTACGATACCAGATACCTCCATAATATCGTCCAGCATCTTCTCTCGGTCCCCGAGAGGGACTGTCGCAGTGACGAGGAGGTGATGACCTGATCCCGTTTCACTGTACTTGATGATTGGGTGGTAACCAAGAATAACGCCACGCTTCTCAAGATGGTTAATTCGATTAGCGACTGTGCTGGACGAAACATTGACTTGCTCAGCCATGTCCTCGGTCGTGTTACGTCGGGCGTTCTCCTAGAGAAGATACAGTATGGCTTTATCGACGTTGTCGAGTTCCTTGGAAACCATCATTATACTGTAAGAGTCAAAACGGCAAGTGGCTTTCCGTAGTATTCAACACACGCCGACCACGCCGTGCTCGAGGAGGCCGTCGCCGAGGATGGGCGCTCGGTAGTATGTGTAGAATCCGTCCCGGTTACGTTCCGTTCGGACGCGCTTTTCGATCAGCCCTACGCCCCGGAGTTTGTTGCGATGGTAGTGCAGCGTGCTGTCGTCGATCTCCATTGTCGCCTCGAGTTCCGTCGGCGTCAGTTCGTCCGTGTGGGCGAGTCGGTAGACGCTTTCAAAACGCGTCCGATTCCCGACGGTGGCTTGCACAATAGTGGGTAACGTTTATTCCGTTCGTTATAGCCAGTACGGAGGGAGGATACCTGGCCTGAATCTGTGTGCTCGCATCCATCTAGCAGGGTGCGTCCAAGGCAATCACAGCGGTGGGAATCCTGACCTCGGTACGGTGGAATCGACCGATTGAACAAAAATCACCCGACTGAAGGTTACGAGCTGTTCGCCTGAACCGTCCCCTCTGCGATCGAACGGACCGGTTGCAATGGTAAGGGTGGCCCTGGGTTAATTCGCCCAGCGTGGTGTCGAGAAATAGAGACATGACCGAAGACAACCCCAACACCGACCCTGAAGAATCGAAATCGACGAACGGCGGATCGGATCGGCCGGACCGTCGAGAGACGACCGACGACCGATCCGATGACGAGGCAATGGCCAACGGCGGAACGAGCAATCACGACGAGGATACAGTCGACGAGGAGAGTAAGCGGACACAACTCGATGACGTGCGCGAAAACCCGGAAGGACAACGGCTGACGAGCGACCACGGTGTGAAGATCAGCGACACGGACAACTCACTGAAAGCCGGCGAACGCGGGCCGACGATCATGGAGGATTTCCACTTCCGGGAGAAGATGACGCAGTTCGACCACGAGTCGATCCCGGAACGGGTCGTCCACGCCCGCGGAACCGGCGCACACGGCTACTTCCAGCCGTACGACGATCCGGACCTGGGCGAGTACGAAGATATTTCGGAGCTTACCAAGGCCTCGCTCTTCCAGGATTCCGACCAGAAGACGCCGGTCTTCGTTCGATTCTCGACCGTCGTCGGGTCTCGCGGCTCCGCGGACACGGTGCGCGATGTTCGCGGGTTCGCGACGAAGTTCTACACCGAGGAGGGAAACTGGGATCTCGTTGGCAACAACATTCCGATCTTTTTCATCCAGGATGCGATGGAGTTCCCGGATCTGGTTCACGCGATCAAACCCGAGCCAGACGACGGGATACCGCAGGCGTCGGCGGCCCACGACACCTTCTGGGACTTCGCCTCGCTGAAACCTGAGATCACGCATATGGTCATGTGGGTGCTATCCGGCCGAGCGCTACCTCGAGCGTACCGCATGATGCAGGGGTTCGGGGTCCACACCTTCCGGCTTATCAACGAGGCGGGTGATTCAGTGTTCGTCAAATTCCACTGGACGCCGAAGTACGGCACGAACCAGCTCGTCTGGGACGAGACACAAAAGCTCGCCGGAAAGAACCCGGATTTCAACCGTCAGGATCTCTACAACGTTATCGAGGCGGGATACGAACCGGAGTGGGAACTCGGCGTCCAGATCGTCGAGGAGGACGAGGCCGATCGCTTCGACTTCGATTTACTCGATCCAACCAAAATCATCCCGGAGACCGAGGTTCCCGTGCGACCGATCGGGAAGATGGTGCTCAACGAGACGCCCGACAATTTCTTCGCCGAGGTCGAGCAGGTGGCGTTCCATCCCGGGAACGTAGTCCCGGGCATCGACTTTTCGAACGACCCCCTGCTACAGGGTCGGCTGTTCTCCTACCAGGACACCCAACTCAACCGCTTCAACAGCGCGAACTGGGATGAAATCCCGATCAACCGACCGATAGCCGAACGGCACAACAACCAGCGCGCCGGGTTCATGCGCCAGGAAATCAACCAGGGCAAGGTCTCTTACAAGCCGAACTCGATCGGTGACGATCACCCGAAGGAAACGCCTGCAGCGGAAGGCGGCTACGAACACCACGCGGAGAAGGTTGACGGTCACAAGATCCGAAACCGCAGCGATAGTTTTCAGGATCACTTCACGCAAGCGCGACTGTTCTGGAACAGCATGAGCGAGCCCGAAAAGGAGAATATCATCGATGCCGCTCATTTCGAACTCGGGAAGGTAGACCGGATGGAGATACGCGAGCGAATGGTCTACGACCTCTTCAACAACGTTGATCACGAGTTCGCCAGGCGCGTCGCTGACGGCATTGGGGTCAACCCGCCCGAGGAGCCGGGTGACGAACTGCCCGACCACGACGAGGCCGATCCGTCGCTGAGTATCCTGAACCGAACGCCCGATACCATCGAAACGCGCAAAGTGGCCGTCCTCGTCGACGACGGTTTCGACGCGGAGCATCTCGAGACGATCCGTTCGACGCTCGAGGACGAAGGGGCCCGGGTCTCGATCGTTTCGAAGCTACTCGGCGACAAGGAGCCCGAAAACGGAGACGCGATCGAAGCCGACAAGAGCCACGTTACTACCGGTTCGATCCTCTTCGATGCTATCTTGGTCCCCGGCGGCGAGGAACACGCCGAATCGTTGAAAACACAGGGGGACGCAAAGCAGTTCCTCCTCGAAGCGTTCAAACACAAGAAACCGATCGCCGCTCTGGGGGCAGGAATCGATGTCCTCGAGGCCGTCGAACTCCCCGACATCGAACTCGCTGACGACGGGGACGGGCAGGTATCCGAACACGGCGTCGTGACGAACCGATCCAGCGATGACCTCGCCGAGTTCGCCGACGCGTTCGTCGAGGCAATCGCCGCACACCGCCACTGGGATCGTAGCGACTCGGAAGTTCCCGCCTGAGTCGGATAGCCGTCCATCGATACAACGCACAGCCCAGCCAACCCGAAGCCTTCGCGTGCGCCGCCGTGCTAATCGGCGGTGAGTTCGTCGCCCCCGTCTTCGTCCGTCGCGTCAGGGTTCGGCATCGGGCGTGGCATCTGCTCGAGCTCGCGCATGCGGGCGTCTTTGGTCAGCCGTTCGTACTGTCGTTGCCAAGCGTCCTCGGGAAAGAGGCCGTTTTCGTCGAACAGGTCTCGAGCCCGTTGGGTGAGTTGATAGAACTTGTAGGGATAGCCTCGAGTCCGTTCGCCGGCTGGGATCGTGAGTTCGGCGACGACGCCGGCCTCTTTGAGGACGGCGAGGTGGCCCCGGATGGTGTCTTTCTTGAGGCTCGGATTGGTCTTGTCGAGTTCGTCGACGCTGGGTGCGCTCTGGGGGTGGCCAACGATGTCGGCGATGATGTTGGCTCGACTCGTGACGGTCACTGCCTGAAGGAGGTGCCAGCGGCCGCCACTCTCGTTTTGGTGGCCAGGTGGGTGCATATGCGATGATACGTCGTCCACTTGCATAAGTATACGGATTTTTGAGGCCAGTAGTTGCACAAGTAATTACGACAGTAAATGATACGCGTCCCGGGACGGTCACCATCAGTTTCAATTAGTCGGTGTGCGAACGGTGACGCGATGGACGAGACGACGGAATCGAAGATAGACGTCGACGGACTGGCGTTTTCGTTCGAGGAACACGAACGCCTGAAGACGTTGCTCCACGGTGAGCGGTTCCGGGAACTCGCCTACAGTGATCGTCGATATCTGGTACTCGGCGACGGTGGGGAGACGAAGAGTGCGGACCGACGGATGCGCGTTTACGACCAGCTCGGGTCTCGATCGAACGCGACTGCGTTCCGACTCGAGGATTTCGACCTTTCGCCGGAGGAACTTGCCCTCTGGGCGGCCGCCTACGAGAACCTGTGTGCGAAAGCGACGCACATCGTGGCGGTGATCGAAGATTACGCGGGTGGGTACGTCTGGGAGCTCGGCTACTTGTTCCACGAGGACATCCGGGAGAAGGTATGGGTCTGTAAACGCGACTACGGGAGTGAGACGGCAAACCGCGGTCACTACGACAACGGTATGGCCGCCTCACACTTGCAGTTACTCGAAAACGCCGACCGAACTTGCAGATGGACTGACGACGAGGACCTCGAGACGGCAATCGAGTTGATTCCCTGATCGGAAGCCGAAAACCGGTGAGGTCACGCGTCGATGTGAGTGTCGAACCTGCTGACCGCCATCGGTTCGACTCACGGCTCACTAGGAGCTTCCCAAACCTGCAGTTGTGGGTGAAATCATGCGGTTCGATTTCACTCACCGGTCGACATTTGGGAAGGTAGTATAGTAGCCAGTGAAACGATTCACACACCTATCATGACGCCCATTTGCGATAGGGTGTGCACTGACTTTCACTGGCTACTAGAGGCCGATGTCTGTTCGACGACGGTGTCAGTCGACCGCTCTTCGAGCAATCTCGTCCCGGCTGTTGACTCGATCTTTCGCAGCGTGTCGGGTTGCCCGATCGTATAGAGCCGGTCACCAGCCCGAATTGTCCGGTCGTCCGTTGGGATGGAATCGAGGCTGCCATCGCCAGCCTGAATCGCGATCACGGCTACCTCGAGGGCTCGAATCGATTGCCCCACGTACGGGCTCGAGGCCGTACATTCGATGATGCTCATCGTCTTTTCGTCGCGCCGGAGCATCGTCGCGAACTCGCGGTCAGGGTGTGATTCTGGGGCGAGCGTCATCAGCCGATACGACCCAGCCGAGTCCACTGTCGCAGCCGTTGATTCGTTCAGGATGAGCGTCGCGACGTCGCCGACGCTGGCACGTAACTCTCCTGTCCCGACACGTTCCGGGTCATCGACGGCGTCAGTCCGCCACAGTTGGACGGTATCGCCGGGCGAGGCGCTGAACGGTGGATCGGCCCTGACAGCAATTGCGACGTACTCCGGTGGGACCGTCGGTCCGATACCTGCTGCACGCTTGCCGACCGCCAGGTAGGAGATGGTGCCGTCAACGTCGATGTCGACGTCGACGTACCCGATATCGTGTTCGTCTTTGAGCCGACTCGTGAGCTGGCTCTCGAGTGCCGCAATCGTGATACCGCGAGGGAAATCCATGGTTTTGCCGGCCAATTTAGCTTTGGTTTCTGCGGGAACGTCGTCGTAGCCGTCGATATCGGCGACATCTGCAGGCAGTGTGACGGTGACCGACCGCCCGGTGGCTCGGACGAGCGGGCTCAGGTCGGGTTGGAACGTCGTCCAGTGGAACCGGTCACTGATACCGGCCCTGTCACCCGCATACCTGCCACCGTAACACGCGATGCCTGCGGCGACGAACACGGCCACGTTGAGGAACGCTTCGCTGGCCTCGAGCGGGTCTCCGGTATCGCCGACGAACTGAACGAAAATCAGCCGCGTATTGAGATAAATGGCGACGGCTCCGAGGCCAAGGATGAGGGCGGCCCCTTCCGGCAACGAGACCCGAAGTTTGGCGCGAAACACGAACGCTGCGAGCGCGGTGACGGATCCGGCTAGCACCGACAACCCGCCGACACGAACACCGGCTTCGACGAGCGGATGGGTCAGGACGGACGCCAGCAGACTCATGCTGTGACCTCCTCGAACGTGCGGAGGCTATCCGGCTTTCCGACCACGTGGACGACATCACCTGCCTGCAAAGTGGTCGAGCCATCGGGACAGAGCACGCGCTCGAGCGGGCGTCGAAGCGCGAGGATGGCAACGTCGTAGGTGTCACGGATCTGTATGTCTCCGATTGCCGCCCCAACGAGATTGCTGTCGGCCCCGATCGTCAGTTTTCGGAAACGATTCCCGTCGGCTTTGAGCACGCCGATGGCTTCGTATTCTCGCTGTTTTCCCCGGGAGTGAATGACCATGGGCGCAAACTCGGCTCGGATAACGGCTCGGGCGTCCGCCTGCGAGCACAACAGTGTAACGTATCCTTCGCCCCCGGTGGTCGTCGAAGCAGTCGGCGTGGATTCGAACTCGACATCGGTATCGGCGGCGTCTTCGGGCGGTTCAGTGACGTTGCCTATGGGTTGATTGCTCGTGTCCACAGCGTCGGCCGATCGAGCACTCACGACCGTTCCAGTGACGGTATCTTCCGGCAGATGAAGTGTGGCGACGTCTCCACGAGCGACGCCGGTCGGGAGGACGGTCCGTATCGACACTGCACGTTTGCCCGGCGGAACGCGTCGGGACAGGCCGGCGATCATCGGTGCCACGGCGATCTGTGCTCGCCCCTGGGCGTCGATGGAGACAGATGCCTCGACGAGCTCGTACTCCGTCCGAAGGCGTTCTTCGAGGCGGGCCTCGAGTTCGCTGATCGGGAGGTCGACCCGAAACTTCCAGGAATCGCCACTGAGTCGCTCGCGGACCTCAGCAGACAGCGGGGGGTAGCCATCGATGGCCTCGATCTCGCCGATCGGCCGTATCCGAATCTGGCCGAACGAATCGACTCGGTCCGCGATATCGGTGGACAACCGTGCCTCCCGGAGCGTCTTGAGGGTGAGGTGACGCGGCGTGGCTTCACCGAGTTTATCTCCCTGACTGTGTGCCCACAGACACGCCATCAGGATGACGAGGACGGCCGTAATCCCGGTCCAGCTTTCAGCCAGGGTCGGATCGATGAGTCCCATCAGTCCACCGGAGACGCCGGCGAGCGCACCACCGAGAGCAACGACTCCGAGCCCTGGCACGGTGACGCTGGTGAAATATTTGAACACGAAGCCGATCAAAAACGCCACGAAGGAGGGGAAGATAGCGGCCAATAATCCGAGGTATATCCCGACGAGAATCTCCGTAACGGGTATCGTACTCATTAGGCACCTACACACACTGGATCCCTAAATATCGTCTCCCTCGAGGGATCAGCGTTGACTTCGGAACCGTACCCACCGGATAGATGACTACTGATGCGGTCCGGATCAGTCGGAACTGCCTCGAGCGACCAGCGTCGCGAGTGCGCCCATCGACTCGACAGGGTCGACGACAGGGACCTCGATCGACTCACGTAGTGACGGAACGACACCGGAGGTAGTAATGCCAGTACACACTGGAGCAATGACCGTACAGCCATCCTCGACGAGGGCGTTAGCTGTTGCTTCGATGGTGGCTCGCCCGTCGTCAGTGGTGAGGAAATTTGTTGTCTCGGCACCCTGTACTTGACGCGATGCGTGGTGAGATGCGCCGAGGGTCTCGGTAACGATCGGTGGGTCGCCTGCCTCGAGACCGATGGTCCCCACTTTATTGCCCAGTGATAGTGCGGCGTGGGAAACCGCGCGTCCAGCTCCGATAACGGGAATCGAGAGTTCTTTCTGCAAACTCTCGACCGCAGGATCGAGCGCACAACTAATCGCCAACGTGTCCACCTGGTCGGCCATCTCTCGAGCCAGTGACTTGACGTAGGGGAGCGCAGCCCGTTCGGCCTCGACCGTCGGTATTCCGTCGGGATGATCGTCGATACACCGTGAGACGGTCTCGAGTCGAGGATACCGTTCCTCGATGATCGAGCCGTGGACGGCTGTCGCCTCAGGGCCCTGTGTCAGCACGCGAAGGACACCGACTGTCCCTTTGGTGGAATCGGTGTTGTTCACGAGTCATCACCACTGGTTGAAACCGAACAGCTCTCATTTCTCGAGCCAAGTGATGGATTCGAGTCGTACACGCCATCCAGTGTACCGAACCCCTGTCGGTCGAGCGTCGCGCTGAAATCGGCTTCTCGACGCGTCATAAATCCATCCGGCCCCCAGTAGCGTGCGAGCGTTCCGTGCCACTCCCTGGAATCGTCGCCGTAAACGCTGTCGCCATACATCTGGTTCATCGCGTCGTAACACGCTTCGAGCAGTTGTTCGTCTGCATCATCGTAGGTCTCCTCGTGGAGAACAGCTTCGAGCGGGACACGCGGGCAGTTCTCACGGGGCTGGTCTCGGGGAATTCCGATACAGAGGCCGAAGATGGGAAGCACGCCCTCGGGTATCTCCAGTTCTTCGGTAATCTCGTAGATACCGTTCAAAATGTTCCCGATGGGGCAAACACCATAACCACGGCTCTCGGCCGCCACCATCGTCTGTTGTGCTGCCAGTGCAGCGTCGATAGCACCCTCGAGTAATCCCATCTCTCGCGGTAGATGGAAGGCTTCGCCACGGTGATCGAGTAAGCGAGCGTTGCGACGGACATCGATGCATACGAGCAAGAAGTGGCTCGCATCTTCGACTTGCTGGCTACCACGGTTACAGAGTTCGTGAACTCGAGCACGCGTTTCCGGGTTGCGCAACCACAGGAAGCTGTAGGCCTGCGTCGTCCCGCTGGTAGGCGCTTTGCGACCGGCGTCGATGATCGCCCGCAGTTCTTCCGGCGGAATGTTACCGTCTGGATCGAACCGTCTGACGGTTGCCCGACGGCAGAGCGAGTCGACGAGGTCTGGTACCGACTCATCCCAGAGTCCGTGCTCGACGCTCATAACTGAATCTCGCCAGCAGCGAGGATCGGTTTGTCATCGAAGTAGACCGTGGGCTCGCCGATAATGCCGTCGACGTGTGAATCACACTCGATAGTTCCGCCGAAGCCAGCGTTATCGCCGAACGCGACGTGACAGGTTCCGTAAACTTTCTCGTCCTCGAGTGTTGTGCCGATTATCTTCGCAGACGGGTTGGTCCCGATGCCGAGTTCACAGGTCTGGCGTGCGCAGTCTGGCCCGTCGACGAACACCGAAGGTGGTGTAGCCCCATCGGTGTTGACGATTTCACCGTCTTCCACGGTGACGTATAGCGGTTCATCGAGTTCCCCACTACCCACAATCCCGGCGTCGAAAACTAAAGTCCCAGACGCCGTTCCTTCGACGGGTGCGGTATATGCTTCGCCGGATGGGAGATTGCCCCAGTCACCAGGCTCCCGCAACAGGCCATCGCTGGGGATACCATTCCGGCCCTCGAGAGAGACGCTGAACGTTTCGCCACCAGATTCGATGGTGGCGCTGTTGGCCTCGGTGAGTGCCGAAGCCACCTTCTCGGTGAGCGATTCGACGCGTTCGTAGTCGGCGCTAACTGCACCCTCGCGGAACATGGCTTCGGTGATGCCCGGCATCGTCGCCACTCGTGCTCCGCTATCGGCCGCTCGTTCACGTGCTCGAGTGTGGGTAAACGAGGTGCTGGCCGGACAGACGACGATATCGGCGGCGGCCATCGCTTCGGTCGCGTACGCTGGCGGCTCTTGACCGCTTCGTTCGCGGGGTGAAATCGTCATCAGGCCTGCCTCGAGGCCGATTTCGGTTCCTGCTTCGAACAGGGCTCTGCCGATAGATTCGGTTTCGGTGTCGGTGAGGACGACGAGTGACTCACCTTCGCTGGCGTTCAGGTTGAACGAGAGTAAGTCACGTGCGACCTCTGTGAGCATTGTGTCTGTCATTATCGAAGCTCCGTCATCGTTTTTGCCAGTACCGAGCGCCCCAACAATACACTTGCCCCGGTCCGTTCGCGTACGGTTTCGCGCATGGCCTCGTTGTAGCCGATACAGTCCATGACGACGAGATCGACGTCAGAGCCGAGTTCGTCGGCGGCTTCGCTGACCTCGTGACCGTCTCCGTACGGCGTCCCCGCGGCAGCAACCACGTCGAATTCGTCGGCCCATTTGTCAGCCGTCTGTTCAGCCTGTTCAGCTTTGGGCATAATTACACCCAGTCTACCCGGATCGATTGCACGTGTCCAGGCGTGGAGCAACGAACTTGGCGTGAGGACAGGTACCGCTGCTTCGAGGTCGGGGAATGAACCCGTACAGAGGAGCCCGATAACAGAAACGTCGTCCTCGATGTCGGTGATACGTTCGGCGACGAGGTCATGGCTGGCGGCTCTGTCGACAATGACCTCACTGCCATCGGTAAGCCGGGTGACGAACTGCGGTGAACCAGCGGCGGGTGCGAGATCCGCCTCGACCGCCGCCGCGTCTTCGTATCCATCGAGCCCGCCGACCTCGATGACCTCGGTATCGTCGGGAAAGTGTGCCAGTATTTCAGGGGTCACGTCCGTTCTGGGGGCTTGCCCGATGGTCACGAACCCGACCGCATCTGCGCTCATCGATCACCACCCAGCGTCTGGAGGTGGCTCATCGAGCCGTATAGTTCGTGCAGGTGGGCGAACTCCCCTTCGTCGTACACCGAGGCCCAGCCGTGGGTAAAGTCTTTGGCGGTCTCGAGGACGAACCGACTTGTTGCGTCGATGTCAGAAATATAGTTCGCGCCCGTTGCACTGCCGGCAACCGGGGAGACACTGGTGGTGGCAACACCGACGACTGGTGCATCGGTCGCAGTCGATGGCTGGAGGATGCTGTTGATATGATGGACGTCGTTACCGTAGGGCGTGATGTCTTGCATCGTGAGGGTGAGCGTCGATGGTGGTTCCCCAGTAACGCGTTCCTGAATATCGAGAAGGTCCTCACTCGGACGGAGTATCCAGCCCTGTTTGACAGTAGGCGTAATTGCAAACCCACGCTGGCAGTGAACACGATTGCCCTTTGTCGCGTCGATGGTAAGCACGGCGTCCATCTCGTCGGACACCTCGTGTGCGTTCATCGTCTCGATGTCCACCGGGCTCGACATGAACGGCACGGGGTCGTGGTCGATAGTCGGTGCATCGGGACAGATGTGTGTGCTGAGAATTACGTCACCGGGGAGACGCTCCCCTCGTTCTGCCATCTCTGCCAGTTTGGCCGCTGTCGACAGCGCAACGATCGCGCCGTCGGCGTCGGAGACCATCCCAACCTTGCCAGGACGTGCACCGACGCCACCGAGTCGACCGACGACGCCGAGTGTTGGTGCGTCGTCTTCCGTTCCGGGGAGTCGCACCGTGACGAAATCGGTCGTTCCTTCTGGCCCTTCGAACGTCGTCACGTCGACGACAGCAGGTGTATCTTCGAACGCGGCACTGACGGTGTCGCCTGCGGCGTCCGGGCTATCCAACATCGAAATCGTGTCTTGTACATGGTTGAACATAGGTTAGTGAGTGAATTGGTGGGAGTCGTGGCTGGTTTACTTAGCTGTCGTCTATTCCAGGTGGAAATGCATGCTCGATGACCGATTTACCGACGGCATCTTCGACCGGCTCGAACAACGCTGGTGAACGCATGCCGGCACCGAGTGAAAGTGATGTTGCTGGGGCGGTAACAACTGAGACGTCCCGACCCGTCTCGAGTGCGGCCGTCGTGATCGGTTCGCCAGTATCCCTGTCGAGCAAGGCGATGAGATCAGGGAACGTTGCCAGGCGTTCACCTCCAGTCTCGAGCGTCATGTACTCGTTCCAGAACGTGAGTTCAGCACCGCTGATCTCGACAGTCCCGACATCGAAGCCGCTTTCGGTCTCGAGTGTGACGTCGTCGACGATGCCACTTATCGGAACCGAGCCGTCGAGCTCTTCCGCGACGGCTTCTGCAGCTGCGATGCCGTCCTCGGCGGTCTCGATGTACCGACCGAGGGTCACCGCCTGTTCGTAGACGCCGACGGCGGCATTTTCCGCAGCATATTCGGCGCTAACGGGATTACGAGCGACAGCAACGATGCCTCCGGCGTCCTGTGCCGCCTGGCGGACGGTCGATGCGGCCACGTCGATGGTTGCTTCAATCAGGAGTTCGACATGTGAACCGGTTTCTGGATCGCCACCGACGGCAGACTGGACGCTTTCGTCACTTCCTTCGAGGCCAATCGAGCCCATTGGACCCGTGGGATGCGCGCGTCCGTTACAGGTCGCGTCAACGAGTGGAACACCGGTCACTGCTGACTGGATGAAACCGTTGACTGTCGCTGCGCCCCCCATCTCGTTGGTCATCATGCCGGCAACTGACTTCCCTTGGGCCTCGAGATGATCGCAGACGAGCTCGAACGCACGCACGTAGTCGGCAGGTTTCACGAGGCGATCCGTCGCTGCAGGGGCCCCGACAGCGCTGACAGTGAGGACGATTTCGTCGTCTTCGAGCGTCTCAAGTGGGACGATTTCGGGGGTTCCATAGTCGATAGCCAGTTGTGCGAACTCGAGTCCCTCGTCGGGTGAGCCGCCGCCGCCGCCACCGAGGAAGGTGCCGCCGGTTACTGCATACTGTATCCATTCATCGTCGATTCGTCGTGAGAGTGGTGTATCTGTCATGTGTCGTTTGCATTGGCCGAAACGAAGGTGTTCGGTCGCGTCCCCTCGACTTTCCGTTTCGTCACTCGCTCGGCTATTTCGAGTCGTTCGATACCGCTTTCGGCGTGCGCGAACGCCTGATTACGACCCACCTGTTCGAACAGGTTGGCTGACTGGGCGAGCATCGTCGCACAGACTTCCGACGGTTCACAGGGCGCCGGGCAATCGGTACACGCCGCTGCCTCGGCTTTTGTCGCCTTGGGATCCTGTAAAGCCGTAAGGACGAGCCGTTCGGTCCACGGCGGCTGTTTCCGGGCCTGCTCGAGCGCTTCGATCAGGGAATCACGGTCGAGACTCGAGTCACCATCACGGGGCGAATTAGCCCCGTTATTCGAGTTCGTGTCACGGTTGACGCTGTCACTGGTCATCGGAACCCCCCGTATCCTGATATGCCTCGTCGTGGAGATAACACCGAGAACAGCGGGTGGAATCGGTCTGATACATCGCGGGTTCCTCCTCGGCACAGGGTTCGAACGCCTCTGGACAGCGCGACCGGAACGCACAGCCAGTTGGTTTCTCCCGTGGGTCCGGTATTTCACCCTCGAGAGTGAGTTCCGGCGGCTTGTACTGGCGGTCCTCGTCGGTTACCGTTGGAATCGCAGACAGAAGCGCTCTGGTGTACGGATGCTGTGGATCTTGGAACACGCTGTCGACGTCACCGGTTTCCACGAATCGTCCGAGATAGAGGACGCCGATTCGATCCGAGACGTTCTTGATCAGCGAGAGGTCGTGGCTGATGAATATGTACGTTAGATCGAACCGCTTTTGAAGATCGTTCAGAATCTCGATCACCCGAGCCTGAACGCTGACGTCCAGTGCGCTCGTCGGTTCGTCCAAGACGACAAGTTTTGGGTTGACGGCAACGGCCCGAGCGATACCAACGCGTTGTTTCTGGCCGCCGGAGAGTGAACTCGGATATTTATACATGAACTCTCGAGGCAGGTCTACCATCTCGAGGAGTTCTTCGACGCGCTGGGCGCGTTCACCGGCCGACCCGATGTCGTGAATTTTCATCGGCGTTTCGATGATCTGTTTGATCGTTTTTCGAGGATTGAGACTCGAAGACGGATCCTGAAAGACCATCTGCATGTCTTTGCGTTGTTTTTTCAACGCACCGCCACTGAGACTCGTCACATCAGTCCCGTCGACCTCGACGGTCCCATGTGTCGGGTCGGTAATTCGGAGAATCGATCGACCGAGTGTCGTTTTTCCGGATCCTGATTCACCGACGAGTCCAAACGTCTGGCCACGTGGAACGGTGAAACTGACGTCATCGACGGCCCTGACTGCCGCAACCTGCCGTTTGATGATCCCCTCGTATATCGGGAAGTGTTTCGAGAGGTTTTCGACCCGCAACAGCGGATCTTTATCGTCGAAGACCGCGATCTCGTCTTGGATTTGGTCTCCGGGTGCGTACTCGAAGCGATCTGTATGAAGTGGCTGGCTCATCGGACATCGACCTCCGTTTCGTCGGTATCGGCCTGCCACGGTGGCGGACCGATGTACGGGAATTCGGTGACTGCATCCTGATGTCGGTCAAGATGTGGATCTCCCTCGAACAGGTGACAGGCAGCAGCATGTTCCGGTTCGGTTCGCCGGAGATGAGGCACAACCTCACGACACTCGGTTTCGGCGTGGGGACACCGATCAGCAAACCGACAACCGGTCGGTGGGTCCGTATAGTCCGGGAGCTTTCCGGGTATGCCTGCGCCGATACCGCGCGAGAGCTGTGGGATACTCTCGAGCAAGCCACGGGTGTATGGGTGTTGTGGGTCCTCGAACAGGGTTTCTGTGGGTGCGGTTTCAACGATCTCACCCGCGTACATGACATTGAGCTGATCACTAATCTCTCGAGCAACACCCAGATCGTGGGTGATGTAGAGCACGCTGGTATCGTGCTCTTCGACGATGTCGTCGAGCAACTCGAGGATGTTTGCTTCCGTCGTGACGTCGAGCGCCGTTCCTGGTTCGTCTGCGATCAGGAAATCTGGCTCCAGTAAGAGCGCGATGGCAATCAACACACGCTGGCGCATTCCACCCGAGAGTTCGACCGGATAGCTCTCGAACACCCGCTCGGGTGCGGAGATATCGACTTGCTCGAGCATGTCGATTGCGCGCTCTCGAAGTTCGGCCTCCGAACGGAACTTGTCACGAACCCAGTCCGTGATGCCGACACGGTGTTGCCCTTGCCATTTCAGGACATCGAGCATCTGCTCACCCACCGTGAACACCGGGTTAATGGCGCTCATCGGGTTTTGCATGATCATACTCATTTCCTTCCCTCGACGAGCATGTCGCTTGGCATCACTCAGTTCGAGCAGGTTCTCCCCTTTGTACAGGATTTCTCCCTGCGAGATATCGGCTTCCGGTAGCAAGCCGAGAATCGTTTTGACGGTTACCGATTTGCCACAGCCGGATTCGCCGACGATGGCAACGGTTTCGCCGCGTTCGACGATAAGGTCGATTCCGTTGATGACCTGTGCCGTCCCGTCGTAGGTGTCGAACTCGACGTGGAGGTCTTTGACCTCGAGGAGTGGGTTGCTCATTTCACTCCACCTCCACGTCCAGAACGTCTCGAAGGCCGTCGCCAACGAGGTTGAATCCAAGGACTGCAAACGATATTGCCAGTCCAGGGAAGGTAGCGATCCACCAGTAGGTTCGGACGTGTGCACGCCCGGTGGCGATCATCAATCCCCAGTCGGCAGTTGGTTCTTGCGCTCCGAGTCCGAGGAAGGCAAGACCTGCACCGACGAGGATAACAAAACCCATATCCAGGGTCGCTTTCACCGTAATCGGGCCGATGGCGTTCGGCAGAATCTCTCGGAACGTGATATGGAACCAACCCGCACCGAGCGAGCGACTCGCTTCGATGAACTCGTTTTCTTTGATTGATAACACCTCGCCCTGAATGAGTCGTGCGTACCACGTCCACCACGAGGCTGCAATAGCGATCATTGCATACCATAGCGATGGTCTGGTCGCGGCAATCACTGCTAACGCGAGCAGCGTCGGTGGGATTGCCAGGAAAATATCCGTAATTCGCATGATGACGGCGTTGGTTTTCCCGCCCATGTAGCCAGCGATCAACCCCAGCGTTACGCCGATACTGATCGCGATGGAAAGGACGACAAAGCCCATCAAGAGTGCGATACGGGTGCCGAAGATAACTCTCGAGAGGATATCTCTCCCTTCGGTGTCCGTTCCCATGGGGTGCTCGAGACTCGGTGCCTGTGACGCTCTCGAAAAGTCGATTGCACCGGCGGCGTCCTCCGGATATGGGGCGATGACTGGGGCGAAGATGGCGATGATGAACAGGAGGCCGATCATCGCAAAGCCGACCAGTGAAAGGGTGCTCTGTGAGAGCCGACTCCAGGCGCGTTTGATGCGTTCTCGCCGTTCGTCTTTGGCTAGCTGATCGGTGTCGATCGTCGCACCTGTAGTGTCTGTACTCACGGTTTACTCACCTCCCTGGCGCAATCGAACACGTGGGTCGAGCGTTCCATACAGCACGTCGACGACGAAGTTAGCCACGACGTAGGCGAAACCAACGACGATGACCACGCCGACGATCGCGTTGAAGTCCTGATTGATAATCGCCTGAACGCCGTAGCGAGCCATGCCTGGCCAGGCGAAGACGGTTTCGACCAGGAACGCATTGCCAAGCAAGAATCCGAATGCGAGACCGATGACGGTCAACGAGCTGGTGAACGCGTTTCGAAGCATGTATTTGTAGTGAATCAAGTTCTGTGGAATTCCGGAGGCCCGAGCGGCCATGATGTAGTCTTTGCGAGCCTCTTCGATCATATCGGACCGGATCAGCCGCATGATCTGGGCGAGGGTTGCCAGACCGAGAGCGAAGGCTGGCATGGCGATATGGGTGGCTGCATCGACGAACGTGGCCCACTGTAAGGCCAAGGCGCTGTCAATCAGGTACATCCCGGTCGTATGGGGTGGCGGATTGCCATCGATACGTCCCTGCAGTGGCATCAGACCAAGCATTCCGACGAAGACCACCTGGAGCAAGATACCGACCCAAAAACGTGGCATCGACACGCCAAAGAGCGCCGTTATCCGTGAGGCGTGGTCTTGCCAGTGGTCTTTGTTAGTGCCGGCAATAACGCCGAAGGGAATCCCGAGAACGATCGCAAAACCGAGGGCGACGAGCACCAGTTCGAACGTCGCAGGCAGTCGAGTTATGATATCGAACAGAACGTTGTTTCCCGTTCGAAGCGACAGTCCCCACTGTCCCTGAAAGACACCACTTAGCCACTCGACATACTGAATGTGCAGCGGCTCGTTGAGTCCCATCTCTTCTCGAAACGCGTCGACCTGCTCGTCGGCGACGTCCGGCCCCATCGCGAGACGAACGGGATCGCCAGGGATAACTCGTGTGATCGTAAAGATCAGGACCGACAGCCCGAATAGGACGGGGATGGCCTGGATTGCACGGCGGATAAGATAGTCGCTATATGACATTCTTGAGGAAATACCGGAGGCGTTCTATTGCCAGTGCAGGTCGTACCAGTTGAAGTCGAACGAGAGAATGCCTCGGTAACTCCAGCCATCGATATCTTCGCTGATGCCGATACGGTACGGTGGGTTCGCGACGGAAATGCTGTATGCTTGATCGACGATGCGCTCCTGTGCATCCATGTAGCGTTGGAGGCGTTCTTCTTCGTCCGCCGTCGAACGGGCATCTTCAAGAATGTTCGCCAGGTCGTCGTCTTCGTTCCACGTCATTGCGACGTAGGAGCCGCTTTCTTCCTGATGGAACATCATATACGTGTGACCGTCAGGCGTCGGCACCGTTGCGGTCCGGAAGATGTTCGTAAAGTGTGGCGTCGTCTCCGGATTTGCGGCAACATCCGTAATCGTCGCCCATGTCTGTGCACTTCCCTCGAGTTCGATGCCGATCTCATTGAGTCCCTGATTGAACAGCAGGTGGATCTGACGCTGAACGTCGTCGTCAGCGATGTAGTAGTGTTCCATCCCGATTTCGTTGATTTCTTCGACGGTGTACGACGACGCTTCGATTTCATCCATAGCCGCATCGAGGTCCTGCTCGTGTGGGTCGATATCGTCGTTGTGACCGGGCATACCAACGGGAACGGGACCGGCCGCGACGTTGCCCCCTCGGAAGATGTCATCGACTGCACTCTGGTAATTGAAAGCGTACACCATCGCGCGCCGAACGTGAACGTCGTCCAGGGGTTCCTTCTGGGTGTTCATCGGCATGTGGAACAGTTGCCACTGCGGTTCTTCAGGAACCCAGACGCCGTCCATTGCCGCCATCTCCTCGTAGTTGTCCGTACTGAGGAACTGGCTGGTCATGTGGGCATCTCCCTGTTGCATCATCTGCGTAATCGTTCCTTCCTCAGAGATGACCGGTGTCCGAGCGCGAGCGACCTGGTCGTCGTCCCAGCCCTGCCAGTAGTCTTCGAACTGCGTGTAAACCATCTCTTCGCCCGAACTCCAGCTCTCGAGCAAGTAAGCACCTGTTCCGGCGACGTTGTCGCTCAGATATTCTTCGCCCCAGTCGCCGTCGACCTCGTTTTCGGAGACGGTTTCGCTGTCGACGATGAACAACTGTACGAGCGTGGCCACGAACGGTCCGTACTCGAAGTCGAGTTCGATTGCAATCGTGTTTTCGTCTCGTGCCTCTGCGGCACCGACGTCGATGACCTCACGCCAGAGCGACGAGTACCCCTGATCGATCGCCATCATTCGGTCGAGCGTGTACACCACGTCTTCGGCTGTCATTTCACCGCCGTCGTGGAACGGGACACCCTCCCTGATTTCGAACACCTAGGTGACTCCGTCGTCTTCGACATCCCACTCTACTGCCATCGAGTCGGTCGGCTCACGGGTTTCCCCGTCAACTGTGATGAGCGGTTCGTAGAAGTTGTTTGTCGCCATTGCCTCCGTGTAGTCTGTCTGTTTGGCAGGGTCGATCGTCCCGTATACCTGGGTTGCAGGAGCCACGAACTCTCTGTCATCACCGTTGGCACCGTTTCCATTCCCGGTGCCGTTGCCGTTCCCGGCCTCAGGGTCATCGTCTGCTTCTTCTGAGACACACCCGGCGACAGTTGCTGCCACTCCAGTTGCACCCACCAGCTTTAGCATCGATCGCCTTCCAATTGTTGTCGAATCGTTCGTCATGATTTGTCTGTTTGTTATTGTCACCCACTTGCAAGTGAGTCACAATCTATGTAACGTACGATTTGTTGTGGGGCATTGTAATAAGGATTTGTTCGTCTAAAATAGACACAATAGTTCGAATATGTGTTCGAAATCTATTTTACTTCCCGAACGTAATAGGTGAACTGTCCAATCATGTCCGAGTCAATAAATGAAGAACAACGAAAAATTCTCCAGGCGTTGTTGGAGGATCCTCGTGCGAGTTACGGCGACATTGCCGAATCAACGGACGTCCCCAAAAGTACGGTGTGGTATACCAAAAAGCGGTTTGAAGACGATGGATTATTGCAAACAATGGCATTTTTACAGCTCACTGAGTTAGAAAACCTCAAAGTTGGTCTCGTCGGTGGCGCGATTAATGGAGATAAAGAAAATGTGCTCGAGAACGTCGCTAACCATCCAAACGTCTGGTTTCTGGTCGATACAATTGGACCACATGCGTTCACTGCAGGGGTAGTTGGCGAGGGGGTGAACGAATTTCAACAGGTAATCGACGATTTGCGCGAATTTGGTGCAGAAGGCGACCATTATGGTGAAGTATTGAACATCAGCGCCTTCGGTCTCGATCCCGAATTCGTCAGCGGCCTTTCTGTCGATTGATTATCAAAGTTTGCGAGAGTAAGCAGCCGGTATCGATGATGAAGTTTTACTACAACTAACGTAGCCGTTGACGACCACAAGACGTTTCACCGGACTCGAGTAACCACGTCGTATGTCATCTAATCTCGAGACGCCGATGCGAGTCAAGCCCTACTGGGAACCGCTCCTCGCGGATATCGACGCGACGGTTGCGGAGTACGAAGAAAACGGCTACGACGGGACGGCCTTACACCCCGGTCCAGTGACCGTGCTCGGTCCAGGTGCGTACGAGGGCTCCGCAGGGTTGAGCGTGTTGTTGCCAAAGAGCGCCTACGAAACCCTCGAGGGGCTGGTCGAGGACGCCGATCCTGACGGGATCGACGTCTACGCCTCCGTTGCTGACCAGCTCGTTCTCCTTGGGCTGTTCATCCGCTTCGAAGCTGCCGGTCGGGTGCTGGGATTGCCTGCGTACTACGACCGGTCGAACGCCGATGCGATGCTCGAGTGGGCGAACGAACACGGAAAACTGGATCTCCATCTGCGGACGCTCGGTGGCGAGCGGCTCGTACTCTCCTGTGTTGAACCGGATCGATTCGTGCCGACGGACGAGGAAGCAGGCTGATAGCGACCCCCGGACCGTTCAGGACACGATTGACGAAAGGGTCGGCCTGGCCGTCACACGCCAGCCGGTTGGTGATTGCCACTGAAAAGTGTGCGCAGACCGGATTAGTCCGCCTGGTGTGTCGCCATCGGGCCGTCGACCGTTGCTCGCAGGGTAAACGCTCGGTCTTCGCGGTCGCCCGGCTCGAGGTAGCCGATTGCGAACCCGGTGTAGGCGACCCCCCGCTCGAGTTCGACGTCGAAACTCGCGACGGTGGTCTCCGGATCTCCAGCGGGGCGTATGTCGAGGGTATAGGCCGCTGCTGGGATTGCGACGTAGTTAGTCGACTGGCCGAATGCGACGTCTTCGATAATCGGGTTGTCGCCGTCGTTCGCGTAGATGTCGACCGCAGGCGCGTCGGGAGCGGCGTGGACAGCTCGCAAGAGTACCGAGCCGTCGTCGATCAGGACGTGTGGTCTGAACGTCCCGGCACCGAGTTCCCCGATAGCGGCGACCGTGTAGAAGGCACGACCGAGCCACAGGTCGCCTTCGAACGCGACCGTGTCAGGGTCACCGGCCGCCGTGATCGTCACGGTGTAGGTCCCCGGTGTGAGCTCGAGGTAGGGCGTGATCGAGTCGTAGGCGAGGTCGGCAATGACGCGATCACCATCGACGTAGACGTCTACGTTGGGGGCGTCGGGGGAGAAGTGAGCGACTCGAAGGGCAGTCATCGGCGCTGCCGGCTCGTGTTCGCCTGGTGCCTCGTCTTCGTCGTTGTACTTGTCGTCTCGTTCGTCGTCGTCGTGTTCGCCGCGCGCAAAAACGGTACCGCTGCTCATTGCAAGTCCACCGGCAGCGGTTATCGTCTGTCGTCGGGATACTGGCATGGTACGTCCGAACCGGAGGATGGAATCCGTATAAATAGCCCCGTCAGTACGCGTGACTCTCCTCGGTCAGGGAGAATGTACACCGTTCGTCGTTCCCGGAGTGTCCGTGTAAGGTGAACGTGAGTCGGTATGGTTCGCCCTATTCTTCCCCCTCGGATTCGTACACCGTCGCGTCTTTTCCGCTCGGTGCGCCTACGGCGAGCACCTCGAGCGGTCCGGCCGCATCTTTCGGATTGTAGCCGCGGTGGTAGTTGCCGGGTTCGACCACGAAGAGCGAGCCCGTCTCGACGATGTACTCGCTGTCGGGCGTCTCGACGTGTAAGGTTCCCTCGATGACGTAAAACGCCTCCTCCTGTGTCTCGTGTGCGTGGTAGTGCATTGGGAGCTGTTCACCAGGGGCGGCCGTGATGTGGTTGAGTCCGAGGTGCTCGAGGTCGAGCGCGCGACTGATCGACCGAAAGTCTCGTCCGGGGGCATCGAACGGCGCAATGTCTGTTGGCGAAATCGTATGGTAGCCCATAACAGGCTATTCGCTACCAACCCTACAGGTGTTACGGTCTAAGTCCTGGTCTGGCTCGAGTTAGGCCTTCAGCGCTACCTATACGATGAATTCGATAATATAAGTGCCAACATAGATTCAAGTTTCAAAGTAGATACAAAAACAAAATCATAATAGTTTGGATTTAGTAGTAAAAGGGGGATCGTTATTCCGCCTCGAGCGGCCGATGGATGGCTCGATACCCTCCTTCCGTCGACTCGAGGTCGGCAACGGTGTATAGCCTGATCCCGGTTTCCATCGAAGTTACGACCGGCACATCGTAGTGGTCGGCGGTGTACTCGAGGCTGGTGCCGTCCGGTCGCTCTCGCTGTCGGTCGACGAACGCCCGGTGGCGCTCGAGTCGGCCAGCAGCGATCGATTCCGAGAGCGCTGGCATATCGGCCAGACGCTCCTCGAAGACGTCCTGAAAGCCCGCCTCGAGTTCACAGCCGATCGAGTTTCGTCCGGCACACATCGCTGCAATCGACGTCGTTCCCGTCCCCCAGAACGGGTCGAGAACGGTGTCGCCGTAGGCGGAGTACATACAGAGCAGTCGGTAGGGAATCTCGAGGGGGTACGCCGCCGAACGTTCCCGGAGTTCTCCTCGAGTGCCAGCGCCCGCGTGGTTCACATCGTCCGCATTTGTCGCCCCGTTCTCGAGCGTTTGCAGCGTGCCGGTGACGTCCGTCCAGAGGTCGGTGAACCACCGATTGCGTTCCTCCCAGAAGTATGCGGCTTCGTACCGGTCGTCGGCCCCCGGCGGGAACGACCGACTGGTCTTTCCCTTCCGGAAGACGAGCACGTACTCGTGCTCGAGGGTCACGTACGCGTTCGGGGGGATCATCCCGCTTCCCATGAACTTGGCCGCGCTGTTGGCCGGCTTTCGCCATAGAATCTCAGGGAGCGGTTCGAAGCCACGCGCCTCCAGGTCGTCGATAACGCGTGCGTGGTTCTGGTAGACGCGAAAGCTCTCCTCGAGCGTCCGCGTCGCATCGCCGACGTTGATACAGGCAATGCCGCCATCGACTAGCACCCGCTCGACTTCGGCCCATACGTGATCCAGTTGGGCGTGCATCGCGTCGAACGCCCCAGCCCCGTCTCCTGCCTCGAGGGCGTCGCCGATGGCTGGATCGAGCGTAGTGAAGAGGTCGTCCCACATCTCGATCATCGGATACGGTGGCGAGGTGACCACGAGTTCGACCGATTCGTCCGGGACGCTCGAGAGGTCGCGGGCGTCTCCGATCACGACACGGTGGGTCGTCTCCATCAGTTCACAGTGTCGCCGTCGCCCTCTTAGGTCTTCTCACCCGACGGCAGTATCGTAGCTGTGGCTATCGACAGACCTGGGCGGCTGGTATCGACAGACCTGGGCGGCTGGTATCGACAGACCTGGGCGGCTGGTATCGGGGGACTCGGGCGCACTGACCGCATCGGATGAACGTCACGGTGTGTCCGCTGTCTCGAGTAAAATCGACACACCCATTCCCACTCTCGAGGGGGATCGAAAAAAGCTGCTCTCGAGTAACCGTTATTAGTTCGCTTCGTCAGTCCCGCCAGGCGTGGTTTCTGCTTCGTCAGTCTCCGTTTCGTCACCCGCTGTTCCCTCCTCCTTTTCCATATCTTCGGATTCCGTCGGCGTGTCAGCGTCCGTCTCGGCATCTTCGGTTTCCGATTCGTCCCCCTCGAAACTCGATTCGATGGTATCCACCGCCGGTTCGAAGGTCTCGATTGGTTCCCATTCATCGTCTGCCGCTTGTCGACGACGCCACAGCACGGCAGCCCCGACGATGCCGCCCGCGAGTGCGAGCAGTTTGGCGAGCGATCGGCCACCATCATCTGTGTCCGTTGTCTCGTCCGTCTCGTCTGTCGTTATCGTCTCCGGCATCGACTCGAGTTCGACGTCGCCATCGGGTTCCGCTTCGCTGTCGACGCTGGTTTCGGTCGACCGCTCGAGCAGTTTGCCCCGACCGGCGAGGTAGCCGGCAACCGCTCCGAGACTCACCAGTCCGCCGGCGGCCGGAATCCAGCGTTTTGCCGGCGGGGTCGTTTCGTCGGCTTCTTCGACGGCCTCGAGAATCGGATCTCGCATCGGCGTTTCCATTCCTTTTTCGACGGCACCTTTCACGAGGCGCTCGGAGAGCGGCGTCTCAGATTCGTGTTGTTCGTCATCGGGCATATTATCGACCACCACTCCACGACGGATAGTTCTGTACACCGTTTCGATTCGTTTTCCGTGTTACTCGAGCAGTAAGCAGCCCCTACCGAGAGTGAAACGGGTCTTCTTCAGCGAAATCCTCGAGGTGGACCGGCTACCATGGAACGGTAACGAGGTGAACCGACTACCACGGAATTGCGACGCCCAGGGTCTCGAGAGCCGCCATCCCGCCGAACCCGTAGCCAAAGAGGAGGAGTGCCGGAACGAGACCGGCGAGTAATGCACGGATGATAGACGTCTCGTGGACGATACGCAAACCGACGATTAGCAAGACGGCCCCGTATAGACACGCCAGTACACGGATCTCGGGAATCGGTACGCCAACTACCACGCAGGGAGCCGTCGCGTACGCGAGAACCTGCACGGTCTGGCTAATGCCGGCACGGTTGGGCACGATCACCAGCAAAAACAGCGTCTGAAGGGCCGACAACAGGTGTAACCCAAGCGGAGCGACCAGCAAAACCACGAGGCTGATCCAGAACGTACCTGCGAGGAGTGGCGAGACGGGAAGTGACGGAAACGATTCGGGAGTAAACACGTACTGAGATGTGATCGCGACCAGCACGACGGTCATCAGAAACGTCAAGCCGGGCGCCTGGTCGCCCGGTGACACCCCCACCCGGAAGAACCGGTGTGGCCGTACCAGTACCTCGAGCCAGGCTCGAGCCAGTCCCCGAGGGCCTCGCCCACGGCCGCCTTCTGGGTTTTCGATCCACTGAGTCATGGGGTCAGTCTCGTCGGATAGTATGACAGTGACGACAGCGTGCTTCGTAGGATTCTTCGGCACCGACGAGCGTCGTCGGGTCGTCGACGTGGGCGGGTTCGCCGTTAATCATCCGTTGGGTTCTGGTGGCTGGTTCACCGCACTGGGTACAGATCGCCCGGAACTTTTCGACGTATTCGGCGACGGCGATCAGCTGTGGCATCGGTTTGTACGGCTCGCCACGAAAGTTCAGGTCGAGGCCGCTGACGATGACGCGTCGTCCATCGCCAGCGAGTCGTTCACAGCACTCGACGAGCGCCGGCGTGAAGAAGTTCCCTTCGTCGAACGCGACGACTTTCTCGCCGTTCAGGTGCTCGTTAACCGCGTCGAAATCGCTGTCAGGTTCGACGGCAATCGCCTCCCATCGCCGTCCGTCGTGTGATCCCACTGCATCTTTCCCGTATCGGTCGTCGATCGCTGGCGTAAACACGGCGACATCCTGTCCCGCGATCTCCGCGCGACGAAGCCGACGGAGCAGTTCTTCGGTCTTTCCGGAGAACATACTGCCGGTGACGACTTCGATCCACCCACTGTTCGTGATCGCGTGCATCGGATGAAAGCGGGGAAAGCCGTGGTTAAAGCGTTTGCCAAATCGAACCGCGAGTGCCGACATATAGCGCGGGTTTCGATGGCTTCTAATGCATCGATTAACGAAACGCCCCGTGCCCGTACGTATCTTATGAGCGTTATCCGCCAGTCGGACACGTTCGGTCGGCACACTCGCCGTCGTCTGCTCGGTGTGGGTGCTGCCGTCTGTACGGCGGCGCTCGAGACACTCGCCGTCGGCGTGTGGTTCCTGCTTGTGGTCGACGGCTCACGCTCGATTTCGACGGCGCTCGCCGGTTTAGGCGTTCTGTTCTGTGGCGCGCTGTTACGAATGGGTGTCTACGGGTTGACGACGACGGCCATCGACGACATACTGACGCCGGTGCGCGTTGGGGCGACGCTTACCCTCGTTACCGGGTGGCTGGTCTGGCTGCTCGCCGCGGAACTGACGGGTGGATTGTTTGGCCTCTTCGTTGCTGGGGCGCTGTTGGCGACGATTCTCACGATTCAGTTTCTGCTTGAGCGACGCGTCTTTCGGCTCACCGATACCCAGCGGGGACAATTCACGGCAGTGTTGGCAGCGGGTCTTATCGCAATTGGAGCGACCATATTGCTCGCCTCTGCGTGGTTTAGCGACTGGTCGATCCTCAGCGAACCGTTCTCACTTGGTGAACGGACACTCGTAATCCATATCGAAGCCATCCAGATTGGGATACTGGTCTTCGGCGTCTTTGTCTTTCTGGCCCATCAACGGCGGTTTCAACAGACGCTCGAGCCCTGACGGATCGAATCAACCTTTTATACGGTGTGCTGGATCTGTACACCGGTGATTGGCCATACCGAGTCGCCAATCACCGGGAAGAGACGACAGCATACCGTCTCACGCTCCGACGTTCTGGTCCCCTTCGAACGAGCCAGGATCCGGTTCGATGGCCGCGTACTGTACAACTCGACGGCCGAGCGTCGCGACTCGATCCTCGAGTTTCCCGTCCACGAACGTTCCGTCTTCGATGGCGTTACTCGCTTGTGGTACAGCAACCTGATGGGGCAATACCCAGGCGTTGAGCGCCCGGCACACAGAGCGCAGGTGCTCGAGTGTCGTCACCGGGAACGAACCCCCAGCGACGCCGACGAGGCCGACCGTCTTGTCCTCGAACTCCTCGAATCCGCAGTAATCTAGCGCCGTCTTCAACGGCGAGGAGTACGAGCCGTGATACATCGGGGACCCGAGGATGATCGCATCGGCCTCGCGGAGCACTCGGGCCAGCTCGGCCGCATCTCCAGCCGCTTCCCGGTCAACGTCGCCATCGAACAGCGGCAGGTCGAATTCACGGAGATCGAGAAGATCCGTTTCGGCACCGACGTCGTCCGCCGCCTCGAGTGCCCGTTCCAGTGTGGTTCGCGTGAAACTTTCCTCGCGCAGACTCCCACAGACGGCAACGACGTGTACGTCAGTCATGGGTTACTCGAGGGACCCATCGGATAAAAAGGTCGGTCACCGGCAGGGGCGGTGTTCAGATAAGGATGAGGCGGTGGTGGTTTCGAATGCCTATGCCCGAAACCGGCCGCCTCAAGCAATATACTGGGTGGATAGACTTGGACTTTGTGGAGCGGGAGCGGACACCCCGCAAAATCATTGAAATGGGTATTCGCCACCATCTGGCTGGATTATCACTTTCGAATACAGTTATTTTACTGGAGGATTTGGGTGTCAAACGGAGTCGAACCGCTGTCCACAACTGGGTTCACAAGGCAGATCTACAGCCTGAGGGCGGGGCGAGCCCGGATCGCGTTGCGGTTGATCAGAAGGTGATCCGGATCAATGGCGAGCAATATTGGCTGTACACTGCAGTCGATCCGCAAACGAACCGAATTCTGCACTCGCGGCTGTTTCCGACGTATACAATAGCGATTGGGCGAGAATTTCTCTCCGAACTCACCGAGAAACACGCCGTCACGGACGCCCTGTTTCTTATCGACGACGCGGGCGATCTCATCGGAAGTCTGCGAAAGGAAGGTCTCAGCTACCGCGTTGAGCTGCACGGGCACAGAAACCAGGTCGAACGTGTCTTTCGTGAGGTAGAACGCAGAACCTCTTCGTTTTCAAATAGCTTCAGTCACGTCGATCCAGCGACTGCAGAATCATGGCTCCAAGCCCACGCCTTCTGGTGGAATCAATGGCTAAGTTAACACGACCCCGGCAGGAACGGAAAATCAGTCATCGATACGCCCGCAATCGACGTTTGGGACGGTACTCAGTCTCCTCCCAAACGTCGAGTGATGCGTGGAAACCGGACGCGTGCAATCAGCTTTACGCATCCGTTCAGGGGTGGGAAGCCACTGAGACAGACGCTCAGAGTGCGGTCACTGCGTCGCGCTCTCGATAGCAGCCTCGAGGTCGGCGATGATGTGGCCGGGGTCCTCGATACCGACCGAGAGGCGGATCAGGTCGTCGGTGACGCCCGACGCTTGTTTCTCTTCGGCGCTCAGTTGCTGGTGGGTCGTGCTGGCAGGGTGGATGATGAGGGTTTTCGCGTCGCCGACGTTTGCAAGCAGACTCGCGAGCTCGGTCGATTCGACGGTCTGTCTGGCCGCTTCGTACCCCGCTTCCAGGCCGAACGTAATCATGCCGCCGTAGCCACCATCGAGGTACTGACTGGCGTTGTCGTGTGTGGGGTGTGATTCGAGGCCGGGGTAAGTGACCCAGGAGACGGCCTCGTGGTCCTCGAGGAACTCGGCGACGGCCATCGCGTTCTCACAGTGGCGTTCCATCCGGAGCGGCAGCGTCTCGAGGCCCTGAATCGTCTGCCAGGCGTCGAACGGCGATTGCTGGTTGCCCAGATCACGAAGCCCGCGGGCGATGGCGGCGTAGGTGAACGCGGCGTCGCCGAAGGTCTCCGCGAAGTTGACCCCGTGGTAGGCCGGATTGTCAGCAGCGATTTCGGGATACTTCTCTGGATACTCTGCCCAGGGGAACGAGCCACCGTCGACGACGACGCCGCCGACGGTCGTTCCCGAGCCGTGGAGCCACTTCGTCGTCGAGTTCCAGACGAGGTCTGCGCCGTGCTCGAGCGGTCGGCACAGCGCAGGCGTCGCGAACGTATTGTCGACGAACAGGGGGACGCCGTTTTCGTGGGCGATGTCGGCAATGCGACTGATATCCGGCGTATCGAGCGCCGGGTTCCCAATCGTCTCGAGGTGGACGTACGCAGTGTCTTCGTCGATGGCGTCGGCGTAGGCCTCGTAATCGAGAGCGTCGACGAATCGGGTGGTGATGCCACGGCGCTCGACGGAGTGTGTCAGGTAGGTGTAGGTCCCGCCGTACAGCGACGAGGAACTGACGATGTTGTCGCCGGCTTCCGCGAGGAGGAACGTCGTGACGTCGAGCGCGGCCATTCCAGACGCCGTGACGATCGCCCCGACGCCTCCTTCGAGTGCGGCCAGCCGTCCCTGCAGCGTCTCGAGCGTCGGATTCATCAGCCGCGAATAAATGTAGCCCGGCTCCTCGAGGGCGAACTGTGAGGCGGCGTCCTCGGCGTCGTCGAAGACGTAGGACGTGGTCTGATACAGCGGCGGTGCCCGTGCCCCGGTCGCTGGGTCCGGTTCCTGGCCGGCGTGAAGCGAGTCGGTGGCGATCGAACGGTCGGAATCGTCAGTCATACGCGAACCCAGTCACCCAGCAGTTATCAGCCTAGGTAGATGGGTCAGTATTGCCGACGTCGATGACACGAATCAGGACGAAGTCGGGGCGCTACGTCGAGATTCACCGCCGAAGACGGGCGATACGCTCCGTGCCGTCGTCCCCGTCCCGCTCCTCGAGTTCGACCAGACCGTCGTCGACCAGGTCGGACAACAGTCCCTCGAGCCAGTCGCGGCCGTGGTTTCCGTCAGGGCTGTAATCGACGCGAATCCGGTGCCCGAGAGCGTCGAGCGCCAGTTCGTCGTACTCCTCGAGCGTTCGCACGATACGACCGCGGAACTGGCGCCGACTGCCGTCGAACGCCGACTGGGTGGGAACGTCCGGAGCTGTGAAATCACCGGTCTCGTAGGCGTGACACCACTCCCGCCATGGACAGCCGGCCGTGTCACACCGTGGCTGTTTGGTACAGGCGACGGCACCCAGTTCCATAATCGCGTTGTTCCACACGCGGGACTTGCCGTCCGGAAGCAATCGGTTCGCCGCGGTCTCGAACGCGTCGTCGTTATCCGGCACGTCGAATGCCCGGTAACAGACGCGTTTGACGTTGGTGTCGACGACCGCGTCGCCGTTGTTGAACGCGAAACTCGCGACGGCGTTGGCCGTGTATGGACCGACGCCCATCAGGTCCTCGAGTTCGGCCGGTGTCTCCGGGAAGTCGCCGTCGAATCTGGGATCGGTTTCGATCTGCTTCGCTGCCTCGTGGAGATACTTCGCCCGATTGTTGTACCCCAGGCTGTGAGACGACCAGAAGCCGACGACAGCCGCCCGGTCGGCGGCAGCCAGTTCCTCGGTCGTCGGCCAGCGCTCGAGGAAATCGGCCCAGGCGTCGACGACCCGGTCGAGCTGGGTCTGCTGGCTCATCACTTCACTGACGAGGATTTCGTAGGGGTCTTCGGTTTCCCGCCAGGGATAGGAGCGATGATCGTTCTCGTACCACTCGATCAGTGCCGACTGCACTGCCTCGAGGGTCTCGTCGTCCACCCTTCCTGCACCATCGCCTGCATCTCCGGAGTCGCTCATTGGGACGTGGTATCGAACGGACGACCTTACGGCTGGCGATTGGTGGCCTAGCACGGCCTCGAGCGGAAACGTCTTTACACCGTGTTCGTGAGTGCTCTGTATGAGCCTCGATGAGTTGACCGCGGCAATGCAGGACACGTACAGTGGGTACGACGACGACCTTTCGCTTTCGCTGGACCGCGAAACGCGCAACGAACTGGCGCTCCTCGAGACGGCCCTGGAGCCGGAGTCGACGGACGAACTCGTTCGCCGCGCGATTCACCTGTTGTTTCAGTCGACGGTCGAGACCGGCCGGATGGACTTTCATCTGCGGTCCGGCTTCGACGTCACCTACGACGAGTACCTGTCTGGGATGACGTTCGACGACATGACCGGCGCGAATTCGTACCCATCACTCGACGAGGAGCGACGATACCGGTTCTGATAGAAATTCTTGGGCTATCGACACGGTCGAGGGGGAAGACGGGTTGTGGCTGGGCCCACGTTCGCCTCACTGGCGTTCACTTTCCTCTCTCCAACTCGTTCATTCCTGCTTCGAGTGATCCACGTTCGAACGCGAGTTCGACGACCGTCCCGGTTCCTCCCTCCTCACTGAGGAACTCGAGTGTGCCATCGTAGAGGCTGACGGTCCAGTCGACGAGCCAGAGCCCGATACCGCGGGAGTGGTTGACGGGAGAAATAGCCGTATTGCCGGCAATTCGTTCGATGGTTTCTGCTGGAATGCCTGGTCCATCGTCGGCGATCTGAACCCGGACGGTATCGGCTTCAGTGCGAACGGAAATGTCCACACTCGAACGTTCGCCGGCGTGCTCACCGACGTTTTCGAGCAGTTCGTCGAACGCTAGAACGAGTTCCGGACCGCCGACGACACCGGCCGTGTCCGGCGCATCGAAGTGTACGTCGACGTCGGGATACTCGTCGTGTAGACGCTCGATACTTTCCTCGAGCATCGCCACGAGATCGATTGGCCGTCGATCGGTTACCGACCGCCCGAGCAACCGCTCGGTGGTTCGTGCTCGGTCTGCTAACTCGAGGAGGTCCGTCGTCGCACGTTGAATAGTGCGGGCAGATTCCCGATCGGGCCCCTCCGTTGTGGCTTCCAACTGTGCGGCGTGGCCGTCGATGACATTGAGATCGTTTCGAAGGTTGTGTCGGAGAATTCGATTGTGTACTAACAGCATCTGCTCGCGTCGGGCGAGTGACTGTCCAAGCCGATCCAGCGCCAGGTCGATCCGTTGCCACTCTGCGGGTCCACCGATAGTGACGTCGGTGTCGTAGGCCCGATCCTCGAGGGCGTCGAGCCGGTCGGCCAGGCGGCCGATGCGCTTTACTTTGGATCGATACACCCAGATGGCAAAGCCGGTGACGCTCCCGAAAAAGGCGAGTGCAACGATTATCTGGAAGGTCTGTAACCGATCGAGCGTCTCGAGCAAGAGCTGTTGATCGTGGTGTACTGTTACCGTCCAGTCGACCGTTTCGAGGTCGGTCTGCCGATCGATCGTCTCACCGAGGTGGTCGTTCTGGGCGTAGATTACCCCCTCGTCATGTGTGATGGTAATACCAGTGCGCTCATCGACGGTCGAGAGCGCGTCAAAAAAGTCGGTTTCGGAAAGATGGTACGCGGCGTTGACCGTCCCAACGACCTCTCCATCGTCGTACAACGGCACGCTGATGACCACGATGTAATTGTCCGTCTCGGCGATGAACGGGTCGCTGATACATCGATCACCCTCGAGTGCACACTGGACGTAGGGGCGGTCGCTAAAGTCCGCGCCAACGAGTTCGCTCTCGCTGTCGTCACCGGTGGTCAGCGACTGCAAGATACCATCGCTATCGACGATGCTGGCTCCGTCGAACGCTGACCGGTCGATGACTGCTTCGAGCGCGTCGTGCTGGCGCTGACTCCGATGGTCGGCCAACGCCTCGTTCGTTGCCGCTACCTCGAGCGTTTGTTGTTGCCCACGAAGTCGATCATCGAGCGCCGCCGCCGTTCCCTCGGCCTGATCTTCGACAGCCGATTCGGTGTACGACGTTACGTCGCTCCGATGGGCATCGAAGGCAGCCACGAGCACGAAACCGCTCACAACGAACACGATGGCGAACGCCAGGACGAATCGCTGTGACGTGTTCATCGGTGCTCAATGGGGGACGCTGTACTGGTCATAGGATCAATGCACATTCATTCGGAATCCGATCGACTGGACACGGTATTGACTTACACAACTCCCGTACGTAGCAAAAAGCGTTTGTGCCGATCGGCGCCATTGGATCCTCGAGTGAATCATCCATTTAGCGCTATATCCCACGTGTCCTGGTTGCTTTCAGAACGTCGATACCGACGGAATCAGGCGGAGACACTCATCTGCGCTTCGACTGCATCGATCGCCTCGAACAACAACCGTGCGCCGAGTTCAATCTCGCGTTCGGTCACGTCGAGCGGTGGCAAGAGACGGAGCGTTTTGTAGCCACAGCCGAGAGTCAGTAGACCTCGCTCCATGGCTGCGTCGACGACGGCTTCGCGTCGATCCTTCGTATCGAACTCGATTGCGAGCATCAGTCCCCGACCACGGACGTCGATCACGCCAGGCGCGTCTCGTTCCTCGAGAATGGACCGGAACTGCTCGCCGCGCGTGCGGACGTTCTCGAGCAGGTTTTCCTCCTGGATCGCGTCGATTGTCAGCACCCCTTGCATCGAGGCGAGCAGGTCACCGGCACCCCAGGTCGAGGAGATTCGGCCGGTCTCTTCGGGGAACACGTCCGACCGGGAGATGGTTGCCCCGACCCGAAGTCCCTTCGCGCTCGTGATGACGTCCGGCGTCAGGTCGAGGTGATCGATAGCCCACATCTCGCCCGTCCGGCCGAGTCCGGACTGGATCTCGTCGGCGATAACGCGAAGTCCGAATCGCTCTCGAAGCGCTTCGACATCTCGAGCGAACTCCGGGTGTGGAACTCGGTAGCCACCTTCACCCTGTACGGGCTCGAGAATCAGGAAGGCCACTTCGTCGGGGTCGATGACGCCCTGGTCGGGATCCAGTCGGTCGGCGACGACGTTGCCGCCGGGTCCATCGGTGCACCAGTCGGTTTCGTACATTTCCTGGGTCGAGGGATAGGGGACGCTGATAACGCCAGGGACCTCGGGATAGCCCTTGCGGTGGACGGTTTTTGATCGGTTGAGCGAGAGCGCGCCGAGGGTTCGCCCGTGGAACGCACCGTCGAACGTGATCCCACGGTGGCCACCGCTCGCATAACAGATCTTGATCGCGTTTTCGACGGCTTCCGCGCCGGAGTTCGACAGAAACACCCGGTCCATATCGTAGTGGCTGGTCAGGTCGACGAGTCGGTCCAGTAGCTGTGTTGGGCCGGGGAAATCGGGGTCAGACGGTTCACCACCGGCGCTGACATAGAAATCCTGGCCGGCGATTTTCAGCGGGTCCGGCAGGTCGAACGCCTCGAGTTTGTCCACGATAGCGGGATGGTTGTATCCCAGCGGGGCAGCGGCGACGTGGCTCGTAAAGTCCATGAGTACGTTTCCGTCGACGTCAGTGCAGAAGGGGCCGGTTGCGTCGGCCGTGCTATCCCAGACGAACTCGTACACGTAGGTACTCGGTGCGGCGAACTGATGATGGTACTCCGCCCACGTGGAGGCGTTTTTCCCCGGTATCGTCTCGACAGACGGTTCGACCGTATCTCGGTCCATGTCTTTACTCGAACCTCCACTAATTAAAAATATTCGTTGTGGTTCGGGCAAAACTTGTGTGTCTAATTCGAGTGTACTGCTCCGTCAAGCGTTGACTCGAGGGGATGTCGACGGTTTTAGCCGGGAAGCTACAGCTATCGATACGGCGTCAGGTGGCGGGGCGAGAGCCGAATCCGGGGACCGCTATCGGTTCGCCACTTACGTTCAGTTCCACTAGAGGTCGACGTACTGTGCTTCCCACTCGCGTCGGGCCTCGAGTTCGCGATTCCCGCGGCGGGTGATCGTATAGAAGTTCGTCCGTCGATCACGACTGCCCTTTTCGACGAGACCTTTGTCCACGAGGGTATCGAGGTTTGGGTACAGTCGTCCATGGTGAATCTCTTTTTCGTAGTACTGCTCGAGTTCGTCTTTGATTGCCAGTCCGTGCGGCTCGTCTTCTCCGGCGATGACGTACAGCAAGTCTCGCTGGAATCCTGTCAGATCGTACATTGGGAACGTACCATTCGTATTTATTGTCGAATTTTAATAAATATATCGGGTTGACTGCAGTGAGTGACGGCAAATGGTCGGTGTTCGCTTTTCTCACACCCTTTGGGAATCGTAAGAGTGCCGACTGATTACCGGGATGAGATGTATAACTGGTGACTCATGTTTAGCGTTCAAACAAAGAAATACCGCATTATATGACCGTTTGTTTCACCGTAGGGTTCGGTGCCTATTGATGTGGCAGTTCTTTTGCGCCCCCTCATCGATTGATATAAACCCCGTACAAGACACGGCTCTATACAACGTCAAGTTTCGATGCCTTGCTGATACCGTCTAACCGACAAGTCACCGCCGGATTCCTCGAGGTTGCCGTCTCAACCATTCCAGCGTGGCACCTTGAGAAACCTGATATCGCACAGAATGTCGTTGCTGTCTGGTGATTCACCAGAGCCGTTACCATGGGTTTTGGCAGATTATGAGCGACTACAATTATAACGAAGATTTGATAAAATCGGTTTCCCTCTCGACACCTGCTACAGATGCGTAAGCGAGGGTATTTACGAGAAAAACTACGAGAGTGAATAGTACAATTTCTCCCGAGGATGCCGTCGACAGCACCCACCAACCGACGGCGACGATGGCAATTGCGACCAGATTCAGTATAGCCAATCCAGAGTACAGAATCTTGTTTGTCTGTTTTCTCCTGTCAGTGCTGAGATATGGCTCGAGAGTTACCGCCGACGGTCCGATTGCAACTCTGTCTTTCTCTTCGTTGTACTCAATGACACCCATCTCTGCCATCCGTGGCACATGGTGATGGTGCAGAGAGGTGGACACCCGATTTTGTTGCTGATCCGTAATTCTCAGTACTTCACAAAGGCGTTAGTTGAGAAGTCCGCTTGGCTGAGTTGTGACCAA
>JAOPJZ010000028.1 GCA_025517525.1 Natronosalvus hydrolyticus
CGGCAGAAGGGGAGTCCACTGACAAGCTCACGACTTCAGTCGTGGGTTACTGACAACCGACGAACTGAAGAGGGCAGCCTCGAAGACCATACGAAATGGCTGACGAACTCAAGCGACGGCTCGTCCACTCGAGCGGGGCCGGACTGGTCGCTCTCTATCTGCTGGCCGGCTATTTCGAGCTGGGGCTGACGTGGCCTCGCTTCCAGGCGCTCATGGTCGTTCTCGCAGTGGGTGCCATCGGCCTCGAGGTCCTGCGACTCAAAGTCGGTCTCGAGTGGTGGATTTACGAGAAGCTAACCCGCGAGTACGAGCAGGACCAGTTCGCGGGCTACGGCTATTATATGGTCAGCATGACCATCGCCGTCCTCGTCTTTCCCGAACCGCTGGCACTCGCCGGGATGTTGATGCTGGCCATCGGCGATCCGCTCAGTGGCCTCGTCTCGGATAACACGCTCAGGCGAGTAAAACACCCGAAGACGCTCGCGACGATGTTCGTCGTCAGTACGCTACTGGCGCTGCCCTTCTTCCTCGAGCACCCACACGTCGCCGTCGCCGCCGCGGTGGGTGCGACGATAGCCGACGGCATCAAAGTCCAAATTGGCGACTTTATCCTCGACGACAACCTGACGATTCCGCTCTATGCGGGTGTGATCGGCTATCTGGCACTCGCAGTCCCGCTGTGAGGATGTCGAAGAGACATACGTGGCTGTACCCCTAATTCTCGACGGCGACGAACCCGTCTTCTTCGAGACGGCAGATTTCGACGGAGCCAACGATAGCCTCGGCGACGACTTCCTAGAGGACTACCCACCGAACCTGGATACGATAGTAGCCAGTATGCGTGCCGTGCCGACCAGCCTCGAGAGTACACCAGAATCTCGAGGATGAGCCCCTCGGATTTGGGTATGGACTCCAGTGTTAGGGACTCGATGACGGGGTGGTGAAAAACGGTGCTCGAGCGGCCGAATATAAATCGGAACCGACTACCGCCCGACCCACTTGAGCAACAGGAGCGTCCCCTCGAACAGGACGATCATAATGATAGCGACGATGATCGGCGCCATGAGCGTCGGGTCGAAGGTGAACATGAACGAAAGTCCGGCGAAGGCCGCCCAGAAGTAAATCCGCTTGTCAGCGAGCCACCGACGGGTGGTCACGCCCATCATCACCGCGAGGATGATAAACAGCGGAATCTGGAAGACGATAGCCAGGAAGCCCGTGAGCGTGATAACCAGGTTAAACGTCTCACCGAGTGCGTACGCGATTTCGGCGCTCCCTTCGGAGTAGAACGTGAAGTATCGGAACAGTATCGGGAGGACGACGACGAACGAGACGAGCATCCCAATCGCGCCGAGAACGACACTGGTCGGCACAGCTGCGAGGTAGTACTTTCGCTCGTGGGGATACAACCCGGGCCGCATGAACAGGTAACACTCGTAAACGAACATTGGCAGCGAGACCATGATGCCCGCCAACGCGGCCACTTTGATCCGGGTCAGCCACAGCTCGAGCGGGTGGTACACGTGCGGCGGTGGCACCTCGGCCGTCGGGCCGGGGAAGATGTTGAACCAGATGAACTCGATGGCCTGGGACGCCCACAGCAGGGCAATCGCGGTTGCGGCCGCTCCGATGAGCAAGACGACCGCGAGGCGCAACACCATCTCCTCGATGTGGTCGGCCAGCGGCATCTCCTGGTCGTCGGGTGGCGTCGAAATACCACCAATATCCTCGTCGGGGTCCGGATACGTCGGTTCCTGGCGCTCGGGATCGTGTGCAGAGCCGAAGCCGTCACCGTCAGTTTTCGCTCGCGGCGGTTCGGCTTCCTCGTCGCCTTCGGGCCGTTCCGGCGGTTCCTCGAGGTCGCCGTCATCGTCGTCGGTGCCGGTTTGGTCGTCGGGGTCGTCACTCACATCGTCGGCCGTCTCGTCATCGTCCTCCGACCCATCGCCGTCACTATCGGCCGTCTCGTCACTTTCGTCGTCCTCCGTCTCATCGCTCTCGTCGCCACTCGAGTCCTCACCCTCGAGTGATCGTTCGTCCGCGTCCGCGTCCGCGGCCGTCACGGACTCGCTATCCCGATCGCGGTCGACCGGACGCTGGCGGTCTCGCCCGTCGCCGCCTCGCTCTTCTCGCGTCGGTCGGGGCCCAAACCGTGGTCGTTCCTCGAGTGGAACGTCCTCGAATTCGTCCCCAGCGTGGCCGCCGTCGTCGTCCGTTTTCGTGAGGCCGTCACCACCCGTCTCCGAGTCGGATGGCTTATCGTCATTTTCAGTCTCCGACTCGTCACTGTCCTCGCTCTCCGAGGATTCTGCAGGTTCCTCGGGTGAGCCGTCTTCCGTTGGCTCGTCGGCAACCGTCGATTCGCCATCTCGGTTGCTATCATCCGCGTCGTCGGCATCCTCGCCATTGCTCGAGGCAGGCTCGTCACCTCCATCGTCGCCAGTCACTGACGAAGAATCCGAGTCCGCCTCGCTCGAGACGGTATCAGCTGGGTCAGTGTCACTCGAGTCGTCGCCCGGCGTGTCGTCCTCCTGCGGGCGGCTAGCCGCGTCGGATTCCGACGGCTCAGGGCTCGAGGGCTGTGGCTCCGCTGGGTCTTCAATACCCGACCCTTCGTCCGACTCGTCCGGCATCTATCGGGATATAGATAGGCCACCGGTTATAGGCCTTTTTCTTACGCCACGTCCGTGAGAGAACCCAGAAAGGACTGGCAACCGTCTGGTCCGACGAGTTCAAGAAAGGTATTGACTCGAAAGGTTGATAACTGGATATAAGCTACCTACGTCCATCGAATGAGCGCTATCGACGAAGACACTGCCCGAGCGATCAATAGCGGGCGGGAATCAATGGGCGCACTGTTCTCGAGTGCCCAGGAGAACCTCCAGAAGGTGTTTATCGTCTTCGTCATCGGGTTTATCGGCTCGTTTTACGCGCTCAGACTCTACATCTGGGACTTTTTGGAGGCAACGGCGAAGGCCGAAATGGCCACGTACGTTGCTGACAGCACGGACATCATCACGCGGACGCCGTTCGAGGTCATCCTGTTACAGGCCAAAATCGGGATGATCGTCGGCATCATTATCGCCATCCCGGCACTGCTGTATCTCTCGCGGCAGAAACTTCGCGAGCGTGGGATTCAGAGCGTCGTCCCGATCTCGAAGACCTACGCTGCGGGGTTCATCGTCACATCGATCGTTCTCTTCGTAATCGGATTGGTCTATGCGTACGTCGTTTTCTTCCCCTACGCGTTCGATTTCCTCGCCGGGAACGCCGTCAGCATGGGTATCAAGCCCAGTTTCGGTATCACGGAGTTCACCGAATTTATCGCGCTGTTGACCCTCTCCTTTGGACTCGCAGCCCAACTGCCGCTGTTCATGGGCGCGCTCTCGTACACCGAAATTATCCCTTACGAGACGTTCCGCGAGAAGTGGCGTCACGCCATCGTCGGCATCACGGTCTTCGGTGCGCTGTTCTCCCCGCCGGACCCGTTCACGCTGATCATGTGGGCGACGCCTATGATCGTTCTCTACGTGTTCAGCCTGGGGCTGGCGAAACTCGTCACCAATATTCGTCGGAAGGGTGCAGCCGAACTCGACGGCGGCGCTGCGCTGGTCAAGCGACGGGCCATCGAGTTCGTACTCGCCATGGGTGCGGTTTCGGCCGCTGCCGCCGTCGCCATCACCTACGGCGCGTTCGACTACCTCGAGGCCGAAATTTATCCCTCCTTCCCGGCCTGGATGCGACCCAGTGGCGCCTCGATGCTCGAAACACTCCCGGAAACCTACGGGATTGCAGGCACAGTCGCCTCCGGACTGGCAATCGGCGTGGTGATCAGCCTGCTGGTATTGATCGTCTACACGCTGAAAGTGCTCCAGAGCCCGGTCTATCCGCGCGAATCGGCACTCCGGACCGCGACCGATCCCTCCGAAATCGATCTGAGCATCCTCGATGCCGAGGCCATCGAACGCGCGCCGGCACAGGTCTTCCTCGCCATGACCGAAGAACAGGCCATGGAGGAAGCCCGCGAGGCGATGTATGACGACGACAAGGAGAAAGCCCAGGCGATCCTCAACCGGTTTGATACGCTCAAAGCAGCCGAGGCCAAAGACGAAAGCGAGAGTGGCGAAGACGAGGCACCTGGCGACGAGGCCACGGCGCCAGCCGAGGAGGAAGACGACTCGAGCATCTTCTCGAGTACGGCTGCGGGGATGCTCGATCCGTTCACCGAAGACGAGACCACCGAAGACGACATCGGGGGCTACGCCTACGACCTGGCGTTCATCTTCAACAGCCTGACCTCCAAAATGTTCCGGCTGGTCGGCCTGTTCATGGTCGTCATGGCCGGGACCTTCTTCTGGCTGTACCAGGGCGGCGTTGGTAACGTGCTCAAGCTGTTCTTGAGTCGCGTCCCACAGGACGTCCTCGACGAGGTTGCCCGCAACGCCGGGCCACAACAGACCGGCTTTCTCGCCCGGCTTCCACAGGAACACTTCGAACGACTCGTCCCCGACGACGAGCTGTATCAGCCCGATATGGGGTTGGACGCGTTCCTTCAGCAGACCGATCTGGTCATCGCCCTTCACCCCGTCGAGGTGCTGATCTTCGCCGTGAAAGTGAGCGTGCTCGCGGGCTTCGTGGCCGTCCTCCCGCTCTTGCTCTATTACGCCTGGCCGGCGGCGAAAGAACGTGGACTGGTCCGCGGAGACCAGCGCGTGTTCCTCGTCTGGGGCGGTACCCTCGCCGTCGGGTTCGCCGTGGGGACCTATCTCGGCTTCTTCTGGGTCGCACCAGCCATCATCTCGTATCTGGTCACCGACGCGGTAACCAACGGGATGGTGGTCTCTTACCGGATCAAGAGCTTCTTCTGGCTCGTGATCTACACCACCGTCGGCATCGGCTTCCTGTTCAACATCATCGTGACGATGGCGCTGTTCCACGTCGGCAACATCATCAGTTACCGAACGATGCTCCGGCGCTGGCGACCCGTCGTCGTCGGAATCTTCGCCTTCGCCGCCTTCGCGAGTCCCAAAGGCATCCTGACGATGATCTTGCTCGCAACCCCACTCGCGCTGACGTACCTGCTCGGGTTGGCCGTCCTCTACGTCCTCACCGCCGGTGGCCGACTGTTCGGTGGCAAGGGCGGCTCGAGAACGAGCCCCGAACCAGAGCCAGACACCGTCGCCGAATAAGAACGGCTAGCGATTCGCTGGACAGATTCCTCGAGAGCGCGATCGACCGATGATATAAGAATCAGGGACATCAACGTCCAGTATGCCCAAAATCAGCGTTGAAATTCCACAGGAGTTGCTCGACGACCTCGACGAACACGTCGGCGACGATGGCAAATTCGTCAATCGCAGCGACGCGATTCGATCGTCGATCCGAAAAACGCTCGACGTGCTCGACGAAATCGACGCCAGACACGACCGCCTCGAGCCCGAGGACTCGTAGTATTCCCCCTCGAAAAGACTACTCCTCGAGTCGCTCGGCAAACCCGAAGTTGGGTTTGACGTCCTCGATACGGATACGGACGGTTTCACCAGCGTCCGCGTCGGCGACGAACACTCGGTAGCCCTCGATCGAGGCGATGCCGTCACCTTCCGAGCCGGTGTCGACGATCTCGACTTCGAGCGTCTCCCCGACTTCCACGGGGGCAGTCAGCAGTCCTTTGCCGATGAGATAGATTTCCGAGGACGATTTTCGAGAGGCGTCCGGACTCGTTGCTCGAACGTACTGGAACTCGTCTTCGAGGTCGGCTCGGAGCGCGTCGACGTCGGGACCTTCGAAGACCTTGACTGCGAAGTTACCCCCGGTGTCGAGTATCTCGAGGGCCGTCTCGAACGCCATCCGCGCAAGGTGCAGCGAGCGAGCCTGATCGAGGGAGTACTCGCCGGACATGTTCGGTGCCATGTCCGAAATCACGCAGTCGACCGGCCCGTCGGCCGCATCGAGCACCCGCTTTCTGGTCTTGTCCTGGGTCATGTCCCCGCGGAGGGTTTCGGTTCGCTCGGCGAGGTCGGTCTGCTCGAGGTCTTTGATTCGCTGGAGGTCGACGCCGATGACGCGCCCGCGAGGGCCGACCTTCTCGGCTGCGACCTGAAGCCAGCCACCCGGTGCTGCACCCAGGTCGACGACCGTGTCGCCGCCCTCGATCAGGCCCTCGAGGTCGTCGAGTTGTTTGAGTTTGTACGCCGCCCTCGAGCGATACCCCTGTTGTTTCGCCCGATTGTAGTAGTCGTCCTTTCGAGTCATTGATTGGGAGACCTAGTGCGGGAAGCCGTTTACACGCTTCGGAGTGGGGTCGGCTCCGAGAGTCAGAATGAGACACTCTCGTGTAGCAATCGGGATCGAAGTATCGAGTAGCAACCGAGACCGGAGTCTCGCACAACGACTGGTATCAGCCACTCGAGCGCGATCGGAATGTGATTTCCACAGTGAAATTATCCGGGCTATCGAGGCAGGACAAAGGGTGGCTTTTTGTACCGACCGTTCGTACCACGACGTATATGTTCAAGGCCATCGTGAGCGCGGCAACGCTCACCAGCGCGCTCGATTCCGTGAGCGTGCTGGTCGACGAGTGTAAGATCCACCTCGAAGAAGAGGGACTCTCTATTCGAGCGGTCGACCCCGCCAACGTCGGTATGGTCGACCTCACCCTCGATGCCGCCGCCTTCGAATCCTACGAGGCCGACGGCGGCCTCATTGGTGTCGACCTCTCGAGACTCGAAGACATCGCTGGCATGGCCGAATCCGGCCAGCTCATCCAGCTCGAGCTCGACGAAGAAACGCGCAAACTCCACATCCAGATCGACGGCCTCGAGTACACGCTCGCACTGATCGACCCCGACTCGATCCGTCAGGAGCCGGATATTCCGGACCTCGACCTGCCCGCCCGCGTCGTCCTCGAAGGAAAGGACGTCAACCGCTCGGTGAAAGCCGCCGACATGGTCTCCGACCATATCGCACTTGGCGTCAATGACGCCGAGGAGTTCTTCTATGTCAACGCCGAGGGCGACACCGACGACGTCCACCTCGAGTTGACCCAGGACGACCTGATCGACCTGCAGGTCGGCCCGGCTCACTCGCTGTTCTCGCTGGATTACCTGAAAGACATGAACAAGGCGATCCCCGGCGACACCGAAGTGACGCTGGACCTGGGCGAAGAGTTCCCCATCAAGCTGTATTTCGGCTTTGCTGAAGGTCAGGGCCAGGTAACGTACATGCTGGCACCGCGAATTCAAAGCGACTAACAGCGGCTCCGTTTTTTGGGGTACGTTTTCTCGAGCAATCTCGAGCGAAAGCGCTAGACTGCGTAGGGAGCTGACTACCGCCCGATATAAACGAGAAGAGATATAACAAAAGTTGTGGGTGTTTTTATACTCGATTAAATCACATATGAAATCCTTTCGGTTGCAGAATAATTTACTGCATTTCTATATCGTATAATTATAAGTCAGTCCGGTCCTGCAGTATGTCTAGACACACGCATGTCAAGACGAACAGGGTTAGGGACCGCACTCGTACTCATTATGGCGTTACTCATGGCAACCTCACCGGTTGCGATGGCAGCGCCCGGCCTTGCCAGCACGGACGGCGAGGTCGACGACGAGTTCAGTGTGGATGAGGTGCTTACACAATCGACAAGTGACGTAACGATCGCCTCGGAACTCGAGGCCGAAGCAAACAGCGGGGAGACAGTCGACGTCTTCGTTCGAATGGACGCCACAGAGTCACACACGTTCGCCGAAGTGACCGGCGACGCAACGCCAACGAGTGACTCACAGGCGGCGCTCGAGCAGGAAGCCGAAATTACACAGGCCCAACTCGAGTTGCACGCAGAGCGACTCGATGGGCTCACGATCAAAAACGAGTTCTGGATCACGAACGCCGTGCTGGTCGAAGTCGACACCAGTCGGGTCGACCTCGATGACCTCGCGCGTATAGACGGAGTGACTGAACTTCATCCGAACTACGACGTAGACCTGGTCGAGCCACAGGCAGTCAGCGCGAGTAGTGGTGACGTGTCCACGAACCAGGGGGCAAATTACACCTATGGTCTCGAGCAGATCAACGCACCCGAAGCCTGGGAAGCGTTCGGCACTCGAGGTGAGGGCGTCAAAGCGGCCGTCATCGACACGGGCGTGAATCCGAACCACGAAGCGTTCGACGATTACAATACTTCGAACTGGGCGGCGTTCGATTTCGACGGCAACGAACGCGACGTCGGCCCGCACGACAATAACGGCCATGGGACTCACGTTGCTGGAACGGTGCTCGGCAACAATGCAAGCGGCGAGCACATCGGTGTCGCCCCCGACGCTGAGTTGCTCGCGATTAGCGTCTTCCCCGAAGCGGGTGGGACGACGCTCGCAGCGATCGTCGCGGGAATGCAGAAAGCAGTCGATGAGGACGCAGATGTTGCCAACCTGAGCCTCGGTGGGGGCGGGTACGCCGGCATCTACATCGACGTGATCAAGAACGCGAAAGCAGCGGGCACCCATATCGTCTCTTCGTCGGGCAACTCGGGCCCGGGAAGTGAAGGGACGCCAGGAAACGTCTACAACGGGACTGCTGTCGGTGCAACTGACGACACTCGCCAGGTGACTGGTTTCTCGACGGGGACCGAAATCGATACCGCCGAGGAGTGGGGCTTCATCGCTCCCGATGGCTGGCCGGACCACTACGTCACGCCAGACGTCTCCGCACCTGGTGCCGCCGTTAACAGCGCCTACGTCGGCGGTGACGATGCGTACGCCGAACTCAGCGGAACGAGTATGGCCGCACCACACGTCACCGGTGCCGTCGCGCTGTTGATGGCACAGGACGATGACCTGACGCCAACCGAAGCGAAGAACGTCCTCGAGGAGACGGCGACGAAACCGTATCCAACGGATATCGGCCCAGGGGTTCAAGCTGATGCGCAGGCAGTGTCCGACGATCAGCTATTCAACCTGTATAACGACGACGTCGCCGACGTTCGATACGGGTACGGGATTATCGACGTCTACGCTGCGTCACTGGCGGTTGCTGAAGACGCCAACACGGTCGCTGTGAACATCGAAGACGACGAGGGAAGTCATGTGACCGAGATGACCCGAGTCACCACCGATGACGGAGACAGACAGGCGACCTACCATGGTGCGCCGGTCGAGTTCGATGTCACCGATGGCAACGTCACCTTCGTTGCGACGGATGCCTTTGGCTACAGTGACGGCTACACGATGGTCAACGCAAGTGAAACCTCGACGGCGACCATCGACGTTGACCGACAACTCGATCTGGCGCTGTTGAGCGGACAACCGGACGAACTCGAGGCAGGCGATCAATTCGATATCGAACTCGACGTCGCCCATCTCGAGAACGTGACGGTCGCGCTCCACGAGCAGGCCACGGTCGACGCTGAGAACGTCTCACTCGAACTCAATGGCGACCAACTTGATTTGAACGAAACGACTGAATTAGGTTCAGCCTATACCGGGCCGGCGACGCTCACCGTGAGTGTCGAGGACGGTGCCGAAGGTGTGCTCGGATTCGAGCACACGTTTGAGGGACTGAACAGCGACTCAGCTGTGGCCGAAACCGGTCCGACAACGGTCGTTGAAACGGTCGAGACGCTACCACCGCTGGAGATCGTCGAGCACGATACGCTCGAAGAAGACATCATCAGTAACCAGATGCGGACGGGGACCATTACGATCATGAACCCCGCAGACGAGCCACAGAGCGGTGAGCTGGTCTGGAACCTGATGGGAATCGGTGCGTTCGATGAAGAACTGACGCTCGAGCCTGGCGAGGAAGAGGAAGTTTCGTTCTCGCTCAGTTATGGCCCCAGTGCTCCTGCCCCCTGGGGTGACTTCTTCAGTATCGGTGACGAGGTCGATCAGGAACTGTACCTGGTCGACGATGAAGACAACCTCGTTGGATATGATCAGTTCAGTACAGAGCTCACCGCAGGGTACCTCTCTGGACAGGTCACTGATGCTGACACCGGCGAGCCTCTCGGCGGTGCAACCGTCACGGTCACCGATGGCTTCGCGACGTTCCAGACGACGACGGACAGCACGGGCCACTACGCCGTGAACCCGGACTTCCCTGGAGAGTGGGCCGTCATCGTCGAATCCGGTAGCTACGGACCGGCACAGGAAACCGTCACGATTGACGAGAATCTCACACCGGTCGAACAGGACGTCGAAGTCGGCTCGACGCCGACGTTCGAACTCGAGGTCACCGCTGGTGAGACGGCATCGGTCGGTCTCCCAGCAGACATCGAGGGCGGTACCGTCGGTGACATGATTTCGACGGACGCCGAAGCAATCATCTGGGCGTACGACGCCGACGCGAACGAATGGATCTCTGCAGACAGCAACACGTCCGCAGACGCCCTCGATGCGTTCGTCATTTCGGCCAACCAGGACACCACGGTCACTGTCGACTTCGCAGGGATGCCTGGAGCCGGTGATACGTCCACGCCCACAGAGCGCGACGTCAGCGCCGGCTGGAACTTCGTCGCACCATCCGTGTACGATGAACCCGAAAACGCCTTCGTCTCCACCGCAAGCGAAGACCGCGTCATCCAGATCCAGGATGAGACCCATTCGCAGATGGTGCCCGACGGTGGCTTCGACGGCGTGCAGACGCTCTCGAGTCACGATAACTACGTCAACCCGTTCGCGGGCTACTTCGTGTTCGTCGACGACGACGCCACGATGGCCGGCGCAACACACGAAGGGATGACCCTTACCGGAGCCTACGACAACCTGAACATCGACGCCAGTTCCCTCGAGGGACAGGTCACGAGTGCCGTGACCGGTGAGCCAATCGAAGGTGCCCAGGTGTACGTCGCAGGAACCTCCCTGAGCGCGCAGACGGCTGACGACGGAAGCTACGTCATCCCGGCGTTGCTGGACGGACACCAGCAGGAGGTATACATCGACGCCGAGGGCTACGAGGGCACAGTCGTCGAAACCGGACCCGGGACGGCCAGTGTCGCGTTGCAGGACGAAGTGTACTTCAACGTGACCGACCTCGAGGTCGACCCGACAGAGTTTGCCGTCGGTGACACGTTCACCGCCAACTACACGATCGAGAACGAAGGTAACGAGTCGGCATCCCAGATCGTCACCTCGACGTTCGGACCGGCCGACGAACTCCCACGAGCGTCAGATGACGCCTACGAACTCGACGCATCTGTGGTCGAACTCGAGCCCGGAGAGACTGAAACCATCGAAGTCGAGACAACGGTTGGCGACTTCGTTGCTGGCGGCGACCAGCAGGTGACGGTGTACACTGCTGACGACAGCGAGGCAGTCAATGTAACAGTCACCGAAGAGGGGTCAGTCGACTTCGTCCAGCAGGCTGCTGGCGATGACGACGGAACCGCATACGTCGGTGCTGAGGTCGAATCGAACGTCGATAGCGCCGTCGTCGTCACCTACGAGAGCGGTGAAGACCTCACGATTGCAGGACTCGACACGTTCGCTGCTGACGACCTCGACGGAACGACCCAGTTGATCGACGTCGAAGATGCTGGTGGCTTCCCCGGTGACCACACCGTTCACGTGATCCCAGTCGATGCATTGAGCGAGGAGTACGCCCCCGGCGATACCGTTTCGGCGGCGACCGCAGACGCTGTCCTCGATGCCAATACCTCGACCGTCCACGCCGCATCCGTCTCGATGGATGCCCAGGAAGCGACCAACGGTAACCAGGACGTCGAGGTCAACACGTCCTCGGTGGACCCGGTGCCGGGCGATGGCTACTCCATCGCGATTCACAACGCCTCTGACCCGACCGAAATCCTCGGCTACAGCGACGTTCTCACGGCAGATGGAGACAACGTGACGGTCACCCTCGATGCACCGCTCGAGGACGAGACCGCCGTCTTCGCGATGCTCCACGTTGCCGCGAGTGAAAGCGATCCAGCGGGTCCACCGATCACGCAGTACAACCCGGACGGGACGGAGGGAACGGTCATTTCGGCACCCGTCACCGTCACGGTAACCGAATAATCACCGAGTCTATACCCTTCCACTAACGTCTACAACCAATGACACACAATACAACGGAGGACGCCACCAGATGAGGGAGACACGCACTCGAGTGTGTGCCATCGCCCTCATGGTGGTACTGGTGCTTTCGGTGATTTCTGTCGGTGCGGCAGCCCCGGCACTTGCTGATGACTCACCACCTGAAGTGCCCGCAGCGTATTACGGCGAAATCACGATCAACGGCGAACCGGCTCCTGTCGGAACCGAGATCATTGCCCTCGTCGATGGCGAGGAACGCGGCTCGATTACGGTTACCGAACCCGGACAGTTCGGTGGGCCGAGTATCGACGACGACAAACTCGAGGTACCCGGCTCCAGTGACGATGCTGGCGAATCGGTGACATTCGAAGTCAACGGTCAGGAACTCGAGGCCAATCAGGCCGTCGAGTGGGAATCGGCAGACCTCCAGGAGGTCACGCTCACCGGTGACGACATCGGCTTCCCGTTCATCGAAGCGGCGATCGACGAAGCCGAGTCGACACTCGAGGTCGAACCGAACGATACCGCGACCGTCGTGGTCGAGATAGAAAACACCGGTGACGCGCCCGGCGAGAGCGCAGTCGAGTTCGAACTCGACGGCGACCTCGAGGAAACCGTCGAACTCGAGTTGGATGACGGCGAGACTGAGACCGTCAGTTTCGACGTCACCCTCTCTGAGGAAGGCGAATACGAGGCACTCGTCCGAACGGTCGACGACGAGGCGAGCGCAACGATTTCGGTTGCAACAGACGACCCGACACCAGCGCCGCCAGCACCACCAGCGTCGCCGGATGACCCGGACGAACCTGACGAACCCACAGAGCCACCAGCAATCCCGGTCGAACCCGATCCGAACGCCGACTATAGCGAAGAACGCAGAGCAGCGTTCGATCCCGAAGTCGGTGCCTCGACGGTCACGTTCAGCGACGACTCTCCGGTCGTGTCAATCGCGTTCCAGAGCGAGGAGTCGATCGACGTGCTGGTCCAGCGGTATGACGTCGCTGCTCCACCGAAAGGGGTCAGACAGGTGCCTGGTGATGGACTCACCCTCCAGCGAATCAGCGTCTCAGAAGGATTCGAGAAAACCGCCGGAACGATCCGCCTCACGATCTCGGGCGACGATGACGTCGATACCGATGCGCTGACTGCGTACCGGTTCGACGACGTTGACGGTGTGTGGGACCCACTCGAGAGCGAGGTCGTCGAAGTCGACGATGACCGGATCGTTCTCGACGTCGAAACGCCGCGGTTCTCGTATTTCGCGGTTGCAGAAACCGCCCAGCCGACGGCCGTGATCGACGTCGACCCGGACACGACGTTCGAGGAAGGTGAAACGGTCACCCTCTCGGCCGAAAACGCAGACCCGGGTAGTGGCGAGATGGAATCCTACGAATGGACACTCGACGGCGCAGTCGTCGGTGACACGGAGACGGTCGATATTGGTAGCAACCTCGAGCCGGGAACCTACGAGGTCGAACTCACGGTGACGAACGACGGCGGCAACAGCGACAGTGCGACTGAGACGCTGACCGTCGAAGAAGGTGAGCCACCCGCCGACGATCCGGTCGGTGAAACCCACGAAACCGAAATCGCCGTGACCGACAGTGGCGGCGAACCGATCGCCGGTGCCACCGTCGAGATCGACGGCGAGACGTACACCACCGATGAGGACGGTGTCGTCACCGTCGAACTCGAGAACGGCGAGTACACGGCGACGATCACCGCGGATGGGTTCGAGGACTCGACTCAGGACATCACCGTCGACGGCGAAGACGTGGCAATCGCGACTGAACTCGCCAGTGTCGAGGAGGATGATGGAACCTCGTGGCTAATCTGGTTCGTCGTCCTGCTCGTCATCGTGGCGCTCATCGCTGGCGCGTACTACGTCTACACCGAACGTGGCGGCGAGTTGTCCGGGAATCGGTAGCGCTCCCAGTTCACTTTTTCAGAAACAGGGCAAAGATCGATCGTTTCTCCGATTGGAAAGCGGCCAGCAGTGGCTACCGGGACAGAAATAGACGTATCGTTCCTCCACAGCTTCGAGCGAGCGATACAGTCGCCATAAATGAAATATTACCGACCAGTTTTTAAAGAAAGAACTGGTGGAGCCGACCCGCTATATCGGGCGAGTACAGCGGGTAAGACGTGATTACTCGTAGCGAATCGACGGCGCGAAACGATTCTGCTGGCAAATCGAAATCGGAGGTCACGACCGAATCTCGTATGGGACGGCGTTCGGCACTCACACTGCTGGGTGTCGCCGCGATTCCACTGGCTGCACAAACGGCGACGGCCTCGAGCGGGTCCGGATACGGCGCTGACGCCTACGGAGCCAACTCCTACGGCTCGCAGTAATCGTCCGACTCGTCACCCTCATCGCCCGTGTCTGCGTTCTGGCGGAGACGCTCGAGTGCGAGAGCCGTGCCCGTAACGCCAACGGCCGTGACTCCAGCCCCGAACCCGGGTGAGCCATCGGTCTCGCGGTTGCCTGAGACGTTCGTTGCAGTGTTGTCGTCGGTGTCGTTCTGCTGATTGTCTGTAGCGTCCGCGTTCGGTGCGTCGTCCGATTCCGGCGTGGGGCCATCGTCGGAGTTCGCACTCGAGTCGTCGTCATCGCTCTCGCTCGAGTCGCCCTCACTGTGTTCACTCGGGCCGTTGTCACCAGACTCACTCGAGTCTTCGTCCCCGAGATCGTCTGCATCCTCGTGCCCCTTGGTCGCCGATCCATCCGAATCCGAGCCACCACCATCATCGTCCGGGGACGTATCTGAACTGTCGTCTGTAGACGACTCCGAGTCTGTATCGTCGCCCGATTGGTCTGCACTGTCATCGTCGACGGCATCGCTGTCATCGTCTCGAGGTGGATACACGCCACCCCCACCGCTGTCGTCACTGCCGTCGTCATCGCTTTCACTCGAGTCATCGGTACCGTTCTCATTCGAGCCGTCGTCATCGCTCCCACTCGAGTCGTCATCGGATCCGGTATCATCGTGCTCGTCAGTATCCTCGTCGTCCGGGAGGGTACCGTATGCACTCATCCCGTATCCACCCGCCCCATACGTTCCTTCGACAGTGCCATCGGTTGCACCGACACCGGCCGAGTGATACGCCACACCGTACGTCGCAGGGAGACCGACACCGACTGCCAACAGATCTCGTCGAGTAAACCGCATACAGTAGCAACCCGTGCAGTCGGCCTTATCGGAACGGATGAATATGTGTTCGCTTGAAAAGTACGTATAAGTAGAGTATCACGAATAGTTGATAGACATGCGAGCAAGAAGCTATGATTGTACGGAGTGTATTGTAACGACGAGTATCGTCTCAGGAACGAACGTACTGTTATAGCAACGCTGACACCCCGAGGGCGAAGAGGAGTGAGCAAGTCCGGGCTGATAAGGACTCGTTACTGACAGGGCGTTTTTCCCTCGAGTCACTCCATCGAATCCATCTCGAGCCGAGTGACTCGAGACAGTGATTCGACGCGAGGGAGCGCTTGCGAACAGCGAGTTTCGAAACCCCTGTTTAGGGTTCAATGCTGTTGGTCGATGCCGTCACCATCGAAACCGTTCGCCCTCGAGGAAACACGGTTACACAACCGTGTGGCCATCTCGAACAGCGACTGTGCACGCTGTTGCTCGATCGGTTCGGTATCGAAAGTCGCCCGTTCGTAGCCGGCAGTGAGGTCGTACAGGAGCGACAGTTCGTCCGCGTCGAGGGCCGTTGGCTCGCTCGAGACCTGCTCGAAAAACTCCCAGTGTGTCCGGTCGCGTGCCTCGAGTCCTGGATCGACCGTTCGTCGGACAGCCCCGTAACTGAACTGGATGGCGTCGACTGACCGTCCCTCTGTGAGCGCATCACTCGCCTGTGAGAGCAAGAGCGAGATCAGACGCGGGTCAGTGGGTGGCTCCTGGCCGTGCGTACTGGTTGGCGTGAACGCGTCCACCGACCGATTCGTTGCCGTGCGGCGCTCGCGGCGATACCACCAGCCACCCACGATGGCCGCTGTGAGAAAGAGCCCACCCCAGGCCCACGTTGGCACATCGACGAGCGTCCCACTCGAGGGCGAGCCCGTGGTCCCGAGCGTCAGTTCGGCGTGCGAGTCAGCGAGATTCGAGCCAGCGTCCTCGTAGGTCACCGAAAGCGTTCGTTCGCCGTCCGTTGTCGACACGCCCTCGAGGGTTTCCTCAAAGTGGCCATCCCCATCGGTCGAGACGCTGGCGACAGTGCTTCCATCGATTTCGACGGTGAGCGACTGGTTTTCCACCGCTTCCCCGTCGACCGTCTCGAGTGTCCCAGTCAGGTGGGCATCGTCACCTTCGACCGTTTTGTCGATCGAAAGGGCCGTTTCGGTTTCGCGAACCGTTATTTCGGTCGTTTCACGCGTCGAAGCCAGCGCCCGGTCGTCGAACGCGAGGGCCACTTCCAGGTCGTGATTACCAGCCGGCACCGCCCGTGGCATGGAGAACTCGCCCTCGAACGAGCCGTTCTCGGCAGTGACCGTCCCCAGCCATTCGCCTTCGAGAGTAACCGCTATCGGGACGGCATCAACCGGAATCGCTTCGACGGAAATCGTTCCCTCGAGTGAAAGTGTCTCGCCGTAGGCGGCCGATTGCGTTGCCCTCAGTTCCGGAATCGTCGGTTCGGTCTGTTCGATCGAAACGTCGACCGTGGCCTCACTCTCGAGATAGATGGACTCGTTCGCCGGAGCGGCCTCGACTGCAATCTCAGTCGTTTCGAGGGGAAGAGCCGTCGGCCGGTACTCGATATCGAACGTCCCGTCGCTATCGGTCTCGGCGTGGAGTGTTTGATTGCCGATCTCGAGGCGGACGGGTTCGTTTGCGACTGGCGAGCCGTTTACCGTCCGGAGTTCGCCAGTCGCGCTGAGCGGGTCGAGAAAGGAGATGGTTTCATCCGCACTCGAGAGTTCGAGCGTGGTTTCGACGAACTGTTCGCTCCGGATCTCGATCCGATCCGCCTGCACATCTTGGGTAACACTGTCGAGACCGTCTCGAGAGTCACCGAGATTCCCGTCAGTTTCCTCGTCAAGTTCAGTGTGCTGGTCGTCGATATCTTCGACCAACGCTTCGATTTCGATACCGAGCTCGAGTAGTCGACGGGCGTGTTGGCGCGCCTCGCGTTCGTCACCGGCTGCCTGTGCTTGCTCGTATGCCTCCCTGACCTCGTCGTACTCCTCGAGCGTGTCGATCAGTTCGGCCTGTTCTTCCTGCGCTGTTTCGAACCCGTTGGGCTCATCGTCCTCTTCGTCAGCAACCTCCACGTACTGGCCAGCGAGGTCGCGATACTCGTCGTCGAGATACGAGCGAGCGAGATCGTACTGGCCATCGCTCAACGCGATCGTACTGCCAGCGAGCCGATCAGCCAACCGATCGCCGAGCCACTGTTGAAGCCCATCCTGGTCGCCACCACCGTCGTACTCGTCCGGGTTTTGGTGTCGCGGCGTTTCGTTTTCGGCGTCGTCCTCAGTTTCTTCCTGGAGTGACTGCTGGCCAATGAGGGCCGTCGAGGCAAGCAATAGTCCGTCTGTGCTCGAGGGTGCGTTCGCCGTCGTTTCAGGGACGGGGCTTTCGGTTTCAAGGAGCGCACTTTCGGTTTCAAGGAGGGCGCTTTCGCTTTGTTCACCCGACGTACCTGGTGTGGCGGTCACATCGCTGGCCGTTGCGGTGACGAAACCGCTACCGGCGACGGTAGCGACAGCGACAGCCACTGCGAGCACGCACACGAGACTCGCCCCTCGAGCGGTAACCACCCGAAGGGATTCTCGAGGCCGACACAAAAGCTAGCCACTCGGGTCGAAGTGACAATCCCTCGTTGTGGTTGCCCAGACGGGCCCAAATCAGGTGTCGCGATTGAGCCCTCGAGTACAACATCGGATTGAACGTCGCGACGCGACGTAATCGTTCGTTTCTGCCCCGCATATTCAAACCGGCGAGCGATGTAGGGGCCGAAAATGCATCTAACGGGCCAGTCGTGGGCGACCGTTTCGCTCGTCGCAGTCCTCGCGGTGTTAGCAGGCGTCTTCGCACAGCCCGTGATGCTCGCCGGGAGCGCACTGGTCGGTGCCTGGTGGCTGGGGATGCAGTATCGATTCACTCGCGAGATCACGAAGCTACCCGAATCGCTCACCGTTTCTCAGTGGTCTGATCGCTCGAGCGTTCGCGTTGGCGAACAGACGCCGGTGACGCTCGGGGTTCGCCTCGAGGAGTCCGTCTCGCTGTCGATGACCGTCGATGCAGGCGTTCCAACCGCGGCGACGGGGACGCAGCTATCGGTGGAACTCGAGCCAGACGAGCGCGAAGGGGAGCGAACCGAAGCGCTCGCCTGGCCGGTTGCTGGCCGCCATCAGTTCGATCTGGCGACGGTGACAGTGACGAATGGCTTTTTCCTCGAGCGGTTTCCGGTCGGTGGGACTCCAACAGTCACTGTCGAACCGGTCGGCCCACGTCGGGTACATGTCGGCGAAGGGGGCGACCGGTTCGCTATCGCCTCCGGTGAGCACCGTTCGGGTGGCCTCGGTTCCGGGTACGAACCGGCTGAGTTGCGCGAGTACCAGCCAACCGATTCGGCAGCCAGAATCGACTGGAAGGCCACGGCTCGCCTGGCGACGCCACACGTTCGGGCGTTCGAAGCGGAGACGAACAGACGCACCCTGTTCGTCGTGGATCACCGGTCGACACTCGCGACGGGTCCTCCCGGTGAGACCAAACTCGATTATCTCCGCGAGATTGCCCTGGCGATGGCCGACACTGTCAGTACGCACAGCGACCCAGTAGGGTTACTGACGATCGGCGACGACGGCATCACCGATCGACTCGAAATCTCGACCGGACCAGAACAGCACAAACTCGTCCGCCGGTCACTCCTCGAGATCGAGGCGACAAGCGAGAACACCGGAGCCGATAACCTATCGAGCAGTGCGAGCGGTTCGTGGTGGGGAGCCCATCGAGTCACGACACAGACCGTGCGACGAGCACGCAATCGACTCGAGGCGAACGGGAATGGAGGGGACGAGAGGCGGTGGGATAGCAACGACGTGTTCGCCGAGCGCCTCCTCCCCTTCTATCGCGCCCGTGTGCCCTCCCAGACACGAATCGAATCGGAACCCCTCTTTCGCGCCCTCCGAGCCGAACTCTCGAGAGAGCCGGGCACCGCCTGGACGGTCGTGCTGACCGACGACTCGAATCGCACCGAACTTCACGAAGCCGTCACGCTCGCGCGGTCGAACGGAAACGATGTCCTGGTCCTGCTCGCGCCAACCGTGCTGTTCGAATCGGGCGGGCTCACGCAAATCGAACGTACGTACGACCGGTATCGGACGTTCGAAACGTACCGACAATCCCTCGCCAGCATGGACGGCGTCACCGCACTCGAGGTTGGACCCGGTGATCGGCTCTCGAGCATTCTCGCGGCAGGCGCGCGCCGGGGGGTCGCTCGATGAACCGGGACGCTTTCGAGGGGCGTCTGGACTGGTTGGAGCCGTTCGATTCACCGACCGGGCTCGCGTTTGTGGTACTCATCGGCACGATGAGCGCGCTCGGAGGCCTGGCTGGATTCGTTGCCGGTCTTCTCACGGCCGCAACCTGGCACGCGTTCGGCGTCCCGTACACCATCGCGGTCGGCCACGTCATGGTTATCGGCCTCGTTCCGGACGGCCTCGGCATCGTTTCGCTCCTCGTCTTCGAGGGCGCGTTCCTCGCCATCGTCCTCTTCGACCTGCACTGGGGAGCGAAATCGCCCAGTATATGGAACCGAACCCGAGCGCTCGAGGTACCATCGCAAGTACCGAGAATCGAATCGGTCGAACAATTCCGGACCCTGGCCGAACACTCGAGCGTTTCGGACGTCACGGCGCGGTGGCAATCAGCGCCAACGCGGGTTATCGCGGTGGCCGCCGGCGGCTACTGCTTGCTCGTGGGGGCAATCTGGACAGGCCTTCGAACGAGTTCGGTGTGGCTCGCTGCAGGGGTGTTCCTTGCCGTCTTTTGCACCGTGGGCTACGGAATACATCGTTATCAGCGCGTGGCGTTAGCTCTCGTGGATGAGGAACCATCTCGACCAGTTCAAGAGAGTGAGACATCGTGAGCTCCGAAGGTGTCGATACCGAATCGGGATCGACGACATCGCCGGCAGCAGATGGAACGACAGCGGGTGAGGATGGACCGGCGACGACGGATTCGGGTGGGACGACAGCGGACGACGTCGAGCGCCGTGCCCAACTCGAGATGCTCGCCGAGGAGAACCGACAGCTACGCGAGGCCTACGTCAGCGCTCGCCAGTCACCGTATCGGAAAACGGCACAGGGGCTCGTGGTTCTCGGCCTCGTTGCGGGCCTCGGTGGTCTCTTGCTTCCCGATGGCCGCGACGTGCTGTTCGCACTCGCCGGAACCGGACTGTTCGGTGGGTTGCTTACCTACTACCTCACTCCCGAGCACTTCGTCACCGCGGACGTCAGCGAGAACGTGTACGGGACAATGGCAGCGAACGAAGCCGCCATCGCCGCAGAACTCGGCTTGCGGGACGAACGCATCTATCTCCCGACCGGCGACTCGAGACTGGCACGACTGTTCGTTCCCCAGCGACCCGAAACTGAACCCCCCTCGACGCTCACTGCGCCGCTGGTTTCCGAGTCGTCCCATCGCGGGCTGGTGCTCGAGGCGACGGGAACCGAACTGCTGCGCTCAGTGAGGCGAACGCTCGAGGACGATCTCGCCCGCTCACCGACAGAACTCGGCGACCAGCTGGCAGATGGGCTCGTCGAAACGCTCGAACTGGCCCGGAGTGCGGAGGTCGACGTCGATGCCGACGACGGACGGGCGACGATCGCTGTCGCTGAAAACGAGTTCGGCGACCTCGAGCAGTTCGACCACCCGGTCGCCTCGTTTTTCGCCGTCGGATTCGCGGTTGGCCTCGAGCAGCCAGTGAGACTCGAGGTCGACGCTGACGCCGGGTTACTTACCTGTCGGTGGGAGAGCGAGAACGGTACCGGTAGTCGGTAAGAGTGATGGCGAAAACCCAGTCAGACGAGCATGTAATAGAACCTCGCACGGATTTTGAAACTGATCAGCACGGGTGAGCGACGTATCGTGATACAGTATGACCCATACGTCAACTGGCTAGAACAGCGTGCAATATTCAGAAGAGGTATGCAGTATAGCGGTACCAACAGAGGAATCACTTAGCGCTTAGTCGCCTCGAAGTACTCTTCTCGTGAGATCGTATATCTGTGAACATCAGCGACGGTATCCGGTAATCGATGCCAGTTGCGGAGAAGCCCCTCATATCTTCCGCCATACTGGTCGACGTACTTTTTGATCGCCTGTCGAGACTTCTCGTTCCCATCAACGTGACCGGCGACGACGAGTTCGAGGTTGAGACGGTCGAACGCGACGTTAAGGATGGCGCCGGCTCGTTCACCGGCATAGCCGCGTCCCCAGAATCGTTTGTCGAGGATGATGCCGAGGTTGGCCGACCGTTTCTCCCAGTCCGGGTACAGTCCAGTCGTCCCGGCGATGACGCCTGCGCCGTCCTCTCCCTCTTTCGGCCGGATTACGTACTTCGCCCCCTTCACCTCGTCCCAGAGTCGTTCGGCCTCGTCCACATAGTCGTAGGTCTCCTTCACTGTTTCGTGGGGGGACGAATCCCAGTACTCGAACATCTCCTCGGTAGCCTCGCCATCACTGTACAGGTCGTGAAGGGCGAACACGTCGACCGAGTCGTGTGAAATCCGTTCGAGGCGGAGTCGTTCGGTTTCGATACGTTCAGGAAACATAGTCTCCCGAACGTAATCGAGAGTATTCAATGATGAGCGTGCAGGTGGAATTACCCGTGATTCCTGATCATTAGCTGAAGAATAGGGCGCTAAGCCCCCATCCTCAAGCAGCGAGGCGAAGCCGAGCGAGTAGGGCGGGGTAGTTCACCCCTGCAAAATACGCGTCTTGTATCTTGGACGGCGCTCCAAACATCATCTGAAATTGGTAGGGCTCGCAACGGTCATAAGCGACACTCGAGGAAGGACGCCCACAGACGAGTCCGGAGGTGTCGGGAGCCAAGTCGTTTTCGAGAGTCGATAAGCGGTCCGTAACCCTTCGAGACAGGTCACGGTGTATCGACCACGAGCACGGACACAAGCCCTACAGCTGATGGGCTGTCCCTGTATTGGTAGCTCGCTTCTCGAGCGTTTTGCCGTGCTGTGCTCGAGCGTTACTCCCTAGGCTGTGCTCGAAAGTGCCCTCCCGCGCTCTGTGTACTCATCCCATTCGAGTGTAGCGTCTTTTTCCGGTGAGTGTTCGCGCCAAATCCGAGGCGATAAAAAGTCACAACATGTGTTCGTCACAAAATTTGGGTAGTCAGGAAAACGTGAGAGTATCGTTCTCTCTATGGAACCTATCCATCTTTCACGAACGGAACAGGATGAATCGACTCACAAAGATCCTCGAACTTCTCCCGCCGACCAGGCTACTGAAGAGGGGACGCCATCCTCTTCGTCGGCGCTCGAGCGACGATCTGTGCTCAAAGGACTCGCCGTCTGTGCCGTCCCCTTCGTCGCCGGACAATCCGTCGCCGGCGAGTCGGGCAGTGAGGATGCGACGTACGGCAACGGGGGCTACGGTGCGGGCGCCTACGGCGGTGTTGATAGCGACGCCCCGGTCACGGATGATCCGGATCCCCTCGAGCGGACGATTCTCATTGACGGGATCGGGACAACGGGTGAAAGCCAGTACGAGATCGAGATCGATGGCACCGTCGAACCTTCGACGTACAAGGGTGCATCTATCGACGAGACGACCGTCATCGAAGACGGACACGTCTCGGGGTCGGTAACTGGCTGGCGAGACGCCTTCCGGTTCGATGGCGAGATTGAGTCACTTACCGTCGACGGTAGCGCACGGGTGTACGTCGACGACGACCGAGTCGACCCCGTCGAGTACGGCGGCGAGAGCGTTTCCGTCCTGACGTTCGTCGGTAACGGCGTCCCCTCACGGTACCGGGTCACGGTCGACGGCGACCTCGAGGTGCTCGAGGGAGACGCCGAACTGACAGCCTCGGGTGACACAGCCACCGGGTCGATCGAGACCGACGTCCACCGCCTCCAGTTCACTGGCGACCTCCTCGAGTGTACCTTCGAGGAAGGTGGCACACAGGTCTACCTGGACGACGAACGTATCGACCCCGAGGAGTACGACGGTACCGAGCAACTTCCACACCTGATCGTCTTCGACGGGACCGGGGCCGACGACTCGAGTCACTACGCGTTCAGCGTCAGCGAAGGCGTCGAGCAATCGACCGACGACGGCGCCACGAAAACAACCGGTAGCGTGATCGACGGGAACGAGGTCCGTGGAAGCGTCGAAGCAGGCGAGAAAACGGCCTACCGATTCGACGGCGAGATCGAGACGTTCAGCCTCGTCGGAACCGCCGACGTCGACGTTTCCTACGACAGGTGGTGATATCCTCCCCTGCGTGAACGCCGAGGAGTTCCCGAGTCTTCGCGTCCGGCAGGGTCTCAACCGAGCAGATTCCGGAGCGTCAGGACGGCGAAGATGACAATCACCGCCTCGGAGATGATCCACGAGTTGTCGTTCATCCAATCGCGAATGTGCGGGAGTGCTGTTTCGGCTCGTTTTCCGAGTATGACCACTCCAAGCGACGGAAGGGCCAACAGAAAGAGTGTGAGCAGAACGAATCCCGCCGCGTCCGTAACAGGTGCACCGTTGGCCGCAAGGTAGGTTCCGACGGTGATCGAAGTGACGACGTTGGTCGGGAAAAAGCCCAACAAGAGAAAGCCGAGTCGAAACGAAAACTGCGGCGCCGCGCTGGTCAACTCACCCATCCACTTCGGCGGCTCAGAGACGGTTCGGTTTCGATAGGTATCCACCGCTGCGTAGAGGAGGAGAACGAGGACGACGACGTAAAGGAGTTGCCGTGCACTCGCACCTAACAGACCGCCATCACTCCCGAGACTATTCCCCAGGAGGTACGCGACGGCGACGACGAGGCTGATAGAGAGAGCTGCACCGAAGACGTAGGCCGTAGCGTTCGCGCGCCACCGTTCACTCGTGGACAGGAAGATTGATGAGATGATCTGTGGACCCGCGATCATCACGATAGCCAACGGGAGAACGTCAACGAAGCTCATCGTTCGTACTCGAGTGGTTTAACCGGCATCATCGCCCCCGTCACCCACGGCCGTGCTGGCATCGAGTTCGCCCGACGGTGGTTCGATCATCTCGAGCAGGTCCCGGACCACGCTTGCCGGGGAGACGTTCCCCAGTTCGGCGTCGGTACTCAACACGAGACGGTGGACGAGTGTGGGGACGGCAAGCGATTTCACGTCGTCCGGAATCACGTACGACCGACCGTGAATCGCTGCCCGCGCCTTGCCAGCGTGGAGAAACGCCAGCGTCGCTCGCGGCGACCCGCCGTGTGCAACGTCCGAATGCGTTCGACTGGCCGTCACGAGATCGAGGATGTACTCTTTGACCGGCGGCGCGACGTACACCGACGAGACAGCCGCTCGGGCAGCGAAGACGTCGTCGGTATCGATGACCTGTTCGACGGCGTCGGCCTCGAGTTCGGGATTGTCGTCGAATCGGTCGAGCAGTTCTCGTTCGTCCGACCGAGGTGGGATATCGACCGTGAGTTTGAACTGGAAGCGGTCACGCTGGGCTTCGGGCAGTTCGAACACACCCTCCATCTCGATGGGGTTCTGTGTCGCGACGACCAGAAACGGTGTCGGGAGCGCCAACGTCTCTCCCTCTATCGAGACGTGCCGTTCTTGCATCGCCTCGAGGAGTGCACTCTGAGTTTTGGGCGTCGCTCGGTTGATCTCGTCGGCGACGACGACGTTGGCGAAGATAGGGCCGCGCTGGAGGTCGAACTCGCCGACGTGCTGGCGATACACAGTCGTCCCGGTGATGTCGGCCGGCAGGATATCCGGCGTCATCTGAATTCGCCGGTGCTCGAGACCAGTTGTGCGAGCGAACAGCGTCGCAATCGTCGTCTTGGCCACACCCGGAACGCCCTCGAGCAGGACGTGCCCACGTGTCAACAACGCAATCGTGAGGTGCTCGATGATCGTCTCGTTGCCGACCAGGACGCGTTCGGCTTCGTTCTTGATAGCTTCATAACAGGCCTGTGGCGTCCCGCGCCCGTCGTCTGCCGGTGGCGTCGACGTCATGGGTTCGACTCACCATCCGATCGGTCGAGGTGGCTCGCTTTGGCAACGCGCTGGACTCGTTGCTCGTCCCACTCCGGATACCGGCGTCGGAGATAGGCAACGCGTTCCTCTGCCGTGAGTCGCGGAATCGAGTGGTCATCCTCGAGTGACGGCGACCGGTTCCGGTGGAGCGCTCGAGCGATGGACGCCCACTGGGCCTGGTCTCGGTGACGCAGCGCCACGAGCGTGCCGACGGCGCCCAACCCGAGGAGAACCTGCGCCAGTGGCGACCCGCGAAGCGTGAGTAAGACCGCGATAATCGGGGGCACGTCATCCGTTTTCGAAGCGTCGATAAGCACGCGCTCGTTGTCACCGACGAGCCCGGTGACGAAACCAGCGTTGTCCGGTTCGTCGATCATCGCGTTGATCACGAGACTCGGGTCGCTGATGACGACGAGTTGGCCCGATCCGCGGTCTTCCACGGTAGCGACAGGGTACGACTCGAGCGTTTCGACGTCCTCGAGCGTCGTAGTTTCGTCGCCGAGATAGGCGTACTCGCTCGTCGAGATGAGAACCGTCGCGTCACCGGGTTCGACGACGCTCGCGTAATTGAGCGTGAGCCCGCCGACGGCTTCGGTTGACGGGTGGTCGCTCACGTTCGTGGCAACCGGCATCGTCGCTCCCCGATGATTTTGTCGTTCGTCATAGAGGAGTCTCCCGTCCAGGCGCGCCTCCGCCTCGAGCCCGGCGAGAAGTGCGTCGCCACTCGCGCCGAAGTTCTCGAGCACGACGAGGGTTCCTCCTCGCTCGAGGAACGCCTCGATTCGGTCGACATCACGTTCGTCGTAGCTGTCATCGGGAGCGATGACGAACGCAACTGTGCTGGAGGGGTCGCCGGTATCGTATTCGGCAGTGTCGGTGACGATCTGGGTTTCGGTGGTCGGGTCGTCCTCGAGCTGGCCCCGGAACTCGCTGGTACCGTCCCACGTAGGGTTGTACGGGGCGAACGCGGTCGCGGACGTCGACGCATAGATGCCGAGTGCAAGGACGAGGACGCCGGCCAATGATACGAGTAGGACTCGAGGCCAGTGAGTTCGGCCGCGCTCGAGGAAGAGGGTTCTCGGGTTCATGTGAAGAGTTCAGGACGGAGGATCTCGAGCAGCCGGCGTATTACTACGTACACAAACCCGACGAGTCCGAAGACGATGAGCCATCGGAGACGCGTCCGCCATTCGGGAGAGACGTTTGTTGGAGCGGTCAGTTCCGTTACAATCGCGAGACCGAGCAGCGAGAGGAGGAAAAACAGGCCGTACGAGAGTGAATCCATTACCGCAAGGACGAGTACCGTCGCTACCATCCACGCGAGTTGGCCGTGGACGAACTGTATTCGTCGCTGGTTCGCCATCATACACGAGCGTGTGTCAGCACACCTAAAGCTAGTACATTGGAGGTCCCGATAATGTTCAGTTTCGTCGATGCACCGTCCGTTATAGTCTTATTATCATGCAATAAGCGCTCTGAATAACGGAGTCTTGGCAACTATCAACTCAAACACTGGCAGTCGTTTTACACGAACTGAAATCGAGGATAATATGATTTTATATCTACACAGCATTGTAGCAAACCCGCGTTCGTTTCGACGGAAAGGGAAGCCGAACAGAGGGAACAAACTTCGCAGTTATTCCCCTGGTTGCTGTTGACGATACGTGTCCCTCGAGTGGAAGGTATGACACTCGAGAGGAGACAGGAGAACCAACAATGAGCGAACAAGAGAACCAACGAACGAGCGGAAAAGTAAGTCGACGACGAGTATTACAGGCGTCAGGTGCCACTGCGTTAGCGGGCGTGGCTCTGGTAGGGAGTGCGAGTGCACACAAGCCACACGAAATTCGATTCTGTGGCTGCAGTCGAATCTGTGTCGATGGGGAGCCCGGTGAATGGGGTAGAGTGTGGATCTCGAATGACGATGGGCTGAGTTTTTCCAAGAAATATTATCCCTTTTGTGTTTCGCCAGATGGGAAAGTTATCGGATTCGAATTCAAGGAGGGAGAGACGTGGTACCTCGCGTGTAATCCAACCCCCTGCGCGAATGCAGAGGGCGAGGAGGATGCACTGTTAGCCGACGATCGATTGAAGGCCGAGGATTGTGGGCTTCCTGGAAATATTACGGTGAGAACCAACCAGTGCCGTGAGTGGTGGGATGACGACAACGGCCCGACGCCACCGGACAATTCCAACAGGGGAGGTAACAGAGGCAAGAAAGGAAACAAAGGCAAGAAGTGACGAATAGCCTTCTGCAGACGTCACCGTGAGAAACAGCCAATGTAACGAATTTGGGATGGTAACAAGAATTGGGGTGGCCACAATAGCGGGTTCGAAGTGCTAGCAGTTGGAATATAAGACCTACACGAGTAGGCGATGACTTCGGTGACAAAGCATTTTGAGTCACCGACCGTTGGGATGTCCAATTCACCAGTAGTACCTTCACATGTCCCTCGACGTATCCGTTCTCTCGAGTATCGAACAGACAAACCGGAACCAGTGGAATCACGTCGTCGAAAACGCGCCACTGGGAAGCCTTTATCACCGATACGAGTGGCTACAGGCGATTGAATCAGGAACGGAAAAGGAACCGAAACATCTTCTCGTCGAGAAAAAGGGAAACCCTGTCGGCATCTTGCCAAACGTCGTCAACCCGGTCGGCCCAGTACATCGCCTCGAGTCCGTGATGCCCGGCTTTGGCGGTCCGCTCGCCTCGACGGATGAAAAAGAGGTGATCGAGTTGCTACTGAGAGCAGTGCCCGAGATTTGTGATGGAACGCTGTTTTTCAGTCGGTTCCAGACACTCGATCCAGGCTATATCCGGTACCACGAACACTTTCGACAGCATGGCTATGTACTCGACGTGAATGCGTGTCGGTTCGTCATCGATCTCTCTGTTGACTGGGAAACCCTCCTGAAGAATATGTCCAGAACCCGCCGTCGGAACCTCAAGCGTGGCAACGACCAGACGTATACAGTTACCGAGACACCACTCACCGCCAACACCCTGTCGTCCTTTTACGTCGACCACACCGCCGTTATGGAGCGGTCGGAAATTCCCGCACTGCCAAGATCTTTCATCCTCGAACTCGAGAATCTCGACGATCGAATGCGGCTGTTTTCGCTCCAAGTCGATGGAGAGGAATCGGGCTCGATTTTGTGTCACCTCAACGACGAACAGTCGACAATCCATTACGCCTACTCCGGTATACGGTCCGAGTGGTTCGACAACTACGCATCCGAACTGCTGCACGAACACGCCATCAGGTACGGTCTCGAGAACGGGTACGAAATATATGATCTCCGACGAACGAGCCCCGATTTTCGAGACGGGTTGTTCCAGTTTAAATCCCAGTTCGGTGGCAAAGCCGTTCCTCTGATGACCTGGGAACGAGGGTGTCCGAAACCTGCACGGAACGTCTTACAGGTAGGGCGCACTGTTCTGACTAGATTTCGATGAGGAACTGCGTGCTCCTTCGAGCAGATTGACTGCAATTCCACCAACGTTCTCACCACCGAATCGGAAACCGTCATCATTCCGGATGTTCTCGATACAATTGAACATTAGCCGACCGTACAGTCACCAGGGTTAGCTATCTCATAGATAAAATACCGAGCCTATCGATGCACGCCTCGACAGATGACACCGAAGAACCTTACACAATAGACGAAACTGTCTCTCACTACGAATCGCTCGCAGCGGACAAAGCCCTCTTTGATGCCGAGAAATGTCTCTTCGAGCGATACTTCTCGAGTGGAACCGGTCGAGTCCTTGATCTCGGCTGTGGCGCTGGACGGACTGCCGCCGTACTCGATGAGCGCGGATATGACGTCGTCGCCCTCGACGTGAGCGAGCCAATGATTGAGCGAGCCCAGTCTCTGTTCGAGCACCTCGAGTTCCAGGTTGGTGACGCAAGCGATCTTCCCTATGCCGACGATAGCTTCGAGTACGTGCTGTTTGCCTACGGTGGACTCGATGCAATTTCGCCCGCAACACAACGACAACGGGCGATTGCAGAGATGGACCGAGTCTGTAAAACCGGCGGTATCGTCGCTTTCAGCAGTCACAACACCCTGTATCGGTATGCATCTCTTCTCAAGAATCCGTCGTACTTCGCGAACTATCACTTATTACATGGCAACCTCCGAAACCTTGGGAAACGATACAAACGCAGCGCTTACGATCAGGGCGTCGACTGGCACTTTTCGACACCGATTGGTCAGATCCGTGAAGGGGAAAAACAGGGATTATCGTTCATTGAGGTCGTCGGCAACCGTGATTCGATACTACGATATGCAGAATCACAGCCATACTACGTGTTCAGAGCCACTGGGTAATGCTGGTTTGTGAGACGTCTTTTGGATGGAAATCCCTATCTGTCGCTGAAACGGTCCGTGTTTGTCCACACTTACAAAGAAACCCGGCACGCAACCGATACTGACCTCATGAATCTGAAGAAGTGGCGAATCAAACCGCGAGTGGTTGTCAAACCATTACGACGGAGGGGACACGAATGATGGACAAAGAGGAGATCCTGCAACGGATTCCCGATGGAACGAAGCCACTCATCACCAAAGGATTTCACATCGTCAGTCCGACCGCTTCGTGGAAAGATTACAAAGAACGGATTCGAGCACGGGAGTTGACGCCTCGGTTTTTCGGTGGCTCGGACGAATGGGACCGACTCGAGTCCGAGTTCTACCAGGAGACCGATATCGTCGATATCGTCATGGACGCCATCGAAGAGGCGGGTGACGAAAAGATCGTCTTCGACGCCCACCGCGGCGTGTGTGCTCGTTTGTACGCCATTATCAGAAAGTGGGAGCCAGAGACGGTCGTCGCAACAGGCGTGTACAGCGGCGTTGCGACCACGGCGATGTTGCTCGGACTCGAAAAGAACGATAGCGGGCAGTTACGTTCGATTGCCTATGCAAGTGAGTTGCAAGGTGACGAGCCAGACACCGCCTTAGAACCACTATATCAGCGCGGTCGTCCCTCCTGTTCGGAGCATCGGAGTCACCTGTTGCCCGACGGAAAAGAACCCGGCTGGATCGTTCCCGATCGATTATGCGATCGCTGGGAGATATACGAGGGCCCGAGTCGAGAGCGCCTGCCAGAAATTATCAGCGACTGTGCAGAAATCGACCTGTTCTATCACGACTCCGAACTTTCGACGGCTTCAACGCTGTTCGAGTTCGAGTGTGCCTGGGGCCGGTTGAGCGATGGCGGTTTCATCATCTCACCGCATATCGCCACGAACGACGGCTTCGATATCTTCGTCGACGAACGTGAGTGTGGGTCAGGTGTGTTTTATTACGATTACCTCTATCTCGACGAGTACGACGAACCGTGTAGTTGCGGCTATATTGTCAACGGTCCCGATCCGGCAACCGGACATCGGTAGCATAGTTAAATGGAGACCTCATCGGGCAAAGCGGCCCTCATCGTTTTTGGCTCGAAGGTTTATCTGCTCCTCGTCGGTGTACTGTTTATTCCTGTTCTCGTCCGATTGCTCGGACCTACCCGGTACGGACATCTGGCGATCGTCCTCTCCGTCTACGGGTTGCTCAGAATCGCCATGCGATACGGAACGACCGAGGCGTCACGAAAGTACATTTCCGAGCGTTCGGATCCGGAGTGGCAAGCGGGCGTTATTCGGTTCGTGTTTACGTATGCCACCGCCATTGGTCTCTTGACTGCCGCCGTCTTCGTCCTCGGAGCGTGGAGCGGCATCGTGGCCCAATTGTTTGGAAGAGAGTTCACGTCGCTCTTTTATTTGCTCGGTATATTCACACTCGCCCGACAGTACCGATTGCACGTCGTCTGGACACTGATGGGGCTGAAACAAGAAACCTGGTCTGAACCGCTCCGCATCGTCGAGAAAACGCTGTACGTCGGTGGCACGGTTGTGCTCGTACTCGCCGGGTTTGGCGTCGCCGGCGTACTGATCGCCGATATCATCTCGAGTCTTGTCGTTGCACTCGTGGGCTCGTTCGGAATTACGCGATCCGTGCCGTGGAAGGCAATTTGTCGCCGTTCGTCAATCGAGTTACCACGACGGCAGATGCTCATTTATAGTCTCAGTTCGATCGGCTTCTTTCTCTTTCTAACCTCTCTGTACCACGTCGACGTATTGTTGTTACAGCTGTGGGTTCCCGACGACGAAGTCGGGTTCTATCGAGCGGCACTGGCGATAGCCGAAGTGCTCTGGGTTGCTCCATTGGCAGTACAACTGGTCATTTTACAGCGCGTCTCACACCACTGGAACGAGGGGAACCTCGAGGCGATCCAACACCAGGCAACGGTTTCCACTCGGTACGTGTTTCTCTTTACAATGTTGTTGACGGTGGGAATGGCCACACTCGCCGACGCGTTCGTGCCGTTTTATCTCGGCCCATCATTTGAGCCGACGGTGATCCCACTCTTGTTACTGTTGCCAGGCGTACTTGGTTTTGCCATCGCTCGGCCAACACTCGCGATCAACCAGGGTCGGCGATCGTTACGGCCACTGATTCTGGCAACTGCAGGCTGTTCTGGCATCAATCTAATCCTTAATCTACTGTTGATCCCACCGTTCGGTATCGTTGGAGCTGCAATTGCAACCTCGATCGGGTACGGTAGTCTGGTTTTCTTCCAGGCTCTGGCCGCTCGACACCTCGGCTATCGGCCGTTTTCCGGTCTTCGGTACGGGCAAACAGTGCTTACAGCTGCGGTGACCGCACTCGTAATCGTCCCGCTCTCTCGATGGTTCGTCGACCCAATTGTCCTGCTCACAGTTATTCCCCCACTCGGTGCGGTTGTCTATCTCGTCGCCGCAATGATGACGGGTGCGCTTCGTCAGGATGATCTCGAGCGGATTCTCGATACAATCCCGGAGGTGCCGATAAACATCGAACACTGGGCCTTTGTACTGTTCAATCAGCTCCCCAAAATATATCGCTAGCAGTATCTGCGAGCTACTGTGCGAAAACACGATAGGGCCCGCATCAACAAACTCACGTTAGCACGATTGCACTCCGACGGTATTCGAAAGTCAATCTGTAGGTGCAGAAACGTGGGGTCGCTGGATGGCCCGCATCCGGTCCTGTTCCATAACGTTTCCCCGAAGACGATCGAGGATGCTTGCTGGTGGCGTGAGCCAGGCACGATAATCGCTCCAGTCGATACTCCAGGTTCGATCCGGATGGGCAATCGTTTCGAGAGACTCGAACAGGTGTTCGTGCTCACGATGCGTCGCGTAGTAGTGCAGTTCACGAAGTGGAAATGCCAGCTCTCCTCTGTGTTGTGGAGTTCCGATTGGGAACGATACCTCGAGGTCAAGCGTCCGAGCGACGAGCGTCGATGCAAACCGATACCCGTGCACACTGGCACAGCAGTACGACGACCAGAATTTCGGATTGATCTCCATGAGGACGTACGACCCATCCCGCCGACGTTTGAACTCGACCAGTGCGAGGCCGTGCCACCCGATTTCACGAAGGAGATCAGCCGCTTTGTCTTCGAGCCTTCGATTTCGCAGCACCCGAAGGTGGGTACCGCTCCCCCCACGTCGCGGCACCGATCGCAATTCCTCGTGGCTAAAGGCGAGTTCGACATCGTTCTCCCAGGCGAAAACACCACAGCCGAACGTCGATCCGGAGCCATCGATGTACTCCTGGACGAGAACATCACCGCTCGGTGCGTCGCCAGCGATACGGTCATAGGTGTCCCAAAACTCGTCGGGGTGAGTTACGACTGCTGTCGTCGCATGACTGTCACTCACTTCCCACCTCGGTTTCATAAACACTGGAAAGGAGAGTTCCGGCGGTGAAACGGGACGGACATCCTCCGAAGCATACTCCTCGACCACACCGCTATACTCCGTTGGTCCCTCAAGACCGACACGTTCACCTCGCATCTGTGTCGCCCGCTTATCGATCGCCGTTAAAAATGACGAACGCGAGGGGAGCGGGAGTTCGACGGTATCAGCAAAGACCTCCCGGGAATCTTCGACTCGTCGCGTCGAGTCGTAGCCAACTGGAAGCATGACGTCCGGACGGTACTGCTCGACGAGTCGCTCGAGTGCGGCGATATACCGTGGATGGTCCGTCGGCGGTGCGATTGCCTGCACGTCACAGTATCTCGAACGCAGGAGTCGACTGTATCGCGTCGTCCCAACCCCGATTACGGTTGCATCGAGATCCTCAGTCAGCTCCCTGGCGATGGAAAGTGAAATGAACGAGCCGCCATCGAGGAGGAGTACCGTCGGTGTGGCCATCGGTGTCTACCTCGTTCTCGCTTGGGGTTCAAACATGGTATCGCACGATAGCCGCTGAGCCGTATTGTAATAGCCAACCTACAGCACAGACACCGATATGGTACCACAGTTTTGGGTAAATATCGAAAGAAATCAAATGAACGGTTCGGTTAACGATCGACGAACTGCGTGTAACGTCCGAAGAGTTAATGCCCGGTCCGTAATCGGCATACGACAGGTGAAAAACTGCTGAAAACTACGTGGCCAAGAGATGGACGTAACACCAATGTCGAATACACGTCGCCGCTCTTGATGTCTCGCGGTCCGACGAACGCAACAGGTCACGATCTTCACGCATCAGAAACACAGCTATGGTTACCGTTGAACGTGTCGACGACGAAAATACGTGGAACGAGTACGTCAACCAGGCAATTGGGGGCAGTGTCTTCCACCAGTCGGCCTTTCTCGAGGCAGCAGCGGAGAAATCAGATTCAGATCTATTCTTGTTGGTCGGCAAAAAGGGGACACAACCGGTTGGCATATTTCCCGTGTTCGAAGTTCGAGTCGGACCGGTTACGGCCGCCGTTTCGCCGCCGCCGAAAACGGGAATTCCGTATCTCGGCCCCGCGTTCATCAGAGATCCAAACATCAAGTATCGTAAACGGTCGCTGACAGAACACGAATTTCTCGAGAACTGCCTCGAGTGGATTCGAACCGAACGATCACCTCGATTTATTCGGGTGTTATCAAATCCCTGGTGTGATGATATCCGGCCGTTTCAGTGGGATGGATTCGACGTCTCGCCACAGTATACGCACACACTCGATCTCGATCGATCGGATTCCGAACTACTCGCAAGTTTCTCTCGCGATGCCCGAACAGCGATTCAAGACGAGTACGACGTCGAATACACCATCAGGACGGGAGATGAGTCGGAAATCGAGTATCTGGTATCCAGACTCGAGGAGCGGTATGAGAGTCAGTCAGAATCGTTCTCGTTGAGCCGAGCCTATCTCGAACAGTTGTACGAGACGTTGCCCGACGAGACGATACAAGTCTACATACTCGAGGTCGAGGGGCAACCGATTACTGGACGTATCTCGCTCGTTGACGACGGAATGCTCTGGTTCTGGCAGGGAGTTCCCAAACCGAGTGAATCGGTCGACATGCCGGCGAACGACCTACTCAACTGGCATTCGTTGCAAGATGCAAAAGCACGAGGTTGTACGAAAGCCGATCTCTCCGGGGCGAATACGGAACGGTTGTGGACGTACAAGGGCAAATTCAACCCGACGCTTACTCCCTACCACGAGATTACCTCTTCATCCCCCAGTTATACCCTCGGTTCGAGGCTCTACTCACTGCTGTAGTGCCTGCCAGGCCTTGTTCGGATACTGTTACGGTGTCGGAATCGTATCCTTGACGAACGTCTCATAATACCCTCGACAGGGGCCAACCCACGCACCCATCGTTTTTGCCTCACGAATCAACCGCTCGTAGATCGTTCGATACCCCGGAAACTCCGCCTCGTTCAGGTACATTGGGTGCCAGAGAACAGTCATCACCGCCTCGTTTCGAGCGGCTTCCTCGAGTACCTCGAGACACGCCTGCCAGCTTTCTTCGACCGACGAGTGGGCCTCGAGCAACGGACGTTCCATGATTGTCAGCGGAAAGACGACGAAGTCGTCGTCGAATGGGCGAAGGACATCGTAGTGGCCGTCGAAACCGTACGTTTCGCTCGAGCCCAGACTGGCATCGTACTGGAGGCCGATTTCTCGATGGTAGGCCCACGTTCGGGGCTGCTCGAGATTCAGGTAGTGTTGTCGCCCGCCAACGATTGGTGTGTCTACGATATCTTCCAGAACGGCCTTTTCATATCGTAGTCGCTCGAGGTCGTCGAACGATTCGTACGATCCGTGTATACCAATTTCCCAGCCGCCATGCTCGAGAGTCCGTATGACCTCGACGATTTCCTCGTCAGTGATGTCGTACCGGCCGGCGAACAGTTGCCAGTTTTTTGGTTGTAACCATTCCCAGGGGGGCTTCTCCCGAAGCAGGTTTTTCTCGTTGAGGAAGTACCACGACGATCGGACCCCAAGGCGGTCCTCCAGAGCCATCGCCTCCTCGAACTGCCAGTATGGACGGTCTCGTGAAAAGAACGACGTGAGGTGGCTAGGGTCCCGATCAGAGACGGCATAATAGAGGTGTTGATAGGTCTTGTACGGACGATCAACGTCGTGGGTGAGACACAGTGCGAACTCGTAGTCGTCCATCCGAGCACCCTACACCCTCGAGGAAAATAATCCACAGTCGTCTCAGATCAGACTGTCACTTTGAGGTGAACGATTCTCACCGAGTATACATCGCCACCGATCCCGAGTCGTACGGCTTGTTCCGTAATTCGATATTCGCCGCCGAAATTTCGTCTTCGTAGACGTACCTCGAGAACTGGAGCGGTCGCTTCTCGTTTTCGTGATGTCGGAGCAAGACGGTGTCGTACTCGTCGAATAATTCTCCCTCACCGTCGACAGAAATCCGTTCACATTCCGTTGCCTCGAACGAGCGAAGATACCGACAGGCAGGGCGATCAGCTGCCATCGGTTCCTCGAACGTCGCACCGACGTGCTCGAGCGAACTGCGTTCGTGTTCGGTAAAGTAGAACGTATAGAACGGTCGCTCGATGATCGGGTTGTCGGAGGCGACAAAGTCGTTCGAGACGGCAGTAAAGGAGAGACACGAAACGAGGACGAGGATCACGAAGAACGTCCGGACGCCGCCTCGTCGGACCAGTTCGTACAGTCCGTAGCCGCCAGTCAGTGCGACGAACATGAAGCTGTAGTGGCCGAACCGTCCAACGTTGACGCCCACGAGTGAATCGAGCAGTAACGTTGGTCCGGGAAAGACGAGCGGAACGATCAGGACTGAAAAAAGCGCTAGCGAGGCAAATGTTGAACGAGACAGCGTTGGCTGTTGGTACCAGAAAAGAAAGCCGAGCAAGAGCAACAGTATCAAAAACGAATAGGGGACGTAGTTTGCCACCTCCACCCATGGGCTGAGTTCAACACTTTCCGGGCCAGTCGAGGGAGACGGTCCAGTGAACATGCCAATGATCGATGCAGTCAACCTCCCGACGATAAATTCGGCCCGATAAAACCAGTAAATGGTCGTGAATCCGGCTGCGACTCCGAGTACGTACGTGTCGACGATAGGGACTCGAGTATCGAGAAAACGTTCAGTCAACGCTACTCCGGCGAGCAATACGAGGACAAACGGAATCGAAACCGGGTGGTAGATGACGATGGCGACGATCAAGAGCAACACGACGACTCGCTGAGAATCCGACCGCCTAATCATCAGGGTCAACAAAAGCAGCAAGAACAATACCGACGTAACGCTGCGGGCGATTGAGTACATTCCATAGAAGAGGTACAACGGGAAACATACCATCACAAAGGCAGCAAAGAGGGCGAATTTTTTCATGGACAACACTCGAGCGGCAAGTGCGTACATCCCCAGAATTCCGGCAGCAAATATGAAGCCACTGAGAAGATACATCGAGGTGTGCGTCTCGAGCCATCCGCCCGAGATGAGTGTGGACTCGGCAACGAACACGTGCCATAACGGAAACGGTTCGTACGTTGGCGAAAGTCCAGCGGTCGAACCCGTTTCGAGGACGTGGTTTGCAGAGGAAATATGTCCCGAGAGATCCGTTCGTCCCACGAACAGCGCGTAATTGAGCGTGACGCTGAAGATGACGAGCAAGTACGCTACGACCAACTGATAGAGGACGACCAGTTCCTTACCGTCAGCCGTGGCCGCCTGGAAAAACGTCAACGTATACAGGACGGCAACTCCGAAGTAGAAGATAGTTGGTCGAACCGGCGTGAGTATAAGAACGATGACGAGAACCGCGACTGTACAGTGAAACAGTATCGAAGGAATTCGCCAGTCGATATCGTACTCGGTGAAGGCGTACTCGTACGTAACTGGTTGTGTTTTTCGAACGATAATCGAGCCCGCCAGCATCGGAATCGCAAGATACAGGCCGAGAATAGAGAGATTTGACTGTCCAATCAACAGTGGCCCGAGAACACCGAGAACTGCTGCTGTGGGGAGTGCAACAACACCTACTCTGTAGAACCGCTCCGGACCGACGAAATCACGAAAGAAGGACATGCAACTGGTTTTGTACCCACCGACGGTTCGACCGATCAGCAACGGCCGTCTCACTCGAGAGAGGTATACAGTAAATATCCGTCACCGACACGCACACCATTTGCTGCACAGTATGCGAGCCAGATGCAAAAGCTACCACGCCACAATCACTTTCTCGAGAACTATCAATGAACGAGGTTGATTTCAATAGCCCCTCGAAAAAGAACCGAATGAGTGGGGTTGCACTCGAGGATCGCAGTATGAATCGTATCGAATCAGAGTATCCCAGTATGCTGAAACTGAGCCCTCAAAGACGGTTTCCACTATAAAGGCTGTCCAATATCAGGAGAACGGATATGCGGTGAGCCGCACTTGCTCGAGTTGATGGTATTCGAGACCACGTGTTTCGCCAGCGAAGAGACTAGAGCTTCCGCTGACGGAGCACCGGTTGGTCAGTATATCGACCAGGATGTAACTCCCGGCAACAATCAACCCTCCAATGTTGCATCCACTGATCCCGACGATTTCCAGAATGAGACATCTGAATCTACGAAAAATCTACGATACCTATGAGTGATAGATACAACACCCCCGAGCCCGGTAGCAGCGACTGGCACGTCCCACTTAACGAAAACTTCGAACAGATCGGAACGGATATAGACGAACTCGAGGAATCAGCTCAGTTCTGGGGAGAATACGAACTCGTCTTCGACGACGAAACGCCCGAATCAGACACCTACATTCGCTTCAAGACGGAGTGAGCTCAATGAGTATTTACGTTAACAACGGCGACGGTGAGCGAGAGCTGCGCGAAATAGAGACACCCCATGGTGTCGTCACGAGCGTTTCGGTCAATCACGGTGACGGCGACGGTGAACAGAAAGTCTGGACACACGCATCACAGGACGGAATAATTGAGGAGGGTTTGCTATCAGTATATGACGCACAGGCACTCTCTGGATACTCAGATGGCGATCCTGTAAACGAATGGCCCGATACCGAAGGCAACTACCTGCTCACTGCAGCATCTGGTGATGAACCAACCTACCGTGTCGACAGTTATCAAGGGAATCCAGCCCTTGAGTTTACTGGTGGCGAGTATTTTGAGCCCGCCGAATTTGACGAGGTAGAGACACAACCCTACACGTACTACGCGGTTCTCGAGTTCGAAGGTGGCTCCGGCCGATCTTATCCCTTTTATGGGCTAAATGCTGACGGCGACCGTGGCTTTATCGATTTGAATGACAGCGAGAATTTCGAAATGTGGGCCGGATCACCCGGTACATTCCAATTCCCGCAGACCACCGATCCGGTCGTAGTTGCGTGCGTGTTCGACGGTAGTAATAGCGTATTCCGAATCGACGATGAGGAACAGTCTGGCGACCCAGGAGAGATGGATCAGCGTGGCCATTCCATTAGTCACGCGAGGAACCCCATGCGTGGGTCAATCGCCGAGGTGCGTGTCTATGAAGTGGGTCATCAAAAAACAGAACGTAACGAGGTGGTCTCCTACCTAGCCGAAAAGCACGATCTTCCACTGGCCTATCAACTTGCGGATACTGAACCAAACGAATACACAGGAGGTGCAACTATAGATCTACAACCACAATATGATAACGAATACGATACATCTTTCAAGTACAATGGGGTTAATGAGGTTTATCAAGTTTCGAGTCATAACGGCGGCGGCATCGAGTTTCAAACTGTAAAGACGCATAAAGAGGATGTTGCTCTTCGGCTAGAGTACGGTAGTCACACAAGGGTTGCTAACATCCAAAAATGGCTATCTGATCACTCTTCTTTCAATCGTGCAGAGGAACAGTACTCGGAAATTTGGGTCAACCTCGATGATATCGTAATGACTAGCAATGGTACCCACCGCTTCTACTGGGTTGGATACAATTCAGGACCATGTGCATCTGGCGTAACATGTACGCCCTCGGGTGACGATGGCTGGTCTATCGTAACATCGATCGCCGGGCCTGATCGGGCTACAGTCTCCCAGGACCCGTATAATGGAGATTATGAGATACGTATTGGTATTTATCATATGGACCGGATGAGCGATCCGAACCCAACGGGGGCGACTACTGGTGGCGGATGGACGAAACTCGGATATTATTGGAAAATGAACAAATATACTGGAGGAAATGCCGATAGAAATGGAATTGTAGCGCTGTGGATTGACGATGAACACGTTTGGACACGTGATGACCTCGCCTTTGTGACCTCCGATGGTGAAGGTGGAACTCACTTCGGCCCGTTGAGTTACCAGAACTACGAAGATCTGTCGGGGATGGAGACGCTATATGAGGGGCACCGAACGTGGATTGAAGACGATATCCCCAGTTGGGTACGCAATCTTGAAAACCCCTCGTGAATTTTACTACTAATATTTAGATCGATAAGATTACTCCCTAGGCTTGTTCAAGTAATTAGAATCCTAAAATTTAGGCTTCGAGTAATTTCCAATATTCAGACAGGTGATCTTAGCGCACACTATGTAGATATCCGTCTTTGGCATTTATTCACCGTTCATTTGTAGATGCTTAGTACTCCGTCAAGCGTTGAAGTGTGAACTGAATCCGACAACCGCTATCGGTTCGTGGCATACGTACAGTCATGACGAACCTCATAACAGACCTCAATTTCCTGACTATCTTATCAGAAAGAGGGTTCCTACTGGAAGGTTGTTTAATTGATTTGCAGAAAATTTAATGATGTTGAAGGTAAACGAGAATGATTTTACGGAACTGGCGATGCCAGCTTAGTGCTCGTACGGCGTCGCCGATTGAGGATTTTGTTGTTGAGTAGGAAGTATCGGCCATATAACACTAAGAGCATGCATTTATGTGGAGAAGCGCATCGTGTTCCTTAGCAAGTGCCCTCAATTTGCGCTGTAAGACCAGTGGACCAGTTCCGAGAGCGTAGAACTTATACATGATGCACCAATTTTGGAAGGCTCTGTCAGCAGCCATAGATAGCAGGAAGTCCGCGTTCCGACGAACGACCTGCGTCCTTGTCTTCGTATCGTGTTTCCACCGGGCCGAGTTATTGACATCAAGAACTGCAAGAGACCCCACACCGTTTGCGGGCGTCATTTTTAACGTCTGGAGGCTATTACCAGATTGCTAACGGTAGTACAACCAAGCAGTGCGTAAATAAAGCGCGTACTGTCGAGAGTCGCTTGGCCAGATTACGAGTGTTACTAAGCTGACGAGTACGCCACGAATCTCGACCATGTGCTTCAGCCGATTCAGCGTTTCACGGTAGCTATGCTCTTCTTCAAGCCGAAAACAGTCAGTAAAACGTAAACCAACAGGTGAACCAGCCGCTGATGGGTCGCCCACGTACTTCCCAACCCTTGTTTGGCTGGGTCTTGGGATTGCTCGGCTCTGGTGAATCACTAGGCGGCGTCGGTTTAGTCCGTTAGAACTAGAGAGTTGAAGCGGGAAGCTTCCGATGTTCATGTCGAAGATTTCCCGCTTCACTGAGAACGTCGTGACGTTGGCTAAAAATGCTGTTGGTGGCCGAGGCGAAGTCGCCGCCCCGCAGGGTGGCGGCGGCTTCGCCGACTATGCCATTGTTTCGCTGCACTGTCTGCGGATTTACTTAGAGGAATCCTACCGCGAAGCTCTCGATCTCCTGAGCGAGATGCCACAAATACTGGCAGAGATCGGTCTTGAGAAGGCTGATATCCCTGATCATTCGACGCTAGTCAAGGCGTTTGACAGGATCAAGATGAAAGTCTGGCGAGTGGTTCTGCGCCTATCGGCGCAGCTCCACGAGCCGTCTGGTCATGCAGCAATGGACGCAACGTTTTTCGACTGCGAAAACGCCAGCAAGCACTACTGTCGCCGAACGAATTATCGCGTACAGACGCTCAAAACAACTGCTCTCGTGGATACAGAAACACAGGCTGTTCTCGACGTTCACTGTACAACCGGGAAACGTCACGACACCCAACTCGGCTGGCAACTCGCCCGCCGCAACGCGGGCGAGTTGCACAGCCTCGCTGCAGACAAAGGCTACGATTGGAAGCGCTTACGTGAAAAATTGAGAGAAGAGGGCGTCAGACCGCTGATCAAGCATCGAGAGTTCCGCCCCATCGATCACGCGCATAACGCGCGGATCGATGCGGCTCTCTACGGCCAGAGAGCCTTGTCTGAGACCCATCCGTTCTAGCTTAGCGACTGACTGAGACGGTGATCACGTCGAAATTGCGTC
>JAOPJZ010000029.1 GCA_025517525.1 Natronosalvus hydrolyticus
ATACTTGTTTCACGCTCTCATGGGATATAGCAGAATTTCCATCGAGTCAGCACACAGTTTGTATCAGCTCTGAAGGATTTCAACAGAGCCGTGTGTGACTGTATGTCGTTTTTGTGTGATTGTATAGCAATTGCACGAGTCGCACACGGATGTTTAGGGACGAAGTGACGAGATTCGAGTGTGTGCACGCGGGTACATTTTCGGCATCGGCTCGAGGGGGTGGAGTTTTGAGACGGGCACCCCAATAGCGAGCCAGCACCGATGTCTGAGAAACCACAACACCGACTCGGGGAGTTGATGGAGCAATCGAACCCGCCGTTCCGGAACGTCCTGAGCTGTGTCTTCGGGATCGAAGATCACGAGACGCGAACCTATCTCGTTTTGCTCGACTATCCGGGCAGTACCATCGAAGAACTGGCGTCGGTACTCGAGCGCGACCGGAGTACGGTCAACCGCTCGCTATCGACGTTAGTCGACCGCGGCCTCGCCACCCGCGACCGTCGGCTGCTCGACGGCGGTGGCTACATCTACCAGTACACGGCTATCACCTTACCCGAGGCGAAGACGATGTTACACGAGGCACTGGACGCCTGGACCGAACAGGTTCACGGCGTGATCGACGAGTTCGACGGTTCTACAGCGAATTAACGAGCGTTCGGCCCAAGACCTACCGAACCTCCAAGCACTCGAGGCCGATTCGAACGTCCCCTGCACTCGAGGTCGGCGCGCTCGATATCGAGTCCGCTGGCAACATCCACGACAACCACCCCACTTTTGGCTCTGCCTCCCCTCCCGGCGGATAATGAGTCAGCCCGATCGTTCCCCATCCCCGCTCACCCTCACTGGAAAGTCCCAGCCAGCACCCGCCGCCGCCGTCGACGGCACCTGGCTCGAGTGTATCGAGTGTGGCGAGACCTTCGCTCCCTTCGAATCCGTCCGGTACACCTGTGACGCCTGTGACGGCTTGCTCGAGGTCCGGTACGACGAGTTACCAACCTTCGATGACTTCTCGGGCACCGGCGTCTGGCGCTACGCCGACGCGCTGCCCCTCGAGGAAGGCGTCACCACCCAGGAGGGCGACACGCCGCTGTACCGGGTGCCCCGCCTCGAGACTGACATCGGCGTCGAAGCCCTCCGAATCAAACACGAGGGGATGAATCCGACGGGGAGTTTCAAAGACCGCGGGATGACCGTCGGCGTGGCCGTCGCCCGCGAACTCGGCGTCGACCGACTCGCCTGTGCCTCGACCGGAAACACGAGCGCCGCCCTGGCTGCCTACGGCTCCCGCGGTGGGATGGAGACGCTCGTGCTCTTGCCCGCCGGCAAGGTCGCCGCCGGCAAAATCGCTCAGGCCAGTTTACACGGGGCACGCATCCTCGAGGTGGATGGCAACTTCGACCGTTGTCTCGACATCGTACAGGAACTGGCCGCTCGCGGTGAAGTCTACCTGCTCAACTCGCTGAACCCGTTCCGGCTCGAGGGCCAGAAGACCATCGGTCTCGAAATCCTCGAGGGCTTTCGGGACGACTACGGAACCTGGCCCGACCGCATCGTCCTGCCCGTCGGCAACGCCGGCAACACCTCGGCGCTGTACAAAGCTTTCCGCGAACTGGTGCAGGCAGGCGAGTTGGCCCCGGAGGAAGTGCCGAAACTGACCGGCGTCCAGGCTGAAGGTGCTGCCCCGATGGTCGAAGCCGTCGAGAACGGCGCCGACGAGGTTCGGCGCTGGGAGTCAGTCGAAACCAAAGCCACGGCGATCCGCATCGGAAACCCGGTCAATGCACCGAAGGCGTTGCCCGGCATCCGCGAAACCGGTGGGACGGCTATTGCCGTCTCCGACGAGGAGATTACGACCGCCCAGCGCGACCTCGCCGAGGAAGGAATCGGCGTCGAACCCGCCTCCGCGGCGTCCGTCGCCGGCCTCCGGAAACTCCGCGAGCAGGGAGTCGTGAGTAGTGACGAGCGCGTCGCCTGCCTGACCACCGGCCACCTGCTCAAAGACCCCGACGCGGCCGCCGCCGCGGGCCGTGACCCCGAACCGGTCCCCGCCGACACCGACGGCGTGCTCGAGGTACTGCACGAGTAGTCGGCTCCATGCTGAAACGACGGCCTGCACTATTATATGAGAACGGTAGTGAATTAATACGTTAGTTGTAGCATTTTAGGATGAGTAGAAACTAACACACCAGTGATAGTCACCACTATCGTTTCGATAGTGTCACAGAAAGCCGCTCGAACTGAGAGACCCGAGCGGGCCGTATCGAAAAAACCGATCGAGCCACCCGTTCACTCGCCCATCTCGAGGCCGGTGATCTCGAATCGTGCGCCGCCGTTTTCCGCGTCGGCCACCTGCACCGACCAGCCGTGAGCAGTGACGATCTGATCGACGATGTAGAGGCCGTAGCCGGTGCCGTCGGTCGAGTCGGTGAACCCGAGATCGAAAACGTCAGGCTTGGTCGAATCGGGAATCCCGGGACCATCGTCTTTGACGGCGAAGCCGCCGGGAATCGACTCGAGACGAACGGTCAACCCACCACCGTCGGTCGTCTCGAGGTTCGGGTCGGCCTGGGACTCCTCGAGGCCGTGCTCGATCGCGTTCCGAAACAGGTTTTCGAGCGCTTCCTGCAGTCGGTCCGGGTCAGCCTCGACTGTCGTTTCCGAATCGAATACGATCGACAACGTCGCCGACGCCGTCGGTACCGTCTCCCAGGCGGCTTCGACGACGCTCTCGAGAGTCACCGTCTCGAAATCATCAACGACGCGCCCGTAGCGAGCGAGATCGAGCATGTCACTCGTCAGCGAGTCCATTCGGTCGAGTGCGTGTTCGATCTCGTCGGCATGCTCCGGGTCGCCGCTGTCGCGATACGCCTCGAGATAGCCACGCGCGGTGCTCATCGGATTCCGAAGGTCGTGGCTCACGATACTTGCAAACTGCTCGAGTCGTTCGTTCTGGGCCTCGAGTCTCGCCGTCCGTTCGGCACGGTCGAGGGCGACTTCGACGTTGGCTGCTAGAATCCGCGCCAGTTCGACGCTGAACGGGTCGAGGGTGTTGCTCGTCGACTCGAAACCGAGAACCCCGTGACTTCCAAGGGGTAAGAGGACGACCGCGGCGTCGTCTTCGACCGAACTCGGTTCGCCGTCGACGGTGAGAAATCGTTCGTTCCCACTGCCTACCGTCCGCTCGAACGCCTCGCGGTACCTGGTCAGGACGGTCTGGTCGCCCTGCACCGTCTCGAGAATCGTTCCTTCACCCAGCGCGATGCAGACTCTGGGGAGGTCCGGAATGTCGGCGGCGATATCAGCGGTCACGGTAGCGACCTCCGCAACGGTTTCCGCCGAGACGAGGTCGCGACTGGCCTCGTGTAAGACGTGCATCATCCGTTCCTGGCGCTTCTCCTCGGTGACGTCGCGCGTCGTTCCGAGGACACCGATGACCGATCCGGCCTCGTCGTAGCGGGCCGCTTTGCTCGTGCTCACCCAGCGATCGCGCCCCAGATGGTCGACGAAGTGTTCGACCTTGTTGATCACCGGGTCCCCCGCCTCCATGATCGATTTTTCTTCCTCGAACAGGTGTGCGGCGAGTTCCGGTGGGTGCAGTAACTCGAAATCCGTCAGCCCGCGCAGTTGCTCGCGCTCGAGGCCGTACTCCTCGGCGGTCACCCGGCTCACGTCGACGATGCGGTGATCGTCGTCTTTGATGAATACCTGATGTGGCAGATGCTCGAGCAACGACTCGAGGCGCTGTTCGGGCGTCTGCAACGGATCCGGCTCACCGAGCCCCAGTACATCTTTGAACCGATTGATGAGCACCAATTTCCGGCCCGAATACCCACAGATGACGTCTGCTGCGCCACCCTCGATGGCCCCCTGGACGGGTTGGATATCGTTGATCAGCGAGAACACGACGACCGGTACCTCGAGTCGCTCACGTACGGCCTCGAGTTGGGCGATTCCATCAGTTTGGGTCGAGTGACAGACGACGACGCAGTCGGGTTCGAGATCACGCTCCGAACCGTCCTCCGGCCACAGCGCCGACAGCGCCGACACCAGGTGTACCGAAATCGGCGCTCGTGCGCGCCGAAGCGTGGCTGCCAGCTTCTCGAGTTGCCCGTTCCTGTTCACCAGGACGACGTGTGCCGGTTCGTTTCGTGTCATTTGCAGTGTACTCGAGTCAGGTGCGTATCAGGCGGCAATACCACTGGAATATCTCGGCCCGAACTACCTGTCCTAGAGAAAGCAACAATAAAAAACATATTGGCCCGATCGGCCAGCCGCCCACAACGGATATATGTACGAAGCAGGCTACCGCTCAACGCTCGCCGTCTGCATCCCATCGCTGTTGAACGCCGACCCCAGTCGCCCGCTCGAGTCGATGGCGATGACGCCGGCGCTCGAGCCCGTCAATTCGCCGAACTCCTCGATGGCGAGGTCCGCTGCCGCCCCCGCGTCCAGCCCCCGCTCGACGTGGCGAGCGACACGCCTCGAGAGCGTCACTCGAGCGATATCCTCACCCGCCCCCGTTGCACTCACACCCGCGGCCGGACAGCAATAGAAGCCGGAGCCGACCTGTGGCACGTCGCCGACGCGGCCGGCCAGGGCGAGCCAGCGACCGCCCGTCGAGGTCGCCGCCGCGAGCGACTCGCCATCGAAGGCGACCGCCCCAACGGTATCGTGGTCGTGTTCGTCGCCCACACCGGAATCCCCTTCATCCGAATCTTCCTCGCGACCATCAGGGTCGCTCCGTCCGTACTGGTCACGAATCCACTCGAGTTGTACCCCAACGCCACCCTCAGGTACCTCAAGGTCGGCCCACTTTGCTCGAGTGCGCTCCGACCAGAGATCGACCGCCGTCTCGACCCCGTACTCCTCGGCGAGGGCGACGGCGTGTTCCCCCGAGACGAACCCGTGTGGCGTCTCCTCCATCACCACCCGCGCGACGCTGACGGCGTGTTCGACACCCGGCATCGAGCACGCCGCACCGACCGAGCGGTCGTCGGTCATGATCGACGCGTCCGTCCTGACGAAGCCGTCGCTCTGGACCGCGCCGCCGACCCCCGCATTGAATCGGGGTGACGACTCGAGGACGTGAATCGCGGCCTCGACGGCGTCGACCGGTGTCTCGGCCGTCCCACCCGCGTTCGCCGCCTCGTCGAGGACGGCCTGTCGCGATTCGGGTTCATCCGGCGTGCTCCCAGCGCCTCCGTGGACGATTACCTGCATACTCGAGGCACGTCACGGGGCCACCATGAGCGTATCGAAGGCGCTCGCTCGAGTGGCCGCGAATGCGCGCTGGAAACGGGAAAAACTGTTGCCGGTGACCGGAAAGCTAAGCCGGGGGCCGCCCGTTAGGCCGTATGGTTTCGATTGGCGACCGAGCACCCGACTTTACGCTCCCGAAAGCCGGTGGGACCACTTACAACGACATCAGCGAGTTCACCCTCTCTGACGCCCTCGAAGACGGGCCAGTCGTGCTCGCGTTCTATCCAGCCGCGTTCACCAGCGGCTGTACCGACGAAATGTGTGCCTTTCGGGATTCGATGGACGCGTTCGAGGACCTCGAGGCACACGTGTACGGCATTAGCGTCGACCTCCCGTTCGCCCAGAACGTCTGGATCGAACAGGAGAATTTGAACTTCCCGATGCTGGCCGACTGGAATCACGAGGTCATCCACCAGTATGGCGTCGTCAGACCCGACCTGTACGGCTCCATCGAGGCTGCGAGACGGAGCATCTTCGTCCTCGACACCGACGGCGTCGTCACCCACAAGTGGGTTCGTTCGGGTGAGAATCCGGACTTCGACGACCTCGTCGATGGATTGCTCGAGCACCTCTCGTAACCGAAAAACGGTCGTGATCGAAAAGCAGGGTGTTAGCGGTCGACCGAAACCGACTCGAGGACAACGTCCTGCTTCGGTTTGTCGTTGGCGTCGGTGTCGACAGCGCCGATCTCTCGAACGACGTCCATCCCGTCCGTGACTTCACCGAAGACGGAGTGACGGCCGTCGAGGTGCGGCGTCGCATCGAGCGTGATGAAAAACTGCGAGCCGTTGGTGTTGGGGCCGGCGTTGGCCATCGAGAGAGTCCCGGGGCCGTCGTGGCTCAGGTCGTCGTGGAACTCGTCATCGAAGGTGTAGCCGGGGCCGCCCCGACCGGTGCCAGTCGGGTCGCCACACTGGATCATGAAGTCCTCGATGATCCGGTGGAAGATGACATCATCGTACAGCGGTCGGTCGGTCACGCGCTCGCCCGTCTCTGGATCCGTCCACTCGCGTTCACCCGTTGCGAGCCCGATGAAGTTGCCGACCGTCCGTGGCACTTTCTCTTCGAACAGTTCGACCGTGATGTCGCCCTCGCTCGTGTGCAGCGTCGCTGTGGGATTTGCCATACTGCGGCCGACGGGCGGCGAGGTGAAAACAGTGGTGGTCTCGAGCCAACGAGATCACCTGACAACCCGATTTGCGGGGCGACCGCTCCCAGCCGAAACGGACAACTCGAGTGAAAGTGAAACCGATAATGGTTTCTTAACTCTCTTGCATCAATTTTAATAACCAATAACACTTACGTGAGTGGCGTTAGAATGGCCTGGTATGAGTAACCATATGCCTGACGCACAATCCGGGATGTTTCGAAGAGAGCGGTACCAGCCAGAATCCCAGGCAGCCGTCAGCGCTTCGAGAGGGCCACGTAAAGCGGGCGTAGAAAGTGTGTACACGGGCAGAGGGGTGACACTCGATGCGTGAACGACGGGCAGTGCAGGATAGCGGTACGCAAGAACGAGCGGAATCGTCGCAGGCGAGCCTGGCTGTCAGCTGTTCGGAGTGTGGCGGGCCGATCGTTCACGATCCGGACGAAGCCGACCTGGTGTGTGCGGAGTGTGGCCTCATCGCCGCTGAACAAGAAATCGATGCAGGACCCGAATGGCGGGCCTACACTGCCGACGAGCGTGAAGAGAAATCCCGAACCGGTGCACCAACGACACAACGGATGCACGACAACGGACTCTCGACGACGATCGGGTGGAAAAACAAAGACGGCTATGGGCAAACGATTACAGGTGAAAAGCGCCAACAGTTAGCCCGGCTTCGGACATGGGACGAACGATTCCGAACCCGTGATTCCCGTGACCGCAACCTCAAACAGGCGCTTGGCGAGATCGATCGAATGTCGTCCGCACTGGGCATCCCGGAGCAACCTCGAGAAGTGGCGAGCGTTTTGTATCGCCAAGCGCTGGACAACGAACTCCTCCCTGGTCGATCGATCGAGGGGATGGCAACGGCGTCGCTCTATGCGGCCTCTCGACTGGAAGGAATCCCCCGTCCAATCGACGAAGTTGCCGCAGTGAGTCGAGTCGATGATCTGAAAATTAAACGGGCCTATCGGTATCTCGCTCGCGAACTCGAACTCGAAATTCCGCCAACGAGTCCGCTCGAGTACCTGACACGGCTGGCATCTGAAATTTCGTGTACGACCGAAACCGAACGACGTGCAAAGGAGTTACTCGAAAACGCGATCGCTCACGGCGTTCACAGCGGGAAAGACCCTGTCGGTGTCGCGGCGAGCGCCCTGTATGCAGCCGGTCGATTGACGAACGATCACGTAACGCAGTCCGCCGTCTCGGAGGCCGCAAACGTGAGCGAGGTAACTATTCGAAGCCGGTATCGCGAAATACTTGATGCCGGAACCGAGGGGGAGCGCTCGTGAGTACCAGCAACCCGGTGAGTTGCTTTGCTTGTGGGCATAGCTACCGATACCTCGGTCGAGGCCATCATCCGGGTCGGTGTCCGCGCTGTTCGTCCCACTGTGTGAGCCAGGCGGGACAGTTGCTGTGTGTCGCTGATGTCGACGTCGCTGGGAACCACCAACCACCACAGGTGACGGTACTGGCGATTGATGAACGCCATCGCCACTTCCTCTATCATTTTACACACGATGGCACTCGAACCGTACTGGACACCGTGCAGGTGGAAGGCCATCTCGTCCGAACCGAAGATGTCCCACATTCGATTCCGACTCCAGCACCAGTGAGGGACATCCTCGCTCAATATGGAACGCGCCCACCGAAAGACGGTGCTGGTACGCAGGAAACGACGATGTGACCGGAGCGGGTAGCAACTCGAGAAGCTATCAGTGAGAGAATACGATCCGCGAGCGCTTCCGTTAGCGGTTAAAACGCCCGCAGATCCTCGAGCACCGCCGCTGCACTCCCATCGGCGATGACGTCTCGAGCGCGCTCGAGGCCCGACTCGAGGTCGGCGACGTCGTCACGGGCGAACATCCGGAAGGCGGCGTTGAGGGCGACGGCGTCGGCGAAGTGGTCGTCGCGCTCGCCCGCCAGAACGGCCTCGGTAATCGCCGCCGAATCGGCCGTCACGTCCTCGACCGCCAGATCCTCGCTTTCCATCTCCATACCGTACTCGGCCGTTTCGATTTCGAAGTCGTCGAACTCGCCGGCGCTGGCTCGTGGTTTGTCACCGCTCGAACCTTCTGAGGCACGTGGTGCCTCGCGCCAGTCTGCGACTTTGGTGTAGCCGGGACGGATGTCGTCGTAGCCTTCCATTCCCTGGAACATCAGGACGCGGCTGTAGGTGAGTGCCTCGCTCTCTGCGACAAGGTCACACATCTTCTTCGCGAAGGCGAGGTGGTAGAACGAGCCGAGATGGACGTCGGCGTTGGCCGGATTGGCGACAGTCTCGATGGTGTTGACGAACGTTCGAACCCCCATCTGGTCGCGTCGTTCGTACAGTGCGTGGATACCGGGATTGAAGTTCGGCTGGTAGTAGAAGCCGAAGCCGGTTTCGTCGACCATCGCCGCCGATTCTTCGGGCTCGAGTTCCGTGCGAACGCCGAGTTCGTCGAGGACGTGTTTGTACGCCGTCGCCTTCTGGGTCGGGACGCGGTCGCCCGAGTGAGTCACGACGGGGGTGCCCGCCGCGGCAGCGACGACGCCGGACGCCACGCCGAGGACGGCCGAGGTGTGCTTGCCGTCGTAGTTCGCCCCACAGTCGACGGGGTTACAGTCGGGTTCAGCCGTCACGACGCTCTCCTCGCGCATGACGTCCGAAAACGCCGCCAGTTCCTCGGGCGTGTTCTTCTTCCAGCGGTTTGCCAGCCAGAACGCGCCGAGCGTGGTGTGATCCGGTTCGCCCGCCAGAATCCGCTGGAACGCCTCTCGAGCCTGTTCGCGATTCATATCGTCGGCCGATTTCGGGCCGGAGCCGACGAGTTCAGTCAGCAGGCGTTTCAGCGGCCACTCGCCGAATTCCTGGGTAGCATGAGCCATGTCTCGAGGTTCGGACGGACGGGGCAAAAGCGTCCCGTTTGCGGTGAGCGAAATAGCAGGGAGTCCTCACGCTACGCGGTCGACAGGCGTGGCTGTCGGGGCGCTCGAGTGCGCAAGCGAGTTCGTTCCAATCACGCGATTAATACGGTCTGCCGTAACTTGTTACCGATAATTGCGCACAACGGGTCGGCAATCACCGGGAAGAGACGACAGGAAACCGTATCACAGCGAGGTGCTGGCCTCGTGGCGACCCGTACACTCCTCCGGATCGAGTCGGCAGAAGCTAAAGTCGATTTCACGCGGATGCGTCCCGAAGATGTCGATCAACGGGATTTCGACGCGCTCGAGGGCGTCCAACGATTCCGTGGCGATATCCTCGTGTTCGATGTCCTCGAGGCGCCCCTTCGCAATGATACTCCACCAGCCGTCGTCGACGTCGTAGGTGACGAACGACACCGCGTGACCGTCGAACTCGTCGGCGGGCCACTCGGAACTCGTCGCGAGTCGAAAGTAAAAGCTCGAGGTCACGGCGTCGTAGCCGTACGAAACTGGGATCGTCCGCGGCGGTTCGTCACCCTCGGTCGAAAACGACAGGACGCCGGTTCCGCCGTCACCGAGCAGCGAGACACGCTCCGATTCGTCCAGTGTCACGACTTCGATTCGGGTCATAGCTATCGGTTCTTTCGTACTGCATGGGGATAATCCCCCTGTCGAATTCGCCGTTGGATATCGCGTTCGAGTACCTGACCGAGCGATGCAAAACCCGAAAGTGATAGGTACGGACCGTCCCTAGCCGCGATAATGAGTTCCCGGACGCGGTCGGACCCAGGCGACTGGCGCGAGGGTATCGACGCGGTCGACGCCGCGATCATCGACGGCTACCAGAGCGGCTTTCCCATCGAGGAACGCCCGTTCCGTGCGCTGGGCGAGGCCCTCGAAATCGAGGAAGACGACGCCCTCGAGCGCGTGCAACGGCTTCAAGAACAGGGCGTCTTTCGGCGGTTCGGTGCCGTCCTCAACCCACCGGTGATCGGGTCGTCGACGCTGGCGGCCGTCAAAGCCCCCGAGGACCGCTTCGACGACATCGCCGACACCATCAACGGTTACCAGCAGGTCAACCACAACTACGCTCGCGATCACGAGTGGAACATGTGGTTCGTCGTGACCGCCGGCTCTCGCGAGACGCGCGACGAAATTCTCGCCGAAATCGAGGCCGAAACCGGCTGTACAGTCCTGGTGCTCCCAATGCTCACTGACTACTATATCGACCTCGAGTTCCCGGTCGTTAACAGCGACAGTTTCGCCCGCGAAAGCGCAGATCAACGATCCGCGGAACAGGCGAGCGGTGACGCCGCGAGCCTCGAGGACGGCACCGACGCCTCGGCAACCCGTATCAGCGAGGACGCGGCCGGCGACCTCTCGCGATTCGACGCCGCGCTCTTGCTCGAGATTCAAGACGGGTTTCCACTCACGAAGACACCATATCGAGACATCGCGGACGCCCTCGAGGCCCACCTCACCGAGTCAGTCGGGGTGGACAGAGTAGTCGAAGCTATCACCCGCCTGCAAGACAACGGCTGTATCAAACGCATCGGCTGTATCGTTAACCACGTGGTCACCGGCTTCGACGCCAACTGCATGGTCGTCTGGGACGTCCCCGACGAGCGCCTCGACGAGTGGGGCGAGCGCGTCGGCTCCCTACCCTACGTCACGCTGTGTTATCACCGACCTCGTCGACCCGACCTCGAGTGGGGCTACAACCTGTTTACGATGATTCACGGCCGCGATGAAGCCGCTGTCGACGAGAAAATCGACGAACTGGCGAGCGAGTATCTCCCGGTTACGCACGAACGCCTGTATTCAACGGCTACGTTGAAACAGACCGGCGCTCAGTACGAGAATCTGGTGGGTGACGACTGATAGCGATGGATGTAATCGCTCAAGCGCAGCCGATATCGCTCGAGTGTGTCGAGTAGCGGACGCTGCAAAGAGCAACCGTTGTCTGTCGATCATATCGGATGTCGATCGGGCTTCGAATGCAAGAGAGGTATACTAGGACGACTTTGAGAACCGAGAATCCAAGAGCGGGTGTTATCGGCCGATGAAATACAGCATCGGACCGATCATCACCAGCGCGACACCGATTAGCCGGAAGATAACCATGTCGCCGGTGGTGCTAACGGGCGTCAACACGAACAGCGAACCCACCAACATCAGATTCAGCCCCATGATTTTCATCGACTTCAGTGGCAGCGTCCCGAGAATCGCCAGCACGAGCAGCCCGATGAGCGCGTGACCCATGTGCAACTCGAGCATGATGTTGTCGATTGTCTGGAGAGGTACCTCGATCATTCCTGTGAATAACTCCCCGCGAATCGGCCTTTAATACTTCGATTCGAGTGTTGACCCCGTTTCGACGCCGGTAATCTCGAATCGTGCCCCACCGCCGCCACCACGAACCGCTTCGATTGCCCATCCGTGGGCGTCGACGATATCTCGAACGATGGCCAAACCGAATCCGGTACCCTCCTTTCGCGTCGAATAGCCGGTTTCGAAGACCGTTTCGAGCGCGTCATCGTCGATACCGGGGCCGTCGTCTTCCACGTAAAACCCGTTCTCGAGCGACCCAATCGTGACGGTTACCGCTCCCTCGCTGTGATCACAGGCGTTCCGAAACAGATTGTCGAGTGCCTGTTGGAGTCGCTTTCTATCAGCGTGGAGTATCACATCGGTATCGATTTGAACGTCGAGCGAGCGGTCCGGAAGGGCGTCTGCGGCCGCCCAAACGACTGACTCGAGCGCCGTTGGCTGGGAGTCGGTTACCGTTCGTCCCTGCTGTGAAAGGACGAGCAAGTCCTCCAGGAACGTTTTCATGTGACCAACGGTCTCGTGAACCTCCTGGAAGTGTGCGGGGTCACCAGTTTCCTCGGCTAACGACGTGTATCCGTCAATGACGGTCAGCGGATTTCGCAAATCGTGTGAAACCACTCTGGCGAACGCATCGAGGTGCTCGTTCTGTTTTAGCAGTCGCTGTCGTTGTCGCTCGAGGACCGTCACGTCCTGAAAGACGATGACCCACCCGTAGGTGACGCCATCGTTGGCGAGCCGCGATCTGGTCAACTGGACCACTCGATCGTTTCCGTCCGATTCCGTCACCTGCATTGAAACCTGCTCACCCGACGCCAACTGTTCGTATGAGGGGAGTACAGATTCGGCGTCGAGACCGACGACAGGTGTTCGGTCTCCGAGCAACCGTTTGGCTGCCGGATTCAGATCAATCACGCGTTCGGCCGTATCGAGTATCACGATACCGTCTTCCATCTGTGCCATCGCGACGTCCCAGCCTATCGGTTGCAGATCCAACAGCCGGTACCGGACGACGGCAATCCCGAACAGAACCGACGATAGTGCGAGCGAGACGGGTGTGAGGTTGATCCCCATAGTTCCCAGGGGCGGGAGATTCAACACGACTAGGACGTTAACCACGAACGGCACGCTCGCGCCGGTCACGAGCAAAAGTCCCTGACGTTTGATCGGTCCCGGCGAACGAACCGTATCGAAAACGATCAGCGCGAGCCCAGCCAGCAACAGGACGTACGAGTACCCCAAATAAAGGAGATACAACGGACCCGTCGTCACGGAGAGGACAGTGATCGACCCCTGCGTCTCGATCGTTACATCCCTCAGTGCAAGTGAGTACGGGTTCGTCGGAATCGCGAGCAACAGCGCCAGCGGAACGACGAGCAGTCCGGCGACGGTTTGCTTCGTCAACCAGTCGTCTCTCCCGGTGTACGTTATCGCGAACGCGAACCACGCCGGGGGGACCACAACGGCACCAACGTGTAAGAAACTGTAGACGGTGAGTTTGCCCTCGAGCGTCGGTATCGCGAGTTGAACCCCGTAGCTCACCGCCCAGACGGCGGCGGCCGCCGACAGCACGACGAACGCCGTGATGTAGGGCTTCGGGCCGTCGATTCGACGTATTTTGAGTCCGTACAGCGCCCACAAAAGCGAGGTAACGCCCGCCAGAAAGAGCAAAAGGCTATACGGCGTCGACTGCCACTCCATGGGAGATACATATGCTATACGGTCACATTCTATATATCATGTTTGGATGAAGAACTGTCGTTGCGCTGTCTCGATTCGCTCCATATCCGAACGAAGCCGGTTTCGAGAGACGCCAGACGACGCTCACTGATTCCAGGCAGCCGCCTCGGGGTCGATGAGTCGTTCACCCCGGTTCAGCCCCTCGAGTGCCTCGAGTTCGGCCTCCGTAAGTTCGATCTCGGACGCCGTGAAATTCTCCTCGATGTGTGCCCCCGTCGCTTTCGGAATGGGGACGACGCCTTCTCGAGCGTGCTGCCAGGCGAGTGCGACCTGAAACGGTGTCGCTCCATGCGCTACAGCAATTTCCTCGAGTGTCTCGATATCGGCCACCTCACCCTGTGCAACCGGGCAGTACGCGACGGTCGTTATGTCGTGTTCGCGTCCGTGCTCGACCAGTTCGGGCTGCTGTAGTCGGGGATGGAGTTCCACCTGGTTAGCGAGTATCGGTGCCTCGAGAATCGACTGGGCTTCCTCGAGTAACTCGATCGTGAAGTTGCTCACGCCGACATGCCGAGTCAATCCCCGGTCGGCCACCTCGTCCATCGCGGGCAACGTTTCCGCGGGGTCGTAGGCGTCGGTCGGCCAGTGGACGTACAACAGGTCGACGGCATCGACACCCAATCGTTCGAGGCTCGCCTCCGTCGACCCGAGGACGTCGTCGTACGCGAGGTTCGACGGATGTACTTTCGTCGCCAAAAAGACGTCGTCGCGGTCGACGTCCGCGCGTTCGAGGGCCTCGCCGACCATAGCTTCGTTGTCGTACATCTGTGCCGTATCGATGTGTCGGTAGCCGATCTCGAGGGCGCGTTCGACGCTTTCGACGCACGTGTCGTCGTCATGACCTGAGGTACCGAATCCGGGCTGTGGAATACCGTTGACTGCCATAGGGAAGTCGAGTACGGCCAATTACTCGAGCCTCCGGGAACCGGCAATCGAGCGAGGTCCGAGTTTAAATGCGATAGGGCGGCCAGAGCGTCCATGGCACGACAGCCACCGACGACGCGACGAACCGCACTCGGAACCCTCGCCACCCTCGTAACCGGTCTCGGGTTCGCCGGTGCCACGGGTGCTACCCGAGACGACACCGAGAGCCCTGACGCGAAGGCGAGCGGCCACGCACCGTCCACGACGAGCGATCAACTCGCCATCGACATCGAGGACCACCTGCCCGCTACCCCATACGAGACCTACATCGGCACTGTCGATCGAATCGTCGACGGTCGCCACGTCGTTATCTTACTCGAAGAAGGTAGGCAAACCGTCGACCAGCTCGTCGTCGACCGCGAGCGTCTCCCAAACGTGGCGGAACGCGATCACCTCCTCGTCCTCGTCAACGAGGGCGAGTTCGTCGCTGCGTGGCCGCTCCCCGACACGGTCGTTCGCACAATCCGGGATCATCGATCGTTTCGAGACCGATACTGAGCCCAGAGCGCCGCAGCGACCATGAAATCGCCTGCTGCCGCGTACCCACGGGTCACGTACGGCGCTCCCTCGAGCGTGTAGATCTCGAGAAACGTGCCGTGGCGCTCGAGTGTCCGCTCCACACGCTCGACTTCCGCGTTCGCACGGTCGTCGAATCCGTACCGAGAGAGTCCAATCGCGTACGCAAAGCTGTTCCAGGGCCACACGTGGTAGTGGTAGTCACGGTGAAGCCAGAAAAACGGGTGTACCTCCCGAATCGAAAATGGGCGCTTTCGAAGCGCGATTCCGCGGTCGGTTTCGAGCGCCTGGAGCGACGTCACAATCGATCGGGCTCGCGACGAGTCGACGAGACCGAAATACAGGGGAACCACGTTCGCATCGCAAGCGAGTACCGACGACGACTCGTGTTCGGCGAAAGCGTCCCCAGTCCACAGTCGATCGATCCAGGTCTCTCGAATTCGGTCGTAGGCGTCCGTGTAGACCGAATCGATACCGGCAACCGCCATTCGCTCGAGTGCGGCCAGCAACATCGCCGTGTTGTACGCCACCCGCGGGTGGGCCGCCGAATCCCACCAGCCGCTTCCAGCCCTGGAAACGAGCCCGGACCCCTCGTCGAAAAATCGCTCACGATGGTGTGCAGCTAGGGTAGCGAGTCGATCCGCTCGACCCAGTAAGCCGTCGACCGCGTCAAGAGCGATCACCAGCGCCGGAAAGGTGTCCACCCCGGCCGAGGGAACTGCTGCCGCGTAATCGGGTTGGACGTCGGTAAAGAAGGTGCCGTCGTACTGCGTCAGCAACCAGTCAACAGCCCCATGGAGTTCCGAACGGAAACCGTACGCAAGCAGGCCCGGCGCTGAGAAACAGAGGTCGCGCGGCCAGAGCCCTCGAAAGTGGCCGCCGGAACTGAACCCGCCGCTGGCGCGTTCGACGATTATCTCCTCGGCAGCCGCCTCGAGCGACCCGTGATCTGGATAGCCGTGGCGACGGACGTACCGGTAGTGAGCTAGTCGCCTGTACAACTCCCGCGCGTAGTAGCCGATCGAGCCGCTAACTGACGTCAGCGATGGGTGGCTGCCGCTCATACCGCTTCACCTCCGGACGACCCATCCGGGGCCATAACCGTCGCGTGTCGCGTACTACCTGGGGCTCGACTGCCTCTTCGCTTAGTTCGCGTGGCGAGCGCAGGGGCGACCGTCGATTCACCCATTTGTAGGGAACTCGTGAGTCGATCGATATCCACTGGCTTACTGGTCAGTGTTCTGTTCGTCGAAATCGTCCTCCTCATCGTCCGCTGACTGGGGCCCGTCCGGATCCGTCTCGTCCTGGCCTATCGATTCCGCGTTCTCGTCTGTACCGTTTTGACCGTCGTCATCACTGTCAACGGCTTCTGAACTGGGGCCGCCTGAAATCGGGTCCGCTTCGGCATCGATCGATCCGGCTGGCTGGGCCTGTTCGGGGTCCGGACCGGTAGCTTCGCTCGGTTCCTCGGCTCGAGCCGTCGCCGAGAGGTCAACCTCCTCGTCTTCGTCCAGACGCGGGTCGAGGTCGGTCTCTGACGATTCCGATGCCTCGAGCCCTGAATCGGCCGGTTCGTCCGGCTCTAGACCATCTAACTCCCCATCGTCGGTTGATTTCGTCGGTCCCTCCTCAGTCGGTCGGCCGGTCGCCGGTCGTCGTGCCGCGGCGTACGCCTCGTCTGAGACCGCCTCATCCCCCTCAGCGTCGTCCGTTTCTTCACCGGGGTCGATACCTCCTATCTCGATTCCCGCCAGCAACTCCGTCACGCGCTCGCTCGAATCCGAGTCCGAGTCCGAGCGTAATTTTCGGAGGCCGGATCGAAGTGCTATAGCACCGATGGCTACAGGGATGATGCCGCGGGCTCGCCCCCGTCGAATCGAGCGGAGGCCCCGCCAGAGGAACAGGCCACCAGCCGCAAGCGCGAGTGAGCCATCGCGAACCCGGGGTTTGAGTATCGAAAGTAACCGACTGGCAATACCGGTCGGTGTGAGTGACGATTCGATGTCGGCGCTTCGTTCGGCGACAGCTGACATCTGGTTTCCATCGTCCGTTGTATCCACCATGGTACCCGTGGTACACGACCGAGCAGGTTGAAGGTTAGGCCGTCGTGTGACGTGTGACCCCATCGGCAGGCGACACTCGAGTAAACCACCGGGTTATTATCAGTCAAGAGGTGGTAGGGAAGGGCCTCGTGGAGTAATCGATGGCAACGACAACCAAGGCTGCGACGACCGCGGCGTGTGTATGCCCGTCACCGCTGGCAGCACCGCGTTCTCACGATAGCAAAAACGGGGGTAGATCGGGATGGTGAAACTTTCGAACGTCCTCTCGGGCGGTCGATCGACACCGCAAGCGTTGCCCAACTTCGATTCGACGACAGTATTCGTCCGAGCGACCGCCAGCTACCTTCGCGGGGAAGCGTTTCCACGGCTGGGCATGATATCTCCCGCAGCGAAACCGCTCACACCCATACTCAACGCTCTGCCTCGATCCGTGCGGACGACCGGCTACACCTGGGGCGGTGCGAGCGAGGGTGTCTCACCCGATGACCTCGGTGAGATCGATATCGAGTCGTTCCGTGAGTGGGTCGTCGACCAGTACCCCAAACGCGGCTATCCAGCCGTCATTGTCGGGTCGAGCAACGGTGCAGCCGTCTTCCTCGCCGCTGCACTCGGCATTCCGTTTCTTCCCCAGACGTTCCTCCTGCCCATCCGACGATCGATGGGTCCGGACGACATTCGTGAGGATATCCACTGGGGAATCCAGCACGCATCGGCGTTTCTCGAGGCCAACCCGAACGTCTCCCTCCATCAGATGCATGATCCGAACCAGGATCGGTTGATGGTGCGAAAGCTGGCGTACTTTCGAACCAAGGTTCGATCGCTCGGGTCAGCGTATCAGTCCTTCCTCGAGACAGTCCTCGAACCGGGCGGGACGATCATCGTCCTCGAGTGTGACTACGAGTGGCCCGCAATCGAGTTAGGGGATCGCCACAGCTTCCAACTGGGCGGCCTCGGTGGCCTCGAGCCCAGAGAGTACTACGAGGGGAGTGACCGAATCGCCCACTTTCTCGCCGAGCAAGGTGCCGACGACCGTCGCTGGGACGTGCCGGAACCGGACGGTGAGGTCCCCGAAGCCGAGTGGGGATTCGACGATGCGCTCAGGGAGGATATCGAACGGGTGGCCGAGCAACGCCGGTACGAGATTCGGCGGCTGTGCTTTGACGACCCGCGGGATCTGAGCCCGTTCGTGGCAGACCTTTACCGGGACCGCTACGACCGGCGAGGGTACGATTCGAACCGGCTGTTCGTCCAATCGTTCGCGCTGGTCGAGCCGTGGTGGACACTCCGCACCGGCTCGGTGCCCTACTGGTCAGCGTTTAACACCCAACCGGACGCCGACTTCGTGGAATCGTACCTGGATACTGCCGAACCGTACGACGACGTGCGAGCGAACCTGTTTTCCCACGGCGTCGAATCCGCCGGCCTCGCCTCGATCGATCGGTGGCGACAGGTACTCGAGCGCGGCCGCGTCCAAAATGGATTCGTCGGCGTCGATACTGAGGAGTATCCGTACGATGTGAAGACACACATTCGATACCACGCGGACCTTCCCGACGAGATACGCGATCGGTATCCTCACCCGTCATCGATGGCAATCGACCGGTTCGATTCCGCCGCGTCCGAGATGCAGGGCTCGTATTCGATCGACTGGCGAGAAGGATAACGAGGATCGGGTTTGCGAGCCTCGAACCGTCCATTGCTGGCCGACGTTTGTTAGTCCCGGGAGGTGAGCAAACTCACACGTTATGGTTGCCGAGACAGCGCACCTCGAACGAGCTCGCGAACACCTTCGGCACGCAAGCGACGCAGGCGGTCGATCCATCCAGAACCAGGTCGACTCGATTCAGGCTGGATTGGCCGAGGAACTCGAAGGGCACCGAACGCAGGATGAGCCGGGACCGAAAATCGACCGCGTCGCCGAACTTATCGAGAAACTCGACGGACTCGAGACCGAGGCGTCCGGCGAGGCCAGCGACCGAATCCGCCGGGCGAAATCGGCGTGTGTCGACTTTCAGAAGGAGCGAGGACGCGACCAGGCGGGGTGACAACTCGCCTGGTGCGGGGTGTTGCCTGCTGTGAAGGAAGCAACGAGTGCGGCCGTAGGAGGACTGTCGGCTTATTTACCGCCTCGAGAGGCTACTCGGCGTCCGCACAGATTTCGACGAAGTTTCGCAGAATCTGGAGTCCCGTCTCACCGCTCTTTTCGGGGTGGAACTGCGTCCCGAAGACGTTGCCCGCCTCGTTGGCGACGATGGAAGGGAACCGACGGTCGTAGTCGGTCGTCGCGACCGTCGCAGACTCGTCGTCAGGAACCGCGTAATACGAGTGGACGAAGTAGGCGTGTTCTCCATCGATGCCCTCGACCAGTGGGTGATCACGTTCGACCGCGAGTTCGTTCCAGCCCATGTGTGGCACCTTCTGTCCTTCGGCGAACCGGACGTTCGTCCCCGGAATCAGATCGAGGCCGGTCACTGAGGCGTCGCCCGCCGTTTCGGCCTCCTCGGAGGTCGTCAACAGCATCTGCATTCCCAGACAGATGCCAAAGAGCGGTTGGCCGCGATCGGCGACCGCCAGCAGATCCTCGCGCAGTGGATCAGCGTTTTCGACACCCTCGCGGAACGCGCCGACGCCCGGCAACACGACGCCGTCTGCCGCACGAAACTCGGCAGGGTCTTCGGTAATTTCGACGCTCGCCCCGGCGCGCTCGAGGCCCCGGGTCACGCTCCGCAGGTTCCCAAGCCCGTAGTCGACGATGGCGACGGACGCCAGTTCCTGTTCGGAAACAGCCGTAGATTCCATACTCGAGGCTGAGCGTTCGAGCGGTAAGTCAATTACTACCGTCACAAACGCGGCAAAAACGGGAGACAAGCCTTATTTCATGATCGAGTCGCCCATCCGCTTGGGGAACCCGACGATCAGTTCGCGCCAGCTCATTTTCTCCTCATCGGAGCGGAGTCGAGCACGCAGGCGCTGACTGAACAGTTCGACGGAGATGATCAACACGAAGATACACATCAGCGTCGCCATCGTGTTCGACCAGTTGAGCAGGTTCTGTTGAACCTCGACGACCTGTCCGAGACCGCCAGCCCCGTACACACCGACGGTGACTGCGATACGGACGTTGATCTCGAGGATGTACAGCGTCCAGGCGATAAACGAGGTTTTCACCTGGCTCAACATCCCGAAGACGATAATTTGTGGCTTGCTCGCCCCGGTCGTCCGCATCGCTTCGATCGGGCCGTCTTCGATCTCCTCGAGTTCATCGACGAACAGCCGACCCAGGTTCCCGACGGTGTCGACGGCGATTGCGAACGTCGCCGAAACCGGGCCGAGACCGGCAAGCGGGATGAAGATGAGCGTCCAGACCAGGGCCGGAATCGCCCGGATGAACGACATCGAACCACGGAAGATGAAGTTGAATGGGAACGGCGTGACGCGCTCGGAACCGAGCACGCCGAAGAGCAGGGCAAACGGGAAGCCCATGATGGTCCCGACGGCACCCATCGCGAGCGTGATACCGGCCTGTCCGAAGATCGAAAAGAGGCCGAGTTCCTGGATGAAGAAGGCATAGAAGTCCGGCGTCCAGCTAAAGAGCAGCCCGCCGATCTCCGGGTCGAACAGCAGGTTTCGATCGAGAATAAACGAGAAGTACCGACCGAAGTCGACGAACGAAATCCCGACCGCATACTCGGTTAGTGGGAAGTAGTTTCGCAGCGATTCACCGAAAAAGCTCCAGTTGAAGTATTCGGTGAAGATGTTGATCGCTGCCAGCCCCTGCACGAAGAGATAGCCGAGGAACGAGACGATGATCGCACCACCGATCGCTCGACGCCGACGGGTCTGTCGGATCGTCTCGAACTGTTCGACGAGTCGAGGGTCCCGCTCGACAGATTGTGGACCATCGGTGACCGTACCACCGTCCGTGGCCGGTGACTCGTCTCGGCTCACGGTGACGCCTCCGTTGTGCCCTCGCTGGCGTCAGTGTCGACAAACATCCCCTCCGTATCGATATCGCCGTAGATTTCGTCGATCACGTCGAGTGTGAGTTCGTCGCGATAGCCATCGAACACCTTCTGGCCGTCTCGAAGCCCGATAAATCGCTCACCGAACTTGCGAGCGATGTTGACCTGATGTAAGCTGATAAACGTCGTCAAGTCTCGTTCAACCGAGGCCGTCTGGAGATACTTCATGACGTCCTGTGCACTCCCCGGGTCGAGACTCGCAACCGGCTCGTCGGCGAGCAGGACCTCCGGCTCCTGTACCAGCGCCCGGGCGATACCCACTCGCTGTTGCTGGCCGCCGCTCATACGACGGGCTTTCTGTGTCGATTCTTCGAGGAGGCCAACGGTATCGAGCGCCTCGAGGGCTCGATACTTTTCGTCGTCGTCCTGCAACTGGAGCAGGCTTTCGAAGAAACCACTGCGGTTCATCCCCCCTGAGAGGGCGTTCGAATACGCCGACAGATCGCCGATGATGTTGTGCTGCTGGAAAATCATCGCCACTTCCGGCCGCGGCGAAACCATCGGCCTGTCGTCGATACGAATCTCCCCACTGGTCGGTTGTGTCAACGCAGACATACACCGTAACAGCGTGGATTTCCCCGACCCGGAGACGCCGAGGATGATGACGAACTCGCCGGATGGGATCTCGAACGAGACCTCATCGAGAGCCGTCACATCACCGTACTGTTTGGTAAGCCCGTCGACTACGACATGAGACATTGAAACTAAATCGTGAATAGGCGAGTGTCTGATTAAATATCCTCTGGACTCAGACCGAGTTCGTCGAGCAGATCGACGACTGGCTGGTAATCGTCGTGTGTCGCCGGTTCGATGCCGTTGAACCAGAGTTCGTGGTCCTCGAACGTCTCGAGGTCTTCTAGCTGCTCTTCGGTGAGGTCCTCGGGGTCAGCGTCGAGGATTTCAGGGTCGAGTCCGAGATCGTCGACGAGTTCCTCGGGGTCGTGTTCGAAGTTCTCGGGTTCGGCCTCGATCATCAGTTCCTCGAGTTCCTCCCGAATCGGGTCGTCCCAGTCCGACCGAACCACGATCGGCGCTCGTGGAATCGGGTCGGAAACACCGAGAAGCTGGAGTTCGGGGTCTCGAGTCCCAGCGTCGCCGTATTCGACGGAGATGTCGACGAAGTCCTGGGACATCTCGTCGAACTGCTCCTGTGGGATGTGGTCAGCCAGCGAGAACGCGCCGGCCGCCGCGGCATCGACGTTCGGATTCTCGATCAGCTGTTCGCGAGCGGTGTCGTGGTCGGATGGGCTCCACTCGAAATCGTTCGGGTTTCCGTCAGGCGCACCACCGGTGTCGAGGCCGGCCTGGCTGAGCATCAGCATGGGGAACAGTGTCCCCGAAACCGACGTCGAACTGGCCGTCGCGACGTGTTTCCCTTCGAGGTCCTCTAGCGAGTCGATGTCGTTGTCGGGCGTCGTGGCGATGAGCGAGAAGTACCGCTCTGCACCGAAGGCCAGTCGCATCCCGACGACGTCGATGTCGTCTGGAATCTGGGCCACTGCACCTGGTGAGGTGTCAGCGAAGTCACCGCTGCCACGCTGCATCTCGAGTACGGTCGAACTGTAATCGGAGGTCTGAATGCCTTCGATTTCGACGCCAGCCTCGTCTTCGAGGTAGTTGAATAGCGGGCTATACTGGGTCTCGATGTCGATCGATTCTTCGGCCGGGTTCATGACCCACGAAATCGTTTCGTCATCGCCCCCGGTCAGATCACCGAGACAGCCAGCGAGGCCAGCCGTTGCCGTAACCCCTGCACCTTTCAGAAACGTCCGCCGCTTGTTCGTCCACCGCGATTGCTCGGACATGGATGAGAGTACGAACGATACCATTTAGGCGTTTCTATGTTTGCTACATACCCATCCATTGAGTCGCGATATAATGACACACGTAGTCATAACGCACAAACAACCCAAAACAAACCACCATTAATCTCTCGTTTTTCTGAACATGATAGTTGCAATAAAAAAGGCAATAATCGCCTTTTTAATTATATTGAACACAACTATACAATCGTTCAAACGGGAACCGCAGTTAGTAGCCGTCGAGACGCGTCTGTCCCTGGGAGCGCGGTCCGGCCTCGTCGACGCCAGCAAGGTCCGCTGCCGTCTCGAGCGTCTCGAGAAACGCGTCGGTCTGGCTCCGGTCGTAGAGCGTCGCTGCCGGATGCAGACAGATAAGAACTCGTTTGGTTTTTTCACCGATACGAACGTCTTCGACCGTTCCCGTTTCCTTCGTGACTGCGACCGAGCGCTCGAGGAGATGCTCGCTCGGTACCTTGCCGAGCGTAACGATCACGTCGGGGTTCAGGCGTTCGATTTCGGTCTCGAGATAGCCACGACAGTTCGTCAGTTCCTCGCGTGTCGGATCCCGGTTATCGGGTGGCCGACAGCGAACGCAGTTGGTGATGCGAACCGTCTCGCGGTCGAGGCCGACGGTCATGAGCTGTTCGTCGAGCACGGATCCACTGCGGCCGACGAACGGTTCGCCACGTTCGTCTTCGGTCGCTCCCGGCCCCTCGCCGACGAACAACACGTCGGCGTCCGCCGGACCAGTTCCGTTGACGATCTGACTGCGCGAGTCGACGAGCGTCGGGCATCGTTCACAGGCCGTCACCTCGAGGCCGACCATCTCCCCATCGTCGCCGGTGTTTTCGTCCATACGCGGACTCGGCCACGGGGATACATAGTGGTTTTCCAAACCGCGAGTGGCCACTCACTTCCAAAATCACTCGAGCGACCGCACAAACCTGAGTGCCCACATAAATATCACTCGAGCGACCGCACGAATCCGTCACCGGCCCGTGCAAGCACGCGAGCGACGCGAATCGGTTCCGGACGACCGCCCTGACTGGTGAACGACGCAACCAAGCGTTCGGCCCGTTCACGCTCGAGACCTACTGCTCGAAAATAGACCGTCTCTCCATCGAGATCGAGCGGGTGTCTCGGTGGCAGCGCCCGATACCGCTCGAGTCGGCGTGCTCGCTCCGAGCCGGAAAAGGCGTCACGAATCCCGTCCTCGAGGCCGTCGCTTTCCTCGAAGGTGACCGCGATGACGGGACGGTCGACCGCCGAGGCAATCGCCTCGAGGTCGAGCAGGTTGTACCAGGCGGGTGCGATAGCGCCGAGGAACAGATGCCGAACGTCCGGGCGCTCGAGGCGCTCCCAGCAGTCGATGACAGCCTCGGTCCCGTCGAGTCCGCCGATCGCGCACCGGCCGAAGATTGCGCCGTCGAGAATCCCATCCGCTCGAACGACGGCACCGGCGAGCGTGCTCTCGCTCGCGTTCCGGTCAAACGATTCGGCGATTCCGAGCGCTCTGGTTCCGGGTTTCATCCAAAAGAGTGTGTTATGTGTCCGGCCCCGTGCTCGGACGGCGACGAGCCGTCACTATTCGCCTTTGATCTCCTTGAGCCGGTCGAGTAACTCGTCGCTCGAGGCTCCGTTTTCGAACTCAATACTCCCGTTATGGTTCGTTTCATCGGACTGAACGGCACTATCCTCGTCAAAATCAGCGTCCACGTCTCGCTGTTCGGATTCGTCGTAACTTCCGAATCCCATACGTGTCCATATATGAGCGCCTGGAAAATAAGTCCAACGGCGAGACAGACACGCCAAACGCGGACGCCAGCGTTTTTGTCCCGGCCCGCCGACCTCGACGTATGGACGTACATCATGTCACCGCGGAGGCCGAGACGTTCACCTGTAACGCCTTTCTCGTCACCGACGGGCAAACCACGCTCGTCGACGCCGGTGCCTGGCCCGGTATCGTCGACGCGATCAGCGCGCGGACGGACGACCTCGAGGCCGTCGTCCTCACCCACCAGCACGGCGATCACGTCGCCGAACTCGAGTCGGTCCTCGAAGCGTTCGACCCCGAAGTGGTGTACGGCTACGCACCCCATCCGCTCGTCACCGAGCGGATCGACGACGGCGATACCCTCGAAATCGGCACCGAAACGTTCGAAGTCGTCTACACCCCCGGCCACGCCGACGACCACGTGTCGCTGGTCTCGGCGACGACGCTGTTCAGCGGCGACGTCGTCGTCCACGACGATGGGGCGTTCGACTACGGCAGTTTCGGCCGCACCGACCGACCCGGTCAGTCTCGCGAAACGCTCATCGAGAGCATCGAACGCCTGCTGGAGCGCCTGCCCGATGGTGTGACCCGCCTGTATGCCGGCCACGGACAGGTCTTCGAGGGCGACGTTCGGGACGTCCTCGAGACGGCCCTCGAGCGCGCCGAGAAACGCGAGCCGAAGTATCCGGACGAATAATTCGGTTCATCACGTACGACATGACGGACAGCACCCCACTCGACCCAACCAGTCACGAGAGCCGAGACGTGCCGCGGGAACAGCAGGAACTCACCCTTTCGGCGTCCCACCTCGAGGCCCTCGAGCCCTGGGCAACGGACGGGACGGCACGAGCCGCCGCGGCGCGGGTGACAGACGAGTTGGGGCGAATCGCCCTCATCAAAAACGGCTGGACGGACGGCTGGTTTCTCCCCGGTGGCGCGGTCGAACCGGGCGAATCATCCCGAGACGCCGCCAGGCGCGAGATTCGTGAGGAAACGGGGCTCGAGGCAACCATTGAACACCCGCTGGTCGTCCTCGAGCAAACCTATGTCGACGAAGCCGACGGGGAAACGTGGTACACAGCCCAGTTCATCGTCTTTAACGCGTCAGCCACGGGGCCGATTCCAGACGCCTCGAGCCTCGGCGTCGATGACGAACCGATACACGCCGCCCGGTGGTTCGAATCGCTTCCCGAACGGATACACGACGGGGATCTGCTTCGCCCGTACCTGTGAGTACTCGAGTCGGGGGTTCGACAGTACCCAGCAACCAGTCGCTGGCAAGTAACCGGCTCTGCAGTACCGATACCGTTCGTGAGAGCGACGATTCGGCTCTCGAAGAGAGCTGATAAAGTTCGTTGTAGTCCCTTACCAGTCAGCGACGGAGCGAGGTGGTCGCTGGCCGGTAATCAGTGACAATAATCGTTATAAGACGAGAGACGAAAAACCGAAAATCAGGTTGCGCGGGCTTCTTTGGCTTTGGGGCGAAGCTTCGCGTAGCCACATTTTCGGCAGTGCTTGGCTCGTTTGGAGTTGCGAGCGTTACAGCGCATGCAGATCATTTTCTCGAGCGTTCGGTTTTCCGCGGCGTCGAAACTGGCCATGCAGGCCCTTACGCACTGGTCCATATAACGGCTGTGATCTGGTGGTCGGAGTCGATACGCTTACAATTGCCTCGGCGCACCCACACATATGAGCGAGGAAGGGCCGTCGGTCATGGATCGAGTCGTTTATCGCGGCCTGCAGATACTCGGCGTCGGACTGGTGCTTTCCGGCCTCGCTATCGTCGTCCTCCTGGGCTCACAGGGCGGTCTTTCGGTCGGGTTCGCGCTCGTCCCGCCGCTGGTGCTCGCCGGGCTCGGCGGGCTCACATTGGTCGCCGCTCGAGGGCAGGGCAACGCGATGGTGAATCGATAGATGGGAAACGGTAGCCGCGGTAAATGAGCGGCGCCACCCCTCGGCCAAGTAATTCGGCGTCACTCGTCGGCCGGATACTTCGACATCACTCGTCGGCCAGATACTCGTCCTGTACCGCGACGACCTCGCTCGAGTCCGCACACTCGGCGTATCGACGTAATGGCTCCTCGTTGAGCGTCAGGAAGGTCTCCCCCCAGCGAAACGGCTCGAGCAGATCGCTCGCAGCCTCCTGTTCGTCGAAAATACAGAGGGCAGCAGCCAGCGCCTCCGCGGTCGTCAATCGAAACGGGCGACCGTAATTGACGGGATTGGCCGCAACGAGAAACGGCAGGGCGCGATGGATGCCGTTCATCGAAAAGGCGGCTTCCTCGGCGGATTCCCAGGAACAGTCGAGGGCGACGAGCGTGTCGAGCGCGTCGGTTTTGTCGGCCGGCGACAGCGCCTGCTCGGCGTGGGGGTTGAGTACGACGCCGTAGGGGACACCGCCCATCGAGCGATGGAGGATCGCCCGGTCGAACTTCTCGAGGCGACGCGCCGTACACTTTTTTGGGTCGTCGTCACCCTCGTAGTAGACGTGACACTCCACACACACGGGTAGGCAGGGGCGACACAAACGTATTGTTATCCGTGGAGGGGGACGGTGGCGGGTTTCGATACTGCCTGGAGTACCCGCTTCCGTTACGAGGGGTAAATCGCGTCGCTAGTACCCTCCCAAACGTTGACTAATGAGTGAGACCGGACAACAGCCATCGGTTTCACTCACCCGTCGACGCTTGGGAAAGTACTAGAGACGAAGACCCGAGTACTCGAGCCGTTGGTGTCGGTGGCTCACTCCTCGTGGATCGCCTCCCCTCGATTCAGCCGGGACGCGATCTGAAACGTCTGTTCGGCCTCCCGTCTCGTGGGGAAATGCGCCGCGAGATATCGCGCCGTCGCGATCATCGGCACGCGACGGGTACGCTCGTCTGCCGGTGGCCCGCTCACACCCGCCTCGAGCAGGTCGAACTGCCGGAACGCAGCCTCGAGGTTCTGCAGCGTGTGGAAACCGGCGTCCTCGCGAAGCAGGGCGTGACCGAGGGTGCGTTTCAGGGCAGCCGGGTCGCCACCGGCGTCGAAAAACGCACCGACGAGGCGGCCAGCCTCGTCCACGCCACCCTCGCGGTCGAAGGTCTCGAGAAGCCCCTCCAAGATCGCCTCGGGTGCTTCGCCCTCGTTCGCTCCGGGTTCCGGAATCGGGGCCGGTGGCGTGTTGAGAAATCGATCGAGATAGACGTTGATCGCGACGTCGAAAATCCCGCGATACAGTTCGATGGCGTCCGTGCGGCGGGTGCTCTGGTGGACCGCGTTGGCGTAGGTGAAGGTGTGGTGGACCGTGTTCCAGTCCGAAAACTCGTTTGCGACCCCGAACTGGGCGACCCGCGTCGCGGCGGCACGAGCGACGACTGCCGCCAGGGCTTCCGTGCTGGCCCCCGATTCGATGGCGTCGGCGAGTGCGCCTACGATTGCCTCGGGGTCATCTCCCAGCAAGGTGTCCTGGAAGCCGGCAGGTGGTTCCCAGGTTTCGTCATCCTCGAGTGCCTCCTCACCGGTGGCCGCCAGCGCCTCGAGGCCGCTCGTTTCGGTCACGTCGCCGCCGTAGACGTCCTCGAGCAGCGCGACCAGGTCTATCGGCTGTCGCCACGATGAGCGCTCGTCGCTCCGGGAAGCAGTCACGAGCGGGTCGATCAGCGAGGCCAGTACGTCCGGCGCGAGGGTCGTGTTACCCCCCAAATCGCCCGTTCCCCAGTCACCCTCGACGTGCTCGAGACACTCGAAGGCCGTGTTGGCGAAATCGAGGACGTGTCCCGTCGAGAGGTACGGGTGGTCCGTCGCCGCGGCAAAGAGGAGTTTGGCGACGGCTGCCTCGTCGTAGCCGGCGGCAATTGCGGTCCGGAGACAGCGTTCGGCCCCGTCAGCGTCGCGCACCTCGACACAGTCACGGAACCAGTTCTTGAGGCGCTCGAACGGGACGTCCGTCGTCGAAAACGAGGGCTGATCGAAGTTCGGCGCTTCGCCCGCACAGTCGTTCGCGACGTGGCGGACACCGGTGTACAGCGCCCGTTTGCGGTCGTCGGGCTCGAGGTCGTCCATGACGTTCGCCATACAGCCAAGAATCGTCGCCCCCGAGGACCAGCCCATCTCCCGATAGCGAGCGGCGAACTCAACCGTCGTCGCCATGGGTTCGCGATAGTCGACGCCCGCGTCGAGGAGCCCGATCGTCGACTTGCCGATCACGAGTCGGAGGTTCTCCTCGAGGCCCGTCTCGAGTCGGTCAGCCCAGTGGTCGGCCGGGTCGCGCTCGAGCGGGGGGTTCGGGTCGACGTAGACGGTTCCGTCACGAACCTCGACGGGATACGTTTGCACGTCGTCGGCCCAGGGGTCGAACGTATCGCCACAGGAGAGTTCGAACCGGGCGTGGTGCCAGTGACACGTGAGGATACCGTCTTCGACGCTGCCTTCGGCGAGCGGAAACCCCATGTGCGGGCAGCGGTTGTCGACGGCGCGCACCTCCCCTTCGTGATAGAAGAGGGCAATAGCGGTGCCGTTTCTCGAAACGAGTTCTCGACCGTCGGCTTTGAGCGTCTCGAGGGGGACGGCTTCGACGAATCCCCCGCTTTTAGATGATATACGGGAACGATGGACAGGGAGACCTAAAACCGTTTCCTGGCCGACACCTTCGTCCGTATGCCGCTCGAGGCTACCGGTCGTCGTAGACGATCTCGCCGTCGACTAGCGTCAGAGCGACGTCGATCTCGTCGATGGCGTCTGGCTGGTCCCACGGCGACGCCTCGAGCACCGCGATATCCGCCGCCTTACCAACCTCAAGCGTTCCCAGTCGGTCCTCATCGAAGCCGGCGTAGGCGGCCCCGATCGTGTACGCCCGGAGCGCTTCGGTGACCGACAGTCGCTGAGCGTCCGCGGGGGCGTTCACCGCGCAGTGGACCCCAAACAGCGGGTCGAGTGGCATACAGTCGGACCCAAAGGCGAGCGGGACGCCGCCCTCGAGCATCGACCCGAACCGGTCCACTTCTCGTCGCCGCCCCTCGCCCAGTCGCTGGTCGTACAGTCCACCGTCTTCGGCCCACTGCAGGAAGTTCGGCTGGACCGACGCGACGATACCGGATTCGGCCATCCGCTCGAGGTGGTCGTCGCTCGCCATTTCGGCGTGTTCGACGCGGTGGCGTGCCTCGTCGACGTTCGGGGTCGCTTCGAAAACCGAAATCGTCTCCTCGGCGGCCTCGTCGCCGATGGCGTGGACGGTGAGCTGATAGTCGCCATCTTTGGTCGCTCGGCCCGCAATGGCGGCGAGTTCGTCGGGGTCGACGACCCACTGGCCGCGACCGTCCCCGTCGTGGTCGGCCGGGAGGTCTTCGTAGGGCTCGAACAGTTTGGCCGTTCGGCTACCGATAGTCCCGTCTGTGAACGATTTGACGGCGCCCACCTGCACGAACTCGCTGCCGCCATTGGTGACCAATCCCGCATCCAGAAGGCTCTCGAGATGGTCGCTCCAGTAATCGAGTCGGACCCGACAGGTCAACTCGCCGGCTGCCTCGAGGTCGCGATAGACCCGCGGTGCGTGTGACTCTCTGACCTTGTCGTGGACGCAGGTGACACCGAGGGTGTTGGCGTAGTCGATCGCCGCCGTCACGAGGTCGCGAGTGTCCGCGTAATCGGCCTCGAGAGCGTCCCAGACCGCTTCGGTAGCTTCCTCGACGACGACGCCCGTCGGCTCGCCGTTCGCGTCGGTTTCGACGTCCCCACTCGGCATCCGCTCGCGTAATCGCTCGAGGGCGACGCTGTTGAGCGAGGCGTTGTGCATGTCGACGCGCATGGCGACGACGGGTCGGTCCTCACTGACGCTATCGAGGTCGCTCGCCCGCAGATAGCGGTTCTCGGCCCACTCGCTTTCGTCGTAGCCAAAGCCCAGAATCCACTCGCGATCGGTATCCGCCTGGGCCTCGAGCGCACCGACAGCGGCCTCGAGGGAGTCGACGCTCGAGAGGTCCGCGTGCACCAGATACTGGCCCAGGTTCTCCATGTGCGTGTGGGCGTCGACGAAACCGGGGAGCACGACCCGCCCGTCACAGTCGATGACGTCGGTTTCGACGCCCTCGAGGAATCGGACCTCGTACTCGCGGTCGACCCGAACGATCTTCCCGTTTCGAATCGCCAGCGCTTCAGCAGGCTCCGGTTCGGCGGCCTCACCTGCATTAGCACCCTCGGCGTCGCCATCCGCCTCGAGCGAGTACACTCGAGCGTTGACGAGTATCGTGTCGGCAGCGTCGGTCATTGTGCCATCACGCGCAGGGAGAGACAAAAACGGTTGGGATAGCGGGTGATCGCAGGTACTCGAGGAAGCAGTGACGAGGGCCCGAGTTCGATCAGTACCTGTTAAGAGCCATGCCCGACACGTCCTACCCATGACCGACACTGATCCCGAGGCGCTCGCCGACCGGGTTCGCAGCGGCGACCTTCGATTGCACGAACTCGAGGCCCACGCCGATCACGACACGGCGGCAACGGCCCGGAGACTGTTACTCAAGGACGAAACCGACGCCGACCTCGAGACCGTGGGTGCTTACGCGTTCGACGCCGAAGCCGCCGACTCCGCCATCGAGAACATGATCGGGGCGGCCCAGATTCCGATGGGCGTCGTCGGCCCCGTCAGTATCGACGGCGGAGCTGCCGAAGGCGCCTATCACCTTCCGCTGGCGACCACCGAAGGGGCCTTGCTGGCCTCCGTCAATCGGGGCCTGTCGGTGATCGAATCAGCCGGCGGCGCGGCCGCTCGGGTCACGAAAACTGGGATGACCCGCGCACCCGTCTTTCGCGTCGACGGCGTCGTCGAAGCCGCCGAAACCGTCGAGTGGGTGGGCAAAAACCTCGAGACCCTTCGCGAAGCCGCCGAATCGACGACCAGCCACGGCGAGTTGCTGGACGTCGAACCCTACGTCGTCGGTGACTCCGTCTTCCTTCGCTTCGCCTACGACACCAAAGACGCGATGGGGATGAACATGGCCACCATCGCCACGGGCGAGGCCTGTAACGTCGTCGAAGCCGAAACGCCCGCCTCGCTCGTTGCCCTCTCGGGGAACCTCTGTTCGGACAAGAAACCCGCCGCCATCAACGCCGTCGAAGGCCGCGGACGCTCGGTCACGGCGGACGTCGTCATCCCCGGCGAAATCGTCGAGGAGCGCCTCCACACGACCGCGGATGCAATCGCCGAAGCCAACACGCGCAAGAACCTCATCGGGAGCGCCAAAGCCGGTAGCCTCGGGTTCAACGCCCACGCGGCCAACGTCGTCGGCGCGGCATTCCTCGCCACCGGCCAGGACGAAGCCCAAGTCGTCGAAGGCGCGAACACCATCACGACGATGGACGCGCGACCGAACGAGGAGGGCTCGAGCGACCTCTACGCCAGCGTCTCACTGGCCAGCCTCGAGGTCGGGACCGTCGGCGGCGGGACGAAACTCCCCACCCAGTCCGAAGCCCTCGACGTGCTCGGCCTGCGCGGCGGCGGTGACCCTGCGGGTTCGAACGCTGACGCCCTCGCCGAGGTCATCGCCGTCGGGGCGCTGGCCGGGGAACTCTCACTGCTGGCCGCGCTGGCCTCGAGACACCTCGCGAGCGCGCACGAAGACCTGGGTCGCTAGGCAGCGCCCGCCGGAACGGGGCGATAACCAGCGCTCGTCGGAATGTGATCGAAAGCGCCGCGAAAGTGGACCGGTTCAATTAGTAGTGTTATCGTAGCGTTCGGTGGGGTTTTACTATTATTTCGGTGTCTAATCAATAGTATTAGTCGTATCTCGAGATCACTCCGGACACTGGTCGTAATCAGCGTTCAACGCACGAGCAACCACTACTCGGACGGTCCGCCGCGAGTCACTCGCCGACTCAACAGCGCGATGTAGGCTCCCGAAAGCACCAGCAGGACGACCCCGAGAAACACCTGGAATCCGGTCGTGCCGACGAGGACCAGGCCCCAGCCGAATGCCGCCCCGCCGTGGGCCCAGGCGAAGTTGTACTGGCCAACCCAGGCGTGTAACACCGAAATGACCGCGAAGGTACCGGCGAGCACCCAGAAGGCGAGCGTGAGGGTGTCGACGCCGAGAACGGTCTCACTGAGGAAGGTACCCACCGCGAGCAGGGCGACGGCCGCGAGGAGCCCGACACCGATTACCGTTCCCTGCACGTCGACCAGTTCTGCCATACCGTCACTCGCTCTCGAGCGATAATAGGGGTGGCGATACCTCGAGCGATGCGACGAGTCGTTGTAACGCGAATCACTCGTCATCTATCGTCCCCAGGCCTCGCTCGTACACCTGAATCCAGCCGTCACTCGTGACTTTCACGAGGTAGTCGGTGTACCGAAATTCGACGGTGCCTGTCCCCTGGCGAGCACCCGCGTCCCTGCCTAAGCGGAAAAATGCGGCTTCGATTGCGGCGACGTCGACCGCCTCGTACAGCGGTGGAGATCGAATCTCGGTGGGAGAAACGTCCTTCGCTGTGGCAATAGCGAACACGATTGCCGTGGTGAGTTCTGTATCCCTGTCGTGCTCGTAGTGTCGCTGGGCGACCTGTCGCCACTGCGTGTCTCGAATCAGGGATGAGGCGTCGCCGCTATCGGGACAATCCTCATCGCTAGCCATCATTTATTTGCTCCCGAGCGTGTTGTTCTTGCTCGCTATCGAGCGTCGCCCCCATTCCCTCGAGCGCTCCCAGTACCTGTTCGGCGTTCGAGGCCGGGGTAATCGTCTCACTCGCGTCGTCGAACGAAAGTATTCCTTCGTCAACGAGTTTGGGAATGTGAGTGTGATAGAGTGAGACGTACACCCGTTCTCGTTGGTCGTCGGTGACTTTGTGGTCGGGAACCTCTCGCTCCCAGGCGGCGATCTTTGTCGAGAGTTCCGTCGTCGACCACTCGGTGTTCTCGAGCAACGTATAACAGAGATAGCGACGCCGGGGATGACCCAGCGCCTCGTAGACGTGGTCTAGCTCCAGTACATCTCGTGTCAGAGACTGTGTTCCCGGTTTTGAACCCGTCAATTTACCGTGTTCGGAATCGCCACTCATCGAGTATTAGACGGGTGGAATGATGATAAGCCCATTGTCAGCCAGTCACACGATATTATCGCCCCAGTTGAACATTTGATTAGTTGTTGCGTTCACCACTGGCGAACAACAGTGCTGGGTAAGAACCGTCGACGGCTCCGCTGCACTCACAGCAGACGGTACACGCCACGGCTCTCACTTGCCTGCCCGCTCCGAACCAGTTTCTCGAGTGCCTTTTTCGTATAGCCGGCGTCGACGCCCCGGTCGTTCGCGTAGTCGATCACGTCGGCTTCCGTCGGCGACTCGAGTTCTTCCAGGGCCGCCTCGACGATGGACTTCTTGCTCCCCATTCGCGTCGGCTGGCGTGGGTCACGGTCGCCTGCAGCGTTCACTTCCTCGGGGTCGAGTCCCGACGCCTCGAGGTACTCCTCCTCGCTCAGGACGCCATCTTCGACCCACTCGAGGTCGGCAAACGAGTCGACGCGAGAGAAGGCTTCGCCCTCACCCTGTCGGTTGGCGAGCATCGACGCTCGAACCTCGCGAGCGTGGTCGGCGTCTTCGGTCTCGAGGAACTTCTTTCGCTTCTCGTAGGGCTTTCGCGAGCCACAGCGGGGACACTGGGTCGTCTTGGACCGGCCCTCGATGAGCCAGAGATGCGAACACGAACTACAACCGACGACCGCGTACATACCCTCGAGTGCGTGGTGCCGACTGTTGAACGTTCGGAAAGCAGGGTGAAAGTGAAAGCGGCAAAACCAGGGTCGAGGGAACTGCCGACGCACAAACCGTTACGGTGGTGGCCGTCTCACTCGAGCGTATGGAACACACCCCACTGGAGTCGCTCGAGACCGCAGAGGCAGCCGACGGCGTGCATCTGGCGCTGATGGCCGGGACGGATTCGATGAACGTCCAGCACTTCGAAATCGAGCCCGGTGCGGTCGTCGAAGAACACAGCCACCCCCACGAGCAGACGGGCTTCATCTACGAGGGCGAGTTGGTCTTTATCACCGACGGCGAAGAAATCGTTTGTACGCCTGGGGACGCCTACGCGATTCCGGGCGACCAACCACACGCAGCCGAGAATCGGGAGGAAGAGACGGTTCGGGGTGTCGATATCTTCAGTCCGCCACGGGAGAATCCGAGCTGGCAAGAGTGAACCGACGGGCAGCGACCGATACTTGACTACTGGTACCGCTCGAGGGCGTCCCACTCGCGAGCCATCAGTTGGCGAATCCCTTCGTCCAGAATCCCTTCGCCGAGTGAGGACGCCTGATAGTAGGAGTAGAGGCCGCTCGAGTCGGGTTCCTTTCGTTTCCGGTTTTCGACCAGCCCGACGTCCACGAGTTTGTCGAGATGGTAGTGCAGCGTGTTCGACCGAATCTCGAGGGCATCGCGAAGTTCGCTCGCGCTGTGTGGGCCGTCCTCGACGAGGCGGTTCAGGATCCGAAACCGCATCTCGTTCCCGATCGCCCGTTGCATGTCGAGATACTCCTCGAGCGAGAGGACGCTGGACTCGGGGAGGAGATCGTCGACGAATTCTCCGCCCGGAGGGTCGGAATGAGCCATTGTTCACGGTCAACTCTTGAGCCGAATAAGCGTTCGCGGAGTCAGCGATCACTGAAAAAGTGTGTTTTTATATAATATCAGCACTCGAGTCGAACGGCTCCACCGAGTAGTCACATCGGAGTCCGACTCCCATTTTCGAGTCCTTTCAGAGCTAATACTCTCGTTAGAGAGTATCTGGACACTTGATACACCCTAATACGTTTAAGCGCTTGCTCGTGGTGAGTGTCCCTGTTCCATGGTAGGACATAACACACTCCAGCAGATGTACAAAGAGATGGTCACCGCCCGGTACTACGAGGAACGCCTGCAAGAGGAGTACCTCGAGGGAAAACAGCCCGCGTTCGACATCTCGGCCGGGCCGATCCCGGGCGAGTTACACCTCGCAGCAGGCCACGAAGCGTCGGGGGCCGGCGTCTGTGCGCACCTTCGAGACTCGGATACGGTGACGGCACCGCATCGTCCCCACCACGTCGCCATCTCGAAAGGCGTCGATCTCGAGCGGATGACCGCCGAAATATTCGGTCGCGAGACCGGCCTCTCGAAGGGGAAAGGCGGCCACATGCACCTGTACGATCCCGAGGTCAACTTCGCCTGTAGCGGTATCATCGCCCAGGGCTGTCCACCTGCCGTCGGTGCCGCACTCACGGCGAAAAAGCGTAACACCGACGACGTCGCCGTCGCCTTCCTCGGCGAAGGCGCGATCAGTCAGGGTGCGTTCCTCGAGTCGCTGAACCTCGCGGCCGTTCAGGAACTCCCCGTCGTGTTCGTCATCGAGGACAACGACTGGGCGATCAGCATGCCCAAAGAACGGGTGACTGACGTCGAAGACGGCTCCAGACGCGCCTGGGGCTTCGACATGCATGGCGAGCGCGTCGACGCCGACGACGCCGTAACGGTCTACGAAGCCGCCGAAGACGCGATTGGCCGTGCTCGCGACGGAAACGGACCGAGCGTCCTCGAGGTCCAGGTCCACCGAAGGATGGGGCACTTTATGGGTGACCCCGAATCCTACCGTCCCGATGAGGACGTCGAGCGCGCACAGCGACGAGACTGCATCACCCGCATGGAGACCCGGCTTCGCGAGCACGGGTTCGAGGAGGCCGACCTCGAGGGCATTCGAGAGGGAGCCCACGAACGTGTCGACGAGGCCATCGAGTGGGCGAAAGACCAGCCCGAGCCCGAGCCCGAGGCAACCTACGAGGACGTCTTTACGAACAGTCCCGACGACTGGCCGGAGCGGCCGAGTCGGGAAGTTACCGCGACCGACGGAGGTGAGGAGTGATGGCACAAGCCGAAACACCCAGTGCGAGTGAGATCGACCGCGAACTGACGATGAGCCGGGCGATGGTCGAGGCGATCGCCCACGAGATGCGCGAGGACGAGGAGGTATTCGTCATGGGCGAAGACGTCGCCGACTACGGCGGTATCTTCGATTCGACCCAGGGCTTGCTCGAGGAGTTCGGGCACGACCGGATCATGGACGTGCCGATATCGGAGACGGCGTTCATGGGTGCCGGCGTCGGCGCGGCGATGCAGGGTATGCGCCCGGTCTGTGAGCTGATGTTCGCCGATTTCTTCGGCGTTTGCATGGACCAGCTCTACAACAACATGGCGAAGACCACGTACATGTCCGGCGGCTCGGTGTCCGTTCCGATGACGCTCATGACGGCCGTCGGCGGCACATACAACGACGCCGCACAGCACTCCCAGACCCTGTACGGCACCTTCGCTCACCTCCCCGGCATGAAAGTCGTCGTCCCCTCGAACGCCTACGACGCGAAGGGACTGATGCACACCGCAATCCGTGACAATGACCCGGTCGTCTATATGTTCCACAAACGACTGATGGGACTGGCCTGGATGCCCGCCCCCGAGGGCCCGAAAACCGGCGTCCCCGAGGAGCGCTACGAGATTCCCTTCGGCGAGGCCGACGTCAAACGCGAGGGCGAGGACGCTACCATCGTCACCCTGGGCCTGCACGTTCACCGCGCACTCGAGGCCGCAGAAGGCCTCGCGGAGGACGGCATCGACGCCGAGGTGATCGACCTGCGAACGCTCGTCCCCCTCGATACCGAAACCGTCCTCGAGTCGGTCCGCAAGACCGGCCGATTGATCGTCGTCGACGAGGATTACCACTCCTATGGCGTCAGCGGCGAACTCATCGCACGGGCGACCGAGGGCGCACTCGAGGACCTCGAGGCAGTCGACCGGGTGACGGCTCCCGATACGCCGATCCCCTACTCGCGGCCGCTCGAAAACGAGTTCCAGCCGAGTACGGACGACATCGCGGCTGCCGTTCGCTCGATCACCCAATGACGACGGTCGAGATCGACTCTGAAGCGTTCTGGCCCGACGACGCCCAGGAAGTCGACGAAGGCGTCGTCGCAACCTGGTTCGTCCGCGAGGGTGCGTCGGTCACGGAAGGGGACACCCTCTGTGAAATACAGATCGAGAAAGTCAGCATCGACGTGCCCGCACCCGCGACGGGCACGCTCGAGGCCATTAGCGTCGGTGAGAACGACGAGTTTCGCCGCGGTGATTCGCTCGGGCGTCTCGAGACCGAGTAAGGCAGTCTCGGCAGACGGCTATACTCTCTCGAGGTCGGGAAAGCGCTTCGAGGTTGGGAAGAACGCCTCGAGATAGGACAGCGCGGTTACTCGAGGGAACAAAAACAAAATGGAGATGAAACGGAGGGAGATGGAACGGAGGGAGATGGAACGGAGGTCCGCTTACGCGAGTTTCTCGATGTTCTCGACGACAGCGTCGGCGAACTCGCTGGTGGCGACCTTGGTGCCGCCTTCGATCTGTCGGTGCAGGTCGTAAGTGACCGTGCCCGAGGAGATGGTCTCCTCGACGGCGTCACGCACCAGGTCGGCGGCGTCGTTCCAGCCAAGGTACTCGAGCATCTCGCGACCCGAGAGGATCATCGCGGTCGGGTTGACCTTGTCCTCGCCAGCGTATTTCGGCGCGGACCCGTGGACGGGTTCGGCGAGACAGCGACCGTGGCCGAAGTTGGCACCGGGGGCGATGCCCAGACCACCGATCTGTGCGCCGGCGGCGTCGGACATGTAGTCGCCGTTGAGGTTCATCGTCGCGATGACGGAGTACTCGTCCGTTCGGGTCAATAGCTGCTGGAGCATGTTGTCTGCAATGCGGTCCTGCACGACGACCGTGCCCTCGGGCTGTTCGCCGTCGAACTCCTCCCAGAGTACGTCCTCGGTGATGACGTCGTCGCCGTACTCCTCTTCGGCGAGTTCGTAGCCCCAGTCACGGAAGGCACCCTCGGTGAACTTCATGATGTTGCCCTTATGAACGAGGGTCACGGAGTCGCGGTCGTTTTCGAGGGCGTAATCGATCGCCTCGCGGATGAGACGCTTCGAACCGAACTCGGAAATCGGCTTCACGCCGATGCCGACCGGTCCGTCGTGGATGACGTCTGCAACGTCCATATCCTCCTCGAGGAAGGTTCGAACCTGCTCGACTTCGTCGGTGCCGGCTTCCCACTCGACGCCGGCGTAGACGTCTTCGGTGTTCTCCCGGAACGTAATCATATCCATCTCTTCCGGGTTCTTGACGGGTGAGGGAACCCCGTCGATGTAGTAGGTCGGCCGGACGTTCGCGTACATGTCGAGCGTCTGGCGCAGCGCGACGTTGAGCGAGCGGAAGCCAGCGCCGACGGGCGTCGTCAGCGGGCCCTTGATCGCGACGCGGTGTTCACGGATCGCGTTGACCGTGTCATCGGGCAGGTTCTCGTCGTATTTCTCTCGAGCGCTGGAACCGGCGTAGACGCGCATCCAGGCGATGGAGCGACCGGTCGCTTCTGCAGCAGCGTCGAGCACTTTCTGGGCGGCTGGACCGACGTCGGTCCCAATGCCGTCGCCGTGAATAATCGGAATAATAGGATTCGACGGTACATCGAGTTCGCCGGATTCCTCGTCGGCGAGCGTAATCTTCGCGCCGTCTTCGGGAACCTCGACTTGTTCGTAGTTCATGATCGTTCGTAGGTGGATGGGTCAGGGCTAAAAGCGTGCTCATTTGCGCCCATCCGGCAATTTTCGCCCAACAGCGGCTCCTTCATTGGGTGAATCAAATCAGATTATGTGACACGCTCACACTGTCGTTACCGATCAGCCGTTAGGAGGACGAGAATTCCAGAGAGTGCCAGTGCGATACCAACTCCCAGAACCACGCCTCGCAGCGACCAGGACGCCATCCCTTCCTCGAGCGCCATCCAGAACGTTGCCAGGAACGTGACACCGACGCTAATCAGAGCCGCCCCAACCTCGCCATGACCACGTTCCGAATCTACTGCAAAGAGTTCCGCCTTCAGAACGCGTGAGACGGCGATCACACTCATCAGCCCACAGAAGAGGACGAGAAAGGTGATCGGCGTCATAGCAGACGGATACTCAACGGCCCATGGTAAGTGTAGGTGGTTTTGGCGCTCGCGTCCGGGCGTGAAAAACGATAATGGCCCGTGAAAGTCATTGCACACTCTCTCGCAAGACGGTATCGTGTTAGGTGTAAAATCGTTTCACTGGCTACAATATTACGACCTGCCTCGAGTAGCCGACCGTAACGCGAAAGAGGGTCGACCACCGAGAGTCGGTAATGAGTGAGCGAATCGAACGCCCGAGCGATGTCGGCTCGAGCGACGGGCCACCGATCGAGGAAAAGCCCTACAAGATCATCTTCGAGGCTAACAAGTGCTTCGGCGCGGGCAAGTGCGCCGAAGTCAGCGATAACTGGGAGATGGACATCTCGACCGGCCTCGCTCGCGCCAACGCCTACTTCATCGGGGAAGACGACCTCGAGGAGAACGTCCGCGCCGCGGAGGTCTGCCCGGCGAAAAAAGACCAGGGCTGTATCCACGTCGTCGACCGCCGGACCGACAAAGAGATTGCACCGGACCCACACGGCGATGGCACGCTGAGCGTCGACTGGTAGTCATCGGTACGCGAAGGCGATAGCGACCAACACGACGACACTGCTTCCGAGGGCGAAGACTGCAATCGTTCGGGCAGTGACCTCGAGCCACACCAGGGGGACGAGTGCGAGGACGAGTCCCCCACAGGCCATCGCAACGCCACCGAGTCGACGGGCCGTTTTTCGGTCGACAGTTGGGGTCGTCAGCAGGTCGCGACGGTCACGATAGCGAACCAGCCAGCCCAGGCCGGCACAGAGGAAGGCGGTCGCGACGAGCGTGCCCGTCGCGATGTGACGGTCGGGTCCCTCGAGGGCGATGGCACTCGCGAGGGCGAGCAATCCGAAGGCGACAAACGCGAGAACCATGGCGTTTGCCTGCCCACCGGTGTCGTCGCTCGTGACTACACTGGACTCCGACCGCAACGCGTCTCTCGCCAACCAGAAACAGCCGAGACCAACCACCGCCAGCAAGCCAGCGACGATACCCGTTCCAGCCTCCATCTGTTCAGATAGCTACTCGCTGGCATATTATTTCACTCGATAGCTGCTCTCGGGCGACACCGAAACGCACAACCCTCGCCGTGGACATCTCCCGGCCACTCCTCGAGTGCAGTTTTGCGCGAGGGTAGCCAAGCAGGCCAACGGCGGTGGGCTTACAACGCCGGGACCTTTTGCTGTGCTCGTTCACGTCGTTCACTCGCTGGCAAAAGCTCCAGCAAAACTCGTCGTCACCCCCTTCGAGGGTTCCTCGAGCCGTTCACTCACTTCGTTCGCTCACGGAGCGCGACAAAGTAGGGGACAACTCCTCGAGTCACACCGAAACGCACAACCCCCGCCGGTGGTTATCCTCGAGTGCGGTTTTGCGCGAGGGTAGCCAAGCAGGCCAACGGCGGTGGGCTTAAGACCCGCTCTCGTAGGAGTCCGAGGGTTCAAATCCCTTCCCTCGCACTGGTCACGAACAATTCGTGAGTGACCAGTATGAGATGGAGGGTTTGAACGAGAGAAGTCGCAGCGCCGAGCAACGCGAGGTGACCGTCTTCGCGTTGTTCAAATCCCTTCCCTCGCATTGTCGCTGCGAGCAACTCGCGAGCAGCGGCACTCAATCTGAAAGAAGATACGCGAGACTGCGGTGCTGTCGGCGAAGCGGGGCGGTTCGCAGCCGTTGTTCAAATTCCTTCCCTCGAGTAACGACGAACAAAATCCGTTTTCGAATGACACCCCCAACAAACGAACGCACTCCCTCGAGCCCGGCTCGGTCACTGCCCGTCCATCCACCGCCGGAGGGCGTCCCAGAGTGCTGATCGGAACGCGTCCATATCGACCGCTCCGTCGGCTCGGTACAGCTGGTAGTTCGCTTCGCGACCGATCGCCTCGAGCACTCGTTCGTGCAGTGCCTCGAGGGTCACCGCCCCGTCTCGAGCCTCGAGGGTCGCGGCGACCCCCGCGATTCGCTCGTCGGTTGCGTACCGTTCGACCAACTGTGCTGCAGTGGCCACCTCCTGGACCGGGTCCTCGAGGTCGTCACTGGTCGGATGGAGAATCTTGGCTCGTGTGCCACGTTTGTCCCGAACGATGACCCCCTCGGCGGGACCGTCGTACCAGTGAGACTGCGGGACGGTGTACGACTCCAGGTCGAAATCGCGAGCGCGACGTTCCCGTTCGAAGGCGTTCACGGGATGGAGTCCAAGGCGCTCGTGAACCGCCTCGGGGTCAAGCCCCGAGGCTTCCCGTGGTTTAGTCGGACACTCC
>JAOPJZ010000003.1 GCA_025517525.1 Natronosalvus hydrolyticus
ACGATTCTAGCTCGGCCTCTCCAGGTGCCTCGATGCGCTAAACTAGAACGGATGGTGTGTCAGACACTAATAACGATTCGTGTGGCTGTTACGGACCTTCGAGGGACTCGTTACCAGTCGAGTTCGACCTGTGTGCCCCGTGCTCGACATCGCTCGAGGGCGTGTTTTGCCGCGTACCCGGCGTCGTGTGCGCTTTCACCCCTTCCGACGCCGACCTGGAGGGCCACGTCGACCTCCGACTGGACGTGCTCGATAGCATCGACATAGTCCGCACGCTCGAGGTCGGGGCAGACGACGATGATGTTGTCGCCGCCGACGAAAAACGAGAGGCTGTCGTGGGCGTGGCGCATGTAGCGCATGAGTGAGGCGTAGCCCTGTTCGATCTCGATGAAACTGTCGAATGCGTTGAGTTCGTCGGTGTACTCGCCAGTGGCGTCGATGACGTCGAAGTGAGCGATCTGGAGGTCCTCGGCCGTTCGATACGCAGTATCGATGGTCCGGCCATCCAGGATTTCGCGCCGGTTTTCGTCCTGGGCGCTGCCGGCATCCTGAATCAACGAGGTGGCGTCAGAGAGCGCCTGTGCCGGCGTCGTCCCCGTTGCAACGCCGAGACTGAGCGTGACTGGATAGCGGTTCCCCACCGACTCCTGTAACAGCCGATGATCCTCGAGGTCGAGGCCGTTGGTCACGGCGATCATGTTGTCAAAGCGAGTAAAGAAAACGTAGCCGTTCCGGTTGCCGACAAACTGGGAGATGTCGGCGTACAGTCGCGACTGGAGGGTCTGTAGATCCGCCTCGCGTCGCGGCTCCGGCGTCACCGTCCACGGCCCGTAGTTGTCGATCTGAACCAGTGTCACCTGCGTGTTCGTCACGGTAATGTTTCGTTTCGATCGATATCGTATAAGCGATACGCAATCCAGATCTGAGATGGGGCTCGAGAATCCGTCTCGCCAGACCAGCGAGCCGGTACTCTGTGTGGCCTATGCAGCCCACCAGACCACAGCGACGATGAGAGAATCAAACCGCAAAAGCACCGAAAGCGACCCTTCGATTAGGCCGATTTCTGCTCGGGGTTCGAACCGACCGGATGGTAGTCCCAGAAGTTCCCTTTCCGCATCGCAGCACCGACAGCCTTGTGCATGTCGACGATGGTTTCGAACTCATCGGGTTCGACGTACTCGAAGATTTCACGCAGAGCGACGACCGACTGGTAATTGATTCGAATCGGTTCGTCACCGTGGGCCTCGACAAAGGCATCTCGCTCGAGCGGGAAGTCCTCGTCCTCGTCGACTTTCTTGGCGATGACCGCCATATCGAACTTGCGCATTCCCTCGCTGCCTTCGTCCCCGTCGGGATCGTGTGGCCAGTCCATACCCGAAGGTGTGGGTGGGTGGCGCAAAAGCGTTACTGTCCAACCCAAGGATTCATTCGAGTCAGCCTCGGTGCCTCGGGACACCGAACACGGTACTCGAGTGTTTCAGTCCGGTCGTCCTGTACCGAACGCCATGTTTAAACTGGTTTGAGTTTATTAAAAACTTACCCAACTTCGAAACGGGCGCTAACGAAGTGTCACCGGTTGCGTCTTCTAGTAGGGGGCGTAAATAGACACATAGACCCCATTTACCGGGTTTGTTCGGATTCTCAAGCGAATAATGGCTCACGGGAACCGACCCTCCACAGCGAAGAAAGGGAAGTCGGGTAATAAAGGCATAGAACGGTGAGAATCAGCCATCATATTCTGCAGAATGTGTTAGCCGATTCCAGAAAAAATACCAAATTTATGTTGTTAAACATATATAGAATTCTTAAATAAAACTTTTTCATATTTATTAATTACGGTGCTTCGGGGTACCGACCGATCACCACCTGTCCGACCACAGAAACCGGTACACACGAATACATCGAACTCGAACACGTCACTATGAACGCAAACACGGTAGGACCGAAGGCAGGTCGCGAACCACGGAGGGCCAACGATGCCAACTAAGGTGGCCCGCCTGCTCGAGGAAGAACCTCTCGAGGACCTCGGCCTCGAACTCGAGCAACGGTGGCTGGGTGAGGGGTACGAACGGGAAAGCCTGCGGGCACTCGCCAGGCGGTTCAACGTCCGACTCCTCGAGGAACGTCTCTCACAGGCCGGTCAGTCGCCGCTGGACGGTGAAGCCGAAAACACGTATCGACTGCTCACCGACGACGACGTCAGTGCCGGGATGCGGATCCAGGCAGAACGGGAACTCGAACGTGCGGGCATCGACGTCGATAGGTTACGATCCTCGTTCGTCTCCCATCAGGCGATTCACACCTACTTGACGACCGACCGTGAACTCGAAGGGCCGGGGAACGAGACCTCTCCGGAAGAACGACTCGAGAAGGATACGGACTCGATTCAACGACTCTCGAGTCGGCTCGCGGCCGTCGCCGAAGATACCATCGAGCGACACGCGGGTTCGGGCTCTCTCGAGGACGAATCCGTCTCCGTCCTCGTCGACGTGAACGTCCTGTGTGAAGCCTGTGGGGAACAACACGACGTCCGGACATTCCTCGAGGAAGGCGGTTGTGGCTGCCAGGAATGAACAGCCACAAGTACGGACGGTGTGGTCAGTCTCGGATCGGACGGCACAACTGCCCCCGATTCGATATAACCATATAAGTAGATCCCCCACCAAATGCCCCCAATGAGTACTCCGAAAACGACGATACGCCCGACGGTAACCGTCAAAAATATCGGCGGTATCGACAGCTCGACGGTCGAACTTACGGACGGCGTCAACGTTCTCACCGGGAAAAACGCAACCAACAGAACCTCGTTCCTGCGGTCGATTATGGCCGCACTCGGCAGCGACAAAGCCTCGCTCAAAGGCGATGCCGATGAGGGATACGTCCGACTGACGATCGACGGTGAAACCTACGAACGCCGATTCGAACGGCGAAACGGTACCGTCGTCACCAGCGGGAACCCCTACCTCGAGGACCCGACGCTCGCGAACCTCTTTGCGTTCTTGCTCGAGTCGAACGCCGCCCGTCAGGCGGTCACCCAGCAACGAAACCTCCGTGACGTCATCATGCGTCCGATCGACGTCGACGAAATCGAAGCGCAAATCCAGACGACCACTGCAGAGAAGCGAAAGCTGGACCAGGAACTCGAACGGTTAGAAGAGACGAAATCGACGCTGCCATCGCTCGAATCCCGAAAACGCTCGCTAGAAGACGAGATCGAAGCGACCGAAGAGGAACTGGAGACGGCCCGTGCAGAACTCGAGGAAGCCCGTACTGAACGGGAACCCGATGACGAGGCGGTCGACGAGAAACTGGACGAACTTCAGCGCGCGCGAAACGAGCTCGAGGAAACCCGATTCCAGCAAGAAACCGAGCGACAAAGCATCGAAACCCTGGAAGACGAACTCGAGGAACTCCGGGAAGACCTCGAGGAGCTACCGAGCAGTCTCGAAACCGATCCGGACGCCCTCGAGACCGAACTCGAAGAGTTGCGTGAACGCCGGTCGGCGATCGACGCCGAGACGACGAAACTCCAGAGCATCATCCAGTTCAACGAGGAAATGCTCGAGGGAACGAACCAGGAGATCACAGCTGCCCTCACTGACGAGGAAGCGGCCTCAGTCACCGACAAGTTAGTCGAATCCGACGACGAAGTGGTCTGCTGGACCTGTGGCTCGTCCGTTGAACGGGCACAGATCGAGGCGACAATCGATCGATTACGTTCCCTCCGTGAAGAGAAAGTTCACGAGCGAAATCAGCTTCGTCAGCAGATCGACGACCGAAAATCGACCATCGAAAACGCACGCTCGATTACCGACCGTCGCCAGCGGCTAACTGAACGCGTCGACAAAACTGAGACGGAGATCAAAACGCGCACGGAGCGGCTCGAGACGCTCGAAGAGCAGGAGGAAACGCTCGAAGAGCGAGTCGAAACCCTCGAGGAAACCGTCAGCGAACTCGAAACCGAAAGCGAGGACGAAACCCTCGATCAACAAAAAACCGTCACAGAACTCGAGTTCCGACTCGAACGAAAACGCGACGAGCTCGCGGACGTCGAAGCCGATATCGAAGACGCGGAAGATGCGGCCGACCGAATCGAAGACGTTCGTGACGGACGCGATGCGGCCGCCGAACGCCTCACCGAATTGCGAACGCGTATCGACCGCATCGAAGAGGAGGCCGTCGACGCGTTCAACGAGCACATGGCCTCGGTGCTTGAGGTACTCGAGTACGAGAACATCGAACGGATCTGGATCGAACAGACCGAACAGAGAGTGAAAGAGGGACGTCGACGTGTCGAGCAGACCGTGTTCGAACTCCACATCGTTCGCCAGACCGAAGACGGACAGACCTACGAGGACACCATCGAACACCTGAGCGAAAGCGAGCGAGAGGTGACCGGGCTGGTCTTCGCTCTCGCCGGCTACCTCGTCCACGACGTGTACGAGACGGTGCCGTTCATGTTACTCGACTCGCTCGAAGCAATCGATTCGAACCGTATCGCGCGACTCATCAATTACTTCAGCGAGTACGCGGACACGCTCGTCACGGCGTTGCTCCCCGAGGATGCGGCTGCGCTCGACGACGAGTATCGGCGCGTGACGTCCATCTGAGTGGCTTCCCGAATCCGAACATTCCCGGTCGGTATCTGCGGAGGGAAGGAGACCGTCGAAACTACTTTTGATTAGGTAGTGTTTTAATACAAATGCTGTAAATAGAGGCAAGGCTGCCGTCGCACACAGCCGACATCCTAGGGCTTACGTGTCCGGACGGCACGCTTGAGTCAGTAAGGAAACGGGAACGGCCGCGGGCTCTCGAACGGTCTCCCAGGCCTCGAGTGCGCGCTCCTCGCCCAGTGTGGGTGCGGCAAGCGACCGGAACTTCTCGCGCAGTTGGGCTTCGGTGATGGGTCGTTCGCCCCCACCGCGAGCCTGTGTGACGGTCCGAGTGTGTTCCCTCCCGTCCTCTAGCGTCATTGTGACTCGAGCGCCCCGCGAGTCTGGTAACGCATCGATAAACGGCTGGGTTGCCTCGACGGAGACTCGCTCTGCGAGTGTCCACGTCTCGTCAGTGATGGCCACAGGTTCGAACGCCGCTTTCCCCGAATCGCCGTTGCGTAGCCGGGTGGCGACGGCAAACGGAATCGAGAACTTCGCCTCGAGGCGGGTCGTCGGGTTCGCCTCGGTGAGCGTTGCGGCGGCCGGATACGTTTCCACGGTGACCGAGGAAACGGCGTCCGGTTGGATGGACTCGCTCTCGAGTAGGTCCTCGAGCGCATCAAGCGTCGGATGCGTGTACCGACAGGCAGCGTGAACTTTGAAGTACCCGCTGGTGATCTCCCAGCGGTCGCCGAGCGTCTCGACGGGCGCCGGATCGACGCCTTCGGCGGTGATTCCCTCGAGATGGCGACTGATGCCGTCCTCGAGGCCGGTGAATCCGGCGGCTGCCTGTTCGACGGCAAAGAGTGCAGCTGGGGCGTTCATCGCGGCGTAGGTGTCCCGGACGGTGGCTCCCTCGAGTGCCGCTTCGAACCGGGTGTGCTGGGCGTGATTGGCCGCAATACGGAGTGCGTTGGTCGTCTGGGATCGGTCGAGATTCGTCGCGTGAGCGACGGCGGCCGCCGCTCCGACGACTCCCCAGACGCCGTGTGGGTGATAGCCGTCAGCCAGCGGCGTGCATCCTCGAGCGATCCTAACTGCGGTTTCGTAGCCCGCAACGAACGCAGTGACGAAGGCTTCACCCGACAGGTCGTCGCGTTCGGCCACAGCGAGCACCGCCGGGAGCACGTGAATTGACGGGTGACCGGCGGCTAGTTTGTGTCCTTCGTCGAGTTCGAGCACGACGCCAGCGATGCCGTTACAGAGTGCGCCACGATTCACCGGGAGCTGCACGTCGGTTCCAAGAACTGAGACCGGGCCTGCTTCGGTTCGGTGATACCGGTCACTGAGGCTGTGGACGGGTTCGGTCGAGGCGCCCCCAACGATCGCGCCAAACGTGTCTGCAACGACGAGCCCAACTCGGTCACGCACGTCGGCCGGTAACTCGTCGTAGGTGAGCTGCGTCGTAAACGACGCGATAGCATTGGCGAGCGTCATTCGTTCGTCTCGGGTGCTGAATCGGCCATTTCCTCTTCCGTCTCGAGTTCACTGTCGTACGGGCCGTGCTCGTGTAACAACGACAGTAACCGACTCGGCCACGAGACGACCCCCTTCGGACTGTACAGGACGATACCGATCAGGAGGATCCCGTAGACGATGTGATCGAAACCGGGGACGTCGACGCTTTGCCTGGCGAACTCACTGAACGGGATCACGATGAAGGCACCGACGATCGGACCGATAACCGTGCCGACGCCGCCCACGATTGCGGGCAGGAGGACTTCGACGTTGATCAGGATATCGTAGACCGTTTCCGGCCGGATCGTATCGAAGTACATCGCCCAGAACGCGCCCGCCCAGGCGGTGAAGAACGCACTCACGGTGACGCCGAGCAGTTTGTAGCGGAACGTCGGGATACCGACAGCCGCGGCAGCGTTCTCATCCTCCCGAATCGCGAAGAGATACAGGCCAAGCCGTGACTCCTTGATCGCAAAGGAGACGACCGTAACGATCACCAGGAACGCCAGGATAATGTAGTAATACGGTAACGTCTCCTGGAACTGAAACGCCACCAGGCCGAATCCATCTGCGTATTCACGCGGCAGTGGTTTGAAGAAACCACTCGCGCCACCGAGCTGTGGCAGGGTGTTGAACGTAAATCGAAGCAGTTCGGCGAACGCGAGCGTCGCCAGCGCAAAGTAGTGTCCTCGAAGATCGTATCTGAAACAGAGGAGGCCGATGAGGAGTCCGTACAGTCCGGCAATCGTCGCGCCGATAATCATCCCGATCCACGGGTTGAGACTGTAGGTACTCAACAGCAAGATGGTCCCATAGGCACCGAGCCCGAAGAAAGCAGCATGCCCGAACGAGAACTGGCCCGTGTACCCTGACATCATGTTCCAGGATTGAGCAGTGGTCGCCCAGACGAGCGTTATGACGAGCATGTGGACGCTCACCCAGCTGCCGAGACTGAACCCGAACGCATACAGGCCGAGGGTAAACGGTAATACGGCGAGCGCCAGGAAGATTACTGTCAAGATGGTTGGAACGCCATACCAGGCGCTGGTGAACGAACGGTATCGGAGTCGAGCCCCATCGAGACGCTGTGAGAAGCCATCGGTTGCCATCAGGAACCACCTCCGAACAGCCCTTCAGGTTTTAACAGCAACACCAGGATGAATATCAGGAAGATCGCAATCTGATTACCAGATCCTGGCAGGAAGAACTGGCCGAACACGTGAACGAACCCGATGATCATACCCCCGACGAGGGCACCGGGGAACGAACCCAGGCCCCCGAGAACGACGATAACGAACGCGTTGATCAGGTACGTGTCCCCCAGGTGTGGATCGATCTGCTGAATAAACGGAATCACGGCACCGGCCAACCCGGCCAGTGCAGCACCGAGTCCGAACGTCAGATAATCGATTCGAGGCACATTGATTCCGACGTACTGGGCCGCCTCACGGTCGTCAGCCGTACCACGAATGGCTCTGCCCAGTTGTGTTCGCTGTAAGAACGCCCAGACGAGTACCACCGCGAGGATTGCGATAAGTAATGCGATCAGCTGTCCACCGGGCAACGCGACGCCGCCAATACCGACCGCTCCGAGGTTCAACACTCGAGATTGTGGATCGGCGGAAAACGTGATTTCGATGGCGCTGACGATGATCAACAACACACCGAACGTGACGATCAGTTGGTTTTCCTGTGGGGCGTCCATAATCGGTGCGATCGTTAATCGATGGATAGCGATACCGAGTACGAACAGCGCAACGACGGCGATAGGAATCGTCAGGAACGGATTCAGGCCAACGGCTGTCGAGAGCCACCAGACGATGTACATGCCGACGACCATGAGCGCGCCATGGGCGAAATTGATCACGTCCATTACGCCGAAGATCATCGTCAACCCGAGCGCGACTAGCCCGTAAATGCCACCGAGCAAAATCGCGAACGCGAGTAACTGCAGAAACGTCGACGGCCGAATAAAAGACGGCGACAGCTGGAGGGCTGTCACCGAATCCGCCATGACGAGCAGCAGACCGGAGATGCTGACACTCATCTGGGGTTACAGTTGAACCTCACTCTCGGCAAACTCTTCGGGGAAGATCACGCGGTCTTCCAGATCCTGAACCTGGAACAGCGGTGCCAGCGCGTTTTCGTTTTCACCATCAGGACCGAAGGTAATCGGCGGCATCGCCGCGATGTGATCTTCGACCGTGATGTCAGTGAGCGCATCGTTGATGTCGTCCGGATCATTGGAGCCGGCCGCTTCGATGCCAGCAATGATTACTTCTGCCGCTGCGTACGTCATGGCAACGTTCGCATCGAACGACTGGTCGAACTCGTCTTCGAATCGCTGGCGCACTTCGGCCGCCCGGTCATCGACCGGGTTGAGCGCGAAGTTCGTCGCGAACGCGCCTTCGGCAGTCTCGCCCATCTCCTGGAGCGCAGCCCTGTCGTTGAGTGCCTCGTTGGCACAGCCAGCGAGGAACGGTGGCGAGTAGTTCTGGTCGTCCATGGCCCGAACGAGTTCGACCGTTTCGGCTTCATATGAGATAGCGATGACCACGTCCGGATCGGCGTCAACAAGCTGTGTCACCTGCGTGTCCGCCGTTTCACCGAAGTTGATGCCGACTTCCTGAATGATTTCGACGTCGTTTGCAGGCAACTGCTCACGCAAGTGGTCTCGCACCGACTGACCGAAGTCGATGTCGATGTAATAGATGCCAGCGGTTTCGACCGAGTGACCCGCATCCCGAATCACCTGTGTCACCATCTCCGCATGGTTGAGGGCCATCTGGTTGGCCGGCGGCTGTGGCCGGTAGATGTAGTCCAGTTCGGTTTCCTGCAAGATGGCGTCGTCGACAGACACTGACACGACAAACGGGATGCCGGCCCGTTCTGCCGCTCGAGTCGCCGTACTCGTCACTGGCGAAGAGAAGCACCCGGTCAGTATCTGTGCGCCTTCGTCGATGAGTTCGTCAGTCACCTCACCGCCCAGTTCCTGTTCACCCTGGTTGTCGCCGCTGATAACCTCGAGTTCGGCACCGCCGAGCGATTCGATACCACCGTTTTCGTTTTTGATCATCGCCGCCAGCTTCACGGCGTTGTCCATTCGAGTTCCCGTTCCACCGAGCCCGCCACTGAGCGGGTGGTTTGATCCGATCACGACTTCGTCAACGTCGGGATCAGCACCGTTGCCATTGCCATTTCCGTTACCGTTACCATTTCCGTTGCCGTTACCGTTTCCGTTGCCGTTGTCATCGTCGGCATCCGGATCGTCACCGATACAGCCAGCTAATCCGATCGCGCCGGCTGCACCGAGGTACTTGATAAACGAGCGTCTCTCAGACCGCTTGCTATTCGTCCCCATACACACACCGTAGCAAGCAACACACATATAAGTTTGTTATATACAACAGACAACAACCGGAGAAAAGAAGTGCCAGGTTGGCTCTGTGATTCTTACTCGAGACCGAGATATAGATTCACGAGTTCATCCTCGTCGAGAAGGTCGGCTGCCGGACCGTCGAACTGGAGTTCGCCCTGGGCAAGAATATAGACGTAATCGGCAATACGAAGCGCTTCGCGGACGTTCTGTTCGACCAGAATTACCTGTGCCCCTTGATCGACCAGCGACTGTGCCATCCCGAACACGTCGTCGATAAGCGAGGGTGCCAATCCGCTCGAGGGTTCGTCCAATATGTACAGATCCGCGCCAGTCATCATTGCCCGACCAAAACTTAACATCATCTGCTGCCCGCCCGAAAGGGAATGACCCTTCGCACCGAGTTTCGGCTCGAGGTCGGGAAACGTATCGAGGACGTGTTCCAGACGCGCCTCGCGAACCGACCGATCGTCAACCTGGTACCCGCCGAGTTGGAGGTTCTCTTTGACGGTGAGCTTTCCGAAAATCCCGCCGTCCTGTGGGAGCATCACTATCCCGTGTTTGAGGTTCTCGTGTGCGGTCGTGTGAGTGATGTCGGTGTTACCGTAATGAATCGAGCCGGACCATACCGGGACGGCACCGATCAGCGCCTTGAGCAGCGTCGATTTCCCGCTGCCGTTCGGACCGAAAATACAGGTCACGCCGGGTCGAGTCTCGACGGAGACGCCATCGATGACGGTGTGGTTACCGTATCCGGTGATGATCTCGTCGGCGACGAGGGTGTTGTCCGTCGGCTCGCCGCTTACAGTGGTTACAGGTGCGGCCGTCGGTTCGGTCTGGAGCGCCCCCGAACTTCTGGCAACGGTTCCGGTATCGCCACCGGACCCGTTCGAACCCGTCGCTTCGGCGGTTGCTTGGCCGGCAGCACCAGTACTGACCGATGCGTCGAGCGTTTCCGCCAGTCCGGCGTCTGGGTCAGTGGCCTCGCCGAGGTAGGCCTCTCGTACCCGTTCGTCGCTCGTCACCGTCTCGAAATCACCCTGCATGACGACCCGACCCTGGTTGAACACTGTCACGCGGTCGGTCAAGCCCGAGATGACGCTCATGTCGTGTTCGATGATGACGAATGTCCGTCCTTCCTCATTGAGCTCGCGAAGGTGCTCGAGGATGCGGTTCTGTAATGCCGGGTTGACGCCTGCCGTCGGTTCGTCGAGCATGATACACTTCGGGTCGAGCATCAGAATGCGACCGAGTTCGAGCAGTTTCTGTTGGCCACCACTGATATCGCTCGCTTCGTGTTCGGCGATGTGCTCGATCTCGAGTTGCCCGAGGATGTCCTGTGCGCGATGTCGTTTGTCCTCGCTAACCCGAAGGCCGGATCCCAGTCCAGCCGTGTAGACGCTCAACAGGTTTTCCCGAACGGTCAGATCCCGAAATGGTGAGGCGATCTGAAACGTTCGGCCGAGCCCACTGCGGGCGATTTTGTCCGGCGAATCGTTCGTAATCGTCCGGTCATCGAAAATGACGTCGCCGCCGTCAGCATCGTAGAATCCCGTTACCGTGTTGAAAAAGGTCGACTTGCCACTCCCGTTCGGCCCGATGATACCGTGGATCTCCCCCTCTTCGATCTCGAGGGAAATCCCGTCGTTAGCTACCAGGTTGCCGAACTGCTTTCGCAGCTCGACAGTCTCGAGTATGCTTCCGGTCACGACTGTATATCAGAGGGGGTGTGCATAAGAGTTTCCCACCATACGATGGTGAACCGCCGCCAGACGGGGAGTGACGGCCGTCTCGAGTCAACCTCCCGCCGCCCACACGAAAGAGCTGTATCCCAGCTGCCGCTTGAGAGAAGAAACACTGCCCACAAATCAATATGTAGCCTCAAAAGGCATGTGGGGGCTGTTAGCACCCACGAGGATTAGTACATCCCAGCCAAAAAGGCGGGTATGGACGACACACCCTCCGAACAGTGGTTCGCCGGTCGAACGGCCATCGTTACCGGCGCGACTGGTGGGATCGGCCGAGCCTGTACCCACACGCTCGCTGCACGTGGCTGTACGGTGTACGCCTGTGACGTCGCCGACCTCGAGTCACTCGAGGAGGCGGCCACCTACGCAGCCGGAGCTACCGACGGAACAGAAACGACTGACACCACTGGAGCCAACGACCGCAGTGGAGCCATCCGCACCCTCGAGGCAGACGTAACCGATCAGCAAGCCCTCGAGTCCGTCGTCGACAGCGCCGACGACGGAACCGGCATCGACATCCTCGTCAACTGTGCAGGGATCATCGACCGATCATCGATAGACGATCTCGAACCCAAAACCTGGACAGACGTGCTCGAGGTGAACCTCACCGGCACCTACAATGCAATTCGCGTAGCGACGCCAGCATTGCGCAACGCGAACGCGCCCGGGGGTGCAATCGTCACCGTCTCGTCGATGCTCTCGGCGGTCGGGGCCCCGGAACGGGCCGCCTACAGTGCATCGAAAGGCGGCCTCGATTCGATGACTCGCTCGCTGGCTGCCGAACTCGGAGCAGACGGGATACGGGTCAACGCGGTCAATCCGGGCTATGTTAGAACGGACATGACCCGGGTCCACGCTGATTCGGGACGCGAAGAACGGTACCGGGAACAGACGGCGATCAATCGAGTTGGCCATCCACAGGACGTCGCTGAACTGGTGACCTTTCTCGCTAGCGAGCGTGCTCGCTACATCTCGGGACAAACGATCCGCATCGATGGCGGGCAGTCGGCTATCACCGGCTCCTCGAAATAATAGCGATTCCGGGAAATGCTAGTACCCTCCCAAATGTCGACCGATGAGTGAAACCGATAGCGGTCGTCGGAGTCAGCCTGTACATCAACGCGTGCCGGACTACTGTGGTGCGGCCGCCTCGAGAATCGCTTCGACCGCGGCACGGTCAACGCCGATCGGTGCTCGGACGATGGGAAGGTCGACACCGGCTGTACGCAATTCGTCGAGTCGCTCGCGGACCTTCGAAGGTCGACCGGTGATCGCGACCACGTCCAGAAAGTCCGGGTCCACCGCTTCGGCTGCCGTTTCGGTCGACGGGGCCTCATTCACGGCCTCGAGCATGGATTCGAATCCGGCTTCGGCCGCGACACGGTCGTAGAAACCGGGAATGTCCCGGAAGTACGCCGCGACGTGACGGGCCGCCGCGCGTCTAGCCCGTTCGGGGTCGTCGTCGACCGACGCCAGCACGTACATCGCCACGTCGACGTCCTCGAGCCGGCGGCCGCCGCGCTCGGCACCGTCTTCGAGCCAGCCCAGTGCTGTTTCGAACTGCTCGAGCGGGTAGAGATTCGGGAGCCAGCCATCGGCCAGGTCGCCGGTCAGGCGGACGTTTCCCGGCCCGAGTGCCGCGTTGTAGATCGGAATATCGGCTCGAACCGGATCGAACGCCTCCCAGAACGCCGTTCGGTCGGGGGTGAAAAACTCCCCGTCGAAGCCGCCGGGCGTTCCCTCGAGGTATCGTCGAACGAGTCGGATGTACTCGGCCATCCGCGCGAGCGGCCGGCCGAACTCGACGCCGTGAAAGTCCTCGATGACGCCCGGGTGGGCGACGCCCAGTCCCAGTATCGCTCGTCCGTCGGAGTGTGCGTCGAGGGTGGCAATCGCCTGAGCCGTTGCCGCCGGCGTTCGGGAAAATACGTTGACGATTCCCGTCGCCAACCCAATCTCGTCGGTGACCGTCGCCCAGCGCTCGAGTTTGCCGAATGCGGTTTTCCCCTGGCCTTCGGCAGCCCAGACGCTCTCGTAGCCGAGTGCTTCCGCACGAGCGACCAGTTCGAGGTCGTCGCGCGTCGAAAACAGGACGCCAGTTCGTTCGGTCACGGCTCTCCCTCCGCGGACGTGCCGACCGTCTCCGGGGTGACCACGCCGTCGGCCGCGAGGTCGTTGTAGATATCGAGCCGTTCGATCAGTCCGTCATCGACACGATACACGTCCACGTAGCGGATGTCCTCGAAGGGTTCGCCCTCGAGGTCCTCACCGTACAGCGTTCCCTGGCTGACACAGTAGTCGCCGGCTTCGATCCAGGTCCCGTAGGACTTCGCCGCCCACTCGTACCGTGGTGCGAGCCACTCGAGCATCGCGTTCGCCGCGTCCGGCCCGCTGAAGGTTGCCCCAGGAAGCGTGATCGTAGCATCTTCGGCAAATAGCTCGCCGACGGTGTCCCGTCGGTCGTCATCAGCCATGCGGTCGAAAAAGTCTTCGACGACGGCTCTCGCTGTCCGTGACATACCTACGCATTCGCCGCGAGTGGCTTAAGCGCTCCCGTCGCTCCTTCACCGTTCTCGAATCGACTATCGACCGTCGAACGAGCGCTCGAGGAACCTTTAGGTACCTCCCAGCGAATGCGTTCGTATGACACGGGGTAGTCACCGGATCGAACCAGCACCGCGTCTCGAGTCCATCACCGAACCACCGATAGCGACCAGTTGGAGGGACTCGAGATGACGAAACCCGAACCGGTGAGCGAGTGGGAGGCGTCCATCTTCGCGTTCCTCGAGGAACCTGTCCCGGACGCCGTCCGTGAGCGTGCCCGGACGATGGTCACAGACGTCCTCGCCGCCACCGTCGCGGGGAGTGAAGCGGAGCCCTATCGGGAGGCCTGGGAACGGATGGACCTCCCATCGGGTGACGCGACGGTCATCGGCTCGAGTCGAACCACCGCCCCCGTGCAGGCGGCGATGCTCAACGGTACCGCCGCAATCGTCCAAGAGATCGAGGAGGGCCACAACACGGGCGGTCACGTCGGCTCCGGCATCGTCACCGGCGGGCTGGCGATGGCCGAACACGTTGACGCCGACGGACGGACGTTCGTCGAAAGCTGTGTCAAAGCCTACGAAATCTGTACCCGGCTCGAGGAAGCGATTTTTGCAATGAAAGCCCGCATGAACGAGGCCATTCCGTGGCTGGTTCGGGACCCACACGCAACCTGGACGACGGTCGGACCTGCCGTTGCGGCGATGCTGTGTACCGATCCCGATTCGCAAACCGTCTGGGAGACGTTCAGACTGGCCGCCAACCGGGCCGTCGTCTCGATGGACGACCCGTACACGTCCGGGCCGCCCTCACGCAATCTCACCGCGGGCGCATCTGCGGGTGTCGGCGTCACGATGGCCCAGTTCGCCCAGGCAGGTGTTCCGGGGTCCGGAGCCGCCATGTCGGCCGTCTACGACCCGTTCGAAGAACTGCTTCCGGATGGCTTCGACAGGCTGTTTGCGGATCTTGGCACGCGATGGTCGGTCACCGAACACTACGTCAAGCCGTACCCCTCGTGTCGGTACACCCACGCACCCGTCGACGCGATTCGCGAAATCGAAAACACGCACGAAGGCTCACTCGAGGCCGAGACGGTCGAACGGATTCTCGTCGAGACGTACGCGAACGCCGCCGAAATGGACAACCATAGCCCGGAGACACTCACGGCGGCGAAGTTCTCGATTCCATACGTCTGTGCACGCTATCTCTACGACGGCTCCATCGAACTCGAGCACTTCAGTACCGAGGCCATCGCCGACGAGCCGGTACAATCCCTCGCAGACCGGGTCGAGATTCGTATCGGCGAGGACTACGAGGCGGCGTTCCCCGAGGACTGGGGAGCGAGAGTGACACTCGAATTTGCAGACGGCTCGAGTGCCGTGGGCGAGCGAGCCTACCCGGCGGGAGACTACCGTGACCCGATGCCTGCAGACGAGTTCGAAGCCCGGATCGAGACATTGCTCGCTTACGGTCTTGGTGACGAGGCAGCGACGACAGGACTGCAGAGGGTGCTCAACCCGGACGAACACGATGCTCGAGCGATCGGTCACGCACTCCGAGAGTAAGTCGATTCGCGTCGACGGCTCATTGGATTCGTTTTCGACTGGGTGCTCACCGTCTCGAGATCACGTCACCTAAAATACGAATAATTCATCTCGAGTGATCCTTACTCGGACGTAGTAGCCAGTTTCTGCCGAGTGTACGCCTCGAGGCCCCCCTGGTCGACGAGTTCCTGTAAGAACTGCGGTAAGGGCTCGGCCTCGTAGGTTTCCCCGGCGTCGTGGTCGTAGACGAGGCCGGCGTCGAGATCGATCGACACCGAAGCACCGTCCTCGATAGCGCCGGCGTCCGGACAGATCAACACCGGTAGTCCCAGATTGATCGCGTTTCGGAAGAAGATCCGGGCGAACGACTGGGCGACGACCGCCGAGACGCCCGCGCCGATCAGCGACAGTGGCGCGTGCTCCCGGGAGGAACCGCCGCCGAAGTTCTCGCCAGCGACGACGAAATCGCCGGCTTCGACGTCAGCCGAAAACGCCGGTCGAAGGTCGTTGAACGCGTGTTCGGCGAGTTCGGCCGGTTCCGTCGAAACGAGAAACCTGGATGGCGTGATCTGGTCCGTGTCGATATCGTCACCGAACACCCAGGCTCGGCCGGGCTCATCCACAGGCGGCGTTCCACCGTCGGTCCGGGGCACTCTGTCCGTCATCGTCCCCCCTCCGCGGTAGCCACCGCGTAATCGTCGTAGCGCTCGGTCTCGAGGCCCCGTGGGTCGGTAATCTCGCCATACAACGCCGTTGCACCCGCAGTTGCTGGACTCGCGAGGTACACCTGACTCTGCATCGACCCCTCCCGACCGGGGAAGTTTCGGTTGGCCGTCGCGAGACAGACGTCGTCGTCGCCGAGGACACCCTGGTGATAGCCAGCACAGGGTCCACACCCTGCGCTCTGGAACGTCGCACCGGCATCGACCAGCGTCTCGAGAACCCCCGTCTCGAGGCAGGTCTGGTAGACCGTTTTCGAAGCTGGGACGACGATCAGTCGCGTGTTGGAATCGATCTGCTCACCCTTGAGGACGTCCGCAACGGCGCGAATGTCCTCGTATCGGCCGTTGGTACAGGTGCCGACGAACACCTGATCGACCGGCGTGCCGGCCACCTCGTCGATGTCGACCGCGTTTTCGGGATTCGACGGCTTCGACACCTGCGGCGCGAGGTCGCTCCCGCGGTAGGTGTAGACTGCCTCGTAGTCGGCATCGGGGTCAGAAACGAGGTCTGGGTCGAGAGAGACATCGAGTCCCGACTGGCGCTCGAGGTATGTGACCGTTCGGTCGTCTGGCTCGACGATACCGGCTTTCCCGCCCATCTCGATGGCCATGTTCGAGAGGACGAGTCGCTGGTGAATCGGCAGGTCGGCAATAGCCGACCCCCCGTACTCGGCCGTTTTGTAGGTCGCGCCGTCGAAGCCGACGTCGCCGATGAACCGCAATATGAGGTCTTTGGCGTAGACGCCGTCCGGAAGCGCCCCCTCGACCTCGAATCGGATAGTTTCCGGCACCCGAAACCAGAGTTCGCCGGTCGCGAAGACGGTTCCGAGGTCAGTCGAGCCGACGCCGGTGCCGAACGCGCCGAGACCGCCGTAGGTCGTCGAGTGTGAATCCGCACCGATAATGAGGTCGCCCGGTCGGACGAAGCCCTCTTCGATCATTACCTGGTGACAGATACCGTCGCTGATCTCGTACTGGTGAGTACCGTAGGTTTCGGCGAAATCCCGGACGATATTGTGGTTGTTTGCGGCTTCGACGCCGTCGGCCGGCGCGTGATGATCGAGCGTGAAGACGACGTTCTCGGGATTTGCAACCGTCCCGTCCTCTCCGGTAACACTCTCGAAGACTTCGATTGCGAGGGGGCCGGTCACGTCGTGACCGACCATCGCGTCTATCTCCGCCTCGACGTAGTCGCCGGCCGTCACCTCACGGCCGGCTTTCGTCGAGAGGATCTTTTCAGTTATCGTTCGTGCGCTCGAACTCATGGCGATCCCTCAACTGGGAACGCACTCGAGAGCGCCTGTGGCTGTGAAATCGTGTGCATAATGTGGGTAATCGTTAATTCGCAAACCGGTGTACATTTCACATTCGTACCCTGCTATCGTTACTGTTTCGACGGCGACTCGCTCGAGGCCGCCGTCTCAAGGACCTGGTCTCGGGTGCCGCCCATCAGGACGTGACTCGGGGTGCCGAGCTCGAGTCGGTCGGCGACGTCACGGGCGACCTCCCGGAGGCGTGCATCGTTGACGTTCGTGTGAACCCCCATGTCGTGGAACATGTTGACCAGGTCTTCCGACGGGGTGTTGCCGACATCACCGAGGCCGCCGGGCAGGATGGTCCCGCCACCGAGTCCGCAGACGGAGGTGTCGAAACGGTCGACGCCACACTGCATCGCCGCGAGCGTGTTGGCCAGACTCATCCCGTTCGTGTCGTGCAGGTGCAATCCCACGTCCGCATCCGGATGCGCATCGTAAAGCGCCTCGAGCAATTCGGTGACGCTCCTCGGATCGGCCATCCCCATCGTCGTCGCCAGCGTCACCTCGTCGACGCCAGCCTCGAGCACCGCATCGACGACGCCCAGCGTCCGTTCCTGTGGAATCTGCCCGTCGTACGGACAGAAGAAACTCGTCCCGAGTCCGGCCTCGACCTCGATTCCCGTCCCTTCAGCTAACTCGACGATACGTCGGATCTGCTCGAGGTTCTCCTCGAGAGTCATCCCACCCTGATTCTTCGTTCGATAGCCGTCGCTGATGACGACCAGCGCGTTGACCTTGTCCAGGTCGGCCTCGATGGCGCGCTCCATCCCGACGTCGTTGGGGACGAGCGCCCGGTAGGTGACGTCGTTGTGGCGAGTGATTCCTGCGGCCACCTCGCCGGCGTCTCGCAACGCCGGGACCGCCTTCGGGTGGGTAAACGACGTGATCTCGATTTCGTCGACGCCGGTCGTCGACAGCGCGTCGATCATCTCGATTTTCGTCTCGGTCGGGATGAACTCCGGATACCGCTGGAACCCATCGCGGGGGAGCATCTCGACGATTCGGCCATGTGCTGGCAGGTCGAGGGGCATTAGATGACGTCCTCCTGTTCGAGTTCGGCGAGCACGTCGGCGTCGTACGACAGGAACTCGCCGTATATTTCATCGTTGTGTGCGCCCAGGTCGGGGCCGAGATATTCGACATCGCCCGGCGTCTCGCTAAACTTCGGAATCGTGTTCTGGACGGTCGCTGTCCCGAGGTCCGGGTCGTCGATTTCGACGACGGCTTCCCGTTCGCGGTAGTGGTCGTCCTCGAGGATATCCGCGACGTTGTAGACCGGCGCAATGGTCGCGTCGTGTTCTTCGAAGATTTCGAGGATTTCCTCGCGGGTATGTTCTGCCATCCAGTCGCCGATTATCGCGTCGAGTTCTTCGACGTTCTCGAGGCGTTTTTCGTTGGTTTCGAACCGCGGGTCGTCTTTCAGTTCGGGGCGGCCGATGGCGTCGAAGGTCCGCATCGCCAGCGGTTGGGCGCTCGCGGCCAGCGCAACCCAGCGGTCGTCACCGGTTCGGTAGACGTTTCGGGGTGCTGAGGAGGTCGATCGGTTCCCCGAACGCCGGGCGATTTCGCCCGTCTGATCGTAGGTTAGCGGGAACGGCCCGATGAGGTTGAAGATGGGCTCAATCAGGCTTACGTCGACGACCTGGCCGCTGCCGTCGTTGATGTCGCGATGGTAGAGCGCGAACATGAGCGAAAACGTCGCGTACAGGGCGGCGATGTTGTCGGCCAGTCCCGTCGGCGGCAACAGCGGTGGCCGGTCGTCGAATCCGTTGACGTAGGCAAAGCCGCTCATCGCCTCCGCCAGCGTGCCGAAGCCGGGTTTCTCCGAGTACGGACCAGTTTGCCCGTACCCCGACAGTCGTACCATGACCAGTTCCGGGTTTACCTCCGATAGTCGCTCCCAGCCGATTCCCCACCGCTCGAGGGTTCCCGGTCGAAAGTTCTCGACCAGAACGTCGGCTTCCGAGATGAGGTCGAGGAAGACGGCCGACCCCTTCTCACCGGAGATATTGAGCGTTATCGACCGCTTGTTGCGGCTGAGGTACTTGTGCCACATGCCGATACCGTCTTTTTGCGTTCCGAAGTTGCGAATGTGGTCGCCGAACTCCGGGTGTTCGATTTTGATCACGGTCGCACCGAAGTCCGCCAGAAAGCGGCCCACGGTCGGCCCGGAAATCATCGATCCAGCTTCGAGTACTGTCAGCCCGTCTAACGGGCCGGATTGGGTGGATGTCATAGTGTGAGTAGATTCTGCGTCAGGTTACACCGGCCTGTCGATGTGCGTTCCCGTTCCCGGTTCCGCGAGTACGTCGCCGTCTTCGTAGGCGATCTCGCCGCGAACAATTGTCTGCGTCGGCCATCCCGTCACCGATCGTCCCTCGTAAATCGAATAATCACCGCCACTCTGGAGCAACTCCGGCGTGACCGTCTTCGTCTCCTCGAGGTCGACCACGGCGAGGTCGGCGTCGCTGCCGACGCGGATTGTTCCTTTCTTCGGATACAGGTTCCACGCTTTCGCCGTGTTCGTACTCGTGATCGCAACCGCGCGCTCGAGGTCGATACGACCTTCGTTGACGCCTTCCGAAAGGATCAACGGGAGCATGGTCGCGCTCGAGGGGAACCCCAGTTTGCTGTCACGGATAGTCGCGCCGATTTTCTCGTCGGTCCGATTCGCACAGTGGTCGGTGCCGATACAGGAGATCGTGCCGTCGGCGACGCGCTCCCAGAGGGTGTCCTGATCCGCCTGTCGGCGCACCGGCGGGTTGACTTTCATCCGGTCGTCACACTCCCCAGCGGTGAGTGCCAGGTAGTGCGTACACGTCTCGCCGGTGAGTTCGTACCCCGCTTCCTGCAAGTTTGCGAGTTCGTCGGCGGTTCGACCGGCGCTGACGTGGACGGCGTAGAAGCTGTCGTCGTAGTCGTGCTGGCGGGCCAGACTCGCCCCGGCGACCATACTCTGGGTTTCCGCATAATCCGGGAACTCCTCGAGGAAGACCTCGTAGGTTTCATCGGACTCGCCTGGTGGGTCATCACTCTCCGATTCGATGTACGGATTCCCGCCCGCAAGCGCGTTCGTGATCTCGACGTTCTCGGAATGATAGCCGAGCGTCGTCGGAACGTCCTGCTCGGCGAGCGTCCAGATGAACGCATCGCCGAAGTCGTCGAGCATGTCACAGTCGACGCCGAACTTCTCGCTCGCGGCGTACTTGTAGTTCATGTACCACTTGAACGAGGTGATGCCCAGTTCGTCGATAATCCGGGGAATCTCCGCGACGTGGTCGAACGAAAGCAAGCCCAGCGAGAAGAAGTAATCGTGGCGGTAATTCGCTTCGGCCTCTTCGAAGTAATCGTCCATGATATCGCCGTAGGCACCCGGTCGGCGGAAGAAGTTCCCGATCGTCGTCACGCCGCCGACCAGGTCCGAGCGGCTCTCGGTATCCGCATCTGACTCGAGGGAGTTGTAGATGCCGTGGTGGGTGTGTGGATCGATTGCCCCCGGTAGCACGTACTTGCCCGCCGCATCGAGTGTTTCCTCGCCTGAAAGCGTCCCGCGCGCCCCGATGGCGGCGATTTTCCCGTCCGCAACGCCGAGGTCGGCGTCCTCGAGGCCGGTTTCCGTGACGAGCGTGCCGTTTTCGATGACCAGGTCGTACGTTCCGTCGCTCATTCGTCATCACCCATCGACTCGAGGTACGTTTCGACTTCGGCCGTCTCGAGCACTTCGGCGTATTTCATCCACATGTCGAGCAGTCCGATTTTGTGGGAGGCCTCGATCCGGTCGAAAATGCACTCCTGTGGCAGGACGACGTCGAAACCGTGTTGTTGGGCGTCGACCGTCGTCGCCCGTACACAGCCGCTTGTCGAGTTGCCGACGATGACGAGCGTGTCGACGTCGTCCCTGACGAGCCGCGAGAGCAAGTCAGTCCCGTAAAACGCACTGGCGTAGCTCTTGTCGATCACCGTGTCTTCGGGTTCCGGTGCGACGGGGTCGACGATCGCCAGGTCCTCGTGATTCGGGTCATCGTAGCTCGTCGGAACGACCCGGGTGTAGGTCACCGGAATGTCTCGCTCGCGGGCAAAAGACAGGAACGACTGGATGTGCTCGATGGCGTCCCACGCGATTTCGCCCATCGCCGTCCGATACTCCTCGACGGCCTCGAGGATGGGGACGTTCTCGCCGACGATCAGCTGCTGGACGTCGATGATGAGCACCATCGGATTCTCGCCCGTCCCGCGTGACTCCCACGAGGAGGCGCCCTCGCTGTCGTAACCGGCCTTCTGGATGACTTGCTTGTCCTGCTCTGAGAGAAGATCCTCCCAAATACGATCCGTCATAGCTGATACTGTGTGACCGAGTCGTTATATAGTTGTGTCCTCCCAGGATTGCCAACCGGGCCACTCGAGCGACACCGAGCTATTTTATTGACCCTCGAACGAGTCCGTTTCCGCGTTTCCGGACTCACACATTGTCTCGAGTGACGGGAGCGCACAACACGTCCTGGGTGACGAGCGTTTCGAACCGGCATCCTACGAAACATCCGTACCCTCGATAGCGGCCCCCGCATGACGACCTGCCAGTCGACCGAACCCGAGGGCGGTCGTCAATCCGTTGCCGCTCAGATACCCACCCGGTCCATGGCCGCTGATTCCCGCTGCCGTCCCACCGCCAGCGTACAGGTTCCCGACCGGCGTCCCATCCGTTTTGCGGACGCGTGCGTGTTCGTCCACCTCGAGTCCCCCCTGCGTGTGAAAGAGCGCGCCGACGACAGCCGTCCCGTAGAAGGGTGCCTCGAGTTCGTGTCGACTATCGAGACGGCCAACGCTGTCGGGTTCACCTTCTCGAACGGCCTCGTTGTACGCTTCGAGGGTCGACGCAGTGTCTTCGGGGTCACATCCCAGCGTCTCCGCGAGCGATTCAATGTTCGGAGCCGAGGTGTACGAACCCAGTTCGACGGCCTCGTCAAAATCGTCGAACTCGCCCTCGAGTTTCTCGTAGATTCGCTGGTCGAAGATTTCGTAGGCAATACCCCCCGGTTGGGCGACCACGTCGTGGGCGAGCGCCGAGTATCCCTTCGCCTCGTTGCCGAACCGTTCGCCGTCTTCGTTGACCAGAAAGCCGCCGTTCATAATGACCGCGTAGGTCGAGAGCGCACCGGTGCCGTGGACAACGGTCGCGTGACCTTGGTAGGCGTCCATGTACGCGATTTCGGCGTCGAGTGCCGAGCCCCACCGAATGCCGTCGCCGGTGTTCCCGTCGGAGCCGAAGTAAAGCGCCTCCGAAATCTCACCGCAGTGCTGTTCGACCATCCGTCGGTTGCCCGCAAACCCGTCCGTCGCGAGGATGACTTTCTTCGCTCCGATGACTTCTGTGTGTGTTTCGCCCGCGACCGCGCCCACGACTGCATCTCCGTCGGCGACCAGCTTTCGCACTGGCGTGTTACGCAGGAGTTCGATATTCGGTGTCGATTCGATTCGTTCCCCGAGTTCGGCGATCAGGTTCTCGCCGTTTCGCCCCGCTGGGGCGTGCATTCGGTACGTGGAGTGACGCGGATAGCGAAAGTCGTCGACGAGGTTGAGCGTGATATCCCATTCGTCGATCAACCAGTGGATAAGGTGTTTGCTCTCCGCACAGAGATGTTCGACCATCGCCTCGTCGGCCTGATAGTCGTTTTTTTCGAGAATATCTCGAGCCATATCCGCTGGAGTTTCCTCGATTCCTGCCTCGCGCTGGAGTCGTGTCCCTGCAGCGGGTATCATGCCCGTCGACAACGACGTGTTCCCGCCCAGTCGGTCGGATTTCTCGAGAACAGTTATCGTCCCATCCGTTCGCTCTGCCGCAGCGAGGGCTGCGACGAGGCCCGTTCCGCCGCCACCGGCGATCAGGACGTCGGTTTCCACGTCGATTGAGACGTCGTCGCTCGAGACGACCTCCGGAGGTGACTCGTCTATCGTTCGCTCGCCTAGCTCGGAGCCTGCCATACGATGTATCACGTCCAGGAGTATGTAAAGATATCTCACGAGGTGCTGCCAGGATTTTCCGCATACTGAGAAGAGGAGAGTGTCGTGTCTACCTCCCGAACACACGTACAGATTGGCCAGATAGTGCTATGAAATCGTGGTCCCAAGGCGCCGATTGACGGGGGCGAGCCACCAATGGTTCAGTGTGAGTGAATTATTGTTCATACCAAGCGAACACATAACAATGTTAGCACACCACAATGGCGAACCTACTGCAAATATAACACTCTTTCACGACAATACCTTTCTGATTGAACTCGTGTTCGGCCTGGGCGAACGGCAAGGATTATTGAAGTGGGGTGCAATGTGATCACATGACCAAAACCGACGAAGAGCACGTTCGCGCCGTTGCAACGAGCTTTCGGATCCTCGAGGCACTCAGAGAATCAGGTAGCGGTGTCTCGGCGATTGCGACAGAACTCGACCTCGCCAAAAGTACGGTGCACAACCACCTGCAGACACTCGAACACCTGGGATACGTCGTCGCCGACGACGGAGAATACACCCTGGGGCTTCGATTGCTGGACCTCGGTTACCACGCCCGACGCCCGTATCGGCTGTACGAGGCCGCTAAGCCCGAAGCTGACGACCTCGCCGAGCGAACCGGCGACCGCTGTCAGGTCATGGTCCGTGAAGGCACTGAAGGCGTCTACGTCTACCAGACGTCCGGCGAACAGGCCATCACAACGGACTCACACATCGGGACGCGAGTCGACTTACACGCGACAGCAGTCGGGAAGGCGTATCTGGCACACCTCCCAGAAAGCGACCTCGAGGAGATCCTCGCGAGCAGCCCGCTCGAGCAGATCACCGAGAAGACGACGACAGACCGAGAGGCCCTCCTCGAGGAACTCGAGGAGATTCGAGAACAGGGAGTGGCATTCAACGACGAAGAGCGAATTCTTGGGATGCGAGCGGTCGGTGCGCCAATTCTCGGCCAGGACGGCACCGTACTCGGTGGGTTGAGCGTCTCCGGACCGACGACGCGCTTTCAGGGCGAGCGGTATCACACCGAGATTCCGGATATCGTTCGCCGGAGCGCTCGAGTTATCGGGATCAAGGCAACCTATGTATAACCCCAAGCGCCATCGTCTGGACCACTCGATACCGCTGACACACCGGGTGAAGAGCGACAGTAGCCGAAAAGCTGACACCATCCCATCACCTCTCCAGTAGCCGTTACAAAGTTATGGGTGTAATACTATCCTGGGCGACGGCACGAGTTGGACACATTGATCGGGCCGATACCATTACTACAGTTGAGATTTTGTTAGCAGATGGAAGCATTCCATCACCCGCAACCGGTTTGCTTGAGAGGTAGTTTGTGAAATCAAAGGAAATCACAGAAAGAACCGGTGTAAAATAACACCCTAGTTCGTTATTTTGATCGATAATTTGCGTTATCATAGGAACAGCACCCTGTGTGATGGTATTGGTTCTCATATACCATACGACACGCTTAATAGACTGTTTGCACCACTAGTTTCCAATGAGCGATCAAGTATACAAAAACTTTGACGAGATCGATGGCGAAATCCTCCGAATTCTGGCAATCGATCCACGAGCGCCGTATTCTGAAATCGCTAACAAACTGGCTGAAGCCGGCTACGACATGAGCGGCGAAGGAATTCGCTATCGCGTCCAAAAACTCATCGACGCGACGATGGTGTTCTATCTCATCGATCCCGAAGAGATCCAGTGGGAAATCGTCCGAATCTTCGTCAGAACGACCGACGAAGCGGGGGCTTCTGAAGCAGCCTACGAAGAGATATCCGACATGTCGTTCTGGCACGTTACACGCTCACTCGGTACCTACGACATCTATGCCATCGGCTTCGAGCCCTCGATCAACGAGATCAATCGGCTCGTCACCGAAATTCGTGAAAACGAGCACGTCGACGAGGTATGGTATGGCATCGTCACTGACTGGCGTACCGACATGGAACAGTATTACTCGAAACCGGAGTAAGGCGAGAAACGTTTTTTCACTCCGGGTACAATGCCCATCTATGAGCAAAGGTGGCTGTAAGGTGTGTCGGGTCCGACGAGCGTACGATCTCAGCACCCTCGACGAGACGCTGCTCGAGCGCTGGCAACGTGACGAAGATCGTTACGGCTACCGGCGGTTGGCGACCTACATCAACGCATCTATTCTCGAAACCGAACTCGAGCGCGCCGGACTCTACACACCCGAGACAGCGGCGACCGCCCTATACGAGGGTCTCGCAAATGACGATCCAGCAGTACGCGAGCAACTCGAGCGCGAGGAGCTTCCGCTGGAGCGCCTCGAGAGTGATTTCGTCTCATTCGGCGTCGTCAGAACCCACCTGCAGGAGTGTCTAAATGCGGAATGGTCGGGCAGGGAACGGACCACCGACTGGGAGCAAACCACCCTCGAGACGGTCGTCCCTCGGTTGCTCGATCGAACGCACCGGGCGCTCGAGTCCCTCCAACGGCGTGAGGAACTCGAGCTTCCCGAAGCTATCGAGCTGTCAATGACGGTCAGCTGTTCGTCCTGTGGGGAGTCGGCCTCGCTCGAGTCACTGCTGGCTGAGGACGCCTGGTGTGCGTGTCTCGAGAACCGCGAGGCGGAGTCGGACGACAGGCAGGACACCGGTGGATCGAACGACAACGCCGGGGAGAAATCAAATGTGGCGACGGACGAGCGGCGGAGTGAATAGCGTCAGTTCTGTGAACGTGTGTTCAGCCAAGCCGAACGGGGTTGTAGATGGCCTGCTCCGTCAGGGCCAGACGTCCTCGAGAGCACGCAAGACGTTGCCGCCGAGGATCTTTTCGATTTCCTCGTCGGTGTACTCCTCACGGACGAGGTAGCGAACGATATTGTTCCACGCTTCCGTCGGATTTTCCATCCCTTCGACGTACTCGACGCGCTCGAGTTCGTTGCGAAGTTCGGCGAAAAACAGGTCGTGAAGACCGACGTGATCGCCGTAGAGCGTGTCCGGGCCGAATGTGACGTGATCGATACCGACGAGGTCCCGAACGTACTCGAAGTGTTCGATAACGGCGTCGATAGTGTGGCGTGGGTTGTTCTCGAGCGTGGCCGTATTGTGCGGTGCCGCCTGAATACCGATCACACCGCCGGTATCGGCAACGGCCTCAAGGACGTGGTCGGGGTCGAGCCGGTCGTCGTCGAGCAGTTCGTACGCGCCGTTGTGCGAGAGAAAGATCGGAGACTCGCTGATCTCACAGGCGTCCAGCGTCGACTGATTGCTCGCGTGGCTGGCATCGATCGCCATGCCGACCTTGTTCATGCGCTCGACGGCCTGCTCGCCAAAGACGGTGAGTCCGGCGTCACGTTTCTCCTTGAGGCCCGAGCCAAGCGCGTTGGACTCGCTGTAGGTGAGTCCCATCATCCGGATGCCGAGGCCGAACAGAATGTCGATCCGATCGAGTTCGTTCTCGATGGGCATCGAGGACTCGATAGTCGGGATCATCGCGATTCGACCGGTTTCGTGCGCCGCGTGGATATCGTCGACCGAACGCGCAGGGACGACGAAATCCTGGTGCTCGAGGTCACACAGCCGCATACCAAGGTCGTAGACGATGTCACGGAACTTCCAGCCGGATTTGGACGTGACGGCTGCGAGTCCATCGAGCATATTGTCGAAAATCGCCGTCAGCGGTGATTCAGCCAGCGCTCCATAGGCCGTTTCCGTACGTCCCTGGGAGACGTACTGGAGCGTTTCGCTCACGTCGTCGGGGAAGTAAAACGGGTGTTCGTGCAGCGAGATGACTGGATAGGCCTCCCTGACCGCCTCCGCCCGTTGTTCCTGTTCGGCAGTGAGCTCGAGTTCGTGTGGCTCGCCGATGGCGTCGGGCGCTGGAAAGTCGAACTGTGTATACTCGTCGTCGTCGAGGTAATCGAACGGCTCGTAGCCGTCATACGTCTCTCTCATGATGACGTCTGTAACTCTTTGTGCGGGTAAATATATCTTCCGAGGGACACCATCTATATGCCCTCTCGCCCACATCGTGAGTTATGGTACAGATTGCATACCTCGGTTCGACCACTGGTCACGACGAAGCCGAACACGAGCGACGAGCAGCGATATCGAACGACCTGGTCGACGCAACCGTGACACACCTCGCACCGGAGACGGGCCCTATATCGGTCGAGAGCCAGGTGGAAACCGCTTTCGCAGCTACCGAAATCTGTAAACTCGTCGCCGCTCACGAGCACGAAGTCGACGCCTTTCTCGTCGGTTGTTTCGGCGAGCCTGGCCTCGAGGCGGCACGCGAACTCACCGACAAACCCGTCGTTGGCTCGGCCTCCGCGGCCTTTCACGTTGCGGCCCAACTCGCCGACCGGGTTTCCTGTGTGACCGTGCTTGACGCCGTCGTTCCGCTCGTCCGAGAGCGCGTTCGGGCGTGTGGACTGCACGACGTGGTGACCGACGTGCGCGTCGTCGACGCGCCCATCGAAGAAATCGGCCACGACGACTCGCTCGTCGACGATATGGTCGACGCCGGTCGCAGGGCCGTCGAAGAAGCGGGTGCGGAGGCACTCGTTCCCGGATGTATGAGCCTGTCGTACATGCGCGCGAACGAAGAAGTCGCCGAACGTGTCGGCGTCCCCGTGGTTGATCCCGTCGCCGCCGGACTCGAGACCGCCGAACTCCTCGCGACACAGGGCTTTTCCTCGAGCGCAGTGACCTATCAATCCCCAAACCGGGAGAAAATCGCGCATCTGCTCGAATAGCAACGAAGCGACTGCCGGAGTCTATGTACAAGTCGGCTACTCGAGTGGGAGTGTGCTCACTCCCCGAATGGGAGTGCGCTCACTCTTCAAGGAGGTGCGTTTCGAACCAGTCTGCCGTCCGCGTAACGGCATCCCTGCGGGCCGCTGCGCCACGGAATCCGTGTCCTTCGCCCTCGTAAATATGGGCCTCGAACGGCGTGTCAGATTCCTCGAGGGCCTCCCGCAAGTGGTCGACCTGCTGGACGGGGACCCTGAGATCCTCGGCCCCGTGGAGTGCAGCAAGGGGTGTCTCGATGCTCCCGATGTCGTCGTGCAGACTGGCCGCCTCGTACAGCTCTCGGGCATCGTCGTCCTCGGGCGTGCCACCGAGGTCTCGCTCGCGGAGGAGGCGACCGATCCGGTCAGCCGCCTCGTAATCGCTGAACTGGTCGACGACGCCATACCACTCGACGCCGGCGTCCCACGTCTCTGGATACTGCACGAGACTGTGTAACGTCATCAGTCCACCCCAGGAGCCGCCGTACACGCCGACGCGGTCGGTCGTCTCCGGCAGAGATCGGAGGAACTCGGCTGCGGCGCGGGCGTCTCGTACCTGACCGCCGTGCCAGTCACCCATCGAGAGCGCCTGGAACGGTCGGCCGTAGCCGCCGCTTCCCCGGAAGTCGATTGCCAACACGACGAACCCTCGTGCGGCGAGATATTGCTCGGTCGGATGCCAGCCGTTTCCATACTGGAAGTGCCCGCCACCGTGACACTGGACGAGTGCAGGTTTCGGTTTCTCGGCGCTGGCTGTGGCCGGTTGGTAGAGATACGCGTTGATCGAGAGGCCGTCGAACGAGCGGTACGTGACGTTCTCCGGTGGTTCGACGCCCCTGATTTCGAGTGGGCTGCGAACCGGCTGTGAACGCCCGCCTTTGACGGGACGAATTCGAGAGTGATCCGGTGCGGTCGGGCCGGCATAGACGAATCCGAAACGGTCGCCGTCGGGAGAAAGCGTCACCGCTCCTGCGCCGAAGACACCCTCGTGGGTTGTCACCCGAGTCGGGACGCCGCGCGCGTCACTCTCGTCGTGCAACAGGATCGACTCGAGGTGCTGTACGCCGCGGTCCCTGACGGGGTAGTATAGCTGGTCGCCGTCGGGACTCCAGATGGGAGACTGCTGGAAGTACTGGTGAGAAGCGCCAACCGGATACACGTCACGGACGTCGCGCTCGAGGTCGACCACGTGGATGTCGTCGTGCTGGCGATACCACGGCTCGGCAGCACGGGTGGCGAAAAACGCCAGGCGACCATCCGGACCCCACGACGGGACGGAACTCACAGTCAGTCCCGTGGTTACCCGTCGGTCGCGGCCGCTCGAGAGATAGTGCACGTGAACCTCGTCGGCCCAGTCGCGACCGTCGACCTCGTGGGCTGCCACGTAAGCGATAGCGTCGCCATCGGGCGACCACGAGGGAATCCACCGTCGGTCGTCCGCGGGGTTTGCCCCTTCGGTCCGTTGTTGCAGGTCGTCGCCGCTGGTGGTAACTGTCCATACGTCGGTACCGGTCCCGCCACGATCGGAGACGAACACCAGTCTCTCGCCGGACGGGCTGAACCGCGGTGGCCCGTCGAAACCGTCACTCGGTGCGATAGATCGCTCCGTTTCGTCGGTGAAATCGTAGATGCGGAGGTCGCCATCCCGAATGTACGCCACTGTCGAACCGTCGGGATGCCAATCGTAGGGACCGAATCGGCCGGAAATCCGCTCGTCGAACGCGAGCAGTTGCTCGTTCGTGGCGCGATCAACCCGGTGTTCGTAGAGCGCGTCGGCACCGTGCTCGCGCTCGAGGTAGGTGAGTCGGTGCCCGTCGCCCGTCGGTCGCCAGGCAACGCTGATCGCGGTGGGCACGTTCATCACGTCAGGGTCGCCCGTCTCCAGTGCCAGCTTCTCCCGTCGCCCGGTCGGTGTTCGATGATCGCTCATGTGGCTGTCGGGGTCACGCCGATTTCGTCGAAGAACTCCCGAACAGTCGCCAGGAATTCCTCCTGTTGTTCGATGTTAGGGGAGTGACCGCTTTCCTCGAAGATGACGAGCCGGGAGTCTGGGAGCAGTTCGTGAATCTCCTCGCTGGCCTCCGGCGGCGTAATGAAATCGTGCCGACCGACGGTTACCAGGAGGGGTACCTCGACGTTCGGAAGGTCGCCAGTGTAGTCCATGTTCGGATGCTCCTCCGTGAACATCGTATTGTGCGTCTCGTAGGTGAAGTTACGCTCCTCGAGTTTGTTTCGGGCGGCTTCCGGATCGAAATCGTCCGCATCGGGAACGTAGAGCGGCAGCATGCCGTGGAAAACGTGTTTGATGTCCTCGTCGGATCGGGCGTTTCCGTCCATGATTCGGTCGAAGTCTTCCTCGGTGATGTCTGGCACGTCGAGGTCGCTCTCTTTGAGTTCGGGGAAACGGGCTTTGGCGTTTGCACGGGCGATTTCGTCATGTTCCCCGCTGGGAGCCGTATCGCGAAGCACCACACCGAGGAGGTGGTCCGGATATCGAATCGCGTACTCCTGTGCGATAAAGCCGCCATAGGAGCCGCCGATGACGATGATATCACCCAGGTCAAGGTGTTGTCTGAGCCCCTCGACGTCGTCGGTAAACTGCTCGTTCGAATAGGGACGCTGTTCCTCGGATTTGCCACACCCCCGGTGGTCGTAGACGACGAGTTTGTACTGGTCGGTCAGCGGTTTGTATGCCTGCAGCGATTTTTCGTGGTTGCTGACCCCGGGTCCTCCATGAAGGGCGATGATTGCCTGGTCGTTTTCCTCACCGTGCACCTCGTAATAGAGTTCGGCGCCGTTGATTTCTGCGTACATAGTATCGGTGTGTCCGAACCGACCGGTGATACGAGTGTAACTGGCCGGCAGGGTACGCCTCTAGCTGGTTGCTTTGTAGTGATAAATCTATGTCTCGAGCAACCTTGTACCGTGGTAGCAAGTTGCAAATTTTGCTGGTAACTATGGCGTTTTATAGGTTGGTGCACCGATGTGTAGTCATGCCGAAAGAGCGCATGCAAAAGCGAGTATCGGAGTTACCGGAACCGTCACGACGTCACGCGATGCAGGTGCTGGCCGCCGGTGGGGCCGCCGCAGTCGCTGGCTGTCTCGGTGGAAACGGTGACGACGACGGGAACGGTGGGAACGGTGGGAACGGTGGGAACGGTGGGAACGGCGGGAACGGTGACGACCACGACCCGAGCGAAGTCCAACCCGGTGGCACCCTCGAGGTGGGAATGAAAGAGGGCGTGCAGTCACTCGACGGTCGAAACGTGACCGGCTTGCAGTCGTTCCAGGTCTCGTACAACATCTATTCGAAACTCCTTCGGTACCACCACGAAGGCGACGGTGAGTACGTGCTGCAGGGGGACCTCGCGACGTCGTGGGAGTGGGAAGACGACACCTCGCTCGTTTTCGAACTCGACGAAGACGCAGTGTTCCACAACGGGGATCCGGTGACGGCCGACGACGTCGTCTACACCTTCGAGAGCATGTACGAAGAGAACTTCACCGCTGCTCTCCTGTTTGCGGCCGAGGTCGATATCAATGCGATCGACGATCACACCGTCGAGTTCGACACTGGCGACGAACCGTTCGCCGCCCTCGAGTCGACCCTCGGGTTCATCGTCGGCATCATGAACGAGGACGCCAGCGAAGCCGGCGACATGGCACTCGACCCGATCGGGAGCGGGCCGTTCGAGTTCGTCGAGTGGGTCGACGGCAGTCACATCACCCTCGAGCGGTTCGACGATTACTGGAAAGCAGACGAGGAAGGCAATCAGCTACCGTACCTCGACGGGATCGAGTTCACCATCTATCCCGACGAGTCGACAAAAATGCGCGACCTCGAGACGGGTGGCCTCGACTGGATCGATTTCGTCCCCACACAGGACATCGATTCGGCGCGATCTGACGACTCGCTCAACACGGTTTCGGCAGGCCCCGGCGGGATTATGGGCATCTTCCAGTTCAACACCGTCGAGCCGCCGTTCGATGACCCCGAAGTACGACAGGCGATGTTGCATACCATCGACTTCGAGGCGATCATCAATATCGTGTTCCACGGTCATGCCGAACGCGCTCCGAATCAGGCCCTTCCACCACAGACCGGCTGGGTATTCGATGATCTCGAGGACCCGTATCAGGGCGTGGACCTCGAGCGGGCCAACGAACTCCTCGAAGGGAAAGATCCCGAGTCCTTCGAGTTCGAAAACTGGGTCCCACGCGGCGATCAGGAGCGCCAGCAGATCCAGGAGATGATCCAGGAACAGATCCAGCAGGCACACGACATCCAGTACGATATCAACCGCGAGGATCGCAGCGTCGTCTTCGAGATGAACGCGACCAACCAGTTCGGTCTCGACGTCGGCGGGTTCAACGGGATGTGGGATCCTGACCAGCTCTTCAGTGCAAACATCGCCGAGGGCGCCTTCTTCAACTACGGCGGCTACGTGAACGAAGAGGTCGATGCGCTCCTCGCGGACGGACGCTCCACGCTAGATGAGGACGAACGCCGGGAGGCCTACCGAGGAGTCTACGAAATTAACAACGAGGAAGCGGCCAAGTACTACCCCTACTGGATCGATAACGTGATCGCGATGCAGCCGAACGTCCACAACTTCGAGCCACTCCACGACCAGACCTGGTGGTTCGAAGGGGTCTGGAAGTCCGAATAACGGAGTGGTTCCCACCCATTCACTCGGGCACCGACCGTGATCCGTGCGGCTATAACCAACCGCTTTTTTACCGGCAGTCGGCATCTCAGCCTGTTGTAACACCGAAACGACGGCTGGAGCGACGCTCGAGTGAGTGCTGCCTCGCTCAACGACCGGAGTTCACCGGCCTCACGGCAGACAGAAAAATCGACAGAGCCGCGCCTCGAATGCGACGAACTGGCAATTCGTCTTACTCGTCCAGCCAGACTCGCTCGAAGTACCAGGTTTGGTCGATCAACGGCGTGTAGTTACGCACGGTCGGCTGCATCGCGTAGGCGATGTTGTCCCAGTAGGGGTAGTACTTGGCTGCATCTTCGGTGTAGATGTCGTACATCTGGTCGTACAGGTCGATGCGACCATCCCGGTCCATCGTCCGGCGGGCTTCGACGAGCAGGTCGTTGAGTTCGTCGTTCTCGTACGCGCCGTAATTGAAGAAAGCGCCTTCAGCGAGATTCGCGCTGAAGATCTGGTCCGGATCCCACATCCCGTTGAACCCCGACGCCGTGATCCCGAACTGGTTGGTCGCGTTCATCTCGAAAACGACCGACCCGTCTTCTATCGCCAGCTCGGGTTGCATCCCGAGTTCCGTCGATATCTGCTCGTGGATCAACTCGAGCATCGATTGACGGTGGGAGTACCCTCTCGTCACGTAATCCGTGTACGGCTGGGTGTGATCGACCTCGGCCTGCTCGAGGTACTCCTGTGCCAGTTCGAGGTCCTGTCCTTGATACGGATCGTCGCCACCGAAGTCCCAGCCGAGATCCGGTGGGAGCGGGTTGTTGTTCCCGCGTTCGGCATGGCCGTGATACGTAATGTCGAGGATGACGTCCCAGTCGACTGCGTGCAAGACGGCCTTTCGGACGTTGATATCGCTGTAGGGCTCTTCGGCCGTGTTGAACTGCATGATTCCCATGAACGCCCCGGCACCGCTTCGAATCGTTCTGAGGTCGTCGTTGTTCTGGACGGATTCAACGTCACGCCACGGAACGAGGTCGATCCAGTCCAGTCCGCCCGTCTCGAGATCCCGAATCTTGGTTCCATCGTCGGGATAGATGGTGAACTCGATCCCGTCGAGGTACGGTAGCTGATTGCCTTCCTCGTCTGCTTTCCAGTAATCGTCGAACCGCTCGAGGGTGATGTGACTGCCGTCGACCCACTCGACGAACTCGAACGGTCCGCTCCCGATCGGTTCTCGGGAGAGATCGTACTCCTGGTCGATCGCCTCGCTGGTAACGCCGAGGACGAACGCCATGTTCGCCTCGAGCGATGCAAAGGGATTCTCACCGGTGTCGATACTGACGGTGTGCTCGTCGACGGCCTCCGGGAAGATCTCCGACGAGAACATGAGTGCAGCTGTATGAGATGGGTTCTCATACATCGTCTCTATCGTGTAGACGACGTCGTCCGCGGTGACGGGATCACCGTTGTGATAGACCGCATCCTCGAACAGTTCCATCACGAGCGTCGTGTCGTCTTCCCACTCCCACTCCCGAGCCAGATCGCCGACAATAAAGAGATCGTCGCCGTCTCTTCCCCAACGTAAGAGTTTCGAGTACACGTTGTACGAGATCTGGAACGACTGGAGACCGGTGACGCTGCGAGGATCGAGCGATTGGATCCCAACCTGCATCCCCGCATCGAGGGTGCCACCGGATTGGACCGCAGCGAGATCCTGATCGTCATCGTCGGCCCCGTTCTCGCCGTTTCCACCGTTGTCACCGTTCCCGTCGTCGTCACCGTTTCCACCGAGACATCCCGCTAACCCGATTGCAGCGGCCGGCCCAAGTGTTCTGAGCAAGTCACGTCGCGAGACCGTCGATAAGTCTGCGACTACCTTTTTCATGGGTTGCTTTGCCATGATCGGTAGTGTATGAGGTGGCATAGCACATAAGTGATTGCATCGGCACGAATAGGTGCCTATGCGTCGACAAAATAACCCTAGAGGCGGGAATTCACAAACTGTGTGGAACTCCTATACCGGTTTTCACGACGGAATATCGACAGGTGAGCGGTGCCGGGGACGCTGGATTTAAGTAGTTCAGTTAGGTCTGTCATAGCATGCAATGGTACGAGTACTTCCTCAAGCGGGTACTCCTGTTTATCCCCATCATGTGGGGGGTTTCCATATTCGTGTTCCTCATCGTTCACCTGGTGCCTGGAAGCCCCGCAGTCACGATGTTAGGGGCACAGGCGACCCCCGAACTCGTCGAAGAGATCGAACGTGAACTGGGCTTACACAGGCCGATGCCCGTTCAGTACGTTGAGTGGCTCGCTGGCGTCCTGCAAGGTGACCTCGGTACTTCCTACTCGAACCGACGGCCCGTAGCCAGCGTCCTCGCCGAACGGTTCTGGGTCAGCCTGCAGTTGGTGCTGATGACGTTCCCCGTTGCCTTCGTCTTTGCAATTCCACTCGGGATCGCTGCGGCGATGAAAAAACACAGCAAGGTCGACTACGCGAGCATGGGAATCGGCGTCATCGGCGTCAGTATTCCAACGTTCTTCTCGGCCGTCCTCCTCATGACCGTGTTCGCGGTCTGGCTCGGATGGCTGCCTGTGAGCGGCTACGTATCCCCGCGAGAAGATCTTCTCGAAAGCATCCGTCACATGATATTACCCGTCACGTCGATGGCACTGGTTGCCATCGCCGTCATGATGCGAATGATGCGCTCGTCGATGCTCGATACCGTCGGCGAGGAGTACATCAGGTTCCTCAAAGCGAAGGGGATGTCCCGCCGAACGATTATGTTGGGCCACGCCCTGAAAAACAGCTTTATTCCCGTCATCACGATTATGGGGCTCCAGTTCGGCTACATGCTGAGCGGAGCGGTCGTCATCGAGGAAATCTTCGCGATTCCCGGTCTCGGCCGAACTATCTTGCAGGCCGTATTACAGCGCGATTACCCGCTCGTCCAGGGCTCCGTGTTGCTGATCGCACTCTGGTTCGCAGTGGTGAATCTCGTGACTGATCTCGCAGTCGCGTATCTCGACCCCAGAATTATGGAGGGCGACTCATGAGTACCGAAACCGACACGCAGACAGATATCGAAATCGACGAGCCCGGGCCGTTTCACGAGTTTTACGAGGCGTTCAGCGAAAACCGGATCGCCGTCTTCGGCCTCGGGCTGCTCGCATTCCTGATCATCATTACCCTGTTAGCCGATTTCATCGCGCCGTACTCGGCGACCGCACAGAACTACGATGCCGTTCTGGAAGGACCATCGATGGACCACCCAATGGGGACCGACGAACTCGGTCGAGATATCTTTTCACGTGTCCTCTTTGGCTACCGGATCATCTTCAGCATCACCGTCGGAGGTGTCATGATGGCATTTACCATGGGGACGCTACTGGGGCTGGCCGCCGGCTACTACGGCGGTTGGCTCGACGAGTTCCTGATGCGGGGCGTCGACGTGCTGATGTCGTTTCCCTCGTTGATTCTCGCACTCGCCCTGATCGCGGCCATCGGCCCCTCGAGGTGGGGGATTGCCCTCGTGCTGGGAATCGCCTATACGCCCATCTTCGCCCGGGTTGCCCGGAGCGAGAGCGTTTCGCTCAGTAACGAGGCGTTCATCAGAAGCCTCGAGGTTCGCGGGGTGAGCACGCCGCGTATTCTGATCGCACACATGTTTCCGAACGTCCTCGGCCCGCTGATCGTGACGGTGACGCTGCAGTTGGCGTTTGGCATCCTCACGACGGCGACGCTCTCGTTCCTCGGCGTCGGCGTGCAGCCGCCGAGTCCGTCTCTCGGCCTGATGCTTGCCGACGGAAAGGACATAATCGGTCGTGCGTGGTGGATGAGCCTCTTCCCCGGAGTTGCGATCATGCTTCCAGTAATCGCGTTCAACACTATCGGCGATGGTCTTCGCGACACGTTCGATCCAAAGCAGGTGAGAAACTAACATGGCACGACTCTCCGTTACCGATCTCAGCGTCACGTATCGGACGGGCGACGGCGACCTGACCGCCGTCGACCGCGTCACGTTCGATATACAGGATAACGAAATCTTCGGCATCGTCGGTGAAAGTGGCTGTGGAAAGAGTACCCTCGGTGATAGCTTCCTCCAGTTGCTGGACGAAAACGGCTCGATCAGTGGCGGCTCGATCGTCTACGACGGCATGGACCTCGCAGCGATGACCGACCGCGAACTCGCCGATGAGGTCCGCGGAAACAAGATCAGTATGATCTTCCAGGATCCCAACGCGAGCCTCGATCCCGTCTACACCGTCGGTCAACAACTGGTCGAGACGATCACCAAACACCTCGATATGAATAAGAAGGCGGCCCGAGAGCGAGCAATCGAGTTGCTCGATGACGTCGGTATTCCCGATCCGGAAGACCGAATCGACAACTACCCACACTCGTTCTCGGGTGGCCAACTCCAGCGTATCGTCATCGCAATCGCGCTCTCCTGTGAGCCAGGACTGTTGATCGCCGACGAGCCGACGACGGGGCTCGACGTCTCGATTCAGGCCCAGATTCTCGACTTGCTCGAGGAACTCGCCGAGAGTCACGAGACATCAATCGTCATGATCACTCACGACCTGGGTGTCGTCGCCGAGATCTGTGACCGTGTCGGCGTCATGTATGCCGGCAACATGGTCGAAATCGCGCCGATCCAGCAATTGTTCGACGCGCCGAGACATCCCTACACACAGGCGCTGCTGGACTCGATACCCGAGCGCCACGGGATGAAAGAGGACCTGACGGTGATCCCGGGCCATCCACCCGATCTCCGCCAACCACCGACGGGCTGTCGGTACAACCCTCGCTGTGATCAGGTCTGCGGGATGGAGTGTGAGACGGGTGACGTCCCACCGACGTACGATGTCGAGGGTACTGACGTCATGTGTTACCTCTATGACGAAGGAGTCAACGAGGCCTACGAAGGTCCAACGAACATCGTCGCCGAGCCCGGAGGTGACGACTGATGGCGCTCCTCGAGGTCGACGGCCTGAGCAAGCACTTCGTCGTCAACGGCGGAGTCGTTCCCCGACTGCTGGGAACACGCAAAGAGCTCCAGGCGATCAGGAACGTCAGTTTCGAAATCGAGGCGGGTCAGACACTCGGTCTCGTCGGCGAAAGCGGTGCCGGGAAATCGACCGTCGGAAACGTTATCACGCGCATCTACGAACCGACCAACGGCACGGTGCGGTACAACGGTGCGAACGTCCACGAACTATCCGGGTCGGACCTGCAAGCGTACCGCCAGTCGGTGCAGATGGTGTTTCAAGATCCATACACCAGTCTCGATCCGCGATACAAGATCGGGAGAACCATCGCAGAACCGCTAAAGATTCACACCGATCTGTCGAAAGCGGAACGAAAAGAGCGGGTCAGTGAACTCCTCGAGACGGTGAATCTCGAGCCCGAACACCGTGACCGCTATCCGCACGAACTGTCGGGTGGACAGCTCCAGCGAGTCTCCATCGCCACCGCGCTGGCGCTCGATCCGGAGTTCATTATTCTCGACGAACCCGTCTCTGCCCTCGACGTGAGCGTGCAGGCACGCATTCTAAATCTGCTGATGGAGCTACAAGAGGAGTACGAGCTATCGTACCTGTTCATCTCGCACAACCTCGGCGTCATCAAACACCTGTGTGACCACGTCGCGGTGATGTACCTCGGGGAAATCGTCGAGCAAGCGCCGACAGGAGAGCTATTCGAAAACCCCCACCACCCCTACACTGAAGGCCTGCTCAACTCGGTCCCCCAACCCCAGCCAGGGGGGTCGAAATCGACAGATGGGCTCACCGGAGAGATTCCGTCAGCGCTGAATCCGCCCGCTGGCTGTTCGTTCCATCCACGGTGTTCGTATGCGACCGATCAGTGTTCCGTCGATGCGCCGCCGCTCGAGACGCTCGATTCGGAACGAAAAGTGGCCTGTCACCACTGGGACGCCGTCGTCGCTGATCAGGCGGACGAACGAAGCGAACTCACGCACTCGAGCGTGCAAAACGACGGCACGAAGTGAGCCGTTCGGGGCGGTGTGAAACGGAACGGCCCGTCATCAATGTCGATAAAAAAGACAACTTGATTCGCGGTCGAAAAACAATGTGACTCTCGGTCAGGCGACGCGTTTCCCGTCTTTGATCACACCGACAGGATTCTCGAGATGTGCGAGATCCTCAAGCGGATTACCAGCAAGCAAGACGAGGTCGGCTCGTTTGCCGGGTTCGACGCTCCCAACCTCGGCCTCCCGGTCGATACATCGGGCCGCATCGAGCGTACCAGCGTTGAGCGCGCGGGCAGGTGTCGCTCCCAGATCAGCCAACGTCTGTATTTCGTAGTGCATCAGCCCGTGCATCGAGTCGGTGCCGACTGCCACGTCGCAGTTCGCCTGTAAGATCTGTTGCCAGACCTCGCTTCGGCGAGTATTGGCTTCCTCGAGTTTTGCGAGGATAGCCGGCTGATCCGCCTCGCCTTGTTTGATCCCCGTTGGATGAGACGAGATGGCGAAGTTACCGACGACGAACCGGTTGTGGGACTCAAGGAGGGCGATCTCTTCGTCGGTGAACAGCGCCGCGTGTTCGATGGTGTCGACCCCTTCCTCGATTGCAATCCGTGCCCCTTCGCCGCCGTGGGCGTGGGCAGCCACGTGGACGCCGTGTCGGTGCGTTTCGTCGACGATTGCCCGCACTTCCTCGCGAGTGTACAGCGATCGACCGAGTTCGCCAGTGTCGGAGCTGACACCACCTGTCGCAAACAGCTTGGTGTGTGTCGCTCCTTCGCGCATATTAGCGCGAATTCGACGACGAATCTCGTCGACCCCGTCGGTCGCCGTGTGGACCATTCCGTGGCCGTCCGTCGGCGTCAGGTGGATGCCACTTGGCAGTAATCGCGGACTGTGTAACTCACCCTCGCGCTCGAGTTCGGCCAGTCGTACGTCGAGGTAGCCCTCTTCGGCCATCAGTCGCATCGTCGTCGTCCCGGCCTCCAGATCCCGTCGGAGATTCGTGGTGGCGCGAACGGCTGCCACCGTCCGGTCGGCACCGAGCTGGCCGAGCTGGTCGCCGTCGCCCGGTCTGATCGTCGCGTGAGAGTGTGCGTCAACCAGCCCGGGGATGGCGAATCCGTCGTGATCTATCGCTATCGGAACGTCTGCGGGCACGTCATCTCGTACCTCGAGGACGCGGTCACCGTCGACGATCACGACCGAGCGGCCGATCCCATCGCGAGTTGGGTCATAAATCCCGTCCGTCCGGATCGCAAACGGTTCCTCTAGGGTGGTTTCCGACGGGTCGACAGCGTCAGTCATCGGCGTTCATCGCTGGCTCACCGAACAGGCCACCGAGTTTCTCGCGGTTTGCACTCGGATACGTAACGTCGCTGTGGGTGATTCCATGGCGGGCCCAGGTGCTGGCCGTCTCGAGGCCGACAGTGACGGGATCGATGAACGGTACCCCGACCCGGTCGGCGATCTCTTCGTGGACTTGCATGAACGAGAGACTCATACAGCCAGGGACGAGCGCCTCCGCCCCATCCTCTTCGACAGCTCGACGACCGGTCGCAACCATGTCGTCGATGAGCGCGTCGGAACTGTGGTCTATCTCGAGAACCGGCGCTTCGACGACGGGGACGCTCGCCAGCCGGTCATCCAGGCCGTAGTGGTGCACCAGCCGCCGAGTGAGCGGTTTCGTCGTCTCGAGGATCGTAATACAGGAGAACCGGTCGGCGAGCTGTGCGGCCGTGTGAAAGGAGGCGTTCGCCGGCCCGACGACCGGCTTGTCGGTCAGCTCACGCAGTCCGTGAAGCCCTGGGTCACCGAAACAGCCGATGACGAACCCGTCGAACTCGTCCTCCCGCTCCTCGAGGAGCTGGAGCAGGCCGACGGCTGACCACTCATCTTCGACCGAGCTTTCGATCGAAAGGGGGCCGCTGCCCGCTTCGACGACCGACACGTCGTCGCTCACGAGGTCGTTGGCGATACGTTCACGGCGCTGTAACTCCTCGGTGTCGAGACCGACACCTGGCACTAGGTAAGCAATCGAGGCCATGGTACATGTGGGATGGACACATACATTAAACGTTGTGTCCCGGATCCGAGGGATAGTTGCTGAATACAACAAGGTGCTCACTCGAGGACCGGACCACTGGTAAAAAACGTCAGACGATCCGAAAACGACTCGAGTGAGCCGATCAGAACAACTCGTCGGACAGTTCGATACCCAGTCCCGGACCCTCCGGCACGGGAATCGTCGGTCGGATCTCGAACGGTGCCGTCGTCGGGTCCTCGGCAATCAGCCCGGGATCGAGTTCGCAGGCCAGCGGAATATCGCGGATCACCGACGCGAGGTGACAAATCGCGGTCGCCTCCAGGGAAGTTCCAAACGCGCTGACGGCAGTCACCGCCAGCCCGTACCGATTGGCAGTTTCGGCCATCGACGCCATTTGCGAGAGCGAGCCCGTTTTTGCGAGTTTGAGGTGACAGCCGGCCGCGAGCCCCTCTTCACCCAGTCGCGTCACGTCCCGCGGTTCGTGGACGAACTCGTCGGCAAACACCGGAATACCGGTCGACTCCCAGAGCGTGCGCAAGTCAGTCGGCCGGTCCGGACGAACCGGCTGTTCGAGGTACTCGAGTCGGTCGGGATGAGCGAGGCGCTCGAGGACGCCTTTCGCCCTGGGTGCCGTCTCCCAGGATGTGTTCGGATCGACGCGCGCCGTCCCAGCTTCCGGAAGGCGTTCGGTCACGGCGTCGATGCGGGCCACGTCATCATCGATGTCGCCAGTTGCCTTGATTTTGAATCGGTCGAAGCCGGCCTCGATACCGTCCTCGACGAGTTCTCGCGCCCGTTCGGCAGAGACGCCGGGAATCGGGTAGATCAGCGGAATCTCCTCGCGGACGGTCGGTCCGAGCAACTCCCGGACCGGAACCTCCGCACGCTTTCCCCGCAGGTCGAGCAGCGCGAGGTCGACCGCTGCCTTCGCGCCGGGATTCCCCGGAAACGCCCGCGAGCGTTCGTCGAACGCCGCCGCGGCCGTCTCGAGGTCGGCTCCAACCACGGTCGGGAGCAACCAGTCTTCCGCCGCCGCGACCATCCCCTCGAGCGTTTCGCCCGTGAACCAGGGGAGGTCGGTTCCCTCGCCGTCGCCGACGAGGCCGGCGTCCGTATGGAGACGGACGAAGAGATGCTCGGTATCGACGTGTTCTTCGTAACTAACCGGGAAGTCGTCTGCCAGCGGAATGCGGCGGGAGACGACCTCTGCCTCAGTTATCCTCATGGGTTCACCGGTACCGCGTCTCGAGCTGCCCGCAGGTCGGCGACCACAGCGTTCATCGCCCGCTTGAGGTGCGTTTGACGGAACCGATAGGCGTCGCCTTCGAGATCAGAGAGCGCTGTCACCGGCTCCAGTGCCGGATACGGCGGTCGATCGATGGCAGGGTCCTGCTCGAAACGGCCTTCGCTGGCGTAATTCACGTGAACGAGCGCTCGTGAGAGCGATTTGATGGCCTCGTTTGCAGCTTCGGACTCGATCGTTCCGTCGTCAATCGCCGCGTAGAGTGCGTCGACACCGTTAGCCAGTGTCTCGAGTTCGGTACGGACGGGAGAGAGATCGAAGTGCTCGCCCGCCGTCTCGTCATACCCCGCAACGATATCCTGGTGACGAGCGACAGTCCGGCGGTGGTCGAGGGGCAACACGTCGTCGGTGAGCAACCGAGCAATCGCCACGGCGTGGACGCGGGTGTCCCGAACTAATACCTCGGGGTCGGCCTTGTCGATGGTGTCGGTGCTAAGGTGCCAGGCGTTCGAGTTGCCACCGGAGCCCCCGACGGGATGATAGCCCCGTTCCTCACGAACGTCGGCCGGAATGTTCGACGAGAGCATAAAGAGTCCCGAGAGCCCGAGGTTGTTGAACGAGTAATCGCCGGCTCGAGGCGGGCGATTCTCGCTGGTATCCTTCCCTGCCACGTCGTCGATGGCTGCCCGACACAGGGGGTCAGCTTCGGGCATCCACATCGTCATATCAGCGAACTCCGCCGCATCCGCCGCACCGGGGCTGTCGATGTTGACCTGGGCGACACAGCGCTCGAGCAACGCCTGAGCGAATTCGTCGGCGAACCAGGTGCTCCCGGCGTAGCGACCCGTCGAGTGGCCGGGCCACCAGGCCACCCACAGGTCGCGCTCGAGTTGCTCCCGATGATCGTTGAACACGCGTGCCAACTCGAGCAACGCCGCGTCGCCGGTCGCGTTGTCGGTAATGCCCACGTACCACGAGTCGTAGTGGCCGTGAGCGAGAACGAAATCATCGTTGTCGGGGTCGGCCTCCCCGGAAATCTGCGCCAGAACCAGCGGACAGGCGGCCCAGTCGCGAGTGACATCGGCCGTGAGTTCGACCTCGAGCGGTTGCTCAGCGGCGGCCAACTCGAGCAGTCGGTCGCCATCGGTTCGTGAGACGTTGACGATCGGGATTTCGGGCAACCGCTCGCGTTCTGACTCGTCCGGAATCCCGCCCCAGACTGGCGTTGCGATACCCTCGTGCGGTTCGTTTTCGTGCGGGTGAATTCCCAGCAGGGCCGCAGCGCCGGCCTCCTGTACTGTCTGGATGGTCTCGATGCCGAGGCTCATCGTCTCGAGCAAGACGACCTTCCCCTCGACGTCGCGGTCGATCGTCTCGATACTCGCGCTGAGCATCTCCTCCATCGTGTTGATCGAGGGGCCTTCCAGAAACTCGACTTCGGCCTCGACCGTTCCTGCGCCAGCAAACGAGACGGTTTTGGCCGAATCGAACGACTCCTCGACTGGCGCAGTCGCCGACAACTCGGCACTGTGGGGCGTACTCAACCAGAGTTCCGGTTCGTAGGTCGTGTACGCGATATCGTGGGCCTCGAGGCGTTCCTCGAGGTAGGCTGCTGCCTCGCGCTCGTCTTCGGTTCCCGAGACCCGCTCGAGGTCCGCAAATCGCTCGACCAGTGCCCAGGGCTCGGTTTCCGAGATGTCATCGAAGAGTTCCTTCTCGAAACCGGAGACGGACGCCTCCCCTTCGTATAGTGCAGTAGCTCGTGCCATGATACCTATACCCAAATGCAGCGCCAAAACCGTTTCCGTCGCGGCACGAGTGCAACTGTGGCCATGAAACCACCAATATTTATACATAACCCCAATTATAGAGGTGGTATTTTTCATGTTCTCTACAATATTACTACTCTAAAATAGAGTCTCTTTACACACTCAATTGAGCCAATTTATGAAAGAAATTGCTAATATGCTGTAAAATTGACGGTAAATGGCCGATATCCACCATATTCTGGAAAAAGGTGAACTTCAAATTCGACAGAGAGAGAGCGTCCGCTATCAGCGTCTCTATGGAACATTTCTCACCCCATGTAGTGGACTATTACTACTCGACCCCCTGTAAATGGGGATGGTAAATTGGATATACTATTTACTACTTTGCACAATATTAAATAGTCTTGTTTCCAGTATGTGTCTGATAAGCTATGGTACCGCGGCGGCCGATAACGAGACAACCATCGCCGAGTCGCGATACGACTCTCGTGCCGTTTCTCCTGCTGGAAGCACTCACTCGAGGAGAGTAACACGAGCTACACGCTCCCTGCGCAAAAGACGCTCGTGCAAAAACTGCTAGTCACTACTCCGTCAAGCGTCGACGTCTGAGCCGAGCCCGGCAACCGCTATCGGTTCGATTTACACGTTCAGGCTTGACGAACCACTGAGTACCCTCCCACACGTCGACCGATGAGTGAAACCGGACGCCCGTAATCGGTTTCACGCATTCGTTCAGGTTTGGGAAGCCACTCAGTCTGCAGACAGCGCTAATCAGTTTCGGCCCCCTGCTCGATTCCCTCCTGTCGTCCATTTCGCTCGAGTAGCTCCGCCCGATGCTCGTCGAGCAGCGGTGCCCGACCCCGTGGCCGTGGTGGGGTTTCGCTCATTTTGATCGGACTGCCGGCGATGTCGACCTGTCGGTCCGCACCGGGTTGTTCCACCGACACCAGCATCTCCCGATCGTGGACGTGCGGGTCGTCGAAGATATCCGCCGTATTCTGGACTGGGGCGACGGGAACTTCGCCCTCGAGTGCGTCGATCACCGTCTGACTCGAGCGCTGGCGCGTCCACTCGAGGATCGTCTCCCGGAGGGATTCACGGTGCTCGAGGCGGCTTCCGGTGGTTGGATACCCGTCGGCGAGGTCGGATCGGTCCATCACCGCACACAGTTCCTGCCAGTGATTCGTGCCGAAAGCGGCGATAACGACGTAGCCGTCGGTCGTCTCGAACGCGTCGTAGGGGAACAGCGTCGGATGGGAGTTCCCCTGTCGGGTCGGCGACTCACCGGTGTACGAATGCTGGTAGATGGCCCGTTCGGTCATGCTGATCATGGCGTCGTACATCGCGGTGTCGACGTACTGGCCCTCACCAGTCTGCTCGCGATGGTGGAGCGCCGCGAGAATGCCGATGCAGTTCAGCGTCGCGGTAAAGAGGTCGCCGATGCCGGGGCCCACTTTCGTCGGCGGCCCATCCTCGTGGCCGGTGATCTCCATGACGCCGCCGAGTGCTTGCGCGATGAGATCGAACGACGGTTGGCCCTGTCTGTTCGTCTCGCCGGTTCGAGGATCACCGAATCCACGAATCGAGGAATAGATCAGTTCCCGATTATACGCACGAAGCGTTTCGTAGCCCAGATCGAAGCGCTCCATCGTGCCTGCACGATAGTTTTCGACGACCACGTCCGCCTCCTCGACGAGCGAGAGGAACTCCCCGCGGCCGGTTTCCGAACCGAGATCGATCTCCAGGCTGCGTTTCCCACGGTTGACGCTCTGGAAGTAACCGCCGTAGGCTTCCTCCTCGGCGTCGTCGACGAACGGTGGGTTCGGACGAATCAGGTCGCCACCCGGGCGTTCGATCTTTACCACGTCCGCGCCCATGTCCGCGAGCAACATCGTACAGTACGGCCCAGCCAACACCTGCGTCAGGTCCAGCACACGAAGCGAAGAGAGCGCTCCCATGGATGATGCTCTCGAAACGCGCGTAAAAACCTTTACTATAAATAATGATAGTGTCATACAGCCCCACAGGAGGTGTGTTAGGAGATAATAGGTGTTTTATCATGATCGACCATTAACTTTAAACACCCATCTGTCATGGTTGTGCATACAATGTCCCGTACGGTGGTTCTCGGGGTCATCGGTTCCGACGCGCACGTCGTCGGAATCACGATCCTCGAGCAGGCGTTCAGTGCAGCAGGGTTTACGGTCATCAACCTCGGCGTCCAGAGCTCCCAGACGGAGTTCGCCGAGGCCGCAGTCACACACGACGCAGAGGCCGTACTGGTCTCGTCCCTGTACGGGCACGCCGAACAGGACTGTCAGGGCTTCCACGACGTCCTCGAAGACCACGGCGTCGATGCCGTTACGTACATCGGAGGCAACCTGAGCGTCGGCCAGGGAGATTTCGAGCAGACGCGTGAGACCTTCGAGGCGCTCGGTTTCGACCGCGTTTTCGACGCCGAAACCGGGCCGGAAGAAGCGATCGCTGCGCTCAAGCGTGATCTCCATATCACGACGACAGAGCACGAACGCGCAACGGTGACGACGTAGCCGACCACGATGATACGAGACGAACGCATCCCATCCGAGCAGTTACAACGCATCGACGAGGAACTACGGGCCGGGTGGCCAACCGGCCAGGCCGTCGATTTCGAGGAAGCGATTCGCTACCACGAGTCTCTGCCGGCACACAAACGCTTTGCCGACGTCCTCGAGACTGCCGATCAGCCGCTCTTGCAACCCAGAGCAGGCGTCCCACGACTCGAGGACCAGATCGAGTTGCTCCGGTATCTCCACGGAGAGGGTGAAGCCGACCTCCTCCCGACGACCATCGACTCGTACACGCGTGACAACGAATACGCAAAAGCTCAGGAGGGGCTCGAAAACGCTCGCGAGTCCGGCACGGATACGCTCAACGGCTTTCCCGCGGTCAATCACGGCATCGACGGCTGCCGGGCGTTGATCGACTCGGTTGACGCTCCCATCGAAGTTCGACACGGCACGCCGGATGCCCGATTGCTGGCCGCTATCACCTTCGCGGGCGGCTTTCAGAGCTTCGAAGGCGGGCCGATATCGTACAACATCCCTTACACCAAGCGCCACGACCTGGCGACGACCATCGAACACTGGCAGTTCGTCGACCGCCTCGCCGGCGCATACACCGAGCGCGGGGTGCGGATCAACCGCGAACCGTTCGGCCCGCTCACCGGGACACTCGTCCCTCCGAGTATCGCCATTACCGTGATGGTGCTTGAGGGACTGCTCGCGGCAACCCAGGGCGTCCGGTCGCTCACGCTCGGCTACGGACAGGTGGGTAACGTCGTTCAGGACGTGGCCGCCCTCCGGGCGCTTCGCTCACTCGGCGAGGAGTACCTGCCAGATGAGGTGTGTGTGACGACCGTCTTCCACGAGTGGATGGGCGGGTTCCCGCCAGACGAGGCACGCGCGAACGGCGTCATCAGCCTCGGCGGCATGACCGCAGCGATTGCCAGACCCGACAAGGTCATTACAAAATCACCGCAGGAGTTCCAGGGCGTCCCCACAAAAGAAGCCAACGCGGCCGGCTTGCGAACCACGAGACAGATCATCGATATGGCACTCGAGCAGCAGATCGACATCGACGGTATCGAGGACGAACAGGCGTTGATCGAACGCGAAACCCACGCGTTGATGGAGTCGGTGTTCGATCACGGCGACGGCGACGTCGCCCGAGGCACCATCCAGGCGTTCGACGCCGGCGCACTCGACGTCCCGTTCGCCCCCAGCGACAGCGCCAGAGGGGCCGTCTTACCCGCCAGGGACGACGACGGCCGCGTTCGTATCCTCGAGTTCGGCGACCTCGCCATGGACGACGACATTCGAGAGGTTCACGCGGCCCGACTTGCTCGCCGCGCCGAAACCGAGGGGCGAAAACAATCGTTCCGGATGGTCGCCGACGACGTCGACGCGATAAGTGATGGTCGTCTCATCGGCAGACCCAACGGAGGTGGCAACCGTGCAGATTGAATCCATTCGCGCCATCGCGGGCCTCTCGGGCTTCTACACTGACGACCAGCAAGCGATCAAAGACGGGGCTCGAGCGGACGGGTTCGCCTACGCCGGAGATCCGATGACGGCGGGCTTCGACGCCATTCGACAGGCCGGGGAAGCACTCCTCGTCGATCTTCGACTAAGCGACGGCACGGTCGTTCGCGGCGACTGCGCCGCCGTCCAGTATTCAGGTGCTGGCGGGCGCGACCCTGTCTTTCGTGCTGATCGGTACAAACCGCTCCTCGAAGGTCCCGTCGCCGACGCGTTCGAGGGACGCGATCCGCGAGCGTTCGGCGAGAACGTGGCCCGTCTCGAGTCGCTTGGACCGGACGGCAAGCCACTGGCTCCAGAGGGCAAGTTGTCTGAAAGTACCGAAGAACAACTGCACACGGCCATCCGTTATGGGGTTTCGCAAGCGCTCCTCGCCGCGGCCGCTCGAGCCCGCAGAACGACCATGACCGACGTGCTCGCCGAGACGCTGGGAACCCAGCCAGCAACCGAACCCGTCCCCGTGTTCGGCCAATCCGGCGACGACCGGCGAACGAACGCCGAAAAAATGCTGCTCAAAGGCGTGCCAGTCCTGCCACACGGGCTGTTCAACAGTCACTCGAAAATGGGTCCGAACGGGGAGAAACTCGTCGCCTACCTCGAGTGGCTTCGAGAGCGCTCGAACGAACTGGCGTCTGCCGATTACGAGCCCCGATTTCACATCGATGTCTACGGCATGATCGGGGAGCTGTTCGGTGCTCCCTTCGACAACGACGAGGTGCTCGAGTACTTCGAACGCCTGGCGGCCGCGACGGGTCAGATTCCGCTCCAGATCGAGGGGCCGATGGACGTCGGCACGCGCGAGTGCCAGATTCACGCGATGGCAGAGTTACGGGATGGCCTCGCTTCGGCGGGCATCGACGTCGATATCGTCGCCGACGAGTGGTGTAACACGCTCGAGGACGTCCGGGCGTTCGTCGACGCGGGAGCGGCGGACGTCGTCCAGATCAAGACGCCCGACCTCGGCTCGGTTCACCACAGCGGCGAGGCGGTTCGCTACTGCGAGGGGACGGACACGCGAGCGTATCTCGGGGGCACCTGCAACGAAACCGACCGCTCTGCCCGCGTCTGTGCGCACGTGGCGCTCGCCACCGACGCCGCACAGGTGCTCGCCAAGCCCGGAATGGGCTTCGACGAGGGCTACATGATCGTCGAAAACGAGATGCGCCGGACGCTGGCTCGCCGAGCAGCGAACTCGCCGGAGACGGCTCAGCACAACGGGGTGGTCGCCAATGACTGACGACCTCGAGTGGACCGACACGGATACGTTCGCACAGGCGCTCGGGCGGGCCGAAACGCGCGAGAAAGGCAACTGCTTCGAGGACTTCGAAGTGGGTCAGCTGATCGACCACGAGCCCGGCCTGACGCTCACTCGCTGGGGGAACGAACTCTGGACGAGCCAGACGTTGAACCACGATACGCGCTACTGGCGACGGGATGTCACTCGAGCGCGTGCGCCTCACACTGACGAGACACAGATGACAGCCGATGAACAACCCGACGCGCCGCCGATTCACCCGGATTACCTGCTGGCGGCCACGCTCGGGTGTACCGTCGAGGACTTGAGCGAGAAAGGCGGTTACTTCCTCGGTCGAACCGACGTTCGGTTTCCGGTCGACGGAATCGCTCCCGGTATCGACCTCCGCGTCGAAAGCGAGGTCCTCGAGACCAAGACCTCCCGCTCCCGGCCCGAGTACGGCATCGTCACCTGGCGGACTCGAGGCTACGACGGCAACACCGACCAGACGCTGTGTACGTACGAACGAACGAACATGATTCCGCGTCGAGAGCCAGCATCGGTGGAGATCGATGGCGGAAGTGAGCGGCCTCCTTCCGAGCAGGCGGCCACCCCGTCGCTTCCGGAGCCCTTCATCACGCCCGAGGGCGAAGCGTTCGAGGATTTCGAGGCCGCCCTCGAGACCGCTCGAGGCGAAAACGGTGTCGTCGCCTACCGACACGAGCGCGGCCGCACGATGGATGACGTGACCGTCGCTACCCTCCCGCTCGCGACGCTCAACACGGCCAAACAACACCACAACGTCGACGCGATGGCCAACTCGCCATCGGGCGACATCGTCACCTACGGCGACGTCACCCGGTCGGCGGCCCTCGGCCACGCGCGGTCTGACGAACGCACGTTCCGCGAAGTAGCGTTCGAAAACGAACGGTTCCACACGTTCGTCACGCCCGGCGACACCGTCTACTGTTTCACTCGCGTCCTCGAGACCAGCCGTGAAACGACGACCTCCAACCGACGAGCGGGGACCGTCAGATTCGAACACATCGCGTTTAATCAGCGCGACGAACCGGTGTACTCCGGGACGCGTACTGCCGAAGTTCTGACTCGAGACACCTGATCGATGAATGTCATTCCATCGCACGGACAGCACGAACTGCAACCAAAAACGACCGAACGAAAAACCGATCGGATAAAGCTACAAAAATAATAATCGCTTCAAAACCAATATCATGACTCAACACATATGCCGAACGTTCCAGACCGCACCGGCCGCCGTCCCCAGAGACGACACGGCGAAATACCTCCGCTCGGGCCTCACCGCCGAGGGCTTCCAGGCTCCCGACTGGCTCGTTCCCGACCTCGAGGACGGCACCGCACCCGATATGAAAGCGGCGGCCCTCGAGAACGTCTGCGAACTCGTCCCCGAACACGACTTCCCGGGCGAGATCTGGCCACGCGTCCAGTGGAGTTACGACGACGAGCGCTTTCGGGACCGAGGGCGCGAGGAAATCGCGACGCTCGTCCGGGAACTCGGTGACGACATCGAAGGCGTCGTCGTCCCGAAAGTCGGCCGTCGCGAAGACGTCGAACGGGCGCTCGAGACCGTCGCCGATGCCGAATCCAAGGCCGGACTGCCCGATGGGTCGATTGGCCTCTCGATCATCATCGAAACGGCGGCTGCACGCTCTGACCTTCGAGAGATTTCGATGCTCGGGTCCGGACCCCACGCACGACTCACCGCGCTCGTCTTCGGGCCGGTCGACTACGCCGCCGAACTCGGCGGTCGGGACCTCGGTGATGGCCGCCCGCGCTGGGACGGCCTCCTCGAGGCGCTGTCGAACGAGGCCAGCGCAAACGGGTTGCTTGCCATCGGCGGTCCCTTCGACGACCTCTTTCGGGAACGGGCGGGCGTGACCATCTACAACGCCGACGCTTACGCCGACCAGGTCGAGCGCGAGGCCCAGATCGGGCTCGATGGCTCCTGGTCGCTGTACCCCAAACAGACGATTCAGGCCAATCGGATTCATCTGCCAACGCCCGCCGAACTCGAGCGCGACGTCCACAAGATAGAGCAGTTCAACGCGGCCAAAGCCGAGGGCACGGGTGCGGTGACCATCGACGGTCAGATGGTCGACGAAGCGACGTTCAAGAACTTCCGTAACACCGTCGTAACGGTGCGAACGGTCCACGGAACTCGACCCGAACAGACGACCGAGTTGTACGACGATGGATTGCTCGAGCGTGTGCTGGACCTCAAGCTATCATATCAGTAATTATATTTGTACCATATCAGTTCTAAATAGTGTATTTGTCTGATAGGCGAGTGAATTATTACCCGCCAATCCGAACGCTGGTGTATGGATTACAAGGATACGGTCGTTGCTAGCCTTGCATTTCTCACCGGTATGTTCGGTGCAGCCGTAGCTGGTGGGATCGGTCTCGTTGCTGGGCTCTTCGTCGGTGCCGGCTTCGGTGCAACCTGGGCACACAAAACCGACCGTCGCACACGAAAGAAAACCACGGCACCGAATCAACGACGTGAGGAGTGAGTCAGGCAAGGGATGTTCTGGGTCACTCTAAGAAGTACCAAACCCAAAAAGTACCAGTTATCAAATGATAGATCTGCCATTTTGAAGTGATATCATCTGGTCGGAAATCATCCGCCAGTACGGAACAGCGCAGGACTGTTGGATGGACTTGACTCGAGCGGTGAGCGTGATACAAGAATGACATACTGTCTCTCGAGAAAATACCGTCTCTCGAGTCTGTACTCGGCGATCGTCGGCGAGGCCAGGCGGAACCACACTTTTTTCTCGACTCGGCGTCCAGATTCAGTATGGCAATCCTCGTCCCCTACGACGGTTCGACGCCCGCACACCAGGCGGTTCGACACGCAGCTGAGACCTATCCCGACGCCGAACTGGTCCTGCTTCGCGTCATCGAACTCGCTGAGGGCTACACGAGCGCGGGGTTCAACCTCCTGCGAGAACAGTTCGACGAGGCCGAAGCGGCACCCGATGTGTCCACAGAATTGCGGAGCCTCCTGGACGAATCCGGTGTCGAGTTCCGGGTCGAAACCGCCGTCGGTTCTCCGGCTCGAGAGATCGTCGACTTCGCCGCCGAGAACGACATCGACCACATCATCATCGGGAGCCACGGTCGTCAGGGCGTCTCACGAGTGCTGCTGGGGAGTGTGGCCGAGAAGGTGGTTCGTCGGGCCCCGATACCGGTGACCGTGGTTCGGTAGACAGTGGCACTACGAACGCCGTCAGGCAGAGAGACCCTGTTCGAGCCACTCGCGTAGCTCCTCACCCGGAATGAACCCATCGGCCCGCCTCGCGACCACGTCACCGTTTTCGAACAGGACGAAGAGTGGAACGCTTCGGACGTCGAATCGCTCGATCAGGGGTGGGTCGTCCCGTGGGTTGATCGTTCCCACCGCGACGTCGGTCGATTTGGCGATGCCGGTGATAACCGGCTCCATCGACGCACAGATGCCACAGCCGTCGGTGTAAAACTCGAGCAAGACGACCGAGTGCTCGTCGACGAACGCCTCGAGGTCGGCCTCGTTTTCGAGGGCTACGGGTCGGTTGACTGGTTCATCGCGGTCGGATGTGGCAGTGTCGCTCATGGCCATAGAAAGGGCTCGAAGCATCTTGAGGGTGTGGCCTCGAGGCCCAGTGGTCATACCAATGACCGTGTGGGAATGCGGTCGATATCATGGCTACCCATGGTTGAAGCCATATCCCGTCGAACGAGCACAACCCGACCCTGCCGCCGTTCTTTCACGCCGCGATGATTTTCAGGCACTTTAATAGGGGTCGCTGAGTCCCAACGGCATATGGAACACGTTGACGTCGCCATCGTCGGCGGTGGCCCGGCCGGCGCATCCGCCGCCGAGCACGCCGCGGCCCACGGTGCCGAAACCGTCCTCTTCGAGCAGGGCGTCCCCCGCGAAGACCGCGAGGGACTCGGACCCGATTCGACCGATGCCGCGGGGATGCTCGACTACTGGATCGACATCATGGACTTCGATTACGAGGAGATTCCCGACGAGGTCATCCACCGGGAACTCGAGGGAACCGAGTTCATCGGCCCCTCGAGTCGCGTCCGCCTCGAGACCACTGGCATCGAAGCCAGCTATCCGAAGTTCGGCTACACCTTCCACCGCGCCCGAATGGACGACTGGCTCCACGAGCGGGCAAGCGATGCCGGAGCCGACCTGCGCGTCGGGACAGGCGTCAAGGACCTCGAGACCGACCTCTCGGGCGTCGAGACGAGCCACATCCTGACGCTCGCAAACGGCGACAAACTCGAGGCGACCCACGTCGTGCTGGCCGACGGCCCACAACGTCGGATCACGCTGAACGCCCTGGATCAGTTCCTGCCGGTGGGAAAAAGCGTCTCCGACCATCTCTCGCCACCGAAAGCGAACCACATCGCTTACCAGGAGTATCGCGAGTTCCCCGAGGAACTGTTCGCGGAGTTCGAAGACACCCTCAAGTTCTGGTGGGGCTACATGCCCGGCGAAACCGCCTATCCGTGGATTTTCCCCAACGACGGTACAGTCGCCCGCGTCGGCCTGACGATGCCCATCGGGATGGACCTCGAGGACGTCGCCCACCCCGAATCCTACAAACTCCTGAAGCCGAGCGACGACCGCATTCCACAGGGTGGCGAGTACATCCGCCGCCTGCTCGAACTCGAGTACGGCGACGAGTACGACATCGAAGAAGACATTCCCCTCGTCGAAGACCGCGGGAAGTCGAAGGGCACTGAAACCTATCCCATCTCCTCGACGCGACCCATCGATTCGCCGGTGGGGGCGAACATCGCCGTCGCCGGCGGTGCAATGGGGACCACCTCGGCGTTCCACGAAGGCGGCTACCACGTCGCCGTTCGCTCGGGCAAAATCGCGGGGCGCCTCGCAGCGACTGACGGCCTCGAACACTACAACGAGGTCTGGAAGCGCGCAATCGGTGACGAACTCCTGCGGAACATCGCCTTCGCCGATATCGTCAAAGACTACGAACCGGACGACTGGGACCGGGCGTTCGACGTCGTCAGTGGCATGCAGAGCTCGAGCGACGAGGGATCCATTCTCGGGAAGAAATACAGCGCCGGTGTCGGCGCGACGAAGATTCTCGGCGCGTACAAAAAACGGAAATTCAAATATCGAAAGGGTCGGTACGTTCAGTTGCGGGAAGACGAGTACGTCTACTGAGAAAGCGAGGTTGTTTCGGGAGACGAGTTTTACGCCTCACTCGAGAGCCGTTTCATCGCCGCCGCGAGCACCCGCGTTGCCGTTGCACAGTCCGCCCAGTCGGTCCACTCGAGCGGGCTGTGGGAGTAGCCCCCACGTGAGGGCGAAAAGAGCATCCCCGTATCGGTGACGCGGGCGACGTGCATCGCGTCGTGAGCTGCCCCGGAATGGAGGTCCAGCGAGTCGATATCCATATCTGCTGCTCCAAACTCGAGTGCCTGCCGACAGCGCTCGCTCATCGGGGCTGGCTCGACCTCGAGGTGGCGTTCGACCGTCGTTTCCACGCCGCGTTCGACCTCGATGTCCTCGAGGAACGTCTCGGCCTCACCGAGCAACTCGCGCATGACTTTGCCGTCGACGTCTCGCACGTCGACACCGAGGTCAACCGCGCCGGGAATCACGTTCGTCGCGTTCGGACGAACGGTGCACTTGCCGACCGTCGCGACCGCAGTGTTATCGCCGGCTTCGGCGGCACGGTTGCCCGCAGCCTCGAGTTCCAGCACGAACTCGCTGGCGGCCGCGAGCGCGTCGGTCCGCTCGCCCATCGCGGTCGTGCCAGCGTGGTTGGCCTCGCCGCGTATTCGGACGCTCGAGTGTGAGATACCCGTAATATCGGTGACGATGCCGACAGGGACCCCTCGCGTTTCGAGCACGGTGTCTTGCTCGACGTGAACCTCAAGAAAGGCCTCCCACTCGCTCGCGTCGAGTCGACCCTCGCCACGGTAGCCGATCGTTTCGAGGGCGTCCTCGAGCGTTCGTTCGTTGCCCTGGTTCTCACCGCCGTCGCTCAGCGCGCCGCCGTCGGACAGGGCCAGGGCGTCTTCGACCGAGCGCTGGCCAGTGGCAACCGATGAGCCGAGCAATCCGCCCGAGAACGTCGACCCCTCCTCTTCGGTGAACGAGACGACGGTAAGCGGCCGGGCGGGTTCGAATCCAGACTCCTGTAACGAGCGAACGGCTTCGAGGGCAGCGTAAACGCCCAGCGGCCCATCGAAGATACCGCCCTCGGGGACCGAATCGAGATGACTGCCGGCGGCGACCGCTCCGGCCTCCCGGTCGGCGCTGGCGGGCGTCCAGGTCCCGGTCACGTTGCCGACGGCGTCGACACTAACGGCCAGTTCGGCGGCCTCGAGTCGCTCGACGAACCGATCTCGAGCCTGCCGATTGGCTTCGCTGCCCGTGAGCACCGTTCGCCCCCAGCCCTCGGACGCGTCAACTTCTCCAATCTTGCCGGAGGCCTCGAGGTCGGCCCGTAATCGTTCCGCGTCGATATCCATACCCGCGTCTCGTCGGCCAGGGCGATGTGTGTTGTGTCACAGGCGATCCACACCGAGGCAGTTTCGTCCGGACGACGTATCAGAGGGACTGTTGTGACACTGTTCCGTCGAGCGCTCGATACGGGGTTTGCGTTCGGTGGCACGGACTATAGTAGCCAGTGAAACGATTGACACACCGACCGCGACGTCATCTTGGGAGAGGGTGTGCAATGACGTTCACTGGCTCCAATACAAGAGCCCCTCTCATACGGCCTACTGTAACGTTTTACCGGTGATTGCCCATACCGGGTCGGCAATCACCGGGAAGAGAATACAGTACACCGTATCAGTCCCTGCAGTCGCCGCTGGACAGCACGCCACTCGAGACACCACGCTTTTTGCCCTCCCGGCACCATTTTCGACCAGTATGTCCGTCGAAAACGACGTCCTTCCCTACGTCGACAACCTGGTGTACGAACCGACGCAAGTCCACGACCACGGCGTCGACCTGACGGTCAGCGCCATCTACGAGGTCGCCGGCCCCGGACGACTGGATTTCGGCGGCGACGAACTCGAGGATGCCGACCTCGAGCCCGTAGAAACCGAGCCACGAAATCCCGACGACGAGTACGAGTGGTGGGACCTCGAGGGCGGCCAGTACGTCGTCCAGTACAACGAGTTCCTGACCGGCGGGGACGAACCGCTCGTTATCCAGCCGCGAAACGAACTGCTGGCTCGAGGTGGCTCGCACCCGACCGTCCACGTCGCCTCGCATCTGCCCCTGTTGCCGCTGTCGGTTCCGGCTGGCGGCCTCAGAGTCAAAGAAAACGCGCGGATCTCGACGTTGCTGTCAACTGCCGATACCGACGACGGGACTGATGCCAGGGCCGTCGACGCAAGCGAACAGTAACCGTACGACGTGACTACCGCGGCCAGTAGACACACCGAACGATCGTTACAAGGCGCCTCGAGGGATGGTAATCTTCGATTTATTCGGCACGATTTTCTGGCCCACCCAGGGCGACATATAACGCCAGCGTGTATCAGCTTCATATACGGCCTCGGTGGAGTTGCTGCCGGTGATACAGTGACAGAAACCAGCTTTGCCACCCACGAATGGTGGGAATCGTTCAAGGAGACCGTGAACGACGACGACGAGATGAAAGTGCGAGGGCACGACAAGTTCAACGAAAACTTCTACATCGACATCGGTGACGAACGCGTCCTGATTAGGATGGATGGCGGACAGATCAGTGACATCACACCCAACCCGACGATGAACCACCAGTGGTCGTTCGGGGTCGAGGGCGACCGCGAAGCCTGGGAGGAGTTCGTTCAGGAGACGCCGCCAGCGTTCAACCACGAGATCATCGCCTCGCACTATCGCAGTGCGGTTCGCAACGAGGATGGACACCTCCAGTTGACCGGCGACAACAAGCGCATCTTCCAGAACCTTCGGGCGTTCCAGCGAACGCTCGACCTGATGCGCGTGGCACACAACAACGGAGGGACATAGATGACGGAGACACACCAACACGGCGACGTCGAACCGATCACGGGCAAATACGTCCACGTCGAAATCGAGGGCGTCAACCACCGCGTGTACGTCGAAGAGAACGGTCCCGAAGACGGCATCCCGCTGCTCTGTCAGCACACCGCGGGGAACAACTGTCAGGAGTGGCGACACCTTCTGACTGACGAGAACCTGACCGAGGACTTTCGCATCATCGCCCACGACCTGCCGTTCCACGGCAAATCCGTGCCGCCGACGACACAGCAGTGGTGGACCGAAGACTACACCATGACCGCAAAGCGGTTCACCGAAACCCTTGTCGGTATCGCCGACGCGATGGACCTCGAGGACCCCATCTACATGGGCTCGAGCATGGGCGGGAACATCTGTCTCGAGCTGGCCGACTGGTATCCGGACCGGTTCCGCGCACTGATCGGCCTCGAGTGCGGGGCTCACAGTCCCGGCTTCTACATCGACTGGCTGGACCACCCGCAGGTGAACACCACTGAGGTAAACGCCTACGCCTGCTGGGGGTTGATGGCACCGCAAAGCCCCGAACAGGCCCGCCGAGAGACGATGTATCTCTACGAGCAGGGGGCGACGGGCGTGTTCAAAGGCGATCTGTACTACTACTCCGTCGATCACGATTACCGGGACAAACTCGACCAAGTCAACGCCCAGGAGTGCCCGCTGTACATCGTCAACGGCGAGTACGATTACCTGACGACGCCCGAAGACGGGCGACAGACCGCAGAGGGCATTGGTGAGGGCGCAACCGCCATCGAGATGGCCGAAATCGGTCACTTCCCGATGAGCGAGCATCCCGACCTGTTCAACGCCTACATCACGGAGATTCTTGCGGACGTCACCGGCGACCGCGACGAGGACCTTCCGGACGTGATGACGCCGGATGACGTGGGTATCGAACTCCACCCACCAGCGCCAGCCCGCGAGAAACCAGCGGACTGATCCGGGCTGCTGTACCCCTTCTCGACAGTTTTTCCTCGAGACTCGAGAAACTATAGTAGACAGTGAAACGGTTTACACACCTAACGCGACGGAATCTTGCGATAGAGTGTGCAATGACTTTCACTGGCCACTATAGAACACGGACACCGGACCGTGTCGGTGCCGTTCCCGAGTGACAGGCGACTTGTTCCCGATGACCGCCACCGAACTGCCGATACTGAACGGTCATCGTCAGTCCGAGTCGTCGCTTTCGTGTCTCTCGAACGCACCTTCGTTGCAGGTCAAAAATGCTCGAGGAGCCACCCACCGTTCAACCTTCTGGTATCTTTTGAAATCACGTATAAAGGAGACTCAATAACACGCCAAGATTTAAGTCAGCAGCCTCGCTGAATCAGGATATTGGGTCACATGAAAACGCGCCCTGTTACACAAAAAACCGAAGACGGTGCAACCACGATTTACGATCCAGAAAACGACGACGCCTGGATTCGCTCTGAAACCAGCTTTTCACTCGCCTGGCAGACCTGACCGAAGCCCCCGTTAGCCGTCCGTTTCTCCGGCGGCCGCCCGCGCCGCCTCACACACCGCTTCGACGCGTTCGCTCGAGACCCGGTTCGTCGTCTTGCCACCTGTTTTGAGTGCGGTGCCGACGATAGCGCCGGTCGCCCCGGCCGCAAAACAGTCGCCGACCGTCTCGGCGGTGACTCCGCTTCCGACGAAGACGGGAACGTCCCGTTCGAGGCCCTCGAGCGCCGTCGTCACGCGTTCGATATCTTTGAGCCCAGTCTTTTGGCCCGTCCCGCTCCCGGAGACGATGAGCCCGTCCGCTCGCCCGCGTTCGGCGGTTTCCAGCGCCGTTCGCTCGAGGCTCGCATCGCCGACCGGCGTCGCGTGTTTGACGTGCACGTCCGCCAGAATCCCCACGTCGGCCTCGAGTCGGTCGCGAAGTCGAAGCGTCTCGTGGGCCTGTCCCTCGAGGACGCCCTGGTCGGTCGCGGCGGCCCCGACGTGCACGTTCACTCTGATGAACGACGCGCCGGCCGCCGCCGCAATCGAAAGCGCGGCTTCGGCGTCGTTTCTGAGGACGTTGATGCCGACGGGAACGTCGACCGCGCTGGTCAACGTGGTCGCGATGGCGCTCATTGCCGCGACGGTGTGTTTTGGAACCGAGTCGGAATAGAACGGTGCATCTCCGAAGTTCTCGACCACGATGCCGTCCACCCCGCCGGCCTCGAGGGCCGCCGCGTCCTCGAGGACGTGCGTGCGAATCCTCCCCCTGGTCCCGTCGTAGCCGGGGGAACCGGGCAACGCGGGCAAGTGAATCATGCCGAGAATCGGGCTGTCGGTATCGAACGTCTCCTGTAGATTCCAGGCCATATCGACGGTTACTCGAGCGAGGCGATTATCCTGTTGGTCTCATAGTGGTCGTTGTCAGTCGGTACCGGTCAGCGACCGAGCCAGTTCGTCACTGACCAGAAAGAGATGACACAAACCCTATCAGAGAGTAATTTGAGGCATTGATATTGAATAAATAGTATAAGATAGTAATATTGTAGTAGATAGCTTGCCGAGTTCCGGCAAACGCCTCGGTTGTCGCGTTGGTTTTGCCCCTCGAGACGAAACGGTCGTCAATGACCGATCTGTTCTCGCCGCTTGTCCTACGCGACCTCGAGATTCCGAACCGCATCGCCGTCTCCCCGATGTGTCAGTACTCCTCGCCGACGGACGGGCTGGCCCGCGAGTGGCACCGCGTTCACCTCGGAAGCCGTGCCGTGGGCGGGGCGGGCCTCGTGATGGCCGAAGCCACGGCCGTCGAACCTCGTGGGCGCATCTCGACCCACGACCTCGGCATCTGGAGTGACGAACATGTCCGGGCGCTCGAGCCGATCACGGCGTTCATGAAAGACCAGGAGGCGGTTCCGGCGATTCAACTCGCCCACGCAGGCCACAAGGCGAGCAAGAACCAGCCCTGGGAAGGGAACCGTCCGGTACGGGAATCCGAGGGCGGCTGGGAGGTACTCTCGCCCTCGCCCGAGGCGTACCCCTTCGAGCACGAACCCGAGTCCATGCGCCGGGCGACGACGGCTGATATCGAATCCGTTATCGGGTCGTTCCGCTCGAGTGCAGAACGCTCACTCGAAGCGGGCTTCGAGGTCGCGGAGGTCCACGCCGCCCACGGCTACCTGCTGCATCAGTTCCTCTCGCCGGTTACCAACCGCCGCGAGGACGACTACGGTGGAAGCTACGAGAACCGGACCCGAATCGTTCGCGAGGTGACCGAAGCAGTGCGGGAGGTCTGGCCCGACGACAAACCCGTGTTCGTTCGGATTTCCGGCACGGATTGGCTCCCCGAGCGAGAGTCCTGGGACCTCGAGGGGTCGAAACGCCTCGCCAGCGACCTCGTCGACCTGGGCGTCGACCTGATCGACGTCAGTTCCGGCGGGATTCACCCCGACCAGGAAGGCCCCTCGGGGCCGAACTATCAGGTGCCGCTAGCAGAAGGGATTCAAGACGCCGTCGGCGACGCGGTCGCGGTCGGTGCCGTCGGCGGTATCACCCAGCCCGAACAGGCCGACGCCCTCGTTCGCAATGGCCGGGCCGACCTCGTGCTGGTCGCTCGAGAGTTCCTGCGCGACCCATACTTCCCCCTTCGCTGGGCTGACGAACTCGGCCTCGAGGAGAACGGTCCCGACTGGCCCGTGCAGTACCGTCGTGCCGTCGGAAAATAGTCGCCCTCAGCTATCTTTCCACTTTATCGAACAGCCCTGTGAGGGCTCCCACTCGAGGTCGACGTCTTCGCCCGCGAGGACGGCGTCGATGGCCTCCCGGATGTGAAAGCGCGTCGCCTCATCGTCGGGGTCGAGGGCGTCGTCGAGTCGACCCTGGTACACCAGTCGGAACTCCTCACCGTCGTTTTCGAACAGGAACGGGTCGGGCGTACAGACGGCACCGTAAGCCGTAGCGACGGCCTGCGTGTTGTCGTACAGATAGGCGTCGTAGGCGATGGTGCCGTCCTCGACAAGTTCCTGCATGTTCTCGAAGGAGTCCTCGGGGTACTCCTCGGCGTCGTTGGGGTTGATACCGACGACGGCGACGTCCTCGTGCTCTGCGGCCAGTTCGTTCAGCAAGTCGAACTTCGCCTTCGCGTACGGGCAGTGGTTGCAGGTAAAGACGACCAACAGGGCCTCGTTATCCTCGAAGGATTCGAGCGTGTACGTCTCCCCGTCTGCGCCCTCGAGTTCGAAACTGGGGGCGACATCGCCAGCCTCGAGTTCGGACTCGGACTCTTTCAGTACCATGTTGGCGGCTTCCGTGCGACCGGCCTTAAACGTCGTGTTCTCGGAACACACCATCACAACGTTTTTATTCTACTCGAGACTACCTCGAGACACGATGGTAGGTGTCTACTTTACAGGGCCGTCCGCCCGCTTTTAAAACCCACCTACTTCCTGCCGTTTCGAACCGTTTTCACCAACCAGCCAATGCTGTCTCCGGACAGCCACCACACAGCCAGCATGTCAGAATCTGAATCCCAATCCGACGCCGAACAGTCACCGATTACGGTCATCCTCCCGGATGGCTCCGAACTCGAGGTCTCCGCCGACACCACCGTCGAGGACTGCGCCTACGAGATCGGCCCCGGCCTCGGCCGGGACACGATCGCCGGCAAACTCGACGGCGAACTCGTCGCCAAAGAGGCCCCCGTCTACGATGAGGCGCGACTCGAGATCGTCACCGACCAGTCAGACGAGTACCTCGAGGTGCTCCGACACTCAGCAGCGCACTGTCTCGCCCAGGCCGTCGAGCGTCACTTCGAGGATGTGGAACTCGCCATCGGCCCACCGACCGAGGAGGGCTTTTACTACGACTTCGACAATCTGGACGTCGAAGAGAGCGACTTCGACGCGCTCGAGGACGAAATCGAGGCCATCATCGAAGCCGACTACGACATCGAGCGCGAGGAAGTGTCCGTCGAAGACGCCGAGGAGCGACTGGCCGACGAACCCTACAAACTCGAGTTGCTCGAGGAACTCGCCGATGAGGGCGAGCAGGTCACCTTCTACAGCCAGGGCCAGTGGGAGGACCTCTGTGCCGGCCCGCACGTCGAATCGACGGGCGAGGTTGGCGTCGTCAAACTGCTCGAGATCGCCGGTGCGTACTGGCGTGGCGATGAGGAGAACCCGATGCAGACCCGAATTTACGGTACCGCGTTCGAGGACGAAAGCGACCTCGAGGCCTACCTCGAACGCCGCGAGGAAGCCAAAGAGCGCGACCACCGCAAGATCGGTTCGGAGATGGACCTGTTCTCGATTCAGGACGTCACGGGACCGGGCCTCCCGCTGTATCACCCGCCCGGAAAGACGATTCTCCGGGAACTCGAGCGCTTCGTCGAGGACCTGAACGAGGACTCGGGCTACGACTACGTCGAGACGCCACACGTCTTCAAGACCGAACTCTGGCACCGCTCGGGTCACTACGAGAACTATCAAGACGACATGTTCATCTTCGACGTGGGCGACGACGAGTTCGGCCTGAAGCCGATGAACTGTCCCGGCCACGCCGCCATCTTCCAGGACCACTCCTGGAGTTACCGTGACCTACCCGTTCGCTACGCCGAAAACGGGAAGGTCTACCGTAAGGAGCAACGCGGCGAACTATCGGGACTCTCACGCGTCTGGTCGTTCACCATCGACGACGGCCACCTGTTCGTCCGCCCCGACCAGATCGAACGCGAGGTCGAGGCCATCATGGATAGTATCGATACGGTGCTCTCGACGTTCGACCTCGAGTACGAGATCGCGCTGGCGACCCGCCCCGACAAGAGCGTCGGTAGCGACGAAATCTGGGAGAAAGCGGAAGCCCAACTCGAGTCCGTCCTCGAGAAACGCAACGTCGACTACGATCTCGAGGCCGGGGACGGAGCCTTTTACGGGCCGAAAATCGACTACGCGTTCAAAGACGCTATCGGGCGTAGCTGGGACGGCCCGACGGTCCAGTTGGATTTCAACATGCCCGAGCGCTTCGACCTCGATTACGTCGGCGAGGACAACGACACGCACAAACCCGTGATGATTCACCGCGCGCTCTATGGCAGCTACGAACGGTTCTTCATGATGCTCATCGAGCACTACGAGGGCAACTTCCCGTTCTGGCTCGCCCCCGAACAGGTGCGCATCCTCCCCATCTCTGATGCGAACCTGGGCTACGCCCACCGCGTGAAAAACGAGTTCGACGAGTTCCGCGTCGAGGTCGACGGCCGCGACAGCACCCTCGAGCGCAAAATTCGGGCCGCCCACGACGACCGAGTCCCCTACCAGATCATCGTCGGCGACAACGAGGAAGAAGCCGGCAACATCTCGGTTCGCGACCGCTTCGAAGACCAGGAGTACGACGTCGATATCGAGGCGTTCAAAGCCCACCTCGAGGCCGAACGCGACGAGAAGCGCCCGGAGCCGGATTTCCTGGCCGAGTAAGCCTGCCTCGAGCTATAGTAGCCAGCGAAAGTCATTGCACACCCTATCGCACGACGGCGTTGCGATACGTGTGTAAATCGTTTCACTGGCCACTATAATAGTCGGCCTGCTGGCCGAGTAAACCGTATCAGGCTGGCTGTGGCCGCCGTTCGGGTCGATGTTCGATCATGAACTCCCGGAGGTCGGCACCGAGTTTTAACAGTACCAGCAAGATCAATCCGGGGAGCGTCGAGTGCAACAGGACGACGAACACGACGCCCAGCGTCACGACCAGGTGCATGAACCAGAGGCGACGATAGGCGTACCCAGTTACTCCATCGGGGACAGCCGTTCGATACGCCCCCAGGAAGACGTACTCGTGGCCGGTCGTGAAGAGATAATTGAGCGTGAATGCCCCGAGTGCGAGCCAGAACCACGACTCGAGGGAAGCGGTCACGGCTGCCCAGTCGGGAACCAGGAAAAACAGCCAGAGCACCAGGCCGTGGGCAACCCAGAAGCCAAAGTGCTGGAAGAGAAAGCCACCGGCTTCACGTCGATTTCGCGAGCGCCGGCGACTCGAGGCGTCGATCTCCGCTGCCGATTGAGCGATATCCGCATTCTCAAGTGGCCCATTGGCAAATCGCATCTGTACGGCCGTCGTCAGACCGACGATAGCGGTCTCGAACCAGTAGAGCAAGAGTAGCGCGCCGACACTCCACCCGGCGACGAAAACGCCGACCAGCGGAAAGATATTCACGACGATGAGGCCGAAAAACGCTAGCTGAACGCGTGGTTGAGGTCCACCAGTCTTTTCTTCATCGCCGTTCACACCTGGTATTACCCAACACGGCGTGAATTACGTTCCGGTTCGACGGTGACCATATCCGTGGATATTCTCGACTGTATCCGCATCGATATGTTCATACTTACACAGTCGTGACAGGCGAGGTATGAACCGCGCCGAAAAAGCCGCACTCCAGCTCAGGGCCGTCGACGTGCTGTGTATGCTCAAAGAAACCCGCACATACGACGAACTCGCCAAGCGGACCGACCTCCCTGCCGGCGACCTCAACCGGTACGTCAACGGCCACGTCCTCCCCGGCACCGAACGCGCCCGAACCGTCGTCGAGGACGTGGGCCGGGAAGCGCTCGTCATCGAACTCGAGGCCCGCATTCGGGTCGACGAGGACGGCTACGTGGATAACTCCGGTGCTGTCTTCGATCAGCCGTTTCTCGACCTCGTGGCCCCCGTGGTCGCCGACGCGTTCGACTTCGGTCGCCCCGACGTCGTGCTCACGGCCGCGACCGACGGCATCACCCTCGCCTCCGCACTCGCAAGTTACTACGGGACCCGCTGTGCCTACGCGAAAAAGCGCAAAGAGACTGCCGTCGAGGAGTTCGTCGAAGCCCGCGAACGCCTCGAGTCCGGTATCGAACTCACCTACTATCTGCCCGCCTCGGCCATCGACGAAGGCGACAGCGTCCTCATCGTCGACGACCTGATTCGCTCAGGCGAAACCCAGGAACTCCTCCTGGATATCGTCGACACCGCTGGGGGCGAAACCGCCGGCGTCTTCGCCCTGATCGCCGCCGGTACCGATGGTATCGAGCGTGCTCGAGCGCGAACGGATGCTCCGGTTGGCTCCCTGACTTCAGTTTGACCGGGTCGTCGCTCTTTAGCGCGAGCTATGGAGCGCGAAGTATTTGACTCTCGAGAACGTAGTAAGCCGTATGGCACAACCGAACTCCGTGTCCGACGCCCTCGAGGCACTGCTCGAGGCACCCTCCGAAGACGCCCTCGAGGCGGCAGACCAAGTCGATTCCGACCTCGAAACTGAGGAGTCACCCGACCTGCTCGAACTGCTCGAGCGCCGTCACGCACTCTCCGTGTTACGAGCGGTCGCAACCACCCCTGACTCTCGACGGTTCTCTGAACTCGAGGAAGAAATCGGTGCAGCCCCGAGTACGCTCTCGGCCAGACTCTCCGAGTTTACCGGGGCCGGCTTGCTCGAGCGTGAGTCCTACGACGAGATGCCGCCACGCGTCGAGTACCGACCGACCGAAGCCGCGATGGCGCTGGCCCCGCTTTTCACTTACCTGCGTCTGTGGGAGAGTCGCTACGGCGACGACCTCTGAAAAATAGCGGATTGACAGGCGGTACGGCGTGTGCTCCCTTCAGGGTGTTACAATGTCCTCCGTAGCGCCGATTATTGCGCGTTGAGGCCAGCCTCGAGTTCGTCGAACAACGCCCGTACCCGTCCGTGGATTGCATCACGAATTTCGTGGACCGTCTCGAGGTCCTTGCCGTGTGGGTCCTCGAGGTCCCAGTCCCGAATGTCGGTCTCGGCGTCGAGGTCGAGCGTCGAACAACCCATCGTCGCGACGACGTCACAGGCCTCGAGTTCTGCGTCGGTGACCGACCCCGGGGTTCGGTCCGTCAGGTCAAACCCTTCTTCGGCCATCGCCTCGACGACGATGTCGTGAACCGAATCGGCTGGATGGGTGCCGCCGGAGACGATTTCGACCTGCGATTCGAGCCCTCGCGCCTCGCGTTCGGCCTCGGCATATACTGTGGCCATCTGGCTGCGACCGGCGTTCTGGACACACACGAGTCCAATACGAATCATGAAAGAGGTGTGGACTCGAGGGGTCCTAACCCTTGGTATGAGCGGCGATGTGTGTTCTATTGACATGGGGAGAGTACCCCCTCGTCGGTACAACGACCGATACCGGTTTGTGACTCGCCCGTTATCGTCACCTATGACCGTCGACGCCGTCCTGTTCGACCTCGACGACACGCTCTATCCCTACGCGCCCTGTAACGAGGCCGGCAAAGCCGCTGCCCGAACGGCTGCGGGCGATCGCGGTTACGAATTCGCCGCAAACCCGGATACCTTCGAAGCGTTCTATCAACGCGGCCGTCACGGGGCCAAACGCGACGTCGCCGGTACCGCGGCCTCCCACCACCGACTACTGTACTTCAAACACGCGCTCGAGGCGGAAACCGGTGAGCCACAGCCCGAAGACACGCTCGCACTCGCCGACGCCTACTGGGACGGCTATCTCGAGGCAATGACCCTCGAGCACGACGTGCAGGCAACGCTCGAAACACTCCGGGAGGACGGCATCTCGCTTGCGATCATCACCAACCTGACGACGCGAATCCAGCTTCGCAAACTCACGGCGCTGGGGCTCGAGCACGCGTTCGACTTCGTCCTCACCTCCGAGGAAGCCGGCCAGGAAAAGCCCGCTTCGGTCATGTTCACGCTCCCGCTCGCTCGCCTCGAGTGTCCACCCTCGCGGGCGATGGTCGTCGGCGATTCCATCCCGGCCGATATCGTCGGCGCGAACGCAATCGGGCTCGAGTCGGTGCTGTACTGTGCAGGTGACGACCCCGACGTGGCCGCTCTATCCCCACACGAAACCCCCGACCACCACCTACAAGCGTTCGGCGAGCTAACTGATCTGGTACGATGATCCTCGAGACCCAGCGCCGACAGGTCGTCGACCGGGCGAGTGATCTCGCGACGTTGACCCCAGGTCGAACCGGCAACCTCAGCGTCCGTGCGGGCGACGCCTTCGCCGTTACGCCCACGGGCGTCGCCTACGATTCCTTCGACGTGCCCGACGTGCCCGTCGTCGGCGTCGATGGCGACCATCGCGACGGTAACATGCTCCCGAGCAGCGAGGTGCCGATGCACGCCGCCATCTACCGACGCGACCCCGTTGGCGCAATCGTCCACACGCACTCCCCGTGGTCGACGGCGCTGGCGATCGCCAACGAACCGCTGCCGCCGATTCACTACATGATCGTCGCGGTCGGGAAATCCGTTCCCGTCGCCGAGTACGCCCCCTACGGGACCGACGAACTCGCCGCGAACATCGTCGACGCGATGGCGCGAGCCGAGACGACCGCCGCATTTATCGAAAACCACGGCCTCGTCGTCACCGGCCCGGACCTCGAGACCGCCCTCGAGAACACTGTTCACGTCGAGAGTCTGGCCCGCCTCTACCTGGAAGCACGCGCCGCCGGTCTCGAGCCCCAGACACTCACCGACGCACAGCTCGAGACAGTGCTGACGAAGTTCGAATCCTACGGGCAGGACGAATCAACATAGCTATTTTCAAACGGTGAGGAGGAGATTACCGGCCGAAAATGGCGCTACTCCTCGTCCCCGTTCCGGTGAATCTCGAGCGCCTCCGGCACCGTCAACTCGCCGCTGGCAACCCGCCGCGCCAGCGCTTCGTCGATGGCCCGGTTGGTCTCGCTGTATTCGCGTGATCGGTCTTTGATGACCTGTAACTCGCCTGCCGTCGGCTCGATTTCCCGTGTCTCGATCGGTTCGCCCTCGAGGCGGGCGATATTGACCGCGGCAAGCACGTCACCCATCCCACGCGCACCGGTACCGAGGTAGGGCGTGGTCCCCGTCTCGTCAACCAGTTCGACGCGGACGTCCTCCAGATCGGAGACGAGTTTTGCCCCTTCGAGGCGAGAGCCATCGCCCACGCGAACCACCGGGTCAACCGGATCTCCCTCGCGCACCTCACGGTGGATGACGTCGACGGCGTCGCCAATCGGCACGTGAAAAGCGGCGACGACGGTCTCGCCTGCCAGCACGGCGATGCCGGGGTTCCGGCCGGGGTCGACCCCGATAATCGTACGGCCGCCGCCACCCCGAACGGTCGCCAGCGCTTCATCGACGGCCGCCCGAACCGCGTCGGGATCGGCCACGATCACCGGCACCGCTTCGACCGCGAACGAATCAGCGTGTTCGGCCCCAGTGACGATCACCGTCGTCGATTCAGGAAGGTCGTCGTCGGGTTCGACCGTCGTAAACGTCGCTCCGCGGTCGCGGAGTTCGTTGACGACCCCGTGGTACACTTCGAAATCGGCTGTAGCGACGACGATCACACCCCTCCTTGGCGTTCCGCAGAATAAAGTGTGTTCGTCCTCGAGTCGCCACACTCGAGTCACGCAAACCCACCTCACAACCCGCTTTCGGGGGCTTTTTCATCACCCCCGCGAAAGGTCGACCGTGAACGACGAGGCTATCTCGACCGGCTGTGGACCGGTCGATTCGCTGCTCGAGGGTGGATTCGAACGCGGGGCCGTCACCCAGTTGTACGGGCCGCCGGCGTCGGGGAAGACGAATCTCGCGCTGTCGGCGGCCGTCGAGACTGCCGTGAACGGGGGCACTGCCGTCTACATCGACACGGAAGGCGTCTCCGTCGACCGGTTCGAACAGCTGTTGCGGGCCAGAACCGACGACGTCGAATCGGTCGCTTCGAACATCGTCATCGAGGATGCCTACGACTTCGACGAACAGGCCGAGGCCGTCCGAGATTCGGCCGACTTCGCCGAGCGCGCCGACCTGATCGTCCTCGACAGCGCCACTGGCTTTTATCGTCTCGAGCGCGGCGACGACGGCGAGGCAGGAGATGCTCTCCGCCAGGTCGCCAACCAGATCACGCACTTGCTCTCACTCGCGCGCAAACACGACCTCGCCGTGGTCATCACGAACCAGGTGTTCGCCGACCCCGACAGCGACCGCACCCGTCCGCTCGGCGGTAACACCCTCGAGCACTGGACCGGCGTCGTCGTCCGTCTCGACCGGTTCCGTGGCGGCAATCGGCGGGCGACGCTGACCAAACACCGCTCGAAAGCCGCCGGCGAGTCCGCCACGTTCCGTATCACGGGCGACGGCCTCGAGGGGGCCGACGAACCCGCGCGGTTGAACGATTGAACGGCGGTTTTCCCCGTTTCATAGCGTTTGTTATCGTCTCTTCCCTGTCAGCGACGAACCGGTAATCGCTGACCGTTTTTCCGTAGCCTATCTGGCGACTCTCGGGTACGCTGGGAAGACGTTGCAGGTGCGGGTATAGCCTACAGCGGAAAAGACGAGGCAACGACGGGGGCGACTCGAGTCGCCAAATAATGAAGCGGACTACAGTTCGTTCAGTTTGCGGAGCAACTGGCCGCGGTACTCCTCGTCGCTTCTGACGCCTTTCAACTCGAGGACGTTGCGCTCGAGTTTGTCCAGCGCGACGCGGAAGGCGTTCTCCGCGCCGTAGCCCTCACCGGAGCCAGCGACCTGTGATTTATTGGTGCGCAGGCGGATCTGACACTGGATGAGCGGGGTGCCACGCAGTTTCTCTTTATGCTCGTGGAAGCGGACGTGTGCGTGCTGGACCTGCATATCGGCGTACTTGTCCGCGACCTCCTCGATGCTCTGGGTGATCGATTCGCGGCTGATGGTGTCCATCAGCGAAATGTTCGTAATCTGGACGTCCATGTGTTCTTCTTCGGTGAACGTCAGCGCGCGAAGGACGTCCGTTTTGGTGACGACACCCTCGATAACGCGCTCGTCGTCCTCGGGCGTGACCACGAGACCGGCGTAGTCGTGTTCTAGCATCGTTTCGACGGCCGCTCGAGCGGTTGCGCCGGCCGTCGTCGTGACGACGGGGCTGTTCATGATGTCGTACACCGGGACATCGAGCATCCGGTTGTTGTCACCGGCCCGGTCACCGGTCGTCATACGATCGTTTTCGCGGATGACGAAGTCGGCAATGTCGTGGGTCGTCACGACGCCCGTCAGGTAGCCGTTCTCGTTGACGACCGGCAGGCGAGAGATGCCGTGTTCTCTGAGGTGGTTGATCGCTTTGCCGATACCATCGTCTTCAGCGAGTCGAATCGGGTCGTCCGTGTAGATATCTGCAACCGTAATCGCGTCGAGATTTTCAATGACCGCGGTCAACAGGTCGTCTTCGGTAATGACTCCCCACAGTTCGTCGTGTTCGAACACCGGCGCAACTTTCGTGTTGCCTTCGACCAGCATTCGAGCAACCTCTCGGACGTCTTCGTGCCGGTCGACTTTCGGCGACGGATCATTCCGACTCGGCTTGATCAGTGCCGCGACTTTGGCGTCGTCTTCGACGTGTGACTGGAGAACCTCTCGTTCGCTGATAACGCCAGCGTACGACCCGTCATCGATGACGATCAGTCCCTTAGGATTGCCGTTCTCGAACATCGAACGAACCTTCCCCATTCGTGTTCCAACGTCGACTTCGATGTACTCCGTCGTAGCGATATCAGCGATATTCATTGTTTCACTCTGCATTACTCTCGCGGAACTATTTAAGATACCGCCAACCGCTTCAGTCAGCACGACCGTGTACCTTTTGTACGCTCGAACGGATCACCGGTATTTTGTGTACTCAGACAGGTTACGGTATCGCCAGCCTCGAGCAGGCACCGAAACACGATCCGCCAACGTGGTTTGCCCCAGTAGCTATACGTGATCGTTTCCTGTGGGGCATATGGCTCGAGACATCAGCGTTTTCGGACGCTATACCTACCTCTTGACCGAGATTTTCTGGGGTGCAATCGCCTACGTGCTGTTGCGTCGTGCCGGTGCCCGTAAACGGGCCGCTGTCACCATCCTCGCACTGTACCCAATCGCCTACTTTTGGGACTGGTACACCCTCGAGGTCGGCGTCTTCGACATCCCGCTTCGAACCGGCATCGAGATCGGCGGCATCCCGCTTGAGGAACACCTCTTTATGGCCGTCGTTCCGGGGCTCGTCATCGGGTTTCACGAAAACATTCACGCGGAAAACGACCAGCCCCCGGAAGGAAAATGAAACGTCTCGATAGGTCGAACAATCACGGGAAGCCGACTGACTTATGAAAGACAGGCTATCAGTAGGGGTATGAAACGGACTGGTGGCCGTTCGAGCGGAATACGCGACCGTGATTCACGCAGCGGTTCGAGCAGTCGAGATACTGAGACAGCGACTGAGAGGGGTGCACTCGAGGTTGGCAAACTCTTCGTCGCCATCGGCGTACTCAGCGCGCTGGTGCTCGCGGGCGCGCTCGTCGGCCCGCAGGTACTGGCAACCGCAGAGAACATCACCGGAACCGGTGACGACGCACAGATTCCCGCCGCTGGCGACCGAAATCCCGAACTCACGGACCCCGACGACCCTGGTGAGACGACCTACCAGACTGATGAAGCGGTCGTCTCCTCCGATGCGGTCGAAGATCACATTCACGATATCGTCAACGAGAAGCGTGCCGAACACGGCCTCGAACCCCTTGAGTGGGACGGTACCGTTGCCTCAGTCTCACGCACTCACAGCTGGGATATGTACGAGACGGGCGAGTTCAGTCACATCAATACCGACGGCGAGTCGCCACACGAACGCTTCCACGCAGTGGCCGACTACTGTCAGGTGTACGGCGAGAACATCGCCGAAACGAGCGTCGGCCAGCCCGTCGAACGGGCCTCAGACGGCGAGACCGTCGAACACCAGACGGCCGAAGAACTCGCCGGCGGTATCGTCGACCAGTGGATGAACTCCCCCGATCATCGCGCAGCCATCCTCGAGGAAGACGTCGACGGCTGGGACCGCGGTGGTGTCGGTATCTATATTTCCGACGAGGGACGAGTGTTCGCGACGCATAACTTCTGTACGCTCCGGTGAACCGATCGTAGGCACGGCGATGTGTTGTTCACGCTTTGAATACTCTTACAGTGTCGAGTCCACGAGTATGACGTGAGTATGTCGACACCGTCGGCACAGGAGATCCGCGAGGTCGGAATCTCGATCGCTCGGACGGCCAAAAACCGCGAAATCTCGTTTTTAGCGGCGAGCTTCGCGTACTACGCGTTCGTCTCGTTAATTCCGATGGTGATTCTCGCGCTTGCGCTGGGCTCGCTCATCGGTGGCCAGCAACTCGCTGAACGGCTCGTCGTTCTCGCCGGCGACTTCCTTCCACAGGCTGGCGAAGACATCCTGATCGAGGCATTGATGACAGAGACTGGACGCACACAGGCAACGGTGGTCGCACTCCTCGTCTCGACGTGGGGTGCACTAAAAGTCGTCCGCGGGTTGAGTCTCGCGTTCGATCGGGTGTACGGAGCGGCCGGCAAGGATTCACTCCCCACCCAGATTCGTGACGGCATTACCGTCCTGTTAGCCGGAGTCCTCGCCCTGTTGTTGATGATCGTCCTCGGCATCGCGATCGGGTTGCTGGCTGAACACGTTCCATTTGGGAGACTCCTGAGCTGGCTCGGACTGCTGTTCGGCCTCGTTCTCGTATTTATCCCCATCTACTACGTACTGCCGCCGATCGATGTCACTCCTGTCGAAATCCTCCCTGGCGTCATGTTTACCGCGACCGGCTGGGTCGTCCTCCAGTTCGGTTTTCAGGTGTACGCCGCAAACGCCGGTCAGTATCAGGCCTATGGCGTCCTCGGGGCGATCATCCTGTTCGTCACCTGGCTCTACTTCGCCGGCATCCTGTTGCTGCTGGGTGCCGTCATCAACGTCGTCCTCTCGAGGCCAGACCTCGCAGATGGATAGGAGTCGTTGGGCCCTCGAGACGTCCACGAATCGCCGGAAGGTGAAAAACTCGAGTCGGTACCGGACGGCGAAACCTTATTAGCATTCGTGCGCCAGACCGATTCAATGAGCGACGACGAGTCCGTAACGGAGGGGGCAACCGACTCGCCCGACGAGGCCTCGGGGGAATCCACCGAAGACAGTGAGAAAGGCAAGACGGACGAACGCAAACATGATGGGCCCGGCGGCGGCCCAAAACGCGTCGTTTCGAAGACCAGCGTCGACGACATCCTCTCGTCGCTGAACGAAACGAAGCCGGATAGCAAACCGCAGGAATCCGCGCGCGTCACCCGCTCGAGTAGCGATGTTGAGCCATCGGTGGACGAGGAAGACACCTCGAGCGATGCGGGAGACACCGCCACGGAGACGGACGACGCACCGGATGACGCCGGTGACGCTGACAGAACCGAGTTCCAGACCGTCGAGACCACGACAGGTGACGACTCGAGCGAAGAAGCTGATCCAGCGGCGGACACAGTGGCCGACGATTCGCCCGAAGACGGACCGGCAGCCGCGCTCGAAGACGGACCGGCAGCCGTGCCCGAAGACGGACCGGCAGATACCACCGAACTTGATGGGACGCTCGAGGACGAGTCCGACGACGAAACCGACTCCCCTGATGACGGGCAAACGGTTGATACGGAACCAGTGCCGGGTACCGATCAGGAAACGGATGCCAGCGACAAGGAAACCGAGCCGACTATCGACGCCGACCTCACAGAACGCATCGAGAGCGGTTCGGTGACCGGCGCAGATGTCCGGGCCGCCGAGGCGGGTGACGGCCGGGAGAAAACGCCGGAGATCGACGAGATCGATCTCTCGCTCGACGACCTCGAGGCGACCACGTCCGCCTCGGCATCCACAGCCGAAACGGACGCTGACGCGACAGGAAGTACGGATGGCCCGCTCGCATCGACAGGCGTGAAATCAGACGACGACACCGACAGGGAGGAGACTACAGATGAGGAGACCGGCGGTATCGTCGACAAGATTCGTGGCCTGTTCGGCCGATAACGGTCGTTGGCAATGTGATCTGCTGTATTCGAGTCGTCTTCCCTCGCTGTCTCCCACTCGGGTTCGTACACTGGTACGGTCCACTGTATCATTTAAGCGGTGATTGTCGACCTAATATGGGCAATCACCGGGAAGAGTCGACAGTAAACCGTATGAGAGGATTGTTCACACAGTGAAACGACTGACAGCCCACGACATTACCGACTCGATACTCGTTTGTCATCATCGCTCGAGAAACCGCCTGGCTGGGTTGGGGGTAGATTTGAACTACGCCGAGACATGCTCGCTTCGCTCGCAGACCCTCGTTCTAATTCGAATCTCCGTCAACAATTACTGACGGATCGGCGACTCGCTCCGCTCGTCGGTATTGTTCCGTCAGAAATGGGTTGGGGCAGATTTGAACTGCCGGTCTCCTCCATGTCAAGGAGGTGTCATAACCAGACTAGACCACCAACCCGGTTCGTGCGTGCTTTCGCGCTGCAACCAACCGTTGCCCGCCACCCTAATTGAAGGTTTCGAATCGGATGCTGTACGCGAGTGTCCACCACAGTCACCTCATTCGTCGCATGGCTCCGACACGCTTAAGTCGATGTACTTGTTTGAACATCACAAGACAGAATCGTACATTGGTGTCCACTATGCAATCTTACGTCGAACACGTCACTGACGGCAACGATCTCACCCAGAAGGAGGCTCGAGCGGCCTCGAGCGCCATCTTCGAAACAGCCACACCGGCCCAGATCGGCGCGCTACTCGCCGCGTTACGAGCGAAGGGTGAAACGGAAGCAGAGATCGCCGGCTTCGCGGAAGGAATGCGCGATGCCGCCCGCACAATCGACCCGGACCGCTCACCGCTGGTCGACACCTGTGGCACCGGTGGCGACGACTACGATACCATCAACGTCTCGACGACGAGTGCCATCGTCGCCGCCGGCGCTGGTGTCCCCATCGCCAAACACGGAAACTACTCCGTCTCGTCGTCTTCGGGGAGCGCAGACGTTCTCGAAGAGGTCGGCGTCACCGTCGACGCCGAACCCCCGGCCGTCGAGCAGGCAATCGAAACCGACGGCATTGGCTTCATGCTCGCGCCCGTGTTCCACCCCGCGATGAAAGCCGTCATCGGCCCCCGAAAGGAACTCGGTATGCGAACGATTTTCAACGTCCTCGGACCGCTGACAAACCCCGCGGGTGCCGATGCCCAGGTCGTCGGCGTTTACGACCCCGAACTGGTTCCAGTCCTCGCGCGTGCACTCGCCCGGATGGACGTCGACCGCGCACTCGTCGTCCACGGTGACGGCACCGACGAAATCGCGATCCACGGCGAAACACAGGTCGCCGAAGTCGATGGCGATGCCGTCGAAACCTATACCCTCGAACCCGAAGATCTCGGCCTCGAGCGAGCCTCCATCGACGCGATTGCCGGCGGTACCCCAGCCGAGAACGCCGCCGACATGCGCGGTATCGTCGAGGGCGACCTCGAGGGGCCAAAGCGTGATGTCATCCTGGCCAACGCTGGTGCCGCACTCTACGTTGGCGGGGAAGCCACCTCTCTCGGGGCGGGAGCCGACATGGCGCTCGAAGCGGTCAGGTCGGGCGATGCGAGTGCGACCCTCGAGCGACTCTGTGCGGGCACGACCGATACGGTGAGCCGATGACCCGGGTGAAACTCTGTGGCATCACCCGTCAGGATGACCTCGAGGCCGCCGTCGAAGCAGGCGCAGACGCCATCGGCATCGTCTGTGACGTGACCGTGGATACCCCGCGAGAGGTTACCGCCGAGCGGGCGGCTGAACTCGTGGCTGCAACACCGCCGCTGGTCACGACGGTGCTCGTGACGATGCCGTCGGGACCGGAACGAGCGATCGAACTCGTGGAGGCGGTCGAGCCCGACGCCATTCAGGTTCACGGCGGAATGCGTCCCGGCGACCTTGCCTATCTCCGCGCGAAATCGAACACGAACGTGTTCCTCGCCGTCGACGCCGACGACGTCGCTACGGCCGACCTCTACGACGACATCGCCGACGCACTGGTCGTCGACTCCGTCGACGAATCCGGGGCTGGCGGCACCGGCGAAACCCACGACTGGACACAAACGCGAGCGGCCATTTCCACCCTCGAGTCACCCGTCTTGCTCGCCGGCGGCCTGACCCCCGAAAACGTCGCCGAAGCGATTCGAACCGTCGACCCGTTCGCCGTCGACGTCTCGAGCGGTATCGAAGCCGAACCGGGCCGGAAAGACCACGACGCGCTGACCCGGTTTGTCACCAGCGCACGCCACGCCAGCAAACGGACCGACTCGTCGGTCGACGACCGACGTGCGATAGAATCCTGACCCCTTTCGAACTACCGATATGACTGACCACCTCTCACCACCCACCTCATCGGCACCCGCTTCGGCCCCGGCGCTCGATCTCAAGCGAGAACAGTTTCGAACGTATGCCGACGAAACTGACCGACAGCACCGTCCGGCCGTTATCCGGGTCGAAGCAACGCTCGACGTCGAGACGACGCCGCTGAGCGCCTATGCCGCGCTCACGGGGCGAAACGACACCGAGACGGCCGAGCGGTCATCCTACGCGTTTTTACTCGAGAGCGCCGGCAAAACCGCCTCGAGCGACCCCGATGGCGCGTTTCGCCCGAACTCGAGCAGTACCGACCGTCACGCCCGATTTTCGTACGTCGGCTACGACCCCGAAGCCGTCGTCACCGTCGATCCCAACGGTACGACAGTCGAGACGTTCGCTGACTCGGTCCCGATCAATGCGCCCAACGTGAGCGACGACATCGACACCCTCGACGTCCTCCGCGAAGCGCTCCCCAACGTGCGCCTCGAGAACATGCCTGAACGCGACCGCCAGCATCTCGAGGGAGGTCTCGTCGGCTTTCTCGCCTACGACGCGGTCTATGATCTCTGGCTCGAGGAAGTCGGCCTCGAGCGCCCCGACTCCCGGTTCCCGGACGCCCAGTTCGTCCTGACGACGAAAACGCTCGTCTTCGACGACAACGACGACTCGCTGTCGCTCGTCTTCACGCCCATCGTCGGGGCGGACGACGACCCGGACACAGTCTACGACGACCTGCTGGCGGAGGCAGCGGCCGTTCGCGAGACGCTCGAGTCGGCCGACACGCTCGAAACCGACGGCTTCGTTCGACACAGCGAGACGGCTGGCCCGCAGGCCGCATACGAGGACGCCGTTCGGCGCGCCAAAGAACACGTCCTCGATGGCGACATCTATCAGGGCGTCATCTCCCGACGGCGCGAAATCGCCGGCGAGATCGACCCGCTCGGCTTTTACGAGTCGATGCGGGCGGTCAACCCGTCGCCGTACATGTATCTCCTCGAGCACGACGATCTGACCGTCGTGGGCGCGAGCCCCGAGACGCTCATCTCCGTCCGGGGCCGAAAGATCATGTCGAATCCGATCGCCGGCACCTGCAAGCGTGGCTCGAGCCCCGTCGAGGACCGCCGGTTGGCGGGCGAGATGCTCGCGGACGCGAAAGAGCGAGCCGAGCACACGATGCTAGTCGATCTGGCCCGAAACGACGTCCGCCGGGTGGCCGAACCCGGTTCGGTTCGCGTCGACGAGTTCATGAACGTGCTCAAATACAGCCACGTCCAGCACATCGAGTCCACGGTGACCGGGCAGCTGCGAACCGGCGAGGACGATGAGGAACGAACTGGGACCGAACCGTCGTGTGACGCATTCGACGCAACGCGTGCGGCGTTCCCGGCGGGGACCCTTTCCGGTGCGCCGAAAGTGCGAGCGATGGAGATCATCGACGTCCTCGAGGACGAACCCCGTGGGTTGTACGGTGGCGGCGTCGGCTACTATTCCTGGACGGGCGACGCCGACTTCGCCATCGTCATCAGAACCGCAACGGTCGAAGACGGCGCGTCCCCAGCTGTCTCCTGTGGAGCGGACGAGCAACTCATCACCGTGCGCGCGGGTGCCGGCCTCGTCGCCGACAGCGACCCCACCGCGGAGTACGACGAGACCGAACAGAAGATGGGGGGCGTGCTGGATGCCCTCGAGCGAATCGAAACTGGCGAAGGTACGGAGGGGGATCAATGAGCGAGGCTGCCACGGGGGAATCGGCCATCGAGGAGGACCGACCCCACGTCCTGTTTATCGACAACTTCGACTCGTTCACGTACAATCTGGTCGAGTACGTCAGCGAACACGCCGAGACGACGGTGTTGAAGAACACGGCTTCGCTCGAGGCAGTTCGCGAGGTCGACCCCGACGCGATCATCATCAGCCCCGGCCCCGGCCACCCGAAAAACGCGCGCGACGTCGGCGTCACCATGGACGTCCTCACCGAACTCTCGCCCACGATACCGACACTGGGGGTGTGTCTGGGCCTCGAGGCCGCCGTCTACGCATTCGGCGGGACGGTCGGGCGTGCCCCATCCCCAATCCACGGTAAAGCTTCGCCTATCGATCACGACGGCACGGGCGTGTTCGCCGGCCTCGAGCAAGGGTTTCAGGCAGGGCGATACCACTCGCTGGTCGCCACCGAGGTACCCGACTGCCTCGAGGTGACGGCAACGGCAGTCCACGCCAGCGGGAGCGCAGATTCCGATGGTAAAGTGGGTGAGTCTGCATGCGACGAAACGCTCGTCATGGGCGTTCGACACACGGACTACCCGCTCGAGTGCGTCCAGTTCCATCCCGAAAGCGTGCTCACGGCCGTCGGTCACGACGTCATCGAAAATTTCCTCGAAAAGTGCCAGTAGCAGTGTGTCAGTCGCCGCTCTCAGTTTCGTCGCGTGTTCGAAATCGATACAAAAGTTGAACGCCGGCCGTCGCTAAATAATCCCGAGGTAGCCCACGGTGTAAATGCCGGCGAGAACCACCGCGGCGACCAATCCGACGCGGATGGCGATTTTGATAGCGAATCTAACTGCGGTTATCGCGACGGCGATGAGGGCCAGTGCTGCAAGCGCCATCAGAATTGGTGAACCTGTGATCGGATCGAGCATAGCTTGTCTGGCGCACTCAACCTACCTAATAGTTCCGGATATCGTGACAATCAACAAACACTGAGCCTCGAGAGCGTGACCGGAGCGATTCGGGTCAGATGACAACCAGGCGCTGTTTGTTACAGGCAACTGATCGGAGACACGCCCAAGTGTACGCATACCGTAGAGATAATGATGAAGATAGAAGCGGTAAATCCGACCGCCAGCATGGGTGTCCATCCGCCGAGAGACTACTTTCGGTCTGCTCTGAAAATCATTAAGACCATCGCGTGTATAGTCACTGTTAGCCGCGGAGACGGCCACTTCGGCCGCCCCACACTCACCCGCGACTCGCGAGTGACTTCTGCACAACTAATATGGTCCTAATGCAAGTCAGATAGATTTATACCTCTGGATGAATACCAAACCGTCGTCACTAATCATGGAACGGAACATTCGATTCGGTTCGAAAATCGCCAGCCGAAGACGCTGTGCGGTCGAGGTGTCGCGCGCATGAGCGGGTCCGAGCTCACTGCAGACGACATCACACTGCCGATCAAACGCACCGAGGGCGAGACCCTCGAGGAGCGGATGACGGCGAATGCGTATCACAATATTCTCCCCGCACGCTATCTTCGAAAGGACGCAAACGGTGAACTCACCGAAACGCAGGACGAACTGTTCGAACGGATCGGCAAGAACATCGCCCTCGCCGAAGCGGTATACGAAGCGGAAAATCAGGACCTCGAGATTACGGTCACGCCGGACCAGCTCAAACCCGGCCACCCACGCCGTGATGAACTCGCCGCCGAAGTGTTCGGTGACGGGACCACAGTAAACGACGATGTCGAGACGGTGTTGACCGAGCACAACGTCAACAAATTCGCTTACGATACCATCGTCCCCGAACTGCCAGACCCCGTTCGAGAACACGTCGAGGACGTGGCAGACACGTTCATCGAAGGGATGTCGTCCCTCTCGTTCATGCCGAACTCGCCGACGCTGATGAACGCCGGCGACGAACTCCAGCAGCTATCTGCATGTTTCGTCATGAGCCCAGACGACGACCTCGCAGACATTCACGAAACCGCAAAGAAGGCCGCAGAGGTCTTCCAGAGCGGCGGCGGCGTCGGCTACGGCTTCTGGCAACTGCGCCCGTTCGGTGACTCGGTCGGTTCGACCGGCGGTATCGCCTCCGGCCCCATCACCTTCATGCGCACCTACGACCAGCTGTGTGAAACCATCGCCCAGGGAGGCACCCGACGCGGCGCCCAGATGGGCATCATGCGCGTCTCCCATCCGGACGTCATCGAGTTCATCCACGCGAAAAACAAAGACGTCTCGCTGGCACACACCCTCCGTCTGAACGACCCCGACGACTACACCTACACCACCTTCGCGGAAGCCCTCGAGGAAGCCCGCGAACTGATCGACGACGACGGAAAGGTGCCAAAACACCTGCGTAACGCGGTCGAAGGGCACCTCTCGAATTTCAATATCTCCGTCGGCGTCACCGACTCGTTCATGGAGGCGCTCCAGAACGGCGAAGAGTACACCTTCACCAACCCGCGCACCGAGGAACCGCACATCGCCACCGAGGAGACCAAGGAGATGTACGGTCGCTACGACCTCGACGAGTACGTCGAAGTTGGCGAACCACTGTCAATCCCCGCCGAACTCATCTGGGAGCGCATCGTCCAGGGTGCCCACGAGAACGGCGAACCCGGCGTGATCTACCTCGAGCGCGTCAACAAGGAACACTCCTTCGACGTTGAGAAACATCCCGAACATACCATTTTGGCGACAAATCCCTGTGTGACAGGCGACACGCTCATCAGCACCGATCACGGAATGATCCCGGCTGAAGAGCTTTACGAGCAAGGGGTTGCGACCGACGTCGTCGTCGACGGTCGACTCAGCGAAGCGTCGATCAAAGAGGCCAGTAGTGTGTACAAAACTGGCGAAAAGGACGTTTACAAGCTCACAACCCAGGAGGGGTACGAGCTTCGCCTCACTGCAGACCACCGCGTGATGACTGACGACGGCTGGGTCGAGGCGGAGAACCTCGAGTCCGGTGACACCGTTCACATCCAGAACCGAAAAGGTGGGTTCGGGCAGCATGGCTCCGACGCAGAAGGTCGTGTGCTCGGGTGGCTCGTCGGAGATGGTCATCTCAAGCACGGAGAAGAGCGGGCCGTGTTGAACTTCTACGACGAAGACGCCGAGGTTTCAGAAGCGTTCGCTGACGACGTAAATGACATTGTACGCGAGCCACTCAGCAACCGGGATTACGAGATCGGAGTCAACTCGGTTACTCGCGCTGAGGACTACCGCGGTGCACAGGCAATCGAACAACGGATTCGTTCGACTCGGTTGTACGAATACGCCGAAGAAGTTGGCCTCACAGAACACAAACACCAGGTTCCCGAGCCAGTGATGCGAGGTAGCGAGGAGATGGCCCGCGGCTTCCTGCAAGCGCTATTCACCGCCGACGGCGGGGTGCAGGGCAACGTCGAGAAGGGCGTCTCGATTCGTCTCTCGAGTTCCGACCGAGCGTTACTCGTGGCCGTTCAGCGATTGTTGCTCAACTTCGGCATTGCGAGCAAACTCTACGACGACCGTCGCGAGGAGGGAACGAAACTCCTCCCCGATGGCAACGGTGGAAAGAAGGAATATAACGTTCGCGCACAACACGACCTCGTTATCGCGAAAGACAACCTCATTCGCTTCCGTGACGAGATTGGATTCCTCCTCGAAGCAAAGAACGAAGCACTTCGTCAGCATCTCGAAGCATACGACCGTGGCCCGTACAGCGACCGCTTCGAAGCGACTGTAGAATCTGTTGAACACGACGGGCACGAAGCGGTCTACGATCTGACAGAGCCGGATACGCATTCCTTCATCGCAAACGGACTCGTCGTCCACAACTGTGGTGAGCAGCCGCTCGAGGAGTACGAAGCCTGTAACCTCGGGCACATCAATCTCTCGACGCTCGCCGACTTCGACGCCCCCGACTGGCGCGTCTGGTCGGCCGAACACGAAGACGAGTACGAGAGCCACGAGGCAGCCGTCGCTGCGTTCCTCGAGGACGCCATCGACTGGGAGGAGTTCGACGAGCGAATCGAGTATGGAACGCGCTTCCTCGAGAACGTCGTCACCATGTCCGACTTCCCGGTCGAGGAGATCGAACAGACCGTTCGCGACATGCGCAAGATCGGACTGGGTATCATGGGGCTGGCACAGCTGTATATCCAGCTTGGCATCAAATACGGCAGTGAGGAAGGACACGAAGTTGCCCGCCAGTTGATGACCCACATCAACCACGGCGCAAAGGCCACGAGTCACGAACTCGCGACCGAACGCGGTTCTTTCAACGACTGGGACGAGTCCAAGTATGCCGACCCGACCGAGTACCGCGAGTGGTTCGAGCACCAGACCGGCGAATCCGCCGACGACTGGGCAGATGGCTTCCCCATCCGCAACCACAATGTGACGACTATCGCACCGACAGGCACCACCTCGATGGTCGGCAACACCACCGGCGGCTGTGAGCCCATCTACAACGTCGCCTACTACAAGAATGTCACCGACGACGTTCAGGGCGACGAGATGCTCGTCGAGTTCGACGACTACTTCCTGCGCGTCCTCGAGGACAACGACATCGACGTCGACACGGTCAAAGAAGAGGCCCAGGAACAAATGGCGACCAACCAGTTCAACGGCGTCGAAGGGCTCGAGACCGTCCCGGACGCCATCGGCGAACTGTTCGTCATCACCGCCGACCTCTCGGCCAAAGACCACGCAGCCGTCCAGTGTGCCTGCCAGGAAGGGGTCGATTCGGCCATCTCGAAAACCGTCAACGCGCCGAACGACTCCACGCTCGAGGACGCCAAAGACGTCTTCGAGTGGGTGTACGAAAACGGCGGGAAAGGCGTCACCTACTACCGTGACGGCACCCGCACCAAACAGGTACTAACCACCCGCGCGGACAACACCGAGTTCGCCGACGAGACCGAAGCCGCCGAAGCCCTGATCGAACAGATCGACGAAATCTTCGGCGGCCTCGAGCAGTTCCTCGAGCACGACGACGTTCGGGGGGTCCTCGAGAGTGATGGTTTCAGCGACATGACTGTCGAACAACCGACGATAGACTTCGCCGAGAAACGCGAGCGACCTGACGCACTCCACGGTGTCAGCCAGCGCATCGACACCGGCTACGGCAAGGTTTACGTCACGATCAACGAAGACCCCAAAACCGGCCAGCCGTTCGAACTCTTCGCGAACATCGGCCACTCCGGCGGTTTCACCAACTCCTTTACCGAAGCGCTGGCGAAAGTCATCTCGACCTCGCTGCGCTCGGGTGTCGACCCCAATGAAGTCGTCGACGAACTCTGTGGGACCCGATCCCCGAAAGTCGCCTGGGACAAAGGCGAACAGATTCAGTCTATCCCAGACGCGATCGGGACCGCCATGCGCCGCTATCTCGACGACGAGATCGACAAACCGTACCCACACCAGCAGACGCTCGAGGAGTCGGCCGATCCGGAAGCTGAGGCCGGTGCCGAGGCAGTCGAGTACGAAGACCACGAGACCGACGGCGGCGCGGCAACCGCCGACCGCGACGATGTGACGCAGGACCTGATTGACGCCGGTGAATCGCCCGAGTGTCCGTCCTGTGGCTCGCTCTCGCTTTACTTCTCTGAAGGCTGCAAGACGTGTGAGTCCTGTGGCTGGTCCGAGTGTTAAGCACCGACTAGACGCTAACGCTTAATAACGATATTCGCGATATCTGCCTATGGATCGGGACGTGGCAGAGCCAACAGTGCGTACCGTCCCGGGCGAGGCAGCGCGTTCGTGGATCGAATACCACCATCGCAACGCCGCCCCGAGTGAGTACTCACACGAGTTCGTCTGGGATCGAACCGCACCCGCAGCAGGCCCGTTCTGTACGGACGTCGACGGGAACGTGTTCCTCGATTTTACCTGCCACATCGGCGCTGCGCCGCTCGGTTACGACAATCCGAAGATTCTCGACCCGATGGCCGAGTTCGAACTCGGCGATCCGATGAAAATTGCGGGCCAGGATTTCTACGTCGGCGCCGGGAGTTCGCCCGAGGACCCGACACACCCCGGTCCAAGTCAACTCATGGAGCGACTCGTCGACATCTCGAGTCACTACGATATGGATACGGTCTTTCTCAGTAATAGCGGGGCCGAAGCCGTCGAGAACGCGATGAAAATCGCGCACACGACCGCCAAAGCGCCCAAGTACGGCGTCACGTTCGTCGGCGGCTTCCACGGGCGAACGCTGGGGACGCTGTCGATGACTCGCACTAAATCGGTGTTCACGCGGTCGTATCCGGAGCTTGCAGGTACCAGAACCGTCCCGTTCTGTGAAGACCGAAACTGCACCGCCGAAACGTGTTCCTGTGGCTTTTTCGCTGGCGAACGGTCCCAACTGGGTCGGTTGCTTGAGCCCGAAGGGGGCTACCTCGATCCATCGGAAATTTCGTTCGTGGTCCTCGAACCGGTTCAGGGCGTCGGCGGCTACAACTTCCCAAGCGAGGCGTTCATGACGGAGGTCGCCCGAATCTGTGACACCTACGACATCCACCTGATCGTCGACGAGATTCAGGCCGGAATGGGACGTACCGGAACGATGTGGGCGTCCGATCAGTATCCGATCGAGCCCGACGTTATCGCCGCCGGCAAGGCGCTGCGGGTCGGAGCGACGATATCACGTACTGACGTCTTCCCCACCGAGAAAAACCGTATCGGTTCGACGTGGGGCGGCGGGGATATTCTGTCGGCGCTCCAGGGGGCGTTGACGATCGATGCTATCGAAGAGTACGACCTGTGTGACAACGCGGTCAACCGCGGTGAACACATGAAAGCGCGATTTCGCGAGGCGGAACCGGCAGCTGTCGTCGACGTTCGGGGACGCGGACTCATGTTAGCTATCGAGTTTGACTCGCCCGAACGGCGAAATTCGGTCGTCGAGGAAGCCGTCACGCGCGGCCTGCTCACGCTGGGCTGTGGAAAAAAAGCGATCAGGCTGTTGCCGCCGCTCGACGTCACCGAACGGGAGATCGACCTCGGCGCAGACCTCTTACTCGAGGCCATCGAGGCCACATAGTAACGGTGTATCGCTCAGGCTTGACAAACCACTATTGAGACGCGGGAAAACCATTATGCGGACGTGGATGGTTCGATTGACTGTCAATGACAACCACACCGTTCGGGCGAGACGAGTACGAGCGTCGGGTCGACGCGACGAAAGAGCGAATGCGAGAGGCCGGTATCGAGACGCTGTTCGTCACCGATCCCGCGAACATGAACTACCTCACGGGCTACGACGGCTGGTCGTTTTACGTCCATCAGGGAGTTGTCGTCTCACTCGAGCACGATCAGCCGGTGTGGATCGGTCGTGAAATGGATGCAAACGGGGCGAAGGCGACCGTCTGGATCGATCACGAGCATATCAGATCCTACAGCGACGACCACGTCCAGTCGCCCGTCGGCAAACACCCGATGGACTACGTCGCGACGGTGCTCGAGGAGATGGGACGGGAACGAACGACAATCGGCGTCGAGATGGACGCCTACTACTACACCGCCCGCTCGCACGAGCGACTCGAGCGGAAACTCCCCGATGCGACCTTCACCGACGCAACGCTCCTGGTGAACGAGGTCCGGATCGTCAAATCCGAGCGGGAACTCGAGTACATCGACCAGGCCGTCGATATTTCGGAGGCGGCGATGCAAGCGGGCCTCGATGCGCTGGCCCCGGGTGTCCCCGAATCGACGGTTGCCGCGGATATCTATCACACGTTGATCGACGGCGTGGAGAGAGTAGGAGGGGATTACCCCGCTATCGTGCCGTTGATGCCCTCGGGCGAACACACGGGCACACCGCACCTGACGTGGTCTGACGATCCCTTCGAGGCGGGCGACCCCGTCATCATCGAACTATCCGGCTGTCGCCACCGGTATCACGCCCCGCTGGCCCGAACGGCCGTCCTGGGGGAACCGTCTGAAGAGATGCAACGCGTTGCCGGCGTCGTCGTCGAGGGGCTGAACGCCGCCCTCGAGGTCGCCGAACCGGGCGTCACCTGTGAGGCGGTCGAATTGGCTTGGCGGGAGACCATCGCCGAACACGGTATCGAAAAGGAGTCCCGAATCGGGTACTCGATGGGCTGTGGCTACCCGCCAGACTGGGGCGAACACACCGCGAGCCTGCGACCGGGCGACGAGACGGTTCTCGAGGAGAATATGACCTTCCACATGATCCCGGGTATCTGGTTCGACGAGTTCGGCGTCGAAATCAGCGAGCCGTTTCGGGTGACGAGTACGGGTGCAGAGCGGTTTTCGTCTTTTCCCCAGCAACTGTTTTCGGTGTGACCGGGTGTACGTATCCACAGGTGCGTTCCGACGGCAAACAAGATTGCAGCCGACGAACTACTGTTGATACCATCGTATTACAGCGAGCCGGATATCGACACCAACGCCGCACCGACCACGACCACGACGGCCGCTGCGATCACTGCCGGCGTCACCCGCTCGAGGCGCTGAGGAAGAAACAGCGCGGAGAGAACGACGACGAGCAACGGCGTGGTCTGAAGCAGTGGGATGACCACGACGACAGGTGCGACCTCGAGCGCGCCGAAGTACGCGACCAGGGCGAAGGTACTCGAGACGCCAGCACCCAGGTACCAGCCCATCGTCGCGCTTTGCAGGGGGACCTGAACGGGCGCTCGGTGCCAGACCAGGTAGCCGACGAACCCGATCGTCCCAACGAACGTCATGAACAGGACACCGGGGATCACGGGCGTTCCCGCCGCGAGTCCCATCGAGACGAAGATCGGTTCGACGCCGATAGCGGCCGCAGCGCCGACCGGCAGCGCCAGCGAGAGACCCAGATCGCGGATGGATTGATCCGGCTCAGCCGATGACGCTGTCTCCCAGGAGATGACGGCGACGCCGCCGACGATGAGAACGATGCCGAGGAGATGCGTTCCGGTCAGTCGTTCGTCCAGAAAGACGACGGCAAGGATGGTCGCGAAGAAGACGTTCGCGGAGATAACCGGCGACGTTCGGCTCGCCCCGATGGTCTCGATGCTCCGGTACATGAGCAGTCGAGCCACGAGCGAACCAGCGACGCCGGCGGCGGCAAACGCAAACAACGAGTAGGGGGTGAACAGGGTCGAAAGTTCCCCAGCGTAGAGAACGAGTACTATCGGAGTCAACAGCACAATGTTTGACAGCAACGTCACCAGGACTGCGTCCGTCACCTGACCGTCGTCGGTCCCGAGACGAATACAGAGAAACTGGACGGCCCATAACACGGCAGAGACGCTCGCGAGCACCAGACCGAGCGTGATCCCAGTCAGTTCGACGGCCATACACGGTCTTCGGAGATGGCCCCTGATATACTGTCCGTCATGCGACCGTCCCGTTCGATTTCTCGAGCGCTCGAACGGGTCTTTCCTGGCACGGCCCGATTACGCGGGACGCGAACGTTGCGTTCTCGATTTCGTGGTGCGGACCGATCGCCGACAGCGGAGTCGATCGGCTCGAGGCTTCGACGGTTCTCGCGACGGTATAGGGTATCTGGCCGTCAGTCCAGGTGACGGTGCAACGAGGCCCCGCCATCGACACAGACGCGTCAGTGTCGCGAGTGGAATTTAAAAAACGGACGTCGGAGGGATCGAATCAGGCTTCGACTGTCTGTGGAGCCTCCGCTTCGATGAGGTCTTTCGAGGTCTGCAGGGAGTTTTTGAACTGACGTTTGTTATACCGCTTTGCGACGGGCTCGAGTATCCGCTCGAGCATCGAGTCGCCGAGTTCGTACTCCGCTCGCTGTGTCACCGTCGTTCCGGCCTCAGTTTCCGCGTAGTGGTAGTGTAACTCGCCGGTCATGCCGGGACTTTCGAAGGTCGTCACGGTGTGTTCGTTCGGTTCGACGACGGTAAACTCCATATCGCCGTCCATGGATTTGCCGAGCAGCTTGTAGGTGGCGTCCATACGGAAGCCGTCCTCGGTTTGCTCGACGACCTCGACGTGAGTGAGGCCAGGTGTCGTCCGTTGCCAGTTTTCCGGGTCGGCCCCGAACTCGAAAACCTGGTGGATTGGCGAGGCAATTTCGACTGTGTGCTCAAATGTGGGCATCTATATCATCTCTCAGTCAACTCGAATGCGTACATTCATTTCGTCGGATAGTGGGTACGACAGTGGTGGCTGACTACATTGTATAGGCGTGCTGAGGTAATAAAGGTGCGCTAATACGGAGTAGCAGCCGTCTCTGTGCGTTTTTGGCTATGTTGGCACGTACACGACGTTCTCGAGTCCATCCCCCGACCCCGTTTCCTCGAGGGTCTCGACGTTTCTTGCCACGATATCTGCCAATCTGTCCCAGTGTTTGGGTGTGTGTCCCCCAGTGTGCGGCGTGATGAGGACGTTCTCGAATCCCCACAGCGGGTGATCGACGGGCAGCGGCTCGGGATCAGTGACATCCAGGGCCGCCCCACGAATTTCGTTGTACTGAATCGCCGAAACGAGCGCGTCGGTGTCGATTATCGGACCGCGAGCGGTGTTGACGACGACGGCGTCCGGCGGGAGCGTCGCGAACTCGTCCGCGCCGATCAGCCCGCGGGTGGTGTCGGTCAACGGACAGGCGATCACGAGGTAGTCGGTTCGGGCGAGTGCATCGTGGATAGCGTCCTCGTCGAAGCCGATCACTTCGTCCGTCGACCCGCCTTTCTCCGGACTGTATCTGACGCCGATAGTTTCGACCGAAAATCCCTCGAGTCGGGCAACGAGTTCGGTGCCGATGGAGCCGAGGCCGACGACGGTGACCGTCGACCCCGTCAGCTCGAACGACTGGAAGTGTCGCCACTCCCGGTTTCCCTTTCGTCGCCATCCCTCGTGGAGTCGACGGGCGAAAACGAGGATGTTTCCGAGGGCTTGCTCGGCGATACCCGGGGCGTGAATCCCGCCGGCGTTGGTGACGATCACGCCGCGATCGCGGAATGCGTCCATCGGGAGGTGATCCGTGCCCGCGAACGAACAGGCGAAGAGTTCGAGGTTCTCGGCGCGCTCGAGCAAGGCCTCGTCCATACGGACACCCGTGACGACCGGTGCCCGCTCGACGAGCTCGCGTTCTGCCCGTGGCGTCGGTGCGTGGCGAACCTCGTACTCGGGCAATCGCTCGGCCAGCAGGTCGGCGTACGGCTTCGTTGGCAGTCCTTCGGTCCCCTCGCGGAGAACGACGACGTCCGGTGGCGAATCACTCATAGGTGTCAACACGCCAGAAGGGAGGATAAAAGGGGGCTGTCGTAGCCGGGAACGGTATCTATGGATTAGTTAAGTGAACAGGCGTGGTAACGAACCGCATAGATGACTCGAACCGTTCGCGACAACCTTCGGGCTGTCAGACGCCAATTTCACCGCTATCCAGAACCCGGCTGGCGGGAGTTTTACACCACGAGCCTGCTCGTCGACGAACTCGAGGGAATCGACGAGCGAAGCGAGGCGGCGGGGACCGGCGGCATCGACGACATCGCCGTCGGCCCGGCGGCGATGGACCCCGACGCCAGGATGGCGGTTCCGGACGACGAGTCGCTCGAGACGTGGTTCGAGCGCGCTCAAGAGCGCGGCGCAAGAGAGGACGTTCTCGAGGCCGCGAGGGGCGGATACACCGGCGTGGTTGCCAGAGTGCGCCGGGGTGACGGACCGTCGGTCGGCCTTCGCGTCGACATCGACGGGCTGTTCGTCGAAGAGGCCGAAGACGAGGACCACGAGCCCGCAGCCGAGGGGTTTCGCTCCGAACACGAGGGGGTGATGCACGCTTGCGGACACGATGCGCACATGACCATCGGACTGGCCGTCCTCGAGGGCGTTCTCGAGAGTGACTTCGGCGGCACGTTCACGGTCTTTTTCCAGCCCGCCGAAGAGGAGGCAGGCGGCGGGAAACCGATGGCAGAAGGGCCGTACGCCGACGAACTGGATTATCTGCTCGCCGTCCACGTCGGTCTCGGTCACCCGACGGGACGGGTGGTCGCCGGCATCGTGAAGCCGCTGGCGATGAGCCACGTCGAAGCGACGATCCTGGGAGAATCAGCCCACGCCGGAAAGGAACCCAACGAGGGGCGAAACGCGATTCAGGCGGTGGCGACCGCGGTACAGAACGCCTACGGAATCCCGCGTCACGGCGACGGCATGACGCGGGTCAACGTCGGTCAGATTGAGGCCGGAACCGCGAGCAACGTGATCGCCGAACGAGCGGACGTCGTGGCCGAAGCCCGCGGCGAAACGACGGCACTGATGGAGTACATGAAAGCCGAACTCCGCCGAACGTTCGAGTCGGCCGCCGCCATGCACGGTTGTGATCTCGAGTTCAAGGTAGTCAGCGAATCGCCACGGGCCGACAGCGACGAGGCGCTGGTCGAGGTGGTGTACGACGTGGCCACCGGAATCGACGGGGTGGACGACCCCGTCCGAACTGCACCCTTCGGCGCGAGCGAGGATGCAACCTTTCTCATGCGTCGCGTTCAGGCGGCCGGCGGACTCGCCGCCTACCTGATCGTCGGGACCGACCACCCGGACAGCCACCACCGACCGCACTTCGACGTCGACGAACGGAGTCTCGAGATCGCCGCGGACGTCCTGCTCGAGTCGACGCGCCGACTCGAGACTGCACAACGGTAACCGTTCGACTCGGTACGATACTTCGCGTCGAGCATTCGAGTTTGTAGTCTTCAGGTCATTTGTCACCGTAATAAAAGCCCACTATCCGTTGTGCCGCTGGTGATCGATGGGGCGGATTGAGCGACAACACCGGGTATCCCTGGGAGTCACTGGCACGTGAGCTTTTCACAATAACGATTGTTAATTTACTATCTAAAAACTATATTTGCGAATGTATAAATTCCCGCAGTTCAAAACTACCGTATGGACGAAACTGAACCTAGAGATCCGATTACCAACGTCCCAATCGAGCAATCCGAACCGGAGATCTACCTGCCAGGGACGCCAACTGTCGAATTCACGGCCTACCTCGAGCGCTTCATCGAGATGCTGCGTCGATAACGGCTCGAGTATCCTCCGGACGGACTTTGAACGACCCGAAGTGGCTCCAGTACGACGGTAATTGCTTTTTGTTGTGCCTATTTACGGCACTCGAGACCAGCAACTGGAGACGCTCGAGACCAGTAAAAGCAGACCCTCAGGCGGTTATCGGATGCAAAAATCATCGGTTGCTACAGTAGCCATTGAAACGATTTGCACATCTATCACGACGTCGTCTTGTGAGAGGATGTACAATGACTTTTACTGGTTACTATAGCACCCGTCTCGAAAGGACGGTGCCCAGAACAACCACTCGATGGAAATACGAGATTGACGTTTTCGGTCAGTCGTCGTCGCTCGATTGGGCAGCACCGCCGACCGTCGGCGGCGTGTCACTCGAGCCGATGAGCGTCGTCTCTTCTTGCAACAAGACGCGACCGTACGCCGAGGTGAAGTGTTTGATGAGTCCGAGCATAGCGAGGAAGCAGACGAACGCAAACGGGCCGCCAGTAATGATCGCTGCCGACTGGAGCGCGTCCACCCCGCCCTGAATCATGAGGATGGCCGCCGTCATCCCGAGGACGACCCCCCAGAAGATTCGGTTGATGTTCGACGGTCTCGCCTTCCCACCGGTCGTCATCATCGACACCGCGAGGGTCGAGGAATCCGCGGACGTGATAAAGAACGTGGTGACGAGTATCAAGAACGCAATCATGAAGACCGTTCCGAGCGGGAACGCCTCGAACAGGATAAATCCGGTGACCTCTGCACCCTGCTCGAATGCCATGACCGAGCTAAAGTCGGCGACGTTGTTGTGCTGGGCCCAGAGCGCGGTGCCACCGAGGGAGACGAACCACGGAATCGTCGCCGCCGACGTGGCGACGATGCCCGTGAAGGCAACTTCCCGGACCGTTCGCCCGCGGGAGATACGTGCGATAAACAGGCCGGCGAACGGCGACCACGAGAGCGCCCACGCCCAGTAGAACACGGTCCAGTCGTTCATCCACTGGGTGCCGCCCTCGGTTCCAGCACCGGTGTAGAGGCTCATGGAGATGAAGTTCGTGACCATCCCGCTGATCGCCTGCGTGCCGATCAGGACGAGGAAAATCGTCGGTCCGACGATGAACGTCGCCAGGAGCAACATCACGAATAAGATCATATTGAAGTTCGAGAGGCGGCGGATGCCCCGGTTGACCCCAAGAACCATCGAAATCGTAAACAGGAGCGTCATCGTCGTGACCACGAGCAGAATCCCGGTGTCCCCCAGATCGATACCCCACTGGTAGTCGAGTCCAGTGACGAACTGGCTGCCGATAAACCCGAGCGACGTCGCGACGCCACCGATGGTTGCGAACACGGCGAGAATGTCGATGGCCTTCGCGGCCGGGCCGTCGAGGTTGTCCTTGCCGAGAATCGGCGTGAGCGCCGACGACACCCGCAGTGGCACGCTCTCGTAATTGTACGCGAAGTAGCCGATGGCGATTCCCATAATCGTGAACACGGCCAGCTGCGGGAGCGCCCAGTGGAACAGCGTCTGCTGGACGGCGACAGCCATCGCCGGTCCGGACTGGCTCGAGACGTCGAACAGCGGGGACGGGTTGTCGTAATAAAACAGCGCCTCGGTCGGTCCCCAGAACACCACCCCTGCGGCGAAGCCCGCGGAGTACAACATCGCGAAAAACGAGAGGAAGCTATACTCCGGCGGATCGTCGCCGAATTTGATCTTCCCCCACGGCCCCAGTATGAGGAACAGGAGGAAAACCACGACCAGGAACACGATCACCAACAGCGCCCAGTTGAGGTACTCGAGGAAGAACGTGTTGAGGCCGCCGATGGCCCAATCCAGCGTCGGTCGGCTAACGAAGAACGTCACGATCACGCCGACGGTCAGTCCCGCACCGAACAGGAACACAATGGGGTCGAGTTCCTCACGAAAGCGGCCGACAGCGCCGAGGTCATCTCGATTAGACATCGAAACCATCCCCTCGAGTGCGCTGGTCGATTAAACGACCACGGTTCTCGCGTGATAGCACATTGGCCCCATCTATGTCAAGTGGTACCATGACGCGCAACACCACATACCCTTGCTTAAGTATGAATAGAATTCCAATCCACATATGCAGTTATCGTAACCTTATCGTGATTGTCATTCGATTGGAACAAAACCGTCGCAAATAGTCAAAATGTATCAATCACTTGGAACGACGCGGGGCCGGTCATGTAGGTTCTCGAGCAGGGAGTAATATGGGACATACCGAAGAAGATTGGTTCAGCGTTCGAACGCTGACTCCCTGGCCGAGAGCCAGCAATCGATTACTCGCTATCCCGCTACTGGTCGGTCGCCGCCTCGATAGCGTCCACGAGCACGTCCAGCGCAATGTCGGCCAGTTCGCGGGTTAACACGAGCGGAGGGAGTAGTCGGACGATGCTGCCGTAGCGACCGGCAGTCCAGACCAGAACGCCGTGTTCGTAACAGTACTGTTGAATCGCTTCGACCGTCTCGCCGGCTGGGGTCCCATCCTCCGTGACGAACTCAGCGCCGATAAACAACCCTTTGCCACGCACCTCGCCGAGCATCGGGTTCGTGTCCGCGACGGCCTCGAGTCGGCCACGGATGTGTTCGCCGAGTTCTCGAGCGTGGGCCAGCAAGTCGTGCGCCTGAATGTACTCGATGGCACGGATACCGCCAACCATCGCCGTCACGTGACCGCGGTAGGTGCCGGCATGATCGCCGGGCCCCCAGGTATCGAGCTCCTCGCGGTACATCGTCGCCGAGAGCGGGAGGCCGTTACCGCCGAGCGCTTTCGCCATCGTCATCACATCGGGCGTCACGTCGTAGTGGTCGGCGGCGAACCACTCACCGGTGCGTCCGATGCCGCTCTGGATTTCGTCGAATATCAACGGCAACCCGTTGTCGTCGGCGATATCCCTGAGTCCCTCGAGAAAGCCTTTCTGTGGGACGACGACGCCACCTTCACCCTGAATCGGTTCGACGAAGATGCCCGCCGGATTCGCGAGGCCGCTGTACGGATCTTCGACGATCGCTCGAACCTCCTCGAGAGCGTCTTTCGTCGCTTCGTCGGGAGTTTTGCCCTGTGCAAACGCGTACGGGTAGGGTGCGTGGACGACGTCGGGGAGCAACGGCGTGTAGTGGCCCTTGAATTTCCTGTTCGAACTCAGACTCATCGCCCCGCTCGTCGGGCCGTGATACCCCCCACGGAAGGCGATCAGCCCGTCGCCGCCGGTGTTGAACTTCGCGAGTTTGATCGAGGCTTCGATCGCATCACTCCCCGTCGGCCCGCCGAAGACGACGCGATTGTCTCCCGCGAGTGACCCCGGTGCAATCTCGTCGAGTTTCTCGATGAGTTCGAGACGCGCGTCGGTCGGAAAATCGACCGTGTGGACGAGTTTGTCCATCTGTTCGTGGATGGCTTCGACGACGTACGGGTTTGCGTGCCCGACGTTGAGGACGCCGATACCGGCGAACATGTCGATGAACGTGTTCCCGTCGACGTCCCTGATCGTCGCCCCCTTTCCAGCCTCGAACGCCAGCGGAATGTCGTTCGGATACGCGACGGCGCTGCTATCGATCTCCCGTTGTTTCTCGAGCAGGGTTCGGGACCTGGGGCCGGGGACGGTGTCGACGGAAGGCGCATCCGCAAAGTGGAGTTCGTCTATCGGTGGTCCAGTGGACATGACCCACAGCATGCGAACCAGTCACAAATAAGTTGTCAGCAGTTATCATCGCCGGATAATCAAAACACGGGGACGAACGCCTCACTACTCGAGACACGAGCCACTCGAAAAGCGCGTGCTGAAACGTGTCCGACAGCCCACGGTGGATCCTCCACGATGACTAATAGGATTCGTTGTCGTGGTCAGTGACCATCCCGGTCTGTCGCTGACCGGTACACAGCGACAACAATCCCTATGAAACCGTTCCACCGCGAAACTGGTATCTACCCCCCAATCAGGGTTTTCCAGCTATTGTAGCCAGTGAAACGATTTGCACACCTACCACGACGTCGTCTTGTGAGAGGCTATGCAATGACTTTCACTGGCTGGTATACTGACCGCTCCGGCTATCCGTCAACTGGGCCAGGTCGGTATCCGACAACTGGCCGGACCCGGACCGTCAATAAAACCGGTAGGCCGCCCGCTGACCGATGGCATCATGATACTCGAGGCACAAACGAACAATCAATGGCGAAACCCGCACGCGGTGACGGTCCACCCTGTCCGCGTTGTGAGGCGTCCCTCTACAAGCGCCACTGCAAGTACGTATGTCCCCAACACGGCGTCATCTACGACTGTTCTGACCCCTTCCGGTGATCACTCGAGTCCGATGGAAGACAGTCGGGTGTCCCCGACTCACCAACTGAGTTGACCGCAACGATTACACCGTCTATCATCCTTTTCTCGACAACTACCGCCCTATGTCTACCCAACCGACCATCCTCGTCGTCGACGACGAGCGAGAGATAACCGACCTGTATGCGACCTGGGTCGACGACAGCTATCACGTCAAAACGGCCTACGACGGGCAGTCGGCGCTCGAGCAGATCGATTCGGGCGTCGACGTCGTCTTGCTCGACCGCCACATGCCGGATCTGTCGGGTGACGAGGTGCTCGCCGAAATCCGCCGTCGTGGCCACGACTGCTGGATCATCATGGTGACCGCCGTCGACCCCGGACTGGACATCGTCGAACTCGACATCGACGACTACGTGACAAAGCCGGTCTCCCGAATGCAACTCACCCGAATCATCGAAAACCTGCGCGTGCAGTCCAGATACACCCAAAACGGCCGCCGGGAACTCGAGGCGCTCTCGAACAAGATGGAAACCCTCGAGGACGAACTGGACCTCGAGGAACTCGAGGAAACGGAAACCTACCAGCAACTCGAGGCCGACCTCAAGGAGATAAGTGACACACTCGTCGAAGACAGTTGATTACACCAACCCTCTCACTTGACAGCCTCCCCACGGTGGCGAAGCGCTCGATACAGCGTCGGCCCGAGAAGCATCCCGGCTGTAGCCGTACAAAACAGGGCCACCACCAGACCGTACTCGCCGCTCGTCCCCTGAGCCATCGCGCCCGTGAGCGAGGCCGCCGACGCGCCGAGGGCAACAGCCGCGATCGTCCACGGAAGTTCGCCGATCACCGTCCCGGCGACGAGTTGGCGACTCGAAACGCCGCTTGCGGCTGCCGCACACGTCGCGATATCGGACGGAATCGGGGCTAACCGCGAGGCAATGACGCCACGGACTGGGCCGGCATTCTCGTAGTAGCCAGTGACCACGTCGTGACTCCGCTCGAGGAAAGTGTCGAATCGCCCGGTTATCGCGGTCGCTTCGACGGTCGACCCTGATTCGTCCGATAGCTCGGCTGATTGGGCTGTCGCGTCTCGCTCGAGGAGCCAGCGAGCGACGCCGAAAGTCGGTAACACGGTGAAGGCAACACCGAGCAGGGCAATCGGAACACCCTGGGTCAGTCCGTAGCCGTATCCGACCACGACGGCGAGTGGCGTCGTCGGCCACGCAAACAGCGGCCGGACGACGTAGAGCCCGATCACGAGGAGCGCAAACGTGGTCGGGTCGGTAACAATGCCGTCGAACGCGGCGACGGTAGCCGTCGGCGAGACCACCAGCGCACCGAGCAACACGAGACCAACCAGTAGCGTCCCCAGGACGACACGAACCGATCCGACACGCCTCATCGACACGCGGGCGTTCGAACCCGGCCGTTGAAACCTTTGTGTCTCCCCACCGTCTCGAGACCGCACACCCGCTATAGTAACCAGTGAAAGTTATTATCTATCCTTTCGCAAGATGGCGTCGCGATAGGTGTGTAAATCGTTTCACTGGCTACTATAGCTCGAGCCCCCTCCTCCAGGAGAGCCGAGTTTTCGACACATGAGAGGGAGTCGAACGCGTCGACACAACGTTTAAGCCTGCAGGCAGGTCACTGCAGGTCGATGGACGAGCGCGTCGAACTCGGTCTCGCTCTGCTCGAGCGTCTCGAATACGAGTCGTTGCCATTGCCCGAAGTGGTCGACCGAATCGAGACGGTCACGAACGATCCCATCGTCACCCGAACGATCCTCGACGAGGCGGAACTCCGGGGCCTGATCGAACGCGAAGAGGGTATCGTCCGCGTCAAAAGCCGACAGTACGTTCGCTTCGAGGAACAGGTCGTGACGAAAGAGGGCGATTTTTCCTGCCGACGCTGTGGCTCGAGCCTCTCGACGGGCTACTTTCTCAAACTCGAGGGAGGCGAACTGGGGCCGTTCGGCTCTTCGTGTATTCGGAAAGTTACCGGGCGGGAGTGACAGGTCAATCGGTTGGCGACGAGGGCGTCGACTACCGGCGCTGTGAAACCTTACCGACCGCGGCGTAACTCTTCGATCAGTTGCTCGATGGTCTCCTGTTGGGCGGCAATCTGTTCGGTCTGTTTCGAGACCGTCTCCTCGAGCGCCTCGATTCGCTCGAGCAGTTCGGGGTCAGTCTGGGGCGTTGGTGGGGATGACTCGGTCGATCCCTGACTCTCGTCGACCGCCTCGAGCGTGTTCGACTCGAAGGGGTCCTCTCCAACGTCGCTCGCACCCGTCGGCGAGCCTGTGCGGGTACCGTTTTTGGTGTCGCCGAGCGGGTCACTCGAGCCAGACCGACCGTTCGGCGTGTCCGCTTGCACGGCAGCTGATTCAGCGGGAGGAGACTGGCTCGCATCCGCCTGGTCGTCGGCAATCGCACCGTCCGAGTCGAGTTCCGGCGGGTTGGCATCCAGTGGATCGACACCGACGCCGAAGTCGACCGAGGAGTGAGGCTCTTCTGCTGGCTCCGCATCGCCATCGTCTTCGGCAACTGTGGCGTTGAGTTCCTCGAGCGAGTCGACATCGTAGTACGCAAACAGCGCGCGCTCGAGGCGTTCGCGGACCTCGCCCGCACGGTCGTTCGGGGTTTTGAATCGCTGTTGTCGACCGTCGGTCTCGAGGACGATCTGGGTGGCGACGCTGCCGGGTTCGAACGAGAGGTTGGTGACGGCTTCGTACGCGTATTGCTCGAAATCGCCGTCCCAGACGGCCTCACCGATGTGTTTGACGAGGCGATGGCTCGTGAGAATAACGGTCAGTTCGCTAAAGCGGAACGTCTGGAGGACGGTTTCGCCGGGTTCGGTGATGCCGTTGCCATTGAGCACGCCCGCAAGGACGGGATGTAAGACGTCGTCGGTACGTTTCGAGGGGATGGTAAACTCGCGAGTACCCTCGAGCGGGTACTCGAGTGTGAACCGGGTTTTTCGGCGGCCTTCGGAAAGCGTGAGTCGGTCGGCGTCGTGGGGGAAGCTATCGACGGATTCGTCGCTGAGGAGGCCATCGGCGCGATAGATAATGGTTTTCGAGGGGGTAATAAACAGTTCGTCGTCGCCACCGAGCGCGACACGGGTGGCGATCTCCTCGCCCTCGAGCGTCGACTGGACGATTCCGGGAACGGTCATGCGGCGAAATTCGCACGACCCGGTCATAAATCCGTGGGTACGGATTGCACGCCGGGGTCGAATGGGAAGGTTAAAGAAACACAGCGCACAACCGGAGAGTGAGCCCGGGTGGCTTAGCTGGACATAGCGCCGCACTCATAGGGTTCAGAGATTCGGTGCGGTTTCGCCTTGGAAGCCTGCGTGTCCCCCATACGAGGACTGCCGAGCCTCGAACCTGGGACATGCGGAGATCGAGGGTTCGGAGCCCTCCCCGGGCACTTCTTCAATTCACCACGAGTCGAAGACGAGTGGTAATGCCGAAGAGTGCCCGGGGAGGCGGAGAACCCGGTGGTCTTCACCGAGCGACGCGAGGTGAAGGCAGGAACGGCGAACGAAGTGAGTCGTTCCGTGGTTCGGAGTCCTCCCGGGGACTTATCAAAGTATTATTATTATTATTATTATTATGCCTAACGACTACTCAGTGTAGCGTTTACACCGGATACTATCGCTTTTCGGTCGTTAGCCACCTCGCGATAGTTTTCGTCTCCTCCGACACCGGTGGACACCTGGCGGAGGTGGGAACGGTGACCGCTCGAGTGCGTCACGACCGGCCTGGTCGTCGAGTGCGGTTCGGTCAGTCACCTACAGCAGCGTTGGATCGGGTTTCGCCCGTCTTAGTTTCAACCCGATCGTGATCGGTCTCCTGAGACGAACGCAGACACCGAGGTGCATAATTGACCGTGATTCGACGAAGGGAAGTATTCATTGCGCTGTGTCTTCTGGTTATCATTCTACGATACATTCTTCTATACTGTTATCGGAGGGATTATAATTTCTACTCTGAATTCTATAACTGATCCAAATATATGAGAAACGTAATACGTGCAGGACAGCCGATTAGTCAAGGAGACAACGACTCACCGGTAACAGATTCATGAGGCGGCGTCACTTCATTGCCGGTCTCGGAACCGCCACAGCGCTTACCGGCCCGGCTCTCGGCCGACCTCCAAACCGGAAAAATGGGGGAGACCCAGTCGAGAACGTTGATACTGGCGACACCTACGATGCGATACAGCCAGCTGTTAACGAGGCCGAGGAGGGTCACACTATCGAAGTGGCATTGGAAAACCTCTTCCAGGAGACTGTAACGATCGAGACGGATTCACTCACGTTGCGGGCGGAAGCCGACTCGCGTGCCCGGATGTTTACGGGAGCGGATACCGTCGCGGTCAAAGAGAGCGGAAACTCCTCGAGGGAGATCGACGGCGACAGTGATAACCTCGTTCTCACAACGACTGGCAACGCCCAACCCACCGTAACAGGGGCCTTCGAGACCGTATTTGTCGAATCGAGGGGTAATTCCCAACCCGAAGTCGAGGGAGAAATCGAGCAATTGTACGTTGATGCACGCGGGAACGCAGCCCCGAATATCGAGGGAGACGTCGATAAGCTAACCGTAGTGACGAAAGGGAACGCACGGGTAGGCGGCGTGAGCAGCGCCAGCGAGTATACGGAAGTCCCCGAATTCAATTCACAACCAGTACTCGATGGCAGCGTCGAAATTCGTGCTTCCAGTGTCGCAGTAGAAGGGTTGGACATCGACACCGACACGGTTGGAATCGATATTGGGCAGGGATACGCCGAGACAATCGGCCTGTCGAACAACGTCGTCTCTGGCACCGACGAACTGGTCATCGAAGCGGGCGACGTTGCCGCCGAGGGGGCCGGGGTGCAGGTCCGGACTGCTCCGGAGACGGAGGAGGTGTCACTGGGCGGTGCTGAAACGGGGAACCTGTTTGTGGGGAATTACGTCGGCATCCTCGTCCTCGACGATGACGGTGAACTCGCCGATATCGATACCGGGCCGATCCGGGAGAAAAACAGGTTTTACGACAACAAGCTCGCGGTCGCGCCGTCGTCCCAACGTCCGGACGAAGACCTCAATCTCGATGTCTCGGACGACATTCCGGTCGAAGTCGTCTCCTCCAAACTCGACGACGAGGGCGCGATTATTGCGGATCTGCCGAGCGTCCCGATCGATGAGGACGAATCAAAGCGTATGCTCTCCCTGTCGGTTCGACGGAAGTCAGCCGGGACCGTGGAGTTCGCTCTCGATCCGGAAGTAACGTTCGATGACCCCGACCTTCCAGACGCTTACGAACCGATCGGTGGCGGGGGATTCGAGATCGATACCGATCTCGAGGAGGACGAAATCGAGGTCGTCCGGTTCTCGTTTTCGGTCGACAGAGACGAGCTCGAAGACCCACACGATCTGGCACTCCAGCGCCAGGTCAACGGCACCTTCGAGCAGGTCAGGACGGTTCTGGTAAGCGAAACGCCAACTAGTTACCAGTACGTTGCCTTTACCAGCGGGTTCTCGCTGTTCCAGCTGGCCGAATTCGACGAAGGAGGCGTCGGCGGCGCAGGGAGAGAACTCGAAGGGACCATCATCCTTCCCGACCCGGTGGCTCTACCCGACGGATCCGTAGAGGAAACGTTCCTCCGGATCGAGGCCTCGAAGGGGATCGACACGCTCGACATCGAGTCGACGGATTCGAAGGTCACCATCGACGACGAAATCACGATCGACCTGAGCGAGGAATCCGCGGACGACCTCCCGGTGAATTTTGCGAGTCTGTTCGAGATCACCAATGCCGGTTCCGAGTCCGTCACGGTCAGGACGACCGCCGGGTTGTCCAACGTCGACTTCTTCAACGTTCCAGAGGGAATTTTGGCGGAGCTCCTCGAGTTGGATCCGCTCCGGCCGCTCGCCCTACTAACCGGCCTCCACGAGGTGGTACTGGAGGTCAGATCGGACCAGACCCAGTTGAACGCCGGCCAGCGAGTCTCCTCCGGCCTGTCGGTCGACTCGACGGCACCCGACGACCAGTTCTGGTTCCAGATGTTGCTACCGACTCTTGTCGAGGGCTCCGGGGAGGCATACGATCCGACCAAAATCAACAACACGGTCGACTCCTATAACGGGCTGCCGAATACGTGCAAGAACGGCGAGTTCCCCGTGCTGTACCCCAAGGAGTACGGCTACAACGATTCGAGGTTCTGGAGTTGGGTACCGGGCATCGGCGACGGCGTTCCGGACTGGATCCCGGACGGCCTCGACGACGATACGAGGGTATTCCGTATCCCGGCGACGTTGTCGGCACACTGGCAGAGCGAATCCGCTACGAGCGGTCGCGTGACCGTCATCGTTGACGCGGAACCAGGACCCGAAGGCGAACTGGTCGCGCTCTATGATAAAAACGGCATCATCTATGATGAGGGCGAACTCATAACGCTGCCGATCGCGTGGTTCTATAGCGAGGACGATTTCTCCGATGGATCGGTCGACGAGGAGTTCGACCTGGTGTTCACGTCGGAGACAGATTGTGAGCCGTCGTGGGGTGCCGTGAATCTGCAGACTATGAACCTGGTGTTCAGTGACGTCGGGGAAATCGTCCTGGATGTCGACTTAGAGGGCGAACTCGCGGAGAAAACCGGGGTAACCGACTTTACGGCGACGCAGCAGTTCCACACGTTGGGTGATACGACCGATGAAGTCGTCGAAACCCTTCTCGGTGAGACCTTCGAAACGTTCGCCAGTGGGGTGATCGGTGCTGTCCTACCGGGCCCAGTCATGACCTATCGGGCCGCACGCGCGCTCGTTACCGGCTCGGCGACCGGGGGCGGTGCCGGCGTCGAACTCGCCGCGTTCTGGTCGGGCGCCGATTCGCTGACGCGGAATCAGTCGCTTACACCCCAGTCCCTGGTTGCGGAGGGACTTGCAACGGGTATCGTCGGGTATAGCACGTCGACGGAGATCGACGTTTCGATGCCCCTCGACAAGATTGGACTGGACACCGGCGCCTACGGGCCAAGCTTCTACGTGTCCGATGATCCGGAACCGGTCTGTATCGAATCCGATCGCCGGACGCTCACCGTCGAAGGCCAGGTCACCGGCGGCCCCGTGATCCTGATGGGACTCGACTCCGAACTGACCCCCGGGTCGAGTAATCACGGGCCGCCGGAGGAACACGCTAAGATGGTCGAATCGATCCTCGATAGCGTGACGAACGACGGCGAGGGAATCCTCGTCCTCGGCGGAAATCCCGACAGTAACCCGGACATCGCCGACTACTGGAAGGGCGATGTCGGGACGGATCCACGCGTCGACGAACCGGTGACGTTCGTCAACGGGAGCGACGACATTCTCGACGTCGACTTCGAGGGGTATGCGATGATCGGGATCGTCAGCAGCACTGGCCAGATCAGCAACGGGCTCGCCGACAGCGAGAACCAGGCGCTCATCGACCGACAAAACGACATCGCGGAGTTCGTAAATAATGGCGGTGGACTCCTGGGCAAGACCCAGGATGGCCTCGACGACTCCTGGGACTACGTCAGCGAGATCGCGGACATCGATCCGATCGAAACTGGCTTTTCGTCGGTGAACGTCACGGCAGCGGGGGAGGAACTCGGGTTAACACAGAGTGGCATGGATGGCTGGTGTTGCTATCATGAATCGTTCGAGGAGGACTCAATCCCCGACTTCCTCGACGTCCTGATACGAAACGCACAGCGAAGCGATCGGCCGCCCGCCGCCGTCGGCGGCGATCGGGTCGTCATCCAGACCGCAGTCGAGCTGGAGATCACGACCCCGTCGGTCGTCGAAACCGGATCGTTCACCGACCTCGAATTCTCGCTCGCGAACAGGTCGGATGAAACCGGCGGTGACGTCCGACTCGAAATCGAGATCACAAGCGAGGACGGCGTCTCCGAAACCGACGTCGAGTTCGCGAGCGGAGACGACGTCAAGGAGGACGACGGCACGCTGGTCGGCGACCTCACGGACGAACCGATCGAGTTCCCGCCGGACCTCGATTTCGACCTCACTCGGGAACTGGCGTTCAACGAAACCGGGTCCTACGAGCTTGCGGTCACCGTCGTGGACGACGAATCTGACGAGGCGGTCGTCGCGCTCCCGTTCGGGATCAAGAGCGTCGACACCGGTGAGGATCTGGAAATTTGCGAGGGGTAACCCACGAACCCGCTCCGCCCGACGTGGGTCGGCCTGACCGGAGGTGGCTACCGGGGCGCGGGTTCAGTTCCAGCGTCCGAACCGGGTACGTGCCGTTGTGGGAGTCGATTCGGTTCCGTCTAAAACTCACAGTGATCGTTCTCGACACACTGTTCTACCCACGCAGGTGTCTCGATTTCGTCGACACTGGGGTCAGGGTCGTACTCGTATTGTACGTTTACCGTCGTCGTATTGCCTGGCCGGAGCAGATACTTCCCGTACGAGGACGCCTCAGTCAACTGATACCGTAGCGACGCCTCTCGCAGGACGCCGGTTTCTGTGTCGACGCTGAGTTCACCCGACTCAGGAGTTGCACGCATCGTCCCCGATTCCATTTTGGTCCACGTCGAAGACGGCGCGTAGCCCGTCCGGTCACCCTGCTCGTTGACGCGCTCGTACGCGGGAACCGACAGCAGGTGTCTGGTCTCCATACGCACAAACAACATATGAGAGGAAGAGGAGTCGACGGTTCCGTTTTCCGTAGTGATTCGGACAAACCTGTCCTCATGCTCTCCGAAGTATACCTCCTCGACGTCGGTGGGCTCAGTCGACGCCATCCATTCCTCGTCGTCGACGTGGCCCTCGTATTTTGTATAGACTGTTCCGTCGTCGTAGAATTGTTCGACGGTCCTGTTCTCGTACTCGAACGTGAGGTGTGCGTCGTCGTCGGCGAGGACCGTGGCTTCGTGCGCGATCAATAGCCCCACTTCATCTGTCGATATTTTCCCTGAGGAGACGTACGACTCGGACTGGCCAAGTTCGAACGGCCCGCCCGTCGAATCAACGCTCAGGGGGAGCACGAACGTAGTCGCGACCCCAGCGAACACCAGCAGGATTGCAACGGTCCCGATTAAAACCCAACGGTTCATACTTACGTATCTATTAGATTGAGGTATTAATATTTCCATTCCGTACACTGGCAAGAAAAATACACCGGACCCTCTCAGCCGTCATTCCAGTTGAAGCCCTCGAAACGAGGGTTCGGCTGCATCGAGAGTGACTGCTTTGGCGGTAAGCGTACCACCCTTGATGCGGAGCCACTCTCGCCTCTCGCGATCGTCGGGAACCAGCGTTCCGGCCCTCTTCCAGAACACGTCCAATTCCCACTCAGAAATTGACAATTATGGATTGAGACGCTCTTCGGCAGATAGTAACAACTAATCGTACATACCGAATCTAAAAATCCTTCAATATTTGTGAGTGGGTCTCTCACGTTGGCTACATGGGCCGAAACCCGACCCCTTCGGGATTCACGTTCTATTTTCCCTGCGTTGTACACCACCTCGTCCCACCCCATCGGCTCACCGCTCGGGAGGTTCTCGTACTCTTCCGGTCGCTGGTACTTCACTGTGCTTTGCCAGTAGTCTTGATCCGCGCCAAAAAACTACAGATGGGCCTGGTTGAGTCCCATTGACTCGTTGATTATCGCCTGGAACTCTGCAAGTGTTCGGTCCTCTCCGACGACGATATCGCGCCACAACGAAGTCGGATCCCACTCGAGTTTGACACGGAAGCGATAGGCAGTCATCTCACACCTCCGCGCCGGATCGGAAGCTCGTGAGGTCGTTGATGCGTCTTTCCAACTCCTCGATCTCCTCGCGAAGTACCTCGGCTTCGGCCCCTTCCGTCGCAGCCAGCCGGTCTTTGAGGCCCTGCAACCGGCTCTCCTTTTCCTCCTCGTTGACCTCGGCTTTCCGGACGTACTCGCGCTCTTCGATCTCGTAGACGTCCGATGGTGCCAACTCGGTCACCTCGAGTGCTTCGCCTACCTTCGACGAATCGACGCTGGTGACTCGTTCGCGAGGGATACCTGCTTCCTCGAGCGTTTCGAGGACTTTGTCTTCGTCGCGGAGTGATCGGTAGGTCCGACTGGTCCGCTGAACGGAACCGAACTGCCCGTGGACGGGTTGGTCGTGATGGACGCGGTCTAAGAGGACAGTCGCAACGTCACCCCGGAGATCGTCGGCGTCTCGCTGGACGTCCGAGAGGAGCGTGTAGAGATTTATCAGCGATGGCGTTGGTAGTTCCTCCAGTTCGGTCACGTCGTACTGCTCAAGGGCATCGATGAGCAAGAGCGCATCCGAATAGATATCGAGATCTGGCGCTGTGCGTTCTGTTTCGACACTGGGAGAGACACCCCGGACGAATTGGGAGGGTGTCGGTTCATCGGTTTCGCGAAGCGTGCCGGTCTGTTTGTCAATCTCGAAACGCGGGTGCAGGCTCATGACTGCCGGAATCGGATCGGCCTCCGGTGGGAGTCGATCGAGTTCGAACCCGCCAACTTCGCTTCGGACGCGGTCGACAAGCGTTTCAAACTGATCCCGCTGGAACGGTCGTGACTCTCCGGAGCCGGTAAACTCGACGACAACACGATGCTCTTAGACGTCGGTGATCCGAAATCGCTGGCCGGATAACGGTGTGATGAGTATCGCGTTATCCTCGAGTGCCTCACACTCGTCAAGTACATTTCCCCACGTGGACGCGAAGTTCATGCGTAAACCATACGCATAGCGCAGTAAAACCCTTCGCGGCGCTCTCGGCCGACTAAGGCGGTCGACCGTACCTTTATTTGTTTGTACTACCATGGTATTACCATGAAGTACGCCAACGTCAGCGTCAAGTTTCCCGAAGAACTCGATCGGGAGCTCGAGCAGTTCCTCGAGGAGACGGGTGTCTACACGAACAAGAGCGAGTTCATCAAGGAGTCCGTCCGTCGCCACCTGATCGAACTAAACAACGAGCCGGCGATCGCGGCGCTCCGCGTCGAGCAGTTACTCGCTCGCGCCGAGCAGGAGCCGGTGAGTGACGACGAACTGCACGGCCGACTCGACGATCTTCGCCAGCGTGTCGACGAAGAGGAGGTCGCAGACGCGGTTGCAGCCGCTCGTGAAGAAACAGCCGACGAGTACGCCGATCACGCGTGAAGATCCTCGACACGAACCTCTGGGTTTTCGGAACACTTGGGACGAACGACCGAGCAGCCCGGCTTCTCGACGAGATCGAACGAGGGGAGACGATATCGGCGATCAACGCCTATATGGTGCAAGAAGCGCTCAACGCGTTCGATCGGACACCTGGGCTAACAGCGAGGGAACGAGACGAGCTAAAGACGTTATTTCTGACTCGGCTTACCCGAATGACCGGACTCATCGAAGCCCCCTCGAGTCGCGATGTCACCAACTCGCTACTCGACGAACGTCGAGCGAACGTTCACACCCGGCTCCTCGCCAGAATTACCGGCGTACAGCCGAAAGACATCCCGATCGTCGTTCTGGGATTCGAGCATCGCGATCGGGAACCGACGGTTTTCACCAATGATGCCGATTTCGCTACGTTCTCTCCGGTTGAGTATAACCTTCCAGAACTCACTCTCGAGCATGTTGACTGAGAACCCCCTTATTCCCGCAGTACCCGACACTCGAGTCCGGATAATTGGTGACTCGATGAAAATCACCGACGTTTAAATTGTGGGTATGTAAACCTCTGGTGTAATGCTCTCCCCGGGCAGTCGACTTTTCAGTGGTCGCGCTCGAACATCGACAGCAGCCACCTCGAGTGAGTACACTGACAACTGAGTACCACATCGCGAAACGCGAAACCTAAAGCCACTTCACGAGTCGGTTCTCGTTTTGACTCGTCTCCGAAACCAATCCGGACATCGCCCTCCAACAGTCGAATCGATCCGGACAACGTCCTTCAACAGTCGACGGGTCGAAGAGGCCACGTCTCGAATGGACTGTATGACCCGTGTTTACACAGCACTTCGAGACCGTCTGCTCGTGTACGACGACGATACAACGCCACGAAACGATCCATCGACACAGGTCCACCTCGAGGACCACCACCTCGAGTGCGTCGCCGTCTCTCCCGACGCCCCCGAACGCGTGTTCGTCGGCACGTTCGACGACGGACTGTTTCGCTCGAGCGACGGCGGCGAGTCCTTCGACCGACTCGAGCCACCGATATTCGAAAGCGACGCCGTCATGTCCGTCACGATTAGCCCCCACGACGCAGACACCGTGTACGTCGGCACCGAACCCAGCCGCGTGTACCGCTCGAGGGATGGCGGCGACTCGTTCGAACACCTCGAGGGACTCACCGACCTCCCCTCCGAGTCAGAGTGGTACTTTCCGCCACGACCACACACCCACCACGTTCGCTGGCTCGAAGTCGACCCGTTCGACCCCGACCGCCTCTACGTCGGCATCGAGGCAGGTGCGTTCGTCATCCGCGACGAAGGGGCCGATAGCTGGCGAGAGCGCCCGGATGGCTCCCGCATCGACAACCATAGTCTGGCGACCTATCCGGAACGCGAAGGACGTGTATACACGGCAGCGGGCGACGGGTATGCGATGAGCGACGACGGGGGCGAAACCTGGTCGCACCCGCAAGCAGGTCTCGACCATCGCTACTGCTGGTCGGTGTGTCCACATCCCGCTGATCCCGACCGAGTGCTGCTCTCGAGTGCGAGCGGTGCCTCACGTGCGCACACGCCGTCGAACGCCGATGCCTACGTGTATCGCAAGCCAGCGAGCAACGCCGACTGGGAGCGACTGGACGGACGTGGCCTGCCGATGGGCGAGGGTGTCGTCCGATCGATCCTCGAGGCGGACCGCGAGCACGAAACCGTCTACGCCGCCACCAACCGCGGCCTGTTCGCCTCGAGCGACTTCGGCGATTCCTGGGGGCGGGTCCCGGTCGCGTGGGACGATGAACTCGAGGAACTGACGCCTCGAGGGCTGGCCGTCGTTCCGTGACAGGGAGTGGTGGAATCGGTGACCGACGAACCGGGTAATCGCTGAGCGAGGAGAGACGACAACAGCCCCCTATACCGGACTGGTAGTAACTCGAGCGAGGAAAATCCAGTGCGACATCTTTTGCTACAGAATAGCTACTAAGATAGTATTGAAATACTATCACACACTATTATAAACCAAGTGAGTATACGGAGCGGACACAGACGCTAGAGCCTCGGTTCGAACCTCGAGACACCGCATCGAGATGGGCGGTATCTATGTGAACCTGTCACAGTCCCCCCGGTTCGAAATCCTTTTAGGCGCAACACGGACATAGTAGAGTAACTGAGTGATATCATGGACGTCGACATCATCTCCGAAGACGAGAACCCGATGTTGCACCGCACGGACGTCACGTTCGAACTGGTCCACGAGGACGCAACGCCTTCCCGACTCCAGGTTCGTGACAGTCTCGCCGCCAAACTGAACAAAGATGCCGACGAGGTCGTCATCCGCAAACTCGACACCAAATTCGGCATGCGCAAAACCGTCGGCTACGCGAAAGTCTACGAAACCTCGGCTCATGCAACCGAAGTCGAACAGGACCACATGCTCGACCGCAACAAGATCGTCACCGACGAGGCAGACGCCGAGGCGGAGGAGGCCTGAGATGGCACACTACGAAATCTACGCCGACGACGGCACTGCCCAGCGCGACGCCTGCCCACGGTGTGGCGACTCCTTCCTCGCCGACCACGGCGACCGCAAACACTGTGGCAAGTGTGGCTACACCGAGTGGGAATAACTCGAGTCGACACACTTCTCGCGTTTTGACCCCGCCCCGACACTGACTCGTGAACGAAACACGCATTCTCGGTATCGAGGGCACCGCCTGGGCGGCCAGCGCGGCCCTGTTCGATACCGAATCCGACACCCTCCGCATCGAAAGCGACGCCTACGAACCCGATAGTGGCGGGATTCACCCGCGTGAAGCTGCCGAGCACATGGCCGAAGCAATCCCGCAGGTGATCGAGACGGTTCTCGAGCACGCAATCGAGACGGCTCCCGAGGACGGAACCGCCGACAATCGGGCCGCCATCGACGCCGTCGCGTTCGCTCGCGGTCCCGGGCTCGGCCCCTGTTTACGCATCGTCGCAACCGCAGCACGCGCACTCGCAGCCACGCTCGAGGTACCGCTTGTCGGTGTCAACCACATGGTCGCCCATCTGGAAATCGGCCGCCACGAGTCAGGGTTCGAGGATCCGATCTGTCTGAACGCCAGCGGTGCAAACGCACACTTGCTGGCGTTTCGCAACGGCCGCTATCGCGTCCTGGGCGAGACGATGGACACCGGCGTCGGCAACGCTATCGACAAGTTTACGCGCCACATCGGCTGGTCGCACCCCGGCGGCCCCAAAGTCGAGCAAGCCGCGAAAGACGGCGAGTACATCGACCTGCCTTACGTCGTCAAAGGGATGGACTTCTCGTTTTCGGGCATCATGTCCGCCGCAAAAGACGCCGTCGACGACGGCCACGCGGTCGAAGACGTCTGTTTCGCGCTTCAGGAGACGATCTTCGCCATGCTGACCGAAGTCGCCGAACGCGCCCTCTCGCTAACCGACTGTGACGAACTCGTCCTCGGCGGCGGCGTCGGCCGGAACGCCCGCCTGCGCGAGATGCTCGAGACCATGTGTGCCGACCGCGGGGCCGAGTTTTACGCCCCCGAACCGCGTTTACTGGGCGACAACGCCGGTATGATCGCCGTCCTGGGAGCCAAAATGTACGAAGTTGGGGACACCCTCTCGGTCGAAAACTCACGGGTCGACCCGAACTTCCGACCCGATCAGGTGCCAGTCACCTGGCGTTCCCCACCGACACTCGAGGAGGGCCAGCCTGCCGAGATCGCCCGGGCGGCCGATTCGTCCGAGTACACCACACAGGGCGCCGAAGCACACCTCACCATCGACCCGGCCGCCGGTCGGGTTCGCAAACGGCGCCTCGAGAAAGCCTATCGCCATCCCGACCTCGACGCGAGACTCCGCCGTGACCGGACGACCCTCGAGGCCAGGCTAACGAGCCTCGCCCGTCGACACGGCGTGGCGACTCCCGTGGTAACCGACATCGACAGGAAACGTGCAACCCTCGAGTTCGAGTACGTCGGCGACCGTGACCTGCGGGATGCACTGACGCCGGCCCGTGTGCGCTCGGTTGGCCGCTCGCTGGCAACGATTCACCGAGCCGGGTTCGTCCACGGTGATCCAACCACACGAAACGTTCGCGTCGGCGACGACCGCACCTATCTGATCGACTTTGGGCTGGGATATCACACCGACCACGTCGAAGACTACGCGATGGATCTCCACATCTTCGATCAGAGTCTCGTTGGCACCGCCGACGACCCCGAGCCGCTCCGTGACGCTCTCCGTGCCGGTTACGACGCAGCGGGAGAGCAGCGCGTCCTCGAGCGATTGCGTGAGATCGAGACTCGAGGCCGGTACGTCGAGTGAGAGGATTCGTGTAATCACTTCCGGTCAGCGACGCACCGAAGTGGTCGCTGACCGATAATCAGGGACAACGACCCCTCTGAGACGGGGTCGGGAAGCCGCGTAATACAGGGCCAATTTTCGAGACGATTCTAACACGCTCGAGTGCGATAGGACGATCGACACACGCAAGCGCAGCCGCTTCGATAAAATTACGTGAAAACAGAATCGCCAGCGGGTTATCTGATGACGTCGACGCCGTTGTTGCGCTCGAGCTGGTCGCGGCCACCGTCGCTCTGTGCGCCGTAGCCGGACTGCCGACCGGACTGTGACTGGCTCGTCCCTTCGACGTTTGTGCTCGCGTCGAAGTCTGTATCACTCAACCCCTCGATGCTGGCACGCGATTTGTCGGCCTGTTTTTGCGTGCTCGGGCCGAGGACCTGTGCGCTCTGGACGCCGGTCATGATGGCCATCACGCGGACCTTGCCCTTGTAGTTCTCCTGAATCCGGGCCCCCCAGATGACGTTTGCACTGGCCTCGAGGCGCTCGGTAATGTTGTCTGCGATTCCTTCGGCCTCTTTCAGGGTGAGGTCCGGACCACCAGTAATGTGGACGAGTCCACCGGAGGCACCACGGTAGTCGACATCGAGCAACGGATGATTCATCGCGTCGCGAACGACTTCCTCGGTTTTGTTCTTGTCCTGGGTCTCGCCGACGAGCATCACCGCGACACCGCCCTGATTCATGATCGTGGACATGTCGGCGTAGTCCAGATTGATCAGCGACGGCTGGGTGATCGTCTCGGAGATCCCTTTGACCGTTTCGGCGATGATCTGGTCCATCACCGAGAACGCCTTACCGATTGGCAGATTCGGGACGTAATCGAGCAGTCGGTTGTTATCGAGGACGATGATCGAGTCGGCCTGCTCGCGCAGTCGCTCGAGGCCCTCCTCGGCTTTGACCGTCCGGGCACGCTCGACGTTGAACGGCGTCGAAACCATGCCGACGACGATTGCGCCCTGTTCTTTGGCGATCTTGGCGGCAACGGGGGCGGCACCCGTACCGGTTCCGCCACCCATGCCAGCCGTCACGAACACGAGGTCGGCGTCGCCGAGAACGTCTTTGATCGTTCCCTGGGCCATCTCGGTCGCTCGCTCGCCCATATCCGGATCGCCACCGGCACCGAGGCCGTTGGTAAGCGATTTGCCGACCAGAATCTTCGTGTCGGCTTCGATCATTTTTAGATGCTGTTTGTCGGTGTTGATGGCGATGGTATCTGCGCCTTCGACACCGATGTTATAGAGCCGGTTGATCGTGTTGTTCCCGGCACCACCACACCCGATAATGACGATTCGGGGATCCCCGAACTCGTCGTCATCATCGAGTGCGTCATCCATATCTCGGGACTCCGCTTCCGCGTTTTCGAGTGCGTCCTGGACAATATCCTGCATAGTTACACCTTTGCCCAGCCGCGTTTACCCGGGCTTTCGTGGCGAGCATCCTGCTGCTCGTTAATCATTTCTCGAACTGCCGATCGAATGGCTTCGCTCCGGTTGGGGAACTCGCCCGTTTCGACCAGCTGTTCGACCTCCTCAATCTGCTGTTTCGGAATCCGCAGTGTCACACGCTCCATTGTTGTATTCCCTTGTTGTAAGACGGTACGCGCCTCATCAGACGCGGTGTGTCTTACACGGTAAATCGACAGACGTGCGCCGATTTATGGGCCTGTATTCCCCCGTGTAAGACACTCGTCTTACGTAGCTGAAGCCAACAGCGCGACCCATTATAAAACTATCGGCGAGAGTGATTGTTTTCGTCTTACGACTGTCGTATGCGTATGACAGTCACACGCCGTCGGACTCGAGGACGTCCGCTGCGGGCGTTCGGCGTCCACAGCTCGGACAGAACGACCAGTCGGACCTGACCTCGTCACCACACTCACAGAACAGCCGGTGTGACGCTTTCTCTCCGCAGTTCGGACAGAACACGTGATCAGCACCGAGGACCGATCCACACTGGCCACAGGGACGAGCTGGTTCGCTCTGGCCCTTCGAATGACTGTGGCTGTCACCCGAGTCGCCACCGTTTACGGATCCGACGCCGTGTCGGCCAGGAGCCGAACTCGAGGCATCGATCGGGTTGGTTCGAACACCAGTGTGGGCATCCTCCTGCTGCGTGTCGACTGCAGACTGGTCGTGTCGCTTTACGCGTGCGTGGTCAGACACTCCTTCGAGTGCAATCGTGATGTTGACGTCTTGGCCAGCCTCTCGAGGCCGATTTCCGGCGTGGCTGCCCTCGAACCGTTCGGCGAGCAGGCTGTCAATTCGGGTTTCGATCAGGGCATCGAGACTGTCCTCGCGCGCACGGCTCTGGGTAGCGGCGTCGCTGCGAGAATCGCCGACACCCTCTTTCGCGTGCGCATCGAGATACGTGCGGAGTGCCTCGCGCATGACTTCGCTCTTCGAGGCGTCGAACGCCTCGAGTTCGGCGACGAGTTCGTCATCCGCGCGGAACGTTATTTTACCCATGATCGATACCGAGTTACTGCACCTATTGTGAGCCATTCTATATCAAGTTTGTTCCGTTGTCTGACGAGTGTCACACACGCGCTCGGGCCGACGAAATAATAACCCTTATACCGGATTCGTCTGCTACATACGAGTGACCGCTCTTAGCTCAGCCTGGTAGAGCAGTCGACTGTAGATCGACTTGTCCCCCGTTCAAATCGGGGAGAGCGGACTTCCTTTCCGGTCGTTTCGTAGTAGAGAGGAATTCCTACGTAAACGCCACTTTCAGACTTTTTACCGACGGTTCTCGAATTCAGAAAATCGGTGTCAAAAGTGGATTGGAACTGGTTACCAGTTGGGGGTCGCCACCGTCTGGCGATTTTAAGAGTGGAAAAACGGGGTGGTCTGCGTGGCGGTAAGTCACGGTGCCCTCGAGACCACCCATATAGGCTCTGACGTCGGAGACCACGACTCGTCGTCGGAGGACGAGCCGAGCCAACAGATGACCATGAAGTGAGATACGTTCAAAACACCGCTCTCCAGCCCAGGGCTTCCGGATAGCCAGAGCAGAACGGCTTTACGTCACCGGCTACTTGCCTCGAATATGGATTACGAGGCCAGTCTCGACCGAGCGATGGAGAACGTCCCCGACATCGGGGGCAGCGACGAGCGACTGCAGGTGCCTGATGCGGAGGCACACAAAGACGGTGCGTTCACCAGGTTTACCAACCTCGGTGATATCGCCGACAGTCTCTCGAGAGAGACCGAACACCTCCACCGGTTCGTCCAGCGTGAACTGGGGACCAGCGGAAAACTCGGCGATGGTCGTGGCCGATACAACGGAAGCTTCTCCGCGAAAGATTTCGATGCAGCCGTCGACGCCTACGTCGAGGAGTACGTTCGCTGTTCGGAGTGTGGCCTGCCCGACACCCGTCTGGTTCGCGAGGACCGGACGCCGATGTTGCGCTGTGACGCCTGTGGCGCGTTCCGTCCGGTGACCAAGCGCTCGACCACGAGCCAGCAACAACAACAGCGCGATGCCGTCGAAGAGGGCAAGACCTACACCGTCGAGATCACCGGCACGGGCCGGAAAGGCGACGGTGTCGCCGAGAAAGGCGAGTACACCATCTTCGTCCCCGGCGCGAGCGAGGGGGATGTCGTCGAGATTTACATCAAGAATATTTCGGGCAACCTGGCGTTTGCCCGACTGGCCTAGTCGCGTTCTAACCGTCGACGGATTCTCTACCCTGACTCGAGGACGACCAAACATCGACTCGAGGGCCGCCCGTGCGTGCAATCTCGTCTCCGGCGGCGGAGACGAGAAGACGGTTTGCTATTACTCGGGTGGCTCGAACGTCATCGGTTCGTTATCACCACAGCCATGGCGATAGAATAGCCGATAGCTTCGGTCGCGGTCTTCGGGGCTGTCGACGGTTGCTCTCGTCACCTCCTCACTGACGACGTACATGTTCAGGTGCGTGAGGCGTTCACCGTGGGTGGCCTCCCACTCGGCACAGCGATACTCAGCCAGGATGGCGGCCGTGTCGGTACTCGAGCCACCCCGTCGAACGCTATTCATGTAGAACCGTTCGCGGTAGGTGCCGTACTGGCGCTGGAGTTCGTTGAACGGGCGGTCGTACGCGAGGGGACGGTCGTTGTACGCGTCGACGTACTCACCGGATTCGGTGGTAGCAGAGAAGACGTAGTACCGATCGGTCGTTCGCGGGTTCGGCGCAAACACACCCCAACCGACGGGCTGGTCGATAGCCATCGCCGAGGCAACTGTGTTGACCTGTTTGACTCCCGTCGTCTCCTCGAGCGTCTCTGATACGGTTCGGTCGATGACCTCCTCGAGCGGTTCCGACCCGTCGTGATCGGCAACCACGCTGGCGGTCTGAGCGACCAGGACGACGCCGACGAAGACGATAGTGACGATGATCAATCGCAATGTTGCGCCGTGAATCCTCGTACGCGCCTGTCGGACGCGGTCAGTCGTCCATCGCGGATGCGGTGGGGGAAGTCGAGCGCCGGCAGAGCGAAGCCGGTGTCGCGTCGACTCGAGGTGTCGCGACATCGACTGCAGACCCGGTGAGCGTTCACCAGCCCTCCGGAGCCAGCGCTCAAGCGTGTCCAGAACCGGGGTCTGGACGAACAACAACAATCCGGCCAGTGCGACGTAGGCGAACGCACCGATACGAACGGTCAGGGCAAACGAGAGGTGGCCGCCGACGTACAACAGGAGAAACGGCATTCGATACCAACCGTAGGTGACGAGCAACACCCAGCCACAGACCATCATCACGTACCACAGCAGGCCGCCGAACTCGAGGAACGTCTGAAACTGTCGAACCGTATCCCCGAGCAGGAACGTCATTTCGTCGAGGCCGAGCACTCGTGGCGCAGCGTTGCCGCTTCGCCACGTGCTCGAGACGGATTTGATGATGCCGTTGGTGACGTACATGTAGACCATCTGGCCCAGAATAAACGCCGTCGCGATACCCGCGACGGCCGTTCGTGGCTTCCGTCGCCGGTGGATGGCGTCGACCGACCAGCGTTCACCCAGGGGAACGAATATCGCCCAGAACATGAGCAGCCGGAAGAGGACGTCGGCGTAGCTCAATACGAGCGGATTGTGGTGGTCGAGCGAGACCACGAACAGGAACGACACGACCGTCGCAAACGTGGTGCGGTATCCGACGAGCAACTGGATGGCAAACAGCGCCTGAATGACGAACAGGGCCGCTATCACCGTCGTGTTGGTCGAGAGATGATAGAACGAGAAGGCGTAGTCAGCGGACAACTCGCGTGCCAGCGAGCGTGGCACGACGCCGTGTTCGGTGTAGAAAAACGTGAAGTTACGCGAGCGCAACAGGAGATCCGCCAGAATCAAGAGGGCGAGCGAAACACGGAACAGCGCCAGTGCTCGCGCGTCGATCCGAACGCATCGATGGAGGTGTCGGCGAGCACGTCGAGCGCCAGCGTAGAGGCGCGAGCGAGAACGCATATGTCATCGTAGCGTCGGGCCGGGCTAATAGCCGTTATTGTTGACCGGCGAGGGGATGGAGGAGACTGTTGACCGGCGAGGGGATGGAGGAGACTGTTGACCGGCGAGGGAATGGGAAGAGACCCGGTGGAGGGACGACGACGCTCTCTCGAGGGACATATCACACTATAGCTGCGGAGACGACGAGCAGCAATGTACTCACTCGAGTGTTGCAGGACGACCGCGAGTCGAAGGTGGTTCGTCACGCCAGAACGCGTCGGTAGGGTTCGCCGAGTTCGACACGTGACGGCGTACTAGTCGGCTTTGATGCCGCCAGTGGTCTGTCCGCCGGGTTCGGCGGGCTTTTCGGCTCGTCCACCGAGACTCTCGAAGTCGAAGTTCTCGAACTCCTCGGGTTGTTCTCCCTCTCGAGCATAGACGTACAGGGCCGTCTTGGCGATGCCCCAGACGGTCTGGTTGAGCAAGTACGCCATGACGAACGCGCCACCGACGAGCATGATGCCGAGCACGATACCTGGCCCCGGGAACACGGCTGCCACGGGGACCGAGATGACGAGCGCGATGGCGACCAGTCCGATGCCGATGAGCACCGAAATGAGGCTGATACCGAATCCAGCACCGATGGTTTCACCCCAGGTGTCTTTGAACGTACTGCCGCTCTTTTTGAACATCGAGGTCACCGAAACGTCTTCGAAGACGATCACGGGAACGATGAAGAACGTCATGATGGACCAGCCAACCGCGAACAGCGTCCCTAAAATCGATGCGATCGGGTTGTCAGACTCTTCGAGTGACTTGATGATGATGCTGACGGTGGCTGCGATCGCCGACCAGACGACGATCGGTCCGAGTCGGCCGTTGATCGCTTTCATCGAGTCGCGAAGCCCCGGTTCCCGGCCGTGGAACGCTTCGTTGGCTCCGTAGACGAGCGCGGCGGAAAAGTACGTGCTGAAAAAGGTCGTGACGAAGTACAGCGCAAAGAGCACGATGTACTCGAGGCCGCTTCCGACCAGATTGGCGATCAACAACGGGACGAAAAAGATGAGGAAAAAGAAGAAACTCGAGATGCCAGCAAGCAGCGGAAACACCATGAGTTTCGGGTGATGACGGATCACGCTGAAACTGTCTTTCGTGAGCGTCCACCCCGTTTTGAACCGGTCGATAACCCCTATACCTCCAGATTTTGTACCAAATGCCATATGAATCATTACAGGAATACAGGGTTCTTAAAGTCATCGTATCAAACAGGCACAATAATTGAGACGGCATGATCAATTTGAAACGGTATGGTCACGTTCAGTGCGAGTCCGGGACATACTCGCGTCGATCGATTCCGCTCGATAGTGACCAAAGGACAATAGCAGGGAAACGCACGCAGTCGACAAGGTAAAGTCAACTTGTACAAGTCACATGTACGTGGCAGTCTCGTTCGATCTGTTCGGCACGCTCATCACTGCTGACCGCCCGGCCAACCCCGCGACAGCCATCGCAAGGGAACTCGAGGCCCGAGACGTTCGGGTCCCCGACGACTGGTCAGAACGGTACGTGCAGCCCCATATCGACGCCCCTGCAGGCGCAGAGGTGCCGCTCCCGGCACACGTAAGTCGAGCGCTCTCGAGTGCTGGCGTCGAGTGGCACGGCAACGTCGTCAGGCGCGCCGTGGTCGCCGCGTTCGACCCGGTCGTCGACACCCGGGACGGTGCGCTCGAGGCCGTCGAGGCCGCTCGAGAGCACGGGCCGGTCGCCCTCTGTTCGAACTGTAGCGTGCCGGAACTGGTCGGCCGAACGCTGGTCAGGTCCGACCTGGAGCGAGACGATTTCGACGTGATCGTTACGAGCGTCGGCTGTGGCTGGCGTAAACCCGCCCCAGAAATCTTCGAAACGACTGCAGAGCAACTCGGCGTGGACCCGACTGCTCTCGTCCACGTCGGCGATGACGAACTGACCGACGGCGGTATCGAGGCCCTCGGCGGGACCGCACTTCTACTCGACCGGACGCCGCTCGAAGACGTGCCAGCCGCACTGACAGCACACTTCGAGACGGCGAGAGACGCTCGAGACAACAACCCAGACGCTCGAGGTGACGACCGACCGTGACGCTCACGACGCTGGCGATTATCGGACTCGCCTTCAGCCTCGACCTGCTGCTTGGCGAACCCCCAACCACGCTGCATCCGGTGGCATGGTTCGGTCGCCTCGTCGGCGCCGTCGACCGTGAGTGGCCGCTGCTCGATGCGCGAAAGGCCGGCATCGCGATCGCAACTGTGTTGCCGCTATTCCCTGCGCTCGTTGCTGGCGGTGCCGTGTTGCTGGCACTCGAGGTCGCGCCGATGATCGGTGCAATCGTCGCTGCGATCGTCCTCTTTCTGACCATTAGCCTTCGAATGCTCCTCGATATCACCCGCGAAGTGGTCGACGCAACGGCGGGCGACCTCGAGTCCGCGCGCGAAGCGGTTCGGAGCCTCGTCGGTCGAGATACCGAAGCCCTGGACGGGGCCGGAATTCGCTCGGCAGCCATCGAGAGCGTGGCCGAAAATCTCGCCGACGGCTTCGTCTCGACGCTGCTTCCCTTCGCGTTGCTGGCACCGATTTCGCTGCCGACCGCGGCGGCCGTCGTCGCCTGGGTCAAAGCCGTCAACACGCTCGACTCGATGCTCGGCTACCCGTCGAAACCCATCGGGACCGCCAGTGCCAGACTCGACGACGCCGTCATGTACGTGCCCGCTCGAGTGAGCGCCTGCTGTCTCGCCCTGGCGAGTCGCCGACCGGGCGCACTCGCTCACGCACGGGCGTGGGCTCGCGTCCCGGCCTCGCCGAACTCCGGGTGGCCCATGGCGACGCTCGCGAGCGGGCTGGACGTTCGACTCGAGAAACCGGGCGCATACGTCCTCAATCCGGACGGACCGCAGCCGACGGTGGAAGACGGCCACCGCGCTGTCTCCATCGTCGGCGGGGCAGCCGTTATCGCCGTCGGACTGGCAGCCGTCGCCGCCGTCTACGCACCCGCGCTCGAGAGCGTCCTCGCCCCACCATTGCACGCAGGCCTGGAAATGATGTTCGGGGCCCTCGAGTCGGTGTTCGGCGTTCTCGAGTGGATTCGAGACTTCCTCGGCCGCCTGTGGAGGTGGCTTCAGGGGGTGAGAACCTGATGGCGCGTCGTGATGGTCCGATTCGGCGTCCACTCGAGCGAGGGAAAACGGCGATTCGGGGACTCCGTGGTGCGATCACGTTTCTGACACAGCTCCCGGTCCCTCGAGCGGGAGCCGACGCGTCCGAACGAGACTGGAACGCGTTTCGAACGACCCCCGCGGCATTTCCACTGGTGGGCTGGCTCGTCGGTGGGTTGACGGCACTGGTGTTCGTCCTGGGCGACGGCGTCCCAGATGCCACCGTCGCGTTCGGCTACCTGCTCGCCGTGTATCTGGTCACCGGGATCAACCACCTAGATGGCGTGGCCGACGCCGGCGACGCGCTGGTCGTCCACGGCGACAGCGAACACCGTCGGCACGTTCTGAAAGACACCACGACCGGCGTCGGTGCCCTGCTGGCAGTCGTGATGGTACTCGTCGGGGTGGCGCTGGCAGGGTTCACCCTGTCGGGAGCGCCACTCCTCGTCGCCGTGGCTATCGTTCTCGCCGCCGAAGTGGGCGCAAAAACCGGGCTAGCCCTGATCGCCTGTGGCGGCCGGGCAGCCCACGAGGGCTTTGGCGCACAGTTCACGGCGTCACTGACACCGAGACAAGCCATCTCGCCGCTCGCGATTGGTGTCCCGGTTATCGCCCTCTCGTGGCCTTCGCCGATTGCAGCCCTCACCTTCGCCGGCGCACTCACGGGCACCGCACTGACCTGGTGGTGGGCACGACGGCGACTGCGCGGCGTCACCGGCGACGTCTTCGGCGCGGCAAACGAAGTGAGTCGACTCCTCGGCCTGTATCTGGGGGTGATCGCGTGGACGCTCTGGTGATGTGTGGCGGCGAGGGTAGCCGACTCGAGGCAACCGTCGAGAAGCCACTGTTCGAAATCGGCGGTCGTCCCATGATCGACCGCGTCCTGAACGCACTCGCGACCGACACACTCGAGACGGTGTACGCCGCCGTTTCCCCCAACGCGCCCGAAACCCGCAGCCACCTCGAGCGAATGGTGGCCGAAACCAGTGACTCGAGCGCCCACCGTTGCGAGCGGCCTGTGATACCTGACAGCCCCGACACACCCGGCAGCCCCGATTTACCCGACAGCCTCGAGATCGTCGACACGCCTGGCTCCGGCTACGTCACTGACCTCCAGTCCGTCCTCGAGCGACCGGGCGTTTCGACGCCACTCCTGACGGTAACGGCCGATTTGCCGTTGCTCGAGTCGCCCGTCATCGAGCGAATCGTCGACAGATACCGGGCAGTAGCCGCCGGAAACACGGTGAAAAACGATTCGTCCGGAGGGCCGTCGGTGACCGTCTGTGTCCCCACCAGCGTGAAACGGCGACTCGGGTTTTCCGTCGAGACGGTCGCCCACGACCAGCCACACCTCGCGGCGACCGGGGCCAACGTCGTCGGCAGCGAACACCGAACGATGACACACACCAGCTACGACCCACGACTCGCCAGTAACGTCAACAGACGAACGGACGCTCGAGCGACCGAACGGTTGCGTTCGGCGCTGGGGGTGGATGGATGCGAGTGATTCTCGTCGCCGGCGTCACCGAAACCGGGTTGATCGACGGCATCAGTGCCGCCGGCGCGTCCCCGGCTCTGCTCGGACACACGCCCTCGGCCGACGCCGAAATCCTCGTCTACGGGCAGCCGACCGCCGCCCTGGTGACGCCCGTCAGTCCCACTGGCTGTCCGACACCCGCCGCGATCACCCGTGCGGTCAGAGAGGTGCTGGGATTCGACGTAACCGTCCTCGACGCCGGGTTGACCGAACCGACCGCCGCGCCGACCGTCGCTCTCGAGGCAGACCCCGGTACGGATATCCGCGAGCAGGTTGCGGTCCCGGACGCCACCGAACTGTACGAACGAGCCTACGCCTTCGGTCAGGACCTGCCGGACGAACGCGTCCTGATCGGCGAAACGATTCCCGGCGGGACGACGACCGCGCTTGGCGTCATGCGAGCACTCGGCGAACCGCTCGAGGTCTCTTCATCGCTCCCCGAAAACCCGCTCGAGCGAAAACGGACGGTCGTCAACGAGGGACTCACCGCAAGCGGGCTCGCACCCGGCGACTGTGCCGGCTCTCCACTCGAGGCGATACGGGCGATGGGCGACCCCGTCCAGGCGGCCGTCGCCGGCGTGGCCGCCGGTGCACTCGAGCGCGGCGTCCGTGTCACACTTGCTGGCGGCACCCAGCTGGTAGCCGTCGCCGCAGCGATTCGACACGCCGGAATCGACGGCCCGCTCGAACTGGCGACCACGTCGTTCGTCACCGCCGACCCGGCCGTCGACCTCGAGAGCGCGAGTGAGAACCTGGACCTGATAGTGACCGTTACCGACCCCGAATTCGAGCGAAGTGGCCACGTCTCGATGGCACGGTACTGTGCCGGCGAGGCCAAAGAGGGCGTTGCCATGGGCGGCGCCCTCTCGCTCGTACCGGCCGGCGAGATGGCGACGGTTCGAGGGCGAATAGAAACCGTCTGTACCCGCCTCGGTATCGAAGACGAGAGGGAGCGTTCGGGCTCGAGTCTCGAGAGCGAAACCGAAACGACGGCCGCGACCGTCGACGACGCGAGGTCGAGAGCGAATTCGAACCACCCGGAGGACCATGCATCCCGATAGCATCGCCGAAACGGGACGGGTTCCCCACGGCGGCGAACCGGACCGCTCACTTCTCGATTTCTCGGCCAACATCAACCCGCAAATTCCCGACGGAGTCGAAACCGTCTACGCCGACGCCCTCGAACGTGCCCGCCGGTATCCCGACGATACGTACCCAGTCTTTCGAGAAGCCGCAGCGGAGTACGTCGGCTGTACGCCCGACGCGGTGATTGCGACCCCCGGCGGCCTCGCCGCGATTCGGCTCAGCCTGGAGTGCACGCTCGAAGCGGGCGACACCGCACTCGTCCCGTATCCGAGTTTCGGCGAGTACGCCCGAGAAGTCCGTCTCCAGGGCGCGACCCCGGCATTCGTTCCCCACGACGACCTGTACGACCTCGGGGTGTCCCACCTCGAGCAGGCCGACCTCACCGTTTGCTGTAGGCCCAACAACCCAACCGGTGACTGTCCCTCGAGCGAACGCCTCGAGGCGTTTACCGAACGGTGTCGGGACGCGGGAACGACCCTGCTCGTCGACGAGGCGTTCCTGGGCTTTACCGACCGGCCGTCGATGGCTTCCCGCGGCTTCGAACACGTCGTCGTGGCTCGGTCGCTGACCAAACTGTTCGGCCTGCCAGGTCTCCGCGCCGGATTTGCGGTCGCAACCGGCGACCTCGGCGACCGCCTCGCGATTGCACGCCGAGCCTGGTCGCTCGGAACACCCGAAGCGGCCGTCGGCGCCCACTGTATGCGTGACCGGGCGTTCGTCCGCGAGACGCGGTCACGGGTCGATGCGGAGCGCGAGCGCGTCCGAACGGCACTGCTCGAGGACGGGCGTTACGACGTCTTCGACTCCGTCGCGCCGTATCTCCTGTTCGAGTCCACGGAACCGGTGGACGACCTGCTCGAGCGAGCCCGGGCCGCCGGAGTCGTCCTCCGGGATGCCCGAACCTTCCGGGGGCTCGACCGCCACGTCCGTGTCGCCGTCGCCGAGCGCGAGGCGAACGACAGGCTGCTCGAGGTGCTGTGTGATGGCTGAGTCCGCCGCGAATTCTCGCTCGAAAGCGACGCGCACCGACGGCGTCCTATGTGTCCAGCAACCGAACGCTGAGTGGTTATCGACGGGCTGGAACGGCGGTCGCTATCGAGGCGACCGCGCCTACAACATCTCGGTGCCCGAGGGCTGGGACTGCACCGACCTCGCTCCGTACGTCGAGGGCCGCCTCGAGCGAGCGGGGTTCCGCGAAGCCGAGGATACAAACCACACCCAACGCGATGCCGAAACCAACCTCGAGGCCCCCGTGTTGCTCACCGGCGTCGACCTGCAACACGCTCGCGGTGCCCGCTGTGGGCCCGTCACCGTCTACGCGACCGCCGGCGTCTCGAACCCCGCCGCGCTCCCGATGGAGCCGCCGGGCGGTGACTTGCCCGACGGAGCCCTCGAAACTGACGAGGATGGAGCTGCTGGCGATGGCGAGACGCCACCACCGAAAAGCGAATCCTCGACCGTCGGGACCGTCAACCTCATCGTCACCACCCGCTGTCGCCTCGCGGCCGGTGCCCTCGAGAACCTGCTCGCCGTCGCCGCCGAAGCGAAGGCCGCCACCCTGTTGGCGCACACCGGGTTTCCCGGAACCACGACCGACGCACTCGTCGTTGGTCACGATCTCACTGGGCCTGAGCAGGCGTTTTCCGGCAGTTGGACTCCCGTCGGCGCAGCGACTCGAGCCTGCGTTCGGGAGGTCCTCTCGAGCGCCCTCGAGTCACGATACGATGGGACGGATGCGACGATTCCAGCCGATGTCGACACGGCCGAGTACGGCGTGTCGACCGACGTCCGGGCGTCCGTTTTCGAGCCCGATGATCGTTGAATCCGGTGGTCTCGTCGCCGAGCCCACAGTATAATTCCGTTCGCTCCCAAACACCCCCAATGACCGACGAGGCGAGGGACCCGCGTGTCATCCGTTCGATCGCCGTCACCGCCGACGACGTGCTCGATGCGTTCGTCTACACGCGCGAAAACCCGGCGACTGCAGTCCTGCGCGTGACACCACCGTTTCACGGCCGAATGCGCGCCCGTATCCACGTGTTTCAAATCGACGACTCGAGTGTGACCGGTGCGCTCCACCTCGAGCCAGCCCGATTGCTCGAAGACGAGGTGGTTGCGGCGTATCCGTCGCTCGAGCCAGGTGCGGCGATGGACGAAAGCGAGGGAACGAACGAAGGGGCGACCAAATTCGAGCACTACGCCGACGCCGTCGACGACTGGCGGACCGGTGCCCGAAGTGCTATCATCGACTCGATCTCGCTCGATGAGGATGCAAACGACGACCATCGGGTATCCGTTTCCGTTTTGGACGGCCCCGAGGACGGGCAATCGAGCCAGTAATAGGTTCGGCCACCGCACCCATCCGTGACGAAGACGCTTTCCGTCCACACCCACTCGAGTCGAGTGTGAACGGGCCAGCAGACGAACCGAACCCGGAGGAGATGGCGACCGGCCATACTGAGGCCCCCGGCGACACCGAAACGATCGACCACACCGAATCGCCTCGAGTCGAAGTCTACCCCGGTCGCGAGGCCGTCGTCGAGTTCGACCCTGACCTCACCTTCGAGTGCGTCGAGGAGTGTACCTGGTGTTGTCACCACGGCGTCTTACTCTACGATCGGGACCTCCTCGAGTTGGCCCAGCGAGCGAACCTCGCCGAGACCACGACCCAGTTTCGCGGCGAACCGTTCGTCACCCGCGAGGAGAAACCCCGAGAGGAGCACGTCGGGCCTGACGGCCAGGCCTGTGCCTTTTTGCGCGAGGACGGACTGTGTTCGCTCCATCTCGAGGAAGACTGGAAACCGACCCGCTGTTCGGTGTTCCCCCTGGGCGTCTGGCTCGAAGACGACGGCCTTCACGTCGACATTCGGGAGTCCGCACACGAACACTGCAAGGGACTGAACGTGAGCGAACGACGCGTGATCGAGAACCTCGAGGCGTTTTTACCCGAACTGCTGTGGGACCTCGAGAACCCCGATAGTGATCGGGTGTTGTGACCCAGAGCGAAATACGGCGGTGAGGCTCTCGTAAATTTCCAAAGTTGTGAGTCGCCTGTACCCGAAGAGGAGAGGTGCATCAATTGATAGAAACGCTACCGACTCAGTTTCTTGACAACCCCCCACGACTGAAGCTCGTGGACTTTGTCCTCGAATCTCTGTGGGTGATGTGTCCTCATTAGGACATGCCGGTGATGACGTCGCGGAATTCGTCCTCGGAGAACGCTTTGAGCGTCTCAGTAGTGACAGCCCCTTCGCTGGCGACACCGAGGGCGAATTGCGCCGCTGTCTCGTCGTCCGGAAATTCTGTGATCGCTACGATATCGTATTGCCCCATCGTGAGAAAGAACGTTTTGAATTCTCCGTTCAGTGAAGCGGCCAGTTCCTTGGCATCATCAAGTCGATCGGGACTGTCCGCGATGTTCTGGACACCGTCTTCGGTATAGCTGGTGAGATGGATGTACGTTGGCATTGGTCTGTCTCGCTTGCTGTGTGTCCTTTACGACACAGTCCTCACGTCCTACTTCTTGGCACAGAGAACACCGCGTTCAAACACGGAACTGTATGTGTTAAATGTTACCGTATATCAAACTATTTCGGTTTTCGAATTACTGAACCGCCGGTGACCCAACAGGCTCCTTCCACAAACGATACTGTCTTACCGTCAATACATTCCGACGGGATCGGCGGCAATTACTGACGGCTACCGAGTCGCTTGCTTCCACTCCTTGAGTCCAACTATCTCACCGTCCAGCGCCTCGCCATCGCACTCGGTCGCCGCCCAGACGAACATCTCGGCGACGGATTCGGGGTCACGGCCCTGCCCACCCGTGAGCTCCGTAGCGAGCTGGCCGGGCTCGAGACAACCCACCACGTACTCGGTGTCAGCAGCGAATCCGCGAACCACAGCCTCTGCCCCCGCTTTCGAGATCGCATACGAGCCGTAGCCGGGTTTGGCCTCGCGAGCGATCTGCCCGGTGGGGACCAGGACGCGAGCCCCCTCGTTCAGATGCGGGAGCGCTTCGGTGATCGTCGCGAAGACGCCTCGAGCGTTCGTCCCCATGTGATCGTCGAATCGGCTGTAAGCGTCTTCGTGAGTCGGCGTGTGTCCCGCGTCACCGTGATAGACGCCCGCACAGGCGACGACCACGTCGATGCCGCCCGCCCCACCGGCCCGGGAGGCCGTTTCCATCAGGCGTTCACAATCGTACTCGTCTCTAACGTCGGTTCGGACCCCGTCGACGGTTGCGTCCTCATGTGTAGACTCGAGAGTCGAAACCGTCTCGTCGATTTGTGACGCGTCTCGAGCACCGATGACAACCGTCGCACCCGCCGCACAGAACGCCGCCGCAACGGCACCCCCGATACCGCCCGTGCCGCCGGTAATAACGACCGTGGACTCATCCATGCGGTCCGCTACGAGCGGGACGGATACCAACCCACCGAAACCGGTGGTAGGCTACCGGTTCCGCGCTGAAGACCACGAAACCCTACCTGTGTATGAAACACGTTTATCATCCAGCCGATACCACACTCTGTCATGCAATCGTTGGCAGGAGAGTCGGTCGTCGTGATCGGTGCCGGAATTGGTGGGTTATCGACGGCCTGTTATCTCGCCGACGCGGAGGCGGACGTCCACGTCATCGAGAAAAACGAACAACTCGGCGGTCGAGCAAGCCGTCTCGAGGCCGAGGGCTTTACCTTTGATATGGGTCCCTCGTGGTATCTAATGCCCGATGTCTTCGAGCGGTTTTTCGGCCACTTCGACCGAACGCCGACCGACTACTACGACCTGACGCATCTGGACCCCCACTACCGAATCTTCTTCAAAGACGGTGACGAGGTCGATATCACGCCCGACCTCGAGCGTACCAAGGATCTCTTCGAGACCTACGAAGCGGGTGCCGGCGAAGCGCTGGAACGCTACCTCGAGAAGTCAAAGGAGAACTACGAGGTCGGCATGGAACACTTCGTCTACGAGGACCGCGAGCGACTGCGCGATTACCTCGACCTGGACGTCGCCAGACAGGCCCGTGGGCTCTCGCTGCTGGGGTCGATGCAAGGCCACGTCGAGAAGTACTTCGATCACCCGAAACTCCAGCAGATCATGCAGTACACGCTGGTGTTTCTTGGCGGGTCGCCCCGAAACACCCCGGCGCTGTACAATCTCATGAGTCACGTCGATTTCAACCTCGGCGTCTGGTATCCCGAGAACGGACTGGGCGGCGTCATCGACGGCATCGCCGATGTAGGGAGCGAACTCGGCGTCACCTACGATACGGACCGTCCCGCCACGGCGATCAAGGGACGAGAGGGGGCGTTCCTCGTCGAAACCCCCGACGAGCCGCTCCGGGCCGACCTCGTGGTGAGTAACGCCGATTACGCCCACACCGAACAGGAACTGCTGACGCCCGAGCGCCGGGGCTACGACGCCGACTACTGGGAATCACGAACCTACGCCCCCTCCGCGTTTTTACTCTACATGGGCGTCGAGGGCGACGTTCCCGAACTCGCTCATCACACCCTGGTGCTCCCGACCGACTGGGAGGAACACTTCGAGCAGATATTCGACGACCCTGCCTGGCCTGACGACCCCGCCTACTACCTCTGTGTCCCCTCCAAAACCGACGACACTGTCGCCCCCGAGGGCCACAGCAACCTGTTCGTCCTCGTCCCTATCGCCGCCGGCCTCGAGGACACCCCCGAACTGCGCGAGTCCTACCGCGACCTCGTCCTGTCCGATATCGCCGACCACACCGGAACCGACCTCCGCGACCGCATCGTCTACGAGAAGTCCTTCTGCGTCGAGGACTTCGCCGACCGCTACAACAGCTACGCGGGCACGGCACTGGGCATGGCACACACCCTCCGCCAGACATCGCTGTTCCGCCCGCCACACCGCTCAAAAGCCGTCGACGGACTCTATTTTACCGGCTCGTACACCACCCCCGGCATCGGCGTCCCGATGTGTCTCATCAGCGGCGAACTGACCGCCGAAAAGGTGTTCGAAGACCACGGCTGATTACAGGATGTATCGATATTGGCTCGAGGCAGCACCGCTCGCACACTCCCTGGAGGTAACACCGCGTGCGCACTCCGTCGAGGCAACACTGCCTGGACACGCACCGCAGGAAACGCAACGGGTGCAACGATGACCGCGAACAGTCACACGACCCACGATGGGAGCGCCCTCGAGCACCTGTCGTATCTGTTCACACTCTCGAGGCCACGCTTTTGGCTGTATCTCGCCGGTCCTGTGCTGGTCGGCGTCGCCTACGCGGCCGAGACGACGGCCGAGTTGTTTGCCCCGGCAGCCGTCGTGCTGTTCGTGTACTTCCTCCTCCCCGCGAACGTATTTCTGTATGGGATTAACGACATCTACGACCGGGAAATCGACCGCGAGAATCCGAAAAAAGACGACCGGGAAGCTCGCTACGAGGGTCAGCGATTCGTGCCCGCAGTCGTCGCCTGCTGTGCGGTAGCCCCGTTGGCGCTGCTCCCGTGGCTGCCGTCGGTCACCTGGCCCTGGCTCGCGCTCTTTCTCGTGCTGGGAGCGAGCTACAGCGCCCCACCGCTTCGGTTCAAGACGACACCGATACTCGATTCCGTCTCGAACGGGCTGTACGTCACGCCCGGTATCGCTGCGTACGCGGCTATCGCGGGGGCGAACCCCCCACTCGTCGCTATCGCGGGCGCGTGGCTGTGGGCGATGGGGATGCACACGTTCTCCGCGATACCCGACATCGACCCCGACCGTCGCGCCGGTATCCCAACCACGGCCACCTTCCTCGGTGAAGGACGAACCGAAGCCTACTGCGGTGCTGTGTGGCTCGCGGCCGCCATCGCCTTTGGCGTACTCGACTATCGACTTGGCCTCGTGATGGCCGTCTATCCGCTCCTCATTGCCGCCATCGCGACCTCGAGCGTCGACGTCGCTCGAGCCTACTGGTGGTTCCCGGCCATCAACACCGTCGTCGGCGCGACGTTGACGATGGGCGGTCTCTGGATGGTGGTGCATGGATGACACGGGCGACCGCACAGCCAACGATGGTACGAACAACGCACACGGACCGAAACACGGGTAACCGTTCAGGTGAACCTGACAGCCAATGACAGCGACGAGCGGGCGATCCGGACGAATCGATAGAGCGGCCGTCCAGACCCGTTTCGAGACCGTCATCAGCGAGAATCGTTTCACCATCGCCGTCGTCTTCCCGGTCATCGGCGCGCTCACGCTGGTCGGAAGCGCCGAAGGCCTGCTTCCGGCCCCGCTCGAGTACAATCCACTCCTGATCCTCTTTGGGACGCTAGTGATGCGCTCGCCGCTAGTCGTCGGGTTGCTCCCGAAAATCGGCTGGTGGGCGCTTGGCTGTCTCGGGCTCCTGACGGCGTACACCTATGCCATCGAAATCGTCGGCATCCGGACCGACTGGCCTTACGGTGCCTTCGAGTACACCATCCAGCTCGGCCCGATGCTGTTCGGCGAGGTGCCACTGGCGCTGCCGTTGTTTTTCATCCCGCTGGTGCTCAACGCTTACCTGCTCACGCTGCTCGTGTTGGGCTCGTGGGCGGCCAACCCCGTCTTTCGACTCACCGCAGCCATCGCCGCTGTCGTCGCCATCGACCTCGTGCTCGACCCCGCCGCCGTTGCCGTCGGCTTCTGGGCGTTCGATAGCGGCGTCTACTACGGCGTCCCCGTCTCGAACTACGTCGGCTGGGTCATTTCGGGCACCGTCGCCATCGTGCTCGTCGATCTGGCATTCGACCGCGAGACCCTCCTCGAGCGCGTTCGCGAGTGCACGTTCATCCTCGACGACCTGGTCAGCTTCGTCCTGCTCTGGGGGTCGATCAACCTGCTGTATGGCAACTGGATCGCGGCCGCCGTCGCCGGGGTCTTCTGTCTCGGCCTGTTCAGCACGGACCGCTACGACCTCGAGTTAGTCGTCGATGCCGTGCCGGAACCGCTCCGAACTCGAATCGGAAACCGGTAAGGAAATGCCACCGTCCAACTTGCTATAAATAAGATATTTACTGCATATGGTATCTGTATCGATATAATTCATTTACAATAGTAAACAAATCCTGAACCCATAGCTATTCTCGAGGGACGAATTCGAGTGGGGAACCTCGAGGACAGCTATCGCGTTGGCACGCGGTCGCCAGGGCCGATATCGGTCTGTCGCCGTTCGGCGCTGGGGACGGCAGAAACTCGGCGGAAGACAGCTTCGGGATCACGGTTCCAGTGCCAGTGCCAGCGCGTTTTCGCGACACACCAGAGTTTTCGAGCCGTCGACAGCGATGGTTCGTTTGTGAGCACGTCGTAGCCGTTGTGGCGGATGAGTGCGTGATGTTCGGCGTACAACACCGATGCCAGTAAGACCGGGAGCTGGCAGTCCTCAGGAAGATATCTGATGCCGGCAACCCCTTCACGGTACAACGATTCTGTCCGTGAGAGTTCTTCGGCCATCGCCGTCGCGAAGCGCTCGCTCATCTCGAAGTTTCGAACGTGCTCTTCGGTGACCCCGTGGTCTTCGAGCGTCTCGAGGGGAAGGTAGATTCGATCGCGTTCGATGACGTCCTCGCGAACGTCACGCAGGAAATTCGTCATCTGGAACGCTTCGCCGAGTTTGATGGCGTGGGGCAGCGCTGCGTCGCGGTCGTCGGCCTCCATAATCGCCGTCATCATCACGCCAACGGCCGCCGCAGAGCCGCGCATATACTCCTCGAGAGCCTCGTAGGTTTCATACCGATCCGTGTCGATATCGGTTTTCATCGCGTCGATAAACTTGTTGACCTCGTGATCGTCGATGTCGTAGCGTTCCCGGACCGTACAAAACGCCTGCAACACCGGGTCGTCAGTCGGTTCGTTGCCGAGGGCCTGCTCGCGCAGCGTCTCGAGGCGGTTGGCCTGCTCGGCGGGTGGCGTATCGCCGGCGTCGTCGACGACTTCGTCTGCGATACGGAAAAAGCCATACAGTACGTGGGTTGGGTCGCGAACTCGTTTCGGGAGGAAACGGGTTGCGAGATAAAACGTCTTGCCAGTGCGCCGTTGAATCTCCTTGCCCGCATGTACGTGTTCTTGTTCCATAATCACCCTCATCGACCGTAGCGGCGACGACTGAGTGTATCTGTGTTGGTCAGATAACTATAAAAAAGATATCCCTCACCAGGCTGGTTTACGCTCTCGATTTTGCCACGTACAACCGGGCTGATAGAGTGCTGGGACTGGAGTGTCGGCCGTGTCTCGAGGGTTGCGTCACGCCATTTATCGATCCGAGTCCAATCTGTCCCCGTTGAGAACAATACTGAAGAAAGTATTTATCGGAAGACATGAAATACGCGATTGTGACACAACGCGCCCTCCTCATCGCCCTCCCTGTCGTCCTGTTGGTCACGCTGGCCGGTTGCAGTAGTCTCGCTGCAGACCCGTTCGACACCGACGTCGACCGTGATCGCTACACCGTCGACGCCCCGCTCGACCCGGACGAAATAACCGATGCGCACGAGCCGACCGACACTGACGAGTTGTTACCCGGCCTGCCAGCCGACGAGACCGACGAAATCGACACGGGAATGCTCAGGCAAGAACACCGAAATGCATTGGGCAACCAGTCACGGACCTATTACTTCGAGAGCGAAACCATCCTCGAGAACGGGACGACACTCGTCAACAATTCCGCGGAACTCGGACACGACCCGACGACGAACGCCTATCACTTGACAGAACAGCTTACCGGCAGTGAATCGACCTGGCGCGGGTTTGGCGACGATTTCGAACCGCCACTACGGGTTGAGAAATGGGATCCGGGCGATGCTGACGCATTTGGACGCTACGAACACGCAAACGGCTCAGTGCAGTACGAAGCGAACGATAGGGGGTTCGTCGGCTACTATTCGCCGACCACAAACCTCCTCCATCGGGCTGAAGCGTACGATATCGAGGTGTACGACGCCGACCAGCGCTACTACAGACTGCATTCGACGACCCCTCGTGAGAACGACAGAGATCTCTACGTCGAGGACACGTTCGAAGCGGAAGTGATTCTCGACGAAGATGGCGTCATCGTCTATGCGAAAATCGAGGGCGAACTCGATATGGCGGCAGTGTCGGACACAGGTGACGTGGACAACGGTACGGCGACGTACACAGAGGTCGCGACTATCACCGGTATCGGAGAGACGACTCTCGAGGAGCCTGCCTGGCTCGAGGAAGCACGTGAAGCAACCGAGAAAGAGGATGCTGAAACTGAAAGCAAGTCGGAAGCAACCGAAATCGTCGAAATCGATGATGACGTTGACCTCGATGTGGTAGAATCTGAAGAATAATTGGACAGCGTGAACTGCACTGAACGGCTCACTCGAGCAACTCGTTAGCGAGCATCGGCAGAAACGTCCCGATGTCGGTGACCATCCCGATGGCCTGTGCGCTGCCGCGGTCGAGCAGTTGCGTGACGGTTGCCGGATTGATGTCGACGCAGACGGTTTTCGTCGTCGACGGGAGACAGTTGCCGACCGCGACCGAGTGCAACAGCGTCGAAAGCATCAACACCAGGTCGGCCTCGTGGGCCTGCTTCCGGATGGCGTCCTGGGCTTCGATGGCGTCCGTGATGGTGTCGGGAAGTGGCCCGTCGTCCCGAATCGACCCCGCAAGCACGTAGGGGACGTCGTTTTCGACACACTCGTACATGACGCCGCTGTCGACCAGGCCCTCGGAAACCGCGGCCCCGATACCGCCCGCTCGGCCGATTTCGCTGATCGTATAGATGTGGTGTTTGTGCCCCTTGCGCGGGTGCTCGAGCGTCTCGGTATCGACACCGAGTGAAGTGCCATACAGGTCACGCTCGAGGTCGTGCACCGCGAAGCCGTTCCCCGCGCTGAGCGCGTCGATGTAGCCGTTTCGAACGAGTGCGGCGAGTGCCTCGCGCCCGCCGGCGTGGACGATAGCGGGCCCGCAGACGACCAGTACGGTGCCGTCGGCCTCGCGAACCTCGCGCATCTCCTGGGCGATCTCTTCGATCAGAGATTTCGAGGGACGCTCACTCGAGACGCCACCTTGCATAAAGCCGAAGGCGCTCCCTTTCCCGCGAGGTCGTTCCGGGGGTTCGACCCGGATTCCCGTCTCGCCGGTGACCACGAGATCGCCTTCTTCGATGGCGTTCAGTACCCGCGTTCTGACGCGTGGTTCGCCGTTGTCACGGTTTTCGACCACGAGCGCACAGTCCATCTCCGCCTCTTCGACCGGCACCCATTCACCGTCGATACGGACCGAAGTCGGATGGTTCGTCGTCGAATAGAAATCGACCGGCACGACCTGGTCCGCCGGCGCTGCCTCGAGCGTCGCGTCCCGCGGGTCAGCGATGGTCGCCCCGTTCTGGTTCAGTTCGTGGAGAATAGCCCGCAGATCGGCTTCGGTCTCGGCACTGACCTCCATCCGACAGTACGTTTCCTCGTGTTTGTGTCGCCCAACTTCGAACGCCTCGACATCGAACTCGCCACCGAGATCCATCACGGCACCGAAACACCGGGCCATCGTCCCGGAGTCGATAATATGTCCCTCGAGTTCGACCGTACGACTGACAGTCATCACTGGTGGTTGGGCCTCAGGGACCGTGAATCTGTGTATCGGTGCAACGGGATTTGTGTCGTCACGTCTCGCCGATCACCTACCCACGCCGGTGTTATTGGATGGGATAGCGACTGGTCGTGGCGACGCCAGACGACTCCCATCCTTTGATTGCTGGGTCCTATCCGTATGCAGCGCTGACTGTCATCGGAATCGCCAAAAATCCCTATCAACGGCGGTAGCCTATGCTATTGCATGTCACTCGAGGAGCAAACTACGAAGCTCTCGCGCTGTCTGAACTGTGGATTCGAAGCCCCCGGCGGTGACGAGCAATGGGTTCGGCTCGAGGTACCCGGACTCGGTCGAATGACCCAGTGTCCGGAGTGCTCGAGCACGAACGTCATCACGGGACGATAGCTCTCGCAGCGAGACATCGCTTCCGACGAGGCTCGGGGGTCCGGAAACTCGAGAAACACTCGAGACATTCAGAATTATCATCCAGAGGCTCAGAAACACCAGGTGCTACCAAAACGCTCAGAAACTCGAGTGGTCCGGCGATTCGAATCGTCGGAGACACACTCTTTGACGTGGCGGCACTAGAGAAGTACATGAGCCAGGAGCCAGACGAGTTACCAGGCACCGACGAGGAGTGGCGCGAACGCCTCACCGACGAACAGTACCGAATCCTCCGCGAGGCTGGCACCGAACGGCCGTTTACCGGCGAGTACGTCGACCACGAGGAAGACGGGAGCTACTCGTGTGCAGGCTGTGGCGCGACATTGTTCGAATCGGAGACGAAATATCATTCGGGGTGTGGCTGGCCCAGTTTTTACGACGCTGACGACGACGTGATCGAGACGCGACTCGACACCAGCCAGGGCATGCGTCGCACCGAGGTCCTGTGTGCCAACTGCGGCGGCCACCTCGGTCACGTGTTCGAAGACGGGCCGGAGCCGACCGGACAGCGCTACTGCATTAATTCGGCCGCCCTCGACTTCGACGAGTAACCGAAGGGAACTGCATCCCTATCGCCCGCTGCTCGAGGTCAGCCCAGCCGGCGGCTCGCCCGCCAGTTCGTCCCGACCGTGTGGAGCCTCGAAATCGAGGTCCGGCCCTCGAGCGATGATACCGCTCGGCGTCACGTCCGGATGGGTAGTGTAGTAGTGTTCTTTGATGTGGGCCATATCGACCGTCCCGGCGACGCCGGGCGTCTGGTACAGGTCTCGCAGGTACGGCCACAGATGCTCGAACTCCCGGATGAACCTAACGTTACACATGAAGTGGGTGTGATACACCTGATCGAATCGCACGAGCGTCGTAAACAGACAGATGTCGGCTTCGGTGAGGCGGTCGCCCGCGAGATAGCGCTGATCGGCGAGCACCGAGTCCCAGTGCTCGAGCGCGCTGAAGAGGTCGTCGATAGCCTCGTCGTAGGGTTCCTGTTTGGTGGCGAATCCGGCCCGATAGACGCCGTTGTTGATGGGTTCGTAGATGTCCTCGATGACGCGGTCGACCGTATCGCGGTAGCCATCGGGGTAGAGGTCCACGTGGGTGGTCGCCACATCGTCGAACTCGGTGTCGAGCATCCGGATGATCTCGGCTGACTCGTTGTTGACGATGGTGTCTTCTTTGGTGTCCCACAACACGGGAACGGTAACCCGACAGGTAACCGTCGGGTCGGCCCGAACGTAGAGTTCCCGCAGGTAGTCGACTCCGTGCAGGTGGTCGACCGTGCAGCCCTCTTTCTCGGGCGTAAACTGCCAGCCGTCTTCGGCCCGATAGGGATCGACGACCGAGACACTAATCGCGTCCTCGAGGCCTTTCAGCGCCCGGAGGAGCAACGTTCGGTGTGCCCACGGGCAGGCGGAGGAAACGTAGAGGTGATACCGGCCGGCTTCGGGCTGAAAACGTGCATCCGGGTCGGCCCGAATCGTGTCACGAAAGGTCGTCGTCTGGCGTTCGAACGAGCCGTCATCGCTGGCGTACTGGCCGACATCGGTGTGCCACTCGCCGTCGACGAGCATGTTCATAGCCAGGTCTAAGGGAGCGGAACCTAAATCACTGCGCTAACATCAGTGTTATATGCGGGACAGGCGCAATACCACGTCGTTTACGGCGTGGATACGCGCCGTCACGTGATGACGCCAATCACTAAGAACAGCATTGACTGGATATTCCACCGGTCTCAATCCGAACCTTTACCAGAGACGCGAGTATAAGTGATTATACAAAGGTTCCACGATGTTGGAAGTCCACCGCACTCACCGAGCGAAAATCCTCAACCCCTCACAAGTAGAGGACTCTCTCGACCGACACGGGTGGTCGGCCAGCAAACTCTGGAACGTTGCGAACTACCACTCCCGGCAAGTCTGGGAGGAAACGGGCGAGATTCCCGACCACGGCGACCTCAAAGACGAGTTGAAGACTCACACTAAATACAAGGGACTGCACAGTCAGTCCAGTCAGCGCGTTCTGGAGGAACTCGCTGAAGCCTTCAACTCATGGTACGGAAAGAGGAAGTCAGACAGTCGAGCGAATCCGCCCGGCTACCGCAAGAAAAACTATTACGACAACCGAGGCCGTCGCGTCCACGAAGAACACCCGCGTTCAACCATCACGTGGAAGCAAAACGGCATCCGACACGACACCAAGAACAACCGCGTGCGCCTCTCGAAAGGCGCAAACCACAAGGAACACCCGAAAGCGTGGGAGTACATCCTCGTCGAGTACGAAACACGTCCCGGCGTCACGGTTGAGAACCTGCAACAAGTCAGGGCGGTCTACGACAAGGCGAACGAGCGGTGGGAATTGCACCTCGTCTGCAAAGACGAAATCGAGACACCCACCGCGCCCGGAACCGAATCGGCAGGCATTGACCTCGGTATTTGCAACTTCGCCGCTGTCGCGTACAGCACGGAAGACGCCGACCTGTACCCCGGTAATCGGTTGAAACAGGACGGGTACTACTTCCCAAAGGAAATCGCCAACTGTGGTGACAGTGGTGGTGAACGAGCCACGCGATTGCATCACAAGTGGTCGGAGCGACGTACCCACTTCTTCCACTCCCTTGCCAAGCACATCGTAGAGCAGTGTATTGAGCGTGGAGTTGGTCGTATCAACGTCGGGGAACTCGCTGGCGTCCGCGAAGACGAGAACGGCGAGTCGAAAAACTGGGGTCGCCACGGGAACCTTGACTTACACGGGTGGGCATTCGACAGGTTCACCAGTATTCTCACCTACAAGGCGAAGGTTGAGGGCATTGAAGTCGTGGAAGTGTCCGAGCGAGACACGAGCAAGACGTGTTGCATGTGCGGTAGAGAAGATGATAGTCAGCGCGTTGAACGCGGGTTGTACGTGTGTAAAGAGTGTGACGCGGCATTCAACGCTGACGTGAATGGGGCGGAGAATATCCGTCTCGACTTGAACCAAAGTAACTCTGAGTCTGCACCCAGTTTGGGTGTGGATAGGAGTACCGGCTGGTTGGCACAGCCCGGAGTCTACCTTCATGACTTGTCTCACGGATTCTCACCGAGGGAACAAGTGGTAGACTGCAAACCCTAATATCCCAACTGCGGTCGGGATTCCTCCGCGTTCACGCGGAGGAGGATGTCAATGGCGGCGCTGTATAAGGGCGACCGCTCTCACTCGAGCGAACACGTTTATACACCAGCGCGAACCACTCGAAGTATGGCCGACGACGGGAACGACGGACATCGCCAGAGCCGACTCGTGACCGACGAGGATGGCACATTCGACGCCGAGGGGGCCCGCGAAGAGTCACTCCCAATCGAAAACGGCGAGGTCATCGACACGGATGCGCTCAGTGACCACCAGACCTACCTCGAGGGGCGCGGCATCTACGACGAGCGAAACCGACTCAATGACCTGACGGGACGCGAATGGAAGTTCGCGACGAAATCGGTGATTCCACAGGCGTATCCGCCCGACCTCCAGCACGACCTGCGGAGCGAACACGGCGGCCAGAAACCGCCACGACTGTGTGCGGAGCTGATCGGTCGGTTCAGCAAAGCGGGCGAAACGGTGCTCGACCCGTTCGCCGGCGTTGGCGGCACGCTGCTCGGGGCGAGTTGCTGTGAACACGAGGGAACCGGGCGTCGGGACGCAATTGGCTTCGAACGAACCGCCCGCTGGATCGAGGTCTACGAAACCGTCCTCAAGCGGGAAAACGAGCGCCGCCGCGAGGCCGGCGAACCACCGCTAGCGTCACAGGAGATGCGACACGGCGACTGTCGGGATTTGGCCGCTGAACTCGAGACTGACTCGGTCGATCTGCTGTTGACCGACGTCCCCTACTGGGACATGGACGAACGCGAGCAAACGCGAAACGAACGGGCGACTCGAGCGAGTAAACTTGGGACGTTCGATGACGAGCGGGCGGCGAGCAACGCAGCAAGCGAGAGCGAGGGTGTACCGGTCGACACTGCAACCGAGAGCGCCGGTCAGTCGAAAGCCCACTGGCTCGAGGAGATGGCCGACGCATTCGACCGGTTTACCCGGCCCCTGAAGCCGGGACGTTACGCAGTGGTGTTTATCGGCGATATGTACCAGAACCAGTCCTACGAATTCCTCTCGGCTGATCTGGCGCGGACCATCGAAGCCGAGACGTCGCTAACGCTGGTTGCCAACCTGATCTGGTATGATCCTTCGAAGGACCTGCACGTCTACGGCTATCCGTTCTCGTTCGTCCCCTCGATGGTCCACCAGAACGTGCTGGTGTTTCGCCTCGAGGAGTGAGTCGAATTCGTCGTAAACCTGACCCGTCGTCTGACTTCCGTCACACGTTCGTCTGACTGATATTTATTGGGGTTGGTGTCAATAGTTCACTCGAGGCACGCACCGATCTGACGCTGTCAGTTCCCATCCTTCCCCGTGCGTGCCCATCCCTTCTCAGGGCGGATTGTCACACCCCACCAAAGCACTCACGCGGATAGTCTCACCCGTTCAAACCAGCGCTGCCCGTACGTCCTCGATCGTACTCGTTTCGGTAATGATGGCAACTTCGTCGCCGGTCTCGAGCCTCGTCCCCGGAAGCGGAATCGTCAATGGCTCCTTTTCGCGGCCGTGGGCGTAGATTCGAGCCATCGCTGGCAACGCGAGTTCGCTAATCCGTTTTCCAACCGCACTCGAGTCGGGGGAAATCTCGAGTACCGTCAGCTGCAGGTCCTGAGCGATATCTGCGACGACATTGAAATCTCCGCCGAGCAGTGCCGTTTTTGCGCCAGCCGCACCGAGCCGTTCGGGATAGACGATATCGTCGACGTCTTCGGCGTATTTTTTGTAGATGTCTTCTCGGTAGTCTTCGTCGATGCGCAACACCGTCCGGCAGCCGTAGTGAGCACCGATCAGGCAGGCACTGAAGTTCACGTTCAGGTCGGGCGTCATCGCCCCGATGGCGTCTGCGTCCTCGATACCGGCCTCGACCAGTGTCTCCTCGTCGGCCCCGTCGCCGCGAACACCCTCGAGACCCTCGCCGGCGGCCCGCTCGAGTCGGTCCTCATCACGGTCGACGATCACGACACCGTGGCCTTCAGTCGATAGCAGGCGTGCAGTTCGCGATCCGACCCGACCGTATCCAACGATGATAAACTTCATATGCCAATAGTATGCCGGGAGGCATGATATATGTTAGTCTTCATCATAGCCATTAGCTGCAAACCGAATCGGACTGTTCACCAGATTATCAAGAGTGGCGTAACGAGTCAGTTGACACACATGAAGATCACGATTATTCCTCGAGTATGCATTAATATGTGGAAAAAACACGCAACTAAGACAAGAAGATTTAAGCGGTAACTGTTACCTATGCTTGAATATCCAACATGGGGACAAAGGAGACGATAGCGGACTACTTTGATTTTGATGGTAACGACACCGCCCTTCGAACCGAGGTGCTCGCAGGGGCGACGACCTTCCTCGCGATGGCCTACATCATCGTGGTCAACCCGGCTATTCTCGTTCCAGCCATATTCGAACTTCCACCGGGTGAAATCGGTCCAGGATCGGAAACCGAGATTGCCGGCAGCATGTACACCTACACCGAGGTGTTCCAGATGCTGGCCGTCGTAACCATCCTGGCGTCAATAATCGCCATCTCGGTCATGACATTTTATGCCAATCGGCCGTTCGGCCTGGCTCCCGGGATGGGACTCAACGCGTTTTTCACCTTCACCGTTGTTTTGATCCTCGGCGTCCCGTGGCAGGTCGCCCTGGCCGCGGTGTTCGTCGAAGGGATCATCTTCATCGCGCTGACAGCCGTCGGCGCACGAAAGTACATCATCGAGCTCTTCCCCGAACCGGTCAAGTTCGCCGTCGGGGCCGGTATCGGTGTTTTCTTGCTCTTTTTGGGTCTTCAGGAAATGCAAGTGGTGGTCGCCTACGACGCGACGCTCATCACGCTCGGGAACGTCCTCGAGAGCCCGGTCGCCGCGTTCTCACTGGCTGGACTCGTCCTGACGCTGTTGCTCTACGCCCGCGGGGTCCGTGGCTCCATCATCATCGGGATTTTGACCACGGCGATTGCAGCCTGGGTCGTCACGCTCGCAGGGCTGGTGAGTCCCGGTACACTCGCTCCAGAACAACCCTACGACCAGGTTTCGAACGAGGGGCTGGTTACTGTGCTCACGTCCGTCCAGTACGATTTCACGCCGCTGTTTTTCGGCTTCATCGAGGGTCTCGGGATGATCACCGAGGATCCGCTCGTGTTCTTGCTGGTCGTGTTCACGTTCTTCTTCGTTGACTTCTTCGACACTGCCGGGACGCTCATCGGCGTCTCACAGGTCGGTGGCTTCCTCGATGACGACGGCGACCTGCCGGAGATCGAAAAGCCGCTCATGGCCGACGCAGTCGGGACCACCGCAGGTGCGATGATGGGGACCTCAACGGTGACGACGTACATCGAATCCTCAACCGGCATCGAAGAAGGCGGGAAAACCGGTTTCACGGCGCTCGTGGTCGGTGGCTTCTTCCTGCTGTCGCTGTTGTTCATCCCGCTGATGAGCGCGATTCCACAGTACGCGACCTACCTCGCATTGGTCGTCGTCGGTATCATCATGCTCCAGGGCGTGGCCGATATCGACTGGCAGGACCCCGCCTGGGCGATCTCCGGCGGACTGACGATTACGATTATGCCGCTGACGACTTCGATCGCCAACGGTCTGGCGGCCGGTATCATCAGCTACCCGCTCGTCAAAGCCGCGATGGGAGAAAAACGCGACGTCTCGCTCGGACAGTGGGTGCTCGCCGTCGCGTTCATCGCGTACTTCGTCATCTACTTCGCCATCGAAGCCGGTCAGTTCGGCTTCTAACTGAGGCATCAAATCGATTTTTCGTGCCGCTCGAGTCGTCGCATACGGTAGAGTCAGTTCCCGTACAGACCTCGAGCATGCCTATCGTCGTCCTCGTCAGGGGAGCTCTCGGGTCACCAATAGCGGCAACTCCCTCGACAATCGGTGGTCTCTTTGGGCGCTCATCCCAATACCCCGATATGGCAGACATCACGGTGTACAATCTTCCCGGCTGTCCGTTCTGTGCGAAAGTGACCAGTAAACTCGAGGAACTCGGCCTCGAGTACGACCGCATCGACGTCCCGTCCGCACACGGCAAGCGAACCGAAGTCGAAGCCGTCAGCAGTCAGACCGGCGTTCCCGTTCTCAGCGACGAAGCCCACGACGTGGAAGGAATGCCCGAGAGCGACGATATCGTCGCCTATCTCGAGGAAACCTACGGAAACGCGGCCTGAGCTGGCGAGCACGCCGGTCTCGAGGGACACGTTTACCTCATTCTTGGGACTTCAGCGGTCCAGACACGCTACCGTCGAACATCTCGAGCCGTCCACCCAGGTCGTTTCGTCGACGGTCACGTCAGTCAGCGTGACATCGTTGACCGTCGCCCCGGTGAAGTCCGCACCCGTGAGCGTTGCCCCGGTAAGGTCCGCACCAGTCAGGTCGGCACCCTCGAGGAGCGTCCCGGAGAGGTCCGCGTTCGACAGGTCCGCGTTCGACAGGTCCGCCCGCCAGAGGTCAGCATCAGACAGATCGGCGTCCGAGAAGTCGACCTTGCTACAGTCGCTCAAAAACAGTCCCGCGCCGGCCAATCGTGCACCCGGCAGTGATCGCCCCGAGAGGTCGGCTTCCATCAGGGCAACTTCCTCGAGGATTGCACCGGCGAGTTCGGTTCCGGTGAGTGTGGCTTCGAAAAGCGAGCCACCCGTCAGATCCGCACCCTCGAACGTCACGTCGGTCAGATCACAGCGGGCGAAAATCGAACCCGTTAGCTCGGCGTTGGCGAACGACAGCCCGGCGAGGTCGGTTTCGATAAAGTCCGTCTCGAGATAGGTTCCGCCGGCGAACGAAACGTCGCTGAACGTCGCTTCGGCGAGCGACGTATCCTCGAAAATCCCGTTGCTGAGGTCTGCATCGGTAATCGTCACTTCAGAGAGATCCGCCCGGGAGAAGTTCGTTCCGGACAGGTCGACGTTCGATAGCGTTGCCCCGGTCAGATCGGCTTCGGCAAAGGTCGCCCCGGTGAGGTCAGCACCCGTCAGGTCGGCGCCGGACAGTTCGGCCCGGATCAGGGACGCGCTCGACAAATCGGCATTCTCGAGTCGCTGCCCGGTCATCTCACTCCGCATGAATCGCGCTCGAGAGAGCCTTGCGCCTGCGAGCGACACGTCGGTCAGATCGACGTCGGAAAAGTCGACCCCGGACAGATCCGCATTCGAAAAATCGATGCCTGAAACCGTCGCCTCCGAAAAGTCCGCATCGGCGAGGATAACCCCCGAGAGGTCCGCCCCCGTCAAGTCGATGCCGGCGAAGCTGGCACCGGCGAGGTTCGCCCCCTCGAGATCGGCCGCCTCGAGCAACGAGACGACGAGGTACTCGGCGTCTCTGAGGTCGGCATTAGCGAACGTCGCTCCCTCGAGCGTCGCGAGAAAGAGCGAGGCTTCCCGGAGGTCAGCCCCGCTAAGGTCGGCGTTCGTGAGCGTCGCCTCCGAAAGGTCTGTCTCCCGGAGGTCACAGTTCGAGAGGTCGGCTCCCTCGAGGTTGGCTCCCGAAACTACGGTGTACCCATTACAGGAGATACCGCCCTGACGAACCATCGAGAGACAGCCAGCGAGAGCACCCCCGATGCCGGCGCTGCCAACAGCCGCGAGGAGTCGTCGTCTGGAGGGTGAAATATCGTCGTGCATACGGGAGTTCGTGTTCGTGAATCGACTGGTCACCCGACGATCAAATGTTTTGTGGTCTGTAGGATGACTCGAGGTTCCGTATTCGTGCGCCTATCGGGAGTGCGAGAAAACGAACAGAGCCACCGGCCGGCGACCAACCGTCTACAGCGCTTCTTCGCGCTCGGCCCGTTCCCGGATGACTTTCCGAAGTTCGGCCGCGTTGCCGAGTTTCTCGAGTTCTGATCGCTCGACCAGCGCGGTGCCGTCGACGGCATCGCGTTTGGCTCGGTCGACGACGTACACGGACTGGGTATGGGTCACTTCGCCGATGGAACTCATGATCCGAGCACGCTTTTCGGCGGCCTTGGTGAACTGGGAGTGCCCAGTGAGGACGACGTCCTCGTCATCGGCTTCGTCCTGACTGACCGCCTTGAACGGCGACCGCAGGGTGGGGTGGACGCGGTAGCCGGCTCGCGTCAGCACCGCGACGACTTCCTCGTCATCCGGATCGGCGTCGGGGTCGTCGGGCGGTGACTCCGCTTCGCGAACGTCATCAGTTCCCTCGAGGACGTCCACTGGGCTGGTCAACGGCGCATCGAAGATATCCTCGAGTGCCATCGCGACCTCGATGGAGGCGTTCATGCCGTCTTCGTACTTCGAAACGGTCCGCCGAGAGACGCCGAGTTCGTTGGCCAGTTGGCCGAGACTCCACTGGCGTTCTTCGCGTTCGTCAGCCAGCAAGTCACCGTCAATATTGACGTACAGCCCGCCAGGTGCGGCGTAGATCAGCGGTGGAACACCCTCAATAAACAGGTTGTACGCCGTATCGGGGCTGAACACCGGGACACCGTGACGGAAGTAGACCACGTCGGGTTTCAGGTCCTCGTCGCGGCTTCGTAAACCGACGACCAGGGGCGTCGCCTCGAGGTACGTGCCGAGGCGTCGCATCTCGTGGCCGGTTGCCTGATTGAACGCGTCGACGTTGCCGAGGATCTTTACGAGCAACAGGTCCTCACCGCGTCGAGCGGCGATATCGAAACTCTTCGGGCGAATCGCACACCGGTCACTCACCGTAAAGCCCGCGTCCTCGAGCATCGCGGTCACGTTGCCGACCAGTGCGGATCGGGACATAGACGAAAGTAAGTGACTCAATCCATATGAGCGTTTCCCCAGCCCCGACAGCCTGCAGTCTGGTGATTGGCCGATTGCGACACGATACACTTATATACCAGTACCGCACCGGGAGCCGGCAAGGCGAAACGGGTTAACCGGCCGATTGACAAGGAGTGGTAATGGCAGTCATCGGTCTCGATGATACCGACTCGCGAACCCGCGGCATGTGTACTACCTACGTCGCCGTACAGGTCGCTCGCGCCCTCGAGCGGGGGACGACTGGAACAGTCGAGCGACTGCTCCTCATACGACTCAACCCCGCTGTCGAGTTCAAAACGCGCGGCAACGCCGCACTGGCGATTCATCTGGAGGACGCCGACAACGGGGCTGCAGAAAGCGGTAGTCTCGAGACACTCACAGAGACGGCGTACGAGGTCACGCGAGATGTTCTCGGGGAACTGGCCATCGTCGACGACGAACAAACGAATCCAGGGTTCGTGATCGCTGGTCACGACCCCGAAGAAACGCCGAAAGCCGTTTCGAAGTTCGCGAGCGATGCCATCACCAGCCACCTGACCATCGAGGACGCGATGGCACTCGCTGACGAACACGGCTACCGCCACTGGGGAGCCGGGAACGGCCGCGGCCGAATCGGTGCGATGGCCGCCGTCGGTGCCTGGACCGCCCTCGAGGACTGGACCTACGAGTACATTTCCTATCGGAACGCCGACCGCTGGGGAACCGACCGCGAGGTCGACCTCGAGAGCGTGTTTGCAGCGGCCGAGCAGGGATACCCGACCGTCTGGGATACCGTCGACCGAGAGGAAGGCGAGACCGTCTGCGTCCCTCACACCCCCGGCCCCATCCTCCACGGGATTCGCGGTGACGACCGCGAGGCGGTCAAAGCCGTTGCCAACGCCATCGAGAGCGAACCCGTCCTCGAGCGCCAGTTGTTCGTGACGAATCAGGGGACTGATGCCCACCTGGGTGAGGGATGCGAGCACTCAGACGGTTCTCTCGAGGGACAGGTGCGGCCGGACGGCACCCTCGAAGGGTTCGACCACGTCCGTGACGGCCACGCCTATCGACTCACCGGATGGGTCTCGAGCGAGCCAACCACACGCCGGGGCGGCCACGTCTTTTTCGAGTTCGCGGACTCGAAATCGGCGGCCGATTCATCGACGACGCTCACCTGTGCAGCCTTCGAGCCGACAAAGCGGTTTCGTGACCGCGTCCGGGCACTCGAGGTCGGGGACCGGCTGACCGTCTGTGGCGAGGTAAGCGACGGCACGCTCAAACTCGAGAAGTTCGCCGTCCGTGCCCTCGTGACGACCGAGCGTGTGACGCCGACCTGCCCCTCCTGTGACCGTCGGATGGAAAGTGCCGGACGAAACCAGGGCTATCGCTGTCGAGACTGCGACACGAGTGCAGAGACCAAGGTCGAACGACCCCTCGAGCGAGACCTCGAAATCGGGTGGTACGAGGTGCCGCCGTGTGCGCGACGCCACATCGCGAAACCGCTGATCAGAGGTGGGTTCGACGCACCGACACACCCAGAGCGGTGACGAGGGCCGGGGCTCGAGAGATGGACGGTCACACTCGAGAGAAAGAGTGGTTTAGCGGACGCTGACGCCCTGTCGGGCCAGAAACTGGCTGACGGCTTTGATCTCGACGGGACTGCCGATGAGACGGTAGTGGGCGTCGTCTTCTGGAAAAACCGTCAGCGTGAATTCGTCGTCGAGCTGCGTTTCGAGGCCGGAAAGCGCCTCCTTCGGGAGTACGATCTGGGTGCTATCACGCAAACTCGACGGACGTGGCATCGTTTCAACTAGACGCACTCAGGCTCCCGGTTTATGTCTGTCGAAGTGTATTTCCGGGGAAGTGCCAGTGGTTTGTCCCGCCTGGACGGATGCGTGAAACCCGATGCCAGTTGTCCGATTTCACTCCTTGAGCGACGTTTGGAAGGATACTAGTTGGGTGGCGATCCCGTGACCCGAGGTCGAAAAGGTTTTTCGCGGCGACCGGGTGAACCTAGGTAGAATGGGGCTCGAGGAGGAGATCGAGGCAATCGAAGAAGAAATCGCCAGCACGCCCTATAACAAGTCGACGGAGGCCCACATCGGCCGCCTGAAGTCGAAACTCGCCGAGAAAAAAGAGAAGTTACAGAACCAGTCCTCGGCCGGTGGCGGCACGGGCTACTCCGTCGAGAAGACGGGCGACGCCACGGTGGCTCTCGTTGGCTTTCCGAGCGTTGGCAAGTCCTCGCTGTTGAACTCGTTGACCAACGCCGAAAGCGAGACCGGTGATTACGAGTTTACGACCCTCGACGTGAATCCGGGGATGTGTAAACATCGCGGCGCGAACATGCAGCTACTGGACGTGCCCGGACTGATCAAAGGCGCAGCCACCGGGAAAGGCGACGGCAAGCAAGTTCTCGCGGTCGTCCGCAACGCCGACCTCATCCTCTTCGTCCTCTCGGTGTTCGAAATCGAGCAGTACGACCGCCTCCAGAATGAACTGTACAACATCAACATCCGGGTCGACAAAGAGCCACCGCGGGTGACCGTCCGGCCGAAGATCAAAGACGGAATCAAGGTCACCTCGAGCGTCGAACAGGACCTCGACGAGGATACGATCAAGGAGGTCCTGCGCGATCAGGGCTACGTCAACGCCAACCTCAACCTGGGCGAGAAAGTCGACATCGACCGACTCATCGATGGGTTGATGGAAAACCGTGAGTACATCCCCTCGATTACCTGCGTCAACAAGGTTGACCTGATCAACCCCGAGTACAAGGAAACGGTCGACGAACAGTTGCGTGAGCGCGGACTCGACCCCGAAGAAGTGACGTTCATTAGCGCCGAGAAGGAGAAAGGACTCGAGGCGCTCAAAGATCGAATGTGGGAGCACCTCGACCTCATCCGGGTCTACATGGACAAGCCCGGACGTGGGGTTGATTACGAGGAGCCGCTGGTCATCAAGGCCGGATCGACCATCGAGGACGCCGTCGATAAACTCGGCGGCGAGATGCAAGAGCGGTTTCGCTTCGCTCGAGTGTCCGGCTCGAGCGCGACCCACGACAAACAACAGGTGGGTGACCAGCACGTTCTCGAGGACGAAGACGTACTCAAACTGATTTTGCGGCGGTGAGTAGCTCCCGGCCTTTTTGGTAAGCGCCTTGTGACTACTCCCACGACTGAAGTCGTGGACTTTCTCCTCAAATCTGAGCAATCGAATATCAGTTATCACCCGTATCGAAATTCGACTTTGGTGAAATTTTCAGACTGTGATAGGTCATACGAGGCCGTGTTGCATACGGAGCGCGTACCGGTCACGCAACGTTTTCGTTGTCGGCGTTTCTGGAGTGTACAGGTAGCCTTAGCTAGGGCGTGTGACTGTCTGAAAAATCGAGAGTTTGTCGCTGTAAGCGACGCGTGTGTCTCGGTGTTACTGCCGGACGACGTTCGCCGCGCGAGGCCCCTTCGGTGAGGACTCGATATCGAACTCTACCTCAGTTCCTTCCGTCAGGTCCTCGCCGCCGACATCTTCCATGTGGAAGAAAACGTCTTCGTCGTCGTCGAGGTCGCCGTCGTCAGTCGAAATGAAACCGTAGCCGCCAGTGTCGTTGAAGAAATCAACTTTGCCGTGTGCCATTACGAACAAACCTTACCTCCGGTGACGGATAACACTTGCGAGCGTCGCGGTACCACGGCCTCTGTTTCACAGAGAGGCAAGGAGGAAGCCCACGACTTCAGTCGTGGGTAACTGACTACATGCGGAGAACAGTTCGGTTGGCGTACAATTCGTTCGGATTCTGGCAGACACCTCGGGTTCGCAGGCAGCTATTTATCGTGTGGTCACGAGGCATAACACGCATCGCCATGAAACCGTGCCAGAACTGCCAGACGGTCATCGACGAGTATCTCCTCGATAAACAACTCGAACCCCTGCGCGAACTCACGGCTGACGACTTCAACGTCTGTGCGGATTGTACGACTATCGTCGCGGATGCCTGCGTGAAGTGTGACGGCGCGGTGTACGTTCCCCGAACCAAATCCGTTACCCCTGATTACTGTCCAGCGTGTCGATCCGATCTGATAGACCGGACCGGCCACGACCCTGGGTGGACTCGTGGCCACGTGTCCTCCTGAACAGCACTCCCCCTCGAGCACTATTCTCGCCCTCGAGCACTATTTTCACGAGAGGTCCCAATACTCTCTTCCGAGAGAGTTTGCGGAACCCCTCGCTGGCGACGGTACGTGCAACGGCAATTTCGAGACGATACCGATTCGCCCTCTCATACGGTTTGCTGTAACGATTTACCGGTGCAACCGCGAACCGTCCTGCGGTTGCACCATCAATGACTTACTGTAATCCGTATCAGAGACCGTGGACGAACGCACGCAGGACACGATTAAACCGGACAGGTTCCTCGAGATGTGGGCAATGGCCGCTGTCTTCGAAGCGTTCGAACGTGGCATCGGGAATCCTGTCGGCGACGGCTTTCACCGAGGCCACGGTGCCACGTTTTTCATCGGTGCCCGCACACACCAGTGTCGGGACGTCGATTTCGGGGAGTATCTCCCGGTAATCACTCATCGTGGCATCGAAGAGAATCGCGCTCTTGATCGGGGCGGGTACCCTCGAGAGTTCGTCGACCTGCAGGACCCACCTGTCGGCGTCCGGCGGCTCCTTGTACACCTGCTTCGAAATCCGTTCGATGAGACTCGAGCGATCCGTCTGCACCAGCGCCATGATCTCGGCGAGTCCCTCGAGGTCGATGATCCCGTATTCGTAGTCGTCCCACTGAAAACGGGTCGCCTCCATATCGACGTCGACCAGCGCCCGAAGCCGCTCGGTTCCGAACTGATCCACGTACTCCCAGGAGACGAACGCGCCCAACGACCAGCCAACGAGGACGACGTCCTCGAGCCCACGTTGGTCCAGGAAGGCCTCGAGGTCACGAGCATATCCGGCGACCGTATGCCCCATCTCCGTCTTTTCGGAGCGGCCGTGGCCTCTGTAATCCAGCCCGGTCACCTGGAACTGATCCGAGAGGCCGGAGAGCTGCGGTTCGAAAAACCGGCAACTCCCCATCACGCCGTGTAACAACACGATGGGTGGACCCGAACCGTTCGTTTCGTAGTATAGCTCCGCGCCGTTGCACTCGAGATAGGGCATGGCTGTGATCGAAACCACGAGTGAGAATAAAGACCTTTCTCGGGCGATAGGAGGCCGTTCGGAGGTGAAATCGCCGAGACATGAAAACACCACCGCTAAGCGACACCCATCCGAACTCCCGTCCGTGACCGAACCCACGCTCGGTAAGATCGATCGCTCCTTCTTCGAGGACCACATCGCGACCCGCCTCGGCGCTGACCGTGACGACGTGGCGCTCGGACCGACACACGGGGTCGACTTCGGCGTCGTCGACATCGGTGGGCAGGCACTGGTGACGGCCACCGACCCGATTTCGATACTGCCAGACCTTGGCCTCGGGCGGGCCGCTCGGTTCGCCCTCGATCTAATCCTGGCGGACGTGGCCGTCAGCGGAATCCCTCCGTCCCACCTCTCGATCTGTTTTACGCTCCCGCCGGAGATGACCGACGACGAGTTCGCCATGGTCTGGGAGACCATCCACGCGGAGTGCGCGGACCTCGGCGTCGCCGTCGTCACCGGCCACACGGCCCGCTACAGCGGCTGTTCGTACCCCTGGGTCGGCGGCGCGACTGTCTTCGGCGTCGGGGACCACGAGGACGTGATCCGCCCCGATGGGGCTCGAGTCGGCGACCGACTCCTGTTGACGACCGGGCCCGCCGCCGAGGCCGTCGGACTCTTGAGCACGCTCTTTGGCGACCATGTTGGCGTCTCGGGCACCACACTCGAGCACGCCCAGTCCCGACTCGGGGACGTCTATTGCGTTCGCGATGCGTTGACGGCGGCCGCTGCTGGGCCAGTGACGGCGATGCACGACGTGACCGAGGGCGGTCTCGCCGGAGCCCTGAACGAGATGGCCGAGGGCTCGGGCACCCAGTTTCGGGTCGACCGCGAGGCGGTCCCGCTGGCTCCCGGCGTCGCCGAGGTATGTGCCGCCCTCGAGTTCGACCCCTGGCACGCGACCAGTTGTGGCTCGCTGCTTATCGCCGTCGAACCGGACGGTGTGGACGACGTGTGTGATGCTCTGGAACAGCGAGGGACTCGCGTGGCTGAGATCGGACAGGTTCGACCTCGAGAATCCGAAGACGTGCCCGCCGTCCTCGCCAGCGGGGACCCCCTCGAGCGTCCGGCTGCCGACCCGTCTTGGGACGCCTACGCCCGGCTCCTCGATGAGGAAAAGGATTAGCCATTAATACCACCGCAAAATACACCAGGTATGCAACAACCCGAACCGGTTGCTCGTCCAGTCGGTCTCACCATCGCAGGCAGCGATTCCGGCGGTGGAGCCGGCATCCAGGCCGATCTGAAAACGATGGCCGCTCACGGCGTCTACGGAACGACCGCTATCACGGCCGTCACCGCCCAGCACACCCGCGGCGTCGAGTCATCGTTCGTCCTCCCGCTCGAGGAAATCGACGCCCAGATTCGTGCCGTTCTCGAGGACTTCGACGTTCGGGCCGTGAAGACTGGAATGCTCGCCACCGGCGAGATAATCGACCTGGTGACCGAACACGCAGCCGACCTCGAGATCCCGCTGGTCGTCGACCCGGTGATGGTCGCCACCTCGGGGGACCGGTTGCTCGACCTCGAAGGCGTCGCCGCCTACGAGGACCTGCTCGAACACGCCACGCTGGTCACTCCGAACGTCGACGAAGCGGGAGTGTTGACCGGCGTTACCGTCGACGACGTCGAGAGCGCACGAAACGCGGGAGAACAGTTACTCGAGGACGGCGCAGATGGGGCCCTCATCAAAGGCGGACACGTTCCTGGTGCAGAGATTACAGACCTGCTCGTCACCGACGAGGGTGAGCGGGCGTTCACGCATCCGCGTATCGACACCGAGGCAACGCACGGGTCGGGCTGTACCCTCGCGGCGGCGATCACCGCTGGGTTGGCCAAAGATGACTCACCCGAGCAGGCCGTCGAACGTGGGGTTGCACACCTCGAGACTGCCGTTTCGGCACACTACGACGTGGGTCAGGGACCCGGCACAATCAACCACTTTGGAATGGACAACGACGACGATTGACGGAGTACTGAGTGGCTTCACAAACCTGCACCCGTGAGTGAAATTATGCGGTTGCGTTCGATTTCATGCACTGATCGACGGTTGGAAGAGTACCGACAGGGTTCGACAAGACGACACACCCTGAGGTCAGCAACCGAAGCCAGCCAGTCGCTCAACCCGCAGGACTTTACTCCTCGGAACACACTCGAGCGTATATGACCGAGGCGACGGGGATCGTCGGCGAGTTTCTTTCGTTGAAAGCGGAGACCGACGCCGATATTCTGGCGATGCAGTGTGGGGATTTTTACGAGTTCTTCGGGGACGACGCAGAACTCGTCGGCGAGGAACTCGACCTCAAAGTAACCTCCAAATCCTCGCAGGGACAGTCCTATCCGATGGCCGGCGTCCCCCTACAAGACCTGACGCCGTACCTCAAAGCGCTCGTCGAACGCGGCTATCGCGTGGCCGTCGCCGACCAGTACGAAACCGACGACGGCCACGCACGGGAAATCGTCCGCGTCGTCACCCCGGGGACATTGCTCGAGACGAGCGACGCGGACGCCCAGTATCTGGCCGCCATCGTCGTCGACGCGACCGCTGGCTCGAGCGGACGGTCGGGTACGGGCGGCGGTTCCAGCGCGGGCGAAACGACGTATGGCCTCGCCTTTGCCGACATCACGACGGGCCGGTTCCTCGTTGCGAACGCCGAAGACGTCGACGAGGCGATGACCGAGTGTTACCGGTTCGACCCGGTCGAAATCCTTCCCGGCCCGCGCGTGCGGACCGACGACGAGTTGCTCACCCAGCTTCGTGACCGACTGGACGCACGGCTGTCCCTCGCCGATACCGAATCGTTCGCCCCAAAGCGGGCGACCCACCGCCTCCGGGGGCAGTTCGGTGACGAGACCGTCGACCGACTCGAGTTGACGGAGGCGACCCGGTCGGCGGCCGGTGCCGTCCTCTCCTACGTCGAAGAGACGGGGGCCGGCGTCCTGGCGTCGATGACGCGCTTACAGACCCACCGTGGGGACGACCACGTAACCCTCGACGTCACCACCCAGCGCAATCTCGAGTTGACCGAAACGATGCACGGCGACCGCTCGGGGTCGCTGTTTGCGACCATCGATCACACCGAAACCAGTGCCGGCGGCCGCCTGCTCAAAGAGTGGCTCCAGCGACCCCGACGCTCGCTCGAGGTGCTCGAAACCCGCCAGGCGAGCGTCGAAGCGCTGGCCGCTAGCGCGCTCGCTCGCGACGAACTCCGGGAGGTTCTCGGCGAGGCCTACGACCTCGAGCGACTGGCCTCGCGAGCGACCCACGGCAGTGCCGATGCCCAGGACCTGCTTTCGGTACGAGACACGCTGGCGGTGTTGCCCCGCGTGGCCGAGTGTGTCGAATCGACACCCGACCTGGCGGCCTCACCGCTCACCGACATCCTCGAGCGCGCCGACAGGGAGCAAGCGGCGGCCCTGCAGAACCGTCTGGCCGAAGCGCTGGCCGATGATCCACCGTCGACGGTCAGACAGGGCGGGCTCCTCGCTCGAGGGTACGACGACGAACTCGACGACCTCATCGACCGCCACGAAGCCGTCATCGAGTGGCTCGAGACGCTCGCCGACCGCGAAAAGCGCGAGCACGATCTGAGCCACGTCAGCGTCGACCGGAACAAGACCGACGGCTACTACATCCAGGTCGGCCGCTCGGTCGCCGATCAGGTCCCCGAGCACTACGAGGAGATCAAACAGCTCAAAAACTCCAAACGGTTCACCACCGACGAACTCGAGGCCAAAGAGCGGGAAATCCTGCGCCTCGAGGAACAACGCGGCGAACTCGAGTACGAACTGTTCCAGCGGCTTCGGGCCGACGTGGCCGACCACGCGACGCTGTTACAGGACGTCGGGAGAACGCTGGCGACGATCGACGCGCTCGCGAGTCTGGCGAGTCACGCCGCCGAGAACGGCTGGGTTCGGCCGACGGTACACGATGGCGACGCGCTCGAGATCACACAGGGCCGCCACCCGGTCGTCGAACAGACGACGGAGTTCGTCCCGAACGACGTGTCTATGGACCGTAACCGGGGTTTTCTCCTCGTAACGGGGCCAAACATGTCCGGCAAGTCGACGTACATGCGACAGGTGGCCTGTATCGTCCTGCTGGCCCAGATCGGCGGGTTCGTCCCCGCGCGCGAAGCCGAAATCGGGCTGGTCGACGGAATATTCACCCGCGTCGGCGCGCTGGACGAACTCGCACAGGGCCGCTCGACGTTCATGGTCGAGATGAGCGAACTCTCGAACATCTTACACGCCGCGACCGAGGAGTCACTCGTCATCCTCGACGAAGTCGGGCGCGGGACGGCGACCTACGACGGCATCTCCATCGCCTGGGCGGCCACCGAGTATCTGCACAACGAAATCGGGGCGAAAACGCTCTTTGCGACACACTATCACGAGTTGACCGGGCTGGCCGACACTCTGCCAAGAGTCGCCAACGTCCACGTTGCGGCCGACGAACGGGACGGCGACGTCACCTTCCTGCGAACCGTCCGGGATGGCCCGACCGACCGAAGCTACGGTATCCACGTCGCTGGCCTCGCGGGCGTTCCCGATCCGGTCGTCGACCGCGCTCGAGACGTCCTCGACCGACTCCGCGAGGAGAAAGCCATCGAGGCCAAAGGCGGCGGCTCGAGCGACCCCGTCCAGACAGTGTTCGACGTCTCGAGCGGGAGCTTTCGCGGGCCGGTGAACGCCGACGGCGGCGAACCCGAACCGGACGCCGGTGAGACCCTCGATGCAGACACACAGGCTGTCCTCGAGGAGCTCTCCTCGGTCGACGTGAACGCGACGCCGCCCGTAGAGCTACTGACGAAAGTGCAGGAGTGGCAAGCGAAATTGGACGACTGACCGCGATCAGAGGTCCGTCGAATTGAAGCGAACGTAGCCAACCACCAGCGGGACGATGAGCCACAGTGCGAGGACGACGAAGCCGATCTCCGGTGTCGCATAAAACGCATCGAACCCCGCAGCCTGCGTCTGGGCGTTCGCTTCGTCAGCGAACGCCGGTAGCAACGCGACGAGCGACGAGAAGTACGCCGAAGATGGCGGAATCTGCATCACGAGAAAGACCCAGTCAGGCATTTGCTGGGGCATCGAAAATCCGTTGGCGACGTAGACGACACCGAGTGGGACGACGTCCCAGGCGAGTTCGAACACGACGAAAAAGCCGAGTGCGAGCGTGGTCGCTCGAGACGTCGACCCTGTCGTCGCCGAAAGGCCAACGATGATCGTTGCGTACACGCCGGCGAACAGGACGGCCGTCATGACGAAGAGGACGACCGGGACGACCTGAATCGTCCCCAGCAAGAGCGCTCCGAAGCCGACACCGATCAGGAGTCCGATGCCGAGGGTCACCGCGATGACGGCCGCTCGACCGACAACTTTCCCGAGAAACACCTCGCCACGGGTATGGGGCAAGCCAAGGAGCAGTTTGATGCTCCCGAGTTCGCGTTCGCCAGCGACCGACTTGTAACAGACGACGATGGCGGAGAGTGCGACGAACAGCCCGGTGATTCCTGCCAGGAAAAACACCATTCCGGCGAACGAAACCTCGCCGGACTGGGCACCGAACGCCTCCGGCACCTCGACGTAAGCGTACGTGGTTATAACCGAGAAAAACACGAAGACAGCCAGTAAGGCCCAGAGTGCTCGAGACTGGACGGCGTCGCGAAAGTCCTTCTTGGCGACGGCGAGCCAGCTCATGCCCGCACCTCCTGCTCTTCGGTCGTGTACTGGACGAACAGGTCCTCGAGCGAGGATTCGTCGACACTGAAATCGGCAATGGTGGCTCCCGCGGAATCGAGGGTTTTCAGCACGTCGTACTTCGAGCCACCGAACAGCGTCACCACGACCTGTCCGTCCTCGTACACAGCGTTGGTGACGCCCTCGCAGTCGGCCACCGCCTCGAGCATCGCCTCGTCGACGTCGGCTGCCGAAATCCACATCGTCGTGGCTGTCTCGGTCGCCTCTCGCAGGCCGTCGACGGTATCCACCGCGACCAGTTGTCCGCGATTGATGATGGCTACTCGATCACAGATGGCTTCGACCTGTTCCATGATATGACTCGAGAAGAACACGGTCGTTCCGCGCTCGTTTTCCTCGCGAATAATTTCGCGCATTTCACGGGCACCGTTGGGGTCGAGTCCCGTCGAGGGTTCATCCAGTACGAGCAGGTCCGGATCGCCCACCAGCGCCATCGCCAGGACGAGTCGCTGGGTCATCCCTTTCGAATAGCCACCCGCCTTGCGGTCGGCGGCCTCGGCGATACCGACCCGCTCGAGCAAGGCGTCGATATCCTGGCCGACCGCCTTCGATTCCAACACGAACTCGATGTGCTGACGGCCGGTGAGTCGGTCGTAGACGTGGTAGCCATCGGGCAACACGCCGGTTCGTTGTCGCACGGCGAGGCTCTCGGCCTGTGCGTCGTGGCCGAGTACGGTCGCGCTACCAGCCGTCGGACGCGTGAAATCGAGCAAGATATCGATGGTCGTCGATTTCCCGGCCCCGTTCGGTCCCAGGAAGCCGAATATTTCGCCCTCCTCGATCGTAAGGTCCAGGTCGTCGACCGCCACGACGTCGCCGAAGTGCTTCGTCAATCCCTCGAGTTCTATCGCAGCCATGTTAACTACCCTCCGCCGAATACCGTCTTCGGATACAACGCGCACTGTTGTTCATGTCATTCCTCTCGTCTGGCGCCTTCAAAAATATTGTTATTGATGCGACATATTGGCAGTGAGACTACTCAAAATTGTTTGAGTGAAACAGTTGTACAAACGAGAGACGTGTGTCAGCAGTAGGGGTAATTGAAACCTCGAGAGGCATGCACGTGACTCACGCTGTGGAACTGTAGAACTATCTCGCCATCGTACGGTTAGTATGTCGTGGAATTTCCTCGCCGTCGTACGGTTAGTGCGTCGTCCATCTCGAGACGGACTTGCTCCCCGTTTACGTCGATTTCGAAAACGACCTCGAGTGGTGAGCGTGATCGAATCTCCGTCGTCCAGTCGTCACCGGTAAAGTACCCGAGGAGTTCCCAGAGCGGTGTCTCGAGGAGCGTGATACCTCGGTTGCGACGCAGCGTGGCGATTTCTGGATGAAACGTGGCCAGCATTTCGACGGGGAAGTGAACGACCATCCGGCACTGCTGGCAGGTGCTCGACAGCGTATGAAAAGCCATACCGTCCGTTTCCCGTGTGTCGACGTCGATATCGATGGGGCCGTAACACTCCGGGCAAACCCCACCCCTAACCGAGATAGCGGCACTCCAGAGACGTGTGCCGAAACTGGCAACGATTTCGGCAGGCGATCGGCCCGAAGCCTGGCTTCGTGGGAACGCATCTGCCAACAGCGTCGAGTCACAGGCCGAACAACGGATAATGAATCGTTCGTCCCTCGAGTCCGCGACGAGCGCGGATTCACGACAGAACGGACACGTGCCATCGACCTCGACCGTTTCGAACGACGGCGTGCTCTCGTACAGTCCTGACCGAACCGTGCGAACGATTTTTTCGCCAGCGTAAGTGAGCCGATAGCCCTCCGGCGTTTCCGCGACGAACGGTCCGACGAGCTGTTTGAGGTGATACGAAAACTGCGAGGTGCTCTCCACGTCGCTTCGCTCGTACAGTTCGGTGAACGACAGCGCGTGTCCCTGTCGTTTGAGTTCCCACTCCCGCTCGGCCAGCGTGAACAGTATCTCGAGTCGACAATCGTTTCCCAGCGTCCGAATCGCATCGCTCACCGCCGGGTCGATGTGTCTGCCATCCTCGCTCGAGTCCATGCACGAGAGTTCGCACCCAGCAGCGATACATCCACCCGTTCGGACGACCCTCGTCGATACCCTTTTGGGTTCGCTCTGAAACAACTGCACATGACTCTGCACCAGCGACTCGAGGACCCACAGGTGCTCGAGCCCGCACGGACACACACGACGGTATCCCTCGGAACGGACTCGTACAACGATGTGGACACAGTGGAGGGGTGAGTCATGACGGAGACGCCGAGCGAGAGGACGAATGGCGCTGGCGAAACGGGCAAGACCAGGATTCATCAGCTCGACGAGAACACCGTCGCCCGTATCGCCGCCGGCGAGGTCGTCGAGCGGCCAGCCAGTGCGGTCAAAGAACTCCTCGAGAACAGCCTCGACGCCGGCGCGACGCGGGTCGAAGTCGCCGTCGAAGCCGGCGGCACCGACTCGATTCGTGTGACCGACGACGGCCACGGCATGACCGAAGCCGATCTCAGAGCCGCCGTGCGCCAGCACACGACCAGCAAAATTACCGACCTCGAGGACCTCGAGTCGGGCGTAGAGACCCTCGGCTTCCGCGGAGAGGCACTGCACACGATCGGGTCGGTGTCGAAACTCACGATTCGAAGCCGACCGCGAGCCGACCGCGTCGACGGCGAGCCACCGACCGGAACCGAACTCGTCTACGAAGGCGGCGAAGTGCTCTCCGTGAAACCGACCGGCTGTCCCGAAGGGACGACAGTCGAGGTAACTGACCTGTTTTACAACACCCCCGCTCGCCGGAAATTCCTCAAGACGACCGCCACGGAGTTCGCCCACGTCAACCGAATCGTCACCCGATACGCGCTGGCCAACCCCGACGTCGCCGTCTCGCTCAGTCACGACGGCCGGGAAGTGTTCGCCACGACGGGACAGGGCGACCTGCTCGCCGCGATTCTCGCCGTCTACGGACGGGATGTCGCACAGTCCATGATAGCAGTCGACGCCGACGAAGACCTTCCGGTCGGTCCCCTCGAGGCCATCTCGGGAACGGTGTCACACCCCGAGACCAACCGCTCGAGCCGCGAGTACCTCGCGACGTACGTCAACGGGCGCGCCGTCACCTCGAGCGCCATCCGCGAAGGGATAATGGACGCCTACGGTGGGCAACTCGGCGGGAATCGGTACCCCTTCGTCGTCCTGTTTCTCGAGGTTCCCGGGGACGCCGTCGACGTGAACGTCCACCCGCGAAAGCGTGAGGTGCGCTTTGACGACGACGATGCCGTCCGACGGGCGGTCCAGTCGGCGGTCGAAGACGCCCTGCTCGAGCACGGCCTGCTGCGGTCGCGGGCACCGCGGGGCCGGTCAGCACCCGACGAAACCGACGTCCAGCCGGACCGCCAGTCCGCCCTCGAGACGGACGCGGACAGTGCCACCGAATCTGTGTTCTCGAGTGCTGATTCCGAGTCCTCGAGTGCCGAAGCCGAGGCCCCAAGTGCTGATTCCGAGTCCTCGAGTGCCGAGGCTAGCTCCTCCAGTGCTGAATCGGTTTCGGAGACCACGGCCAATACGGATGCTCGCCCGACGCGAGGTGCGATGGGCGAGTCGGGTGCCGGAGAGTCGGGTTCGACGAAGGCTGATTCGGCGGCCCAAGAACACTCGGGTCCCGACGGGTCCAAATCCGAACCACAGTACGGGGACTCGAGCGCCTCCGATCGGAATTTACAAGAGCGATGGGCGGGCGGTCCCGAAACCGGTACCGGGTCTGAGAACGCGGCCGACGACCATGGATCAGTATCGAGCCAGGAAATCCCTCCCTCGAGCGACACCGCCGGGCCTCCCGAACCCGTAACCGACCGGAAGTTCACCGGCGAGGAGACACAGCAGACGCTTTCGGGCGACACGGCGACCGGTGAGGAAACCGCCTACGAGAACCTGCCACCGTTGCGCATACTTGGGCAACTCTCAGAGACCTACCTCGTCTGTGAGAGTCCCGACGGACTCGTGTTGATCGACCAGCACGCCGCCGACGAGCGAGTCAACTACGAACGTCTGCAGCGGGCGTTCGACGACGACCCGACCGCACAGGCACTCGCTTCGCCCGTCGAACTCGAGTTGACGGCCATCGAAGCCGAAGCGTTCGAAACCTATCGGGACGCGCTCTCGCGACTCGGTTTTTATGCAGATCGCATCGACGACCGAACGGTTGCCGTCACGACCGTTCCCGCCGTGCTCGAAAAGACGCTCGAGCCGACCCAGCTTCGAGACGTGCTGGCCTCGTTCGTCTCCGGCGACCACGACGCGGGCGCAGAAACTGTCGACGCGCTCGCCGACGCCTTCCTCGGCGACCTGGCGTGTTACCCCTCGATTACGGGCAATACATCGCTAACCGAGGGATCGATGGTCGACCTGCTGGCGGCGCTCGACGACTGCACCAATCCCTACGCGTGCCCGCACGGCCGACCCGTAATTATCCAGTTCGACTACGGCGACCTCGAGGACCGCTTCGAGCGGGATTATCCGGGCCACGGTGGGTGATGACGGCAGCTGAACACTCGAGATAATAGCTCGAAGGTGAACGAATTGTACACTCTCAAACGGGAGCGAAATCAGCGACCTCGGGTGTGAACGGAACGCGTTCCACAACAAGGATTTTCCCGTCCGATAGCGACGATTCGATATGCACACCCTCGATGGCAGCGATGCTGGCGGTCAGTTTCTTCGCCGGACGCTCACGCTTTCGGCACTGGAAAACGAGCCAGTCCGTCTCGAGCACATCCGCGGTGACCGACCCACGCCGGGTCTCGCAAACCAGCATCTGGCTGCCGTCGAGACGATGGCCGACGTCTGTGACGCCGACGTCACTGGTGCGGAACGCGAGTCACAGACGGTCGAGTTCGATCCGTCCACAACGAGCGGAATTTCGGGCGGTGAGTACCACGTCAGCGTCGGCACGGCCGGCAGCCTCACCCTCCTGTTCGATACCCTCTTGTCCCTCGCGGCGCGACTCGAGGCCCCACTGGCCGTCACCGCGACCGGTGGCACCGACGTGAAGTGGTCACCGTCGGTCGATTACTTTCGGCGGGTCAAACTCCCGCTGTTGCGACGCCACGGCCTGCAGGCCGCCCTCGAGGTCGAACGACGAGGGTTCTATCCCGCCGGTGGGGGTCGCCTTCGGCTGCAGGTGGCTCCCTCGACGTTCCAGCCACTGTCCCTCGAGCGACGGGGACCGCTGACGGGAATTGCCGTCTTCTCGACGGAAGCCGATTCGCTGGCCGATGCGAACGTCGCCGAACGACAGGCCGGGGGTGCGCTCGAGCGGTTGCAGCTTTCCTCGAGATGGAGTGAAGAAGACGGGAACGGCGACGACACCGTCCCGATTCGCGAGCGTGTCGAAACCACAGCCCAGACCAGATGTCCGGGCTCAGTGATCGTAATCGCCCTCGAGTTCGCCGTCGGTTCAGCCGCCGAAAAATCGAGTTCGACGACCGACCACTTCTGGCCACTCGCCGGGGCGTCAGCACTTGGAGAACCGGGCAAGCCGGCAGAACGCGTGGGTGAAGAAGCCGCAGACGAAGCCCTCGAGTTACTCGAGACACCAGGAACGGTCGATCGGTACCTCGGAGACCAGTTACTCGAGCACCTGGCCATCGGGGGCGGCCAGCTCCGGATACCGGACCCAACGGCACACGTCGAAACCAGCCTTCGATTGCTCGAGGCGTTTGACTACAATATTGATAGTAAAGAGACAGATGATGGTTCGGTCCACCTGGACGCTGCAGGTACTCCCTTTCGTTGACCCCAACCCCGTGCTGAGTAGCGGCCAGGTATTTTCCCGAGGATACAACCCCTCCCGTCGCCACTGGCGGCGTACCCAGGCTCGAGCCTCCCTCCGGGAACCGCCACAAGAATTGCCACCGTTGATCGACCGCCACAACTTATACTGCACCCCTTCGTTGGCACACACATGACCGATACACAGGAAGCCGACCGAACGGCCCAGGAGGACAATGCGTGAGCGATCTCGTCACCTTCGGCGAGACGATGCTCAGACTCTCGCCACCCGGACACGAACGCCTCGAGACCGCCTCCGAACTGGATGTACGTGCAGCCGGCGCTGAAAGTAACGTCGCCGTCGCCGCCGAACGCCTCGGAGCCGTCTCGACGTGGACTTCGAAGCTCCCGGACTCACCGCTCGGCCGACGCGTCGTCGGCGAACTCGAGCAGTACGGCATCGACACGGACATCGTCTGGAGTGACGAAGGCCGACAGGGGACGTACTACCTCGAGCACGGTGGCAAACCGCGGGGAACGAACGTCGTGTACGACCGCTCCAACGCGGCGATTACGACCGCCGAACCCCAGGAGTTCGACATCGACCTTATCCAGAACGCACGCGTGTTTTTCACCTCCGGCATCACGCCGGCGCTCTCGCCAACGCTTCGGGAGACGACCGCCCAGATGCTCAAAGCGGCCCGACAAGGTGATACGACGACGGCGTTCGACCTCAACTACCGTCGAAAACTCTGGACGCCGGAGGAGGCTCGAGAGACGCTCACGAAACTGTTCCCCGGCATCGACATTCTCGTTATCGCCGCTCGAGACGCCCGCACCGTCCTTGGCTACGAGGGTGACCCACGACAACTCGCTCACAAACTCGGTTCGCAGTTCGACTTCCGCACCGTCGTTGTCACCCGCGGCTCCCAGGGTGCACTCGCCTGGCACGACAACGTCATTCACGACCACGGGGCCTACGAGACCGAAACCGTCGACCCCATCGGCACCGGCGACGCCTTCACCGGCGCGTTTATTGCCAGACGTCTCTCCGGAAATGACGTGGGGCGGGCACTCGAGTACGCCGCCGCGACCGCAGCGCTCAAACGAACCATTCCTGGCGACGTCGCCCTCGTCACCAAAGAAGAGGTCGACGCCGTCGTCTCAGAAGACACCGAATCGATCTCTCGCTAGCCCACGCGACACAAGGGGTCGAACGTGCTGAACAGCGTCGATACTGTTACCGAACCGCCAAGCGTCCTTGAGGCACGTCCTCAGATAAGAGAACATTCGGTGAGGGTTCCACAATTGAAACAGCCGAGAGTGGACGCCGTCGGTCACTCCGGCTCCTCGAGCACGTCGAATCGGAGCCCGCTGGCGAGTTCGCCCCCGCCGTTCGTGGCCCGCCGTCCGGACCAGAGGAACTGCGTCCCGTCGCTCCAGCGGGCGAGGTGATACCCTCGAGTGACGGCCACGCCCGATCGGGTGACCTCCTCTTCGTACAGCCAGAACGGGTCCGCGTCCGGATCGAACGACTCGTCATCGTCGTCCCAGGCCGGCATCGTCGACGGCTCCGGGTTGAGAATCTTCCCGAGCGGGCGAGGTATCTCCGAAAGCGGCGCATCGAGTGTATCGGCATCGAGCAACAGGGCCTGCCGGAGACGGTAGGTCGCGTCCGGATCCTGCAGCGTTGGCGGGTTCGCCGGGTCGTAATCCATCGTGAACGGGAACCAGTACGGTGGCACGGCGGTCGCCAACCGGTAGGCACCGTCAGCGTCGGGCGACTGTAGCAGTTTCCGGGTGACGAGCCGGCCGTCGACCGGTCCGAGGTCGCCGTGATCCGTCGCCGTCGACGTTTCGTCGTCCGTCTCGAGTGCGTAGACGTCGAGCGCGTCTGCGTCTCGCCAGACCGGTGCGCTGAGACCTGCACCGAGGTCCCCCGTCGTCGGAGCAGTACCCGTAAAGAGGGTGACCGAACCGCCTGGCTCGATGCACGTGTCGTCGAACGTGTACACCGCAGTGGTCGTCTCCGAGACCGACGAATCGTTCCCGGTATCGCCCCCGGCCGTCGCTTCGTCGGCGAACACCGCTCGAACGAAGTGGCCGTCGATGTCGAGGCTGTCCTCGCCCGGGTTTTCGAAGGTAACATACTCACGATCCGGATCGTCGGCCATGTGGACGGTCGCCACCTCGAGGCCGGGCACCAGAAACTCCGTTCGGTCGACGGGTGCTCCGGCCGGCCCTTCGACGACGCGCTCGAGACCGAACACGAGATTCGCCATCTCGTCGCGGCCGAAGACGACCTCCTCGACAGGGTCGCCGCTGTCGACTGACCCGAGCGTCGGCGGGACGAGGAGTCCGGGTTCGTCGTGACCGGGCAACGAGGCGCGGAAACAGCGCCACTCGTCTTCGATGGGGCCTGCCGACAGTTCGATCCCGAACGTATCGGTTACCGTGCAGTCGGTAACACGAACGTACGAACCGACCGGGACCTCGATCGGAACCTGGAACCAGTCGGCCCCGAACTCGACGGCGTAATCGAGGATCATAACGGTCGCGAGCCCGACGCCGTCCGCCGAAAGGTCGGTAAACGCGAGCGAAGCGTCTGCAAACTCCCACCAGCGACGGTTCGGCATGCCAGGGAAGTTCACCTGTGTCGGCCAGCCGGCGTCGACGGCGGTCGTCGTCTCGATATCCGTGGCACCCGAGTCACCGGCTTCCGAACCTGCCTGTGGTGAACTCGAGTCACCGGCTTCCATACTCGTCGCGGGCGAACTCGAGGGGACGAAATCGTCACGGTCGAGCCGACCGCCCTGATACGCCGAGACCTCGAACGCGCCCGCCGTGTCGCCGGCCCCCGTCATCACCGTCGCGTCGTACTCGAGGCGGGTCGGTCGCCAGGCTGTACCGGTTTCGCGGTTCGGCTCGTCGTACAGGCTTCGATACCAGCGAGCGTACGCCAGCGCGGCCGCCTCGAAGTTCCCGTCAGCCGATTTCCCCGTTGGTAGCGGTAGCTCCTCGGTGATAACGCCCTGCCAGGGGTCGGCGTCGACCGAGTCGTCCGTGACGGCTGCGAGGTTCGGACAGGCTTCCGCCAGCGCGAGATAGATCGCTCGGCCGTCCAGCGCTCGGCCGTCCATCACGCGGAAGTACCGCCTGTCGGCCGACTCCATCGCCTCGTCGGGAGCCTCGAGGTGGAACTCCGCGGGGAAATCGTCGACGTCAAACTCACCGTAGCTCATGCTCGCCAGCAGGCGACGGAACTGCCCGCCAGCCTCAGCAGCGAGTCGGCCTGACGGCGCGTTCTCGGCGGTCAGCACTGCCTCGCGCTCGATAAGCGGCTCGAGCGGGCCGCCGTCGTAGGGAACCGACTCCGCCGCGCCCGCCTCGCCGTCGCCGTGGAGGTGAATCGACGTGATGGGGTCCCGTTCGGTTTCGACCGTGACGTCAACGGGCGTTCCCGCGTCCGCTCCACGGAACTCTGCGAGTTGCCACTGCCGGCTCAGCAACCAGAGCGGATCGTGGACCTTCGCGCGAAGGCCGGTCTCGATGTCAGTGCTCCGCGTCTGGGGCGCGAGGCGATTCCAGTGCGGCCAGTTTCGGTTCATTCGCCATCACTCTCCTCGAACGACAACTCGATATCGAGCGTCTGAAGCTGGGATAAGATATCGGTCGGTGGATCGAAAACGTATCTGGGTAGGAGCGATCGATCGTACGCCTGATCGTACCAGCCGACGGCGTCGACGTTCACCGATGGCGTTCGCGGTCGGTCCGTCCCCGTGTCGTTGGGCAGGTAGATCGCCGGGAAAAGCGTCCGCGCACCGTCGACCTGTGCCAGGTCCTCGAGGTCGACCGCGCGTAACTGCGCGTAAGTCATCGTTTCAGTGACCGCTCCAACGAGGGCTCCGAGTGACCACGACTCGTTTTCGGGTGGCAATGCAAGCAGGATCGACTGTGGGGGTCGATTCCCTGGATCTTCACACTGCAAAGCGAGGCCCGTCCGCTCGGTTTCGGCCGGAATCGTCTCCACCCACTCGTCGACGAATAGGCCGACAAGTCGGCCATCCGTCGCCATTGGCTCGAGGCCGCTACCGAACTGCGCGATCAGCGAGAGCGTGTTGGCTTCGGGTTCGACGCCATCGGCACCCACCCAGTCTCCGCCGGGTTCGGAAGGCAGTTGACCCACGGTCAGGTCGCGGTGTAACTCGCCGGTTAACGCTTCGGCATACGAGAGGCTCTCCCGGAGCGTTGCCGGCCGTTCTCGAACCTGGGCAACGCGCTGGAACCACGTTTCCACCGCCAGTGGTCCCGCGTCGTCCGGGAGCGGGGTCTCGGTGAACGCGCTCCGGATTTCGGACTCGTTCGACGGCGCAAACGGGAGCAATACCGTGACGTCCTCGAGCAATCCCTCGATACGGTCGCGCTGGGTTTCGACTTGCTGGGCGAGCGACCCCGACTCGAGGGCCGCGTTCGTCCGCGGGTCGAGTGCCGTCGCCGAAAGCAATCGCTCGTCGAGTTCGCCGAGGACCGCCACGGCCTGTCGCCTGAGCGTCCGCTCGTCGTCGACCGAGTCACCCACGGGAACCGACGGAACCGCACCGTAAACGCCAGCGAACGAGGCGGCGAGCAGTGGTTCACGGAGGTGTTCGAGGACGACCGTTCGAACCGCAGTCGCCGGGTTCGGATCACTCGAGGCAACCCCCTCGAGAAGCGTCCGGGTTGACGTCGATTCCGTCCCGGCGGCTTCGGCTGCCGCCGTCACTGTCGCCGTCACGTCCGCCTCTTCCCCGGACACGTTACCCGCTTCCAGACTGTCGGCCAGTGCCGACAACGCCGCTGTCGTCGCCGTGGCTGCGTCGTCGGCAACGCCCGTGAACAGTGCCTCGAGGTCGGCTGTCGCCCCCGCAATCGCTCGCAGGTCGGCGACGAGTTCAGCTTCGTGGTCGACGGGTTCGCTCGCTTCGGCCGTTTCGTCGTCACCGGCCTGGTTCGTGCCCGTCTCCTCGTCATCGCTGTTCTCCGTTTCCTCATCATCGTTATCGCCCGTCGCCACACTCGATACCTCGAGACTCGCCGTCGAACCCTCGAACGTCCAGGCGTCGATACGCGCTAACGACACGGCAGGGTCGGCAACGACATCTTCGAGGGCTCCAACGGCCCAGGCGGGTGCGTGGACGAGCGCGTCGAGCGCCCGAGCGGTAACGGCAGGCTCCGGCGTCGAAGCGACGGCGTGGGCGACGGCGTGATCGTACGCGAGCGTTCGTGGGGGCACGCCCGCCTCGAGCGGCCCGACATCGGTGGCGACCCGCCGGAGTCGACGCCGGGTGTCACCGACGCCCTCGTAGCCACGCACCGGGACGAGACGCGCCTCGAGGTGGCCGTCCGCGCGCCCGACGACATCGACTGCTTGCTCGAGCCCCAGCGCCAGCGTGAGATCGATGAGCGGCTCGAGCGCGTCGATGAGGGCCGCGAGATCGACCGTCTCGAGGGCGGCAAGCGACTCGATGGCATCGACCGTTTCCGGTGATTGGTCCGTCGCGGCTTCGGCCTGTCCCGCAACGGCATCGAAATCAAGTCGCTCGAGGGCGGTTTCGAGTGCCGCCAGTTTCGTTTCGCTCGCCCCGTCGTCGGTCGACGACGTCTCGAGCGCGAGCGATTCGCGAACGGCCGCGAGCCAGCACAGTGCCCCAATAGCCGCCCGGTTGTCCTCGAGGACCGCCTCGACGGCGGCCCACACATCGGCCGGCTCTTCGGTTGGGAGGACGTGCCCGCTCGCGCTGTAGACGAGTTGATCGTCGACGGAGCCGGCGATTGACAGGCGAGTACCAGGTTCGACGTCGTCGAAATCCATCGTGATCGAAAATCGTCCATCGTCGATGGTCGCGGTGGCCGTCTTCCACACGAGGTCGGTTTCCGAAACCCCCCACACGACGACCTCGAGTGGCTGCCCCTCGAGCGCGGGGTCGACGGATGGAGCCCCGTCGGTTCCAGCAGTGTCACCAGCGTACTCGTCCGCATCGTCGCTTCCGTCGGAAGCTGGCTGGTCGTCTCCGGACGTATCGGACTGGTCGCTCGCCGATGTAACGGACTGCTCGTCAGTCGACGAACCGGCGTCCGGCTCGGTCTGGGAGATTGCATCCAGAAAGGCATCGTCCTGGAGATCGACCGTTCCGTCCAGCGCGCCGTCGCTCCCGAGCGTGACGGGGCTGACCGGATCGTCGATGGTAACCGGTGTCCTCGGATCGCTGACATCGACACTCGTCACGTCGCTCCCGAGCCACGGAGGCATGCCCAACCCGAGGTCTGCGATCTTCGAGAACGCTGGTCCGGCGAAGATCGTCGAATCGTCGTCGTCATCCCCACTCGAGTCATCGTCCTCGTCTCCACTCGAGCCGTCATCCGAAGCCCCATCGCTCGAACCATCATCCGAACCGTCGCCATCCCCACTCGAGTCGCTGTCCGGGCCGTCGGTTTCGGTCACATCCGGAGGCAACGCAATGGCTCCCACGCGGCCGGTGAGGAGCTGATCCGAATCGGCTCGGACCGTCCGGTCGACCGACAGTGCATCCGCGTCGATGACACCGGCCGGTAGCGCATCCGCAAGCGCCTCGAAGGCGTCGCCAACGGCCGCCGTCTCGAGGTCGGCTAGGGCATCGTCGAGTTCGGGTACGAGGCCGCTCTCGAGAGCATCGTCGACGGCCGTGCAGACGGCGTCTGCCCGGGTCGTCAGCGCACGGTCTTCGTCTATCACGTCGCGTTCGGCTTCCCCGACCGGCGAGTCGTCGGAACCCGCGTCGTCGTCCCCGGTGGCTTCCGAGTCGCTCTCTGGCACCGTCCCCGTGTCCGCCACAGCCTCGAGGGCCGGTGTGTTGACCAGTCGTTCGCTATCGACGCCTAGCGGGGGTAACCGCTCGACGAACAACCCGGCGACCGACTCGAGACGGTCCTGTATCGCGTAGCCGCGCTCGGTTACCGTCTCCAGGCTGGCCTCGTCGTAGCCGGGGGTGGGCTGGTCAGCGGGATGGGACAGGTCGGTACCGTCAGCCGATCGCCCACCCTCGATGAGACTCGAGAGACTGCGACCGATTTCGACGAGGGCAGCCATGCTGATCGGTGCACTGCCCGAATCGGTCAACGCGATGTCGACCGTCACGTCCGTGGGGACGGCCGGCCCGTGTCGCCGGACGTAGTAGGCGATCCGCTGTTCGAGTTCCGACTGGCCCTCCTGCTCGGCGTCCTGGGCGAGCGCGAGGACGTCGAGTGCGGCCAGGTCGAGATCCGCGACCGTCACCTCGGTGTCGGCCGTTTCGGTCGTCATCACGGGTTCGCCCGTAATCGGGTCGGATTCGGACTCCTGCCAGCGACAGGTAACCGAACAGCCGACGGCATCGAACTCGGGGAGCAACTCCCGGGCCCACGCCTCGAGTGACGGTTCGGCGACAGCTCGAAGCTGTGTCGTCGCCGGGTCGCCCACCTCGTCTTCGGTCGGGAGCAGGACCAACTGTCGGTGGGTCAGCCCGGTTTCAGAGCGCGGCTGGTCGGTCACCGTCGGCTCGGGTAACCGTGAACCGGCAGCCAGCGCCTCGAGTGAGACGCCCGCGTCCTCGATGTTCCCCTTCCCCAGTTGGTGGACGGCCTCGGCGACGAGCAGATCGCTCACGGCGTCGACGCTGTTCGCAAGTTCGCCGACGAGTTCGGTCAGCTTCTCGTGTGCCGCCGTTCCCGGCTCCGGAAGTGACGCGGCCGCCGCGCTCTCGAAGAAGTCATCGTCCCAGTTGCGAAGTAGCTGGTAGCCATCGAGGACGTCACTCTTTGCGAGTTCACGACGCCGGTCGGCTTCGGCCGGTTCGATCGCCTCCTCGGCGTACTCGAGCGCGCCGAGAACGGCCGGAAACGCCTCACGGAGCGCCTGGCGGTGTGCCAGCAGGTTGGGCGAACCAGGCTGGACCGTGACCTCGTGGAGGCGTCGCTCGAAACGATAGCCGAGCAGTTCGCCGAGCGACTGGCCGCGTTTGACGCCCTGAATCAGCCATCTGGCATCCTTCGCACGCTCGGGAGACAGGTCGAGGTCGAGCAGATTCTCGCCGTCGTCTGCCTCTCCGGCGAGATAGCCGCTTCGCAACAGCGCCGCCGTCGTCGCCTGCTGTTCGGAGGGCGCGTGAATGTACGTCGGCGAGTCCTCGAACGTCGGTTTGAGGTCGGTGACGACGCCGTAGCCACCGACGTAGATGCCCGCCGGCGGGATGGATTCGTCGCGGGCCTCGCCGTAACCGTTCGCGTCCTCGCTTTCGTCGACTGTATCGCCGGTGCCCTCCTCGTCAGTGTCGATGTCCATCCCACCAAGCAACGACGGGTCCACTCGAGAGCGAATTTCATCGGCGTCGTACCCCTCGAGGCCCCACGCGTCGAACGCTTCGTCGCCGACTCGCTGGCGCTCGCGCAGTTCGAACAGTCGTTTCGTCGCGAGCGAGGTCCACCAGGCGTCGAGTCGGTGACTCGCCAGGTCGAGACTCTCGCCGATCAACGTCGCCAGTTCCGCCGGTTCACAGGTCTCGAGGTGGTGGAGGCTGTCGGTGAACTCGCTCAGTCGCGGATCGAGGGCGGTCGTTGAGGCGTCGTCAGCCGCGATCACCTCGAGCAGGTCGGCGTAGCTCGGGTGTGTAAAGTAGTCGCTGAAGTCGACGGCGTGCTGGTCGGTGAATTCGTACTGAGAACCAGCGAGTGTCGTATATGCGTCCGTGGGCACACCCTCGGCATCCGTCGTCTCAGCCTGTCGGTTCGAAGCAGTGCCGGTCACGCTCGAGCTGGTATGGGTCATCCCCGACATCGAGGTGCTGAAGGCCGACGAGGAGTGGCGATAGTTCGTATTCGTCGCCGCCAACCCGATCGAATCCATCGTAAACCCGTCTCCTATCGCGTCGCCCTCCAGCTCGGATTCGTCGACAGCGTTCGACAGGTCTCCGACGTGACCGTCGATGCCGTATCCCAGGTCGAGATGTGGAACGTCCCTGCTGGCGTCGAGAACTGGTCCGGCGTCGGTGTCGTCGGCATCGTCCGCGCTCCGATCGGTCTCCCAGACCGCGTCGACCAGTTCGTCGGGAGCGTCAGTATCGAGCAACTCGTGATAGGGCGATTCGAAGACCGTAATCAGTGGATGGCCGATGGCAGAAAAGTCCGGCCCGGAGAGTGGCAGATCGTCGAACAGGACCCCGAGACGCAGTCTGGCCTCGAGATACTCACGCTGAGTTGCGTGTGCGAACAGCATCCGGGCGAACGACCGGTACACCCCCGTCTCCTGATAGGTCGGGTTCGCCGCCAGCGAGGCCGCAAGGGCGAGTTTCTGGCCCGAGACACCCGCGTCGTCGGGCAAAATCCGCTCGAGCAATGCTTCCGGGTCGTCGGCGTCCTCGAGTGCCGCGAACAGGGCGGCCCGCTTGCCGACCGTCGGAAGCTGCGTCCATCGAGTGGCGAGCGGTTCGTCGAAACCCGTAGGGTCGACCACTGACGGGTCGACCTCGAACGAGAGCGTCCGTAAATCGTCGATCGACTCCGCCGTCAACAGGTTCACGAACACGTTGATACGCCCGTCGACCATCTCGTACGGCGCAATTTCCGGCCCCTCCCCGACCTGCTCGAGGACGAGGTGTGCCAGCCGCGGGTCGAACTGCGTCAGATCCCGCGCTTTGAGAAACGACTCGAGTGCCTGGGCGTCGTCGGGAGCGAACTGCGGGTCGATACGAGCGTCGACGCGAGCCGACCGGGAAACCCCCTGTCGAGCCAGCGCGTCGAGGACCGACCAGTCGTCCTGGCCCGCTCCAAACGGCATCGTCGCGGCCGCATCGCTCCAGATCGGTCGCAGATCCATCAGCAACGACTCGATCCGTTCGGCGATGCGATCGTCCGTCGGCGTCAGCCGCGGAATCGTGATCGAGCCCTCGAGGACGCCGCTACCGACGTCGACGACGAGGTCAGACGTATCGATTCCATCCGCAGAATACGGGACTGCTCCCTCGAAGGTGACGTCCTCGCCCGAGACGGCGGTATCCGTTCTAACTGACCCGTAACTCGAGTGTGTGGTCGTGAATTGGTTGGTCTCAACTTTCGGTCGTGTTCGGTCGTCGTCAGCCGCCGACGTCGCTTTAGTTTCGTCAGCCGCCGACATCGTTTCGGTCTTCCCGTCACTGTCGTTTCGAGACTCGGTTTCTGCCCCATCAGATTCTGTCGGTGCAGCCGCTCCATCTGGCGATTCTTGTGCGTCCGTTTTCGATACATGGCTCTCGTGGACACCGTCCGGTTTCGAATCGCGTTTCCGAGCCACCGTATCAGCTTCACCTGAGGCCGATCCGATAGCGGCGGTCACCGACCGAGAACGAGCGCGCAGCACGCGAGACGTGGCCGGATCGAAACCGAAGCCGTAGAGGTCCCGCTCGGCCTGTTGGACCGGTTCGCTCACGGCGACGCGCCGAGTCGTCGACTCGACCCTGTCCTCCGAATCGTCTTTTTCTCCCGCCGGCAACAGTTCGGACGGGACGTCCGCGAGCGCGATCCCCGCCGCCTCGAGTTCTTTCGGCGCGTAGCCGGCCTCGATCAGTCGCTCCGCGCCGACACCGGCCGCCGCAAGGGCGTCGGCGCTGGTCCCAGCCGTCCGAAGTGCTTGTACCTCGGCCCCGGCGTCGAGAAGCTGTTGGACGCTCACGCCAGCCGTTTTCAGCGCGCCGAGGTCGGCGTTCGACTCGATCAATGCCTCGACCGACGAGCCGGCATCGAACAGCTCACCGACGGTATACCCCGCCTCGAGCAACATACCCTGGCCGTACCCCGACTCGAGCAACTGGTCGGGCCCGAACCCGCGGTCGCGTAACTGCTCGACTGTCAGTCCCTCGTTCGCCAATTCGGCCGCTGTGTGGCCTGCGTTTCGCAGGTCACCGATCGAAATCCCCGTGTTCGCCAGCTCTTTTTCGTCGTAGCCGCCGTTGAGTAGTTCCGAAGCGGTGTACCCCGCGCGTAACAGGTCCGCCGCGGAGACGCCAGCGAAGCGGAGACTGCCCGCCGGAGCCTCGAGCGCGCGAAGCGTGGACTGATCGAGACTGATCTCCCGAAGTGTGCTCGGTGGTGCGCCGCCGCGGACGACGTCGACCACCGAAAAGCCCGCGTCGACGACGTCTTTGGCAGCGAAACCGGCCCGGATTATTTCGTCAGCCGGGAGGTCGAACCCGGCGAACTGGGCGACCGAAAGCCCCGCTCGTGCGAGTTGCTCGGGTCTGGCTCCTGCCGCGAGAATGTCGTCGATTGCGGCCCCGACGGCCTCGAGTTCGACGACCTCGAAGCCGGCCTGTATCAGCGTCGGGAGTTCGGCCCCTTCTTCAGCCAGTTCTTCGACGGTCGCGCCCATCTCTCGCAACGTCTTCGCTTCGACGCCGCTCTCGGCGAGTTCGACCGCTTCGATACCGTGGTCGTACAGGGCTTTCGCCGGGGCACCCGCCGCGAGCAGCGTCTTCGTCTCGAGTTCGGGCGTTTCGATCAGTGCGGCCGTTCGCACGCCAAGTACCTCGGCCTCGTCGACGGTCAGCTCTTTCGATTTGATTGCCTGCACGATACTCGGGTCGACGGCCGGAATCGCCGTCTCCGTGTCGTGTGTCGCCGTCACTGGCAACACGCCGTAGGGCTGGTCACCGACGCGAACCGTCGGGAATGGCCCGCGCGAGCGAACGTATCGAACGAAGTGCCGGCGATAGGCGTCGAGCCAGGCCAGCCCCGCCTCGAGCGACTCGCCATCTCCGAAAATCCCGTCGTTTTCGAAATCGACCGGGAACTCCGCCTCCTCGTTCCAGATGCTCTCGAGGCCGAGTTGCTCGTTCGGGACCAGAACGTTCGACAGCGCGTAGCCGAGTGTCGCCGGCCACAGCACGGAGTTGGCGTGGCGAGCGTCCAGCTGGCCGGTGTCGCCAGCGCCCGGGACGTGAGCGAACGGATGGCGTCCGTCCGTCTCGAGGGCCAATCCGCGAGCGAGCAGGTCGCCGTCAGTGAGGTCCATGTCCGCGACCTGCGGGGGTGCGATGGCCGCCGGGTCTTCAGCGAGTGCGCCCGTCGGATCGGCGGATTCCACGTTCGTCGGCGTTCCCGCCGGCAGCAACGACAGCCCCTCGGTGTACTGCTGGCTCGAAAGCTGTTCGGTCAGTGCTTCGGCCGTCGCCTCGGCGTCCATCGACGCTTTCGCGCCGACGACGGTGAGCCGGTCGATACCGCGCCCGTGATCGTAGCCCGGTAGCTCCGAAAGTGGCACCCGAATCGCCATGCCGACGTCGAATGCCGTTTCGATGTCGGTAATCCACTCGGTACCGTCGATTTCGACGTCGTCCTCGAGACCGTCACCCTCGCCCACTCCCGGAGCCGATGGGTCCTCGAGTTCTCCCCGCGGACCGATCGGCAGCGGGTCAGGTATCGAGTTCCCCGCGACCGTTTTTCGACCACGCGTGCCGTCCGGTCGTTCCCACTCGAGGACGGCAACCCATCGGTCTGGCAACAGTTTCGCGTTCGGTTGTTTCGTCCACTCCGCCGTTCGCATGGGCGTATTCGGGAAGCGAAGCGGCGGTAACCCGTCGGTATCCAAATCGGCTTCGTCCGTCGATGTGCCAGCGTTGCCTTCTGGGTCACTGCCGTCGTCGGCTGCGGCCGAAGGTGGCGTCAACAGTGGCGTCTCGAGGTCTCGACCCTCGTCGTCCGTTGGCGCGAGTGCCCGCACGACGTAGGCCGCCCGTTCTGACCCAAGCTGGTCGACCAGCCGCCCCCACCCGCGGGATTTGAGTTCGTCGTAGCGCTCGGCGGGCGTGTTCGAGTAGCGTTGGAGGTCGATTCCGGCGACGTACGACCGGAGCGCCGGATCCGTAAACGCACCGGACAGGTACGGCCCACCGGGTGTGAGGTCGACGGCAGCCGGGCTGGGATGAGACGCTAGCCACAGCGTCGCCCAGAAGCGCGTGCCGAGCCGACGCTCGCCCGCCGTCAGCTCCGGTTCGTGTGCGTCGACGTGAATCGCGTCCTGGTAGACGCGAATCCAGAGTTCGTCGTCCTCGACGGCGCTCGTCATCTCCGGGCCCACAAAACGCGTCTCGAGATTGACGGGCATCAGGGCGACCGGCTGTTCCTCGAGGTCGGTGATCGGGTCACCGACCCCGTCGGTTGCCGTCGCCAGCGCCGCCCCGACTCGCTCGCGCTGGTGATCGCGGTGCTCGAGGGCGGCGACGGCAATCGATCGAAATAGCGTCGCCGCCTGCGCCGTCGCCTGCGGGTCAGTTACCACCGTTTCCAGTCGGTCACCGACGGCATCCCAGGCCTCGCCCTCGATGTACGCCGAGAGTGCGTCGACCAGCGAACCGACGCTGACATCGACGGTCCGTCCAGTGGTGAACGCGGTCAACGGGGCCGGGTCACCCGCAGGTGTCGGCTCGAGTAAAAACGCCATCGTCGCCCGTGGCTCGGCTGTTTCGGTGTGGAGGCGCTCGAGTGCGTCTTCGACGGCGTGCCAGCCCTCGAGTGCGTCCTCGGTGGTGTCGAACGGCGAAGCACCCGTTTCCACCGCCGTCCAGTCGACGGCCCCACCGTAGGTTTCGAGCGCCGCTGCGACGACTCGAGCCCGATTGATGAACGCATCAGTTCGCTCCCAGTTCGCTCGCGCCGCGGCAGCCTCGTTGTAGGCGTCGGCACGAGCGTCGGCGTTCGTATCAGTACTCATTCGTCGGCTCCTCCGTCGGTCTCGTCGTGTTCGCTCGCATCATGTGAAAAATCGCTCCCGTTCGCACGCTCGTCCGCATCTTTACCACCACCATCACCGCCCGTGACATCACCGAACGTAAACTGGAGGTCGTCATCGATGTCGTCGTGCAGGACCGAGTCCACGTCGAGCGCCGCCTGCGTCCCAAGGCCATCGAGCGCGTTACCGTTAGCGTCTCCCTCGTTGCTATCGACGTCGATGACCTCGAGCGTCGGCGTCAGTTCGTACGTCCCGCTGATCATCCCGACGATAGTGGGACTGGATTCGGGATCCGGCAGGAGTTCACTCGCGTGAATCGCAACCCTCGAAGGGCGACGCCACGTGATTTCGGCCATGTGCGCCCCGTTTTTCCCCCACTCGAGGTCGTCCTCGAGGTCCTCGTGGACCCACGACGGCGGGTCGGCCACGTCGGTGTACGCGCCGGGTTCGGCGATGGGATCGATGGTCGGGTCGTCGTCGCCGCCGAGCATCCCAAATCTGGCGTCAGCAGGGGGTTCCTCGAGAACGAAGAACCAGCCCTCGTCGTCGTGGTCGTCGGGCGTCTTTCCCGCCTCGTGATACGGGTCGGATCGGGCCTGGGGAATCGTCAGATCGAACCCGTAGAAGGTGATGTCGTTCGTGAGCCGTCCCGAAAATATCGGGAGCTTCAGGTCGTCACCTTCGTCGGCTCTCGTGACGTTCGAGTTCGGTAAGGCGGGGACCCGGTCGGTTCGGCCGGTCGCCTCGTCCGTATCTGCGACGGCTTTCGCCGCGTACAACATCGTATTGGGGTACCGACGGAGGAGTTCGCCGCGAACCAGCAAGACGGCCGTCGGGTCGCCGTCGCCATCGGTGCCGTTCGACCCCAGCGACCCCGACCAGGTGTGCAGTTCCGTGACGTCCTCGAGGATCTCGCCCTCGGGCGCCCCGCGGTGGTCCCAAAAGCCGCTGAAGTAGGTGCCTCGCTGGTCGGTCGGAAACCGTCGCCAGCGCAGCAACCGAGCCATCTCGTGGTTGATCCCGGCCATGAACGCCTCGATAAATGCCGGATTCGTCTGTACCATTCCAACGCTGTCGGCGGGTATCTCACCGACGCCGGGTAACATGTGTTCGGGGTCGATATCGACCAGCGACTCGCCCATCGGTCGTTCGAACGTCGGCGACGCCATCACCTGCTCGAGCGGGTCGATCCGGTCGCGAAGGTCAGCGAGTCCGATACGGTCAGCGACGACCGTCGGAAGCTGTCGCTCGGGATTTAATTCCGCGAGCAACGGCTGCGCCAACGTCTCGAGTTCGACCGTCTCGAGGTCGGCGTCGGCCGCCATTTTCTTCGCCGCCCCGCCAAATCCACCGCCGATTCCCGTGCTGGCAAGAATCGACATATCCATCTCCGGCGCCGATTTCTGTCCAGCCTCATCGTCCCGTGGCTCCGGGTCCGTCGCAATCATTCCCTGCAAGTGGTCGACGGTACCGATCATTCGCGAGAGCGTTGCCGAGGCGCTCGAGAGCGGGGCTTTGGCCGCCGACAGGGGTGCGTCAGGGTCCGTCAGGGCGGTCACCGCCGCCTCGAGGGCCCCCTCGAGGGACTCGCCGCTCGAACGGAGTCGATCACACTGGCTCTCAGCGACGTCGCTGGTCAGTCCGGCCGCGACCGTCGGCGGCCGCGGCTCGATCAGCAGTTTCGACAGGGAGCGCGCGAGCGGGTCGATCGTGTTCGGAACCAGGCCGGCAGACCGGCGGAGGACGTTCGGACTCGCGTTCAACAGCTCCCTGACCCCGTCGACGTCTTCACGGCCGGCAGCCGTCTCGAGTGCTCGAACGTCGCGCTGGGCAGCCAGACAGTGGCGCTCGACGCTCTCGAGGTAGGTGTGTACCCGCTGTCGGACCAGTCGTTCGTCGTGGCGTTCGTCGCTCAGTTCCCGATCTGCGTCCGCTGAAGTCGCCCCTGCGAGCATGAATTGTGGGGCTGACCCGCTCGAGTCGAACCCGCCGGGCTGTGTGCCAGAACCGAACCCACCGGCCTGTGTACTCGAGTGGAATGCCGTCGGTTCGCCAGGTCCACCGAACGCGGGAACGTCACCAAAGCCCGCCTCGCTCCAGCGAACGTCACCAGTCACGACGTCGGCATCGACCGGTCGTGGTCCGTGATCGCCGATCTTCTCGACCTCTCGGAAGCCGAGGTCGCCCCCAATGTCGCCAACAACTGGCGTCGAACCGGGGTCACCAATCGATGGAGTCGATCCACCCGTTGCGCCCGATTTCGGCGCGCTAACACCCGTGTCGTCGACATCGCCGAGAACAGTATCCAGCGATACCTGCCCTGGTATCGCACCGGTTTCGACCCGCGTCGCCACCGTCTGGCTCGACATCGTGACGCCGTCACGGCGTGCCAGCGGTGCCTGTGGGTTCGTCAGCCGACGAAAGGCAGGCGTCGTCATCCCAAGCGGTGTCGTCGTCCCGACGAGCGACGAAAACAGCGTTTCCCTCTCGTCCTCGAGGAAGACGTGTCGGTGAATCGGACTCGTCAACTGCAACAGTCGCCCCGGCGATTTCGTCTCGAGGCGCTCGTACGTCGAGCGAAGCGACTCACAGATCAGCTGACTGCGACAGAAGTACTCGTTGACCGATCGCAGGTCACCAAACTGGTCCCAGGCGCTCGCCATTAACGGCTCCTGTTCGGCCTGTACCACCATCGTGCCAAAGCCAGCCGCGAGCCGGTAGCGTGGGTCGGCGTTGAGGCTGTCGAACCAGTGGGCGTCCGCGCCGGCCGATTCAACGATCGATCGGTTGGCATGCCAGCGGCCGTACAGCGGGGGCGAGACGATATCCTCCGGCAGTTCCTCGTCGAACGCCGTCGCCCGGTTGAGCAACGATCGGAGGGCGTCCTCGAGTTCCGGATCGTACGGGTCGTCGACCGCCGCTGCGGCCGGCGATTGTAGTGCACCTTCGAGTCCGACCGTGCTCTCTTCGCCATCGCCCGGCTGTTTGAGCGTCGTCGGTCCCGGCGCGCTCACGTCGACGGTGCGTTTTCCGATATCCGGTCCGAGGACCACCGGCTCGAGGTCGGTCGCCAGCGAGATAAAATCACCATCAGGTGCGGTCGTAAACGTCCAGGAATCGTAGACCGGGAGCCGGACCGAACCCTCTTTCCCCCACGCGAGTGTTACCTCGTCCTCTGGGTCTTGGCCGAGGCCCGCCTGTCGGCCCGGTTCGAACACGGGTACGACGCACGCACGATAGCGCGTGTGTGACTCGAGATTGCGCGGCGAGAGCAGGCGTGCCCGCGAGTGGACCGATTCGGCCGCGATTGCAGGTATTTCGCCTGTGTTCGATGGGCCTCCCAGATGCTGTGCGTGCGCCCAGGCCCACGCTTCGCTCGGATCCGGGAGTTCTGACACCGGCGTCTCGAGTACCGGGAGCGAGCCCGGCCCAAGCGCCTCGTATGACACCCCGCGAGCGTCTCGGTCGACGACGACGAGACAGATCCACGGCAAGAGTTTGCCGTCGTCGTCGGCGCGCTGGGGGCTGAACAGCCAGGGCAAGTCGGGGCGGTCGAACTCGACCACCGGGAACTGCCGGGGTGGGTAAGCGTCCGTGTCCGGTTCGGGTTCGCGGCGAACGATCTGGCGCTCGTCGATGGCCGTGACGTCGCCCGGCCCGTAGACGTGGACGTCGACGGTCGCCGTCTCGGTCGTCGTCTCGTCGTTGTCGTCGTGGCCGGCGACCGAAAGCGTCACTGGCTTCACGCCGCTGTCCGGAATGGACGCCACCGTGCCGTCGTAGGTACTCGCTGGTCGATGCCCCGCTCGAACCACCGGATAGAACGTGTACGTTGCTTCGTCAGTCATTGAGTCGCCTCCGTAGTGGGCTCGCGAACGCGTCGGTTCGCCACCACCTGATACCGGCCTTCGTCGGCCGGGTTCCGCGTTACGTGCCTCGAGAGCGCGCGCTTCGCTGCCGCCTTGCTCAGAGGTCGGTCGTTGTCCCGAATCGGGGCCGGGTGCATAGTCGCCGCGTCGACGACCCGGTAACGCGAATCACCGACGGTGAAACGGGACGGCTGTGACGTCGTGTGAGCGTCACCTACACTCGAAGTAGGTCCGTCGCTCGAGTTCGGCCCATCCGTGGTGTCCGCCCCGTCTCCCGACTGCATTCCCGAGAAGTTGCCCGCCACCGACGGGTCGAGAGTGCCGGAAAACGACGTTCCGACCGACTCCGTGGCGTATCGAGGCCCTGTGTCCGATTCGCCACTCGTCGTCTCTGGCACACTCGAGTCAGTGACACCGCTCGAGTCAGTTCCAGACACCGAGTCTTCCACCATCGGTTCGAACGTACCGACCCCGACGATCAGGTGATCCGAACCAGGGTCGATACGCATCATCGATCCGTCGGTCGTGCCGCCGTCTCTCGAGTCAACCGATTCGACAGCCTCGATGAGGCTCGATCCTTCACCACCCATGGTCCGCTTCGCCCCGGTGGCCATTCCGAGGTCGGCTTTGCGGACGAACGAGCCAGTGCCGCTCGACGCTTCGGCATCGACCGATTTTGTTAGACCCTCGTCGACCACATGAGCACCGCCCCCCACGGTGATGACCCCCGTTTCGACGACCGACGGGCGAGCGTACCGTCGCTCGGCTATCTGTCGACTGCCGGCCGTTGCGACCGCGCCCACCTCGTCGAACGCCAGCGCGATGTCGGCTGACTCCGGGAGGTAGGCGGCCGAGTCGTCGAGGGAACGGAAGTGCCCGAGATCGGCCAGCCGCGCCGCCCAGTTGTCCTTTCGCCGGTCCTCGACGATGGTCTCGTACGCCAGCGTCGTCTGTCGGGTGTTCACCGCGAGCGCCTCGCCAACGCCGCCGCGATAGATCGAACTCGAACGAATCTTTCGACCCGCTGGATGGCGTTCGAACGCGGGGCTGTCGAGTTTCTCTTCGTCCGTTAACTCGAGGTACTGCGCCGGCGCGAACTGCTCTTCGACCACATCCGTCAACTCGAGTGCTGCGTCGTCGCCACCACCGGCAACGCCGTCGATCGTGAACTTGGTGTACCGGGCTGGTCTCGCGTTACCGAACACCTCGATTCGCAGGTCCAGCGGGACGACAGTCTGTCTGAACGAGAGGTCCCCGAGCGGATGGACGAGGACGATCGTATCGCCGTCCTCGTCGGCCAGTTCCGTTTTGTCGATCTCGCGAACCGTGACGAGCCCGTCCGCATCGAGGGGGCGCTGGGCGCTCCAGTTGCCCGGTTGCTCGAGTTCCGCGAGCAGTTTCGACATGACGTCTGCGGGCGGGAGTGCGTCGTCGTCGCCCGCCGATCCGATGGTGACGTTGACGCGCTTGCTGATCGAGAACAAAAAGAGGTCGACGCTGACCTTGCCGTTGACGCGCCACGGCGTCGGTCCGGAGAGGCGGCCGCTCACTTTCACCGTGACGCCTTTGCCCTTGTAGGTGACCGAAAATCCGACGCGGAAGTCGAAGACGAACGCGAACGGGTCGAACTCGAACAAGGCCTTGAGGTCGATTACCCCTTCAGCCTTCAGCGAACCAGCTTTGGCTTTCGCCTCGATTTTGCCGCCGACCTGAACCGTGTTCGTCGTGACCGCGAAAAAGCCCGATAGCTCGATCGAAAGCTTGCTGCCCGGCTTGCCGAGACTTGCCCGCACGCGGTCGAGTTCCGGGAAATCACCCGGCGGGTCGTACGCCGGGTGGAAGCCGCCAGCCGAGAGGATGAATCTGGGGTTGTCGCCCCACCCGCTTCGCAGCGCGAAATCGCCGCTCAATACGTACGCCAGCACTCGTGACTCGTACAGCGAGGCGTCGATTTCGACGGTCTTCCCAGCGGGGTCGATCACGCCCAGCGCATTCATGTTCAGTTCGATAAGCGGGGCTTTCTCGTCGGGTAATACCGCCGAGAGCCGCCCGAGGATCGTGATTTTGGTCGAGGGAATCTCGAGGACGACCCCCAGATCTGCCGTGATCAGGCTCGGGGTACCCCATCCCAACCGGGCCATCGGCCCGAAGACGTGAGTTCCCCGCGTCGGTGGGAAAATCGACCGCAGATCGCTGACGATTTGCTGGGCGTTCTCGACGACGTTCTGTGGGAACAACACCGAATCCAGCGAGCCAGTGGCGACGGCCTCGCGCAATGGCTCGGTCTTGATCGAGCGGTTGATGCCGACGAGACCACCGATGCCGTTCAGCGTGAACCCGAATCCGAGCTGAATCGGCGTGAACTCGCCCGCGATGAGCACGAGCAACGAGAAGCCGTCGCTCCCATCGGGTAGTTTCGTCGTCAACAGACCGACGGCGTTCAGCGTCAGGTCGCCGACGTGAAGCTGGATCGCTCCCGCGTACCGCTGATTTGCGTGATCGAGCTCGAGATAACCGCCGCCGGAAACGGGTCCCGAATCGACGGCGAGGCCAATTCCATCCGGCGGTTTGAAGCCGACGTCGAGATCAACGATTCCGAGGTTACCGTCGCCATCTTCGGGGAACGTGAGCGTCCCGTCGATGCCGATATTGGTAACCGTCCCCGTCGCCGGCCCGATCGAAACCGTCGCCGAGGTGGCCCCTATAAATGAAAGTCCCGCCTCCTCTCCATCGGTCGGGAGCGCCGCCAGGTAGATGTTCGAAATATCGACCGGACCGACCGAGAGGTTCTGTGGAATCGTCGTCTCGAGCGTGCCGCCGCGTTCGAAAAAGAGACCCTCACTCGAGGACCAGCCGACCGTGGTATCGAAATCGTAGAACAGGCCATCGGCTGGGAGAACGTTCTTCAGGAAGCCGTCGAAGTCGCTCGGATGGACGCCCATCGTCCCCCTTGCAGGGAGTTCGACGACGAAGACGACTGATCCGTCCTCGTACTCGAGGCTGACAGCCGTCGAAAACGAGCGAATCGCCAGCCGACTGCCCTCCGGGTTCCCGAGCAGCGTGGTCTCGCCAGTGTCAGTGTCAGTCCCGTCGAATTCGAGCGCCGCCTCGGCCAGCAGGGAGAGATCAGTTTCGATCCCCGCACCGCTCAGTTCGGCCAGTGCGGCATCGAGGCCGCCATCACCGGGCCGAATGCTGAGCCCGTAGCCGTCGAAACTGCCGTCACCGGTCAGGTCCGCGTTGAACGTCCAGGATTCGTCGAGTTCTATCGATTGCCCGAAGTCGAGGGCGCCGACTCCGTACGGGACGACGGCCAGACCGGGTAACACTGAGTCGGCGGGGCTGGGCAACGGAACCAGTCGGACACCCACCGAACCGTACTCGAGCGAGAGGATCGAAATATCGAGTTCCTGTTGTTCGGGCGGCTCGCTCATGTCCGCAAGTGCAGCCAGTTCCTCCGGCGGCGTGTGTGCAAAGGTTCCGGGTAGCCCCACCGACCACGCAAACTGTCGAAGGTAGTAGACGACAGTTACCGCATCGAAGGACGATTCGCCCCACTCGAGAGCCTGTGCCGGGATCGAACCAGCGTCGTCCGGAAGCGACGTCAGTACGGAAAGGTCGAGGGTATCGACGCCGTCCTCGTCCGTCGTGATGACCCCGAACAGGCGAAACAGCGAATCAGCAGTGTGGTGATGCCGACCCAGATAGGTGATGATGAGATAATCGAGTAACCGGTCACCGAGGGTACCATAGCCGGCCGCCTCGAGGTCGATGTCACGGAGTGCCGACAGCGCCGAAAACGCCTCGCCGACGGTCCCGACGAGCGGCGTTATCGCCGTTGGATCGAGGTCGCCCTCGAGTGCATCGCTCACATCCTCGACCAGTGAATCGATTGCGATAGCCGCATCCCGAAGCTCCGAGAGGCCGGTGCTTTCGATCGTTTCCTCGTCGACGCCGGCGTCCGCGAGGAGCGCATCGATTTCGTCGTCGCCACGGCGGGCGGCGACGACGATCGGGTCGACGACCGTGAGGAGTTCCTGAAGAATAATCGCTGTCGTCGAGCGGTCACGCTCGTCTTCCTTCAGTATCGCTGGCGGTTCCGGAGCCGGCTCGGGAACGTAGGCGTCGTAATCGATCGAATCGGGTTTCTGTGAAAATGGGTCGTCTGGCATGGCTATGATTAGAGGTCGTGGGTAATCCGAACCCGCCGGGTCGGGAACACCGGCAGCCGCTCGTACAGTTCGCCTCGAGTCACTGCATCGAGATCTGTACCTGTCTCTTCCAGATGTGACTCGACGAGTTGATCGAGTGACGGCGGGACGTGCTGGACCGTCAGATACGGCTCGTGGTCGGGCATCTGGTCGAGGTTCTGGAGATCCGACTTCGAAAGTCCCCAGACGTCCGCCAGCGTCCCCAGATCCGTCACCTCGAATCGAGCGATAAACGACGTGATAGAGCCGGGCATTGAGGCCGTCAGATTGTACCAGTTCCATCGAATGTACGTCCGGACGCGGTCGTCGTCGGTGTCGACCTCCAGCAGGTACGTGTTCGGCGAATAGCTCGGGTCGACGAGACTCGCACCGAGTCTGAACGCCTGCATCACCGGGCCACCGTAGCCCTGGTAGGCGTCCATGATATCGGTAAAGGCGTCGTCCCGTCGGACCAGCGGCTTCAGGAGGACGCGAGACCCCTCCGTCCCCCCGCCGAACATGGGGATCTCGAGGGTGGCGACGTACACCTCGTCAGTACCGTACTTCGAGGGTTCTGCGGGCTCTTCTTTCGTAATATGGGCTTTCATCGAGCGGCCCTGATCTCCGCTGTACCCCGATATCGGCATCGAGAGCCAGTAGTAGCCGGATATCTGGCGGGCAATGTGTTGTTCGGGGAACGAAGCGTGTTCGCGGTCGTACTCGTAGTACAGACTGTTCGGATCAGTCGTCCCCTGGCCGTACTGCGTGCCGAAGACGGTGTGTTTGATCCACTCTTCGATCAGGTGGTCGTTGATGAACCAGAGCCAGACTGCGCTCACGATGCCGATCGTAACGCCGATAGCAAACACCCACGGTAACGCGATTGCACCCGTCCCGATGGAAGCGATCCCGCTAACGAGTGTCATGACACCACCAGCCGCCCCGACCGCTTGCAGCGATCCCGACAGTTCGTCGCCACTGGCGAACGACTCGATCGAACCCGTAATGCCGACCGTGACGTTGATGACGTCACCGAGCGGGCCGACGAATTCGAGGACGGAACTGATCCGATGCGGGAACCCACCCCACTCGAACTCGACTGACTGGGGATTGAGCGTCTGTCCGCGGACGATATCGAGCGCGTCTTCGATTCCTTTGAGTCCCAGGAAGTCCCCGGCCAGATCGAACTTCGCTGCGGGATCGAGATCCTCATCACTGGTAAGTGTAAGCAGGATCGAACACCCCGACGTGAACAGGCCGAACACGGCAAATCCCTTGTTCGTATTGTCCAATCCGAGCGGCGCGGCGAAGCTACCGACCTTGCCGATCGTTTTCAACGTCCCGACTAGATCCCCGAACGAGGTCCCCGAACTCGGCAGTTTGGCCATGAGGTCCTCGTACACGTCATCACCCTCCTCTCTAGCTACGTCCGGGTCCAAGAACGGCAAGAGCAGTTTTCCGACGGCCTGGTTGGCCGCGCTATTGTCCTCGAGAAACGCCACTCCTGGCAGCAGTTGGTAGGCGAGACCGAGCAAGGTTTCGCCCGTTCCCCAGAACGACCGGAGCGTGACGACGTCCGCGCCGATGTCGGACAGCGTCGTGTGCTCCATGACTGGCGTCTCCGGCGCGTTTATTACCACCGCCGTATCGTGGACGACGCCGGAACCGGACTCGCTCACCTCGACTGGATTGTCGACGGTGGGCGGATCGAAAAATCGGAGCACGTCAAGCCCCTTGTCGAATCGCATACAGTCCGCCAGGAAGTATCGACCGACGGACGAGCTCCCCATCCCGTAGGTGAGTTTGGCCATAATATGCAACTGCATCTCGTATGAAAGTCCCATGAACGAAGCCATGAACGACCCCTCGTCTGCCTCGTCGTAGCCCGCCATGACGCCCCAGGGCTCCACCGTGACGCCGTGAAAGACGTGTTCCCGAAGTTGCTGTGCTAGCAACTCGAGGCGGGCCTGTTTACTCGCCATCGAGCGTCCGAATCGGAGGAATTCGTTGTCCTCGACGCCCTCGTTTTCGAGCCCCATATCGTGGAACTTCACGAGGTCGGCGAGCGTCGTCGTCGGCGTAAACAGGTACTGCCAGTCGGGATCCACGTCGATTGCCTCGAGCAAATCGCCCGGACTGGGCAGGTCGGGGTCGTCGTCCCAGTCGTCCAGTCGCGCCGTCCAGATGGTTCGCCTGATCAACCCCCACAGAAACATCTTGTTGGGATTGTGCTGTTTGAACGCGTTCCAGTCTTGCAACTCTCGATAGTATAGATTGTGTAGTCCGAACGCACGCGTCAGGTGCGGATCGTTCGTCACTGTCCGTATCGTAGCGCTATCCATGTGTTCTCTCACCTCCCTCGAGTGCCGGCCACGCCCGATACCACAGGTATGGCCGACTCGTGTGTCCGTCCTGGTGGTCGGCTATCCGCTCGGCGTCGACGGTCACCGACACGCCCCGTTCGGTGATGTCCGTCACGCGAATCGTATCGCGACCGACGATCAGGCCGTCCGCATCGAGTGCGAGCGTCGAGGCGATGTGGCCGTCACCAGCGGTCTCGTTCGGTTTCTCGCCATCACGGGCCTGCCGTGTTTGTTTCGCAGCCGAGTCGCTGTCGACCTGAGCCTCGGGCAGACCGACCTCGCCTCGAGTGCCACCGGCCACCGAATCGCCGATAGCACTACTGTCCCCGTCGTCGGTTGTCGTCGACTCGGCGAGCGATGCTCGGTGAGCGCTGACGCCCGCTTTCGGGGCGCTGTCGATAGCCTTCGACGACTGGTCGGTCGATTTCGACGGTATCTCGACGGCCGATTTCGACTCACTCTCGACCCGGTGTGTTCGCCTTTCCGCGCCCTCACGACCGCGGTCGGTCTGCTTCATCCCACCATCCAACTGCTTCTCCGCGCTTGCCGCCCGCTTCAACCCGGCCTTCGGCTGGTTCACCCGCTCGAGGGAATCCTGGTCGTGGAACTCGAGTGACGTACTTTCTCCAAGCGTCGTCTTCGGTTTGACACCCACCAAACGGCCGGTCGCCGCCTCCGTGGTCCTTTCAACCGACTCGAGTGGCGTTTCGATGTCGTTGAAGTCGACTTCGGCGCCCGATTCCGGCACCGAGCTGACGCCCGAAAGCGCGTACTGGGAAAGGTGGCCGTCACGAACGATGGCCGTCCCGGTCGACCAGCCAAAGGGGACATCACCGGTCTGACGGGCGTGGCCCAGCGCTGCCGACTGAGAGGTCGTTACTTCGAGCAATCCGGGTTCGAACCCGCAGTCGATTTCGAGCGTCTCACCGGGTGCCGGTGCCCTGACCGCGCCGACCGCAGGCGTCAGTTCGCCGGCGTCGATAGCGAGGTAGCTGATCGGGTGTGATCCCGTCGGATCGATCTTCTGTGGCCCGCTGTAGGTTCGATCGTAGCGCAACTCGAGGGCCGACCCCAGTCCAGTCACGGTTGCCGTCGTCCGACCGGCGATGCGGTCGCCGTCCTGATAACATAGCGCCAGTGCCCCGTTGGTATCACACATGGCACTCGCGTGATTGGCCCGCCCCGGAGACACCGTCGCGTTCCAGACGGCCTGATCGAGGTGGGCGCCGTCGGCGACAACGTCCGTTGGTCCGGTGCTGACCGCCGCCCCCATCGAAACGCCGATCGAGCGGTCAGTCGTCCAGGTTTCGTTGCCGCCCGTTCCGGAGACTGCAGTCGAACTCGCCAGGGTGACGACGGTCGCGTCGACGTCCAGCGGGACGTGCTGGTGGCCGGGTTCGGTCGGCGTCGGTACCTCGCCCGCGTCGACCTCGAGGTCGTCCCCAGTGTCAAACGCCTGGTAGAGTACCCGAACGTCGGGATGGTCGACGTCGGTGCCCGTCGCCCGAACACGCAACTCGAACCCGTCGTCGGTAAACGACGACACGCCCGCACGAAGGCGTCCGAGCGAGTGGTCACCGTGGACGACGATATCGACGGCGTCGCCGGTTCGAACCCCACACGTGCCGCGTTCGACGCTCCGGGCGTCGTCACCAACCGTCATCGCGTGTTGCTCGATACCCTCCTCGCCGCTCACGGCGACCCCGTGTGTCCAGCCGGCCGTCCGGGTCGCGGTCACGTCGCCCTCACCCTCGGCGTTCGTCGCCGTGAGCACCAGGAGGTCGGGCCTGAATCCGATGCCCGTCACCGACACCGTTCCACCACGTCCGGGTACCGTCGTGGTGCCCGTCTCGTACCGCGCAGGTCGTTCGGCGACACCCGTCGACGGCGGTTTCGGCGGTGGTGTCCGCCGATTGTCCGACCCGCCCGAAGACGAGCCACCGCCGCCGAACGGCCCGGCTGCGTAGGCGAGTCCCGCGAGGGCGGCCGCGAGCAAGACGCCAGCACCCACGTGTTCGATACCGATATCGAATCCGCCACCTGGAACGTCGATGAACGACCCGCTCGAGGCTGGCTCGCTCACGATCACAGTCGCACAGTCGGCCTCGTCGCTTCGTTCGATGTCGTCCCAGACGAGGACCGTCGGCGTGTACTCGCCCGGTTCGTCGAAGCGCGTCGTCAGGACGAACTCGTCGGTCCACCGTTCGTCCCACTCGCCGTTTCCGTCGAAGTCGACGTTCACCGCGATGGCGTTTTCAGAGTCGCGCAGGTCTATCGTGAGCTCGTCGCCAGGCTCGAGTTCCGTACTCGAGACCCGACAGACCGCCACGGGTGCCGGGTCGAGGATCCGTACCGTCGTCGTTGCCGTCGCCGTCGCGCCCGCGTCGTCTTCGACCTCGACCGTAATGGTGTACGAGCCAGGCTCGTCGAACGCGCGCGTCACCGTCGGTTCGTCCGTCGTTTCCTCGAAGGTGCCGTCGCCGCTCAGATCCCAGCGGTAGGCGACGAGGTCCCCGTCGGGGGCACTCGAGTCGCTCGCATCGAACGTTACGGTCTGGCCCAGTTCGGGCGTACGCGGATCAGCAGACAGGTCGGCGATTGGATCCGCACGCTCGGCTTCCGATTCCGGTTCAGTAACGACGATCGTCGCACACTCGACGGTGTCGCCGCGTTCCTGGAAGTTCCAGACCCGGACGACGGGCGTGTAGGTTCCCGGTTCAGCGTAGCTCGTCGTCTGGACGAACTCGTCGGTCCACTGTTCGTCCCACTCCCCGTCGCCCTCGAAGTCGAAGCTGACAGCGTCCGCGTTCTCGGAATCGGTGGCGTCGATCGTGACCGGTTGCCCGGGTTCAGCCGAAGTACTCGAGACTGCACAAACGGCGACCGGTTCCGGATCCGGCTCTGGATCGGGATCCTCGGTCGTTCGAACCGCCACCGACCCCTCGTCGGTCCCCGTCAGTTCGCGAGCGTCCATCACGGTGAGCGAGACCGATTTGATCCCCTCGGTCTCGTAGGTGTACGTCGTCACGGGATCGCTGGTGGTCCTGTCGACGGTGCCGTCGCCGGTGAAGTCCCACCAGTACTCGAGGATCTCGCCCGTCGGCGAACTCGAGGCGCTGGCGTCGAACGTGACTTCCTCGCCGGTCTGGGCCGTTTCGGGGTCGATCGTGAACGACGCCGTCGGCGGTTCCGCATCGGCGACGGTGATCGTCGCGCACTCGACGGACTCCCCGTACTCGAAGTGGCGCCAGGCGGTGACGACGGGCGTGTACTCGCCGGGTTCGTCGTAGCTCGTCTCGACGACGAAGGTTTCCACACGGTCGATCTCGTTGGTTCCGTCGCCGTTGAAGTCGAAGCTCGCGTATTCGGCATTTTCGGAATCGCTGGCGTCGATCGTGACTGTTTCCCCGGGCTCGAGGGCCGTACTCGAGACCGAACACGCGGGAACCGGTGGCGGCTCCTCCACGAGGACGGTCTGTGTGGTATCGTCCGTGCGCTCGATTTCGTCGACGATGCGTAACGACACGCTGTAGAATCCGCTACTCTCGTACGTGTGCGTGATGACGGGTTCGGACGTAACCACGTCGAACGTCCCGTCACCGGTGAGGTCCCAGCGATAGGAGAGGATGTCGCCGTTCGGTGACTCGGAGTCGCTCGCGTCGAACGTGATCGTGTCGTCGACGAACGGTGATTCCGGTTCGAACGTAAAGGCCGCTGTCGGTTCGTTTGGGTCGGTGACCGTTATCGTCGCACACGTCACCTCGTCGTGTCGTTCCATGTCGTCCCAAACCCTGACGACGGGGGTGTAAGTCCCCGGCACCCCGTAGCTCGTCGTCTGGACGAAGTCGCCAGTCCACTGCTCGTCCCAGTTACCGTTTCCTGCGTAATCGAAGTTCGCAGCGACGGCGTTTTCCGAATCGCTGGCATCGATGGTGACCGACTGGCCGGGTTCGACGGTCGTACTCGAGACCGAGCAGACGGCAACCGGTTCCGATGGCGTCGAATCCTCGACTGTCACCGTTCCCGTTGTCGTGTCCAGGCGTCGCTCCGAATCGACGACGGTGAGTTCCACAGTGTACGTTCCCGACTCGCTGTACGTATGTGACGTCTCTGGACTCTCTATTGTGCTATCGGTGGCTCCATCACCGAAGTCCCAGCGGTATTCCACGATATCTCCACTCGAGGCACTGGCATCGAACCCGACCGTTTCGCCGACGTCGGCAGTCTCCGGTTCGACGATGAACGATGCGGTTGGATCCGCAGCGGCTTCGACCGTGATCATGCCACACCTGTCTTCGTTCGTCTCGCCATCTTCGGACCATACCTGCACCCAGGGCTGATACTCTCCCGGCTCGTCGTAGCTCGTCGTCTGGACCAGATTGGTCGTTCCCTCGACGTCGAAGCTCCCGTCGCCGGTGAAATCGAAACTCGCTCGAGCGACGTTTTCGGACTCACTTGCGTCGATAGTTACCGATTCACCGACCGCGACGGAGGAACTCGAAACTGCACAGACTGGCTCGGGTTGCACAGCCAGGAACGACGTCCCAGATGGTCCATCGACTGGCCCGCCGACGGTGCTCGCGCCGACGAGTATCGTGCCAGCACCCAGGACGAAAAGCAGGCCAATCACGACAATAAGGACAGTCGCCGGGCTGAAGTGAGCGGCTCTCGCCCCATCTGACCGGCTTGCATCGTGAAAATTATTCGACATTGTGACGAGGTTCAGTTCGCAGTTTACTCCAGTTGGCCAGGCACCTGTAGATAGTCTCAGATTAAATGGAATCTATAAATAGACGTAGGTGAAATCGAGGTAATGTCATAGGTTACTTTCGAGTAACCAGTAGCCCAACTCAACGATTGGGGGGCGAGTCATGTACGAGTACCGCAACACCTCACAAACCGGATCTCACGTGCCTGTAGGAACCCTCTCCACACCATGACGAGAACGGCGCTAAAGTGGACAGTTCTGGGCGACATCGTCCTCGTCACCACGGAGGAAGTTGACGCAGTCGTCGCCGACGATAGCAAAGCCATTTCTCGGTGATCAAAATTCGAGAGGCCCTCGCTCGAGGCGTGCCGTTCCATCGAGATTGGCACTCGTTCGTGTGTGAATATGACACCCGTGAACCGTTCGTTTGGATGGTTTTGTCAGAAGTCCCTTAATGACGCTCTTCGACGATACGGATGCAATGAACCGTAACGCAGTCGCAACCGTCATCGTCACGGCACTCGTGACCGTCAGTCTGGTCGCCGCCGGCGTTGGCGCGAGCACGACGGCCGAATCGGTTGAAACGACGACCTCGAACGAGGCGTACGCGGGTACACACCTCGCTTTCGAGGCCTCCGTAAACGCAGTTACCGACTACACGGTAGACGGTGAGACCATGTTCTCCTCAATCGCCGTCGACTCCCAGAGCGAGGTCGGCGGGGGTGCAGATGCCGCAATCGATCTCGGTGCCGTCGTCAACATCGACGGTGCCGGCCTCTCGATCGGTGCCCAGTCACAGACGACCACGCAGATCGAAGCCGAAAGCGGCGCAACGCTCTCGGCCCACGATAACGAACGCGGTCACCTGGTCGTCAACGCGGGCGACGATTCCCAGGTGGTCGAGGCCCAACTCGACGGGAGCGCCCAGGCGAGCGCCGAAAGTGACGACCGCGTGATCGTCGAAAGTGACTCTCGCAGCGGCGTCTTCCTCGTCGTCGGTGACGGTGAGGCAACCGTCAACGAGGAGGGTGACGTCGTCGCCAACCTCGAGAGCGAGTCGACGCTCGTGTTCCGGTCGTACGCCGAGGGCGAGCGCGACGAGCAGGCCAAAGAAGACGAACAGCGCATCGCCGACGGTTCGGCCGCCGCCGAAGTGTACGTCGACATGCGAGACGGCGAGACCGTTGCCGACACGGTCACCTACGGTGAGGAGACCGCCGTCGAAGCCCGACAGGAGGGTGAACAGCGCGTCGAGGTTGTCGTCGATCGTGCCATCAGCGAAGGGACGATCGTCATGACGACCGTCGAAGAGGAGGCAGTGGGAACCCTCGAGAGCATCGAGGTTCGCATTGACGGCGAGGCAGCCGTACAGGCCTCCTCGCAGTCGGAACTCGAGAGCGCGATCGGCGGCGACGAGTCGGCGTACATGGTCAGCCAGCACGCCGAAGCCGAGGCGAAAGCGACCGTCTACGTCGCGTTCAACCACTTCTCGGAACGAACGGCTTCGATCGGCTCGGCTGATGACGGCGGTGCCGACGATGGAAGTGCCGATAAAACTGACACCACCGATGACGACGATGAGGTCGCCGACGGCCTGCCCGGCTTCGGCGCACTCGCCGCGTTGCTCGGCCTCGGTGTCGGTATCGGCAGCCGACTCCGACAGTAACTCCCCCGCCAACGCGTCAACGTTCCGGCCCAGTTTTGCTATTTTGGTGAGGAAACCCGGCCAGTTCCAATACTTTCGGGGCACGCCGATACCGAAGCTTCCGTTTCGCTCATCGGCACGGCGAACGCACGACCGCGAGAACGTCTATTGATCCCGGGACTGTATCGACCCTATGGACACGCTCCACGTCGCGATCATCGGTGCCTACGGCAGTGCCGGCGTCGCTACGGCCGATGGACTCCTCGAGCGAGCCGACGAATCGACCCAGACCCTTCAACTCACGCTGATCGACGACGGCGATCCGGGCGGTGGTCTCTGTATTCTCGAGGGCTGTATGCCCTCCAAAGACGTCCTCTCTGCGGCCAAACACCAGTACCAGGCCAGACACGACGACCGACTCGAGGGGACCGTCAACGCCGTCTCCGAACGCGTCGTCGAGCAAAAGAACGAGCATATCCACAGCTTTGCACGCCACCGGCGTGAGCACGTCCACGAGTTGGCCGACCGCGACCGCGTCGAGTTCGTCCACGACCGGGCACGGTTCGTCGACGACCGAACGCTCGTCGTGGGCGACCGGGTCATCGAACCCGACTACATCGTGATCGCGACCGGTTCGACGCTCAACGTGCCCGAGTTGCCCGGCATCGACACCGTCGACTGGGATTCGAGCGCCGACGTCCTCGACGCGACGACATTTCCGGACTCCGCCATCGTCATGGGCTTTGGCTACGTCGGTCTCGAACTCGTCCCGTATCTCAGTGAAGTCGGCGGTGTCGACCTGACCGTCATCGAACACGACGATCGGCCTCTGGATGCGTTCGCCCCCGCATACGGCGAGACCATACTCGAGATATACCGGGAGCACTTCGACGTCGAAATTCTGACCGAAACCGACGAAAAACGACTCGAGCGAACCGACGACGGGGTTCGACTCGCCGTGGATCGACACGGAAACGAGTCGACGGTCGAGGCCGATGGTCTCTACCTGTTTACCGGCCGGCGTTCGAACGTCGATGGCCTTGGTCTCGAGCGAACGGGCCTCGAGGCGACTCGCGGGTGGGTCGAATCCACGATGCAAGCGCGGGACGACAAGCGCGTGTTCGTCGTCGGTGACGTCAACGGTCGCGAACCCATCTTGCACGTCGCCAAAGAGCAAGGATTCGCCGCCGGAGCGAACATCCTCCGACACGCTGCCGGTGAGCGCCTCGAGGCGTACACGAACGTGCCCCACCACGTCATCTTCTCCGGGCTGGGGACCTATCCCGTGGCTCGAGTCGGACACACACCACAGACGGCTGCCGCGGCCGAGTTCGATGCCATCGTCGTCTCGACCGAGGCGTCCTCGGATGGGGTGTTCAAGAGCAAGAATCACCCGGAAGGCGTGGCAACGCTGGTCGTCGACGCGTCGGACGGGACGGTCGTCGGCTACCAGGGGTTGCACCTCCACGCCGACGTGATGGCCAAAACGATGCAGGTCGTCGTCGAAATGGGGTTAGACGTTCGAGAGATTCCGGACCGGGCATACCACCCGACGACGCCCGAAATTCTGGACAGCCTCATCCGGAGCGCGGTGGCCGAACTCGAGGCAAGATAAGTGACGACGGCTCACCCTATCCGAAGGTCCCGGCGACCGTTCATCACTCGGAGAGTTCCGGATCGAAGAGATCCTCGATCGAGCACTCGAAAAAGCCCGCTAGTTTGAACGCCAACTCGAGTGAGGGATCGTACCGCTCGCGCTCGAGCGCGTTGATCGTCTGACGAGAGACCCCGACCGCTGCCGCGAGATCGCCCTGGCTGAGGTCGTGGCGGTCGCGATACGTCCGAAGTTCGTTTTTCATGAGTGCTGTCTGGAGTAATACCAGTGAGAAACGCTATAGATGGCAAACACGAGAAAGAAGGCGCCGCTGACGCCCCACACTTCGGCCGGCATCTGATACGTGCCGGTGGCGTCGAGGGCGACTGCTGCCGGTGTGAAAAAGACGAACAATACGGCGATGGCTCCCAGGGTTACCCCACCCGCTTCCGCGGCAATCTGGGCGTCTCGTTCGTCCTCGAGGCTGATCGAGGTTCCGAAGTAGATCCCGAGCATGCCGAGAAATCCGAGCCAGTACAGTCCCGTGCCGGCAAAGACGACGATATCTTCGGGAACGGTCATCCAGATTCCGATCGCGATAAACAGGCTCAGGATACCCGCCCAGAGGCTGTAGTTCATCCAGCGCTGGTATCGCTCCCGTTTTTCCAGTTCTGCGCGTGCCGCCTCGAGATCGCTCGAGGAGTTGGCTGTCGTATCCATGGTGTAAAGCACCTTTTACAGTAAAGTATACTTTACAACCTCATATAAACCTATTGGTGTCAGCGGACAATCATAGCGTCGTGGTAGGTACGTATCGCTGATCGCCCGCACGTGGGTCGTCGACAGGTCGATTGGTGTGGACTACGAACGTTTAGTCAACTACCCCACCCTACTTCGCTCGGCCTGACGGCCTCGCTCGTGGAGGATGGGGCTTGTCCGTGAACTCGGCCTCGAACCCATCAGGGTAGGCGGTAAATCCGCTCTTCGGCGTCACCGTTCCAGACTTTAGGGCGAGCTGACTGTCGCCCGTCCGTCGAGACGACTGTTGGCTTCGACGGACGTACCGCATACCGATGTTCTTCGCCGCGTTGTAGTCCGCGTTCGCTTGCGACCCACACTTCATACACCGGAAGTCGTTGCGCGACGGGCGATTCTCGTCTGCGGTGAATCCACACTCGGAACATCGCTTCGACGTGTATGCCGACCCGACTTGCTTTACCGAGATGCCGACCGACTCGGCTTTGTACTCGACCTGTTCGTAGAGCGTTCGGAACGCCCACTTGTGACCCCACGACGCACCGGTTCGGTCGCGGATGTGGGTGAGGTTCTCGAACGCAATCACGTCACAGTCGTAGCGCAGTGCTTCATCTATCAGCACGTTCGACGCCCGGTGGAGAACGTCGCGGACGTAACGAAGTTCCCGACCGCTCGATCGTACGAGCGTCCGGTGGGCGCTTCGTGTTCCGGTCTGTTGCAACCCAGCGCGTACCGTCTCGAACTCGCGGAGCCGGTGGGTTAGCTCTCGCCCGCTGAAGAAGGAGGCGGTGCTGGTGACGGCGAGGTTTTCGATACCGAGGTCAACCCCAAGAACCGTTCCGTCCTCGGCGGTGTTGCGTTCGGTATCGTTCTTGTACCGGCGGAAGCCGATATGCAAGAAGAACTCGCCGCCTCGGGCGGTGAGCGTACTTTCCGTAACACTCCATTCGTCCGAGTCGAGATACTGACGCTGATAGCCATCGTCGTCGTCGGGAAGGTCGAGCGGACACCGGACTCGACTCTTCGTTGTAGAGAGGGACACAGTATCGTCATCGAACACCGTCATCGTCCGTGTATCGTATTTTACCGTGGGTGCGGTGAACGTTGGCTTGCTGACCTTCTTGCCTTTCGACTGGCGTTCGATACAGCCGGTGATAGCTTGGGCGGCTTGGTGGGTGGCGAGAATCGCATGCTGACTCCCGAGGTCGGTGTTTTCGCGCACAGAATCATAAGCGAGAGGTTGCACGTCACTCCTGGTGTTGCAATGCCCCCACGCGAGGTCTGTGGCGATCTGGCACCCCCGTTTCCACTCGGTGATGGTGTCTTCGAGCAAGTCGCGTTGCTCGCCGTCTATCGAGAGGCGGGTGATTGCCGTCCGACGCACGTAGTCGTCTGCCACATTTTCAATGTAGTCTGTTGGCTATTTATAGATAATGAGACTACCCAGTGGTCCGAGAGACGGTGTCTCTCGTCATCACGAAAGGCTCGCCTTTCGAACGACTATATGAACGCGCTCCTCCCCTCCCTACCGCTCGCTTCGCTCGCGCTTGAGGATAGCGCGGAACCAAAGGTTCCGCTGACCATGCGAACGGCAAAGCCGTGAGCAGAAGGGGACTCCGCGCTACCGCATCAGTTGAAACGGAGCCAGTTGGGATACCTGATAACTATGGCTGACAACGACGCGTCCGACCTCCCGGATGAACTGCCATCGGCGGCTGGGCGAATCGCCACGGAATATCCGGACCTCTGGGAACAGTACACCGACCTCGGCAAAGCCAGCGCTGAAGCTGGCCCGCTCGAGGGAGAAACGAAGCGACTGGTCAAACTGGCACAGGCCGTTGGCACCCAGTCGGAGGGAGCAGTCCACTCACACACGCGTCGTGCACTCGAGGAAGGTATCGAGCCCGAAAAGCTGAAACACGTCGCCTTGCTCGCCGTGACGACCCAGGGCTTCCCCGAAGCCGTCGCCGCCCTGACGTGGGTCGAAGACATCACTGAGTGATTCGACGAGCAGAGACGGGCGAACCATTTTGCAGATTCTGACGTCCCACTAAGTACTCCATCAAGCGTTGACGTCTAAACCGAACCCGACAACCGCTATCGATTCGGTTTACATACTCAGGCGTGACGAACCACTAAGGCCGTTCTCGAGAGGCCGAACACGAACGAAAAATCGTACAGACCATTGCCACGACGGTGAATGCGACCGTCTGGGAACAGATCTGACGTACCCACCGAGGGAACAGCGACCCGTTCGAATGACTGGACCAACTGGGAGAATTATAAAAAGAGGAGACAAATATCATTTGCCGACGACGGACGGTGAACCCGCAAAATTAACTCCCACCGCCGACCATAGCAAGTATGAGCCGTCTAGTCGAACTCGAGGAAACTGGCCCGCTGAAACTCGACGAATCGGATCTGAACGCGAAAAAAGGCAACGTCGCAATCTGCCAGTGTGGCCTCGCAGAGACCTTCCCGTTCTGTGATGGCACCCATCGAACGACACGATCTGAAACTGACGACGTCTGCTATCACTACCCAGATGACGAGGCCGATTCCCGCCGGGAAGTCGATCACGTCGTGTACAAAGAACCGGACTCCGATACCGGGCAATAACGGGTCAGCGACGGTATTTTCCGATTGACACGCTGTGACGAGAGTACATACACTCCGACCGTCGCGACTCCGTCCATAGAGTATATTTTGTATAGCCCCATACGATATATCACGAGCACATCTAATGGTAGTAACACGGGTAGAGCGCTGTGCCCAGATATCCCGAAAGAGCCGTGAGATGCCGCTAGAAGCCGTGAGATGCCGCTAGAGGTATTAATGGGCTGTATTCGATATTTCGGTTCTATCGAAAGCAAGCGGAACGCGAAAACAGCCCAGCAGATTCGAAAACGAACGACAGTTCATCGTTTACTATAGTAGCCAGTGAAAGTCATTGCACACCCTATCGCAAGCGGGCGTCGCGGTAGGTGTGTAAATCGTTTCACTGGCTACTATAGCGGGCACTCTCGCAACTGCCACTGAACGAACAAACGAGGACTCCCTCGACAGGCGACCCGCTACTGTAACCCATCGAATTCGTTTGACTCTATCTCCGTGGCGAGGGCCCTGGTGCTCAACTCCTCCGGGACGAGCCGAGGGTATTTCCGACGGAAGTAGCCCACGGTGTTCTCGAGGTCACGCTCGAGGAACTCACGGGCGTGTTCGTGATCGGTCGCCACGGCCTGGGGCCAATCGAAGATTGTGATGCCGTCTTCGGCCACGAACACGTTGTACTCGCTCATGTCGGCATGCACGTAGCCCCTCTCGTACGCACGCGAGAGTTCAGTACAGATCAACTCGAGGACGCCAAGCACCTGGTCGTCTTCGAGTCGGGTCTGGGAGAGTTCGACGCCATCCATTTTCTCCATCACGATGGCGTGTCGATTCTGGTCGATGGGACGAGGGACCGAGATGTCGGGATACAGCGTCTCGAGGGCGTCGTACTCTCGTTCGGCGGCTTTTCGAGCGGTATAAAGCCAGGAAACGTGGCGGTTTTCGGACGTGTAATCGCGTTCGCGATTGACTTCGCGAAAGTTCGTATACCCTTCTCGGTGGTACTTGAGCGCGAGCGGTTTGTACGATTTGACCTCGTAGACGTCGCTCTCTTTGCCGACGCCGAGTGGCGAGCCGAACTCCGCGATGGTATCGCGTTCGACCAGTGCTCGCAACGCGAGCGTATCGTATCCCTCGAACGCGAGGGTGTACCCCTCGTACTGGATCGTCTTTTTTTCGATCAGGTCACGCTTCAGACAGCGCTCGAGGCGATAGTCGACTTCTTCGGGCGTCAACCCCGAGAATCGGGGCAGTTTTTCGCGCTGCACCCACTCCGAAAAGCGCATCCCCTGTTCGATACCCGAAAGGAGATAGAAATCCTCGGTCTCGAGTTCCGCCAACAGCTCGGCGACGTTCCGCACCATAGGGTCGCTAGCCGGTGTACACGTAAAAGTCTGCGCGAGACGGCTCGAGGATGACGGACGTGTCCTTGCTCAGGTCCAGTGTACGCCCCGGATAAACCAAATAGAACTATATGAAATCCACAAATGCTGGCGAAACAGGCATGAGCCATTGGCCGAAGCGTCGCTACTCGAGTGGCAGTGCGCTCAAAAGAGAAGTGCAACTCTCAATTTGCAGAGCAACGGACTCGAGTCCAGTCGGTGGGACATCGAGTGTCATCTACGACGCGGCGACAGTAGTCAGTGACAGTCGGTGTACACCCTATCGCAAGCGGGCATCGCGGTAGGTAATAAATCGTTTCACCGGCTAAATACCGTGGGCGTTTATTAGATCTCGTTCGGTCGAACCGTAACCACCGGCACTGGAGCGGTCCGAATCACCCTGTCGGTGACGCTGCCGAGGAGCGCCCGTTCGAACCCGCTTCGACCAGCCGTTCCCATCGCAACCATGTCGATGCCCGCCGTCTTCGTATACTCGAGAATTTCCGTCGCCGGCTTCCCGCTTGTCGTCGCGACCACGACCTCGTGACCATCCGCTCGAGCACGGGTCGCAAGCGTCTCGAGGTGCTCGTCAACCGGTTCCGTACGCTCACTGGCGGGGTCGGCCCCTGTATCGAAGATCGACTCGAGCGTTTCCGCGAGGTCATCGTCGATCACCGTCAGGAAGTGGACGGTCGCCTCGAGGGCGTCGGCAAGTGCGAGACAGCGATCAATTGCATCGGTCGATCGCTCGCTCCCATCGGTCGGGAACAGTATCGAGTCAAACTCGGTCTGTTGATCCGCCGTCTCGCCAGCAGCAGGCGTAACCGTCACCACGGGCACGGGAGCCGTTCGAACGACTTTGTCGGCAACGCTACCAATAATCGCCCGGGCGACACCGCCTCGCCCGACCGTTCCGATGACGATAGCGTCGATGCCGTGTTCGTCGGCGTAGTCGACGATTTCCATGGCCGGGATCCCTTCACGAACTGCGGCCGTGGCCTCGAGCCCACGCGCTGTTGCCGTTTCTCGAAGCGCCGTTGCACGCACGTCCGCTTGCTCGCGGAGTCGACGCCGGATCGATGCCGAATCGCCCGAATACCCCGCTCCAGTCGCGATGGAACTGTCCGCAACTGAGAGGACGTGGACGTTCGCCTCGAGTTGTGTTGCAAGGTCGAAGCCACGGCGTGCAGCGGCCTGGGCTACATCGCTTCCGTCGGTGGGAATCAGGAGTGTGTTGAGTGTCATTGGAGATCAATCGTTGGTTTTTACTGGAGTTGTGTCTTCACCTGTGGGTTTCGTGCTCTCGAGTTGCCCGGTTTCGTAGCCCGCCCAGTCGAACTTCTGCTGGAAGTAAATGGCGACGTTGACCAGCGCCAGCAGGACTGGCACTTCGATCAGCGGGCCGACCACGGTCGCGAACGCGACACCGGAGCCAACGCCGAAGACGGCGACTGCGACCGCAATCGCGAGTTCGAAGTTGTTCGATGCCGCGGTGAACCCAATGGCGGTGGTCGTCGAGTAGTCCGCACCGATACCACGCCCCATCGCGAAGCTCACGAGGAACATGATGACGAAGTAGATCGTTAGCGGTACTGCAATCCACAGCACGTCGGTTGGCTGGGCGAGGATGTTGTCACCCTGGGTGGCGAACATCACGATCACGGTGAACAGGAGTGCGATCAGGGTAACGGGGCTAATTTTCGGGACGAACTGCTCTTCGTACCACTCCTCTCCTTTCGTACGAACGCCGCCGAACCGAGTGAGGATACCACCGGCGAACGGAATACCGAGGAAGATCGCAATCGCCCAGAACACCTGTTCGACCGTAATGTCGAACGTACCGATCCCAGCCACCAGTGCATCCATACCCAGCAGTGGCGGCAAGAACAGGGCGAAAAACCAGATGTACACTCCGTAGGTAATGATTTGAAAGACGCTGTTGAACGCGACCAGTCCGGCAGCGTACTCACTCGAGCCGTCTGCAAGGTCGTTCCAGACGAGTACCATCGCGATACAACGAGCCATGCCGATAAATATCAGGCCAAGGAAGTACTCGGGGTGTGCGGGGAACGGCGGTACGAGCCCACTGAAGAAGACCACCGCGAGCGCGAACATCAGCGTCGGCCCGATCAGCCAGTTCTGGATGAGGCTCAAACTGAGCACGCGCCAGGCGCTGAACACCCGCGGTAGCTGGCCGTAGTTGACCTTGGCCAACGGCGGATACATCATCGCGATCAGCCCGATCTCGACGAGGTAGTACTCCTGAATCGGCCCGACGACACCCGGTGTAATATAGCCCAGGCCGACACCGAGAGCCATCGCTCCAAAGATCCAGACGGTCAGATACTTGTCCAGGAAATCCATCGAACGCGGGTCCCCACAGTCGGGACACGCACAATCGGATCCGTGTTGGTGCTCGAGGTCACTCATCAGGGTCGACCTCCGATAATCGGCTTGCGTTGACGATACTCGACGCTACCGCCGAGACGAGAGAGTTTTCATTCATTATTCTATCAGTTACTCGATAGCGGCAACGACGTCGAGTTGGATACCGGCATTACCTGGAAGCGCATACACGCCGGTGGTCGTTCGAGGTGGATAGGAACCGTCAAATCGTCGCTTGTAGACATCGTCGACAACGTCACGTGTCCCGATATCCGTCAGTTGGACCTCGATTTTCATCACGTCCTCGAGCGTGAGGTTCGACGCCGCAAGCACCGACTGGAGTCGATCGAGACACAGGTCAGTTTGATCCTCAATTGAATGTTCGCTCATCACAACGCCAGACTCTTCGGGAAGAATCCCCTCGAAAAAGATTAGGTCAGAGCTACCGACCTGGACACCATACGCCGAGCCATTCGACTCAAACTGTCGTTTACTGGCGCTGCTGTGTGTCTCGAGAGTAACTCCTTCAGTTCCGGCGTTACCTGTATCTGAAGTCTGGCCGACCCGATTTGATTGAGCCATACTTCAATTGAAGAGCCTCTCATTCAAAAATCCATCCATGCCCATCCACCGTGTGATGCCAACGCAGGGCTAGCGGGCGCCATCGAGAACCGTTAGCAGTGCCTGAGCGCGTCTGGTCGCCCGATACTTCCGCCATCGCCCCTCCTTTCGCTTCGTAACGAGTCCCGATTCAGTCAGATTCGATAACGCGTGGCTGACAGCGCTATCGCTGACGTCAACGAGTGGCGTTATCTCACAGACACACAGTTCCGCATCCGCCTCGACGAGTAACCGAACCAATCGGTAACGCGTCTCGTTGCCGAGCGAGGATAACGTTTGTACGTCCTGTGCGATCAACGTGGGGTCCAGCGTCGTCTCGAGGTCTTCGAGTTCGTCAACTCGCTCTTGGACGTCCTCGTTCCGACATGCTCCAATGTCATCCTCGAGGTACCGGCGGAGGCGTTCGTTTGCCTGACTCATGCTCGTCAATTCGAGAGTTGTTCAAATAAGAGTTCTGACGTTGCTCGCAGAGAGCAGGCGCGAGAAAAACGCACCGGGTCACTCGAGGCAGGTCGCAATCACTTTCTCACTTGCTCTCGAGCCTTCGAGTATGACCGCACTCGCCGACCGCCAGTGGCGGCTGATCGTGGACGACCCCCGAGATGGCCCCACCCAGATGGCGCTCGAGGAGATTGCCGCACGGACGGCCCTCGAAGACGACATCCGAACCGTTCGCGTCTACGACTGGGAGCCCTCGACGCTCTCTCTCGGCTATCGGCAGAATCCGGACACCGTCGATTGGGAGTTCTGTGAGGAGAACGACATCGGCGTCACGCGACGTCAGACCGGCGGTGGCGGCATCTATCACGACGCCATTGCCGACATCTCCTATACCATCGTCGCACCCGCCGCTGAGGTCCCTGGGGACCTGATGGAGTGTTATGCGCTGTTCTGTGAGCCGATTCTCGAGGCGTTTTCCCGCATGGGTGTCGACGCCCAGTTCGCCGACGAGACACAGGATGCTATCTATCAACCATCCTGTTATCTCCGGGACATCAATCCCGCCCACGACATCGTGGTTCCGGCGAAAGCGGGACCAGCACAGAAACTCAGTGGTAACGCCCAGTATCGCCAGCGAGACGTCGTGATCCAGCACGGATCGCTCAGTTTCGACCGCGAGCCAGCGGCCCACCTCGGCGTGTTCACAACGGATAGCGTGTCGACCGAGACGTTCACCGACCGGGTTACGAGCATCAGCGAACAGACCGGAATCAGCCGTGAACGTGCGGTTTCCGACCTGGCAAGCGCACTCGAGGACTGGTGTGACGCCAACCCCGTCGACGGCTGGCGTAACGGCGAACTCGAGGCTGCCCGCGAGTTAGCCGCCCGGAAGTTCGGTGCCGATAGCTGGATTCGAAATCGGGAAGTTCTCACGGAAGCGGCTGACGGATGAGTTCGTTGGCGGGTCGCTCGAGGTAACGGAAGGTCGCTCGAGCCCCGAAAAACGTCCGGAACTCGCTATTAGTCGTCGGTTTCGTCGTCAACGAGCACTTCCACAGGTTCGTCGGCGGACGCCTCATCGCCCGATTTGGATTCGCTCTGTTGTTGCTGCCAGAGGAGCGCCCCGGCAACGCCGACGACGATCCACGAGCGCCAGTTCGCCAGGTTAAGCGTGTAGCCGACCCCGAACGGCTTCTCGACCAGCATCCCTTCGCCGGGTTTCCAGTACGACGAGAGCATCCGTCCGAAACTCGGTCGCTCGAAATTATACGGTACGCCAAAGATTTCACCGGAGGTCGGTTTATCTGCCATACGCTATTGTACACGCTCCGATACTAAGAGTATTGTGTCGTCTCAAGGCCCGTGCAAATCGAGTGACTGCGTGTTTCCATTCGCGAAACATGTCGTTCTCCCAATACTTTGTGCTCGAGGGAGAATCGGCGCTCGAGGAGCCCCCTCATGATTCAAAGGTTGGTGAAGCGAGTTCGGGCATGGTTTGCCGTCGAGGATCCCGAGGACAGGATCGAAGGCTCTGGCGAGGCGATTACGTCACCCCAACATCGCCGATCGGCCGAAGCCGAGGCCGAACTCGAGCGGTTACAGGAGGCCGCCGAGGAGACCGAACGGACGTGAAGGAGGTCAGCTCGAAAAGACGGTATCGAGGGTGTCGCGAGTCCGGCCGGTCGTCTCCGGCTCGCCACCACTGCCGCCGTAGCCCCGACCCGTCAGGACGCCAGCGACACGGTCACCGGACTTGAGGGCCCCACCCTCACACAGCGCCGTGATCGCTGCCAGCGTCGTCGCAGAGGATGGTTCGACACGAATGCCGACCGAAGCGAGTCGGCGCTGAGCAGTGAGTATGGCGTCGTCGTCGACCGAAACAACCGCACCGCCCGTATCGCGAACGGCGGCAAGTGCTCGCGTTCCGCTCGGTGGGTCCGCGTTCGCAATCGAGTAGGCGACCGTGTCGGCGTCGTCGTCAATCGGTGTCACAACGTCGTCGCTGGCACGATAGGCGCGAGCGATAGGATCACACGCTGTGGCCTGCACGAGATACAGTGCGGGGAGATCCGTGCACAGCCCGCCAGCGCGCATCTCGAGGAGTCCCTTCCAGACGGCACTCGCGTTGCCGCCGCTGGAGACAGGAAGCACGATAGCGTCGAGGTCGGGGACCGCCTCGAGGAGTTCGAACGCGAGGGTCTTCTGACCGGCGACCCGTGAGGGTACGTCAGAGTTACAGACCGTGACGCCGTGGCGAGCACCCAGTTCGAGGGCGTCGTGGTAGAGCCGGCCGTAGTCACCGCGCACGCGGACGATTTCCGGCTCGAACGCACCAATTGCAGCCAATCGTTCGCCCGCGATGTCCTCGGGGACGAAGACGGTCGCCTCGAGGCCGGCCGCGGCCGCACACGCCGCCGTGCTCAGCGCCATATTGCCGTGGGAGACGGTGGCCACTCGAGCAGGATCGCCAGCGGGTGTACTCGCTTCGTGTGCCCGTTCGAGGGCGACCCCGACGCCAACTGCACTTCCCCGGTCTTTGAAACTGCCCGTCGGATTGCGGCCCTCGTCTTTGAGCCACAGTTCGAGACCGGTTTCTTCGCGGAGGCCCGGAACCGAGAGCAGGGGCGTGGCGCCGGGCGCGAGGTCACCAGCGGGTTGCTCGACAGGAAGGACGTCCTCGTAGCGCCAGATCGAGCCCGTCAGTTCTGCGAGGGCCGGCCACGCCTCGAGTGGCTGCACGGCAAACCACAGCGGCTCGCCGCAGTCACATCTGGCGTATGGTTGGTCGGTCGTCACCCCACAGGCGTAACACCGGCGCTCGAGAGTCATACACACACCAGCGGGGCGAAGCGACAAGGGTGTCACGATGCACAGACACCTCATGAATCGTTATTGTCACATATGGAGCATACGTTCTCCGCACCTCTGATAGCTTTCCGTAGCAAATAATATTAATTATATAATAAATAACTATGAATTACATACTATAGTAAATAAGGACTTGAATCTGGCACTACTGCCAGAGAGTCCCGGGAATTCAATCGAAAGTCGGCAAACTGTTCCGCACACAACCAGCCGGTTCTCGAGACATTGTGAAAATTAATTATCAGAACTACGATACCTATATACTGTCTGAACACCTCAGGATAAGAGATGATTCGGGGGAGCAACACACAACAACGGTCGGAGAAAACGGGTGCCACGAGGCGAGCACTCCTCGCCGCCGGGGGAACCGTCGCGATGGGAAGCCTCGCCGGCTGCCTTGGTCGGATTGCGAGTGCGGCAACCAATACGATAGCGACGCCAGCGACACACTACGGGGGCGGTGCCGGGAAGGCTTCCCTGTCGTATCTGGACACCTCGAGCCGCGTGCTCGAACCCGATGGGAGTGCCGTCATATCGCTGCAAGGAACGATCGACGGGAGCGCTGGCCCCATATCAGGGTCCGTCGACCTCGAGGGGTGGCTCACCAATTCCACGCTCAAGGCGCAAGATTACAACTCCGTGCGATCGAACAAACGAAGGAGTGGCTACCAACCGGAACCAGCGGACCCACTTACGGACGTCCTCGAACTCGAGCGCGCCCTGCTCTCTGCGGTCGATTCCTGCCTCGAGGCACTGGGCGACCGCGCTCGAGCGGACGCGACAGGGGCTTTCGAGTCGATGGCGAAAACCATCGACGACATACAGCGACGGCTCGAGGACTGTCCGGGTGAGGTCTGTAAGACGGTTCGCGAGAACGCCGATAAGCGCGAACTCGGGACGCGACGGGCTCGAACAGCCCTGGCCGATGGCGATTGGGACGGGGCCACCGGCGAAGTCGAAGCTGTCAAAGACATCGTCGAAGCCGATATCGTCCTCCTCGAGGCGGCGCTCGAACCTGCAGCCGACGAACTCGCACCCGTCGAGGAGGCCGTTTACGAGTATCTCGCGGGGGAACCCACTGTCGGCGAACGGTTCGTCTTTTCGTTGCCGGACGCGGCCGTGCCCGGTGGCGGGCCGTCTCTGGGCGATGAACTGACCCCCGAACGGATTCTGTCGGGACTGGCGGACGATGGACGAAGCTGTGCTCGAGACGACAACACACTCTACTGTTGGGGGAACAACGAGCAAGCCGCCCTGTCGGCAGTCATCGACCCGGACGGGAACGCCGAGCGTGGCGTCCGGGCAATCACAACCAACGATGGCGTCTGCGTGACCGGCGTTCCCGCCGACGCCGACGGTGCATCCCAAGTCCTCGCGCTTTCACAGGATCGGACATCGCCAGCTCCCTTCCAGGCTCGCTCGAAGCGGAGAGACACGCTCGAGGAGTGGGGGTCCGAAACTGACAGCGGCGGCACCCGCGTTACCCCAACGTTCGTCTGTCCGGTCGCCGCCACGCCGCCTGGTTGTCCCGCCCCTATCCCCGCCTTGCTGTGGTTCACTCGCCTCACTCGTGGCGACCAGTGTCTGTACGCCGGCGGCTGGCTCGTCGACGACGGTGCGCTGTACGCCGACTCGTGTTCACTGCTCGTCGCCGACGGCCCACCCGAAGTGCTCGGCGTGACGGGGGCCGATGCCGACCGACGGAACGGGATATCGGGTCGCCTCGAGCGCGAATTGAGCGCACAGGGATCGCTGATCTACGACGGCCCGGCCGGATCCGACCTGCTCGCTCACTGTCCCGAAGCGCTCCGAACGGAAGACGGTCTCCAGAGCATGACCGCTCTGGCACAAGCGTCGATCAGCAAGCGGAGTGCGCGAACCGGGCGCAATCCCCAGACTGGCAAGGAGATTCAGATCGCTGCCGGAGCAGACGACGGTACCGACGACGAGATCAGGTGTGTCTGTGCACACCTGCGAAGCCCAGTATTGCACCTCGAGGACGACAGCTGTTCAGCCGACGGAAGACTCGACCGATGTGAACGGACGCTCCATGGATTGGAATCCGCTTGAGCGACCAACGACTACCCCGCTACTGCCAACCCTATCGCGGCGTGTCGCTGCCCACCGCAACTGCCGTCTCGATACCGACCTCGAGACCTCGAGCCATCGTCTCGAGGGCCATACTCGGTTGGGTGTCCTCACGGGCCGCGGCCCCCTCGTGGCTGAACGGGACGTGGACGAACCCCGACCGGATATCGAGGTCGTTCACCGCAACGTGGTGGCACGTCGCGTAGAGGATGTCGTTACAGAGATGAGTTCCCGCGTTGGTCGACAGCGTCGCCGGGATTCCGGCCTCGTTCATCGCCTCGACCATTTTGCGATCGGGAACGGTCGCGAAATACGCGTCCGGCCCATCAGAGGTGACCGGTTCGTCGATCACGTCCCGGTCGTCGTTATCGGGCGTGCCGTTCGTATCCCGCAGATTGATGCCGATTCGCTCGAGCGAGAGCGCCGATCTGCCGGCGGCGAGTCCCAGCGAAAGCACGATATCGGGATCGTGTCGTTCGAGCAACTCGACCAGGGCAGGTCTGGCACGGTCGAACGCGACGGGAAGTTCACGGCCAACAATCGAGCAGCCGGCACACCGCCGTCCGTCAAGTCGATTCGCCAGCCGACTGGCGGGGTTGCGGTCGAACTCACCGAACGGTTCGTATCCAGTGAGTAGCACGGTCGTCATGTTCCCCATCTTCGTGCCCGGTAGCAAGAACCCACGGTATCGCCTGTCAGGGCACCCCAATCGGTTTACTCGAGGGGGACACAGCCTCTGCCATGGAAACCGCGTTCAGCATACGCGAGGCCGATACTGGAGACGCCGAAGCCATCCAGTCGGTTGCTCGCAAGAGCTGGCATGCCGCCTACGACGACTTTCTCGGGGCGGATACCGTCGGCGCGATTATCGACGAGTGGTACGCCCTCGAGTCTCTCCGGTCGTCCATCCGCGCATCCGAACACCACATTTTCGTCGCAACCAAAGACTCCCCAACACGCGAGGACTCGAAACTCATGGGATTCGTCCACGGCGGTCCCTGGGCTGACGAGCCACGCATTGGCCACCTGATGCGGCTGTACGTCCGTCCGGACAGCTGGGGGCGAGGGATTGGGACCAGCCTGCTCGAGCGCGCCGAAACCGCACTCGAGGGCGACGGCTACGAGCGGATTCGCCTCGAGGTGTTCGCCGAAAACAGCGACGGCGTCGAGTTTTACGAGGCTCGAGGATACGACAGGGCCGACGAGGAGTGTGAGACACTCGGCGGCCAGACGCGGCGATTGCTGATCCTCGAGACGGGCCTCGAGTGACTCGAGGTGTTGTGGGGCTGCTGTGGGTGTATACGCCCGTACTACAATACCAATACTACGATAAATATAGTATATGCTCCAGCAACTATAGTATTATCTAGATACGGCCACCTTGCACATTCCGGACGCACGCCTTAGTGCCACTCCGTGGTTAACACTGCCGACTATGCTCGTCCACCTTCAGCAGTACAAACACGAGGAAGTCCAGTTCGACGACAACCGCACGACTGGTCGGTCACAGACGGAGGACTCCGTCGACAAGGACGCCCAGGAGTACTTCGGGGAGAGCGTCGAAAAAATGGACGTCGAAACCTGGGAAACCGTCGAATACGAAGGCGACCCGATTCAGCGCCGGGGCGTCACGCTCACCGGCGTCACCTCCGTGTCGGTTCCCGACCGGCCGCTCGAGGGTGAGGGCGACGCTCCGCTCCCGGGAACCACAGTGCAGGTGCACGTCGACGGCGGCATCGAATCCCTCGAGCAGGCGGTAATCGTCGAGGTGCAGGACGCAGAGGTCTAGCTCTCGAGGGTCGCCCGTCGTCTCGCGACCCTTAGATCGTCTTCTCGGCCTCGCTCTCTCGCGGCTTCACCGCTCTGTACTCCGAGGCCTCCTCACAGCGTTCGTTCGGCCTCGCTCTCTTCGACGACCTCGAGGCCGCGATTGTTGACCGCCTGCGCGTCGAGGCCCACCTCCGAGAGGAAGCCTTTGTACTCGCGTTCGCACGTCTCGGCCGCCTTCTGTTTGTCGCTCGCTCGGTCACAGAGTTCGATCAGGTTCTCGGGGACGTCGTTCTGGTAGACGATCCAGTGATTGATCAGGTCCGAGAGGCGACGAATCGGGCTGGTGAAGTGACCGTAAATCTCGAAGTTGAGCGCGTGGTGGCCGCCGAACGGGTCGTTCATGTACTTCGCCCGCGGCATCACCTTCATCACCGCCCACTGGATCTTATCGAGCTGGCGACCCGGCGCGGTCTCGAGGGTCGCGTTGACGGCTTTTCGCGGTTCGTCCCAGGTGTCGCCGGGGATGGAAACGCCATCCAAATCCTGAATCTCCTGGAGCGCTTTCGACCACTCGTCGGGCGTTGGCTGTGGGTGGACGCGATACATCGCCTCGACCCCCCGATTCCACATCAGTTCGTGCGTGACGGCCTTGTTCGCCTTGAGCATGCACTCTTCGATGATGGTGTGAGCGCGGTCGCGACTCGGGTTGAGCACGAGCGAGCCATCTTCCTTGCGAATTTCGTGCATTTCGTTGGCGACTTCGAAGACCAGTTTGTTCTCCTCGTGCAACGGCGCGTCGGGGTCGTCGAGACGGTTTTCAGCCTGTGAGTAGGTGAGCCGCTCGTCCGATTCGATCACCGATTTGTAGATATCGATCGACTCGTAGGAAAGCGTCTCCTTGTCCAGGTGCATCTCGACGGTGTGAGCCAGTCGCTCCTCGTTCGGAACGAGCGAGCACACGGATTCGGCCAGTACCGGCGGTAGCATGTGGATAGTATAGGCAGGCAGATAGACGGTGTTCCCGCGCTCGACGGCCTCCGCCCACATCTTCGACTCGGGGTGAACGTAGTGGGTTACGTCGGCGATGTGGACCCAGAGGACGTACTCCTCCTCTCGCTCTTCGATCGACAGCGCGTCGTCGAAGTCCTGGGCGTCGATGGGGTCGGTCGTCCACGTCGTCATCTCCCGCAGGTCTTGCCGATGCTCGAGTTCCTCGTCGATGTCGGCCTGGGGGTTCTGCGTCAGTTCCTCGGCCTCCTCGAGTACCGGTTCGGGAAACGCGTCACGGATTTCGAACTTCTCGAACAGCTCCTCGCGTTTGTTCTCGAGATGGCGTGCCAGGTCCTCGGAAATCTGGACCGGGCCTTGCCCTTCGGCCGTGCCGGCTGCGGCCTGTGCGTCGTCGCTCATACCCCTGCCTACGAAAAGGAGGGCCAAAGACGTGTCGGGACGCCGGTCAGAACCTGTCCGGACCGCATCGAAGATCCTCCCGACTGAAATTCAGGGGCCCTCGAGCCGTTTCCGCTCGAGCACGCACTGATACCGTCGCAAGAACGTTTCCTGTGAGTGTTCGCCGGCCTCGAGGGCGATAAGCTGGTCCTCGAGTCCCGCTCTATCGGCGCGACAGCGATCACGGTCACAGGGCTTACACAGGTACTCGAAGCTCTTGCCCTCGCGGTCCCAGCGATTGCCGTACTTGTCATATTCGCGCAAATCGGCCCGAGAGAGCCGGTTGCCACAGGCGATACAGGTGACCATCTCGGTTCGCCACCGCGAGAACCTCATACTCGAGCCATCATCGTGTGAGTACTTAGCATTTCTCACAGCCCTCGAGACGGACGTTTTATACCGAAACCCCTCGTGCTGGGGAGTATGCAGGTCAAATCGCGACACCACCTTCGGAGTGACGTCGTCTCCGACATCGAGACGGCCGTCGCCGACCGGCTGGGCGTGACCCTCGAGGGCGACGCGTACGAGCGCGTCGAGTTCGAAGAGAGCGACTGGGAGGTCGTCCTGGTCGACGGCTCGCCCGAAATTGCCTACTTCGACGAGGAACCGTTTCTCACCGTTCGTGGGGCAAACGTCTACGAGCCATCCCAGCGCATCGTCACCGTCGACGCCGGCGCCGTCTCGTTCGTCTCCGACGGCGCGGATGTGATGCGTCCAGGTATCACCGAAGCCGACGAACTAATCGAACCCGACGACCTCGTGCTCATCGCTGAGGAATCGCACGGAAAGATACTCGCAGTCGGCCGTGCACGCGTCGATGGCGACGATATGGCCGGATCGGAGGGAAAAGTCGTCGACTCGCTGCACCACGTCGGCGACGATCTATACTCGTTTTCCGGGTAGCGACTGCCGCTTCGACCCTGTTTCCATCCCCTCGAGCGAACAGTCCCGCTCGAGTGGAAACGAGTGCTCGAGTGAGCAGGAGCTCTCGAAAGAGCGTCAAACACCGTTACCGGGCAGCCTACGAGTCGTCCGTACCAGTGTCGGCTCTTTCGCTCTCTTCGCCCGAGTCGGCCCCACCGTCTTCCATCCCGTCATCGTCTCCCATATCGTCGTCCTCGTACGCCTCCTCGTACAGCTCGAGGCTCTTTTCGTAGCCTTCGACCGCCAGTTCGTACGTTTCCTCGAGGTCGACGATTGGCTCGAGGCTGGCGTCGACGCGCAAATCGTTGTAGAACGGCTCGAGTGCGGGCTCTTCGGTCGTCTCGACGCGCACGGCGGCGCTCTGGACTCGTAGTTCCTCACGTTTGTCTCCGCCTTCGGCCTGTCCGGCGGCGAGCACCTCGATCAGTCGTTCGGCCAGCGGGGCGTCGCCGTCTCGTGCGTCTTCGTAGCCGTCGGCCGTCGCCTGGATCACCGACTCGCCGGTGAGCAGGTTCCCGGCGACGGTGAAGCCCTCGCCCTCGAGGTGCCCGAACCAGTCTTTGCAATCCTCCCCGGAAAACGTGAACATCCCCTCGCGGTCGACGCCGTGGAGCTGGCGGTTCGACGCCCCGTCGTCGGCGTTGAGCAGCGCCTCGAGGGCATCCTCGACGGCGAGGCCGTCGTCGAGGTACTCGATTCCCTTGCGCCCGAGTTCGACGTTGACGAGGCTCTGGGTCGCGACGGCCCCGTTCTCGCTCGCGAACGGACAGAGCGTGCCAACGCCGGGGAGACGGGTCGTCACCGCGACGCCAAAGCGGTCGTGTTCCTCGCCGTCCTCGTTCTCGTAGGTCTCGTGAACGCAGATGCTGAACGTCATCTGCCTCGAGCCACGTATTCCAGCGTGAAAAAATGATTCGAGCCGGCAGTTCGGTCGCGAGATGTCGTCGCGACTCGAGTGTTACCTGAGCGTTACTCGACGAAGAGCGTGAAGTCGTTCACTTCACCGAACTCGTCAGTGTCGTCGGCACCGTCGTGGCCGCCGTAGCTGAGGCGAACGCGACAGAGCGTTGCACCGAGTTCGGCGTCGCTCGGCACGTCGATGGTGCGGGTCGCGGTGACGCTGTCATCGTTTTCGCTCTCCATGAGCGCGTAACCGTCGGCGTCAGACCAGTCTTCGTTCTGATCCCAGTCGATCCAGATGCTCCCGTAGTGGTCGTCGTAGCCGCCGTCGCTCCAGTCCATCGCGACGTCGAATGAGCCGCCCTGCTGGACGGTGACGACATCGGGGCAGGTGAAATCCTCGTAGGCGTTCGCCGCGGAGCTTTCGAAGACCTGGCCGTCCATATCGACGGTATCGATGTTCTCGTAGCCGTCGCTGCCGGTGCCGGCCGGCCAGTTCTCGGCGTCGACGCACTCTTCTTCCACATCGTCGTCATCGTCATCATCATCGCCGTCTCCTTCCTCGACGTAGACCGTGAAGTCGTTGACCTCACCGTACTCACTGGTCGCGTCGGGTTCGTCGAGGCCGCCCCAGTTGAGCCGGACTCGAAGGAGCGTCCCACCGAGTGCCGCATCGCTCGGGACGTCAACCGTCGCCGTCGCAGCCGAACTGTCGTCGCCCGCGCTCTCGAGCAGCACGGTCTCTTCGGCGGTCGACCAGTCCTGGTTCTGCTCCCAGTCGACGTAGACGTTGGCGTAGTGGTCGTCGAAACCGCCGTCGCTCCAATCCATCGAAATGTCGAGCGAGCCGCCCTGCTGGACGGTGACGACGTCGGGACAGGTGAAGTCCTCGTAGGCGTTGGCCGCGGAACTCTCGACGACCTGGCCGTCGAGGTTCACCTGGTCGATGTTTTCATCGCCGTCGCGGCCGGTGCCGGCGGGCCAGTTCGAGGCGTCAACGCATTTGTCATCGTCGCCGTCGTCGCCGTCGTCGCCGTCATCGCCGTCATCGCCGTCATCGCCGTCCTCGATATCGAGCGCGTCCGCGACGTTCAGCCGTCCCGATCCTTGCTCGTTGTCGCCGAGCCCGATATCGTCCGCGGCGTCTTTGAGTTGTTGGCGAACCTCCGAACGGTTGGTCACGCCCGAGGCGATGAGCGTTGCCGCGCCACCCGCGACGTGCGGGCAGGCCATCGACGTGCCGGAGAACTCGGCGTAGTCGTCTCGCGGAATCGTCGAGAGCGTGTCGACGCCGGGGGCGGCGAGTTCGACTTCCGGCCCGGTCGAAGAGAAGTCGGCGAGGTCGTCGTTCTCGTCGGTCGCACTGACCGCGATCACTTCCTCGTGACGCGCTGGGAAACCGACACAGTCCGAACAGGGACCGTCGTTCCCCGCCGCGGCAACGAGCACGACACCCTGGGAAGCGGCATACTCGACCGCATCGTTGACCGCGCTCGACTCGGTGTCTGCACCGAGACTCATGCTGATGACGTCGTGTCCCTGATCCGTGGACCACTCGATCCCGGCGGCGATGTTGTCGAAACCGCCGCCGCCGTCGCACTCGAGTACTTTGACGGCGTGCAGCGTCGCGTCGGGGGCAACGCCGAGGACGCCAGTACCGTTGTCGGCCGCGGCGGCCGTCCCCGCGCAGTGGCTCCCGTGGTCGTTGTCGTCGTCCCACTCCTCGAGACACTCGTCGATGTCGTTGCCGCCACCGCCCCAGCCGCCACAGCTGGTGGTACACTCCGCTCCGTCTGCGGCCCAGCCCTCGCCGAGGTTCTCCTCGAGCGTCTCGTGTTGGGCATCGATCCCGGTGTCCAGAATAGCGACGCTGACGCCGTCGCCGGTCTCACCGTCGTCGATGGCGACGTCTGCGTCGACCTTCTCGATCCCGTACGGGGTCGTCTGTAGGGCGTGCATCCGCCCGTTCTCTTCGACATACCGTACGTTCGGGTTGTTCTCGAGTCGCTGTACAGCCTGTTTGGAGAAGTTCCCGGAAATCGCTCTCCCAATCCGTCCGAAATCGAGTTCGTTCCGGATCGAGTCAGCAGCATCGTGAACCGCAGACCTGCCACGGTTTGGCTCGATGCCAATGATATACTGGCCGGCATTTGCCGCCGAACCGGTACCCACCATTGCTGTCGCTGCGACTCCGCCTCCGACGCCCTGAAGCAGGCGTCGCCGTGATACGTTTTCCTCTGACATTCTATCTCTAACCACAATCACCATCATCAACTATTATGGTATAAATTATGGGGTTAGTTTTCTTTACTAATAGTGAGTTTTAATAGACAAAGGTTTTATGATATTGCATTATATGTATTTGGATAGCAATTAACTGCCGCGAAGCTCGTCCGATAGCGGCTCAAAAATGTGCCGTAAACAGCGAACCGCTTCAGAGGGATGGTGTCACAGTACCGCCGAGAGCCCACCACGGTCGGGACTCGGCGGGACGTGACCACACCGGTCCCGCTCAGTAGTCTTGCGTCTCGCTCGTCTCGTTGCCCGCCTCGTCGGTCACCGTCAGCCGGACGCTATCGGGGTTGCCGCGCGTGCGAACCTCATGTTCGCCGGACGCGCTCGAACCGCTAACGCTCGAGGTCGCGCTGTCGTCGACGCTGCCATCGACGAGCAGTTCGGTGGTCACGGTGTCGAGGTCGCCATCTTCGTCGGAAACGGCCCAGTCGACCTCGGCGCGCGACCAGGGGCCACTCGATCGAGTGGATACATCGAATTGTTCGATAACCGGTGCGTTGTCGCCGGCGTCTCCGTCATCACCGTCGTCGCCATCATCGTCGTCACCATCGTCGTCATCATCGTCATCGCCGTCATCGACCTCGATTCCAAGCGAGTTAGCGACGTTCAATCTGCCAGCACCCTGCTCGTTGTCGTCGAGGCCGATATCGTCGGCCCCGTCTTTGAGTGCCTGTCGCACCTCGCTCCGGCTGTATCCGGCCCCGATGAGCGTGGCTGCAGCACCGCTGACGTGCGGGCAGGCCATCGACGTGCCGGAGAACTCATCGTAGTCGTCCCGCGGAATCGTCGAGAGCGTGTCGACACCGGGAGCAGCGAGTTCGACCTCCGGCCCGGTCGAGGAGAAGTCAGCGAGCTCGTCGTTCTCGTCGGTTGCCGACACCGCGATGACTTCGTCGTGAGCCGCCGGATACCCGACACAGTCGGTACACTCGCCGTCGTTGCCCGCCGCAGCGACCTGTACTTTGCCCTGCTGATCGGCGTACTGCACTGCGTCGTAAACGACGTCGGATTCGTCGCCACCGAGGCTCATACTGAGGACGTCGATCTGGTCCTGGTCGGCAGCCCACTCGATTCCGGCCGCAACGCCGTCCCAGGAACCGCCACCGGAACAATCGAGTACCTTGACGGCGTGCATCGTCGCATCGGGTGCGACACCGAGAACGCCTTCGCCGTTGTCCGCTGCCGCAGCCGTCCCGGCGCAGTGGCTCCCGTGATCGTTGTCGTCGTCCCAGACCTCGAGACACTCTTCGATGGCGTTCCCGCCGCCGAATGGGCCGCCGCCGCCACAGTCGGCGTCACACTCGGCGTCGTCGGCAGCCCACCCTTCACCGAGGTTTTCGGCAAGCGTCTCGTGCTGGGCGTCGATGCCGGTGTCGATAATCGCGATGTGGGCACCGTCACCCGTTTCACCGTCGTCGATGGCGACGTCGGCATCGACTTTCTCGATGCCGTACGGTGTCGTTTGCAGAGCGTGCATTCGGCCGTTTTGTTCGACGTACCGAACGTCCGGATTGTTCTGGAGCGCTTCGACGGCCTGCTCGGAAAACCGACCAGAGACGGCTTTCCCGATGGAACCGAAATCGAGTTCGAACCGAACACCGTTAGCTCGCTTTTTGGCTACGTCGAAGCTGCTGTTGGCACGAAGTCCGACAATATACTCCGCGTCGTCCTGTGCGGCAGCCTGTCCAGCGAGTGCTGTCGCTGCAACACCAGCACCGACGCCCTGCAGCAGTCGTCGACGAGATACGTTGTCACGCGTCATGTTATTATCAACCACAAAGACTGCAACTATAGAATATAATAAAAATGTTTTGGAATGAAATTACTAATATGAACGAATACCACCGAGTATCTAGTTAATATTTTTAACCTATAGTAGTTATAACACAACAAACACGCCCCTCGAGTACGGTCGTGTCTGACGCAAGAACTATACTCGCTGCGACGGACGGGTTACGCTATGGGACTGATGAGCAAAATTCTCGGCAGCGAACAGAACCGCAGCGCCGACGAATACGTTGAACTCGACCTCGACGACGTTTCCCCGGCAAGCGGTGACGCGGCAATGTCCGTCCACATCGCCGAAATCGGCGGGCAGGTCGACGTAATTGACATCAAAGATGCCGTCTACGACGGTGACATCGTCATCGCAGACATCACACGACTGCGAACGAAAGATAGCACGACCGAACACATCATCGACGAACTCAGGCAGGTCGCCCGCGAGGTCGACGGTGATATCGTCCAGAAAGGCGACGACCAAATTATCGTCACGCCGACCGGCATCAGTATCGGCCGCGAAAAACTCGGCCAGTAACGAAGACATCTTCGACGTTTCTCACGAGCAGGACCCTCGAGACTGTCCAGTGGCATCAAGAGGACACTCCGAGCACCAGACCTCGAGTGCGGCTATCTTGCCACCCTGTTCGCGTTATCGTCCACACGTGTTATGAAAAATCGGCGTCGGCCACGTTGGACGGTGAGACTACCAGATCACTGATTTCGAAGCGACCCCAGCGGCCCCGCGTTCATACACTCCAAATGAACAGTCGTGCATAGCGGCGACGCACTCGATAATGGACAGTCCGAGACCAACATCGTCACCGTCAATCGAGTACCCGGGTTCGAAAATTCGGTCCACCGCCTCAGGATCGGTGCTGACACCGTCGTCTTCGATGTAGAAACCGTCAACGGCCTCGAGCGAACCCACGGTTATTATCAGATGTCTATGAGTACTGAGTCCGCTGTGAACAGCGGGGTTCTCTCATCGAAGAAAGATAGATAGTCGAAATCAGCTGTAAACGCAAACGCGAGCCGGTCCCTGGTAAACGACCACGGGTCGGGTGTTGAGTAAATAGAATATTTGCGAAAGCCGAAAACGTCCGATTTCGGAAACCCGTGAACGCTCGCTGTTTTCTTTAGATGTAGTCGATCGCCGGTGGCAACTCGAGTTTCATGCCTTTGCGCTCGCGAATCTCCATGATGGTTTCGCGCTGGAGCGAGTCGGCCATGACCTCAAAGCCGGCGTTCTCGGTGTTCCAGGCGGCACGACCTTCGGTCGCACTGCGGATGTCACTCGAGAACCCGATCATCTCTTCGACGGGTGCAATACCTTCGACGACCATGAGGTCACCCTCCTGGTACATGTCGTCGACGCGGCCACGTCGACCCTGGATCTCGCCGGAGGCGGCACCCATGTGGTCGTTTGGCACGTCGATTCGGACGTCCTGCATCGGCTCGAGCAGCTTGATGTGACCGTCGACCAGCGAACGGTGAACGGCCTCACGCGTCGCGGGGATAACCTGTGCCGGGCCACGGTGGATGGTGTCCTCGTGGAGTTTGGCGTCGTGCAGGCGGATGAGTGTCCCCTGGACGGGCTCGTTGGCGAGTGGACCGTTGTCGAGGGCGTCTTCGAGCCCCTCGATGAACAGTTCCATCGTCTCGTTTAGGTGCTGGATACCTTTCGTGTCGTCGATGAGGATGTTCGTCCCGTGGATGTGTTCGACGTTCTGAGACGTGTCTTTGTCCATGCCGGCTTCCTGGAGCGCTTCACGGCGCTCGAGTTCGGGCATATCCATCGACGCCTCGCCGAGTTGGATCGTGTGTACGAGTTCGTCGCTGAGCGGGTGTGCGGAGATGTAAAAGCGGTTGTGACGGTTTGGCGAGATGCCTTCGACCTCGTCACTCTCTCGCTGCACGGCCTCGCGATAGACGACGATCGGCTCACCGGTGTTGACCGGGATACCCTGATTGGCCTCCATTCGCTGGGTGATGACCTCAAGGTGAAGTTCACCTTGTCCGGAGATCAGGTGTTCGCCGGTGTCCTCGTTGATGTCGATCTGGATCGTCGGGTCCTCTTTGGAGAACTGCCGAAGCGCTTCGATGAGCTTTGGCAGGTCGTCCATCGTTTTGGCCTCGACGGACTTCGTGATGACCGGCTCGGAGATGTGCTCGATGGATTCGAACGGGGTCATTTCGACGCTCGAGACGGTGGAACCGGCGATTGCATCGCGAAGACCGGTGACGGCCGCGATGTTTCCGGCTGGAACGCGCTCGACTTCCTCGCGTTCACCACCCATGTAGATACCGACGGACTGGACACGGTTTTTCCCGGCGGTTCCGGAGACGTACAGCTCCTGGCCCTTCTCGAGGCTGCCCGAGAACACACGTCCGGAAGCGATTTCGCCGGCGTGTGGGTCCATGGAAATGTCGGTGACCATCAAGACGACTTCGCCGTCTTCGTCGACGAAGCGCATCGTTTCAGCCAGCTCGGATTCGGCATCACCACGCCAGATACGCGGGATACGACGGGGCTGAGCGTTGACCGGGTTCGGGAAGTGTTCACAGACCATGTCGAGGACGACGTTCGACAGGGGCGTCTTCTCGTGGAGCTCCTGGCGCTTGTCGTTTTGCTCGAGGTTGATGATCTCGCCGAAATCCATGCCGGTGCGCTGCATCGAGGGCATGGAGACGCCCCACTTGTACAGCGCGGAACCGAAGCCGACAGTCCCGCCTTCGACCGAAACCGTCCAGTCGTCGATGTCGTCCATATCCTCGGTCATGCCTCGGATGAGTTCATTGACGTCCTGAATGACTTTCAGGAGGCGTTCTTGCATCTCCTGTGGCCCTTCCTGGAGTTCCGAGATGAGACGGTCGACTTTGTTGATGAACAGTGCCGGCTTGACACCCTCGCGGAGCGCCTGGCGTAGCACGGTCTCGGTCTGGGGCATTGCGCCCTCGACGGCGTCGACGACGACGAGTGCACCGTCAACGGCACGCATCGCCCGCGTCACGTCGCCACCGAAGTCGACGTGCCCTGGCGTGTCGATGAGGTTGATCAGGTGATTGGTATCGTCGTACTCGTGGGTCATCGAAACGTTTGCCGCGTCGATGGTGATCCCACGCTCTTGCTCGTCTTCTTCCGTGTCCATAGCGAGCTGCTGACCTGCCGTATCATCAGAGATCATACCCGCGCCCGCGAGGAGATTGTCGGAAAGCGTCGTTTTACCGTGGTCGACGTGAGCGGCGATGGCGATGTTCCGGATGTTCTCCGGGTTATCCATCAACCGTTCACATTCTTGAACGATCTTCTTACGTCGGCCCATATATCCACCTGTACCGGTAGCGGGGTCAAAAGGGTGCTGTTTCGTGTTCGCCGAAATCACCTGCTGTGACCGTCTCACACACGACATACTCAGTCTCGAGTGAGGATAACACACAGGAAACGAATGTCGAGACTGGCTACAGTAGCCGTACAAACGGGCGAAAAAACCATACCTGCCCATCCCTTGGTATACAACCACATGGACATTCGTATACAGGGTCCCGGCCCCAGCGCACCGTTTCTCGGGGCTCGAGACCTGTTCGAAACCGAACGGGACCTCTCCCTGCCGGTGTACGTCCACCTGCGTGATGACCCCGACGAACGAACCTGGGCTGGCCACTACGACGACAGACACGTCCTGAACATCTCGCGGCAGGCTGCCTCCTCTGCAATGGCTCGCGAACTCGCGTTACACGAGTTTTCGCACATGGCACGCTACGAGGAATCACACCCCTCGCACGTCCAACCCATCGAAGAGGCGCTGTATCTGGCACTGGCCGGCCACCGTGTCGAACGCCGCCGGCTGACTCACTGTTACCAGATCGCCAATCACGCAAAAGACATCTACGCCGACGATATCACGCTCGCCATCGGACCCGGCGAGAAACTCCTCGCGTTCCTCGAGTCCTCGCTCGCAACGGCGATTGCAGACCACGAGTCGACGCAACCACATCAGACGGCCGAAACGACCCGACTCACGGCAGCCGCCGATCCAAACCTCACCGCCGTCAACGCCGCGTTTGCCCTGGCACTCGCCGAACGACACGACCTGCTCGAGGCCGATCACCGACTGTACGACCTGGCTCGAATCGCTGCCATGGACGCACCCACAGTCGATCTCGATGCCTTCGTCCGGCAGTTCCGGGACCTCAGTCACGACCCTGACGTGAGTAGCTATCGACAGACGCTCGTCGAGTTGACACGAGCGTACGTCCTGGGGCAACCGCCCGGATCGACGTCAGAAGCTGAGCTATCAACAATCCGTGAAAACCGCCGCGGCTCACAACGTGGCCCTAATACTGGAGCCGACTAGTCCCCAAGCGGGATTCTCGAGGTATCACACCGAGAGAAAATCGGACCCAGAAAACTTAACCTTCGATAGGCACTATCAGCTGGTAGTTACGTGATACAATCCGGAAACGATTGCAGGCGCGATCACGATGAAAGCGCCTTCGCAGCCAAATTATCGGAGTTAAAACAGCAGGGAGCTTCGGTTTTAGTCGTTGGGTCCGTCGACTCGACGTATCGAAACCACCTCGAGCAACGATTACTTGGACAGTCCTCGATAGCTCCACGCCGACAAATCGTGGTATCGACGGCGTCCGACGACGTCGATACGAATCTGTATCCAGAGCAGTATCGACCGGAATCGTTCGTACACATCGAATATGCAAATCAGGCTCGTTGCACCCAAACAGCGGCGACCACGAGTGAGGGAGGGCAGTCGGCATCGACGACAGCTACGCCGTCGATAAGCGCAGACGAGCCGAGTACGACAACTGCCACCGACCCAGTGACGGCCGAAACGCTTGCGGATGTCGGTATTACCATCTCCGAAGCCATCGAACGGTTCGAAGACGACGCCCGCACACTCACACCGGGCGAAGTACGACTCGGGATCACCACGCTGATGCCGTTTCTCGAGACCTACGGGCGAGAGACCGTGTTCCAGTTTTTGCATCTCATCAACGGTCGTATTCGAGCAGTCAACGGGATGGGACACATCCACCTGCCAGTAGACGAGAATGCAAACATCGTCTCAGTGTTGACTCCGTTGTTTGACGCGACCATCGAGTTACGAGAACGAGGGGACAGCTGCCAGGAACGGTGGACCATTACAAGCGGAGATCATACCTCGGGATGGCTCCCAATGCCTCGAGAGTAGCTGTTTCGAACGGAGACACACTCACGCCAAACAGTCTACCAACAGCCCATCCCGGCTGAAGCTGCCAAATCCTCGAGATATGAAACCCACATTCGAACCGGTCGAGAACGGCCTCGAGATAATCGACCGAATCGAACGCCACCGGTGTCAACTCACCACACACGAGCCGGTAGCGCCGACCGCGGTTGCATCCGATACGATTCCGTACCCGGTCGACGCAGCCGTCTCAGTGACGACGGATACGATAACACTGCCAACGAACACGTTGCCGTGTATTCGAGACGATACCGGATCGATGATTGAGGGGATCGGTCCGGCGGGGAAAACGTTCCTCGAGGCTGACCACTACACGATCGATTTGACCAATCCGTTCAAAATATATATCGACGTCGAGAGTTCAATTCAACTCTATTTTGACCCTGAACACACACACATCGGGTTCGATGAATCGACGACAGCGGTGATCGGGGCCCGGTCCTATCACACTCGCCCTGCAGGGACGATTACGACGACCGAGGATCCCACGGACCTCATGCAGGCAGTGACGATGTTTGGCTCGGCACTGAAGACGACGACCGCCGAACGTTCGTATCCAACGCTTCGTGGCCATCCGCCAACGCTGGAACTCGGTGAGCGCCTCTCTATTCCCAAAACCCTCGAATCACCGGACACTGGTGTCCGTATAGCGGTGCCTCCGGACCTGGCTTCGGTTTTTGTCGTGACGCCGCTTGCAGCCTATCTCGGCGCGACGCTCGTCGAAGGGGAGAAACCGGTGATTACGACTGAGACCGGATTTTCGTTTCCCCTTGAGGAGTCGGACGATTTCGAGAAGACGGTCGAACGCGTCCTGAAACACGTCTTCTTTCTCGACTGTATCGTCCGAACGGAGGGAACGACACCCGTTTCGTTACACGCACGATCGGTTACCGAATCCGAGCTATCCTGGGATCCAGCGACGGTTTACGAACAGTCACCTGCCGAACGACTGCAGACGTACCTCGAAACGCCGTACGAGGTACTCGAACCCGAAATCCCCCTGTGGCGACTCGAGGCCGAGTTGAAACCGACAGCCACGTCCATAGAGTTCCTGCCGTTTATTGCCAACAGCCTCGCAATCGTGACGACCGAGAACGATCAAACGAACGGGTCGACAGCACAGTACCAGCACGCGATTAATACGTTCACACGCGATTCGTCCGTTCGCGGCGTTCGCTCGAGTCAGGACGGGGCAGATGGGGGTGAAACGGAGACGACAGTGACCGGGGAGTCAAACAGCGAAGGCGAAACGCCGGAGTCAGAAGATACGGCGAGCGAAGATATGGGAACTCTGCCACCGACGATTACGCAATTCTGGCGACGACAGGATGGTCCCGATATCCGGAGTACAACACCCGTATCAGCGTTCTATAACAGTATCGGACGGGAGCCGAGATCGGACCCGATCGAGATCGAGGTGGTCTGTAACGACCCCGAAATGCGCGACGAACTCGACGCAGTCAACGGGATCTACGGGGATCGTGAGTCCTTACCGTTCAGCGTCACCGAACACTACAACCTGACGAGGAACGAACTCGAGGAAGTGCTCACTCACGAGAGCGATTTGTTTCACTACATCGGCCACATTGACGAATCGGGGTTCCAGTGTTCGGACGGAATCTTCGATGTGTCGACCATTGACTCGGTGGGTGCCAAGGCGTTTTTGCTCAACGCGTGCCAGTCCCGTGATCAGGGGCTGTATCTGGTCGAATGCGGGAGCATCGGCGGTGTCGTCACCCTTGGTGACGTCATCAACAGTGGTGCAATCAGCGTCGGAACCGAACTGGCTCGGTTGCTCAATCGCGGCTACCCGCTGTATGCCGCCCTCGAGATCGCTCGAGAACGAAGTCTCATCGGACAACAGTATCAGTTAGTTGGTGATGGCCTCATAACCATCGCGCAGTCGGAGACGGGAATACCCAACCTGGCCAAAATAGAGCGCTCGAACGGCCACTTCGAAATCGAACTGGAACTGTATACACACAGGAGCTCCGGGAAAGGAAGTCTTTATATGCCCTATCTGGATATGACTGGCTCGTACTTTATTAGCCCGGGAACGATCGGCCCATTTACAGCGACAACGACCCAGCTCGAGGCGTTTCTCGAACTCGAAGAGATTCCAATCCTGTACGACGGTGGACTCACGTGGGGAAACGAGATCGCTGACAAAGAGCTGTGATCAAGCGGCGATCAGTACCGAGTGCAGTACGGAATCGATCAGGGGCCGATATACGTATCACCGTTCCCGGCAACGACCGTCCCCGCCTGGGACAGCAACAGCATGGCCGTGAACAGGACGCCGATCATTCGTGGGTGTTTCTTCAGGTAGTCGCTAAGTTCCGTCATGATACATATGACCCATGGTACCGGCTAGTAATGAAATTATTTAAATATATCAAACATAGAAAGAATAGTACCATCGGGCGCGAGGAATAGTTAAATCGAGTAGAAATATAGAAAAAGCAGACGGTAGTCTCATCCAAGAATTACACATCGGCGTAGCTATCCACAGAAAACGCTCGCGAACCGGGTTGACAGTGGGTTCGAGCACATCCCACCAGCGTTCTCGAGGTAAAACAGAAGCGACGACTCTCGAAGTTGCGACGAGCGAAACGAAAATCCCGAGGCGCGGTTATCTGGCTGCGGCCGCGACGCGCTCTTTTTCTTCTTTCTGGCTGATCGAGTACGTCTGGACGTCGTAGTCAGCGGCACCGATAAGCTGCCGTGCCAGCGCTTCCGACGCCGACGTCGGCGACTTGAACGACGCACTTTGTGTGCCTTCGGCGATGAACTTCAACGCCTGGTCGACGCGGCGCTGGGGGGCGACGTCGACGGCCTTGGGAACCGAAATCCCACCGTATTTCAGGCGGACGGTCTCCTCACGCGGTGCCGAGTTCTCGACAGCCGTCACGAGGACCTGCACGGGGTTTTCTTCCGTTCGCTCGTTGACGATGTCGAAGGCTTCGCGGACGATTTTCAGCGTCTGCTGTTTTTTGCCCGTGTTCTCTTCGGTCTGCATCAGACGGTTGGTCAGTCGCTCAACGACCGAAATCTCGGACTTCTGGAACTGCTTGCTCGCGTGGCGACCCGCCGTGTGGGCGATTGGCGTCACCGAGAGGTAGCGCTCAGTCGAGGGGTCGTTGTAGACGATATCAGAGACGTCCCACGTGCCAAAGAGTTTGGCCGAAAGGTCGCCGCCACCGGCCGGTGCCTCGGGTTCTGGTTGTTCTTGCTCGCTCATGTTATCGCACCGGTTTCTCTGCGTTTCCGCGAACCAGTTCGAGGAGCGCGACACCGTTGACCTTGTCAACCTTGTAGTTGACACCCGAAAGGTCACCCATGGCACGACCCTTTGCCCCACCGATACCGGCGATGGTGACTTCGTCGTGTTCGTCGATGAAGCTGATCGCACCGTCACCGGGACAGAACGCGGTGACCTGCTTGCCGTTTTTGATCAGCTGGACTCGGACACACTTTCGAATTGCCGAGTTGGGCTGTTTCGCTTCGATGCCGACCTTTTCGAGGACGATACCGCGAGCCTGTGGCGCACCCTCGAGCGGGTCCGACTTCTCACGCAGGCCGCGTGCTCGGCGCGCGTAGTCCGAGTCGGACCACCGCTGTTTCTGGCGGTCCTTCTGGAGCTTCCGCGCGGCGTATTTGCCGTTTGCCATGGACGTGGCTATCCGACGGAGACACTTAAGCATCCCCTTTTGAGGCGGGCGAAACGCCTCGAGAGCGCTTTATCGATAGCTCTCGAGGAATCTCAGAGCGTTTCGTCGGGAACGGCGGTCGCTCGAGGCGTGACAGATCAACCAGTAGCAGATACCGATCAGACCAACTGCACGTCATCGATCCCGAAGTGCCGGCTTGCGAGCACTCGAGCGTCTTCGATTCGCTCGCCACCCGTCCCAATCGCCACGCCGCGGTCACCCGAGGCGACTTCGACGTAGGCGACCGTGTCGTCGTTCTCGCTGATGGTGACGTTGAACACGGCCGCCGGGGCGAGGGCGTTCGCTACGAACGTCTCGGGTTCGCTCGCGCCCTCGACCAGTCGGACCGAGCGGCCCGCCTCTTTTTCGAATCGTTTGACGTGTTGTCCGCGGGCGCCGATCGCTTCGCCGAGGGAGTCGGTCGGGACAACGATCACTAACCGGTCATCGGAGACGAGACAATCCTGTCCCGAGACGTCCGAAATATCCTCGAAACGGGCGATAAACTGGCGGGCGTCGTCCTCAAGTGTAATAGTCATACGAAAAGTACTCGTGAAATTCGGCGACCGCGTTCAGTCCGCTTTGTTCGGCGACGACCCCATCCGCAGGTCGACGTCACCGGTGCCGAGTTTGATCGGCTTCCCGACGATAACGTTCTCCGTGACGCCGTCGAGTTCGTCGACCTCGCCGTGGATGGCTGCGTTGAGCAGGTGGTTGACCGTGACTTCGAATGCCGCACGGGCCAGGACGGAGTCTTTCGCCCCGGAAATCCCGTGTCGACCGATCGACTCGATGGTCCCCTCGTTGGTCATCATGTCGGCGACCAACATCAGGTGGCGAACGTTCACGTCGTCAAGTCCCTGTTCGGCCAGCGTGTTGTTCGTCTCCTCGATGATGGCCTCTCGAGCGGCCTCGATGCCGAGGTTTCGGTGAATCTCGTGGATGTTGTTACAGGTGGTCCGTGAGCCGTCGACTCCTTCGATCGAGAGGACATCACCGAACGCCGATCCCTCGGTGTAAAGGATGAACTCCTCCTCGCCGTTCTCGAGTTCTTCGCGTCGAATAACGACACGAGAGACATCTTCGATACCCTTGAACGTGATGTCTCGAAGCTCCTCGACGAGTTGGAGCAGATCGCGGTAGGACGGCTCTTCGGGACCGAACTCGACGGTCGTCCCCTGCTGGATCGTTTTGACGCCGAGGTTATCTTCGATGATGTCGGCCACTTCTTCGGCCGAAATCATGCGCTCGTCGAGGGTGTCCTTGTTGAGCGAAATCTGGACGCGCATATCGGCGACGTTCGTCGAGACGTCACCCAGCGCAAGAATCTTCGAAGCCTCGATCTTCCAGACGACTTCGTGTGCCTTCTCGCGTTCGGTAGCGTACTCGTCTTCGAGATACACCGTCATCATCGGCGTGTCCGGCGTCTTCCGGGCGTCGACGAGTTCGATAAGGCGGGGTAACCCCTGCGTGACGTCGATCTCTGCAACACCCGCGTAGTGGAACGTGTTCATCGTCAGCTGGGTTCCCGGTTCTCCGATGGACTGAGCGCTAACGGTGCCGACAGGATCGAGCGGGTCGACACGCGTGTCAATGTACTTCGTCTCGACGGCTGAAACCACGTCCTGAGCCTGTTCCGGCGTCACCTCGCCATGTGCCTCGAGCGTCTCGTACACCCGATCTTTGAGGCGACGGGGCAGTTCGCTGTCCTCGACGATGACGATAATGTCGTCGCTCACGTCGTACCCTTGCGTGAACACCGACTCAGTCATCGGAGGTCACCTCCTCGGACGCAACACGACGGCTGGCGGCGTGTTCGGAGAGGTTCGTCTCGACGGTTTTCCCACTGAGGAATTCCTCGCGCTCTTCGGGAGAGTCGAACTCTTCATCGAGAACTTTACTGGCGATACCTTCGACGTCGACGTCGTGATCTTGGTCGTAGGCGACCTGAACCGGCGAAGTTCCGTCTTCACCGAACTCGAACTGGACGATAGTGTCGCTCGTATCGCGAACCGTCCCGTCATACTGGGTCTCGAGTTCCGAGAGCGCGTTGATTAGTCGGCGCTGGAGGTAGCCGGATTTCGACGTTCGGACTGCCGTGTCGACCAGCCCTTCGCGCCCACCCATCGCGTGGAAGAAGAACTCGCGCGGCCCAAGGCCGACGGTGTAGGAACTCTCAACGAACCCGTGTGCTCCCGCGGAGAGGTCGTTTGGCTCGTAGTGGCTCAACGTTCGGTCTTCGTACCCGCGGTTGATTCGCTCGCCCCGAACTGCTTGCTGGCCGACACAGCCGGCCATCTGAGTCAGGTTGAGCATCGACCCACGCGCTCCGGAGTTCGCCATGACGACCGCCGGGTTGTCCTCGGTGAAGTGTTCCTCGGCGATGTTACCTGCATTGTCACGCGCACGCGAGAGCGTCTGCATGATCTTCATCTCGAGCGTCTCGTCGATGGTCCGACCAGGCAGACTCTCGAGTTCGCCGCGTTCGTACGCCTCGATCAGTTCGGCGACCCGGTCGTAGGCGTCATCGATGGTTTCATCGATGCGCGCCTCGGCTTCGGCCGGAATCGTTTCGTCGTCGATTCCGATCGAGAACCCGAAGTGCATGATCGCCCGCATCGCGAGCGTCGATAGCTCGTTGATGAACACCCGCGAGCGGGTGTTGCCGTACTGTTTCGTGATGGCGTCGACGATTTCGCCGCCGAACTCGCCCACTTCGTCTTCGGCAATCGTCCCTTCGACGAGCTGGCCGTCTTCGATGATGACGTCGTCCCCGATAGTGCCCGTGAACTCGAGGTTCATGTCGTCGGGCAAGAGTTCGGAGAAGACGTCCCGGCCGGTCCAGAACGGCTTGTCCTCATCGTCGATGCCGCTCGGTTCGGGCAGTTCGTCGATTCGGGTCGCTCGCAGCAAGTCGAGCGCCTGCGTCTCGTTGAACCGTGGGTTGTCCTTCGTGAGGAGATACGTTCCAGAGATGTGGTCCTGAATTGCCCCGATAATATTCTGTCCGAAGCGCGGGCTCAGGATCTGTTCTTGCACGCGCATGAGAACGCGCGCTTCCGCTCGAGCCTCCTCGTTTTGCAGCGCATGCATGTTCATCTCATCACCGTCGAAGTCGGCGTTATACGGCGGACAGACGACGGTGTTGAGGCGGAACGTCTTGTACGGCATGACCACGACCTCGTGGGCCATGATCGACATTCGGTGCAGCGATGGCTGTCGGTTGAAGATGACGATGTCGCCGTCGATAAGGTGCCGGTTGACCTCCCAACCTGGACCGATGGTCTGGGCCTCGTCGAGTTCGGCTTCCTCCGACATACCGGCTAACGCCTTACAGTTTTTCTCAGTAACCTTGAGTCGTCGGCCGTCCGGCCGCCGAACGTAGTTCGCACCTGGGTGGGCGTTTGGCCCGTTGGCGACGTACTGTTTGGCCTGCTCGATGTTACGTTCGGTAACGAGCATCGTTTGGGTCATCTCGGTCGCAACGCGGTCCGGGACACCGACCTCGTTGAGCGAGAGCGTCGGGTCCGGCGAGATGACGGTTCGGGCCGAGAAATTGACGCGCTTTCCGGACAACGAGCCACGGAATCGACCCTCCTTGCCTTTGAGTCGCTGAGAGAGCGTTTTGAGCGGTCGTCCCGAACGGTGTCGGGCCGGTGGCGTTCCCGAGATTTCGTTGTCCATGAACGTCGTGACGTGGTACTGGAGCAGTTCCCACAGGTCCTCGATAATCAGCTGTGGCGCACCCGCCTCACGGTTCTCCATGAACCGCTGGTTGATGCGAATGATGTCCACGAGTTTGTGCGTGAGGTCGTCCTCACTGCGCTGGCCGTTGTCGAGCGTGATCGATGGCCGTGTCGTCACGGGTGGAACCGGCAACACGGTCAGAATCATCCACTCAGGGCGCGAGCGCTCGGAATCGATGCCAAGCACTTCGATATCCCCGTCCGGAATCGCTTCGAACCAGTCACGAATGTCCGAAGGCATCAGTTTGTTCGTGTCCTCCTCAGTGAGGTCGATATCCAGTGCTTTCTCGATGGCCTTCCGCTGACTTTCGCGCGGACGGAACGACCCAGAGAGGATTTCGTTGATGCGCGTCAGTTCAATATCCGTCTTCTCGGCCAGTTCGTCCGGCGTCGTCCGGTCGATTCCTTCCTCCTCGTTGCCCTGCATCGCGCCCGCGATACGCTGGGAGTACTCGCTCGTGAGAACCTGCTGGACCTCGTAGTAGGTCGTCGGTTTCTCGTGTTCGATGTCGTACTGGATCTCGCCACAGTGTGGACACCGGTCTTTTTTCCGTGCCTGCCGGATCGCCGCTTTCAACACGTCCTGTGGATCACGGCCGAGACGCCGCGCTTCCGACAGTCGGTCGCGGAACTCCGCTTTTTCGTCTTCCGTCAGCAGCAAGCGCGAACACTCACGGCAGGTGCCACGCAGCAGTCGTCGCATGAGTTTGGTAAAGCCGACGTGAATCACCGGCGCGGCGAGTTCGATGTGCCCGAAGTGGCCCGGACACGAACCCGAGTGCTGACCACAGGTTGGACACTCGAGACCGGGGTCGATGACGCCCAGTCGCGTGTCCATCAGCCCCATATCGATGGGGAAACCGTCGTCGTCGTAGGTGTCCGCCGTAATGACCTTCGTGACCGAGAGGTCCCGATACGTCTCCGGGTCCATCAGCCCGAACTGAATCTCGTCGAGTTCTTTTGGTGTTTGTAGTGACATATTAGACTGCGTCCTTGAGGTTGAGTCGTGGTCGAATGCCGAGTGCCATCATCTCGTCGAGCAGCAGTTTGAACGCGTAACTGATTTCGACGCGGTGGATGTCGCTTTCGTCACCGGTAAGCTGGTCGTACACACGACGCTGGTTGACGTCACTAACCGCGATCATGCCAGTTTCGGCGGAGATGTACACCTCCTCGCGGTCGGATTCGTCGACCAGTCGTTCTTTCAGCGTCATGGCCGCCCCGTGGCCGATGAACACGTCACGTTCCATCTCACCGATACGCAGCCCACCTTCGCGGGCCCGCCCCTCGGTCGGCTGGCGCGTCAGTACCTGCACCGGCCCGCGCGAACGGGCGTGCAGTTTGTTCGAGACCATGTGATACAGCTTCTGGTAGAAAATGACGCCGACGAAGATTTCGGCCTCGATCTTCTCGCCGGTGACACCCGAGTACATGACTTCTTTCCCGGCGGAATTGAAGCCAGCATCCTCGAGGCCATCGCGAAGTTCGTCTTCGTCCTCGCCGAGGAACGGCGTACCGTCGACACGACGGCCCTCGAGCGCACCGAGTTTGCCGCCGATCATCTCGAGAATGTGCCCGACGGTCATTCGGGATGGCAGCGCGTGTGGGTTGACGACCAGGTCGGGGACCACGCCCTCCTCGGTGAACGGCATGTCCTCCTGGGGGGCCAGGTGGCCAACGACCCCCTTCTGTCCGTGGCGGGAAGCGAACTTGTCGCCCAGTTCCGGAATCCGTTCGTCACGAACCGAGACCTTCGAGAGCTTCGAGCCGTCTTCGCCTTCCATCAGGGTGACGGTGTCGACGATACCGTTTTCGCCCGAGCGCATCGTGACGCTCGTCTCCCGTCGTTTCTGGGGCGAGAGACCGCCCATGTCGTCGGGTTCCTCGAGGAACCGCGGCGGGCTCGTCTTGCCCAGCAGAACGGAGTTCTCGTCGACGTTCGTCTCCGGATTGACCAGGCCGTCTTCGTCGAGGTGCGTGTAGGCTTCCTCGCCGCGGGCACCACGTACGTCCTGGCTTGGGATCTCGAATCGATCTTCCTGGCCGCCGGGGTAGCGTCGTTCCTCACCCTCGTACGTTCGGAAGAAGTGCGAGCGAGCGAGCGCACGCTCGACGCTGGCTTTGTTCATGACCAGCGCGTCCTCGATGTTGAACCCCTCGTAGCTCATTACGGCGACGACGAAGTTCTGTGCCGCCGGTCGCTCGTCGAACCCGATCTGCTCGGTCGTCTGGGTCTTGACCATCGACAGCTGCGGGTAGTGCAGCAGGTGCTGGCGCGTGTCGGGCCGGATTCGGTAGTTCGCGCTCGGCAGACCGAGCGACTGTTTGACCATCCCTGCGCCCATTGTAATACGCGGACTCGCGTTGTGTTCCGGGTAGGGAATCATGCCCGCACCGATACCGAAAATCAGCGACGGGTCGATCTCGAGGTGGGTGTGGTCGTCGGAGAGGTCGTCCTCATCGACGGCCACGTAGATGTCCTCCTCTTCTTCGGCGTCGATGAACTCGACGTACCCGTGGTCGACGAGGTCCTCGAACTCGATGTCACCGTCCCGAAGCGCCTCGATCTCGTCCACTGAGATCCGTGGTTCGCCGTTTTCGACGACCAGCAGTGGTCGACGGGCTCGGCCCGCGTCGGCGTTGACGATGACCTCGCGTGTGCGTTCTTTGACCGAGACGTTGACCATCTCGGAAATATCCCCGATTCGTCGCGCTTCTCGAATCTGTTCAGCAAGTTCGTTTGGGTTCGGGTGGGTACCGACCAGCGACCCGTTGACGTACACCTTGGCTTCGCGTTGTTGGCTACTCATGTCGTATTAGTCATCCGCTGTCGTTCGTGCGATACTCTCGAGTCCTGGAATGCCCTCGACACCCATCGACGCGAGTTCGCGTTTGAGTTCCTGTTCGTCCTCGACGTGCTGGGAGAGTTCCATCGCCTGGGCGAAGTTCTTCACCAGGCCACAGTTCGGTCCCTCGGGCGTCTCCGAGGGGCAGATACGACCCCACTGGGTCGCGTGCAGGTCCCGTGCCTCGAAGTGGGGCTGGCTGCGCGAAAGCGGCGAGCGCAGTCGTCGAAGGTGGCTAAGCACCCCCATGAAGTCCGTTCGGTCCACCAGCTGGCTCACACCTGAGCGCCCGCCGACCCAGTTCCCGGTCGCAATCGGATGTTCGAGACGTTCGGTCAACACGTCGGATCGAACCACGGTATTCACCGATAGCTGCCGGTTTCGCATGTTCGCCCGCTCGAGCTGGTATTTCACGTCGCGTGCCAGCTTGTTCAGCGCCGTCCGGAACAGGTCTCGCATCAGGTCGCCGCTGACCTTGAGGCGTTTGTTGGCGTAGTGGTCCTTGTCGTCGGATTCACGGCGGTTGAGTGCGAGTTCGAAACACGCTTCGGCCATCCGGCAAAGGTAGTGAGCTTTGTTGATTCGAACGTCCTCTTCCTCGACGCCGTCCTCGTGGAGGTGTGGAAGGAGGTATCGGTCAATGACGTAGTTGGCGCGTTTCAGCTGGTAGTTTTTCCCCTGGCCACTGGCAACGCGTTTGCCCAGCGTCTCGATTGCCTCCTCTTTGGTCTGAACGTCCGCTTCCTCGAGGTTCTCGAGCATGTACTTGACGACCTCCGGATCGTTCGATACCTTGTGGACGATCTCCTCGTCAGACTCGAGACCGAGTGCGCGCACGAGCGTAACGAAGTTGATCGAACCCGAGACGGAAGGGAACGAAACCTCGAGCAACCCGTCTCGCGTCCGTTCACACAGCACGAGGGCGCGGTACCCGCGTCGCTGGCTGAACGTTTTGGCGACCTGAATCTCGTCGCCGTATTTGGTATCGTACTCGGCGAGGATTTTGTTGGGAGCGAGGTCTTCGCTCGTCATCAGGACGCGCTCGGAACCGTTGACGATGAAGTAGCCACCGGGGTCAGCCGGGTCTTCACCGATTTCGATCAGTTCCTGGTCGCTGAAGCCGGCAATGTTACACTTCTCGGAGCCCACCATGATCGGCATCCGACCGATTTTCGTCTCCGTGGAGTCGACGACGCGCTGGTCGCCTTCCTCCCCTTTGACGATGGACATCTCCATGAACACCGGCGCGGAGTAGGTAATGTTTCGCAGGCGGGCTTCTTGTGGGTACAGCAGTTCTTCTGACCCGTCCGCTTCACGCACACGCGGGGTGACGACCCGAACGTCACCGAGTTCGACGTGCACCGGTTCTTCGCCTTCCTTGTCACCGATGTCCGTCTCGATCGTCGCCTTCTCGTCGACGACCTCCTGCATCCCCCGATTGAGGAAGGAGTTGAACGACCGATAGTGGTGTTCGGCGAGGCGTTCTTTCGAAAAATACTCCCGCGAAATGTCTCGTCTAAGTGTTCGGTCCAGTTCCATTTATTCCACCACAAGTCGGTATACGACGGCCTGATCCGTCGTTCGTGAGTTTCGGACGATTTTGATGACGTCCCCGACCTCGGCTTCGTCGGGCAACGCCTTGTCCGTGCGTTTGATTTTTGGCAAGTCTGTACGGTCGATGTCGTACTCGTCGAGCACGTCCTCAAGGATGTCTTCCTCGAGAACCGTGTGCTCTGGCACGAGTTCGTGTTGGCTTACGTCTACCATGTGTTGTTGGTCCGGCCTACCGGGAGAGAAGCGGCTGTCACGAGATACTACAGGGAGTTAGCGCCGGCAAGCATTTAACCGTTATGAAGTCGTCTCACGCGTCGCTAGTCGACTCGGCCGCAGTCGACCACGCGGCAGTCACCTGCTATTCTGTGACCAGGTACTAAAACAGTTGCGGGTAGACACCATCTACCACGGTGACAAAAAACAACCTGAATCGCACGATTTCACCCGCCGTGAAGGGGTATAGTAGCCAGTGAAACGATTTAGCCACCTATTGCGATGACATCTGGTGATAGGGTGTGCAACGACGTTCACTGGCTACTAGTGGCTTCCCAAACCTGCACGGATGCGTGAAACCGATTACGGGCGTCCGGTTTCCACGCATCGGTTGTCGTTTGGGAGGGTACTAGAGTAAAACGCCATCAGAGGTCCGTTCGGTCGAATCGAGAGAGGCCAACTGCCAGTGGGACGGCGATCCACGCGGCGAAGACGACAACCCCCATCCACCAGTCGACGAACCACGGTGCCTCGGAGCTGGCATATCGCGCACCTCGAGTCGTGTCGAACCCAACCCTGAGGAGACGATTGTACGCTTCGGCCGGTTTGAGCAGATACAACAGATACGCCCAGTCGGGAAGGGTAAACAGCGCCTCCTGTCGGAACCGGTAGAGGAACTGAACGGTCGCGGTAACCAGATTGTCCCAGAACGAGACGAGCAGAATGTAGGCACCGAAGGTTCCGAGCGTGACGCGACGTTCAGCCGTCGTACTCATCGAGAGCGCGATAGCAACAGCGAGAAAGCCAAGTCCGAACAGGGCCGTGATGAGCACGAACCAGGCGAAGCCGAGGAGTTCGCTCCCAGAGGGCGGATACATGAGCCCCCCGAGAAGACCGACGACGGCCAGCGTTCCCAGTACTGGGGCGAGGAGCACGACCCCACGTCCGGCGAAGGTACCGGCGATGAGCTCACGCCTCGAGTGTGGAAACGACAGTGAAAGGACGATGCTCCCGCTAACGCGTTCGTGGATGACGGATTTATAGCCCAACAGGAGGGCGATAAGCGGCACCAGAAAGCCGAGTATGGACACGATCGTTGTAACAAAGTCGGTGAAATCGGTGAACAGGTCCCCATCGGTCCAGAGGTCGGCACCGATCAGAACGAGAAACAACAATCCGAGGACGCCAACGACGAGCCAGATCGTTTTCGACCGGCCCGCATCACGAACGTCTTTCGCTGCAACGGTTTGCCAGCTCATTAGAGGTCACCTCCCGAGAACCGCCAGAACGCCAGGGTGAGTGGGCCGACTATCCAGCCGGCAAACAACACGAGTGCGAGCCACTCGCTAAGATACCACGCGGCGGAAACCGACTGTGACGGGTCGATAAATCCGGCGATCAACCGCTCATAGATGGCACCCGGTTCGGCCGCGAAGAGAAACTCGAGGACCCCCGGCAGTTCGTCTTCGATCAGCCCAGCTTGCCACAATCCGAACGTGAGCGCTCCCTCGAGGACGTCCCAGACGAGGACGAACAGGAAATAGACGCCGAAGGCGAGAACCGTCGCCCGCTGTTTCGTCGAGACGGCCATCGAAACGGCGACGCCGAGTGCCGTGTACAACACGCCGAATCCAATCGTGAGGGCGACGAACCCGACGAACGGCAAGACGACGAGTTCGCCGAAGGGATACACCACGAGTGCGCCCGCGACGAGGAGGCCAGCCACGATTGCGGCGACGAATACACCAGCCCGCCCGAACAGTTTCCCTGCGATCACGTCGCGACGGCTGTACGGCATCGAGAGCGTCAGCAACAACGAGCCCGAGGCGCGGTCGCTACAGATGGCATTGTAGCCGATGAGCAATCCGATCAGCGGGAGCAACGTCGTGAACCAGCCGGTCAGAAAGCCGCTAAACTGGGCAGTCGTGTACGGTTCGCTCGCCATCACCGGATACAGATACCCCCCGAGAAAACACACGATAACCAGCAAGCCGAGAAGCCACCGTGCCGACCGTGCCCCGGCGAGCAACTTCGCCTCCTGGCGAGCGATCGGTTCCCATCTCATTGGCGTGAACCTCCCGTATACTCGATGAACATGTCCTCGAGACTGGCTTCCTCAGTTCGGAAGTTCACGACATCGACGCCCGCTCCGTGGAGCGCAACGAGGACGTCCATCTTCGCGTCGTTCGTACAGGTGACTTCGACCGTCGATTCGTCCTCGGCTGGCCGGGCCGTCTCGACGCCCTCCGTGCCACGAAGCGTATCGAGAATCGCCGGCGACAGTTCGTCGACCGTGATGATGAGTTTCGTTCCACCGCCAAGCGAGTCGCGAAGCCCCTGAATCGTGTCTACGGCGACCAGTTCGCCACCCTGCAAGATAGCGACACGGTCACAGACGGCCTGGACTTGCTCGAGGATGTGACTCGAAAAGAAGATCGTCGCGCCGCGTTCGTTTTCCTCCTCGATGATACGTCGCATCTCGGCGGCCCCGTTGGGGTCGAGTCCGGAGGTCGGTTCGTCGAGCAAGAGCAAGTCGGGTTCGCCGACGAGTGCCATGCCCAGAACCAGCCGCTGGGCCATCCCTTTCGAATAGTCGCTCGCTTTTCGGTCACCATCCTCACGGATACCGACGCGACGCAGGATTTCGACCGGGTCGTCGTCCGCGTTTTTCGACCTGATTGCGTACTCGATGTGTTCCCGCCCGGTGAGCCGATCGTAGACGGCATAGCCTTCGGGGAGGACGCCGAGATGTTCTCGAGCGGCGACCGGATTTCGCTGGCAGTCAGCCCCAAAAATAGTAGCCGACCCGTGAGTCGGTTTGGCGAAGTCGAGCAGAATGTTCAACAGGGTCGATTTACCGGCCCCGTTGGGGCCCAGAAAGCCAAAGATTTCGCCCTCTTCGACAGCGAGGTCGACTCTGTCGAGTGCGAGCAGACTTCCGTACCGCTTAGAAACGCCGTTAACCTCGATTGCAGCCATATATCACCCACAAAACCACAGTAAAATATACCTTTTGTTGTCAGTTAAGCTACCGGAACGGTGGAGAAATCGCTCGAGGGAATCGTGTTGGGTGTCACCCTACCAAGGCGACGTTGATTGGAAAGCCTTAATACTCCGACCGGGAAACGAAGAGGTGTAGCAAGCCCGGGTGGTGTAGTGGCCTATCATACGACCCTGTCACGGTCGTGACGCGGGTTCAAATCCCGCCTCGGGCGCTTCCTTGATTTTCATTCCATGAGCGACTGACGTAGGCATGTCGCGAATAACCGTATCGAAAAGCGACAAACTGGGATTTGAACACAAAGAGCCGCACGCCCGGAACGGTCGAACGAAGTGAGACCGCAGCCCGGACCGTCTCTGCACGGGTTCAAATCCCGCCTCGGGCGCTTCTTTCGACGACCAACAACATATCCCGAGTGTCAACGAGTGCTGTTTGTATCCGTGAGTCGGAAAACCTACACAGCTGATTTGAACACAAAGAGTCGCATGCCCGGAACGGTCGAACAAAGTGAGACCGCAGTCCGGACCGTCTCTGCACGGGTTCAAATCCCGCCTCGGGCGCCTTGTTCGATTTTCGTTCCATGAGTGACTGACATAGTCACGGTACGAATAGCCAACACCGAAAAGCGATGAATGGGGGCTTCTTTCAGCGCACACATCCATACGTGTTGATGCAAGAATGCTACGTTCGGAAGCCAACGACGGTTCACATATGACCTCGAGTGAGGCCCCTGACCTTTTGGGAAACGTGCGTCTACTCCCGTGAACACTAATTCTTTAGTATCCGCTGTGCCACCTCCAACTAATGAAGCCTGTTGCACGCCGCCAGTCGGTCTCGAGCGTGTGTCCAGTCGGTAGCGACGATTCGAGGAGGCGACAGTCATGAACGAAGCGATTCGCGCCCTGATCGTCGACAACGAACCGGGATTTGCCGACCTGGCCGCGACGATGCTCGAGCGCGAGGACGACCGACTCGAGGTGACGGGCGTAACGAGTGCGAACGAGGCGCTGGAAACCCTCGACAGCAACGGCGTCGACTGTATCGTCAGCGACTACGAAATGCCCGGATCGACCGGTCTCGAGTTACTCGAGTCCGTGCGAAAGCGGGATCCCGATCTCCCGTTTATACTCTTTACCGGAAAAGGGTCAGAGGAGATTGCCACGGAAGCTATCGCGGCGGGAGTCACCCAGTATCTCCAGAAGAAACCGGGAAGTGACCGATACACGTTGTTGGCCAATCAGATTTCGAACGCGGTCTCACAGTATCGAGCAGAGACCGAGTTACGCGAAAGCGAACGGCGGTACGAGCGGACGCTGACGACGCTCCACGATACGACGCGTGATCTGATGCGTGCGGGAACGAAAGAGGAGATTTACGAGGCCGCCGTCGAGACAGCTGGCACGATTCTCGAGGTCCCGCTCGTGACCGCGTACCGTTTCGATCCGACGGTTGGGGCACTCTCCTATGTGGCCTCGACGACGGAGACCCGCCAGCGATTGACCCCCGATACAACGATCGAACGCGGCGATGGACACATCTGGGAGGGCTTTTCGGAGGGCGAACCGGTGTACGTTTCCGACCTAGCAAATTCGAGCCAAAACACCGCACTGGAGGCCGTTACTCGCAGCGAGTTGGTCGTTCCGCTTGGCACCCACGGGGTGATCGTCGCTGGAAGTGAGACCGTCGACGGGTTCGACGAATCGATGCAAGAATTGCTCTATATTCTCGCTGCGAACACCGAAGCAGCCCTGGACAGGGCAGAACGAGAACAATTGCTCCGTGAGCACGACCGAACGCTGACCGAACAGAACGAAGCGCTGACGCGGCTCAATCACACCAACGAGATCGTTCGGGCGATCAATCGGGCGATTGCACAGGCGTCGACACGGCGCGAAATCGAAACCACTGTTTGTGAGCAACTCGCCGACGCCGACCGGTATCTGTTCGCCTGGATCGCCTCGAGCGCCCAGTCATCGCCGGAACCGATGGCCTGGGAGGGCGTTGACGCGACCTACATCGACCGGATTCGAGATGACGGGGAGGGTGCTCCCGAGTATACACTGATCAAGCGGGCGCTCAAGACCGAATCAGTGGTCGTCATCGAAAACGTCCTCGATGACGACGGCTGGCAGGACCGACGAACCGCAGCACTCACCTACGGTTATCAGACGGTCATCGCCGTCCCGTTGCTCGACGGTGAGCGAGCCTACGGAGTCATCGTCGTCCACGCCCCACAGGCCAATGCGATCAGCGACAGCGAACGGGAAGTGCTCGGTGAACTCGGTGAGACGATCGGTCACGCAATTCGATCGGTCGAACGGACACAGGCCATGCTGACCGACAGTCGGCTGGAGCTCGAGCTCGAATGTGTCAGTTCACAGCTGCTGTTCAACCGTATTGCAGCCGCTGCTCCAGGTCCCATTTCGCTCGAAGGGTTGCTCGAGCGAGAACAGGAAACGGTTCTCTTTATTTCGGTCGAAGCCGCCACTGTCGACACCCTGTTAGACCTCGTCAAGGACTGGGCGGCGATCGATTCCATCTCGATTGTCTCTACGAGCGACGAGTCGACACTGCTCGAGTGTACGATGACGTCGACACCATTTCTGGACACACTCCGGGAGTTCGACGCACAGATTACACACGTCACGGCGGCAGAAGGGACGAGTTCGATCGTTCTTTCAGTGCCAAGCGGCATCGACACGCGGGCGCTGGTAGAGCGAATCCAGGAGCGGTATCCGGAGACATCGTTGACTGCCCGACGTGAAACGACGAACACGGTGTCGCCTCGAGGAATCGACGCTCACCTCGAGTCGACGCTCACCGCAAAGCAACTCGAGGCGCTGCAGGCTGCCCATTATAGCGGCTTTTTCCACTGGCCTCGAGAAAGCACCGGCGAGGATATCGCCGCGGCCCTTGACGTCACGCCGCCGACCTACCACTACCACTTGCGAGCGGCACAGAGAAAGCTGGTATCGATGGTCTTCGACAACGACTCTAATTGATTAGTGCTCTAGTTCCCCACACACCAAACAGTTAGACAGTATTCTTAACCCCCATGCACCCATACGATTAGTTGGCGATTCAAGACAGACTGTCGCCACCCCCCCCCCCTAACCCCCCACCCCACTTTTCCCCCAGACTACTCCCACAGTGCAAACAGTCGTAACCGGTAACTCGAGCGCGTAGTACCAGTACTCCGTCAAGCGTCGACGGGTGAGTCAAACCAGACAACCGCTATCGGTGCGACTCACACGTTCAGGCGTGACGAAACACTAGTGGCTTCCCAAACCTGAACGGATGCGTGAAACCGACTACAGACGTCCGGTTTCACGCATTGGTCGACGTTTGGGAGGGTACTGGTCCATTCAGCAAGCATCTGACAACCCATTGACTCGAAGTTTATATACAAATCGGCGGCCAGACCAGCCATGGAAAGACGACCCGAATTTAGCCGCGATCAGCGTGCAATCGAAGGCCTTCCAATCCGCCTAGTCATCGCCCTCGTTGTGGGCGTGGCAAGTCTCGCAATCATGATGTCGATGCTCGGTGGCGTCGGGACGATCAGCGAAACCGAAGTCGACGTCGAACCGGTCCCCGTAACAGTCGACGCGGATACCAGCACGGACGTCGAACTCACCGTTATCGGCGACGATGGTAACACGGTCAGTGAGGCAACCGTCATCGTCTCGAGTGAAAGCGCCTGGCTGGACTCGGCAGCGAAAGGGACGACTGACGACGATGGACAGGTCCAGTTATCACTCGAGCCGGAACTCAAACAGGGACAACGTATTGGCACCCTTCAGGTCGATATCGTTCCCCCAACGAACAGTGATTACGTCGACGATCAGGCCAATACCGAGATCGTCGTCATCGAGAGCTAACGCCCTCCCACTCGATCCAGTCACGTTCCCAGCCAGTTCGTGATTGGGCCCGACGAGTCGTATATTCGCCGTCCTCTCGAGCCATTCGATTTCGCTCGAGTGTTCCTACCTGCTCGCCATCGACCAACAGTGGCTCGAACGACACCGCGCCGAACGTCTCGAGCGTGCCAGCCTGCGTGTGCGCCTCGAGTCGCTGTGTTCCGCTGGCCGTGATTCGAGGAAAGACGATTACGCCGTCGTCCCGTAACTGCTCGAGCAGCGCTCGCGGCGGTGACACCGTGGCAGCCTCCAGTAAAATCCGGTCGAACGGCGCGTACGAGGGTAACCCAGCGGCCCCATCGCGACAATCGACGAGCACACCACCGTATCCTGCTCGCTCGAGCATCGTCCGCGCCTCGTAGACGATTGGACGGGCGATGTCGACTGCGTGGACGTTCGTTTCGCCGACGAGTTCCGCGAGCACGGCCGCCGTGTAGCCGACACCCGACCCAACGATGAGCGTCGAATCGCCGGGGCTGGCCGACAGCGCCTCGAGCAATCGGGCAACGGTGCTCGGTGCGAGGACGCGGGTGCCGAGATGTTCGTGATCACGGTCGGCATACGCTGCCCCCTCCGGAACGAACTCGTGACGGGGAACAGCGCCCATGGCCACGGTGAGTGCCTCGTCCTCGAGGACGGCTTTCGACTCGTGGACGAGGCCATCGATCATATCCTCGCGCAATACCGCAGCGTCCATACCGTCTCTATCGTGGCGAAGGTATTCAACTAAACGGTAGCACGGAGTCCTCTTCTGCTCACGGCTTCTTCTCGCGACTTCGCCGCTCGAATGGTTCGCGGAACTGCGTTCCGCGCTATTGCCGTTCGCACGGTCAGCGGAACCTTCGGTTCCACGGTATCCTCAAGCACGAGTACAGCGAGCAGTAGGGTGGGGAGGAGCGCGTTCGTATAGTCGTCCGAAAGCCGAGCCTTTCGTGATGACGAGAGACTTCGTCTCTCGAACCACTGGGTACGAACAATTATCTATAAATAGCCACAAGGTCATATTGAATTTGTGGCAGACGACTACGTGCGTCGGACGGCAATCACCCGCCTCTCGGTAGACGGCGAGCAACGCGACTTGCTCGAAGACACCATCTCCGAGTGGAAGCGGGGATGCCAAATCGCCACAGACCTCGCGTGGGGACGTTGCAACACCAAGAGCGATGTGCAACCCCTTGCCTATGACTCTGTGCGGGAAGATACTGACCTTGGCAGTCAGCACGCGATTCTCGCCACCCACCAAGCCGCACAAGCCATCACCGGCTGTATCGAACGCCGGTCGAAGGGCAAGAAGGTCAGCAAACCGACGTTCACCGCGCCGACCGTAAAATACGATACACGGACGATGACGGTGTTCAATGACGATACCGTGTCCCTCTCCACGACGGAGAGTCGGGTCCGGTGTCCACTCGACCTTCCCGACTCCGACGATGGCTATCAGCGTCAGTATCTCGACTCAGACGAATGGAGTGTTACGGAAAGTACGCTCACCGCCCGGGATGGCGAGTTCTTCTTGCATATCGGCTTCCGCCGGTACAAGAACGACACCGAACGGAAGACCGTCGAGGACGGAACGGTTCTTGGGGTTGACCTCGGTATCGAAAACCTCGCTGTCACCAGCACCGCCTACTTCTTTAGCGGGCGGGAGCTAACCCACCGGCTCCGCGAGTTCGAGAAGGTACGCGCCGGATTGCAACAGACCGGCACACGAAGTGCCCACCGAACGCTCGTTCAGTCGAGTGGCCGGGAACTTCGCTACGTCCGCGACGTTCTCCACCGGGCGTCGAACGCGTTGATAACTGAAGCCCTCCGGTACGACTGCGACATAATCGCGTTCGAGAACCTGACCCATATCCGCGACCGAACGGGCGCGTCGTGGGGTCACAAGTGGGCGTTCCGAACACTTTACGAACAGGTCGAGTACAAAGCCGAGTCGGTCGGTATCTCCGTAAAGCAAGTCGGTTCGGCGTACACGTCGAAGCGGTGTTCCAAGTGTGGATTCACGACAGACGAGAATCGCTCGTCGCGCAACGACTTCCGGTGCGTGAAGTGCGGGTCGGAATCGAACGCGGACTACAACGCGGCGAAGAACATCGGTATGCGGTACGTCCGCCGGGGGCAACAGTCGTCTCGGCGGACGGGCGACAGTCAGCTCGCCCTCAAGTCTGGAACGTTGACGCCGAACGCCGGATTTACCGGCTACCCCGACGGGTTCGAGGCCGAGTTCACGGATAAGCCCCACCCTCAACACGCCGAAGGCGCGTAGGGTGGGGTAGTTGACCCGCACGCTTGCTTTCTCGAGGGGTAATTCACGGTACAGAAAGCCATAGAGGCGCACCGCGGGGCGAAGGAACCGTCGTGTCCCAGCCACGGAGAACCGGCTATGCGTATTTCACGCTGGCAATTCTCTTTTATCGTATGCGTTCGCTGTCTCGGCCCGTTAGCGTCTATCTGCAGGGCGGTGTCGCTGCCCTCGGGGCCATCGTTATACTGGTGAGCCTCGCCGGGTTCGGTATCATCTTCTCGTCGATGCCACCGAGCGAGAGTGGCTTCGCCGAAGGGTTGGCGATTCTGCTGTTTGGCCTGTACGTGTTAGCGGGGTTCGTGATTCTCGCTGGCGGGCTACTGATTCCACAACGGGACGCACACGGGATAGCGTTTACATCACAGCAACGAACACTCCTCACTTACGGCCTGCTTGCGCCGATTGTGGGTGTCGCCCTCGTTCCCCTTGGCGCGATGTTCGTGCCGCCCGCCCTGGATCCACTCCGACCGGTACTCGTGGTCGGGTTGGGGGTGTTCCTTTGCAGTGGTCCACTTGCGACCCTGGTTGCAATCGGGCTGAAACTACGTGATAGCAGACACAACGAGACCACCTGAAAACCGCTTCAGTCGGTATCATCCTCGAGTCAGCGCCACCCTCGAGACCGCGCCCTCACTATCCGTCCAACGGCCAGCGCCCGGCAATAGCGTGAAAACCAGTTCCCGGAATCGTAGAAACGGCACTCTCCTCGAGGCCGTACTCCTCGAACCACTCGAGATACCTGTCGCCGTCATACACGCGACCGGCATCGGTTTCCAGGAGTAACTCGACGGCCCGCCGTGTAGCCCCCTCGCCCTCGAGTCGTTCGACGAGGACCAGCCAGCCACCCGGCTTGAGGCGTTCGGTCGCACGTTCGACCAGTCGACTGTTCGCCGCCGGGGCAAAGCAGGAGGCGTACTCGATACCGACGGTGATATCGAATCTTTCTGCAGGCATGTCTGCCGGCGTATCCGCTTCGAGTGGCCGTACTGATTTGCCAGCGAGAATCGCTTTCGAGTCTGCGAGACGTGCGGGCGTGTCGGTCAGCACCACCTCGAGCCCGCGTGACGCGAGTTCGACGGCATACCGTCCCGGTGCGCCACTAATCTCGAGCACCCTCGTCGCGTCGGGGGCCGTCCGAACGATTTCGGTCACGACTGCACGGACGGTCGCCTCCTCGACTGCAGCCTGGGCCCCGAGATTGTTCCGTCGCTCGCGTGCATCTATCGGGCGGGGAGCGTCCGTACACAGCGTCTCATCAAGCTCGAATCCACGATCGAGTCGGTCGAGGATAGCCGGCAGCGAGCCGATCGACCGGACGTCAGTTTTCGCCAGAAAACCGAGTGACCGGTTCGTCGGCTCGTAGCTGTCACCGACACGCTGCAAAAAGCCTTCGGCCTCGAGCACGTCGATCAGGCTCTCCGCTCCCCGTTCGGTCAGGTCCGTCCGTTCACAGAGTTCACTCGGAGTGGCGGCCGTTCGCATCAACGCCTCGAGCGCACCAGTCTCCCTGGCAGCCCGCAAGAGAAGGAGGACCTCGAGCGATGGTGATCGCTGGCTCATTTGCCTTCACCAGGCCGACCAGGCGCGACTGGTTTCGTCGTAGGCGTAGACCCGTTTGGCGTCTTTGGCCAGCACCGTATCGCCCTCCTCTTCGAAGCGGTCACGGAAGTAGCCCTCCGCGTCCGAACGGACGACGAACGCGTCGATTTCGAACTCGTCGTCACCGAACGATTCGGTTTCGCCGACGGTAAACTCGTAGTCGCCGGGCACGTGCGCGGTGATACTTCGACTGTCTTCTCGCCGGCCATCCTGTGGGTGGATGGTGATGTTGACCGAAACGTTGTCGACCTCGCGGGTCCAGACCGTCTGAATGTCCGGTGCCGGTGCGTGTTCGACGCGTTTCATTTCCTCGAGTTCGATGCTGGTGACACGAACCGTCGCGAGCACTTCGTCTGTCTCGAGGAGGAACTCGTCACCGAGTTCGACGGTCTCGTCTTCGGGCGTCGTCACGTTCGCGGTGAACGATTCGCCATCCTGTGAGACGATGACGTCGAGGGTGACTTCGCGTTCGGGTTCGGGCTGTATCTTGTGGACGTGGCCACACTCCCCACAGCGGACGGTGAGACTGCCACCGCCGGGTGAGAGGACTTCGTGGACCGTCTCGAGGTCGGGAGAACACGACGGACATGGCGTCGGGATACGGTCCTGTGTATCGCTCATACGGGCCACATACAGGCTCCGTCCCTAAAAGGCGATTGAACTGGCCCGGGAAAGGCGGCCAACGGATACAACCGGCTCGAGAAACCGAAAGTCACTTCGATGGCAACGTTATCGGCTCGCCGTCGGCGTACACGGTCGGATCGCGAATAATCCCGTCGAGATGGATCGGGGCTTCGACAGTGCCGCCGATACCCGCATCGTCGCCGATGGCGATGTGAACCGTGCCGGCAGCTTTTTCGTCCAGCAGGACGCTCCCCACGAGTTCGGTCACGGCGACGTTCGTTCCGATGCCGAGTTCGGCGAGATTGTAGGCGTCATTGCCGGCTTCTTCGGCGGCCGTCTCGACAGTTTCGCGAATATCGTCGTCAGAAATTCGTGTGACGAGTCCGTCTTCGACGTCGAACTCGAGTGTCTGTCCGTCCTCGAGCCGTCCGTGTGGCATCATCGTGCCGTCGACGACGAACGTTCCGTCACCCGTTTCGGGACTGACGAACACCTCGCCGGCGGGGAGATTCGACATTTGCCCCGACTGGTGGACGATACCGGTATCTGAGAGGAACTGACGATCACCGATACCGAACGTAATATCGGTGCCGGCTGGCGTCGTCACGCGGATTTCGTCGGCATCGTCGACCTGCTCGCGGACGTCCGCACAGTGGGCCGCGATCGTTTCGTAATCGGCATCCAGTCCCGTGATAAACACGTCTTCAGTGATGCCAGGTAGGGTGGCAACCCGCGCACCGGCTTCGTTGGCCTCGGTACGGGCTCTGGTGTGGCTCAAACTCTTGGTCGTGGGTGCGAGGACGACGTCAGCACTGGCCATCGCCGCAGCGACCGGTTCCGGCGGTTCGCTGCCGTGAGTATCACCCGGCGGATAGCAAACGATGACCGTCGAATCGGCCGTTTCACTCGCCACGTCATACAGCGCCTCACCGATCGGTTCGCGCTTGTCGTCGGTGACGATTACACACGATTCTTCCGACTCGAGACCCAGACATTGACGGATAGCCGTTTCAGCAGGGCTCCGCAGATCGCTCATGCGATAGTATGTGAACACCGATGGGAAAGCTCTTTCCGAAGGCTGGAAGACCGGTTATATTGGTGACAGAATTTCTGTCGAGGTCGGTAACCATTTTAATAGGACCTCCATATGGCACTATAGACCATGGTTCGTGAGGCACTCGAGTCGCTGTTGTTCGATCAGTCGACGAACGAGGCGATCCGAGAGGCACTGCCGGAGTGGGGAATCACGTTTTTCGAACTGTTCACCCACCTCGGGGACGGCGCAGCGTTGATCATCTTTGCGACGCTTTTGTACTGGTTCGGTGCCGAATCCCGTCGGCAACGACGGGTACTCGTCATCGCCATCGGCATCGGCGCGCTCGCGATCAGTGCCGGGATGAAGGGGATATTCGTTCGCCCGCGCCCGGACCTTGCTGATGGATACGGCGGCTATAGTTTTCCGAGTGCCCACGCTCTCGGCTCGGCAGCGTTCTACGGATCGCTCGCTGTCGTCGCAGACACCGGCACTCGCGCCCAACGCTATTTTCTGGCCGGGACAGTCATTTTGCTCATCGCGTTCTCGAGGATCGTTATCGGCGTCCACTACGTCGGGGACGTTCTCGTCGGTGTCATTGTGGGGCTGTTATTCGTTGCGATTCTTCTCCGAGATTCCACGCCAGAACCGGGATTCGTGTTCATCCTTGCCGGTGTAATTGCGCTCGTGGCCCTCCTGTTGGGTTCCACCGAGTTCACGACGATGACCACCGGTGCCTCCCTGGGAGCGACCGTTGCGTGGTACACTATCGCAGACGCGTCGTCGAATCCTCGAGGGGCCTCGATCCTGTTTCTGGCCTATCTGTGTCTTCCACTGATTATCGCGCTCAGAACGGCCACATCGGTTCTCGGAACGCCCGACCTGGGTAGCGCACAGTGGACGCTCGAAATTGTCGGATACGCTATAGCAACCGGCCTGATCCTCGCCGTGCCCGTCATCGCCGAGCAGCTCAACGACTGGCCACCTGTCGAGTGGTTGCAAGGACGACTCCCTTTCACCGGGCGAACTATCGATCCGGAGAAACTGCAACGGACACAGACCGACGACTGATCACCGCACAGATTGCACTCGAGCCACTCACAGAACGCCGATTCCACCGGAAAGATGGCGTTCACACCGTTCTATCGCCCAGGTGATCGAATCGAACCCCTCGAGCATTGGCGACGTGGGCGATTCGGTGCGGAGCGGACGGCCCGCCGCCTGTGCCGCTGCAATGTCCGCTCGGCGTTCGATCACCGTCACCGGTGCCCCCATCTTTGCTTCGACCTGTCCGACCAGGTCCTCGGCATCCGTGGACCGACATTGGTTGAGAACGACCGACCCAATGGGCGTCTCGACGTCCAGTGCGAGACGCCGAGTTCGATACGCGTCGTGTAAGGCAACGCGGTTTGGCATCGTAACGAGGACGGCAACGTCCGCACTGTAGAGTTCGACGCCGACGTCCTGAGCGAGACCAGCAGGACAGTCGATAACTACGCGCCCACACTGACGCTCGAGGCGTTCGACGACGCGCGTCAGTTCGACGAGTTTCGACGCTCGGGCTCCCTCGAGCGTCCGTCCACAGGGGAGCAACCGGATAGGTCCCACCGTTTCGACGGCTGCCATCGGTTCGGCTCGGCCGGCCAGCACGTCGTGTAAATTAGGACCCCGTCCAGCACCCGCAGGAAGGTCAGCAGTCGCCAGGTCCGCATCGACGATCACGGCATCGAGTTCGTAGCCGAGATTGAGCGAGAGCGTCGATTTACCGACACCCCCTTTCCCACCACTAACAGCGATAATCATCGATTTCGAGTGACGATGTCAGTTGTCGGTGACCAGGCATCGAGGTCAGCCAGAATCGCCTCGGGCTGGGCAGTGGCCGCCTCGACGTCTCTGGCTCGGTCCACCGAGACGACTTCGACGGGATTCCCCAAGCATTCGGATTTCTCAACCGGCGAAGCAAATCCGAGACCGCGGCATCGACCCGGACCGACGACAGCCTCCCAGGTATCCCCGTTCCATGCTGGGGCCGACAGTCCACCCCGTTGCGGTGCCCACGTCGGTACGGAGATGCGCAGACACACTCGCTGAGCAGTCGTCTGCGGGTTCCGGACAGTTACGGTGACGAACGCCACGCCATCTGCGTACGCCGTACTCGAATCGACCTCGACCATAGCAACGGTTAGCGTCGCTATGGGTTATAAATTTCAACACGATACCACGCGATATCAGATCTATTCTCACTGGCGACGGTTACGTCGAGAGGGACGTCTCAGAGCGTTTGCAGAGTGTCTCGATATCCGCTGGTAACCCAAAAGCATACACCGTGTCATCCGCTCGAATCGTTTCACGTCCGTCGGGGAACGCGACCAGTTCGCCCGCTCGCTCAAGCACCAACACGGTTGCTGGCAACCAGTCGACGAACTCGCCATCGAGAGGATCATCCGGTTCGACCGTCGTCTTCGTTACCGTCTCATCGGCCGTTTGAATCAGCCCAACGAGGTGGTGAGCGTCGTGTGGTGAATCCGAACGGGTGGTTAACCGATAGGAACCGCCATCATCCGCGTCGAATACCCCCAGGCCGCCATCGTCGATCAGAACCGACGCGACATCGTCGGCGGTCGAACGTAACTGACCAGTGGTCACCAGGTGGCGCTCTCCGTCGGAATCCAACCAGAGTTCGACCGGGTCTCCGGCGCTCGAGCGCGGCGATGGATCACACTCGACGGCAATCAGTCCCGTTTCCGGCGGCACCGTCGAACTGAGACCAGTCGACCGACGACCCAGCGCCAGCCGCTCAATACCCCCATCGGACCCAAACTCGACGTGGACCTGTCCGATGCCGTAATCCTCCTCGAGCCGACGGCAGAGTCGATCTTCGAGTTCCTCGAGCGAGAGTCGACGGGGAAACAACAGCGTCTCGCCGGCCAGAACTCGTTTGCGTTCCGGACCGACGGGTGGATAGCCGGGAACATCTCCAATCCGATCCGGCACTGTGAGGGAAACTGCCAACTCGGCCGATCGAACGAGTTCGGCGACGGACCCTCCAGCCTCGAGTGTCGTGATGTCGAAGACGCCACAGGCGAGGTGATCACCAACGTGTCGGCCAGTGGCAGACGCGAGGACGCTACCGGTAAAGACCCCGAGGATATACAGACCACTCGCGTAGCCGATCAGCGGCGACGGTTCGATGAGGATCCCCTGCATAATCGCTTCGATTACCAACAACAACGACGGAAACGCCACACCGAGGACGACAGCTGTGCCAACGGGGATCGGACGAATAGTCGCTCGGCGGTACACGAACGCGGTCCCCATAGCCATCACGCCCGCCAGGAGACCGAACCCGAGGATGTTCAACAGGGCGGTATGGGTCCACTCGGAGACGAACGCCGGCGCAACGACGGGAAGCACGTTCATCGGGTCACCTCCATCGTTGCCGGACGCCCCCTCGGTCGACCGACATCGACGAGAGCAGCGAGTCGAGTACGGTCGCCAACGATCATCACGTCGTCACCGTCCTCGAGCGTCGATACCGGCGGTTCGAACACCCATCCGTCGGATTTCGACCTGACGGCGAACGGGAGCAACCCATCAGTCGACTCCAGAGCCCCCAGCGTCTCCGTATCGAGAACGAGTCGGCGGACAGTCTTCCCGGCTCGCTCGAGTTTCGAAACGGCTTCGAACGCATGGGTAGCCCCAGCCGAAACGACGACGACGCGAGCGCGGTCGGCATCGAGCACAGCACCGGCATCCGTCGTCGGAACGGCGATCGTCAGCCGCCTCCTGGCATCGGCCGTCCTCGTCGAATCCGCCGTACTCAATACCTGTCCGGTTACCGACCCCGTCTCCATCTCGAGACGAACGCGATCGCCCGAGGAGAGACCGCTTGGCAGAAGGGCCGGTATCGACACCGCTCGCCATCCGTTCGGCACCTGTCTTCCGACGCCTTTTGCCGGGGGCGATCCGGCAATGGTGGCTCGCCCACATGCATCGATCGAGACCGAGACGGTTTCCAGATCGTGGTGTTGACGGAGTTGTCGTTCGAGCCGAGACTCGAGGGCCAGTAGCGGGAGATCGACCGGCAACCGCCAGACGCCGTTTTCGAGCGTCTCGCGAAGGGCCGGATCCAGCGGCGGGTAGCCCTCGATGTCTCGGATGTCACCGGCCGACCGAATCGTCACCTGTCCCATCGCATCGACCGAATCGACCGCTTCCACCGAAAGCGTTCGTCCGCGAACCGTCGGCTGGGCGTTCCCACGAGGAAACTGAGCGGCGAGTCGATCGCCCTGGCTGGTCGCATACAGCGTCAACAACACGACGATAACGGTCGCAATCGAGAGACGCAACGCGACCGAACTCGCTACCTCGAGAACACTTATGAAATGCCCGAGAACTGCGCCAGCGAGGACAGCACCGCTGATCACGACGAGTTGGGAGATCGACTGCTTCCCGTAGTATCGGTAGCAAAATCCTACAATCCCGAAAACGAACGCAAGAACCGTCCCGATGAGGAGCCCATAAGCAATCCCGATGAGCACTTCGACGGGGAGCGTGGTCATCGGACACCCCATTGCACCCGAACTCGAGGGTCTCCGTCTGCCGGACGGCCTGCTACGAACGCGACAATCTTGCCGATGAGGCCTGTACTGCCGACGAACGCGACGGCAACTCCTTCGGCCCGGCTCGAACGACTGACGAAAGACCGTTGGTGATCCATACCGTCGTTGTTTCGGTATCGTACTTAAATTTCGAAGCGCTCACTCGAGAGTTCGGCCCCGATTTTTATAGCCCAAAACGTCCCTACCAAGCGGCGTGAAATTCGTTATCGGACGGGGGTCGGATACCAGCGGCGGCCCAGTCGGACATCTCGGCTCGTACAGAGCCCTCGACGGAAGCTTCGGCGCAGCACTGGGCCTCGACCTGGATGGACCACACGCGATGCTCGTCGTCGGAAAACGTGGCTACGGAAAATCGTTCACGTTGGGTGTCATCGCCGAAGAACTCGCCCGGTCGGACGGAGTCGCCCCCGTCATCGTCGACCCGATGGGTGTCTTTGCTTCACTCACTGCCACGGTGACTGGTAGACCTTGTGATGACGAAAGCGATACCACGGATAGACACACTGACCGCGATCCCGTCCCTGCAACTGTTCTCGAGCGGCCAGCCGTCACCCCTGCTGCCCTCGATCCCCAGTCGTGGTGTGCGCTCGTCGGCCTCTCGACTGAGAGCGGAGCCGGAAGCCTCCTCTGGCGGGCAGCCCAGCGGGCCTCGACGCTCGAAAAGATGCGGTTGACCATCGACGCCGCGGATGCGCCCGCTGCCGACAAACGGGTGGCGACGAACCACCTCGATCTGGCCGACTCCTGGGGCGTGTTCGACGCCGATGGGATCGATGCGGATGATCTGTCCGGCCCCGAAGTAACCGTCGTCGACGTCTCCGGCCTGGATGCTGCGCCGATGAACGCCGTCGTTCGTGGTATCGCCGAATCGCTGTATCGCGCTCGAATCGATGGGACCATCGACCGACTGCCGTGGCTCATGATCGACGAGGCCCACACCTTCTTTTCGGGCGTTGCCCAGCCAGCCCTCGAAACGATTCTCACGCGCGGGCGCGCCCCAGGAGTCAGCCTCGTCTCCGCGACCCAGCGTCCGAGCGCTGTTCCTGCCGTGGGAATCTCCCAGTCCGACGTGATCATCTCGCATCGACTCACGTCCCAGGCTGATCTCCAGGCCCTCGAGGCAGCCCAGCCGACGTACATGAACGCCTCGCTGACAGATCGGATGCCCGAGCGGCCGGGGGAAGTCGTGGTGATCGACGATGCGACGGAGACGATTCACGCCGCACAGGTCCGGTTGCGGGACACGCCCCACGGCGGTGATAGCCCCCGTGCGAGTGAGGTCTCAACAGACAGTCCTCGGTGAACAGTGGCTATCTCGAGCGACCAGCGACTGATATCGGTTCGTACGAGTTCTGAGACGTTCAGTCGGAAACGGATCGACTCGAGTATCCCGATAGGTACACGACCCACTACAACGCGTTGGATACAGTCCGCCAGTGTCGAGATTTAAATGCGAATGGGAGCCAAAACGCGACATGACCGACATCGACCGAATCGAACACCGACTGGCCGCCGTCGAGCGGGTCGTCGTCGATGATGAGCAAACCTTCGACGACATCGCCCATCTGGCCGCACTCAGCGACGCGGTCGAACGTCTCGAAAAGCGTCTCGAAAACCACGAGCGACGAATTGCCGAAATCGACGGAGCGACCCAGTCCGTCGAAGGCTTTGTCAACAACGTCGAGCGGGTCAACGAAAACGTCGAGCAACAGGCCAACGTCGCTCTCGCAACGGTCGACCGGCTGGAAAAACGGGTCGACGAGCTGTCGGCACACCTCGAAAACGACCACAGGAAATCGAACAGAACGTTTGCCACTGAGACCGGGACCAGCGACACTCCGGCCCCGCTCAAGGAAAGTCACGGCGCCGATTCCGAAGCAGACTCGTCAGAGCGAGGGAACGAAAACTGTTACGAGCCCGGATTGGGGCGCGAAGCGGCCGTCGAGCAAGCGGTCGATGAAATATTCGAGACGGCAACCGATCCTCGAGCGTCTGGAACGACCAACGACGATGCGGTCGTCGAACCAGCCACGCCCGCGACGAAACCGAAACCCGAAGCGGATCAGTACGCAGTCGACACGCAACTGGCCGGTGACGCCGGCGTGACCGAAACCGACGACCAGGACGATACCAAACCGACGGAAGAATCGCACGACTCGAACGTGTTCAAACGTGTTCTCTCGAAACTGTCGTGATCAGATACGTTCTCGCCGCGATTCTGGCCGTGTTGTTACTCGCGATGTCGGTCCCGGCAGTCGACTACGCCGCCGGGCAAAACACCGACCGACATGCAACGAACGCGATCACCGATATCAATGACGCGGCGGTGTCGCTGCTCGATCACGAGGAAATGCCACCGCCAGGTCATCCCAGCCCACAGCGGGTCGTCACGATCACGTTGCCCGACGATTCGCTGACCAGTCACTCGCTCAACGCGTTCGAGATCGAACGGGTTAGCGAGGAAAGTAGCGTGGCACGGTACCAGTATGGAGGCCGTGCCGTGCGAACGGCGTTCGTTGACGCACCCATCGTCGAAAGCGATGCTCACGCGAACCGGACCGTCGTACTGGAGGGGACCGGTGAACAAACCCTCGCGCTCACGCTCGAAATGGACGAAAACGACGAGGATCTGATCGTCGTTTCCCGTGTGTGATTTTAAATCAAATAACGAGTCAACAACCGGCATGTCACAGGACGAGTCCACTCTCGCGGCCATATTCGACGCCGTCGGGCTCGGCTCGCTGGGAAGGAGCGACGACACCGACAGCGGGAGACAGGCGTGTACGTGTCACCATGAATTCGAGGAGAACACGCTCATCGTCGATGCCGATGACTGCGATGGCAACGCCGAACTCGCCTCTGCGACAGCATGCCGGGAGGCCGTCATTGAGTCACTCGAGAATCGCGAAGTCGAGGGAATCGTCGTCCGATCGAACGGCCTCGAATACCGGTACGGCGAAGCGGCACTCTCGCTGCTGGCTGCGGCGGGCCGATTTATCGATATGATCGGAGATCGGAACGGCCGACTTGCCGACAGCGCGAAGACGGATCCACTCGCCGTCGCCGACGAGTTGCGAACGCGGGCCGATCCAGTCGCCGATATTGGCTCGAGTTCGGGGCTTCTCAGTGAATCACGGACCATCGACTCCTACAGCGAGATTCTGACACCAACGGTCGGACTCACTATCGGCCACTCGTTCGTCGACCGATCTGTCGGTCGGGGCGCACGGTTGCGTGACGTCACCGTGCTCGATACCGGGAGCGAGGCCCGAATTTACGACCGACCGGATAGCGTCCCCTGTTACACCCTCGACCTCGTCGAAACGGCGTTCTCGACCGCCGAACGAACTATCCTCGTGGCGGGGTACGAAGCGATTGCCGACGGCAGCGTCGACGGCGATCGGGCGGCCTCTCGAGCGATCGAACACGTTACAGAAGGGACGGTTGACCCGCGCCTGGCCCCTGTGCTGTCGAAACACACCGCCGGATACGGGGTTTTGGAGGACCTGTTCGCCGACCCGCGAATCAGCGACGTCTACGCGACCGCACCCGTTTCGGAGAATCCGCTTCGGCTCGTCTGTGACGGTGAGTCGATGGCGACGAACGTTCACCTCACGGACGACGGCGCGCAGTCGCTGGCCTCGAGGATTCGCCGAACGAGCGGTCGTGCGTTCTCTCGAGCGAATCCGACGGTGGACGCGACGGTCGATCTCGGCAACGGCACCGGGATTCGAATCGCCGGGGTGAGCGATCCCGTCGCCGACGGGGTTGCGTTCGCGTTCCGCGAACGGGCTGACGACCAGTTTACCCTCCCCGGCCTGGTTGCGAACCGGACGATGACGCCCGAAGTGGCGGCGTTTCTCTCCGTCGCCATCGAACGCAACGCAGCGGCGCTGATCGCCGGAACGCGAGGGGCAGGAAAGACCACATTGCTCGGAACCCTGCTGTACGAACTCACACCCGATACGCGGACGGTCGTCATCGAAGACACGCCAGAACTGCCCGTCCGTCCGTTGCAGGGAGTCGACCGCGACGTACAGGCGTTACGAACGGGCAGCCAGGACGGACCGGAGATCACCCCCGCGCAAGCACTGCGGACGGCGTTGCGCCTCGGCGATGGCGCACTGGTCGTCGGCGAGATCCGTGGTGAGGAGGCCCGGGTTCTCTACGAGGCAATGCGAGTCGGAGCGAACGCCAACGCCGTACTCGGAACGATCCACGGTGACGGGGCGGATGACGTGTACGAGCGCGTGGTCTCTGACCTACAGGTGGAGCCGTCTTCGTTCGGTGTGACCGACCTCGTTGTGACAACACAGTCGTACCAGACACCCGACGGAAAGAAACGTCGCCTGGCACGAATCGAAGAGGTACTCGGGAGTGGCGACGACATCTGGTTCGAGCCGCTGTACGAGATGGCCGGGGATCAGGCGGCACCGACGGGGCGAATTGACCGCGGCGAGAGCCACCTCGTTGAACAACTAACTGGCCCCACCGAAGCGTACGCCGATATCCGCTCGGCCATCGACAGTCGCACACGGGTGATGGAATCGCTCGCTACTGACGGCCGAACGAGTCCACAGGAAGTCGCCTCAGCGTACGCACAGCACAGACTCGAGTAATACATGCAGGCACTCACATCAGCAGTCCGGACGCTTGCAGGGTGGTACCCCACCGACGTCTCGGCGAGCGACGACCTGGCCGACTCGCTCGAGTTCATCGAGTCGTCGATCGAACCCGAAACGATCGTCAAAGCGGGGTATACGGCGGGCGCACTTTCGATGCCGTTGCTGGTTCCGCTGGTGTTCACACCGTTGCAGTGGTACGTGGTCCCGCTCGTGATGCTGGTGGTCGCACTTGGCGTCGTCCACAGCGTTCACACCGCCCCACACGTGCTTGCGGCACTTCGCCGGACGGAGGCACTCGGAGACACGCCAAATCTCATCGGGAGAGCCGTCCTCAGAATGGGGATCCAGCCGTCGACGGAAAACGCCATCCGGTTCGCCGCCGATACCGGACAGGGACCGCTTGCCAGCAGTCTCTCGAGCCACATCGACCGGGCGATGGGGACGCCCAGATCCGGCCTCCTGACGTTCGCCGAGGAGTGGGCCGAGTGGTTCCCGGCGCTCCGTCGCTCGAGCTATCTGCTTTCGACCGCACAGGACGCGCCCGCGGGTGAGCGAACCCGGACGTTGGATCGGGCGCTGACGGCAATCTTACACGGGACAGAAGACCAGATGGCAGCGTTTACGAACGCGATTCGAGGGCCAACGACGGCCCTTTACGCGTTCGGTATCTTGCTCCCGCTTGCGCTCGTCGCCCTTGTTCCGGCGGCCGCTATCGTCGAATACCCCGTCGATATCTGGTTGTTCATCGCCGTCTACAACGTCCTCTTGCCCCTCGTCATCGTCGTAGCGAGCATCTGGTTGCTCGTACGCCGACCCGTCGCGTTTCCCCCACCATCGGTTCCGCACGACCATCCGGATATCCCCGATCAGCTTTGGTTCAGACTGACGTGGGGGCTCGCCGCCGGTGTTGTGGCCTCCGTTCTCACCGCACTACTCGGCCCCTCGTATCTCGCACCGATTGCGGCGATTGGAATGGGCCTCGGCGTAACGCTCCTGGCCCTCTTTCGCCCGATAATGATGGTCCGAAACAACGTCCGGGACGTCGAAGAACATCTGGTCGACGCGCTCTACCTCGTGGGCCGGCAAGTGACCGAGGGACAGGCCGTCGAGGCGGCCATCGAACTCGCAGCCGACCGCGTCCCTGCCGAAACTGGCGACGTGTTCGAGGCCGCCAGTGGCGTCCAACAACGGCTCCACATCGGCGTCCAGGGGGCGTTTCTCGGCGACTACGGGGCACTTCGGGACGTCCCGAGCGCTCGAGCGCGAGGCATGGCCCGACTGCTCGCCATCGCCGCTGACGAGGGGCGACCGGCCGGCCGGGCCATCGTCGAGATGGCCGACCACCTCGAGGAGCTACAGGAGGTCGAACGGGAAACGCGCCGACAGCTAACGATGGTCACCGGTACGCTCGAGAACACGGCCTCGTATTTCGGCCCGCTGATCGCCGGGTCGACGGTCGCCCTCGCCGGCTTGATGGCCGAACACGTCATCGAGGACGAAACGATTGCCGAGGAGATGTTGGCGGTTGATTCCTTGGGAACCGTTGTTGGCGTCTACGTACTCACCCTCTGTCTGTTGTTGACGCCGCTATCACTGGCGCTTCGACACGGCCTCGACCGCGCACTCATCGGGTATAACGTCGGTCGGTCGCTCGTGTTCGCCACGCCAATTTACATCGTCGCTGTCGGCCTGGTCGATCTACTCATTTAAGTACGAAAACGAGACCAGTTCGGGTATGGATTGGGAGGCCCCGGTCGATGCCTGGTACGTCTGGATGGCCGTCGCGATCGTCAGTTTCGCCATCGCCGGGGTCGCACTTGGCGTCCCATCCGGACCGCCACCGGATGCGAATCAGGCGGCAAACACCATCGACAGGGTCGCCGGGAGTAACTACCAGGCAAGCGGGAGCTACGCACACGACGCCGAATCCGTGAAAATTGATGCGAAGACGATTACGCTCAGAAACGAACACGGGACGGCCCACGCGAGCATCGCGTTCGGTGAAATGATACCTGCCAACGGCGTTGCCGGACTCGAGAACGTAACGTATGGAACGCCGTACACAGTCGAATACCGTGACGGTACCCTCCCGCCGGAGCGCGTGTTTCTCGAGGCCGTCGATACGGCATACACGCCGAATCATGAATCGTGGACGACCTCGAACGGCGAACTCATCGTCCGGATGGTCAGAATCGATGCAGCAGTGCTCGAGGGAGGACGGACATCCAGTTCCATCCGCACCACCGAACCGGGATGGTTGGCAGACAGGTGGAATGGCCTCCACTACGATAGCGCCCAGGACGAATACTACGTCCTCCTCGTCGCCGCATAGGGCACGGACCGAACCGATTGCCGCTATCGTCCCAGTGTCGACAATCGTTCACACAGACAGGGCTTATCGGAGGAGTTCATCGTTTCCCAACGAAGAACCGAGATACAACGCCGAAAGCCGGACTTCGGGACCCTCGGATGGCTACGATAATCCCTATTAGAGCCTGCGGCGAGTTCGTCACCGATACGATTCTCGGCTCGAGCGAGAGGAGTTACCGCTGATAGCGTTTCACGAGAGTCAGTACTCCGAGCAGGAATAGATAGGTTCCCAGCGCCCCGATACCGGCAGCGAGGACGTATCTTGGGGCGAGAAAGGCACCAAGAATCCCCATACCGATGCCCGCGGTGAGGATTGTCGCTTGCACGCGCGGTCGCTCCCACACCGTTCGAACGGTCGTTCGGTACCGGATTGTGAGACTCTCGAATGCCAGCGTGGCTCCGCAACCGACGGCGAAGGCCCACTTCGAGAGGGACGTCTCGAAGAGGAGTGCAAGCAGGCCGAATACGAAGAGTGCGACGAGTGCGAGCAAGCCGTCGCGGATAGCTCCCATGGCAGGTAATAGGGGGTTGCTGTCCCAATGTAGCACCGATTCCCTCATTAGGATTGGTAACTGCCGATACCGGTTCACTACGTTCGAACAGAGAGTGTCACACTCGAGTTCGGCACCATACCCGAACGTAGGCGCCATCGCGACCGTGAGACCCGGGTCCGTATTAGTCGTATAGAACCGCGCCGTCACCGACGTTCGTCTGATAGGCGCGACTCTCGACGCCGGCGTCGTCGAAGGCGTCGATCATCGCCCCGGCGACTGCTCCCTGGCGACCCTCGCGACAGACGGCGAGCAAGGCGGGGCCGGCACCGCTGACGGTGACGCCCGTGGCACCGGCCTCGAGGGCGCTCGTTCGGACCGCGTCGTAGCCGTCGATCAGGGCCGCTCGAGCGGGGGTCACGACGGGATCATCCATGCCCTGGCCGACGAGTTCAGGATCGTCTCTGGTCATTCCGACGGCGAGGGTAGCGGCGTTGCCGACGGTCGAAGCGACATCGGTGAGCGATGCGGTATCGGGGATGACTCCGCGGGCATCTCGAGTGGAGACGACGATTTCCGGGAGACAGGCGACCAGCGAGAGATCGGTATCGACCTGTGTGACGCCGTCGTCAGTAATGATAGTGAAGCCACCCAACAGCGAGGGAGCGACGTTGTCGGCGTGGGCCTCGCCGGAAACGAGCGCCTCGCCTTCCGCGGCGGCTGCCACGAGTTCTTCTCGGCTGCGTCCCAGGTCGTAGAGGGCGTTCAGGGCCACTGCTGCACCGGCGGCGCTGGCTGCCGAGGAACCGAGGCCAGAGGCCGGCCTGACGCCTTTGTCGATGTGAATTCGTGCTGGCGCATCGAGCGCCTCGGCGACCGCGCCGACGGTGTTTTTCCCCGGGTCCTCGGGAATGTAGGTACTCCCGACACCCGTTACCGTGATCGATGTCTCGCTCGCCCGTTCGACACGGATCACGTCGGCCGGTGTCTCGAGTGCGAGTCCGAAGACGTCGAAGCCACTCCCCAGGTTCGCACTCGTCGCCGGTGCCCGGACGGTACGCATGCACACTCGTACCCATAGCGGACCCAAAAATGTAGCGAAGGGTGTGTTTGTTGTGCCGATTCCTCGCTTCCACAACGCCAAAGAGCCGTGGGCTCCCCTCTCGAGACATGATCGGTGTCGTCGGCGATTCGCTCTCCGGACTCGTGTGTGCCTACCGGCTGGCTCGGGCGGGCTACGACGTGTCCGTCTTCGCGGAGTCAACTGTCGACGCTATGCCGGCTCACGCCTGGCCTACTGCCCGACTCCACCCATCGGACTCGAGTACCCGGTCGCTCCTCGCAGATCTCGGGTTCGAGCATCGTCTCGCGTGGGACGAAGCCCGTATCGGCTTCTACGACGACGGGACGATTCACCCGTTCAATACACGGACCGAGCGGGCAGCCCACCCTCGCCTGTCACTTCGCGAGACCGTTCGTCTCGAGGCGCTGTTTGCGGGTATCGCTCGCGACGGGGACGCACGCCTCGGCATCAGTCGGTCGATACCAATCCACCCCGAAGACTATGACGACGTCCCTCTCAAGTCGCACCTCGAGTCCAGCTCGACCGAACAGACCGCTGCCGCCATCTGGACACCTGTTCTCGAGGGCCGATTCGGTGCGGGGGCGGATGCACTCTCGGCGGCCCCGCTGCTCGAGTGGGTGCGACGGCGGCGGGAGACGCGACGACGTGGAGTGCTCGAGGGCGGAGGCCAATCGCTCGTGGACGCGCTGGTGGCAGAAATCGGCACGGAAAAGGTCCGGGCCCGCCCGCGAGTGACCGACGTCGTAACCGAGGCCGGGAGCCTGCAGTCGGTTCGTCTCGAGCGGAATGGCGAGCTGACGACACAGCCGCTCGAGGCCCTGGTCATCGCGACCGGTCCCGAGTCGATAGGTCGACTGACTGAATACGATGCCGGCATCGAGACGGTGACGCCGACGTTCGTCACGATTTCGACGACGCGGGCGTTGACCGGGTGTCACGAGGTGTTCGTTGCCGATTCGGCACCGTTCGATCGAATCGTCACGCCGACGACCATCGATTCTCGGGCTGACGACCGGACCGTACACACCATGGTTCGCTACGCTCGCTCGAACGAATCGTCCGCAGAATCCGCACCACCTGCGGATCTCGAGCGACGCTGGCTCGCCGCACTCGGCGAGTTGTTCCCACCGTTCGACCGCGGTGGCCTCGAGTCGGTGGAGACGACGACTGGGACGACGAAACCGATCACGAGCCGAGGGTATCTCGAGCGAGTCGTTCCGTACGACCTGGAAACGGCAGTCGCTGACGGCGTGTTCTATGCCGGCACGGCCAGCAGGGCGACGTATCCGGAGTTGCGTCTCGAGGGGGCCGTCGCCGCGGGGGACGCCGGTGCGGAACGCGTGATGGCAGCGCTCGAGCCCGCTGAACGCCCCTCATAGGGTTGTTGTAACTGATTATTGGTCAGCGACCGTTTCGGTCCGTTGCTGACCGGTAAAGGATCACAACAAACCCTATCAGATCCGGGTCCAGTATAGTCGAAGGTTCACGTACAGCCCGGCGAGGACGATGAGCGTCAGGGTACCGAAGATTGCGACTTCGAGCGTGGGCGCGAGGGCTTCCATGTGCGCTCGAAATCCCGCTCGAGACACAGTGATTGGTGTGTACACGTTCACTCCTGAAGTGCGATATCACTCCTCGAGACAGTCTTTCGAGGCAATTAATGAGTTTCGTTAGTCGTCGTCAGCCACACTGACTCGAGCCGGGCGCTCGAGTGTTTCTTCGACCTGCGTATAGACGAGGCCAGCACCGATGGCGGTGATCAGGCCGCCGAAGAGAAACGGTGCCTGAAACCCGTAGCTAATCAGGACGCCCGAGGCAAACGGCCCGAGTGCAATGCCGAATCCGAAGGCCATCGTCAGCACGGACAGCTTGGTCCCGGATTCCCCCTCCCCCGCCAAATCGCCGGCCAGCGCCAGTGAAGGGGCGAACACCATTGCGCCAGCAATTCCCTGACTGAGCCGGGCGAGAAACATCATTTCCGAGGTAAGGACGAACCCCTGAACGACCGTCGTCGGAACGAGCAACACCATTCCGAGGACGATGAACGGTCGCCGACCGAATCGGTCAGACGCTCGTCCGACCGGCGTCTGGAGCAATATCTGTGCGAGGACGAACGCCGCGAACTGCAATCCGAACCAGGTCGATCCCTGCTCGAGGTGGGTGTTCACCTGCGGTTGAATCGTGGCGAACAGGGCAATCGAGGCGGCCAGAAAGAGGGTGGCGATTCCAAGGGTGAACACCGGGTCGAGGAGCTTGTCGCCGGTCGGGTCCCGGACCGCAATCGCCAGGTCGTCGCTCGCGTTGGCTTTCGTGGCGTCGGGGTCGGAGACGAGTACGGTGACCATGAGGTAGCTGATGGCGGCGGTGACCGTCGCCACGTAGAAGGCGGCGTCGAAACCGCTGATCGTCAGTGCCCCGGTCGTCTCGAGTGCTGGCAACGAGAGCGTGTACGGACCTGTAGCCACGACGGCCCCGGCTACGACGGGGCCGGCACCGAAGCCGATCAGCCGAAACGTGTTGTAGACGCCCATGTTGCCGCCGCGGTCGCGCGTCGTCGCGAGTTCGTTCACCAGCGCAATCGAGGTGGGAACGATGAACGCGACGCTCACTCCCTGGAGGCCACGGATGACGAGCAACTGGGCGTAGCTGCCCGCGAAGACGTACGCGAGGTTGGTGACCGTCAGGCCTGCGAGACCCACGAGAATGAACGCTTTTCGCTTGCCGGCGCGGTCCGAAAGTCTGCCCGTAATCGGCTGGGCGCTACTGTTAAGAAACCCGTACAACGAGAGGATGATTCCGATGATGACGGCTTCCTCGAGGCCGAAGGTCCGACCACTGACAACTTCGCTACCCACGTACAGCGGGATGACGATAATCAAAAACGAGTTGCCGACCCCGTCGGCCATCCGGGCGAACGCCAGCGCGAGCACCCGTTGGTCGACACGAAACGCACGCACGAGCCGACCGACTGGGTCCATTACTCCTCGTTGGGGACTGGAGTCGGTTTATGGTTCCGAATCCGACGATAACCTGTCCGACCGAGTGACTGTTCGACGGAGGAGCAACGAGATACAAGCCCATTGAGGACGTTCCTGTTACTGTGTCATACGATACCATCAACCTCAGTCGTCTCGAGGAAGCCCTGGCCGAACTTTCCTATCCGGTCTCTCGAGAGGATGCGGCCAACACGCTGGACGGGACGACCCTGTTGCTCGCCGATGGGGAAGCAGACCTTGGTGAACTCGTGGCGGCTACCCAGGGCGACCGGTATACCTCGAGGGAAGAACTGCAGTACAGCCTGCACAACACGCTTCCGACCGAAGCCGTAGGCGAACGGTACCAATCGGAAGGGGAGGGGTGATACCCGGAGACGGGCGAGCGACGTCACCCGACGCAGTCTCGCTGCGGCCACTTGCGAACGCTCGAAGAACGCGCCTTTAATAATCCTCGCCCACCGTAGCCGGATACATGGAATTCTGCGACGAATGCGGCTCGATGATGAAAGCCAACGACGGCCTGTGGGAGTGTGGCAGCTGCGGGTTTACCAAACCGAAAGGCGACACCGCGGCCTACACCCTCACCGAAGACCAGGAAGCGACGGAAGTGATCGAATCTTCCGAGGAGACGTCCCTACCGGAAACCGACGCTCGGTGTCCGGAGTGCGGACACGACCGGGCGTACTGGTACCTCCAGCAGATTCGCTCGGCCGACGAGTCCGAAACCCGTTTTTTCATCTGTAGCAACTGCGAACACAAGTGGCGCGAAGACGACCACTGATCACGGTCGAAATCGGTACCGTTGATGGCTTGATCGGGGGACTGTCCCTCGAGTCGCTGCCTCACGACTCGCTCTACGTCTTCTCGAGAACGGCTAGCCACTGGGTTGCCTCGGCATCAGATTCGTGGGGGAGGCCGTAGCGGTAGTCGGTGAGTTCCCAGGGGGAACCGATGGTCGCCTCCCGCAACCGGTCCACGCTGAACAGCCTAAACAGGAGCGTCCGGCCGACATCGCCCTCGTACACACAGTGAAAGATGCGATAGGCCAGTCCTGGAGCCGGATCTGGACGGTAGGCGAAGGTTTCTCGGGTTCGCGGCTGTTCGGGTGCGTAGTTATCGAGAATCGCGGTTGCGTCGGGTGTCGTTACGTATGCGAGATCGGATAAAAATCTCCGCACGCCGGCGATCGACCCGGCCAACCCTAACTGGGTCCCGATCGACAGCGCCGACCGAAAGCGGTTCCGCTCGAAGTGTTCCCGGAGGGCGAACATATCCCCGAGCCGGGCGTCCCGGACGCCCCGATCGCGCATCGTCTCGACAAGGTAGTCACTCACCTCGAGGGCGACGGTCTCGAACCCTTCTTGGTAATATAGCGTGTCCCGGCCGACGCCAGCCCCTATGTCGAGCAGTGGGCCCTCGAGCCGCTCGTCGAACCAGTCGTTCGGTTCGCGGGTGTCGAAATACCATCGTTCGATGTCGTGTTCGCGCGTCTCCTCGCCGTCGCGGTCGATTAGCGGTTCATCCCGTGTCCCGAGATAGTGGTGGCGAATGGCGCGGCCGAACGGGTCTGTTTCCATTGGTACCGGTGTGTTATACGATATACAGGAGAAAACCCACGGCTTTAGCCGTGGGATGAATCCGTCACTGCTGAATCAAACCACGTTACAGTGGCAGGCTGACACCCCAGCGTTTAAGAAATACCAGTGCTACATATAACATATGGAGGTACGGCGCACTGTCCCCGTTGCACTCGACGTGGACAGCGACGACGCCGTACTCCTTGAAGACACCGTAGACACATTCCTCTGGTCGGCACAGTACGTCGTTGACCACGCTTTCAAAGGCGAGTACGTCACCACCAGCAAAACCACGCTGAACGACGAAACTTACGACGATGTGCGCGAGAAAACAGACGGATTCAACGGTGGACTGGTGCAGGCTGCTCGGAACAAGGCAGCGGAAGCCTGCAAAAGCGTCGTCGCACGCTGGAAACAGGGCAAGAAAGCTTCGAAGCCGACGTTCACCAGTCCACATGTCGTCTACGACAAACGTACCGCCACATTCCACGACGACTACGTGAGCCTTGCCACCACAGACGGCCGCATTGAAGCCGACTACGTACTGCCTGACGAGGATAGTGACACACCGCATTCGGAGTACCTGTTTTCAGACGAATACAAAACGTCAGGTGCGGAACTGCACTACCGTGATGGCAACTGGGTTCTTCACATCCACTGCAAGAAGGAAGTGGAGTCCGACACGTCGGAACAGGCAACCACTGAGAACGGAACGGTTCTCGGGGTTGACCTCGGCGTGAACAACCTCGCCGTCGCCTCGACGGGAACGTTCTGGGCGGGCGATGAGTTCGACCACTGGAGGCGCGAGTACGAAAAGCGACGTGGTTCGCTCCAGCAGTGCGGGACGCGCTGGGCGCACGCGAACATCCAGTCTGTCGGACGGAAAGAGGAAGGTCGGTTCAAGTTGTTGATGCACCGAATAGCCAACGAGATCGTCGCTGAAGCCCGTGAGAACGAGTGTGCAGTCATCGCGTTCGAGGATTTAACCGACATTCGTGAACGGACTGGCGCATCGTGGGGACACAAGTGGGCTTTCAACCGTCTGTACGAGTATGTCGAGTACAAAGCCGAGGGAGACGGCATCGACGTGGAGCAGGTTGACCCGAAGAACACGTCGCGTCGTTGCTCGCACTGTGGGTTCACACACCCAGACAACCGCAACGAGGAGGCGTTCGAATGTCTGAAATGCGGGTACGAAAACCACGCGGATTACAACGCAGCAAAAAACATCGGATTGCGGTATCTCCGTCGTAACCAAACTGGCGACGACGGAGGCGCACCCTTGGGCGTGCGCTTGAACAGCGGGACGTTGAACGTGAACGGAGGCTATTCTCCTGGCTCAGTTGAGGCCAGAACGGGAGTCCACGCTGAATCCCACGACTGAAGTCGTGGGTAGCTCAACATGCTGCAATTGTAATATGCTTGTAAGGACAGTGTGTCACATTCACACCCGTCGAAATCAGCATGGATGGCTACTCGAGCAATCGGAATAGGGTCGCTCTTTTCGGTCACTCTGCTCGAGCGAACAGCAGATAGCCGGTGTGGCCCACGGGGGCCGTCGAGGGGCGCGAACCTCGCTGGTCGAAGGTCATCTCCCGCTGAATCGTCTCTCGAGTGACGACGTTCGAGAGGCCGACTTCGTGGGCGACCTCGTTTGCCTCGCGTGCGGTTTCGACGAACGGGCTGTAGACGGCGACGAAGCCGCCGTCGACCAGCAGGTCCGGCGCGTGGGCGACGATTTCGGGGGCGTTGCCCGTATCGAGCGTGAGGACGTCAAAACCCGGCCCGTCGGCCAGTTCTTCGAGGTCATCCCGCAAATCGCCGGTGCGGACGTCGACGCTCGAGGCGACGCCGCCGAGCGTCATGTTTTCGCGGGCAACGTCGGCAAAGTCGGCGTTGCGTTCGTAGCTCACGACCGTCGCGCCGGCGCGGGCCATCGATGCGGCCAGCACGCCCGTCCCGGTGCCGGTGTCGAGGACGCGGTCGCCCACGCTGACGCCGGTTTCGCCGATGATGAGGCCGATATCGCGGGGCACCATCGGCGCACCCGTACGCTCGAAGTGGTGGAACAGATCCGGCCCGCGAAGGCGCCGGACGTGGAATTCGGTGCCGAGATGGGTCTCGAGTGCCTGTCCCGGTTCGACGTCACGGGGGACCTCGAGGACGCCCAGATCGGAGCCGAACTCCTCGCCTGGCTGGACCAGGTGTTCGCGGTCCTCGTGGACGAGGAGCACCGGTGGTCGGTCCTCGAGGTCGGCTTGTGCCGCTTCGTCTGCTCCAGTGTCGTCTGCGTCCGACTCGGTATCGGTTTTCGTGTCAGCGTCACCTGTCCCGTCCAGGGCGTCAGCATCCGCTGCCGGCTCGTCATCCGGGGCGTCTGCGTTCGAGTCTGCCACGTTACTCGAGTCGGTCGACAGCCGCGGCGAGGTCGCCGTCGACGGCTTCGAGGGCGGCTTTCGCGTCGGATTCGCTGACACCGGTTCTGGCAGCCACGATTTCGATGTCGGACTCCGGAATCGCGGAGCTATCGGCCTCAGCACCGCTGTCGCCAGCAGCTTCGCCACCAGCCGAGCCGCGTTCGCGCTCTTCGGGCGTCCCGATGACCTGGTAAGTTTCCTGGCCACGGGCGTCCATCTTGGTGACGTCCGCGTCGTTGAACACGAGGTCGTAGTCGGCCGTCCGGATGATGACTTCCTCGGCCTCGAGTTCGTCGACGTCGATGCCCATCTGCTTCATCATCTGTTCCATCTTGCGCGGGTTGAGTCCGCCGCCTCCTCCAAACATACTCGAGTGGTCGCCAGCCGCGGCCAAAAACCCACCGGAACCGTACCCGCTCTCCTCGGCCTGGCTTCCCGTTGCCGAATCGAGAAGTCGATCCAAACGGTACGTTCACGGCCCCCGCGAACCCACTGCGGCTATGCACGACGACGCCGAAGACGGCCCATCGGATGGCCCCGACGACGAGCAAAAGCGGGCTGTTGCCGCCGCCTTCGACGACGCCGCGGCCCACTACCTCGAGAGCGATGCCCACCGGCAGGGTGGCGACCTCGAGCAACTGGCCGACTGGTGTGCCGACGCGACGAGGGCGCTGGACGTCGCAACGGGTGCCGGACACACCGCCGACGCGATCGCTGACCGGGGCCTCGACACAGTAATCGCCGCCGACGCCGCCCCATCGATGGTCGCGACGGCACTCGAGGCGTACGACGGACTCGAGGGGGTCATCGTCGACGCCGAGCGCTTGCCGTTCGCACCCGGAACCTTCGACGCGGTCACTTGCCGGATCGCCGCCCATCACTTTCCCGACCCCGTCACATACGTCTCCGAAGTCGCTCGCGTGCTCGAGCCAGGGGGCACGTTCGCCTTCGAAGACTCGGTGGCTCCCGCGGACGAGTCCCTCGGGACGTTCATCAACCGCGTCGAACGGCTTCGCGACCCGACTCACGTCGAGTGCTACACGACGGGGCAGTGGCTCGAGTGGCTACGGGAAGCGGGGTTCGAGATCGAGGCGACCAAGCGCATGAAAAAGCACCTCGACTTCGAGGACTGGGCCGACGGCCAGTCGTGTACGGGTGAGCCTCGACGCGAGGTCGAACGGCTGCTCCGGGAGGCGAGCCCCGACGCGAAAGCAGCCTTCGATATCGAGGTGGTGGACGGACGGGTGGAGTCGTTCGCGACCCACAAGTGTTTGATCCGGGCGCGTCGGCTCGAGTAAACCGGTCGACAAGCACCGTTACGGAATCCGTGAAACGAAAAATTGGGAAACTGCTCGAATCATCCTCAAGTCGAGCCGGCTCCGTTCCGAACGTGGACCGCCATCCCCGTCTCGAACTCGAGAATCGAGCGCCCGTCGAGTTCGGCGCGCCCGACGGCGATCACTTCGCCGCGCTCGTGGACGACGACCACGTCGTCACCCGCCCGAATCTCCTCGCCAGCCTCGAGGACGAACTTCGAGAAGACGTTTTTCCCATCGCGAACGAACGGTTCGCTCTCGTCGTCGACGACAACCCGATAGGCGGGATACTCGAGCGTTTCGTGGAGGCGTCGGCCGCCCTCGAGGCCGAGGGTAAACCGGCCGTCGGTACCGTACGAGACGAGTCGGCCGGCGGCGGCGTGGATCTGCTGGGGCCGGCCGGAGGTCGTTCGGTCCACCTCGAGGTTAGCCTGTTCGTCGGGGCGAAAAAGGGCGGTTCCGGCTCCGGCCCCGAACTGGTAGTCGGCGATGGTCCGCAGGTCCGCGAACTCGTCGTCTTCGTCGGACTCGGCCTGTGTGCTCATTGGATCGTGTTTGGCGTGGCTCGAGGAAAGGGCTTCGAGTCGAGTTCAGTGCGATTGTATTCCACTATAGATATTGTACCAAATGGCTATTAGGATTGTATCTTAGAGCAGATACGTCTCGTGGTCGCCACCCAGGTCTTCGAAATCGTCCGTGGCGTCGATGAGTTCTTCGGCGGTCGAGGCCTCGAACGCCATCACTTCGACCTTGACACCTTCGTGACGCAGGTGCGAGCAGAGTCGCGAGAAATCGCCGTCGCCCGTACAGAGCACCATGGCGTCGACGTGATTGGCGAGGGTGATGGCGTCGAGGCTCATTCCGACGTCCCAGTCGGCCTTTTTCGTCCCGTCGGAAAACCGCTTGATGTCCTTGATTTTGGTTTCGAAGCCGATGTCGTACAGCGCCTCGAAGAAACTCTCCTCTTCGGGCGAATCCGCGCGGATGACGTAGGCAATAGCGCGCGTGAGTTCCCGCCCGTCGACGGCTCCCTCGAGTAATGCGGAATAATCGATATTTCGGCTATAAATGCTCTGGGCCGTGTGATACAGGTTCTGTGCGTCGACGAGAACGGCAACGCGTTGGCCCGGATGAACGTCCGTCATAGCTGTACTGACACGACACCGGGTGATAGTGGTTACGCCATCGTCACCGCTACTCGAGTGTGTGCCAGTAAAAATCGATGGCGGAAGCGGTTCAGGATCGAAGCTTTTCGATTCGCTTTTCGGCTGGCGGGTGGGTCGCAAAGAGCGTCGCCATCAGACCCTTGTCGCCGTTGAAAATAGCCATTGCGCTGACGCTATCGTCGAGATTCGACTCCCGACCTTCCGCGCCACGAGAGATTTTCTCGAGGGCACGGGCAAGCGGGTCGCCAGCCCCGATGGCCTGGCGCGCGTCGTCGTCGGCGACGTACTCGCGGTACCGCGAGATGGCGAGGACGAAGACCGTGACCAGCATGTTCGCCAGCATGGAGGCGGCCATCGCCAGGACGTAGGTGCCGATATTGCGTTCGCCACCCATGAGGACGGCGAAGTAGGCCACGTATCCGACCATCATCGCGATGGAGCTGCCGATGACCATCGCCACGACGTCCCGGTTTTTGATGTGGGCGAGTTCGTGAGCGATGACGCCCTCGAGTTCGTCTTTCTCGAGCAAGCGAATGAGTTCGGTGGAGACGACGACGACGCCGGCACCCTTCCGACCGGTGGCGAAGGCGTTAGGCGTGCCCATGTCCATCACCATGAGTTTGGGCTTGTCGATGCCCATCTTCCGACTCAGTTTGTCGGTCATGAAGTGGATCTGTTGATACTGCCCCTCCTCCGGCATCGGCTCTGCCCCCCGAAGGGCGGCCCACTTGCCGATCTTATACTGGATGGCGGGCAAAACGAGCAGTCCCAGTCCCACGATGGGCCAGTACCCAAAGCCAAAGACGCTCAGGGCGAACGTCGCCACGAGCATGTAGAACCCGAAGAGGATCGTGCCGACGACGGCCATTCGAACTTTCAGTCCAAAGTCGGTCATGTGCAGATGGTTTGGGGGTTCCACCGTATAAAAGTCGCGGGAATCGACCGATACAATCAATATGGATTGACACGTTCTCCTGTGCCGTCCGTTGCTGTGTCGTGTGATACCACGCGCGGCAGCATTTGTCGAAAGTCACAACCGATAAGTCCGTTGCGTTCGTGGGTTGGTACATGCGCCGCGTCACACTCGAGGGTCGCTCGTCGACCGTGAGCGACGCGGCCCCTCGTTTTCTGAAAAAACGCGTGTGAGAGTGCTCGCTGCGAGGGTAGCAACCTCGTCTCGGGCGCGACTCAGAACGCACGAACTTCGACCGATCAGGTGACCATCGCTCGAGGCGGAGTCGACCGGTCAGACACGCTCTCGAGATCGGTCACCACACCACTCCACCGACCACACCAATGACACACGATATCGACTTTACGGGCGTCTTCCCGGCGATGTGTACGCCCTTCGACGCCGACGAACGCATCGACTTCGAAACACTGCAGACCGACGCACAGCGCCTCGAGGCCGCTGGGGTCGACGGCCTGGTTCCCGTCGGCTCGACCGGCGAATCCGCGACGCTGACTCACGACGAACACGTCCGGGTCGTCGAGGCGGTTATCGACGCCGTCGACGACGTACCCGTCATCGCGGGTACCGGCTCGAACAACACGCGCGAAGCGCTCGAACTCTCCGAACGAGCGGCCGACGCCGGTGCCGACGGCCTCCTCCTGATTTCACCGTACTACAACAAGCCCGAACAGCAGGGCTTCCTCGAGCACTACCAGACCATCGCGGACGCCGTCGACGTGCCACAGATCGTTTACAACGTGCCGTCCCGAACGGGCCAGACCATCGAACCCGACACCGTGGTCGAACTGGCTTCTCATCCAACCATTGCCGGATACAAGGCGGCTGAGGGTGATCTGGGCGTCATCGGCGAGATCGTCGAACGGACGACCGAGCACGACTTTTCCGTGCTCTCCGGCGACGACGCACTCACACTTCCGCTGCTATCGGTCGGCGGAAGCGGCGCCATCAGCGTTGTCGCGAACATCGAACCCGAGCGAACCGTCGCCATGGTCGGCGCGGCGCTCGAGGGTGACTACGAGCGCGCTCGGGCGATTCATCACGAACTCGGGCCGCTGATGCGCGAACTCTTCGTCGAGACCAACCCGATACCGGTCAAGGAAGCGATGGAAATCCGCGGCTACGGGCCCGGTCGACTTCGATCACCGTTGACGCGCCTGCGCGAGGAGAACCGCGAACCGCTCGAATCGATCCTGCATGAACTCGAGACGGCCGACGTCTCGAGGGCGGAGGTCGAGTAATGAGTGTCAGCGTCGGCGTGACCGGAGCAACCGGTCGAATGGGACGGGCAGTCCTCGAACTCGTTCTCGAGCGAGAGGACTGTTCGCTCGCGTTCGCGGTCAATCGGTCGACCGATATCGAGACGGTCGCGGGCGTCGAAATCGAATCCGCACTCGAGTTCGTTCCACTGCTGGAAGAACGCAATCCTGACGTAGTCGTCGATTTCACGGGCCCGAAATCGACGCTCGAGTACGCGAGTGCCTGTGCGGAAGCGGGCGTCGCGTTCGTGACGGGGACGACCGGGTTTTCGGCCCCCCAGCGAAGTCAACTCGAGGCCTACGGTGATACGATCCCGTTGCTCCACGCACCGAACTTCGCCCGCGGCGTCCAGACACTCGTCGACATCATCGGCGACGCCGTCTCGAACCTGCCCGGCTACGACCTCGAACTGGTCGAGACCCATCACAACGGAAAACGAGACGCCCCGAGCGGGACGGCAAACCGACTGCTCGAGGAAATCGAATCCGCGGGCGACTTCACGGGTCGAACGCATGGTCGCGAGGGTGACCAGCCCCGCGAAGCCGGCGAAATCGGCGTACACGCCCTTCGTGCAGGCTCGATTACCGGCGAACACGAGGTCGTGCTCGCGGGCAACCACGAGGAACTGCGACTGACCCACCGGGCCGAAGACCGCGGCGTGTTCGCTGCGGGAGCCGTCGACGCGGCCGTCTGGCTCGCTGGGGCAGCACCCGGCCGATACGACTTTTCGACCGTGATCTCATCGTAACTCTCAATACCCGAATACAGCCATTATTATCCATATATGTCCACTAATGCACTCGAATCCGAAATCACCGATCTGTGGAACCGCTACCAGACCGACGACGTCGACGAATCCACCGTCAGCGAAGACGAACTGGCCTCCCTCGCCGCGTTTCTCGACGCACTCGAGGCGGGCGACGTCCGGGCGGCCGAACCCCGCGGTGGGGAGTGGCAGGTAAACGCCTGGGTCAAACAGGGTATCTTGCTCACCTTCGGTCTCCACGAAACCCGCGTTCGAGAGTACGGCGATGTCGCGTACAACGACGTCCTCCCGCTTGCTCAGACGGCGGATTTCGGCGACCGTGGCTCGAGAAACACGCCCGACGGGACCGTCGTTCGTCGGGGCGCTCGCGTCGGCTCGAACTGTATCCTGATGAGCCCCTCGTTCGTCAACATCGGCGCACACGTCGGCGACGGTGCGCTCGTCGACTCCTGTGACACTGTCGGCTCCTGTGCGCAGATTGGTGAGAACGCCAAACTCGGCGCGAACACGCTCATCGGCGGCGTCCTCGAACCGGTCGAGAACGCGCCGGTCATCGTCGAAGACGGCGTTTCCCTCGGCGCTGGCTGTCGGGTCACCTCCGGCTTCGTCGTCGGCGAGAACTCCGTCGTCGGCGAGAACACGCTCCTGACACCGCGAATCCCGGTGTACGACCTCGTCGAGGAGGAGGTGCTGTACGGCGAACTGCCGCCCGAACGGCGGGCCTTTACGCGCTTCGTCGAATCGTCCATCGGGGACCACGACCTGTTCGAGGGCGGGGCCTACAAGCCAGCCGTGGTCGCCACGGCGCTCGAGGACCGCACCCTCGAGCGCTCGGAACGCGAAGAGGTGTTACGGGATCAATGAGCGACGCCGTATCGGACGCATCGAACTCGCAAATTCGTCGCCTGGCCGACTGGGACGCGAGCCGACTTCGCGACCTGGCCGACGACCACGGGACGCCGCTTTACGTCCTCGACCGCGAGCGAGTGCGCCAGAACTACGCCCGCCTCGAGGCCGCCTTCCCCGATGCGGAGGTGCTGTACGCGGCGAAGGCCAACGCGCTCGGCGACGTCCTCGAGACCGTGCTCGAAGCCGGTGGTGGTATCGAGTGTGCGTCCGCGGGAGAACTCCGCCGAGCGCTCGCGGCCGGAGCAACGGGTGACCAGGTCCATTACACGGCCGTCAACCCGCCAGCGGCGGACCTGGATATTGCCGTCGAGGCGGCAGCCGAGCAGCCACGAATGACGATCACTGCCGGCGCCGAGGATACCATCGACCGACTCGCCGAGCGCGGCTACGACGGACGGCTCTGTCTGCGGGTGAATCCCGGTATCGGTGCCGGGCACCACGAAAAGGTGCGAACCGGGGCCGATGCCAAGTTCGGCGTCCCGGCCGAGCGCGCCGTCGAAACCGTCCTCGAGGCCGCCGAACGCGGCTTCGACGTCGTCGGCATTCACGCACACGTCGGGTCCGGCGTCTCGAGTGACGACCTCGAGGCCCACCGGGAGTTCGTCTCGCGGATGGGTGACCTCGCTCGGAACGTGAACGAGGCGCTCGAACCGGCCGCGACGGATTCGAGTACCGCTGAATCGGCCGTCTCGAAGGGTCTCGAGTTCGTCGACGTCGGTGGGGGCTTCGGCGTCCCCTACCGTGAAACTGACGCACCACTCGATCTCGAGGCGGTCGCGACGGCTACTCGAGACGCGCTCGGACCACTCGACGCTCGACTGACGATCGAACCGGGCCGTTATCTCGTCGCCGACGCGGGCGTCTTGCTCACGCGCGTCAATACGGTCAAACCCGCACCCGAAACGACCGTCGTCGGCGTCGATGCCGGGATGACGACCCTCCTACGGCCCGCGATGTACGGCTCCTATCACCCGATCTGTAACCTCGCTTCCGATGTCGACGACCGGTCGACCCTCGAGCAAACCGTGACCGGGCCGATCTGTGAGAGTGCGGATGTCTTTTGCACTGACCGGCGGCTGCCCGAAAGCGCCCGCGGCGACCTGCTCGCTATCGGGAACGCCGGTGCGTACGGCTACGAAATGGCGAGCACGTACAACTCTCGGCCGCGGCCCGCCTCGGTCGTGTTCGAGGCCGACGGCTCGAGTCGAATTGCCCGGCGTCGGGAGACGCTTGACGATGTGGTCCGCCTCGAACGCAGTGGCGAGGAGCGCCAGACGCAGTCGGCGGAAACGGCCGGCTCGCCGGAGGTGCGCCGATGAGTGCGTTCGCCGACATCCCTTTCGAGAAGTACCACGGCACCGGAAACGACTTCCTCGTTATCGACGCTGAGACGTACGTCCCCGACCGACGGGGACTGGCGGCCCGCGAGTGCAACCGCGAGGCCGGTGTCGGTGCCGACGGGGTTCTGTATCTCGCGCTCGAAGACCAGTACTCGCCGCCTCGCGTCATTATGACGCTCGTCCAGCCTGACGGTGGCACCGCACCGATGTGTGGCAACGGGGCACGCGTCGCGGGCCAGTGGGCGATGGAACGTACCGGCAGCGACGAGGTCATGATCGACACGCAGTCGGGTACCCGCCACGCCTCCCGGGAGGGAGACCGGATCGCCGTCGAGATGGGCGTTCCCACGTTCCAGCCACGGGGCATTCCTGCCACGGCTGACGGTCCGCTGCTCGAGACCGAAATCGCGGGTCTCGAGGTGAGCGTGGTCAACACGGGCGTCCCGCACGCGGTCGCGTTCGTCGAGAACGTCCCGGACGAGTTCGTCGATACCGACGCACTCGAGGCGGGCGTCGATCGCCTCGACGCGGTCGATCTCGATGCGGTGGCAAAGCCCGTTCGCCACGCCGATATCTTCCCGCTGGGGACGAACGTGGTCCTCGCGAGTCCTAACGACCAGGGCGGGTTCGACCAGCGAACGTTCGAGCGCGGCGTCGAGGGCGAAACCGATGCCTGCGGAACGGGTGCAGTCGCCATCGCCGCCGTCGCTCGTCGACTGGGCATGGCCGAGTCGGACGAACCGGTCCCGATCAGTCCCATCGGTGGCGACCTCGAGATCACCTTCGACGGCGAGCGCGCGACGCTCATCGGTCCGGTCGTCCACGAGTTCGACGGCACCGTCAAAAGCACCCACTTCTCGTTCGAACCGTGACGGGGGAACGCTCGGACTTCGACCCGCTCGCGTTCCTCGAGGAGAGCGTCGCGATTCCCTCCCACCCCGACGCTGGCATCGACCGAATGCGCGCATTTCTCGTTGAAACCCTCGAGAAACACGGTCTCGAGCCATCGGTCGACTCGGCCGGAAACGTGCTGACGACGCGCACCGATGGCGAGGAGCCGTCCCGATCGTACGTTTTGAACACCCACATCGACACCGTTTCGCCACACGTCCCGCTCGAGGTCACTGATGACGAGATTCGGGGTCGTGGATCCTGTGATGCCAAAGGCCAACTGGCAACCCTGCTCGCGGCGTTTCTCGGAGCCGACATCGAGGACACGCGGGTCACGCTGGCGATTACACCGGACGAGGAGATTCTGTCGACCGGTGCGCACGCGCTGGTTGGGGAAAATCCCGACCTGTTCGCCGAAGCTGACGCCGTCATCGTCGGCGAACCGACCGGACTCGACGTCTGTACGGCCGCAAAAGGACGGTTCGAGGGAACGATAACGCTGTCCGGAGCCAACGCGCACGCTGCCGAGCCACAGTCCGGTGTCAACGCAATCAGCGCGCTCGAGGCCGTCCTCGGCGCGCTCGAGACGTTCGATGCACGGGCAGACGCACCCCCGGTCCATCCACAGCTCGGAGCGCCGACGCTCACACCGACGGTCGTCGAGGGCGGTGACGCGACCAATCAGGTGCCGGATGCGGTTCGACTCACCGTCGACCGGCGGAGCGTTCCACCCGAGACGACGACAGACTTTCGGACGGCCCTGCTCGAACACTTTCGGGATGCAGTCGCTGAGGACGTGGGTGTCGACTTCGCGTTCACCGAACGCCCGACACCCTTCCTCGAGGCCTGGGAGACCGACGCGAGTGAACCCGTGGTCGAAACCCTGCAATCGGCGTGTGGTGGCGACGTCCGGCCCTTTACCGCGGCCACAGAGGCTTCGTACTTCGCCGCACACGCCCCGACGGTCGTCTTCGGGCCGGGCGTGCTGGCAGACGACGAGGGCGCGGTTGCCCATTCCCCGCGCGAGTACGTCCGGACGGCGGACGTCCTCGAGGGGATTGCTGCCGTCGAGCGGGTGCTCGAGTCGTCTGTTCAGGGGTAGAAAGTGAACCGCGGCTTCTCGAGGGAGTTACAGCCCCCAGAGGGACACGATCCCTAGCGTCGTCACGACCGCGAGCAACAGCTGTAGCGGGCCCCCGACTTTCAGAAAGTCCGTGAACTCGTAGCCGCCGGGTCCGTACACCATCAGGTTCGTCTGATAGCCCACGGGCGTCATGAACGACGTTGCTGAGGCGAACATTACGGCGAGCAGGAACGAAAACTGAGAAGCGCCCAGACTCGAGGCCGCGTCGACGGCGACGGGAATCATCAACACGACCGTTGCGACGGGCGTGATGACGTTCGCGAGCAGTCCCGTGACGAGGAAGAACAACAGCAACACCGCCACGAGCGGCAGGACCGAAGCCGTCCCGACGAGGCCGTTTGCGATCACCTGTGAGCCGCCGGTTGCCTCGAGGGCGATGCCGAGTGGAATCACGCCGGCGAGCAGGAAGATGATGTTCCAGGAGACGGCATCGTAGGCATCAGTCGTCGACAGGCAACCGGTCACGACCATCAAAAAGACGCCCGCAAGTGCTGTGATGACGATGGGTGCAAGCCCGAGCGCGGCGGTACCGATTACCCCCGCCATAATTGTGACCGCAATCGGCGTCTTCGCCGAGAGTGGGGCGAGTTCGTCCAGGTCCGTCTCGAGTAACCGGTCGAATGCGTCCTCTTCGATCACGACGAGGTCGTTCGTTCGCGCCAGGTACTCGATGGTATCGGGTATCGTCTGGACCAGGAGTACGTCACCGGCCTCGAGGCGAACGTCTTGCAGTTCCTTTCGGCGCAGCTTTCCGTCACGTCGAAGCGCCAGCACCGTCGTCCGGTAGAACGAGCGAAGGCGCGTTTCCTCGAGTGACTTGCCGATGAACGGAGAGTCAGTCGGGACGACGACTTTCGCCAGGCGGTCCTCGCTCGGAGCGTCTTCGAACGTCGATTCCGTGACGGGGACCCGTGGCAACTGGCGCAAGCGCTGGTCGTCAGCAAAGCGGTTGACCGCCTGTAACGTGCCGTGTAGCGTGAGTACGTCCCCTTCGCGAATTCGCTGGTCGGAGCGAACCCCGACGTAAGTCTCGAGTGGCGGGTCGATGTGTTCGGCCTCGGTTCCAGCGTCAGTGTGTTCGGTTTCGGTTCCAGCGTCAGTGTGTTCGGTTTCGGTTCCAGCGTCAGTGTGTTCGGCCTCGGTTCCAGCGTCAGTGTGCTCGATTTCGTTTTCAGCATTAGGGTGCTCGGCCTCGAACGCAGCTTTAGCATGCTCTGGCTCGGTTTCAGTGTCTGCCGGCTCCGTATCGGAGACCGTTTCTGGCTGGTTCGGTACGTCGGTTGGCAGTCTCTGTTCGTGTTCACCGAGCGACTCCGGGTGTGTGCGTTGGTCTGTCTCTCCATCCGCCTCGAGGGTCGCTCCCTGTTCGCCCTCGATAGCTGTCTCGTCGTCGTACTCGAGAAACTGCTCGGTCCCCGGGCGTTCTGTCCCACGTCGCAACTGGAGGACCCTCACGTTCGCATCACTACGCTCTTCGAGTTCGCCGATTGTGAGGCCGACGGCAGGAGATTTCGAGCCGACACGAACCTTCGCGAGGTGATCCTCGAGGTCGAACTCGGTCACCAGATCGGCGTCGACGGGGACGCGGGCGGGCGTCAGCCACCAGCCGACGGTTGCGAGGTAGGCCAACCCCACGAGCAGGATGATGAGGCCGAGTGCGGTGAACTCGAACATCCCGATGGGGTCTCTGCCGAGTAAGTCGACGGCGAACTCGCTGGCAAGCAGGTTCGTCGACGTCCCGATGAGCGTCAGCGTCCCGCCAAGAATTGCGGCGTACGAGAGCGGCAAGAGGAGCTTCGACGGCGAGACGCCGGTTTTCTCGGCGAGCTCCGCAATCATCGGGATGAAGATGGCGACGACCGGCGTGTTGTTGATGAATCCGGCGATGGGTCCCGTCGTCGCAATCGTCGCGAGCAGGGCTCGCCGGTCGCTGCCCTTGACGAACCCGGCGAGATGGACGCCGAGTCGCTGGACCAGCCCGGTTCCCTGAATTCCCGCACTGAGCATGTACATCGCGACGATGGTGATCGTCGCCGTGTTGGCAAAGCCCGAGATCGCCGTTCGGGAGCCGACGCCTGTCAGCGGCTCGAGGAGCGCTAGCGCGACGATGATCCCGACTGCCGTCATGTCGTTCGGAATCACTTCCGAGACGAACAGCACGAGCGCGACCGCGATGAGCGCGAAGACGACCAGCGCGCCCGTCGAGATACCCTCTAACATTAGCCGCTGACACCCGTACCTCGGTCGTTTGGTGCGAACCTATGCGGGTCGAATTGACGGGACACACATGCTCGTCGTCAGGGCGGTCACAAAATAGTATCTGTCACGCAGGGATGACGGTCACTCGAGCATCCATGCACGGCCGTCCTCGTGTCACGACCATCGTCGCGTCCAGACGAAGCCGCTTTAGCCCTCGAGACGCTTGCTCGAGTAATGAGTCAGCCGACGCCCGAGGTCTACGAGCAGGGCAAGGGCATGGACGCCCACAATCAGGTGATGCGCGACATCCGCTCGCGCAAGGAAAAGAGCTACGACCCGCACCAGCCGACGCGGGTGTGGCTCGACGAGGACAACACGCCAGACGGCGTCAAACGAAGTCTGACGATCATCCTCAACACCGGCGGCTGTCGCTGGGCCCGCGCGGGTGGCTGTACCATGTGCGGCTACGTCGCCGAAAGCGTCGACGGCGGCTCGGTCCCCCACGAGGCGCTGATGGACCAGATCGACGTCTGTCTCGAGCACGAAGCCGCCAACGCTGACGAGCCAGCACCCCTCATTAAAATCTACACCTCCGGCTCGTTTCTGGACGAGCGCGAGGTCGGTGCAGATTCCCGTCGGGCCATCGCCGAAACTTTCGGTGACCGCGAACGGATCGTCCTCGAGTCGCTGCCGGATTTCGTCGACCGGGAGAAACTCACTGATTTCACCCAGTATGGCCTGCAGACGGACGTCGCCGTGGGCCTCGAGACAGCGACTGACCGGGTTCGCCGCGATTGTGTGAACAAGTACTTCGAATTCGAGGATTTCGAGGCGGCGTGTGCCGACGCAGCAGCTGTCGACGGCGCAGGCGTCAAAGCCTACCTCCTGATGAAACCGCCGTTTCTCACGGAGTCCGAAGCGATCGAGGACATGGTCGAATCGGTCGAACGCTGTCTGGCCGTCGAGGGCTGTCACACCGTCTCGATGAACCCGTGTAACGTCCAGCGTTACACCATGGTCGACGAACTGTACTTCAACGGGGGGTACCGCCCGCCGTGGCTCTGGTCGGTCGCCGACGTGCTCGAGCGAACGGCTGACGTCGATGGCATCGTCGTCTCCGATCCCGTCGGCCATGGCACCGACCGCGGTGCCCATAACTGTGGAGAGTGTGACGACCTCGTCCAGAAAGCGATCAAGGACTTCGACTTGCGCCAGGACCCGACGGTCTTCGAGCAGGTCGACTGTGAATGCAAAGCAACCTGGAAGGTCGTCCTTGAGCACGAGACTGGGTATAATCAGCCACTCACTCGATGACGGCGGGCTTGTTTGTCGCCGATTATAGGCACTCCGTGTTCCCTTTTCGTTGATTTGTCGTCGTATACTGTCGGTGTCGACACGCGACGACACCGGTGAGACGACAGTAAACCGTATCAGTCCCCGACTGCTCGGCCGTTGCTTCGAACGAGTTCTTGAGCGATATCAGATTTCGGGATTTCCAGTGCGACCACCGTTCCTCGAGGGTCGCGGTCGTGGAACGTTAGGTGGCCGCCTGACTGGGTAACGACCCAGTTGACGAGCCACAGCCCGAGGCCGCTGGCGTGTCGGAGCTGTGTGATTTCCTGTTCTTCTTGCAAGAGTGCACGCTCTTCTTCGGGTAATCCGGGCCCGTCGTCGGTGATCGAAATGATGACCGACTCATCGTCGTTCTCGCTGGTCTCGACGCTGACGTCGATCTGGGGCTCACAGCGGTCGTTGTGTTCGGCCGCGTTCTCGAGGACGTGGAAGATCGCGTCCTCGAGCAAGTCGTTCGCCCTGACGTACAGTCGGTCAGGGAGCGAGTACGATAGCTGGGCGGTGGGATACTCGCGTTCGAGTCGATCGATCGCGTCTTCAGTCGTTTCGATCACGTCGAGCGGGCCGGTCGTGGTGTTTTCGTGATCGAGCGTCCGCTCGACCGCCCGGGTCTTCTCTGCCAGACTGATGAGTTCACCTGCCCGTTCCTGAATCGCTACGGCAAACGTTTCTTTTTCGGTATCCTCGACGGCGTCTGCCAGCATTTCGGCACAGCCGTTGATGATGTTCATCCCGTTTCGAAGGTCGTGACGCAACACGCGATTGAGGATTTCGACCCGCTTTTGGCGCTGTTTTTGTTCGGTAATATCAGTGTACAGACCGAACGCGCGGTCTGAGTGCTCGTTCATCTCGATGGGAACAACCCGCATCATGAAATCACGCAGGCCGTCAACCGTTTGTCGTTTGACTTCGGCTTCGACCGGCTCGCCCTGGTTACCGCGCATATTAAACTCCGCGGCCTCCTCGGCCAACTGTGGCGGAACGATGAACTGATCGAGTGGCTCTTCGACCAGCTCGGCTTCCTCGTAGCCGAAGATACGCTCGAAGGCGGGATTGGCTCGTTCGACGATGGGTCCTTCCGGCGTTCGCTGTGTACTGACGACTGCATCGGGGACGTTCTCGAACAGCGCAGCGAACTGATCGCGTTCATTTTTGAGGCGACTCTCGAAGGCCAGTCGGTCGAGCGCGTTCGTGACGTGTGAGAGAAGCAACTCGGTGAGCTCCTGGTCGTCCCGGTTGAACGCCGACGGATCGGTCGAAACTGCCTGAAACACGCCGTTCGTGCCGACCGGGACGCTGAGAACTGACTGATATCCCTCTCGCTCCGGGCTCGCATCCTCGTCGGTGTCGAGGTCGTCGACCCGATACGTCTCGCCAGTCCGATAGGTTTTCCCGGCGATGCCGTCATCGACCGTCGTCCGATTGGAATAGCCGTCGTCGTGAATGTCGGAGGAGACGGCTTCGGTCACCAGGTATCCGTCCTGGACGCTATCGACGACACAGACGTCGAACTCGAGGACGTCTTCTGCGGTTTCGACGGTCAGCTCGTACACCTGTTCCGGACTGGTACACTCCTCGAGGCGTGAGGCGATCTCGTGGAGTTTTTCCATCTTCGCTTGCTGCTGGATGAGCTCACGCTCCATTAGTTTCCGGTCGCTGACATCGCGGACAATACCGACGCTGCCAGCGATCTCTCCCTCGGTTTTGCGGACGGTCGTGTTCACTTCACACGGGATTCGCTCCCCCGCTTTCGTCACGACGGTGACATCGTACGTTTCGACGGCACCTGAATCGCTCTCGATGAGGGTTTGGATGGCTCTCTGCGCTCGCTCGAGGCCCCTATCCTCGAGGACCATCGAGACGTGCTCGCCGAGCAGTTCGTCACGGGTGTAGCCGGTCATCGCCGTTAGCGTGTCGTTGACCGTAACGAACCGCCCGTCGGTGTCGAGTGCGTAGACGCTGTCACCGACGGTCTCGATGACGGTTTTCTTCCGCTGTAGCTCTCGCTCGCGGGCCGCGCGGTCGAGAGCCGACTCGGCGGTTGCCGCCAGTACCTGAATGAGGTTGATGTCGGCGTTCTCGAGCGATAATCCGCCCGAGGAGGCGACGGTCAGGAGCCCGTGATCACCAAGTGGATAGATGACGGCGTTGCCGACCTCGCTGTCGAGATCGTACGGGACCATATACGGTGCAGCGTCGTCGATGATAACCGACTCACCCGAATTGTAGCCCTCCCATAGCGGCCCATCACCCGGCTCGATTCGTGTCAGGTCACCGCTCGCTGCCTCGAGTCGCTCGCTCGCGGCAACGATCTCGAGGGCGTTTTCGTCTTCGTCGTAGAGGCGAATGCCGGCAAGTGCCCCCTTGATGATCGAATCCGTCGCCTCAATAACGAGCTCGCCAATTTCGGTTTCCGAACTGGTTTCCATCAACGTTCGCGTGGTCTCCTGTAGCGTTTCGAGTGCCCGGGAGCGACGGAACTCCGTCGTTACATCACGGGCAAACGAGAGCACGCTTTCGACGGCTCCCTCGCCATCAGTTAGGGGAATGTTGTACCACTCACAACGGAGTTCGGTCCCGTTCCGGTCGAGGTTGCGACTGATACCGTGGCTCTGGGTTGGCGCTCCCTCGAGCCAGTTGTCCCACCAGGCGTTGGCGTTGTCGTGTTTATCCGGCGGAATCAGTAGCTCGGATGCGGATTCGCCAACGGCTTCGGCTTCGCTGTACCCGAAGAGTTCGGTTGCAGCCGAGTTCCAGTGTTCGATTTCGAACGCGGTGTTCCACTCGATGATCGCCAGCGGCGACTGGTCGAACACGCGCTTGGATCGGTCCGTCAGTTCGGGCGCATGTGGCGTTCGCGACTCGGCGTATCCGTCTTCGGCGATCGTCGAGAGCGAGTCGTCGACCTCGGAGTCAGCGGTCGGCGCCGCCCGCGGCGATTCACCGGCGAAGAGCACGTCGAGCACTCGCGTCAGGAGGGTCGGAACGCCCTGTGATTTGGGCACGTAGCCGGCAGCGCCAGCGGCAATCGCTTCGCCAGCCAGTACCTCGTTTCCGGCGTCAGTGTACAGAAATATCGGGATATCGACGCCTCGAGCCTGCAGCTCTCGACAGAGGTCGATACCGGTCTCGTCTCCGAGGTCGTGTTCAGTGATGAGTGCATCCCACGTCAGGTCGCTCCGCTCGAGACGCTCGAGACACGCCTTTCGTGTTCGGACGTGTTCGACGGCTATGCCCGCATCGCGAAAGCCGGCACTGAGGCCATCCGTCCGGCCAGAATCGACGTAGATGACGTGGTTTCGCTCTCCCATTTGTGTCTTCTCCGGAGCCTACTGATCGCTGTGTTCGCTAACACAAAGCACCATACCCTCTTTAGTGCTCGAGTCAACTCAGGACTTGAGTCTACTTCTAACAGACGTAAAATAAAACTACTGGCAGCCTGTTGGCTTACTGACGGTCGACTCGTTCGAATCCGCGGAGAATCGCCTGCCCGTCGGTACCGCCGACGTCGGGGAGTGTCGCCCGTTCGGGGTGGGGCATCATGACGGCGACCGTCTCGTGATCGCCGAGGACGCCGGCGACGTTGTGTTTCGAGCCATTCGGGTTTGCCTCGGCACTGAGAGTGCCGTCGGCGTCGCAGTAGCGAAACAGCACGCGCCCATCGGTCTCGAGCTGCGTGAGTCGATCGTCGTCGATTTCGTAGCGACCTTCGCCGTGGGCGATTGGGATTTCGATCACGTCACCCGTTTCGTAGCCGGCCGTCCACGGCGTGTCGTCACGTTCGACGCGCAAGTAGACGTGTTCACATTGAAAACGGGCACTCTCGTTGGTCGTGAACACCCCGTCGGTGAGCCCCGATTCACAGCCCACCTGCGCTCCGTTACAGACGCCCAATACGGGGACGCCGTTTTTGGCCGCCTCGCGGACCTCCTCGAGGATCGGCGAGTGGGCTGCTATCGCGCCCGCACGAAGGTAATCTCCGTAGGAGAATCCGCCTGGCAGGACGATACCCGTGGTACCCTCGGGGAGGCCGTCTTCGTGCCAGACGATTTCGGCGTCGATGTCCAGGTGCTCGAGTGCAGCCACGGCGTCCCGGTCGCAGTTCGACCCGCCAAATCGGATGACCGATACCGTCACTGTCGACACCTCTGGGTGAGAGAACTGACGATATCGGTCAGTGAGATCGAAACGGTCATCTACCGTTCGTCGACCTCCACGTCGTAATCGTGGATGGTCGGGTTTGCCAGCAGTCGTTCGGCCATCTCATCGACTCGCTGCTCGGCCGCTTCCGGGTCCTCGGCCTCGAGGTCGATTTCGAAGCGATCTGCTGAGCGAAGCGCCTCGAGGTCGAACCCCAGGCGCTCGAGCGAACGCCGCGTGGTCTCGGCCTCGGGGTCGAGGACGCCGTGTTTGAGTCGAACGGTCACCGTGACGGTGTAGGCGGTCATCAGTTGATACCCCGTAACCGTGCTCAAAAACGCTTTCGGGTTCGTCTCGTCATACACGTTCGTGAATATCGCTGTCGGAAGCTGTGAGATGCCTCGCTGTCGGAAGCTGTGAGACCGCTCCCTGTCGTGAGCTGGAGATGCCGCCATTATATCGTGGGACATCTCCCTGGGCCGTGAGAACCGAATGTACCGACCGCACGCACATTGCTGTCGAAGTGACCGGTGGCTCGAGTGTCTCAAGAGTCTCCAATCACTTTCCGAAAACCGCTATCCAATTACCAGTCTCAGTACTCCGTCACACGTTGGGGCGTGACGAACCACTCATAGTGATTATTGCGGTTATTTTCGTGACCACGTCACAGATATCGATGTGTCACGGCGTGAAACAGGCGATGCATTCTCCGAAAGCGGTAACGACTCGAAATAATCACTATCAGTCCTCGAGGACCCCCTCGAGTGTTGCACACACGGCTCGAGTCTCCGGCGCGTCGACCTCGGGTATCTCTCGGCCATCGAGCAGTGTTTTGAGGTTCCGGGCCTGCCTGTCTGTAATCGTCTGTTCGTCGGCTTCGAGCCGCTCGAGGATGGTCAACAGCCAGGGCGGGACCGGCTCGTCGTCGTCCAGATACTCGTCAGCCGTGGCGACGAGGGTGTGGTGGACGACCCACTGCTGTTCGCGAGAGAGTGCAAGCGTGTGCGTTTCGGTTTCCTGTGGCGGTGTGCTCATCGTGTCACTGGTCGATTTCGTCGACCGCTACTCGACAGTATGAACCACCTGTGCTTAAACCTTGTCGTATGTTAACTATTGACAATGTGCTTGCAGGGTAGTCGTGTTATACGGTCTGCTGTAACTGTTTACCGGTGATTACCCATACCGGGTCGGCAATCACCGGTCAGAGACGACAGTAAACCGTATCAGGGCGCGCTCTCCGCTCGAGGGACTGGTTCATTCGAAAAGCTGATCCCTCAGAGTGGAACATTCGAGGAGGTGACACGGCATATACTGTCCGTCAGCAGCCGTTTCTGGAGACCAACACGCACGGAATACGCGAACCGATGTTCCTATCGAACGTCTTGACGAACCGATCTCCTTATCGAACGTCTCGACGCATGGCGATTTCGAACCACGGACAGAGTCGCAGTTGTCGGTACCACTCGGGATTGTTGTGTAAGCGTTCGTAGGGTACCCACATCAGGCCGGCGACCTCTGCTTCGTCCGGGTCGAGTGTCGTGTCCTGCAGGGTTAGTTTGAGCACTGCACAGACCTCGTGTTCGACGCCAGCGTTCTCGAAGTAGCGTTTGTACTCGAAGCGGTCGGTCAGGCGCAGGTCGTCGTACTGGTCCGGCGAAATTCCCAGTTCTTCCTCGAGACGTTGTCTGGTCGCGTCCTCCTGACTCTGGCCCTGGACCGGATGGGAAGCAACGGTTCCGTCCCAGTAGGTCCCCCACAGCCGCTTGTCGGGTGCCCGCTGGGCGAGCAAGATGTTGTCGTCCCCGTCGAACACCAGGGAGGTAAACGCCCGATGGCGGGTCCCTTCGCCAGTGTGTGCCTCGAGGCGGTTGATCAGTCCCAGTTCGGTGTCCTCGGCGTCGACGGCGATGACATCCTGACCGGCGTTTTTGTGCGGCAATTCGTCGTCTTCCGCTGTCGCGTTCATAGGCCTACTGAACGGGTGGTTCCTAAAACCAGTATCGGCTTTCGACGGTCCGGTTTCCTCGAGGGCGTTGTGGCCGTGTTCGCAACGTTCGAGGGCGCGTTCGTCGCTGGCTCACCCGAGTTTTTCGTCGAGAATCAGGCGCGTTTTCGTGCTCACGACCTCCTCTTGCTCGCGCGCCTGCGTGATGAGTTCGTTGACGCCCCGGGTGTCTGCTGCGTCGACGACCAGCACGATGTCTTGCTCACCCGAGACCTGCCAGACGAAGTCGACTTCCGCCCACTCGGCCATGCGCTCGGCGATGCTAGCCGTGTCGACGTCGACGGCGACGCCGATCTCGATCATCGCCTTCACGTTGCCCGTGCGCGTGGTAACAGTAAATCGTTCGATGACGTCGTCGTCGTTCATCCGCTCGACGCGATTGCGGACCGTTCCCTCGCTCGTGCCCACCTCCTCGGCAATCTCCGTGTACGGCGTTCGGGCATCTCGTCGGAGGATGTTCAGGATGTTTCGGTCGAGATCGTCCATTGAGATCTACCAATTGGGGTGACACCTACTTGATGATTACGAAATTCGTAACCTCGCTTCGAAGACAACACTTATGTGCCCATAGTCAGTACGTATCTCGTAATGAACCCGGCCTACGTTGCGCTGGAAAGCGGTCACGTACTCGAGGGACGTGGACGTGCACCTGGCACCGCACGCGGGGAACTGGTTTTCACAACAGCTTATACGGGCTACGAGGAGAGCCTGACGGACCCATCCTACGAGGAGCAGGTCCTGACGTTTTCCTACCCGCTAATCGGCAACTACGGCGTCCGAGAGGAGCGCTTCGAGTCGGATCGTGTCCACCCACGAGCCGTGCTCGCTCGCGAACTCACCGACGACGTTGCCGCCTGGCTCGAGTCGGAAGACGTCCCCGCCATCGACCATCTCGACACACGTGACATCGTCACTGACGTGCGCGAAGGCGGCGCGATGAAATGTGGCATCGCCGTCGGCAAACACGCCACGCCCGACGACGCCGTCGCTGAACTCGAGCGCTGTCAGGCGATGAGCGACCATACGGAGATCGGCGAGCAGGTCAGCGTGGCCGAACACGCCGTCCACGGGGAAGATAACGACGGCGAGACCGTCGCGCTGATCGACTGTGGGGTCAAAGGTTCGATCATCGACTCCCTGGTCGCCCGCAATGCGACCGTTCACGTGTTCCCACACGACGCGAGTGCAGCCGACGTCGACGCCGTCGACCCCGACGTGCTGTTCGTCTCGAACGGACCCGGCGACCCGAAAAACTACCCACAGGCTGCGTCGCTCGTCGAAACCTTTGTCGAGGATACGCCCGTCGCTGGCATCTGTCTCGGCCAGCAGATCGTCGCCCGCGCGCTGGGTGGCACCACCGAGAAGATGACCTTCGGTCACCGCGGCGTCAACCAGCCAGTGCTCGACGTCGAAAGCGGACAGGTCGTGATGACGACCCAGAACCACGGCTACACGGTCGCCGACCCCGGCTCACACCTCGAGGTCTCCCAGATCAACGTCAACGACGACACGCCGGAAGGCCTCGACGGCATCGAACATGACGTCATCACCCGCCAGTACCACCCCGAAGCGAACCCTGGCCCAGAGGACACACTTGGCTTCTTCGACGACGTCCTCGCGATGGCCACCCAGTCGCGGAACTCCCCTCGAGCGATTCCTGCTGACGACTGATCGTCACAAGCCACTGTAACCGCTTTTCGATTTTCGTAACCGGCTTCGAGTGAGTACGTTCCCTCGCTGAGCGACGACGACCGGAGAGGCTTTGAACTCGCCGCCGTCTAGTGCATATATGATCGAGGAGGCAGCAACGACACTCGAGGAGATCGGTTTCGATCCCGACGAGAGCATCCTCACCCACCGACAGGCGCAGGTACTCGCCTTGCGTGAACGTGGCCACTCGCAGGCGGCTATCGCCGAGGCACTGGGGACCTCTCGAGCCAACGTCTCGTCCGTCGAGGGCAGCGCTCGCGACAACCTCGAGCGGGCGAAGGAGACGGTGGCGTTCGCCGAAGCGCTGCGCGCGCCGGTTCGGGTTCGTGTTGAGACGGGAACGGACCTGTACGACGTTCCGGATCTGGTGTACGAAGCCTGTGACGAGGCTGGCGTCAAAGTCGAACACACCGCACCGGACCTGATGAAGGTAATTTCCGACCGGGCGGGCGGTGCCATCACTGGTCGACGGGTCGCCGAGTCACTCATCGTCGGTGTCACTTCCAACGGGACGGTGCGGGTCCGGTCTTCGGAGTAGTCGCAAGCGGACCGGACCGCGAGTTTCGTGTTCGACCCCTCGAGTGCTCAGCATCGTTCAAACTCGGTAAACAACGGAACCGCCACCAAAGCCTCGCGTTCGTTATCCCCAACGAAGTTTCGCGTTCGCCGTAACCGCCGAAGATTTGAGCCTCGCGGTCTTCCGCACACGCATGGACCTCGATATTGCGGGCAACACGGCACTGGTCACGGCTTCCTCGAGCGGCCTCGGTCTCGCGAGTGCGACCGTCCTCGCCCGACAGGGAGCGAACGTCGCCATCTGCGGGCGCGACGAGGAACGACTCGAGGCGGCGCGCGAACACGTCCTCGATGCGGCACCGGAGGACGTGGAGGTGCTCGCCAAGCGGACGGATCTGACCGACCCGGACGAGGTATCGGACCTCGTCGAAACGACCGTCGAGGCCTTCGGCGGTATCGACCATCTCGTCACCTCTGCGGGCGGCCCGCCGAGTACGAACTTCCTCGAGACGACCGAACGCCAGTGGTACCAGGCCTACGACCTGCTGGTGATGAGCGTCGTCTGGACGGTCGAGGAGGCCCACCCGTACCTGCACGAGTCCGACGAGGGATCGATCGTCTGTATCACCTCCCGAACGGTCAAAGAGGTCGCAGACGGGCTCTTGCTCTCGAACGCCGTTAGACGCGGCGTAATCGGCCTCGTCAAAACGATCTCGCGGGAGTTCGCCCCCGAAATTCGAGCCAACGCGGTCTTGCCCGGCACCATCGAGACGCCCCGTATCGAGGAACTGGTCGAAGCCCGAATCGAGAACGGGACGTACGAAAGCTACGAGGACGGTCTCGAGCAACTGGCGAGTGACATTCCGATGGACCGAATCGGCGAGCCCGAAGAACTCGGCGAGGTCGTTGCCTATCTTTCCAGTCCCCACGCGAGTTTCGTCAATGGCGTCGAGTTGCCGATCGACGGCGGGTTAATGCGGAGCTAATCGCCCTTCTCGGCTGTTCGTCTCTGGCCCACAGCCACGAAACTCTCGTGAGACTGCAGCCCATACTGTTTCTCACTGATGAGGCACGATACGACCGGAAGACGACAGTTTTTACTGGCGACCGGCGCGGCAACCGCCACCACGGTCGCCGGCTGTCTCGGTTCGGTCGGTCTCGAGGAACCCGACCACTACTCGACCCCGGCGGCCGCCGCCTACGAGGCGGTCGTCGACAGCCAGTGGCTCGAGGACAATCTCGAGGCGGTCAAACTGCTCGACATCAGGGACGAGGAGGATTTTCTTACGGGCCACATCGAGGGGGCCCATCGCTTGCCCGATACGGAGTTGATGCGCGATCATTACGCTGAAACCGACGAGGGCTACGAGGCCTCGCCGGAGGTTATCGCCGATATCGCGGCGGAAGCCGGCATCGAACGCGGTGACGACGTGGTCGTATACGGTGAAGGGTCGAATCTCTGGGAAACGTACGCAATATACACGCTGCGGGCCATCGGTCACGAAGGTACCGTGGCGCTGCTCGATGGGGGCTACACGGTCTGGGAAGCGGCGGACGCCCCCATCGAAACCGACGAAGTAGCAGCCGTGGACGGCCATTACGAGCCCGAGTTGAATATGGACGTCATCGCGACGCGAGCACACGTCGCCGATCGGGTCCACGAAGATGGGGCGGACGCCCAGCTCGTCGACAACCGCACCCCCGAAGAGTACTGGGGACTGGATGAGAGCGACCGTGTCTCGCGACACGGTCACATCACCGGCGCGATCAACGTCAACTTCCCGCAAAACCTCGTCGACGGCGGGGCTCGACTGCGGTCGCCCGAGGACCTCGAACAACTGTGGCTGGAAGACGCCGGACTCGATCCGGACCAGGAGACGATTACCTACTGTACGACCGCCGTGAGAGGGTCTGTCGGCTGGTTCATCCTCGGCTTGCTCGGCTGGGATGATCTGCGAAACTACGAGGGAAGCTGGCACGACTGGGGCACGCTCTCGAGTGCGGACGGCTACCACTACACCAGCGGGGAGGGAAGCGGGACCATCATCGACACGTTTGCAGAGTGAACCGGTACGCCAGACCGTCTCATAGAGATTGTTATAACTGTCTGCCAGTCAGCGACGAACCGGGGTGGTCGCTGACCAGTGAGACCCCACCGAACCGTATCACAACAGCTACCCGAGCGCCATCGGGTCAAGCGACACCTGCGGGCGAGCAATTTTACCGACCCACGTCCTATGTGCCTGCAATGAAGCGCGCACCGGGGCGTGACACCCGTCCGGCGTACTCGGATGAGCGACGGACCTGGTACGGGTACGGCACGCTCACTCGAGCGAAGAAATCGCCGTGGCGTCGGTTTCTCCACGATACGAGCACCGTCTTCGCGGATATCTCCATCTTCGGGCTACCGGCGTTGTTGCTCGCGCTGTTTTTCCCGGACGCGAGCCCCTACGGCGTCGGGGCGACGGCGCTGACCCTCTGGATAACGATGACTGCCGTCGCGGCGGTCATCCGTGGTGGCTGGATCGTCCCGCTCGGCACCGAGGTCCGGGGTTGGGTGTCGATATCGTTTTGGCTGATCGTTCTTCGAATCCTGTACTACAATCTGGTCATCACCGTCGTCGTTTTTAGCGCGCCGGCGCTGGCTCGAGCGGTCGGTATTCCGGCCCTGTCGCTTCTCCTCGCCGTTCTGGCCGGGGCTCTCGCCACGTACGCGTTTCCACACCTCGGCGAGCGTGTCTACACCAAGTTCGATACGACGCGCACCCACGACGACGAGTGGTTGCCGGACAGTTGATATGGGCACTGGTGTTCCGTACCGGTGATTGCCCAACCAGGTATGAAATCACCGGTACATAATTGCAGGAGACCGTCTGCCTCGCCGCCTTCTCGCCTTCGCTGATCGACCACCTCTCCTATTCACCGGTCTGTTCAGTAGTGTCTGGTCCGCCAACGAGGTCACGAACGGTGTGGGCTTTCTCCCGCGGAACCACCAGTACGCGGTCATCGACGGCCACGACGACGAGGTCGTCGACACCCACCAACGAGACGTGTTTCCCCGGTGCGGCGACCACGTTGTCTGTTGCCTCCCGGGCCGTCAGCGTCGTCCCCTCGAGTGTCGCGTTTCCGTCGCCCGTCTGCAGTGACTCGAGGCGGCCCAGTGCGTCCCACGTCCCGAGGTCGGCCCAGCCGACCGAAAGGGGAACGACGGCGATGTCGTCCGCTCGCTCGAGAACTCCTTCGTCGATGCTGATCGGGTCAACTCTCGCGAACGCCTCGGCGGGGTCCACGCCGGCCTCGAGTGCCTCGACCAGCGGGGCGAGCGGTGAGTCGCGTGCGGCCTCGAGCAGCGCCTCGGGTGTCCACGCGAAGACGCCGGCGTTCCAGTAGGCCCCGTCCTCGAGCAACGAGCGGGCGACCTCGCGGTTCGGTTTCTCGCGGAAGCGACGGACGGCCGTGTACTCCGTTCCACCACCCGGCGCTGCGTGAGTATCGTCGCTGTCGGGGACGATGTAGCCGAATTCGGTTGCCGCTCGCGTGGGTTCGACACCCAGCGTGACGAGTCCCTCGGTGTCGGCGGCGACGGTGGCCGCTCGCTCGAGCGTCCGGGCGAACGCCGACTCGTCCTCGATGTGGTGGTCGCTAGGGAGGGTGACGATTACGGGTGGGTCGCCGGTCCGATTTTCCGACTCGTCCCCATCGACTGCTTCATCCGCCGCCCTGCACTCGTGACACTTACCCTCCCATCTCTCGTGAAACTGCCAGGCTGCGTACACCAGTGCCGGCCCGGTTCCGCTCGCGTCGGGTTCGACCAGCACTCGAGCGTCGGTGTCCCTGACGTGCTCGCGGATCGGCTCTTCGAGCGCGCCGTTGGTCAGCACCCAGGTTTCCGTGCTGATTCGGTCGGCACGCTCGAGGGTGCGTTCGAGCAACGACCGGTCGCCCCCTATCTCGAGAAACTGCTTCGGTCGATTGGGGCGGCTGAGGGGGTACAGTCGCGTTCCGGTTCCTCCGGCCAGCACACAGGCGAGTATCGGCCGCGTCCTCGAGTCCGACACGACACTCACCAGGTTTCGATTCGGCCGTCGTAGATGTCTTCGACACAGCCCTCACAGTCGGGGTGGTCGGCCTCGTAACACGCTGGCCGATACTCACCGTCGAGTTTCGCGGCGCGTTTTTCGGCAAAGCGTCGGCAGACGATTTTCGCCCGGTCTGCCTCGTCCGTGGGGAGGCTCTTGGCGTTTCGAGCCATCCGATAGGCTTGCCGGGCCTCCTCGAGTTGGCCGTCCGCCGACCGGCGAACGGACTCGTACTGCGTGCCTGCCTCCCTGACTTTCGAGCGGATAAAGCGCTCGAGTCGACGCCGATCTGCCATTCTCGATGGGTGTTCGTCCCCCGGACACAAATAGTGTTGGAGTAACTCGGGGATGTGTTGGAGTCGTGTGGGAATGGGCGAGAACCACTTTCGCCCCGGTGGCGGCAGTTTAAATACTATTGGGCGCGAACACCGGTATGCCTCCCATGGATACACAAGAGGAGGCGTGATACGATGAGCGACGTACCCCAACACGCAGCAGACATACACGAGCAGTTTTCAGACCACATCGACGTCACCGTCGAAGACGTCGAGGAGCGACTCGCCACCCTCGTCGACGAGTACAAAGTGCCGATTGACGAGGCGCGCCGTTCCGTCACGACGCACTACCTCGACGAGGCTGGCCTCGAGCGTGAGGACATCTCGAGTGGCTCGAGCGAACGCGCCCAGATCGAGGACGTGGACGAACCCGAGCAGTGGATCGACCTCCGCGCCAAGGTCATCGAACTCTGGGAGCCCCGTAGCGACTCCGTCGCACAGGTGGGGCTCCTTGGTGACCCGACGGGCACGATCAAGTTCACCAAATGGGCCAAATCCGACCTCCCGAGTCTCGAGGAAGGCGGCGTCTACGACCTCCGAAACGTCGTCACCGACGAATACCAGGGCCGGTACTCGGTCAAACTCAACTCGACGACGGTCGTTGAGGAACTCGACGAGGAGATCGAAGTCGGCGACGACACGAGCGAGATCGAGGGCGCACTCGTGGACATGCAGAGCGGGAGCGGCCTGATCAAACGCTGTCCCGAGGAGGGCTGTACCTACGTCCTCCAGAACGGCCGCTGTCCCGACCACGGCGAGGTCGAAGGCGAGTTCGACCTCCGCATCAAAGGCGTCGTCGACGACGGTATCGACGCCCACGAGGTCATTTTCGACGCCGAGTCGACCGAATCCCTGACCGGGATCAGCCTCGAGGAAGCAAAGGAAATGGCGATGGACGCCCTCGACACGACGGTCGTCGCTGACGAAATCCGCGACCGAGTCGTCGGTACCTACTACCGTATCGAAGGGCCGACGTTCGGCCGCTACGTACTGGCTGACGACGTCGAGGAACTCGACGGGCCGGTCGATGCTGAATCGCTGCTGATCAAAGCGAGGTCGATGTAAATGTCTCAGACGCAACTCACCCGTGAAGTCGCCAAACGCGCCTTCGCGTCCGAATTCAACGATTCCACGTACGCCTTCAAAGAGTCCGACGACGAACGCGCGCCCAACTATGCGCTCATGCCCACGGGCGACCGGGCCAACCGCGTCTTCTTCGTCGGGACGCTGACCGAAACCGAAGACGTCGGTGAGGACAGCGAATACTGGCGCGGCCGCGTTGTCGATCCGACGGGGACGTTCTTCGTCTACGCCGGGCAGTACCAGCCCGAAGCGGCGGCCGTCCTCCGTGATACGGAGCCGCCAGCGTACGTCGCCATCGTCGGCAAACCACGCACGTACGAGACTGACGACGGCACGATCAACGTCTCCGTTCGACCGGAATCCATCGCCGTCGTCGACGAGGCCACCCGTGACCGCTGGGTCGTCGAAACCGCCGAACGCACCCTCGACCGAATCGAGGCGTTCAGCGAATTCGAAGCCGAACAGGAAGCACCCGAGAGCGGGTCGACGGTGCCGACCAACGAGTACGCCCAGATGGCTCGCGAGCAGTATGATTCACCAGTCGAAAACTACCGCCGCGACGTGATTCAGGCGCTCGAGAGTCTCGAGGAACTCGAGGCGTCGGCCTGATACGGGTTACTGTCGTCTGCGATTGGCAGCCCCCGCCTTTTTATGATGATCGGTTCGAACGGATACCCAGGAGTATCCTGGCCGTGATCCCGTCTGACGAATCATTAAGTGGCCTCCGTACAGAAGAGATGATAGCATGGGCAACAAGAACAAGACGATCTCGTTTCGGGTAAACGAGGACGCCTTTAGCGCGTTACAAGAGATCGCCGAGGAACGCGATATCTCGTTGTCCGCCGTCTTTCGCGATTACGTCGATTTGCTGGTCGAACACGACGGGCAGGTCGCCGTGGTCCCCGAGGAGGAACTCGAGCACCGGAGCGGTGATGACGACGACGAACCGTCGTTCCCGCCGACCGTCGAGGTACCAAAGAGTTTCGTTCGCGAACACGAACGCCTCGAACTCGAGTCCGAGCACCTGCGCGAACAGCTCGAAGAACACAAATCCTACGTGAACGACCTTCGGGATCGGCTCGACGCGGACGAAGAGGAAGTGTTGTTGCTCGACGACCTCGATGAGGCAAACGGCTCGTCGACTGTCCGGTGACCGGCTCGGCTTCTCACCGTTATCGCGACAGTTCGCGTTTTGCCTGCCGGATTTCGTCGGCAGCATCCGGGTTGCCATCGACGCGCGCTAACCCTTCTGCAGCCTCGAGCGTGCGGACGCCGCTGTCGAGAAACGAGAGAACGTCGCCGGTGTAGGCATACACCATATAGTCGTCGCTCATCACGTCGACGATAGCCTCGGGGCCGAGCCCCTGAGCGCGCAACTCGAGCAGGTATTTCATGAATTTGCGTTCCGGACAGCCACAGTAGGGATTGTCCTGGCAGTCACAGTCGAGAAAGTCCGTCGCGAAATCGAGCACCCGTTCTCGAGTCGCGTCGTCGAGTTTCTCGAGACCCTGCCCCTGAAAGAGGATGTCGAGCGTTGCGCCTTTGAACGCCCCCTTCGGGATGTTAGTCTCGAGCTGTGAGCTGAGTTGCCGATGGTTTTTGATGTATATTTTGTCAGTGATGGCCACGCGTTGGCCACTGTACTCGAGGGAGCGTCAAAAACGCCTCGGAAGCGATTGATACGGTTTACTCTAACTGTTTACCGGTGATTGCCCTTCCGACGCCGGCAATCATCGGTCAGAGACGACAGTAAACCGTATGAACGGACCGTCCCCCGTTCCGAACGATTGTCGCTATTGCTATGCATTCAATACTATATACTCTACTTTTCATATGATATTAGTATGGTTATTGAACCCTGTCTCGGTATCCGCCGTGTCACGCGATAGAGATGCACACAGTGTCTCGAGAGTCGTAACGTATTTGAACTCAACCGGGCTAAGATGTCTTGCAAGCGTGTCCGGGTTAGGGTAGTGGACTATCCTTCAGCCTTGTGGAGGCTGAGACGCGGGTTCAATTCTCGCACCCGGACTTTTTCGCGACGACTACAGTAAAGAGTGGAAAAGCCGGAAGGCGAGATCGAATCACGCGAGACGAGCGTCAGCAAATCACGCAGTCGGGTTCGATTCTCGCACCCGGACTGAATAGATTGTTGTTGTTACGCACCCCGATCACCTGCCCGTATCGATGATCGGCGATACATTGCCATAACAAACCGTATGGACGTTCTCGGATGCGTTTCGTTCGCCTCGGCCTCGCAGAGAGCCGCGTGCACGAACGTACGGCCCTCGAGTCGGACGGCAACCGAGTCGTCACTTTCACCGTTCCGAACGTGTCGGGCTCGGTTTTATCACGTGGCTAGTGGACACGAACCCCGTGAATCTAAGCAGGGGTTATCTGTTGGTGCTCGTCGGTGCGCTCACCTACCTCTCCTGGCAACTCGTGAGCCCGTTCGTGCAGTACGTTCTCGGGGCCGTCCTCATCGCGTTCATTCTCTATCCGCTCCAGCGTCGCCTCGAGGAACGGGTATCGCCGACGGTTGCGGCGTTCGCGCTGGTCTTGCTCGCGGTCGTCGTGTTTATTTTCCCGTTCGCCCTCGTCCTCGGGCTGTTCGCCGACGATGCCGTGACGCTTCTACAGGAGGCTGACGCGGAGTCCCTCCAGCTGACGACGATCGAGAACCTGCTCGAATCGGAGTTCGGAATCACGGTCGACATCGCATCGAGGGTGATGGATTCGGCGGAGCAGCTGGGCACGGCGATCCTCGAGCGTTCGGCCGAATGGTTCGGGGCGCTCACCCACGCGCTTGTCGGCCTCGGATTGGCGCTCTTTTTGCTCTATTACTTCCTGAAAGACGGCGACGATCTGATTGCCTGGCTGCGGGAGGTGACGCCCCTTCCCGATGACGTACAAGACGATCTTTACAACGAACTCGAGGAAGTGCTGTGGGCGGTGCTTGCCGGACACGTGCTGATCGCGGTCGGCCAGGGTTTCATCGCCGGGTTAGGGCTGTTCGCAACGGGAATTCCCAACGCCGCGTTCTGGACGTTCGTCATGGTGGTCCTCGCGCTTATCCCCCTGATCGGCGCGTTCCTCGTCTGGGGACCTGCCGTGGCGTACCTCTTTCTTTCCGGCGAACCGATCCTCGCAATCGCGCTCGGAGTCTACAGCACCATCATCGTCGGCGTCTCGGACGACTACCTGCGACCGATCGTCGTCGACCGCTATGCCGAACTCAATCCCGCCGTGATTATTCTCGGCGTGCTGGGTGGCGTCTACGCCTTCGGCATCATGGGGGTGTTCTTCGGTCCCGTGGTCCTCGGTGGGGCGCTCGCGATAGTCGGCGTCGTGAACGAGCACTACGACCGCCTCGGAGACGGTACCGGGACGTGAGCGATCCGATACGGCGGGGTATACCATCCGTGTCCGCCGGGTGGGAGAGCCTGTCGCTCGGGCGGCCCCATCGACGCGTTCCCCGGTATCTCGTTCGGCCCGAAGCGCGGTCTACCGGCGCCTGGCAACCGCTGGCAAGCGACTTCACTGGACGGTCTCGGATTCATACGGTTTACTGTCGTCTCTGACCGATGATTGCCGACCCGGTATGGGCAATCACCGGTAAACAGTTACAGCAGACCGTATCAGAGAGTCCTCCGTCGTCAGGCCAGGCCCCCCTCAGCCGCGGGATTCATCGCCCCGCTCTCACGGATGATGTTCATCGCGGTCATCAGATCGGTGCGGGTTATCAGGCCGACGAGGTCGCCGTGGCGGTCCATCACTAGCAGGCGGCCGATGTCGTCTTTTTGCATCCGCTCGAGGGCGGTCATCGCATCGGCTTCGGGCTCGATGGTTTTCAGGTCGGTCGACATCACGTCCGCGACCGTGAACGCGTCCCGCTCGACCGGTTTGATGTCTCGAGCGTCCGAGAGGGTGACGAGCCCGACGAGGTGGCCGTCGTCGATGACCGGATAGCCGGTGTGTCGTTCACTGAACATCCGGCGGATCAGATCGGCGACACTCGTCCCGGGCGTTACGGTGTGTAAGCTTCCAGCGGGGGTCATGATGTCGCGGACGGAAACGCCCTCGAAGGCGGCTTTCATCGTCACCTGTCGGGACTCGCTCGAGGCGGCGATGTAGACGAAAAAGGCGACGGCGATGAGGAAGATATTGGTGAACAGACCGAACAGTGCCATAATGATTGCAAACAGTTTGCCGATGCTCGCAGCCTGTTGGGTCGCTCGAGCATACGGTCGGTTCCGCGCCAGGAGGGCACGGAGGACACGACCGCCGTCCATCGGGAACGCCGGAACCATGTTGAAAATGGCCAGTGCGACGTTCAACACGGCGAGATAGCCGAGCACAAACCGGATACCGTCAAGTTCCACTGGGGTGGCCAGAAACAGGCCGTAGGATGCCACGCCCACCAGCACGGAGACAATCGGGCCGGCGATGGCGATGTTCAGTTCCTGTTTCCAGTCTTCGGGCATTTCCGAGAGGGCTGCCAGGCCCCCTAACAGCCAGAGCGTGATCGATTCGATAGGGAACCCATACCGTTGTGCGGTCAACGAGTGGCCGAGTTCGTGAAGAACGACGCCGACGAACAACCCGATTGCAGCGGCCAATCCAAGAATCCAGGGCGTCATCCCGGTGGTGATCTCTTCAGTCGAGATTCCCGCGTTCATCGTCTCGTTCAAGATGGCGGCGACGGGTTCGATCTGGAGGCCGATGAGATACGCGAAGACGGGTAAAATGAGGAGAAACGTAATGTCGAGTTTGATTGGGATGCCAAACAATGAGCCGATCCGAAAACTCTTCATACCGCTACATACCGGTGGCATCCCCTTAAGCACGCTGTCGTTTTCGCTGCTCCTCGTTCACCACAGACGGGCGCTAAAAGGACACCATCATGTCATCTTTTATCAAAGGACATATTATGACATCATTACGCATTACTCAATATATATTCCATGTGGCATAGATTTATATTTGGGTTCGGCGTGGCCTTGAGTAGACAATGATGCACCAACAGCTCACCTCACAACAGGTCGAATCACTCCCAGCGAATCTCAGTTCGCCACAATCGAAACTCGTGTATCTCTACCTCGAGGTCACCGGCGAAACGACACTCGATGAACTGGCCGGGGCGCTTTCGATGCAGAAAATCGATGTCTTGAGCGTGGTTCGCTCACTTGCGGATGATGACCTCATCGAGTGTGACGGAACACACTACCAATGCTGTACCTGACTGGCGGTAGTCGGTAACCCGAATACCGCTGCCTCGTTTTCTCTTCGGATACTGTCGCTCGTGGGCTGAGGGCGCCTCTCGAGACACACCGACGGTTCGAAGGCTTTATTCCCGCGGTGGGCTTCGTTCCCAACAAGTAACCATGTCCGACAAACCCGCCTCAATGTATCGGAAGATCGACAAGCCGGCGTACACGCGCCGCGAATACATCACCGGGATCCCCGGTTCGAAAATCGCTCAGCACCAGATGGGCGACCGAAGCGCCACCGAGGACGATTACCCGGTCCAGATCAGCCTTGTCGCCGACGAGGAGTGCCAGATCCGACACGGTAGCCTCGAGGCCTCGCGCCTGTCTGCAAACCGGCACATGATCAAAAACGCCGGCGAGTTCCAGTACAAGATGATTCTCCGGAAGTTCCCCCACCAGGTTCTGCGTGAGAACAAGCAGGCTACCGGTGCGGGTGCAGACCGTGTTTCCGACGGGATGCGCCAGTCGTTCGGGAAAATCGTCGGCACCGCCGCCCGCGTCCAGAAGGGCGATCGTATCTTCACCGTCTGGTGTGACGTCGACGACGCCGCCTTCGCGAAAGACGCGTTCCGCCGTGCATACAACAAGATCACGCCGCCGTGCCGTATCGTCGTCGAGAAAGGCGAAGAAAAGCTGATCTCCTGATCGGATCCTCGTTTTCGTCTCATTGCTCACCCAAGAGCACCGCGTCCGGTTCCGCGAAGGGAATATTCACGTCGATTCGACCGGTATCCTCGAGCGATGATCGATCTCGCCGTCGCCAACCGCGAGGAGACCTTCGAGCGAATGGCGGCCCCGCTCGCCGAACGCGGTATCGAATGTCACCACGTTCCCGTTCGCGAACGAACGGTGGCACTCGATGACCCGCCCTGGTCGCGGACGGACTACGACGTCGGTTTCGTGTATCCGGGCCGACTGATGGAAGGGGGCGTCGCCGACGCACTGCTCGAGGTTCCCTGGCTCAACGGCCTCGAGGCGGTGGTCACCTCACGGAATAAAGGGGGCGTGCTTGCCAGACTCGAGCGAGCGGGCGTGCCAGTACCCGAGACGGTGTACGTCTCGAACGCGGTGTCTGACACCGAGCGAACGGCGGCGTTCGAACGATTCGAGACACCGGTCGTCGTGAAACCGAACTCGACGACCCGCGGTGTCGGCGTCGCGAAGGCACACGACCTGGATTCGTTTCTCGGCATCTGCGAATATCTCTCGCTCGTTCACGACTACCGGGCAACGGGAGACAAATCGTTTCTCGTTCAGGAGTACGTCCCCGACGCTGCTGACTATCGCGTGATGGTACTCGAGGGCAAAGTCGTCGGGGCCGTTGAACGCCGACTGCCCGAGGGTGCTCGCGAAGACGGCCGCTGGAAACACAACGTCCACCGTGGGGCCGAAGCCACCGGCGTCGAGATTCCCGAGCGCTGGCGCGAGATTGCGGTGGAGGTTGCAGAGACACTCGAGATACCGTTTCTGGGAGTCGATTTACTCGTCGATGCTGATGGTCGCGTCCTCGTTAACGAAACGAACGCCCGGCCGACGATCGACGCGTCGACGAAGTACGAACCGGGGTTTTACGATCGGTTGGCAGAGGCGATTACGGGTTGTCTCGAGGATGGGTGAGACACGGCAATGGATACGTTCCTCGCGTTTCGACAGTCGCTCACCATCCTGTTAGTGTTGCCATCGCAATTGCCCTCGTTGCCTTTCTCTTCGGTGACGCAGTCTTACGTGGTGCGCTACTGGGGTTTTTGATGGCCATAATTATCTGCTCGCTCTATTTCTGGTCGGATATACTTGGCAACCCGGAGCACGCTGGCTGGTCCTCCAATAGATAGAATTCCGTCGATCCGGGCGAAAAAAGCGAACGACGCGCGGACGAGCGTGCTCGAGCCTTCGCGTTACTCGAGGCTGATGTCTGAAGACTGGTCTGCAGGTTCGAAGACGACCTCGAGGATGCCATTGTTGTAGGTCGCCGTGGCGGTGTGTTCGTTCACTCGGCGCGGGAGCGAGACGCGCTCATCGTACTCGCGGTGGTCACTTCGAGCGGAGATGGTGAGCGTTTTCCCGTCGCACTCGAGTTCGATGTTGCGTTTTTCGACACCGGGGAGGTCTGCGATGACTCGCAGCTCGTCATCCGTGTCGTGGACGTCAACGTGGGTATCGGCCCCGAAGCCGTTCTCGACGTCCGGACCCGAGTGGACGTCCATGTTCGAGCCGTTCATCATATCGTTCATCATTCGTTCGATCTCGCGAAACAGATCATCGAAGGGTTCGTCGCGGTCGTCTCTTCGCATGAGCGACCGTAGGGAGGGAACGTGCAAAAACCTGTTCCTGATCGGGTTCGTTGTAGACGCTTCCCGGTCAGCGACGGACCGAGCGGGCCCCTGACCAGTAATCAATTACAACAATCCCCCTACAACGGGCTGTTGTCACTGTCTCGAGACTCGATTCGAGAATTGATGGATAGTGATGACGGAGGTCGTCGAAACGGCGAATGGTTCGTGGCTGCCCGTTCGGGGTCTGGCGTTCAGTCTGCCGGCTGTGTGTCAAGGCGTTTGGCCACGCGGCCGTTCAATCGGGAAAAGCCGATGCCAAGCGTTTCGTTCGTCAACGAGCGGCTTTCCGGACCGGAAAGGTGGCCGGACAACGATCGGAGCGCATCGATGTTTTCGGGGACGACGTCCGATTCCTGGTGGATCGCCTGCATACAATAGAGGTCGTTCCCCTGGATCGTCACTGACCCCTCCCAGATACAGTTCTCCCAGATGTCCGCCCGTGGTCGGCCGGCATCGGCAGCGAAGTCTTTCAGGGTTCCTGCGCCGTCAAGCCCGGCGAAGTCGGGAATCATCACGAGGCGATCTTCGTTTCCGAGCAGGTTACGGACGTGTTCGTCGTCCTCGGGTGGGTTCTCGAGGCTGACGTTGATCGCGTGAACGTGCATCATCGTGGTTGGCACTTTCAGGCCGATGGTGTCGATGTCGAGGTCGGGGAAGATGGTCTGGACGTCGGGGCCGTGGTGTGACGGAATCGAAACGGGGTTCGGAACGGTGTCGTTGATGGGGCCGCGCCCGGTCTGGTTGGGGTCGCCGCCGCGCCGGATCAGCGTCGCTCTGACCTTCTCGATGCCGTAGGCGTCTTCGAGTGGTGCGACCAGCCGTGAGAGCCCAGTCGTATTACAGGAGACGACGCGTACGTAGTCGGCATCGGCGGCTTCGTCGTAGTTGACGCGGGCGTTGAAGCTGACTTCCGCGACGGTGGCGTCTTCGCCACCCTGAAAAATCGCTGGCGTGTCGTGTCGTTCGTACAGGGGGCGGTTCTGTGCGCCGACCCCGCTTGGGGTTGCGTCAATGACGACGTCGCTCTGTTCGACGAGGTCGTCGACGGTTCCGGCGACGTCAATGTCGATAGCCCGGAACTCGTCGATCCGTTCGTCGTCGACAGCGTAGAGGTCGTAGCCCGCTTCGACGGCCCCGACGGCGACGTAATCGGGACTGACTTTGGCAACGCCACAGACGTCCATATCCGGTTGTGCGCGGACGGCATCTGCGACTCGTTTGCCGATAGTTCCGTATCCGTTGATTCCGACACGAAGCATACGAGTAGTGCTCCACTGGGAGCGAGTATAATCGTTTCGGATGAACTGACAGATGTTAACTCGCAATTGAGTAACTAAGGGAGAGAATACCGGACGTAATGGGGACGTATGCACGTCTTCCCGAAATCAGTGTGTATCTGTTTATTGGTACATATTGCCAACCAGTGATAGAGCCATAGCTCTCGGATGAGCAACGCGTCGTTCGATTTCCAGTGGTCGTGGCCGTTGCAGGGAGTAACTACTTTAACGGTGGGAAACATACTACTCACATATGAGTGAACATTCGTTTCCAGACGGTAGTCAGGATGACGCGGTTGTTCGCGTGGGCCTCAACGGATTCGGCCGTATCGGCCGAAACGTGCTTCGCGCCTCCTTCGAGTATGACAACGTCGAAATCGTCGCCATCAACGACGTGATGGACAACGAGGACATGCGGTATCTGTTCAAGTACGATTCGGTACACGGCCGACTCGACGACGTTTCCCTCGAGGGAGATACCCTGTCGGTCGCCGGTCACGACGTGCAGTTGCTCTCAGAACGCGATCCCACCCAACTCCCATGGGACGAACACGATATCGACGTCGCGTTCGAGGCGACCGGTCTGTTCCGCACGCATGACGAGGCCTCCCAACACCTCGAGGCCGGAGCCAACAAAGTCGTCATCTCTGCTCCTGCGAAAGGTGACAAACCGGTCAAAACCCTCGTCTACGGCGTCAACCACGAGGAGTACGACGGGGAGGACGTCGTCTCGAACGCGTCGTGTACGACCAACAGCGTCGCACCCGTGGTGAAGGTTCTGGACGAGGAGTTCGGTATCGAGTCCGGTCTCCTCACGACCGTCCACGCCTACACCGGCACGCAGGCGCTCATCGACGGACCGATGGGTAAACGCCGCCGTGGCCGCGCCGCTGCCGAAAACATCATCCCAACCTCGACCGGTGCTGCAATCGCAACCACCGAAGTACTCCCACAGCTAGAGGGGAAACTCGACGGGATGGCCATGCGCGTCCCCGTCCCCAACGGCTCGATCACCGATCTAACCGTCGATCTCGAAACTGATATCACCAAAGACGACCTCGAGGCCGCCATCCGCGAAGCCGCAGACGGCGAACTCGCTGGCGTCCTCGGCTACACCGACGAGGAAATCGTTTCCCGGGATATCGTTGGCCTCCCGTTTTCCTCGTACGTCGACCTCGAGGCAGCGATGGTCCTCGAAGGCGGTCTCGTCAAAGTCCTCGCCTGGTACGACAACGAGTTCGGCTTCTCCAACCGAATGCTCGACCTGGCGGCCTACGTTATCGCTCAGGAGAAAGCCGAAGCCGAAGCTGCGGTCTAGACCGACCTCCTCTCGAAACATCCCTCTCTTCTCGCTTTCTGCGGTCGTCTTTGGGGTTCTCTCTCGAGCAGTTCCTTCGTCGCTCTTGACTCGAGGAGGGTCTCTGGTCGCTCTTGACTCGATGAATGTCTCTGCACACTCTGGTACACATCACGTGGGCAGGACTGGGCACTATCCCTCCGTTTTATGCGGGTTCGTCACTGCAGTATAGATATGTTCAACACCGTCAGTGACCTCGATTCCGGCCAGCGACTGCTGGTTCGCATCGATATCAACGCACCCGTTGAAAACGGCCACGCACAGGACAATCGCCGTTTCGAACGCCACGCAGAGTCGATTCGGACGCTCCTCGAGGATGGCCACGCCGTCGCGGTCATGGCTCACCAGGGACGACCCGGTCGGGACACGTTCATCTCCCTTGAGAGTCACGCCGATATTCTCGGCGACCATCTGAGCCAGGATGTCGAGTTCGTCCCCGATACGTTCGGCGAGGACGCTCTCGAGGCGACCGAGGCGCTCGAGAGTGGCGAGGTACTCCTCCTCGAGAACGTCCGGATGTGCGAGGACGAACTTCCCGAAAAAGAGCCCGAAACACACGCCGGAAGCGAGTTCGTCCAGACGCTCGCACCGAAGTTCGACGCCTACGTCAACGACGCCTACTCGGCGGCCCACCGCGCACACGCTTCGCTCGTCGGCTTTCCGCTCGTGATGGACGCGTACGCGGGACCGGTTATGGAGGCCGAGTACACCGCTAACTCCGCGATTCAGGACCGGGAGTTCGAGGGCCCCGTGACGATGGTTCTCGGCGGCACGAAAGCTGAAGACCTGATCCCGGTCATCGAACGCGTCGACGACACCGTCGACCGATTCTGTCTGGGCGGCATCGTCGGCGAACTCTTCTTGCGGGCTGCCGGCCACGACGTCGGCTACGATGTCGAGGAAACCGAGTTCTTCGACCACCAGTGGGACGACCACGCCAACACCATCGAATCAATCCTCGAGACCTACGGCGACCGACTCACCCTCGCCGCGGACCTCGCGTACGAAGGCGACGATGGCGAGCGCGCGGAAACGGCCGTCGAGGGTCTGGAAAAAGACACTTCCTATCTCGACGTCGGGACCGAGAGCGCCGAAACCTACGCCGACCTCGTTCGCGAATCCGACGCGGTCTTCGTCAAGGGTGCCCTCGGCGTCTTCGAGGACGAACGCTTTGCGACGGGGACGGTGACGGTCCTCGAGGCCATTGCCGAGACCGACTGTTTCTCCGTTGTCGGCGGCGGCGACACCTCGAGAGCGATCGGAATGTACGGCCTCGACGAAGACGACTTCGGGCACGTCTCGATTGCTGGCGGGGCGTACGTGCGGGCGCTCACCGGCGAACCGCTGGTCGGCATCGACGTCCTCGAGACCGCGGCTGCGGCCTAATTACCGCGCGGCCCACATCACTCGAGTCCTGTCGATCGGCTTCTGGCACTCGAGTTGGGGGCAGGTTTACAGTCCTTGAGTTCCGGGTTCGCCCCCGCTCATTCGAGAATCACCGGGCGGTCTTCGTGAGTCGTCTCGGTCGCCAGTTCGCCGTCGAGTTCGACCGTGTCGACCAGCGAGCTATCGAAGCGGCACTTCGACACCGAGAGGTACTGATTCACGCCGACGTCCGGGCCGGGCGTCGTGGTATGAACGTCAAAAACGGCGTCAGCCACGTGTTTGGTGGAGCGTCGGTTCGCCGATTCCGACGCCGCCACAGGACAGTGAAAGACCGTCATGCCGTCCGTTTCGACCATGCGATCTGAAACCGTATTGAGAAAATCCAGATAGCGCTCACGATCGACAGTTTCCAGTCGGTCGATCGGATCGACGATCAGATTCGCCCCGTCCGGGAGTTTCTCGATCATCTCGAGTGCGTGTTCGAGTGGATCCTCGCCGTCAAGCCGTCGAATCGTCGGTTTCCCCGCCTGGACGGTCGATCGGTCGATCGCTCGCTCGACGTTCGATGCCGAGCGTTCAGTGGAGAGATACAGGCTTCCGCGGGTAGCTGTCATGGCGTACAGCAGGTGTTCGGTCTGGCTGGCAACGTCGGCAGTCAGGGCGACGACCGATCCCGCCGGTATCCCGCCCCCGAGCGTGCGATCGAGGACGCCGATACCGGTCGCCAGCCGATCGTGACCGGTTCTCGGTGGAGAAGTACCGTACTCGAGCCCACACAGGGCGGTGGCGATTTCGTCAAATCCAGCCTGTGGTCCATCACCCGTAATCGGATCAGGGTCATCGGGGACCGCTCCAAGGATGTCGATTCCCAGTCGCCCTTCGAGATCCGCGGGTGGACTCTCACACCGGTTACACACCACGCCGAGGACCGGGGTCTCGAGTCGCTGGGCAATATCGAGTGTGGTCTCGGCGGCAGCAATACTCCGTTCGGCATCGGTGGTCACGATCACGACGGCACTGGCTGCAGACAGCGCCTCGACGACGTCCGGCCCGGCTCCCGACGGACAGTCGATAAGTACCTCGAGATCCGTCTCGGTTGCGTTCGTTTCGACCCAATCGAACGCCGTCCGAAAATCGACCGTTTCTGACGGTTTCGGAGCCGAAACGATACCGGCATTTGAGACACGGGGGCTCTCCTGGGCGACGCTGTTGATCGCATTGTCTTCGTCGAGTGAACCGAGCGTCGGCGTTCGGTCGGTTCCGGCCATCACGTGTAAGTTTGGCAACTGTCGATCGGCGTCGATGGCGATAGCGGCCGTCCCGTCTCGAGCGAATGCTTCGGTCAGGCCGAGTGCGACGGTGGTTTTTCCGCACCCTCCTTTCGCACCGGCAATAGCAATCATACCGCTATTCCATCCGCTATCACTTTTTAACCTACACACGGGTATAGAGCAATCTTACAGACTGCAGTGACATGTTCGAAAAATATTTTCTAATCCAATAATCACGCGTAGAAGGTCCCTGTTATGCGGATCGTCGCTCGAGCGAGTTCACTCCGGGGCTGGTCTTTCCAACACTTCGATCGCGCTCGAGGATAGTGCGGAATCGAAGGTTTTGCTGATCGTACGAACGGCGAAGCCGTAAGAAAAAGGAGCCCCGACTGCTATAGTATCAATTGAAACAATCACATATCTGTCACGATACCGTCTTGCGATAGGATGTACAAGAGCTTTCAATAGGTACTATAACTTTACTCGACAGCATCAATTCCTACGAAATGGTATACGAGTACACCGGCGACGCACATAGAGAACTCGTCGAATCTTATCGGGCAGACGAATCACCCATGCCAACGGGGCCCTCGAGGCCCTATCCTCGCCGCGATTCCCTGCGTGACGAACCACCACTCCTCAAACAACTCCTGTTCCCCAGGTGCTGGAACGCGACGGAACTGGTGGATAATCCCGACGCAACTCGTGCCCGCCTGGCTGAACTCGGTAGCTGCATGCAAAACGGCATTACGGCCTATTCGGATCGCGACGTGGCCGAGGTGACTGCGATCACAGACGAAACGCTCGATCGCTTGCCAGCAATTAGACGCTCCCTCAAAAAGGACGTCGAAGCCGCCTACAAAGGCGATCCAGCGGCAAAGAGCTACTGTGAAATTATCCGGTCGTATCCCGGGTTCCACGCCATCCTGACCCATCGGGTGGCCCACCATCTCTACGAAGCAGGTTGCGCCAGGTACGCACGCGAGCTTTCCGAATACTCGAAGACAGAGACCGGCATCGATATCCATCCAGGCGCGGAGATCAGCGACTATTTTTTCATCGATCATGGAACCGGTGTCGTCATCGGGGAGACGGCAACAGTCGGTGACTGGGCCCGGATCTACCAGAACGTCACGCTGGGCGCGCTCCACTTCGAGGAGGAGGAGGGCGAGGACCACATGCTGGCGAAAGACTACAAGCGCCATCCCGACATCGGCGACCACGTCGTCATCGGCGCTGGGAGCAACGTGCTCGGGCCGGTAGAGATCGGTGATCATGTGAGCATTGGTGCGAACTCCTGGGTCACTGACGATGTTCCGGACAACACGAGCGTGTTCATTGCGGATCATCCCGAGCAAAAGCGGAAATCGAACAGGTAACTGGCTGCGTGCTCCTCGGGAGGTACTAAAGTAGCCATTGAATATACCCATGCAGCCGTCACTCGAGCGAGCCAAACTGTAAACAGTTATCCGACTGCGGGCGTAACCGACCCACAAGATGGCCAAGGACGTCAAACCCACCCGGAAAGAGTTGATGCAGATCGAAGATCGCATCGACCTATCCGAACGTGGCCACGGCACCCTCGAAAAGAAACGCGACGGGCTGATTATGGAGTTTATGGACATTCTGGACCAGGCCCAGGACGTCCGCGGTGAGCTCTCTGAGGACTACGAGCGCGCCCAGAAGACGATCAACATGGCTCGAGCGATGGAAGGCGACGTCGCCGTTCGCGGGGCCGCAGCCGCCCTGCAAGAACACCCCGAGATCACGACCGAGTCCAAGAACATCATGGGCGTCGTTGTCCCACAGATCGAATCCTCGAAAGTGACCAAGAGCCTCGACCAGCGTGGCTACGGGATCATGGGCACCTCGGCGCGCATCGACGAGGCCGCCGAGGCCTACGAAGACCTCCTCCAGAGCATCATCCTCGCCGCGGAGGTCGAAACCGCGATGAAGAAGATGCTGCGAGAGATCGAAACCACGAAACGCCGTGTCAACGCGCTCGAGTTCAAACTCCTGCCCGAGCTCTACGAGAACAAGGAGTTCATCGAGCAGAAACTCGAAGAACAAGAACGCGAAGAGATCTTCCGGCTGAAAAAGATCAAAGAGAAGAAAGAGGCCGAAGAGGAAGCAGAAAAGGCCGAGGCAGAGGCCGAAGCCGAAGCGGCCGCCGTCGAAGAGCCCGTCGCGAGCGATTAATCGGAGTTCCCAGCCGCCCCCCATGGATTGCCCTCACTGTACAGATACCGTTCTCGAGTTTTCCCTCCCCAAATCCTATCGTGAGCCGACGCACCTGCCAACCCATCTGCGGGACGAGACGCCCGACCCTCGAGGGGGCACAATCTGTCCCCACTGTCTCAGCGTCACACTCGGCGCGACCGAGGACGCCCCGCCACTCGAGGCCCCGAGAACCGAGACCATCAGCGACGACTTTCCACGGACGGAAGCCGGTGCCGTCCCCTTCGCACTCACCCTCGAATCCTGTCGGTCGCTGGCGATGAACCGAGCCGTGATCGAACGACTGCTCGAGGCCACCGAACGCGCCGGAGTCGACCCGTTGCTCACGCTCGACCGATTGCTCGCCGACCCCGATATCGAGCCTGCTGTCGACCTCGAGCGTCGACGCCACCAACTCGAGCAGTTTCTGTACGACTAACAAATGACACGGATTGTACTCCGTCACGCATTGACGTGTGAGTCGAACCCATCGGTTCGGCTCACACTTCAGGCGTGACGAACCACTAGTACCCTCCCAAACGTCGACCGATGCGTGAAACCGGACGCCCGTAATCGGTTTTACTCATCCGTTCAGGTTTGGGAAGCCACTAGCCGGACGTGGAGTCATAGCGCACTGTCGCTATATTCCTTCGGAAACATGGCGAAAACTATAGTATTCACCGTCTCGAGCACAAGCCATGGCCACATCGAAGGGGGGTCGACGATACGGTCGGATTCGTCAGCGGACGTTCGAACTGTTCGAACCGAATCTGGGTGGACGCATCGGCTATCGTCTCGACTGGGCGATCATGCTGTTGATCGTGTTGAACGTGATCGCAGTAATCCTCGAGACCGTCGACAGTCTCGCAGTCGCCTACGGGAGTTTCTTTTACTGGTTCGAGGTCGTCTCAGTCATCGTCTTTTCGGTCGAGTACGTGGCCCGTCTCTGGTCGGCCGTCGAAAAGGAGGGCTACACTGGACCGATCACCGGCCGCCTGTCGTTCGCGAGCAAACCCCTACTCGTAGTCGATCTGGTTGCCATCCTGCCGTTTTATTTCGCGCTCGGCGGCGTCAACACGGACCTTCGCTTCCTCCGGGCGTTGCGACTCGTCAGGCTGTTTCGACTCCTCAAACTCGCCCGCTACTCGAGTGCGTTACAGTCACTCGGCGACGTCTTCGCGGATAAAAAAGAAAAGCTCGTTCTGGCGTTTTTCATGAACGGACTGTTGCTCGTCGTCGCCTCGAGCGTAATGTACTACATCGAACATCCATACCAGCCCGAGGCCTTTTCGTCCATCCCGAAGGCGTTCTGGTGGGGCGTCGCCACACTGACGACGGTCGGCTACGGCGACGTGCATCCGATTACGCCTCTCGGCCAGTTCGTCGGCGGCGTCATCGCCATGCTCGGTATCGGGTTGTTCGCGCTCCCGGCCTCGATTCTCGCCTCCGGTTTCATCGAGCAGGCCGACAAGGAAAAACAGGAGGCATGTTGCCCGCACTGTGGTGAGTTACTCAAAGAAGGAGCAGAATAACGATTCGGAAACATCTTCGGACACTCTCGGCTTCTCAAAGCCTCTCGGGAGTTCCAAGAATCACCGAAAATCGCCCGATCAGACGCCCGTATTGTACCGCAAAATACCCGCAATCCCGCCGAAGGCGTTGTACAGCTGTTCGCCTTTCTCGAAATCAGTCGAGATGAACTTGGTCTCGGTGCCACGCTGTTCGGCCAGCGTCATGAGGTGTTCGATAGCGTCTTCACGGTCGTCTTCTTCGGCCTCGACGCCCGCGCCACACTCGGTGCAGTCGTGAGACGGCGTCGCCTTTCGCTGGTCGATAAGTTCGTAATCCGTGTTGCCACACTCTGCACAGTTGTAGGTGATGACGTCCTGTCGCAGGTCCTCGCTCAACAGCAGATTTTCGACTGCGCCCATCATCAGGTTGCGACGGGTCTGGGCAAATCCGTAGGTGGCAAGTTCGCCGCTGTGGAGTTCTTTGAAAAAGCGATTCATCTGCTTTTTGTCCTTCATCACCTCGGCATCGACCAGCGCCTCTTCGGCGTTGTCGACCAGGTCCTTCAGACCAGATTCGTCGGTGTAGGAGACGTCGAACTTGCCGAGCACTTTGTCCTGAATTTCGTGGTGGAGGTAATCGCCGTCGAGAAACTCGTCTTTCGTCGGGGAGGGCCCGCCGACGAGGACGCCGTCTAACTCGTGTCGCTTGGGGACGAACAGTTCGTTCGCCATGCCCGCAACCTCCTGATAGAAGTTGTCGATGGCCTCGAGTCGAAGTCGAGCGAATCGCTGGGCGGACTGCCCACCTTTTCGCTGTTTGCCCGGAACCAGCGAGGACGCGGATTTGACCGGCTGAATTCGCTTTCCTTTGAGCCATCCAACGTTGGCCTCCCGCCGGTCGAGGACGACCAGACCATACAACCCCTGGTCTTCGAGCATGTGCTCGAGTGGCTCGGTCAGGAAGTCAGAATCGCAGTGATAGCGGAACGACTCGACCGGCTGTGGTGGTCCCTCAAGTACCTTGGTCACCATATCGGTCTGCCCGCCGCCGGAATCGACGGCACCCGAAAAGATGACCAGTCCGTTTTCTGGCGGAAAGGTGTCGTAGTATCGAAGCCGGTCTTTGATACTCGTCAACGCGTCCTGCACGTTCGTCCGCGTCTGTTTGGACTTGATGTTGGCCGCCTCGCTGTGCTCCTGGGTGACGTGCGCAACCACGTCGCTGATCTGACGATCCTCGGGAATGTAGATCGTCACGAGTTGTGTCCCCGACCCTTCGAAGTCTTTGAGTTCCTCAATCACCTTCTGGAACTCGTATTTCTTCCGGTCGGAAGTCGCAGATTCTCCCTCCTGACTCATTGGTCGACTAGAACAGAGCCGTGGGTAAGTACCCTTTGACACGTCCCCAGAACCGTTCTGTGGATACTGAACGGACGGCTCGAGGCCTACATTCTATCGTTTTCCGTTCAAGTTCTCATAGGGATTGTTGTCACTGAGTACCGGTCAGCGACCAACCCGGTCCGTTCCTGACCAGTGAGACCACAACAAACCCTACCACCTCACAGTCGCTCGCGGTCAGACAAGCGGCGTCCGCTCGACTACCTGCCACGTGCACCTTTTTCCGGTCGGGTTCGCTCGTCACCCTCGCTCACCACTCCCGCAACAATCTGCATCAAAAACACTCGCTCCGTCGTCGCTCGCGATCACGCAAGCGGCGTTCGCTCGACTACCTGCCACGTGCACCTTTTTCCGGTCGGCCTCGCTCGTCACCCTCGCTCACCACTCCCGCAAAAATCTGCACCAAAAAACGCTCGCTCCGTCGTCGCTCGCGGACCCCACTACGCCAGCGGCGTCCGTTCAACCACCTGCCCGTCGTACGTCGGATACTGCTCCACGATTTCCCCATCCTCGAGGTCACCCTCTTCGATCATCTCCTCGAGCAGCCACCATGCCACTTCGACATGGTCAGATTTGACGATGTAAAACTCCTCGGGGACGCCGAGTGATTCGAAATCGGCTGCCTCTGCCTTCGTCTTTCCATAGACGAGCGTCCCGTCGTCAGTGATATCGTCGAACTCGCGTCGAATGTTTCTGGCCATCCGTTTGAGCCGTCGTCGATGCTGCGCGGCGTCTTTGAACACCGAGGTACAGAAATAGACCCGTGGGTGGTCGCCCATCACCTCGAGGATCCCCTCCCGGTCGTTGTCGACGGCGCTCATGTGCCCTTCCTTGAGTTCGAACCCTTCTTCTTGCATTCGGCGGTAGTTGCCGTGGGACATCTCGAACTCGTTGACGTTACAGAAGTCGGCGGCCCCCTCGTCGAGGAACTCGAGGAACTCCGGTTCGGGACGAATCCCGGGGATTTCGAACGCCGGGGTCAGTCCCTCTTCGCGGGCGATGTAGAGAATCTCCTCCCACTCGGTGCCGTGGAGATCGCCCCACTGCTCGAGCGGCGGGTGAAAGCGGATTTCGTCGAGACCGGCTTCCGAGAGCCGTCGCATATTCTCGCGGCCGCCCGGAATGCCGGTGTAGAGGTGCGTGTGGTGGTCCTCGCCAAACTCGTCTTTCAGCAGCGAAAGGTAGTGACAGGTGCGCTCGAGGGCTTCCTGTGGCTCCCCACCGGTAATCGAGGTACCAAGGGCGTCCATCCGATGGGCCTCAGTGAGCACGTCCTCGTCGGACTCGACGAGTCGTTCGTTCGCATAGACGTCGGTGACGTTCTTGCGGTTCTCGCCGAGCGGGCAATAAAAGCAGTCGCGCTGGTCGCAGTAGCCGTAGACGAACAGCACCATCTTCCCCCCTTTCGCACACTGCTCACAGCCCTTTGAGATCATTCAGTACCTTCGATAACGGCCGAACGCTGAAAAACTGTGCGAATTCCGTCCTAGGCCGATATCGACGTGACGACACCGTTCCCCCATCGGACGTCGGCCTGTACGCTTATTTTCCTCGAGTGCAATTATCTGCCAATCAATCAAATGTCGACACGCGTCGTCTACGTTTCACCAACGCATACTACACAGGACGAAACCATCCTGGACGCACTCGAGTCCGAGAGCAAGCGAGTGACCACTCGACAGGTCACACAGCTATCAGAGATTCCGAAGTCGCCGGAGTGTATCATCTGTAGAGCCCCCGCGGTCACAGCCGCGAGTCTTTCGGAACTCGTCGAACGATTTGCGCCGACGCCGGTTATCGTCGTTCTCGAACCCGATCGTGATACGCTCTCACTACAGGACGTGCAAACGGTTGGTGTCGCGGATTACATTCGCCTTCCAGACCTCGAGTCGGACGACACTCGACTCGCCCATCTCAGACACCGGCTCGGGGCTGCCCTCGAACGGCTAGGCCTCGAGTCCCGCTCGTCGTCACCGTCCCACGGAGCTTCCGAGAGCGCGACAGTGGATACGCCAGCGTGCGAGTCCAAACAGTACCGACCAGATGACCCTGGTCTACCACTAGGGCCGACAGCATTGCTCGAGCGAGTACCTGCTCCCCTGTTCATCACTGATAGCGATGGCGTCTGTCTGTTCGTGAACGACGCGATGTGTACGTTTACGGGCTACGACCGGGACATCGTCTGTGGCGAACCCGTCGCCACGTTCGTCGGCGACGGCGTTTTCGAACGGGCAAGTTCGGCCGCGGTGGACGCCGTATTCGAGGCCGATCGAGAGCCAAATCCGGTCGAATTTTCGCTCGAAACCGCGGATGGGACGCGACGCGTCGGCGAATCCATGCTAGCCCCGATACTCGATGATGGGGCCATCGTCGGCACCATCGGGGTAGCTCACGACATCTCCGCACGGAAGCGGCGGGAACAGGAACTGGTGCAGTTCGAATCGATCCTCGAGACGGCTCCTGTCGGCATGTTCGTCCTCGATTCCGAGGCGACGATTAGCTGGGCCAACCGAGCGTTCGTCGACAGTTTAGCAGAACCTGCAGACGACATCGTCGGCCAACCGTTTCCGAAGCTCGTCGAACGTGGCTACTTCAAGCCCGAGGACGTGACCGAGTACGTCGAAAACGTCCGCCACCTTCTCTCGTCGGGCACCAACGAGGAGACGCTCAGCCACGACGTCGAGTTTCACACGCCCGACAACAACCTCCGTCAGTACGATGCTCACCTCGGGTTGCTCCCGCTCGAGGACGGCGAGTTTCAGGGTACCGTCCACGCCTTTCGTGACGTCACCGAACAGCGTCATTCCCAACGCGAACTCGAGCGCCAGAACGAACGACTCGAGCAGTTTGCGAGCCTCGTCAGTCACGACCTGCGAAACCCGCTGAACGTCGCTCAGGGGTATCTCGAACTGCTCGAGACAGACTGTGAGAGTGGTGCCCTCGAGGAACTCCAGTGGTCGCTCGGCCGAATGGAAGCACTCATTGGAGACGTCCTCGAACTCGCCCGACAGGGCCAGACCGTCGGTGAACGAACGCACGTGCCGATTTCGGCGCTGGCAACCGGATCCTGGGATGCGGTCGACACCGGCGATGCAACGCTCAAGGTGACGGCAGATGGCACACTCTCGGTAGACGAAGGGCGTGTTCGAGCATTGTTCGAGAACCTCTTTCGGAACGCAATCGAACACGGGGCTGCCGAGGGAAAAACGCTGACGATTACCGTCGGCCAGCTGGGGTCGGAGACTAGGGGAGACGGATTTTTCGTCGAAGACGACGGCCGTGGGTTCGCCAGGTCGCCCGAGGAGTTGTTCGAGCTCGGGGCTACGACGAACCCCGACGGAACCGGCTTCGGGCTCAGGATCGTCGAACAGATCGCCGACGCTCACGGGTGGTCAATCCACACGACAGCAAGCGACGCCGGCGGTGCTCGATTCGAATTTTACAGTGACTATCTGCACGCCGAATCCGACGCACTCGAGTAAGCGGAATGAGCACTGATACGGTTTACTGTCGTCTCTTCCCAGTGATTGCCTATACGGGTCGGCAATCACCGGTAAACAGTTACAGTAAACCGTATGAGGGTTCGGCACACCCGTTTATCGGCGTCGAACCGATGGCGTTCGGCACATCGGCAGTGCTCGAGAAATTCGACAGTCATACGACGCCTGGGTGTCCTACAAAGTCTCGACAGCATCGAGCAGCGTCGCTGTCTCCGCAATCCGTGCAAACTCGCCGTTGAGATGGGCCAGCGCGAGTTCGTGACTCAGGCTGGCGTCATAGTGTGTTCCATCGTAGCCCGTCCGGTCGAAGGTGGCCGTGGCGTCGGCGACGACAATCGGGGAGAATCCACGGTTTTCGGCCATCCGCGTAGTCGTCGACACACAGTGGTCGGTCGTCAACCCACACAGGACGAGCGTCGAAACCTCTCGTTCTCGGAGCCAGTCATCGAGGTCGGTGCCGACGAACGCGCCGTTGACCTGTTTTTCGACGACGTGTTCGCCCACCAGCGGCTCGCCTTCGGGTTTGAACGCGTTCCCCGGCGAATCGGGGCGCAGCGGCGAGCCGGGTTCCGTCGAGCAGTGTTTGACGTGGACGATTGGCCGGTCGCTCGCTCGCCAGGCCTCAAGCAATGCGGCGATGTTCGATTCGGCGTCCGGATTGTTTCGTTCGCCCCACACCGGATCGTCGAACCCCTGCTGGACGTCGATACAGACGAGTGCCGCGTTCTCCGGGAACCTCGAGTCAATGTCGCCTTTCCCACCGCTTTCACATTCAGCGTCGCCGTTCATACGCTAGTGTACGTGTCCAGCGCGTTGAACGCTGTGGTCGTGCTGACGTCTGCGGTTGCGCTTCCGTCCGCGACGGCCATGACGCCCTCGAGCGAGGTTTCTACCCCATCCAGATCCGCGGCGTCCACGTTCGCGACGTTTCGAACTGCTCGAGTGCTCGGTCACACCGTACACGCTGACGCTGCACCGGTGACGCCCCCACTCACCAACGGTCGCCAGCGCCGTCGCTCGTCTTCGAACCCCAGAAGAGGGAAATACCACGACGTACAAGGTTCGCCCGATGCTGCTGGTCCTGTGTGTCGACCTCGACGACGACCTCGGTCGAAAGACCGGCTTCTCCACGCCGGTTATCGGCCGCGAGGCAGTCGAGGAGGCCGCAGTTGCCTTAGCGACGGCCGACCCCGAAGACTCTGACGTCAACGTGATCTTTCAGGGCATCCACATCTACGACGACCTCGACTCACGAAACGAGAGCGTCGAGGTGGCTGTCGTCACGGGTGTCGAAGGCTCCGACGTCGTCGCCAACCGAACCGTTGGCGAGGAGGTCGATACCGTCCTCGCGAGTCTCTCGACCGGCGAGGACGTCACTGCGTTGCTCGTGACCGACGGCGCACAGGACGAATCCGTCGTCCCAATCGTCCGCTCTCGAGTGCCGATCGATGGGGTGAGACGGGTCGTCGTCAGACAGTCTCAGAACCTCGAGTCGATGTATTACACCATCAAACAGGTGCTGGCCGACCCGGAAACGCGAGGGACGATTCTGATACCGATTGGCATTCTGTTGCTCGTCTACCCGCTCGTGTTGATCGGCATCGTGTTCGAGGTCCCGGGGGCGATGCTCGGCCTGACGTCGACACTGTTCGGTCTCTATCTCATCTCTCGCGGACTCGGTGTCGGCGAGCGATTGGACAACACCGTCGAAGGGATTCGCCAGTCGCTGTATGCGGGACGCATGACGCTCATCGCCTACGTCGTCGCCGCCGCCCTCGTCGTGCTAGGTGGCGTCAGCGGTCGCAACACCCTCCAGGCCTACCAGGCCCAGACCAGCGACGAACTCGGATTACCGCTCGTCCTCGCTGCACTGGTGTATGGCTCGGTTCAGTGGTTCGCCGCCGCCGGCATCACGACCAGCCTCGGGCAGATCACCGACGAATACATCGCGGGCCGCCTCGAGTGGCGCTACCTCAACGCTCCGTTTTACGTCCTCGCGATGGCCACCGTCCTGCACGCCGTGAGTGCGTTCTTCCTCGGCGAAGTCGAGATCGGCTATCTCGCGACAGCACTCACAGCCGGGACCCTCGTCGGCATTGCGAGTACGCTCACGTTCGCCGTCGCCGAATCCCGATTTGGAGATGGTAACGAGAGTCAGCGAGTCGGACGGGCTTGAAAAACACGGCGACTGCAAACGCGACCCACTCGAGGCCAGCCGTTCATAGAAATCGTTGTCACAGTGTACCGGTCAGTGACCATCCCGGTCCGCCGCTGACCACGAAAACGAACCCTATCAGTTCGTCTCGGTTTGCTCGAGGCCGATGACGCTTCGAATTCGATCACTATAGGTGCCAATTCCCAGTCCGAGCAGGAAGGCAAAAAGCGAGGGTGCGGCGACCCAGATCAGGTTCGGATGTTCGGTACCTGTATGTGCAACGATATCGATCATATCGAGACGGATGCGAAGCGAGTAAAAGAGGCTGTTGTTTCGGTCAGATACCGCCACTCGAGTCGCTGTTGGCTCAGGTCCACTCGCGGAATCCGCCCCTTGCGGACCACTTTCGACGTTGTTGTGGACTTCGCGTCGACGTTCGGCCACACTGGCCCGCCGTCAATAGCTCGGCGTCACCGTCTCAGCGTCACCGACTCGAGGTGGCTGACTCGAAGTGACTACCGGGTGCGTTCGACGACGAACTCGGCCAGGTCGAGCAGGTAGCCATGGGCTTCGGTATTGACGACGTCGACGGTCTCGAGGGCGTCGATGGCCCGGTCGGCCTCCGCCCGTGCCCGTTCGTTCGCCTCTTCGGGCGTGAGATCGGTAACCTGCACGAGCGATGGGCGATCCATCTCGGCGTCGTGCCCTGTCGGCTTGCCGAGTTCCTCGGCGTCGGAGACGGCGTCCAACACGTCATCGCGGATCTGGAAGGCGACGCCAACGCGTTCGGCGTACTCACCCAGTGCTTCGACGGTGAACGTATCGGAGCCGGCGGCGATTGCGCCGAGTTCCGCCGCCGCCCGGAACAGTGCCCCGGTCTTTCGCCGGGCCAACGTCATGTACTCCGCTTCGGTTTCCGGTTTGGCCTCGAGTTCGGTCCCTTCGCCGACACCGAGTTCGACCATCGACTCGGCGACAACCTGCATCGCCGCCGGTTCCGACGAAAAGAGGGCGAACGCCTCACCGAGCAATCCGTCGCTCGCGACGATAGCCGGGCCGTGGCCGAACTCGGTCCAGGCGCTCGTCGTGCCGCGTCGCAGCTCCGATCGGTCGATAATGTCGTCGATAACCAGCGATGCCGTGTGGACGAGTTCGATGCCGACGCCGAAATCGACCGCGTCCTCGGCGGCACCGCCAACGGTTTCACAGGCGAGAATCGTCACCGTCGGCCGCACCCGTTTCCCGCCAGAGAGTGCGACGTGTCGAACGTCATCGCTGAGCGCATCCGGCTCGATCCCGTCGACAACCTCGACGAGCCGATCCTCGATGAGCGTCCGACGATGCTCCAGGGGTTCCATTGTCCGGGCTTAGGACGGCGTTCAAAAGTAGGTGACGATTGCTTGGTTACGACAGCCACTCATACGGTTTACTGTAGTCTCTTACCGGTGATTGCCCGCTCGGCGCCGAGCGGGCAATCACCGGTAAAAAGTCACAGTAAACCGTATTAGGGGATTTCTACACGCCCACACGCTGGACAGCGCAGACGGCCGTGCTCGAACAACAGATAGCAGTCTCCGCAGGCGGTACAGGGCGGTCCAACCGATATGCCTGCGTGCCGTGCCAGCGCTGCGACCGTATTTGCCAACCGACGATGCTGGCGCTCGAGCCTCTCGACGCGGTCAGCAAGCGTTGGAACGACGCTCGTTTTCGGTGGAAGGCGCGCTGACTGACTCGAGTCAGTTTCTCGCTGTCGATTCGTGCCCCGAATGTGACCGCTCGCCCGCCCGGAGTGTGTTCGCGGCGTCATACAGGAAGGAGGCTGCCAGCGAGCAAAAGAACAGCGACGAACCGTCAGCGACCGGTAGTGTTATTGGTTACCGCTGTTGTCCCCAAACCGAAACGCTTCATCGACTGCATTGTCTACGGCACCGTCTTCGTCCGCAGAGCCCTCAGCCTCGGGCACTGCTGTTTCGTCGAATTCGAAGTCGACGGCATCCGTCTCAACGTCCTTGAGGCCGCTCACGCCGCCGATATCGCCACGAGACGCGTCCGTCTCGAATTTCTCGAGGGCCTCGCTGAGGTGGGCTGCCTGGTCGGCCAACGAACTCGCACTCGAGGACACCTCGGACAGTGCGGAGGTCTGTTCTTCGGCCGCCGCAGCGACGTGTTGTGATTCCCGCGAGGTCGTCTCGGCGATTTGCGTCGCACTCGAGACCATCGCGACGACCTCCTGCGTACTTGCGGCCTGTTCTTCGGTTGCTGCAGAGATTTCCTGCACGCCGTCGTTGGTCCGCTGTGCGTAGCCGGCGATTTCGTCGAGTGCAGTGACCGCGTTTTCGATGGAGTCGCTGTGGGCCGCGATTCGCTCGGCCGTCCCCTCGATTTCGGCGGCAGTCTCATCCGTTTGGTCGTTGATCCGGTCGATTCGAGTCTCGATGTCCTCTGCCGTCTCCTTTGCATCTGCTGCCAGTTCCTTGACTTGGGATGCGACGACGGCGAATCCGTCGCCGTTCTGGGCGTTTCCGCCTCCACGGGAGGCTTCAATGTTCGCGTTGAGCGCGAGCATGTTGGTTTCGCGTGCGATATCGGAGATGAACTCGACTAGCTCGTCGATCTGGCGCATCTCCGCTTCCAGTGCCGAAATGGCGTCGACCGCGTCGTTTGATTCGGCCTCGATTTCGGCCAGCCCTTCGATCGCTTCCTGCGCGGCCGCACGACCTCCGCGCCCGGTTTCGGCCGTTCGTGCAGCCAGATCGGCCACCCGATTCGAGGAGGCAGCGATCTCTTCTGTCGTCGTCGACAGGCCGTCCATTTCGCTCGAGACCGCCTCGAGTTCTTCGTGCTGTCGATCCGCTCCATCGGAGATTTCCTGCACCGAGCCCGTCACCTGTTCGGAGGCCGACCGGACTTCCTCCGAACTGGCGGTCACTTCCTCGCTTGCCGTTGCCACCTCGTAGGCGAACTCCTTGACGTGGGCAGTCGTCTCCTCGAGTTCGTCCACCATCGCGTTGAACGCCAGCGCGATATCTGTCATCGCCTCGCTCTCGCTCTCCGCATCGAGCCGTCGGGTCAGATCACCGCCCGCACAGTCGTCCATCACGGTCCGATACTCGTCGGCTTTCGCCTCGAGATGACGCGTCATCGCTTCGGATTCTGCTCTGGCAGTTTCAGCTTCTCTGCGGGCGTTTTCGGCCTCCTGAATCTGGGTTCGCAGCGACGTTCGCATGCTGTCGAAGCCGTCGAACAACTGTCCGATTTCGTCGATTCGGTCCGTCTCGAGGTCGACCTCGAGGTTGCCACCTTCCATCTCGGCGGCCCGGTCGCGAAGCCGTGTCAGCGGGCCGACGGTCTGTCTGCCAAGGACGACGCCGACGAGACCGAGGCCGATCAGACTCACCGCGAGCATGGCGGCGACGTACTGGCCCACGTCTGTTGCGACGCCGTAGGCTGCTTCCGTCGGGACGCTCGAAACGGCGACCCACTGGGTGTCCGCCACGGGAACGTACGCCCTGACGTAGTTACCCTCTTCGGCGACGGACATCCGCCCACCGAGTGCAGCACCCACGGCCTCGTCGTCGACGTCCGCCGCGTCGAAGGCCGTTTCATCCGAGAGCAACACGCCGTCTCCCTCAGCGTCGACGATGATGGTCGATGAGGCCGCACCGGGTTGATCGAGCTGGTTGACCCGATACTCGAGAGTGCCGATTAGCACGACAACGCGGTCATCGCGTTCGGTAACTGGGCTAGCGAAAGCCATCACCTGATCGCCGAGCGTCGAGGACTCGTAGGCCGAGTCGGTGTTCCAGACTGATTCTTCAGCGGCGAGTTCGCTCGCGAAATCCGTGTCCGTCCACGGCTCGTCGATTTCCTCGAGGGTGGCCCCCCGCATTTGTGCGTTCGTACTGGTTTCGACCGCTCCACTGTCCGTGTCGACGACGTGTATGGCTCGCACGTCGACCGAGAGCCTGGCTTGCATCTCGACGATTGCGCCCTGGACTTCCTGTGTATCGTCCGAACGCAACGTCGAGTCAGTCGACGTGGTTCGCGTCTGGACGCGCATGGTCTCCACCCAGTCGCCGATCCCTTCGGCCTGCAGTTCTGCTGTCGATGCCAGTTGGTCGGTCGAATCGGCGCGAACAGTCCGGTCGATTTCGGTGTAGCTCACCGCACCGACAGCCCCAATAACCAGCGTCACCGCCAGAATCGAGATCACGAATTTTAGCAGATACCGCCGGCGTATCGCGTTTGGCACCAGGCGCGCGAGCAGGCTCATTCGAGTGTCACCTCGTCTATCGTTTCGATGCCACCATCGGCGCTCTCGTCGAACGCCCAGTACTCGATCGTCGCATCGACCGGGTCACCGTTGGTGTCGAAGACGACCGAACTCGAGGCACCCTGATACTCGACCGGTTCACCGGCCGCTGCCAACTCGAGCCCCTCGGCGAGGTTTGACGGGGTAACGACCGTTCCCGGATCGGTCGTGACCGTGTTCATCGCACTCCGAATCGCGGTCCCGTCGTTCTGACCGGCGAACGCGTTTGCCAGCAACAGGACCGCACTCGCGTCGTAGGCGTGTGCAGTGAAAATGCCAGGGTCCACGTCGTACGCCTCGGTGTAGCGTTCGGTAAACGCCTCGGCACCCGGCCCGGCCGTGAGCGGTGCCGTCCCTCGAATCCCATCGAGCGAGTAGGGAACGTTCTCGGCGAGCGTCCCATCGCGAAGCCCGTCAGTAACGAGCACGTCCGCGTCACCACCCATATCGAAGAAGTCCGTGAAAATCTGGGCTCCCGTTTGTGGATAGCCGATGGCGACGAGCAGGTCGGGGTCTTCGGCGAGCGCCGTCTCGAGTTCCTCGTTGTAAGAACGGTCTTCGCCCTCGGAGAGTGCCTCGAACGGGACCTGTGCAGAGACCACCCCGTCGTGTTGGCTCTGGAACGCCCGAGTGAACGCCTGGCTGAGTTGCCAGCCGTAATCGTTGTTGACGTACAGGGTCGCCGCGCGCTCGTGACCCAGATCGGTTGCGGCCTGATCGGCGAGGATAACGGCCTGTAGCGAATCCGAAAGCGCCGTCCGGAAGACGAGTCCGGCGTCGTTCAGGAACGAAATCGTCGGGCTTGTACTCGCCGGTGAGCAACACACAGCACGGTAGGGGATCAGCACCTGCTGGGTCACCTGGAGCGTGACACCGGATGCGGCCGGACCGTTGACCATCGGATAGCCAGCCTCGACGAGCGACACCGCCTCCCCAATCGCCATGATCGGATCGGCACCGGTGTCGACAGTAG
>JAOPJZ010000030.1 GCA_025517525.1 Natronosalvus hydrolyticus
CCTACCGCTTGATCCGCGCCTGAAGACGCGGGTATGCGCTTATGATTCCTATCAGGATCCTCGCATGCAATTCGCAGTTTCCTCGAGTTCCCCACGGCGTTTCATTCGGCGTTCGTCAATGGCGTCTCGCAGCGCATTTGCTTCCTCTTCGTCTAAAATCCCAGCAATATCGAGTAACGACCGTTCGCCCGCCAGACGAAGGACAACCTCCGAGAAGGTTTCATTCTCTCGTTTGTGCGCCTCGAGTCGCTCGTATGCTTCCTCGGAAAGGCGGATACTCTTTGACATGTGCATACAGTTGTATGCAGAAACACAAATACGTTTCTTCCCCACAAAAGAATCGCTTCTTACCCTTTCTCACCCGCCGCAATCGCCACCTCGAGCCAGTTCTCCTCGGGCGGAAGCGGACAGTCGAACGTCTCGCTGAAGGCACAGAACGGCGAGTACGCCAGATTGAAATCCACGACGAGTTCCTGGCCGTCCTCGAGGTCGCCTGCAACGTCGAGTTCCATATATCGCCCCCCGCGGTAACTCTGCTGGCCCGTCGTCTTGTCCCGGAACGGGACGAACAGCGTGTCGGTTGACCCATCCTGGCTGTAGGCCGTCAGTTCGTAGGTGCCATCTTCGAGGTCCGGGTCCTCGCGCTCGAGGTCGAACGTGAGCGTCGCAATCCGGAGATAGCGTACTTCCCGGCCGCTCGAGGTTTCCATCGCCACCGGGCTCGATTCGGGGTTGTCCGCAAGTGAGACCGTCGCTGTCACGCGATAGGCCGGGTCCGGTGGGAAGTACGACAGCCCCGAAAAGTCATCGCGTTCCTCGGGCGGAATCGGTGACTGGGGGTGCTCGGCGAAAAAGCGGTCTTTTTCCTCGCGTTTCGCCTCGAGTTCGTTTCGATACGCGTCGGGGTCCTCCAGCGGGTCATCCGTAGTAGAATCGCCCGCTGTCCCCGAATCGGTCGGCTCGCTCATAGCCGACGTTCGTACTCCGGACGGGTATGCTTGCTTATTCGTCCTCGAGGGTGGGGAAATCACCGCGTTCGCGGGCGGCTTCAATCGCTAGCTTCAGTTCGTACCCGAACCAGCCGACGACGAGCAGGCCCGTCACCCCAAGGATAACCAGCTGTTCGAACGGACTCGCACCGAGGACGAACACGAAGGCGAAAACCACGGTGAGAAAGACGACAATTCGCAACCGTGTCGTTGGCGCCCGACTCGAGTCCGTTTTCGCGAGATACAGCTGTGGAGCGGCGACGCCGAGCCCGACGACGAGGAGGAACCCGGCAAGCGGACCCGCCAGTCCTTCGAGCCCCACCGAGGCCGACAGCCACTCGAGGAGGAGAAAGGCGATGACGACGAGCACCATCGCCCCCATCAGGACGCGGTTTTCTCGAGAGAGCATACCAGAAGCTTCCCCCTGGAGGGATTCAGCCGTTGTGGTTTTCACTCGAGGACCGACCGGAAACGAACCGTTTCCGAGAGCGTGTCGACGATGGCGACCGTGCGGTGTTCCTCGGGTACCGTCGGGAAGTGAGCACCGGGGTTGAGAACCATCGTCCGGCCCACCTCCGTGAGCTTGCGCTCGTGGTGATGGCCGTGACAGACCAGGTCGAACGTCTCGCTTTCGGCGACGGCATCGACTTCCGCGAGCGATTCACCGTGGAGTACCGCGACCGAGAGCCCGTCGAGTTCGAAGGTACCAAACCGACCGTGGAGTTCGCTCTCGTTGCCGAGACTCTCGAAGGTGGCCTCGAGGCCCGAGATTTCGCCGTCGTTGTTGCCGAGCACGCCGTGCAGTTCGAATCCCTCGAAACTCGAGAGTAACGGCGGGGCGATGAAGTCGCCACAGTGGATAATCAGTTCGACGCCTTCCTCGGCGAAGATATCGGTTGCCCGTTCGGTTGCCTCGACGTTGTCGTGGGTATCGGCGATGATGCCAACTTGCATACCCGTGTTGGCTCCCGGAACGTACAAGAACGTTCGGGCGTTGACGGGGTCGAGGTGAAACGGTGGTGTGCGACGCTGTCGGTGCTCCAGGCGTGGACGAGTGGTCGTCACGCGCTGACGGAGTACTATGGCTTCCCAAACCTGCAGTTGTGGGTGAAATCATGCGGTGTCGTTTGATTTCACTCGCCGGTCGACGTTTGGGAAGGTACTATCCCAACAGTGCAATCAACACGAACAGCGACGCGACCGACGCTACTGTCGTCACGAACACGTTCAACGACGCGAAGCGTTCGTCACCGCCCAGTTCGCCAGCGAACACGTACGTCGAAACTGCCGTTGGCATCGCGAGCATGATCACGGCTGCGGTGAAGGTGTCCGAATCGACCGCCAGCAGCGTGAAGACGAGCCAGGCGAGTACCGGCATAGCGGCGACCTTGACGACCGTGACCGACCCCGTCGCGAACGGATCGACATCGGGGAGATCGAGATCGAGTGAGGCACCCACACACAGCAACGCAAGCGGTAACGCCAGAGCCGCAAGTGCATCGAGTCCGACGACGATCGTCCCGTGAACGGGAATTCCAAACGAGCCGATAACGATCCCGATGAGCAGGGCAAGCAAGACCGGGTTCGTCGCCAGATTCCAAACCTGATCGCGGACTCGAGTTGACGTGCCGTTGATCAGCACGAGTATCGAAACGGTCAACGGAACCTGCACCAGCGAACCGAATCCGAGGATGGCACTCGCGATGGCCGTCACGCGGTCGTCGAACGTCGCAGCGATGAGCGGGACGCCGAGATAGCCGATATTCGAGTGATAGGACTGCACGACTGCAACGCTTCGACGGGCGCTCGAGGTGCGATTTCGGTGGACGGACCACGCCACCGCGGCGGTTCCGAGGAGAACGACGATCACTCCGACGAACAACTCGAGTGAGACGATCGAGGAGATCGCCCGGTCGTAGGTGGCGACGAAGACGAGCGCTGGCAGCGCGACGTAGTAGGCGGCGGCGTTCAATCGTTTCGTTCGATTAGCACCGAGAATTCCAACGGTTCGCAGCCCCGTGCCGACGAGCAAGAGTCCGAGCAACGCCAGCAACCGGAGCAGTACCTCCATATGGAGTTCCAGATGATTGGCCCATTTGACCGTTCCGGACGGCGCAAAGCGTGGACAAACGGCACAAAGTCCGGTCAGCAGTGGCCTCTCCAGGTGTCACATGAGCGGTGGATTCCGGCCTCGAGCGGTGGAGTCCAGTCTCAGGCGGGGGTTCCACCCTCGAGCGAGGGGATGGAGTGTGGAAGAAAGTGACGGACAAGGCTTTAACCGTATCGTCGCCTATCGACACGCAAATGGTACTCGACGATCTCGGAAGCTCCCTCCGAGGCACCCTCGACAAACTCCGCGGCAAGTCACGTATCTCCGAGGAGGACGTTGAGGAAGTCGTCAAAGAGATTCAGCGCTCGCTGCTCTCTGCTGACGTCGACGTCTCGCTCGTGATGGAGCTGTCTGACAACATCAAAACCCGTTCGCTCGAGGAAGAGCCACCGGCCGGAACCCCTGCGCGGGATTTCATCCTCCACATCGTGTACGAGGAACTGGTCGACCTCATCGGCGAGTCGACGGAGCTCCCACTCGAAGAACAGACCATCCTGCTCGCGGGTCTCCAGGGGTCGGGGAAGACGACTACGTCCGCGAAGATGGCGTGGTGGTTCTCGACCAAAGGATTGCGCCCCGCCGTCATCCAGACCGACACCTTCCGTCCCGGTGCCTACGACCAGGCCAAAGAGATGTGTCGCCGTGCGGAGGTCGACTTCTACGGCGACCCCGACGGCGACGATCCTGTCCAGATTGCCCGCGACGGCCTCGAGGCCACGATCGACGCCGACGTTCATATCGTGGACACGGCCGGTCGCCACGCGCTCGAGGACGACCTGATCGAGGAAATCGAGGACATCGAGTCGGTCGTCGACCCCGACGTGGGCTTGCTGGTACTCGACGCGGCCATCGGTCAGGGGGCCAAAGAGCAGGCCCAGCAGTTCGACGAGTCGGTTGGCATCGACGGCGTGGCCATCACGAAACTCGACGGGACGGCAAAGGGTGGTGGCGCACTGACGGCCGTCGACCAGACGGATTCCTCCATCGCGTTTCTCGGCACTGGCGAGGAAGTCCAAGACATCGAACGCTTCGAACCCAACGGCTTCATCTCCCGGCTGCTCGGCATGGGCGACCTCGCCCAGCTCACCGAGCGCGTCGAGCGCGCGATGGAGCAAACGGGCGTCGAGGACGAGGACTGGGATCCCGAGGACATGCTCGAGGGTCAGTTCACGCTGAAAGACATGCAAAAGCAGATGGAGGCGATGAACAACATGGGGCCGCTCGATCAGGTGCTGGACATGATCCCCGGCTTTGGCGGCGGGATCAAAGACCAGTTGCCCGACGACGCGATGGATGTCACCCAGGATCGGATGCGTACCTTCGAGTTCATCATGGATTCGATGACCGAAGCCGAAATGGAGTACCCGCGAGCCATCGGGGCGAGCCAGATTCGCCGCATCGCTCGCGGCTCTGGCACCAGCGAAGAGAGCGTCCGCGAGCTGCTCCAGCAGTACAAGATGATGGAAAAGACCCTCAAGCAGTTCCAGGGAATGGGGTCGGACAAGGAGATGCAGCGTATGATGCAACAGATGCAACAGCAAGGCGGTGGCGGCATGGGCGGCATGGGCGGCGGTGGCGGCCCGTTCTGACGGAGACAAACTCGTTTCTTCGGCCGTATTTTTCCTCGAGGCTCGAACGGATCTGAGAAACTCGAGAGAAGCTGATTGACTTGCGTGAATCAAAAAGAGGGGAGCGACTGGAAGGAACAAAAAATCGGCCGCCACGTTGAAACGTCACGAGTGACAGAGAGTCGGTATGGACAGACGTCACTATCTTCTGACGCTCGGTTCGGGGCTTTCGGCCTCGACGCTCGCTGGCTGTCTGAGCGACCTCTCGGAGACGACCGACCTGGGGGACGGGACAAGTGACGGGAACGGAAACGGCTCGAGCGGGAACGGCGAGGAAACCGAAGAAAGTCGCGAAGCCGACCGCCAGATACGTACTGCAGCCGGGCAACTCAACCGCGCTGGAGCCTCCCTCAGGGAGTCCCAGGGCGAACTCGAGGACCCCGAAACCAGCGACTACGACCCGGACGAACCCATGGAGTTCCTCGAAACGGGCCTCGAGGCACTCGAAACGGCTCGAGATGCGGATCCAACGGCCGAACAGGAAGTAGATATAGAGGAACTCGCCGCCTACGCGGAGGCGCTCGAGACACTGATCGCGGTCACGGCCACGGTCACCGACGACACCCTCGAGGGACGAATCGACGAGATCAACGACGCCGTCGACGAGACGGACCTCGAGGCCGCACGCGCAGTAGCAACGGACCTTGCCGAAACGTTCGGTGCTGCCAGCGACCGCCTCGAGGACGCACGCGAGACACTAGAGGACCTCGACGCCGACCGGCTCGATTCGCTCGCAATCACTGCCCTAGAGGACGTCGAAGAGGGTGCCACCATCCTCGAGGACGTGGTGGGCTCGCTCACAACGCTTTCGGAATCGATGGTAACCTTCGTCGACGCCCACGACGCACTCGAAATCGGCCGAGACCACCTCGAGGACGAAGCCTTCGACGACGCAATCGACGCGTTCGAGGAAGCGGCCACCGGCTACAGTGAGACGGCAGGGGCACTCGAGGCGGGCGAGTCAACCGCACCGGACGGCCTCCTGACGTACTTCGATACACTCGGCTGTCAAGCGACCAACCTCGAGGACGCCGCACTGGCGTTTGCCGATGCGGCGAGGGCTGGCAGAGACGACGACCGGGACGGGGCCGAGGCGGCCGAAGCCGACGCCGAAGACGCACTCGATCGGGCCGAAGACTGTCGATAACATATCGTTCAGGCGCTCACCAAAGCGCCAACGCGAACAGTCAGGACTCGAGCGGTCGGCCATCCTCGGTCGGTGGCGCGATCGTATCAACGTACTCCTCGAGACCTGGCTCGTCCACCCGCACGCGGACGGAAATCTCGCCGAGTTCGTCCGGTTCGCCGACCGCGAAGTTCACCCGGCCTTCGAACGCCGCTTGCTTTTTCAAGGCGAACTCGAACGTCTGTCCCTCACGGTTTTCGAAAAACTCCCCCCGGGCAGTGTCGAGAATTTCCTGGCGATGGAGACACTCCGAAAAGTGCTCGAGTGAGTGAACCGTGCCGGTTATCTCGCCGAATCGTGACTCGAGGTCGGCGTTGGGAAACAGGTTCGTAATCGCATCTTCGACGCGACTGGTCACCTCCGTATCGTAGACGGGGGCGGTGATCTCTGCGGTAACGCGGTAGACACTCATGGTTCTGATTCGAGCGTAATGCTCGCGGTATCGATGGCATCGATTCGTCCGTCTTTGGCCGCCTCGAGCACCGTTTCGATGCGCTCGCGGAACGTCTCGAGTGAATCGGTGTTGTCGATGGTGACGTCGGCCCGGTCAATCGCTTCGTCCATCCCGAACGAGCGTTCGCGCTCGTCTCGTGCCTCGAGGGGTTCACCGCCGTCGCCAGCGCCCGCATCGCGCCCGCGAACGGTGATGCGCTCGTTGCGAACCTCGAAGGGGGCGTCGATACAGATCAGGGTGAACGCGTCGTCGAATCGCTCCTCGAAGACGTCGACTTCGGTGCCCGACCGGATGCCATCGACGAGGACGCCCTCGTGATTCTCGAGTCGGTCCTCGAGCATCGGCAACGACCGTTCGGCAATGGCGGCCGGTCCGTTTTCCTCACGAAGCGCTTTCGCGACCGTCCCGTGGTCTTTGGTCGGGTCGAGGCCGCGGTCGGCAGTTTCCTGTCGAACAACGTCGCCCATCGTGACGACCGGGATGCCCTGCTCTCGAGCCACGGTCGCGGCTTCGCCTTTGCCGCTTCCCGGCAGTCCGACGGTTCCGATGACGTACATCGCCTGCCAGTACAGGCGACGTGGGCATAAGGGCTGTGTCTCTACTCGAGCGTCACGTCCACCTCGAGAGCGAGGTCGCTACTCGAGCGCCAACCCTTCCGACTCGAGCAAGGCGAAAAACTCCGCTTCCTCGATCACCGGAACGTCGTTCGCCTCGGCATCTTCGAGTTTCGTCGACCCCGGACGCGAGCCAACGACCAGATAGTCTGTGTTGCCCGAGACGCTGCTCGTCGCGTTCGCGCCGTGGGCTTCGACGAACGCCTGGGCTTCATCGCGAGTGACGTCCTCGAGTGCACCGGTGAACACGAACGTCAGTCCCTCGAGGGCGTCGCCGCCGGATTCGAGGGTCGACTCCTGTGGGTCGACGGCCTCGAGGATGGCGTCGACGGCCGCCGCGTTCGCGTCGCTGGCGAAGAACTCGTGGATGGTCTGTGCGACCGTCTCACCGACGTCGTCGACGCGTTCGAGTTCCTCGGGACGATCCTCGGCCGCCGTGCGGAACGCCTCGAAAGTGCCGAACTCCCGAGCCAGTTCTCGTGCGGTCGTCGGGCCGACGTGTGGGATGCCGAGCGCCGAGAGAAAGTCAGTCAGGGCGGGTTCGCGACTCGCCTCGATTTCAGCCACGAGATTGTCCACGCTCGTTTCACCCCAACCCTCGAGGGCGAGCAACGCCTCGCGCCGCTCGGGCAGCGCATAGAGGTCGGCGACGCTCTCGAGGAGCCCTGCCTCGAGCAGTTGGCGGACCGTCTTCTCGCCCAGGCCCTCGAGATCCAGCCCGTCGTCGCCCGCGTAGTACTCGATGGAGCGCCGAAGCTGGGCGTCACAGGCCAGGCCGCCGGTACAGTACGCGAGCGGACCATCACGTTCGATGACGCTGTCACAGATCGGACAGTGCTCGGGGAGCTCGTAGTGGCCGTCGCTTCCCTTCTCGACGACTTCCTCGACGTAGGGAATAACGTCGCCCGCCCGCTGGACACGAACCGTATCGCCGACGTTGACGTTCTTTTCGGCGATTTCCTCGGGGTTGTGCAGACTCGCCCGCGAGACGGTGACGCCGCCGACGTCGACGGGGTCGAGCAACGCGACGGGCGTGACGCGACCGGTTCGTCCCACCTGTACCGCCACGTCACCGATGGTCGTCACCTCCGCTCGCGCGGGGAACTTGTACGCGAAGGCCCAGCGGTCGTGGCGGGCGGTCTGTCCGAGTTCGTCGCGGGCTTCCCGGGAATCGACCTTGATCACGACGCCGTCGATTTCGTAGTCCAACCCGTCACGTTCCTCGAGTAACCGGTCCCGATACTCGATGGCTCCCTCGATGTCCGCGACGCGCTCGATACGGTCGTTGACCCGCAACCCGTAGTCGGGAAACGCCTCGAGCGCTTCGAGATGAGTATTTTCGAGAGAACTCGCTTCGAGGACGTCGAAATAAAAGACCTCGAGAGGACGCTCGGCGACGACCGAAGGGTCGAGTTGGCGAATCGTCCCCGCCGTCGCGTTTCGCGGGTTGGCAAACGGCTCCTCCCCGCGTTCGATTCGCTCGCGATTGTGTTCCCGGAAGGCGTCTTTGGGCATGTAGACTTCCCCTCGGACCGCCAGAAACTCGGGCGGGTCGCCGTGTAACCGCTGTGGAACCGAGCCGATGGTCCTGGCGTTTCGCGTCACGTCATCACCCTCGCGCCCGTCTCCGCGGGTAACCGCTCGTTCGAGGCGACCTGATTCGTAGGTAAACACCATCGAGACGCCGTCAAATTTCGGCTCACAGACGTAGGCGATTTCCCCGTCGTACCCCGCCGCCTCGAGTTCGCGTCGAACGCGCTCGTCGAACGCGCGAACGTCTTCGACCTCGCCGCTCTGGTCGATCGAAAGCATCGGGGCGACGTGTTCGACGGTCTCGAATTCCTCGAGGGGTTCGCCACCCACCCCGCGCGTCGGGCTGTCCGGGTGGGTCAGATCGAAAGCGTCCTCGAGTTCCTGCAACCGCGAGAACAGCCGATCGTAGGCCCGGTCGGCGATGATCGGATCGTTCTCCACGTAGTAGCGTCGGTCGTGTTCGCGAATAGCCGCCCGTAGTCGCTCGACCTGGCGTTCGGCCACCTCGGGCTCGAGCGATTCAACGGGCTCGAAGTCGGTCGGCGGATCACGAAGATACGGGTTGTCTTCGATGGCGTCAGTCATTGGCCGTGGGTTGGGAATCGACCCCGTTAAACTTGCACGTTCGCGCCTGGAAGCCCAGTTTCAGACCCCCGATCGAAAACTGCTTTTGATACTGCTGAACCCGCGGTTTTACCCGTCTGCGCGTCTAGGTGATCGTAGATGCCAACGGAGTTCGAACTGGTCGACCTCGAGGAAACGGACACCCCCGGTGACGAGTGGGAAGAGATCGACGTCACTGAAACCGAAGCCGACCGTATCGCCCGCAAACGGGATCGGTCTTTCGAGCAGTTCGAAGAACGAATCAAAGACGCAGATCAGTTCAAAGTCGAACAGTCAGTGTTCGACGACGCCACCTTCGCCGCACTGTACAAACTCGTCCAGGATGGGTACGTCGAGGCCTTCGGCGGGCCGATATCGACGGGCAAAGAGGCCAACGTTTATCACGCCCTGGGCGACGACCGTGAGGTTGCCGTCAAAGTCTACCGAATCAACGCCTCCAACTTCCGCCAGATGCGTGACTACCTCGAGGGGGACCCCCGGTTCGAGGGACTCGGTGGCAAGAAAAAAGACGTCGTCCTCGCCTGGGTGAAAAAGGAGTTTGCTAATCTCAAGCGAGCGCAACGGGCAGGCGTCAAGGTTCCAGAAGCAATCGCCACCGAGCGCAACGTCCTCGTCATGGAGTACTTCGGTGACGAAGACGGCCGGGCTAAACGGCTTGGGGAAGTACACGTCGAGAACCCACAGACAGCCTACGAAGTACTGCGGGAGTACATGCGCCGCCTGTATTCGGCAGGGCTCATTCACGGCGACCTCAGCGAGTACAACGTCGTCTTCCACGACGGTCACCTCGTGGTTATCGACCTTGGACAGGCCGTCACCGTTCACCACCCCAACAGTCGTGAGTTCCTCGAGCGTGATTGTCACAACGTCGCCTCATTTTTCCGACGGCAGGATCTCGAGATCGACGACGACGACCTCCTCGAGTTCGTCACGCAGCCAACGCCGGACCCCTCCGGTGACGGGAGTCGGTGATAGTAACGCTTGCTGACATTCTCCACACGGCTAACGCCGGTGAGATTCCGCCTCGCTACCGCTGTAACAACCAGCCAGAGAAGGAGACACTCGAGACAACACCAGGATGTTAGATCATTAAGAATTTAATTTAATCAATATCCAGCAGTTTAAATAAAATAAAGCGTGAAGCTCTTACTAATGCAGCGAAGCGACGTTCCCGATCTCGAACGCTGTCCCGAATGTGCTGGCCGGATTCGCGAGAATAACGCCGAACGACTCTGTGAGCAGTGCGGATTGATCTGTACTGAAGACCGGATCGACCCCGGACCCGAATGGCGCTCGTTCGATGACACGAACGAATCACAGCGTCGTACCGGTGCCCCACTCACCCGTTCTCGACACGACCGTGGACTCTCAACCGAAATCGGCTACGGCTCGAGCAGTCGACTCACGGGGCGGAAACGTCGACAGATGCATCGACTACGCCGAGAACACAACCGGGCTCGGATTCCGACAAAAGCCGACCGCAACCGAGTGTACGGGTTCACCGAGATTCGATCGCTGATCGGGCACCTCTCGTTGCCTCGTTCGGTCCAGGAGCAGGCCTGCTCACTGTATACGTCCGCACAGAAAGCAAATCTCTTTCAAGGCCGCTCACTCGAGGGGTTTGCTGCTGCATCGATTTATGCTGTCTGTCGAATCCTCTCGATTCCACGGACCGTCGAGGAAATCGTTCACGAGGCGAAGGCGACGACGAACGAACTCAAAGCCGCCTACGACGCGCTCAACCGCGAACTCGGCCTTCCCGTCGGACCGATAGATCCAACCCAGTATCTCCCGCGATTTGCCTCCAAACTCGACCTCGATACGAGTATCGAACGCCACGCCAAACAGTCGGTCCAACGGTTGCTCGAGAACCGGCTCATCGGCGGCCGTAACCCCTGTGGCGTCGCCGCAGGCTGTCTGTACGCAGCCGCCCAACATCTCGAGACTTCGGTTTCGATCACTCAGGCCGACGCTGCCAACGTCGCCGACGTCACGCCCGCAACCGTTCGTTCGACCGTCGACCTCCTCGGCGAGTGCCCGATGAACTAACCGACAACTCCAAACGGCGTCTTCCCTCGTTATCACCGTAGCTGGCGATTCGCTATCTTTGAGCAGCGAGAGAAGCCCGGCGTTCACACCGGGCGAAGATCTCACATTCGAATCTGACTCCGCCAGTTTACCAGAGAAACAGGAGAAAGCCCACGACTAAAGTCGTGGGCTGAATCCGACAACGCTGCCACAGGGGGTATTCGAGATGTCGGGGTGATATTTTTAAGTGCCTATGGGCCGTAAGCATACGCATCCGAGGCGGTTTATCCGCCCACCTAATCGGACAATATCGCGATTCCCGATTCCAAGCAGAAGACACCCCTTCTGTGTCAGAAGCGGGGTGCAGTCAAAAAGTATCTCTGAATCCCATGTCGGGATAGGAGTAACGGCTGATTGGCACAGCCAGTAGTCGCCCTCCAGGGTGTCTACAAACCGTAACCATCCCAACCCAGCGGTGCGGTGCCGTGGGAATCCTCGACCTTCAGGGCGGGGAGGATGTCAATCGAGTACGTGAACACGCTCGAGTGACGTGATTTCACTCGAGTGAAGGACACGCTATCGAATACGACGACCGTTGAAAATTCGCTCACCTCAGGTCGTTCGCAGGTTGTTCGTACTCGGCTCGTACACCTCGCCTTTCTGTTTGAGCTTCTCGATTTCGTGTTCGGCCTTCGACTCGTCCATCCCGATCTCCTCGGCCCGCTCTAACACCACGTCGATCGGAGCACCGTCGTCGTACTCCTCTTCGACGTCACTGATGAGCTGTTTGATGTTCTTGATCCGGTCGCGCTGAGATTTCGAGGTTCCCGCCTCGACGATATCCGCGTCGAATTCACCCGTTTCCGGGTCCACACCGATATCCTGCAGGCAGGATCGGACGATATCGATCACACGCTCGGCGTCCTCGATCTCGACGGTATCGGAGATCCGAACACGAGCGCTCGCCTCGGACAACCGGACCAGCCCCTCGAGTTTTCGGGCCGTCACCGGTACCGGGGCGTCCTCGTCGGCTCCCTTCGAGCGCAAGTCGACGTAAAAGTCGCGAATCGCTTCGCGGGCTTCCTCAGTCATTCGCGGATGACAGTTCTGTTTCGAGTAGGCGATGTACTTGCGTAACAGGTCGGCGTCGATCACTGGATCGACCTTCTCGGTCATCGAATCGATTTCGTCGGTCGAAACCTCGATCGACGGCATCTCCCGGCGCTGGGTCGTCAACTCGCCGGCGTAGTTCGTGTTCAAGATGTGCTCGGCCAGATTGCGATCTTTCTCCTCGTCCGGCTGGTCGGTCACGGTAAATATCAGGTCGAATCGCGAGATGAGCGCTGGCTCGAGTTCGATCTGCTCGCCAATCGGTTCGTACTGGTCGAATCGGCCGTACTTGGGGTTCGCCGCACCGAGCAGCGAGCACCGGGACTTGAGCGTCGCGTTGATTCCTGCCTTGGAAACCGAGATTTGCTGTTGCTCGAGGGCCTCGTGCATTGCACTGCGGTCCTCAGAGTTGTGAACGACCATTCCGTTCGCGATGAAATTGTGCGTGCCCTCAACCGTGAGATCATAAACACGTTCTCGAGCCGTGTTTTCGATGGGATTGATATTGACGACTTCACATGGTCGAACGTCACAGCATTCAGAAAAGACTGTGCAATTGTCAAAAACAAGACCTCCATCAGAGATGATTTTTTCTTCCACAGGAACGAGTGTCTGGTCACCGATCTCGAGATCCGACGCACGCTTTTCAATTACTCCCTTGTCAGTCTCTATGAAAAACGGATGGTCCGTCGTCGTTCTGAGGGTTGATCCGTTTGCGGTCGTAACTTCGATCAGAGTTTGAGGGGGTTCATACTCGTGGATTGCTGTTACTCTTCGATTCTCGAGCGTCCCATCGTCTCCCATCGACGGAACGGTAAGATCAATTTCTCGGACAGTTCGACCGTTGCCATGTTCCTCTATTACCCCCTCGGTTGCACCTTCGGTGGCGAGTTTGTGGATTGGTACGGTTTTGTCGCCAGTGGTAACGAGCGTATCACCGGTAACACACCTCATTTTATCTAGCTCGTCAACTGCCGCGATTCCCTGGTCGGCTAACACGAGCGCACCGGCCTCGAGCGTCCACTGCTGACCGTCGCCGAAGTCATCTCTCACCGCGGCAGCAGTATTGTGAGTCACGATACCGTTTGCGACGAAGTTGTGCGTCTCCGGGACAGTAAGGTCGAAGACTTCCTTCTCACCCGTGTCGACGGCAGCGGCAACCTCGTCCCAATAAAGCGGCGCGGTAGCGGCTTCCTCGACAAGCGGTTCGAGTGGCCCGGGATCGAGATCATCGACTATTCGCTTTGCACGACCCCGCCCTGGATGATCGCCGCGGTTGCAGTTCATATAGTACTCACCACTCGACCCTTCGACAGCGGCAAGTGCGCCACCGATCGGAATCGAGGCGTCACGCCGCGCTGCATCCTCGGTGATCTCCTCGAGAGCAACCTGCTTTCGCGGACAACCAAAACCGACCGTCGCTGCGAATCGATCGATGTCTTTCCCGTAACACTCGAGGTGGTACTGCACGTGTTTGGACTCGGTTTCGTACCCGTTTTCGAGGATTGATACACCGCGCCGGTCCCGTTCTCGAACCCGTGCGTTGACGCCGTAGGTCTCGAGCATTAGCTGAACCTGTTTTGCTAACGGCTCGCTTATCGTCGAAAAGTGGATGCTTGACCCACCATTGGAGCGGTTCGAAACGGATCCGTCCGCATCTAAGAGCCCACGTAAGAATGCGTCGGCGTGCTCGCACGTGGTTAGTCGTGAATCGATTTCGAGGTCGTTCTTCGGACATTTCATCCCGAGATTCGCGAACAGACGGGCGACCGTCGCGCTGTTGAGTCGAATACAGGGAACGCGGTCGTCCTGGTATTCGATTTCCACCCGCTTATCGAATTTGGCATCGATGATGTCGGCGGCTCGCTCCAAGAGCGACTCGTCGCTGTTCGAAATGCGGACGAGTCCTCGATTGTCGCCGCGGCGTGAGACACTAATATCGCCATCGCCGACCACGAACCCGAAAAGGTAACAGAGATCCTCGTCAAATTCGTCCGGAATCCGGATGCTATCTCCGTGGCGAAGCATCGCTCGATCGATCGAGAGATCGGCCAGATCGGTATCGATCGCGTCCAAAATCCGCTCGAGTCGCTCCAGCGGAACGTGCCGGTTTCGGATCGTGTCGTATACGAAGTCCTCTGGCAACTCGAGTGTGGCAGCTGCCTCTCGAAGCGTTCCGAACTCCTCACAGAGACCTTTTCTTATGTGAGCGATGGATTCCGGAGCCAATTTGAGCTTTTCGTTGGTAAACTCGAGGAAATCCGCGATGGAGAGTGTGTCTCGCTCGATCGTGGTGTTGCCGGTTTCGTCTCCATCGGTGTTCTCGTTGTACGCCGGCATCGCCACGTGATCTCCGGGCTCGATGTCAGCGATTCGTGTCCATTCGATGCCATCGTCACCACAGGTCAGTACGGGCGTGTTCCTAGATGCCTCGAGTTCCTTGCCCCGCATCGTTTCGATCCGACGACACGGCTTTTTTGGCATCCGCCAGACGTGCGAGGAGGGTCGCATCTCGAGCGAACCCGAATCACGGTCGAAGGTATAGAGGTCAATCGCTCGTTCGGCACTCGTTTCGTCCGTAACTGGCTCGGGATGGGATTCGGTTGCGACGTCTCGAATCCGTCGGAAGCCCTCCGATGTGTGGACGAGTGTATCACCAGTGACACAGAGACCGGCCGAGGACGAACCCTTCCCGGACGTGTATACGGAGCGGGGGGCGATGTTCTGGATATACCCCAGCATCTGGGAATTGTGGGAGATGACTCCGTTCGAAACGTAATTGTGCGTACCTTCGATTTCCAGATCGTAGACCCAGTCATCGTCAGGTGTTACGGAATCGATCGATTCGATCTGGGCAGTTGTGGTGTATCGCACACCGCCGTCCGGAACCGTTGCTTCGACTCGTTTTCCGTTTGTGTCCGGCCGAGGGTTCGGGGCGGTTACGATCGTTTGACCAGGTTTCAGTTCCTCGGCTCGACGTGGAGAAAATCCGTTTGTAGACGGGACGAACAACGGATGCGACGGCGTCACCTCGAGTTCGCGACCGCTCGAGGTTCGAATTCGATAAAGTTGGTCGGGTGCTTCGCGTTTCCAAACCTTGGTAGCTTGTTGATTCGAGATGGTACCGTCCTGTTGCAGTGAGGGGACCTCGAAATCGACATGGTCCCACCAGCCGTCATCGATCGGTTTTGGCTCATCAAGGTTCGACTCGACGAGGTCCTTGATAGGAACTTCACACCCGTCTCCGAGTAATACTCGAGTGTTGCCCGCTACACATTTACCCGTACCCGGATCCCCGATCAGCAGCATATGCAGGTCACCACGGATCCTCGAGCCGTCCGGAAGGTGCTTTGTCACCCCAGAGAACAGCTGTAACATCATCGCGAGTTTCTCCTCTTCGTATCCATAGATGGCGGGTGCAATCGAGCCGATCATCTGCTCGTAGACGTCCGGCTGTTGGGAGATTTCGTAGATTTGCTTTTTGTCCTCTTCGGTGATGTTCATGTCTTCGAACTGCTCCTCGTCGACCTGGACGGACATGCCCTCCATGTAGAAGTCGAAAATCGGCGACTTTTCCTGCTGGTTGCCCTGTTGCTCGAGACGAAGCACGCCGACGGCTGAAACGTGGTCACCGGGTGTCACCTCCCCGGTGATGTCGTCTTCGATGTTGACGTCGATTGCCTGTGGCGTTTCCCCGCCGCGCAGGCCTTCGGGACTCTCCTGAATACGCAATTTTTGGGCGTCGACGAATTCGGACTGGTCGAAGTTGACCCGGAACGGCCCCTGTCGTTCACAGCCCTGACACTCGTGTGGTTCCTGAAAGTCGCCCGTCGATTGGGGGATTCTCGAGAGCGTCCCACACAGCTGGCATTCGAAGGCAGCTTCCTCGATTTTGGGCCGGACGTCGGTCGCTTTCCGGACGATACCGCGCACCTGCACGAGCGTGTTCATGTGTCGCGCGCGGATTTCACGGATCTCCGGCGATTCGGTATCAGGCAGGTTCCGTATTCTGACGTGTGCCTGCCCGAGACTGACGTCAATCGGCAAATCGTACAGCCGGAGCGCCTCCTCGGCATACCGCTGGAGCTGTTCGGGCTGGCTCAGGTAGTCATCAGCGAGATTCGGATCGAACCGATAGAGGTCCTGCCAGTCGATATACAGCGAGCGCTGTTCGTTTGGGTAGCGCTGGGCGAGCTGTTTGATTTCGTTATCATAGTAGTTGCGGAAGAACTGCTCGAACGCGTCGACGAGTTCGGAATTGCCCGCTTGCGCCATTGGACTGGTATACGGTCGTCATGGGGTATAAATGGTAGCAAACTGGTCTGAAAGTGGTATCGATGTCCACCTCGAGTCCAAAACTTTCACCAGAGAGTCCCACGAACAGCGCTCTGGACATCCGTTCGCCAGAGTAGCGACCCGAGGTCTGATGACGATATAAGTGACCGCCCGAATTTGAACCACAGTCGCGCCAACTGCGCTCCCTGGTTCAAACCCGCACTTTTCCAATGGCTGCCGCTCACGAAGTTGTTCACGGCAGCAATATGGGACCGCCCGGATTTGAACCGGGGTCACGGGCACCCAAGGCCCGAAGTATACCAGGCTAACCCACGGTCCCGTAACAACTGCTTTCGTGCGGAGTGGATAAAGGGTTTCGTTTGTCGATTGCTATGTGCAGCGCCACCGAGCCAGTCGATCACAGGGAGTAGGACTCTCGGGGCACCCGTGTTCGCGAATTAGCACCTCGAAGCAGCCGTATACCACCTCGAGGCGGAATCGAAGCCACAGTGCACCAGACTATCACTTCTCGAGAACACGGGCAACGTCATCGTCGGTCGCTTCCTGACCAACAGTCAACTCGATCGTCGGCCACTCGGTTGGGTCATCCCACTCGCCGAGTAGTGCAGCGATATCTTCATCCGTTGCTTGCGGGACGTCGCTGTGGGCGCTGTCGTCGACGACCACCTCGTCGAAAATCGACCCGAACGTGGAAACGATACGATCATCGTGTGCACTTGGGTCGAGATGGAAGTGCGCGAGGGCGTCGACACTCGAGAGTCGGTTCGTGAGAACGTGGACGAATTGAAACACCGTCTTTGGCGGTGCGTGGTTCAAGAGCGCATCCAGTGATTGAAAACAGACTGTCAGTTGATAATCACTTCCCCACTGTTCGCAAAATCGACTGACAGAGACGCCAATCGTAGAGAGATCGGTCGGATCAGTGATCGCATCGAAGACGATATCGCCGGTGAAATCCGGCCCTACGTGTGCCCCACCCGTTGAACGTTCAGCCGTCACACCACGAAGGACGTCGCCAACGGAAATAGCACCTATTTTGGCAGGGTTGGCGTTTCCGTGTGGTGAGTTTTCGAGTGCGTCACTCGAAAATGTCACACTGAGTTCTGCGGTCTGAGAGCCGTTTTCGTGCTGGCAGAGTGTCTGACAGGCGTCTGCACTAATGCTCGACCGATGGACGAGCAACACGTTCGACGGTGGCGAAACTGACTCGGGAATACTCGGGTCCATACACACGTGCGTCGCGTGACGCTAGGTGAAATATCAGGTTCACGTTTCTTTACTGTTCTGGCCCCTTTCGTTCTCAGAGACGTTGGTCTCGCAGTTCGATATCAGCGATCAGGTCGTACGGATGTGCGCCTTTTCGAATTCCGTCGATGATAGCGAACGCCTGGCCGGGCGAGAGGAAGTGTTCGGTCACTACGCGTCCGAGCGGTGTCGGCGAAAACCCGTCGATGAACTCGTACTCGAGGAGTTTACCGATAGCGTGGGTCGTCGGCACCTCGCCGAGCATACGGTCGTTGAGGGATTTGGCAGCCTTTCCGCTGACAGTGATGTTAGCCAGCGTTTCCTCGATGGCACCCGCTTCGTCATACTGGGTCATCACCGGCTCCATCTCCCCTTTGAGGAGTTTGAACGCGACCTCATCTTCGGTCATCTCCATCGAATTGTGATAGCTACAGTCGGGTTCGACCAGGACATACACGGTTCCTTTGTCGTGGTAGTCAGGTCGCCCGGCCCGACCGAGCATCTGGTGGAACTCCTGCACTGAAAGCCACTCGATACCCATCGCCAGCGAGTCGAAAATGACCTGTGAGGCTGGGAAGTCGACCCCCGCAGCGAGTGCCGCCGTGGTGACGACCGCTGCCAGTTCCTGATCCGCAAACATCCCCTCGACCCGCTTTCGCCGTTTATAATCGAGGCCCGCGTGATACGGAGCCGCATTGTACTCGAGTTTGCGCGAAATCTCGTGACAGCGTCGTCGAGAGTTGGTAAAGATAATCGTCTGTCCACGATAGCCCTTGGAAGATTCCGTATCGAACGCGCGTCTGACGAGTTTATTCTCGACGTTCACCTTCTCCCGGCCGTCAGCAAACGTGACGTGACGTTCGATGGGGACCGGGCGCTCTTCGAACTCGATAAGCGTGGCCTCGAGTGCAGCGCCGAGCTGTTCGGCGTTGCCGACAGTCGCCGAGAGATAGATCCACTGTGCTCCACCGTAGGCATCCCGGGCTTGCTGGCGTTTCTCGCAGGTGTATTTGAGTCTCGAGATGAGTCCATCGAGCCGGTGGCCGCGCTCTGGTTCTTTCAAGGTGTGGACTTCGTCGATGACGACGGTGCCGATGTCACCAAGGTCCTTCCCAGTGCGCAGTGCGTGGTCGATTCCCTCGTAGGTGCCCACGATCACGTCCGCGTTGGGATCAAACTGGTTACCGGAGTCAGCGATCCGACTCGCACCCACCCGTATCGAGACGTCGACGAGGTGGCCGTATTCGTCCTGAAAGTCGTCGTATTTCTGGTTGGCCAGCGCCACGAGTGGGACGAGAAAGAGGAGTTTTCCCTTCCCGTTGAGGACGCGATTGAGTCCGGCGAGTTCGCCCACAAGCGTTTTTCCGGTCGCTGTTGCACTCACGACGAGTTGGTCGTTCCCGTCGAACAGTCCGTTTTCGACCGAGAGACTCTGGACGGGAAGCAAGGTATCGAATCGATCCTCGAGCAGGTTCTGCAGGCCGGGATGCAGATTGAGGGTGTCGACGCCGACCGGATCCACCTCGTCGGTGGTCGCCGAGATGGTGTCGAACTTGGTGAGATCGGGGTCGAGACGGCCCTTGAGTAGATTGGTAATTCGCTCGAGGTCTTGCACCTCGAGCATGAGTTCCTCGAGTCTATCTTTCGCGGCTCCGGTGACATTGCCCACGTATGAGAGTTCGCGCTCGAGTTCGCGAGAAGCACAGTCGGTGCAGATCCAGTCGTCGTCGCTCTTGATCGCCGTCTCGGTCGTAATCGGCGAGTATCGGCCCGAGGAGGCACAGTATCGGCAGGTTCGGACGGCTTTTGCTTTGTCCTCGAGCTGGTATCCCGCGAACATTTCCAGGAGGGCCTCTCGCCCGCCTTTTGAGGTCTGTTCGGAGAGACGAATCCGCGAGGCCCGACGAGCGAGGTCGACGAACTCGTCGGGTTGACGTGGTTCCTCGCTCGAGCCGCGTTTAACGCGGAATTTGGCCGGTCGTGGGCCCGCTGAGGTCTCCGAGAGGCCGAGTTTGGCGCGAAAGAGCCGTTTGCCGTCTCGAGTGACGACAACGAGGTAGTCACTCCCAGTTTCGTGGCAAAAGAGCGTCTCGACCTCGGGGACCTGCTTTGACACGGGCGTGGATAACAGCGTGGCGTACTTGAGCGGTTCGAACTTCGACGCGCCAGGCAATACGGAATCTATGGGGAAGTGTCAGCTGTCATTCGACGCTGTGCTCTCGTTGCCGCGGTCGCTCCGTCGATCGTCGCTCATCGACTCGCCGACCCCGTCACCGACGATCAGTCGAGCGGTTTCTGCGGTATCGGCACCGCCGCGTTCTCCGGCCCGCTCTCGAAGCGATTCGATAGCATCAGTATCGACACCCTGCTCGGACAGAACATCCGCTGGAACGCTCCCAGCCGCGGAGTCTGCGATCCCAGCCCGTCGCTCGATCGATCCCATCTCAGCGACCACCGTTGCGACCTCGGCGTGGTAGCGACCCTCGCTGATTGTCCCCTCGTCTCTGGCGTCCTGTAGCTCTTTGAGGCGGGTCTCGAGTGCTTCGAGACGAGTCTCGTCCGTTGCAACCCGTTCAGCGATGAGCGTAGCTTTGGCCTCGTCGGTTTCGGCATTGGCGACAGCGAGACCAAACGCTCGTTCGCTGACTTCGCCCTCGATTTCGGCGTTGTGTGCGCCGACGGAGGCTGCGAGCTGTTCGCCCGGCGCGACCGATTCAGCCGCGACATCGGATTCAGACTGTACGGTGTCATCAGAAATGACACTCGCGGCAGCGAGTGGAACCGCCACCGCCACCACGAGCACCGCGATCATCAGCGTGATCGAGGAAGCATATCGGTTCATTAGTTCCCCATTGTACACGATCAGTGATATACCTTCGAGACGTTGTGATCGATTCAACGACCATCAACGCGGTTCAACGCTGTTTTCGATCAGTACTCAGTCTGTCGATTTTACCGGGCTACTCTTGCTCGCCCCCCTCGCCGCCGACGTCGTCGGACGAGCCACTCGACCCATCCGACTCCGGCAACGACAGGACGTTTTCCCGACCGAGGCGAAACGACTCGAGTTCTCCAGACTCACGGAGTCCAGTAACCACCTTGCTCGTTTTGGCGTCAGTCCAGCCGAGTTCTTCGACCACAGTCTGTTGTTTCAGCCGACCACCGCGTTCCTCGAGCAACCGGATAACTTGCTCTTCGTTACTGAGCAGGGTCGTATCAACTGCTGCAGCGTTGGGTGGTTCCGACCGCTCTGTGGCGGCTTCGGATTCGCTCGTCGGTTTCTCGGCGTGATCCATTGATGGCTCCGCCTCGGTATCTGCTCTTGACGCATCGGAGACAGATTGCGTGCCTGAGTCCGTTCCGGGCACCTCACTGCGATCAATGGTCCGGTCGCGTCGACTGTACCACCAGATTCCGTAGACCCCGCCACCCACGACTACGAGCGCGGCGGCGACCAAGGGGAGCATACTGGACCAGCCGGTCCCCGTGGTGAGGACTACTCGAGGCTCTCCGGAGACGAAATCGGTGTCGCCACCCCGCCAGATCACCACCTGGTCGCGTTCGTCGTCGGGATTGGGAGCGGCCGTCTCGAGGTCGTATTCCTCGGGCCACTCGAAGAGTAACCGCGTGCCGTCGTCCAGGTAGATGCCCTCAATGGCGTCGCCCGCTCGTATTGTCCCATCATCGACCGCGGCGAACCCGTGCCAGTCAAAGGTGTACCGAACGATGCCGTACTCGCGAGCGAGTGACTGTCGTTGGGTTTCTACCTCGAAGCCGTCGACAGTCATCTCTCGGCCCGTCGCGTCGCTCGCAGTTGCGGCCGTGTCCGCCATCCGGTCGGCCATCCTTGTAGTGTAGTTGTCAGGATCCGACTGGATATCCGATTGCAACGATTCGAACGCCGCCTCGCTGTCGTCGTCGTCGAGGCGAACCCAGAACTCGAGTGTCCACTCTGCGGTTCCATCAGCGTGGATGAAGACGTCCATCCGGACCTCGTCGGCGTCAATCTGGTCCTGCTGGAACGCGGTCGATTCCGGCTGTGAGACGTCGGTCTCGCCCGCTCCGTGAACGCCGGCAACCGGACCGATACTGGCGAGAACAAACAGCGTAACCAGTACCGTCACACCGACGCGAGTATTCATACAGACTGGTACTGGCGGCCTTGCTTAAAATGCACGGAACGTGTGATAACGAAGGAAATCGATTGACTCAGTTACTGGCAACCGGTTGTCGAAGCCGGTGTAGCGATCGAACCATTTGTCTGCCGTCAACACCGTCAGCACTCGAGGCTAACGGTTAGTCAGTAAACGAAGGAGGAAGCGCCAGGGGGTGGTGATTCATACGGTTTACTGTAGTCTCTTACGGGTGATTGCCCACACCGGGTCGGCAATCACCGGTAAAAAGTTACAGTAGACCGTATCAGTCCCCATCAGGGGACGGGCGTGTGTCAGTGGCCAAAAGCCGTTTCACGGTGACTACGTTTCGGATTCGTTCGACTGCTGGTGGTCATCAGCAACATCGTCGCTGTTTTCGTGTGCATCGTCGCTGTTTTTGTCCGCGCCCTCACCCGGCGTTACGGCGCTCACTGCGTCACCGAGCGAACCCTCGAGACTCCCATCGAGGAAGGACATGATCGTGTCATGGATGGCCGAGACGTGATCGGGAACCTGCGAAGGGAGGTCAGCGTTTGGTCCCTGTGTCTGGACGTCAGCGGCGGAACCGTTTGCGTGAGCGCTCTGGGCACGATCATCAGCGTTGCCAGCGCGGTCCTCGGCTGAAATCGAGGAGCTGTTATCATCCGCGTCCACGGTTGGTGACGCGTTTCCGGGTGTTGCGGCGACGAAGCCGGTCGTTACGATAAGCACTGCCATGACGACTGCGATGAGTGTTATTCGTTTCATGATTCGCATCCGACTCTCGCCGTCGAGCTCACTTGAAGGGGGTATTTGATAACTCCGGTTTGCGAGAATTTGAAGCCATTTGATGGACGTTTTCGTCGATTTGTCGCCGGATCAACGCAGTTCGAACCCAGTCGCTCGAGCAATTTCGGTTTCGGTGTCAGAGTGGGGAGGAAACGGCGAGATCACTTGGGGGTGCGCGGCCGAGATGGGGCACCGATCACCTGGTTGCTTGCCAGAGACTGAACGTTATTCGACCAATTCGATAGTATCGTCACCGTTGGGAACGGCACAGAGGAACGCCCCCTGGTCGTCCCCCTCGTTTCGATACCAGTGAGGGACGCCAGCCGGAATCAAGAGGCTATCCCCGGCTTCGACCGTGTGTTCGTCTTCCCCGATTCCGACCACGTACGATCCCTCAAGGACGTACTGTTCGTGTTCGACCCCGTTGGTGTGTTTGGGTACCTCCACACCGGCTTCGAGGGTAAACCGTCGGATGGCGAAGTTTGGCGCGCCGTGTTCGGCCGCGATGAGGACCCCCTTTTCGAGTCCATCGGCTGCGTCGACGGCTTCGTATTCGATTTCGTCTCCGCGACGAATAACCGCTTCAGTTGCTGTTGAATGGGACATACTCGAGTCACTGTTGCGCGTGGACGAAGGTAAATCCCATCCGGATTCGTTCGCCATCCCATTCAAGTCTTCAATTTGTCGACGGTCTCTTTCGAAATACACCGATCTCTCGAGGGTAATCTCGAGTGGAACTCACTGGAAAGTTAGGGTTCGAGTTTCTCGAGGGTGGCCCAGACCGGGGTGTAAAGGGGCGTAGTCGTGGTGTGCGGGAACGGCCCCCTGTTTCAACTCGAGAGGAAATGGGGTCGAACCCAGAGCGAAGAGAGGAGAGTGGTTACTCGAGCGATGGGGAAGTTGCCACTCGAGGGCTAGAATTAGTTTGAAAATCAATACCTCAGCGAATTCGCCTTACAGGCGCTCGACGTTCGTCGCGCGTGGGCCTTTGGGGGCCTGCTCGATGTCGAACTCGATCTCCTGTCCTTCTTCCAGGTCCGGGCCGCCAACGTCTTCCATGTGGAAGAAAACGTCGTCGTCCGCATCCTCAGTCTCGATGAATCCGTAGCCGCCAGTGTCGTTGAAGAAATCAACGGTTCCTTTCGCCATTGCCTTTGAATCGAGCGGCCCTGTACGCATAACCGTTCCGGTATTGGATTTCGCTGGTTTGTAGCCAGTCACTAGCAGTCATTCTTCGTCCTCGAGTTGCTGCGCGTAAATCGAGACGAAAAAGACCAGCATAAACAGTCCGAATCCGATCACGATACCGAGAAAACCACCCTGACCGATCTCGACAGGGGTCACCATAGTGACAGCAACGAGCGCGACGATGAAGACGATGATAGTGAGAATTCCCATCGCATAGTAGAAACCGGTGTCACTCTCGAGAATTCCCCAGAGTGAATCCCACAGTGGCGGTCGAGGCATGCTCGGGGGTTCGAACTGGATGGGCATAACGTCTGTCGGTGGCTCTGTACTCTTTTGTCGGTGGATCTGTTGTCTCCGAGAGCCGAGATACCACTCGAGTTTTGACAATGAGTAAATCAGCAGAGGTGAGTAGATCAGTAGAGGAGACTTCGTGTGACGCCCGCGTGACCGTCGGGGAGCATCGCTTCGATTGCAGACGGCTTCGTCTCACCGTTGTAGTTGACGAGATACGCTCGCCCCTGTCCGTCACCGTACACGCCGTGGAAATCGTAGACGAAACCGAACGTGTCGACGCCCTCCGGTACATCGTCTGATTCCGCCAGAAATGAAACCTGATAGTCGACGTTGTACTCGACGAGCTGGTTGACGATTTCGAACTCCTCGAGGGAGTCGCCTGTCGTTTCGTCTTCGGTATCGACGAGATCACTCTCGAGTCCCTCCTCGATGACGGGGACGAGCATGTCGACCCACTTGCCAACACCGACCGGTTCCGGGAGGTCACTACCGGTCGCGACCTGATAGGCTGCGGTTACTGCGCCACAGCCAGTGTGGCCGACGACGGCGATCGCTTCTGTCCCCGCGTAGTGAACCGGATAGAGGAGGCTACCATCGACGATTCGTTCGCCTTCGTGGTCGTCCCAGGCCTGATTGCCGATGTTACTTGGGGTGAACACTGCTCCTGGCCGGTCGAGCGCCCACATCCCTTCCTGTGAGACTCGCGAATCCGAACAGCAGATCGAGACTACATCAGGGCGTTGTTTCGACTGCAAACCGTCGAAGTAATCATCCTCGAGGCCCGCAACGTGTTGGTCGTTCCCTTCGAGCAACTCGAGCAGTGTCGAACTGACTTCGTCAGTCGAATCGTCCGCTGTAGAATCCTTCGGTGGACACATAGCTGCGCGTACGTACACAATCGGACCCAATGGGTGTACCGGATGTGGCTGATTTTCTCGAGCGAGAGCCGACGGTCAATGGATCAGCCTGCGGTCAATGTACGGTCAATCGCTCACGAGTTCAGTTGTGGGCTTCCTCCTTGCATCTCTGTGAGTACAAGAGGTGAGGGAATACGAGAACCGATGAGAGAATACGAGAGTCGAGTGACCGAAAGCCAGCCGAACATAACATCAAAATAGTCACAAAAAGAAGTGCGCTGGGTGGTAAATGACGGATGTGACTTGTTATCACAGGTTATTCCGAAGCCCCCCACCCCTTCATTTCGAGTGGAGAGCAGTACGAAGGTGGGGGTGGGAGGGTGTGTTTGTAACTGGAAGGTTTTATTACAGATAAGAACAAATTGGTCCGTAGCCTCAACAAAAACAAGAAGTTACTAGGTGAACAGATTGTTGTTACTAGAGAGTACTAGAAAACTCTCTATAGACGCTTCCTGTTACTAGCGGTCTCTTACCGCCCGAATTCTCCCGTTATCCTCCTTCTCTCGGCCTCTCGAGTCGAAATCATCCCCTGATATCTCCCAATCTCCCTCTCTAACCACCAACACCCCACCCACCCTTGTTCCCTTCTCCACCCGAAACGAAGGGGTGGGGGTGTTTACAAATCTCAAAATCTAGGGGTTTTTCCTCCTTCCACTCTAGTAAATAGACGAAAATATCTAGTAACTCCTTCGAACACCCCTTCGTTTCCACTGGAACATATGCGGAGATAGTTGCTGGTTCCTCGGGGGACTAGCACGATAGTGACCATGGTGGTTCACAGGAATGTAAGGAGGAAGCCCACGACTTTAGTCGTGGGTCGATGACATCATCTCTCTGGGGTCGGGCGTCCGACTCTCGGACGGTACATCTTTGCCGTCGGCCCGCAAATCGCCGACTATACTATGAACGACGAACGCTCACGTGCGCTGTACGACCGGGCACTCTCGGTGATGCCCGGCGGCGTCAACTCTGCCGTTCGCGCCGCTATCGAGCCGTATCCGTTTTTCGTCCAGAAAGGCGACGCTGGCCACGTCATCGATGCGGATGGAGATAGGCTCATCGACTGGGTGATGGGCCTCGGACCGCTCCTCCTCGGGCACGACCTTCCCGAACCCGTCCAGGCAGCCATCCAGCGAACCGCCAGCGAGGGACCGATGTACGGTACCCCAACCGAAGTCGAAGTCGATCTCGCAGAGTTCGTCGCCAGGCACGTCCCCAGCGTCGAAAAGATTCGATTCGTCAACTCGGGAACTGAGGCCACCGTCTCTGCCGTCCGCCTCGTTCGAGGCGCCACCGGACGGAACAAAATCGTCATCATGCAGGGTGGATATCACGGAGCCCAGGAGTCGACGCTGGTCGAAGGTGACGCCGATACTCCTGCTCCGTCCTCAGCCGGGATTCCGCACGATTTCGCCAAACATACCCTCCCAGTCCCGTTCAATGACGAGGCGGCCGTTCAGGAAGTGTTTGACGAACACGGCGACGATATCGCTGGCGTCCTCGTCGAACCCATCCTCGCGAATTACGGCATCGTTCACCCTGTCGATGGGTATCTCGAGACGCTTCGCGAACTCACCGACGAACACGGTTCACTCCTGATTTTCGACGAAGTCATCACTGGCTTCCGTGTAGGTGGACTGGGCTGTGCCCAGAGCCGGTTCGGCATCACGCCGGATATCACCACCTTCGGAAAGATTATTGGCGGTGGGTTTCCGGTGGGGGCCATCGGCGGTCGAGCTGATCTCATCGAACACTTCGCGCCGACCGGGGACGTCTTCCAGGCTGGAACGTTCTCCGGGCATCCCGTGACGATGGCAGCGGGTCTCGAGACACTCACCTTCGCCGCCGAAAACGACGTTTACGATCACGTTAACGGTCTTGGGGAGCAGCTCCGTGGCGGACTTACGGACATTCTCGCCGATCAGGCTCCGAATTACACCGTTGTCGGGACCGACAGCATGTTCAAAGTGATCTTCACGCGCGATGGTCCCGCTCGAGAGGGCCTCGAGGGCCAGTGTGAGGCTGGCTGTACCCAGAACCCGGAGTGCCCCCGATTTGGCTTCTGTCCGAAAAACGCAGGGGACGTCAAACGGGCTGAAACCGAGCGCTGGCGACGGATTTTCTGGGGCAAGATGCGAGAACAGGGCGTGTTCCTCTCACAGAACCAGTTCGAGAGCCAGTTCATCAGCTACGGGCACACGAGCGAAGACGTCGAACGGACGCTCGAGGCGTACAAACACACGCTGTAGGAAGCGTACAAACACACGCTGTAGGAAGCGTACAAACACACGCTGTAGGAAGCGTACAAACACACGCTGTAGCAGTTATCCATAGCATATTTTACGAAATTTTGTGTTGATCTCCCGTTAAGTAGACGTCTCTCAGAACGTGCAATAGAGCCGAACATTCATATCCCGAGACACACCGGTAGTATATGGCCACAGGGGTGGCCAAAGGGAATACAGGGACACGGCTGGCCAGTGCGGTCAGTTCGTGACCGCTTCGAACGGTACTCCTGATAGGGCTTCGAACAGTACCCCTGATAGGTATTGTTGTAACTGTTTACCGTTCAGCGACTACCCCAGTTTGTCGCTGACCGGTAAGAGACGACAACGAACCCTATGAGTCGGTGGACTCTGGATGCACCGTGACAGTCAATTGGCGTTGGTATGGATTACTGTCCATCGTCGATGATGCTGATCACAGTCTGTCGTTGTCGTTCTCAGTTGTCTACTCGAGAATCAGGTGACAGAAATTCACAAACCAGAGTGAAATCCCACCCATTCGCCAACCAGAGTGAGATCCCACCCGCTATTTTAAGTGCGAAAGCGGACCAAGTTCGGTCCGTCAACGCTATGGACGACCGACAATGAGTACGGGCACGATGACGGACTGGCGTGCGGTGTTCGGTCACGACGAACCCTACGACGAGCAAGTCGACGGGATCGAAACCGCGATTGAGACTGCTAAAGCGGGTGGCTACACGGTCATCGAAGGAGCCTGCGGAACTGGCAAGACGATGATCGCACTCACCGCGGGTATCGACCTCGTGCGGGATCCTGACACCGACTACGACCGGGTGTTCGTCCTGACGAGCGTGAAACAGCAACTGCGCCAGTTCGAAACCGACCTCGAGACGATCAACGAGAGCCTACCAAATCAGTGGGATCCGGTATCTGGGCTCACCCTCATCGGGAAAGCGGACGTCTGTCCGTACAACCGAGAAAACCGCGGCGGTGTCACCGACGACAACGTTTACGATCGGTGTGAAACACTACGCGAGCGCACGCGAGACCTGACCGGCGAAGGTGGATCCACGACCGCTGGCGCACTCGTTGCCAACGCGAAAAGCCAACAAATCGGGCTGGCCGACAGCGCCAACGCCCCATCTCCCTCCGGTTCCACTGGTAACGCACGGGGTGCCAACTATCTCGAGACGGCGGACGAACCGACACCGTATCCACCCGAGATGCCCGAGTACAATACGGGTGGACCGGCCGGCAGCGAGGTCGAGTACTGTCCGTTCTATGCGCAATATCTCGAGGACCTCCCGGAGGAAGCGAGCGACGGGAGTCCACTCGAAGCAGTCCCGTTCGACGTCACCGAGACCGGCTTGCTCACGCCGGAGGACCTGGTTACACAGTCGGTTCGACACGGGACCTGCCCGCACTCGGTGATGGGGGCTGTCCTGGGGGATGTCGAGGTCGTCATCGGCAACTACTACCACGCGTTCGATCCGACGACGACTGCCGCATTCACCGGCGCACTGCTCGATTCGTCGACTTTCGTGGTCTGTGATGAAGCGCACATGCTCGAGCCTCGCGTGCGCGACCTTGTGAGCGATGGGGTCGCCGATTCGACCCTTCGTGATGCCGAAACCGAACTGTCGCGGGTCCTCCAGCCGGTTCGATTCGAGCAGGAGGGTCGGTCGACGCAGGGCGGATCCAAAACTGCCGATGCTGACCTCGTTCGGGCCGAACTGAACGATACCGACGTTTCCACCGAGGAACTCGAGCGAACCCTCGAGTTCGTGCAGGACCTTCGTGGCGAACTCGATAGACGAATTCGGGCGCATCTGGAGCGCACCCATCGCGGGTGGCAGTCGAATCTGACTGATCTGTCGGACGACGAAATCCCGCTCCGAGAGCCGACGGAACCGGGTGAAGACGAGCTATCGGTGTGGGCCAGCGAAGCAGGCTACAGCGATGCAGTTTGGGTGCGTGCCGATTCGGTTGGCGCTATCGTTGAGCGGATCTTGAACGAGGCCGAAGACGAGGAGAAATCGCGGGCTATGCCTGCGGTCGGTCGACTGCTGGGTGAGTGGTATCGACGGGATCACACGACCAACTTTCGGGAGATCGAACTCGAGCGTACCTGGGACGAGATGGAACCGGCCGATACCTGGCGTCGGGCCTACACGGCACGGCTCGCCTTGCACAACTGTGTGCCAAGCGACGCCATCGGGTCCAGACTGTCGGCGTTCGGTGGAGGGATTTTGATGAGTGCAACCCTCGAACCGATGGACGCGTTCACCGAGGTGACGGGACTCCAGTATCTCGAGCGAGAAGAGAACCGACCGGTAATAAAACGTCAGTACGGGCTGCACTTTCCCGAACGGAACCGCGAGAGTTTCGCGGTATCGCTGCGGAAATTCACGTATCAAAATCGTGGCAGCCCTGCCGAGGAGTCACCGACACGAACCGCCTATGCCGAGTCGCTCGCCCAGATAGCACGGCTTCCGGGGAACGTCCTCGTCGGGATGCCGAGTTACGGCGAGGCCGAATGGGCTGCCAGCACACTCGAGGCGCGACTTACCGACAAGCCGGTCTTGCTCGATTCCTCGAGCAGCGACGGCGCGACCGAATCGCTCAAAGACGAGTTCTTTGCCGGCGACGGGAAGGTTCTCGTGACGAGTCTACGAGGGACGCTCACCGAGGGTGTCGATTATCACGGGGATCGGCTGAGCGCGGCCGCCGTCTGTGGCGTCCCAATTGTCAACACCTCGAGTCCACGCACGAAGGCCGTTCGTCGGGCGTACGACGAGACCTTCGGTGACGGTTTCACCTATGCGCTCACTGTCCCAGCCGTCCGAAAAGCCAGACAGGCCATCGGGCGTGTCATCCGCAGTCCCGACGACGTGGGCGTTCGTATCTTGCTCGACGAACGATACGCTCGCGATAGCTGGGATTCGGTACGCCCGTTTTTCCCCGATAATTCGGCGTTTCAACCGGTCAGCCCGGATATGCTCGAGTTCGGCCTCGAACGGTTCCGAAAACGCCTCGAGGAAGATAGTTGAGACGAGAAGGGACGGTATGTCGCCACAGACTTATCGAATCGAACCGTTTCACTCAGAGACTTCCCGGATCGAACTCGAGCGCCCAGGCCTCAATCCACTCGGGGAGCTCATCTCGTCGGGTTTCGTAGGATAGCGTGACGATGTCTGCGGGTTCGAGTGCGTATTCGGCAAACACTCGTTGTCGTCGCTCGAGGTCGGTTTCCTCCTCTTCGTCCGTATCTTCAGTATCATCATCAGTGTCTTCAGTATCATCGTCGACGTCTACGGTATCATCATCAGTGTCCTGAGTGTCGTCCGAAGCACCGTCGTCCGTCTCATCGGTATTGTTGTCAGTGTCTGAACTGTCGTCCCCAGTTTGGTCGCCACTCGTGTCGTCTGTCTGGCTACCGTCATCGGTGTCGTCGCCGGTCGGTTCCGTCTCGTCGTCGGACCCTGTACTGTCGTCATCGTCACCGTCGGTATCCTCATCATCGTCTGGAGCGACGTCGAGGCCCTCGAGTGGCAGTGCGGGATACTGTCGGACCCGGGGTGCGATAGCTGTCTGTACTTCGGGTTCGAGGACGAACGAAACAAATTCGTAGGCCAGATCGACCTGGATCGCCCCTTCGAAGATTCCGACTAGACGTGGTTCGGCGTAACCGACGTCGCCTGGGTAGGTGATGCGATACCGATCGGGATCGTTGCCCTCGAAGATTCTGTCGAGTGCATCGGTGGCGAACGCCGGCAGTATCGCTCGGCCATCGCCATCGTAGCTGGCGAGTGCATCGGCCCAGGTTTGTTCGACTGCAAGGTTGTTTTCTCTCAGCGCTTGCCATTGCTCGAGATATCGATCTGGCCCGACGTCGTCGATGAGCCAGCTCAGGAAGCCTCGTCCGCGTGGGTTGTACCGTGGTGAGGTTGTGACGACCGCAGATTCGTAGCCCGATTCAGTGAGTGCTTCGAGGGATGGGGGTGGGGAAACCGCGGTTTCGTCGACCAGCAAGGACACGTACTGGGTACTGATTGGGAGGATTCTGTCGGCTGGATCCTCGAGATCCAGGCCGTCCCGAATCCCTCCGATGGTGTCGATCCGGTCTCGATTGAGCGACCGAAACAGGGTCCTGTCCTCGAGTTCGACATCGGCCAGGGCGAGATCAGTTGTCGTGAATCCGAGATAGATCTCGGCATCGGGAAGGAAATCTCGACGCTCACGCTCGACGTAGTGTGCCATGCCCGCTTCGGGGAGAATCCAGTCGATTTCTGCGTCGTCGAAGCGTTCTTCAAAGGTCTCTTTGAGCCAGACCGCTGCTGACGCTTCGCCCTCGACGAACGGTTTCGTCGTTGCGATGCGTAACGTCCCCTCTTCGACCGGTTCGTCCGGTTCGGCGTCACCATCGGCTGCAGGTGGCTCGGGTTCAGCATCGTCTTCTCGCCTCGCACAACCACTTAGTGCTGGGAGAGCAACGGCTGTCGAGCCCGCCAGCGCGTGGACGAACGTTCGTCGGTCCATCGTCTCGATATCGGGGCGAAGCGGCTTAAGCGCCACGTCGATTCGCGACGAGAACTGTTCTCCATCGTTCACATTGACGATAGCATCACAGAATCAGCACGTATCAGACTCGAGGAAGGGCCAGACAGGCGAACAGTTTTGCTGGTCGGGAACAACCATCCCGTGTGTCACCGGATCGCCGCTACGTGCTCGGGGGTATCGTCGTCTTACTCGGGCTCGTTACGGGTGCGATTTTACTCGAGGTACTCGGGACAATCCTGTTCGCGCTGACCGTTGCGTACGTCCTGATACCGGTGAGCAACTGGCTCGAGCGTCGAGGACTGACGCCGTGGCTTTCGGCTGTTGGGGCCACTATCGTTGGCTTTCTGGGCGCGCTGGCCGTTTTCGCGCCAATATTTGTAACCCTCTATCTACGCCGGGGGGAGTTACTGGACTTTATCCAGACGATCCCGGATGAGGTCCCGATCGTGGTTCCAGTGGTCGAATCGACGATTACGCTCGAGTCGGCGGAGGTTCAGCGGTTGATAACTGCACAGGTGCAAGATATCGCACTGAGTGTGGGTGCGGCCGCGCCGGAACTGGCGATCAAATTCGCGCTGTTCGTGTTATTGTTGTTCGGTCTGTTACTGAAAGGCGATGCGGCCGGCCGGGCGGCAATCGCACCGGTTCCACACGAGTATCGAGATATCGTTGGCGCACTCGATAACCGGGCGCGGGAAACGCTGTACGCCATTTACGTTCTCCAGGCCGGGACGTCGGTGGCGACGTTGCTTATCGGGTATCCGCTTTTTTTGTTGCTTGGTTACGACTCGGCGTTCACCCTGGCGTTTATCGCGGCGCTCTTGCAGTTCGTTCCGATCATCGGTCCGAGTTTGTTGATCGTCCCCCTGGCAGCGCTTCACGTGACGATGGGTGAAATAGGGGCGGCGATCCTCGTGGCAGTGCTCGGGATCGGGTTAGTCGCCTGGTTTCCGGATGTCGCCGTCCGTCCGCGCCTCGCGCGTCGGTCTGTTGGCCTTCCGGGAAGCCTCTATTTCGTGGGGTTTACCGGCGGACTGTTCACCCTCGGTGCTATCGGTATCGTCGTTGGGCCGCTGATCGTGGCGGTTTTCGTCGAGTCCGTTGATCTCCTTTCTGCAGAGGTAAACGGCGAGGTCACCCTCAGCGATTTCCACACGCCTGATGGCGAAGGAGACGACATATTGACCGAAGAAGGAGACGACACGCTGGCCTACGAAGACGACGACTCGAGTGGCATAGATTCTCCCTCGAATGGAAGCGACGGCGTCTCGGCCAGCGTGATCGAAAGCGAACGAGTAGACGGTCACTTCGACGAGAACCGTGCAGGCACGTCACCAACCGAGAGCGAGCGTTGAGGGAGGTCGAACTTCGACTCGAGTGAATTGATGGTCAACCGTTGTCGGTGTTGCAGAAAACGACTCGAAAATCACCCGAAGCCTGGTCTGTCCAAACGCGTCGCTTGTACCGAACTGTGGATGAAGCTCCGGGCGTCGCAGTTTTGCTAACCCACTGACTTTTTTCGTTTGCTATCGTAGTGCCGGTATGAACAAGTCGACAGCTATCCACGCGCTCATCGGCGCACTGGTTGGGGCGATCACCTCGTTTATCCCGTTTTCGACCGTGATAGGAGGTGCACTTGCCGGCTTCCTCGAGGGGCCGGATAACACAGAAGGCTTTTTAGCTGGGCTGCTCGCCGGAATCTTCCTGTTTATCCCGGCGCTCGGGTCGTTGCTGTTCGTCTTCGGATTCCTTGGATTCGGTTTCGGACTGGGTGGCCTCCCCTTCGAAGGTCTGGCGCTGTCTTTCGTCATCCTCAGCTTCATCGGGTTCGTGGTCGGCCTCTATACGATCGGGGCCGCCGCAGTCGGCGGCTTCATTGGGGCCTGGGCCGCTCGAGAGTATCCAGAACAGCGCTATCGATTCAGGGATACGCTTGGTTTTTCGACCGACTCGAGTGTCACTACGGCGGGAGGAAACGCGGATCATGGTTTCGAGCCAGCAGACTCGAAGCAGGAAATGAATACGCATAGCGCGGAGCCGCCGGGGTCGGAATCCGAACCGACTGATTCTTTCGACGAACGGTAGGCCTTGACGTTCGAGCGTCAGTTACCCACGACTGAAGTCGTGGCCTTCCGCCTTGCCTCTGTGTGAACCCGATACTCGACTTCGAGCAGTCGGACTCGAGGCCGGGCACCGCTCACTCGTATCGGAGGGCATCGATCGGATCGGTCCGTGCCGCCCGCCAGGCGGGGTACAGGCCGGAGATGACCCCGACGCCGATACCAGCAGCAATCGCCAGGACGACGTATTCGAACGGGTAGACCAGCGGCAGGTCGATGTACCATGCGCCGAGATAGCCGACAGCTAATCCGAGCGCGGTGCCGAGTACCGCGCCGACCACGCCCAGGATGACGGCTTCGCTCAAAAAGAGCGTGAGAATATCTCGGTTCTGCGCACCGACGGCTTTCATGATCCCGATCTCGCGGGTTCGCTCGGTCACCGACACGAGCATGATGTTGGCGATACCGATCGAGCCGACCACGAGGGAAATCGCGGCGATACCGACGATAAAGTTCTGGAGCAAGCCAAGGATGTCCTCGAGTTGCTGGAGGAGTTCGGTGCTCGTCTGTAAGATGACGGCGAGATCGTCTCCGAGGAACTCGCTGGCGTCGGATTGGTCGCTCTCGAAATAGGCGATAGCCGCGTCTCGAGTGCGGTCGACGTCGTCCTGATCGGCACTGGGTGCTTCGACGACGATGGCGATGAACCGGACGTCACGGTCGCCGTTATCCACATCAGTATCGCCGTTTCCGGCAGCGGGTCCAACGGCCTGGTCGACGTAGAAGGGGTCGGTCGGGACGTAGATCCGGGGCGCGGCTTCGAACCCCTCGAACGGGCTCTGTCCCTCCGAGGAATCGGTGATCCCGACGACGGTGAGCGTTTCCGTGCCGCCGGTGACGATCGTCACCTCGAGTTCGTCGCCGACGCTCACGTTCTCGTCGAACTGCTCGGCAGCGGCGGGGTTGATCACGGCCTCCCGTTCACCCATCTGGAACTGGCGACCCTCTTTCAGTGAACCCTCGCGGATATACGACGGTCCGGCGGCTATCAGCCCGTCTCCCTGCAACCGCGTCTCACCACCGTAGGTGATCGATTGGGCGTCGATGGTCGCATAGCCGTAGGCGGCCTCAACTGGCTCGAGTTCGCTGACGTTGTCGAGGTCGTTCTGACTGAAGACGAACTGGGCACCTGCAAGCGGTCCACCTTCGGTGTCGGGATCGGCGGCCCAGCCGTAGAGGTTTCGCTGATCGTCGGGGCTGATATCGCCGATGATGCCCGCCTGGAGACTCGCGCCGAGGCTGACGAACGCGATGACAGCAGCGATACCGATGATCACGCCGAGGGTCGTCAGTGCCGACCGAAGGCGGTGTCCGCGGATCGACCGCCAGGACAGTCGCAGCGACTCGAGTGGCCGCATTAGCGACCCCCATCGTCGCTCGTACTCGCACCGTTCTCGTCGCCCCTAGCCACATCATTATGGTCGATCGCGCCCTCATTACTACCCATCTCAGACCCCTTCGTTTCACCTCGAGAATCGCTAGCAGACGACGAGTTTGATTCGTCGAGTGATTCGATCCACTCGATCTCCCCGTCGAGCAGATGGATGATGCGTTCAGCCCGCTCGGCGACGTGTCGTTCGTGAGTGACGACGATCATGGTGGTGCCGGCGTCGTGGAACTCCTCGAACAGATCGAGGACGTCGGCTTCGGTCTCGCTGTCGAGATTCCCGGTCGGTTCGTCGGCCAGGATGATTGCCGGGTCGTTCACCAGGGCTCGAGCGAGGGCGACGCGCTGGCGCTGGCCGCCGGAGAGTTCGTTCGGCTGGTGGTCGATTCGGTCGCCGAGGCCGACGCGCCCGAGCAAGTCCCGGGCGCGTTCGTGACGCTTTTCACGACTGACGCCACGGAACAGCTGTGGCAGGGCGACGTTCTCGAGGGCGTTCAGTCGGGGCATGAGGTTGAACGTCTGGAACACGAACCCGACAGTGGTTCCCCGGAGGGTCGTCCGTTCGCGATCTGACAGGCCAGAAATCTCCTGTCCGTCGATCGAAACGGTGCCCGACGTTGGCGTATCGAGACATCCCACGAGGTTCATCAGCGTCGATTTTCCGGACCCGCTCGGCCCCATGATGGCCGTGTACGAACCACGCGGAATCGAGAGCGTGACGCCGTCGAGTGCGTGCACCGGCTCGCCGATCTGGTAGGTTTTTCGCACGTCCACCATCTCCACGGCGTCACCGACAGTTCCCATTACTGGGTTTACAGGTTCCCACGGGCAAAAACGTTCGTGAGGGGGTATGCTTTTCCCATCGGACCGCGCTCGTGAACGTATGTGTGCGAAAACGACGGGGGGCTCCGAGGAAGCCAAACGCCGTGCGGGGGAACGGGCAGCGAAGGCGGTCGAAGACGGAATGGTCGTCGGTCTCGGAACGGGATCGACCACCGCGTATGCCATCGAGGCCATCGGCCGGGCGGTCGCTGACGGCCTCGAGGTCCAGGGGGTTCCGACCTCGTTTCAGTCTCGCCAGCTCGCACTCGAGTGGGAAATTCCCCTGACAGAACTCGATGCGGTTTCCGGGGTCGATCTGGCAATCGACGGGGCCGATCAGGTTGTTGATACTGCAGAGCAGGTCGTCGAGACGGGTGACGATACGGGGGAACCAGCGAGCGAGCACGCTGGAACCGATGGCGACCTGATCAAAGGTGGCGGCGGGGCACACACACGCGAGAAACTGATCGCTTCGGCGGCCGACCGATTTCTCGTCGTGGCTGACCCCTCGAAGTGTACCCCCGTCCTCGAGCGACCGGTTCCAGTCGAAGTGATTCCCGCCGCACACTCCGTCGTCGCCGACCGCGTTCGTGACCTCGGTGGCGAGCCGACCCTCCGACTCGCCAGCCACAAAGATGGCCCGGTCGTCACCGACAACGGGAATTTCGTGCTCGACTGTGCGTTCGGTCCGATGGGCGACCCGAAACCGCTCGATGGGGCGCTGGCCTCGACACCGGGTGTCCTCGAGCACGGACTGTTCCTCGAGATGGCCGATATCGTCTACATCGGGACTGAGGAGGGCGTCGACGTTCGTCAGTACTAAGTAGCATCTCAATATCAATCTGATACTAATTTTGTAGTAATTCGATAGTGTTCTAATACCATAGCCGAAATAGTCTCCCACATCGGATCGGAGATTCCGAACCTGCCGATCATGTCCTATTTGTCGAGTTTCGCCTCGTCGTCACCACCGACCACTGCCCAGACGATGTAGACAACGCCAAGCACCCGTGTCAACGGGAGGACCCAGGGTTTCACCTCGATAGCGTCGGGATTCTCGTAAGCGCTGGCGAGTGCCAGATCGAGGACGACTCGAGGGGCTGTGAGCGCGACCAGTCCACACACGGAAAGCGTCCGGGTGACGATTGGCATGCGCCACCGGTTTCCGATCGCAAACCAGACACAGACGAGTCCCTCGAGTCGGGCCAGCGGAATCGTCCACGAGCGTAACTCGGCCGTCTCGGGGTTTTCGAACGCCCGGCGCTCTCCCCAGTCGATGAAGCGGTCGGGAAACAGGGCCTCGAGGATAGCGAAGGCGATAACTACCGGTCTGAACATACGTCTCCAGGCCACGAGTGTGCAGAAAAACCTGAGGCTTCCTTGCAGTTAGCTGGGAACGCGGACGTCATGGAGTACTGCGCACTGTATTAATTGCAACTACCGTTGCGAGGAAGAAGCCGATACATGCGGATGCCCATGTACCTTTTTCTCGTCGGGTTCGCTCGCGTCGCTCGCTCACCGCTCCTCCAAAAATCTACGCTAAAAAGGCCGCTCGCTCCCGTTGGTCGCTCACGGGTGCAGCGCTTGCACCGCGGGTCGGGTACTCACTGCAGCACCTGTACTGAGCATTTTCTGGTAGCACTACAGAAAGTGTGGAAACTATGTCATTCTACAGGCGGTTCAAGGCGAGTGCCTCGGGGCTTGACCCCGAGGGTGAAGCCGA
>JAOPJZ010000031.1 GCA_025517525.1 Natronosalvus hydrolyticus
TCCGCTGACCATGCGAACGGCAAAGCCGTGAGCAGAAGGGGACTCCGCGCTACCGTTTAGTTGAACAGCGTGTAGGAAAATTCGACACATGCAAGATACGAAAATTGTAAAGGGATACAGACCAATTTGTTTGTATGCGAACGCTGGATGAAACGGACCTCGAGATACTGCGACTGCTCGTCGACGATGCTCGGCGACCGTACAGTGACATTGCCGAGCAGGTCGGTGTTTCGCCACCGACGGTCTCCGACCGAATAGATAGACTGCAAGAACTTGGCGTTATTCAGGGGTTTAGCGTCGATATCGACCGTACGACCGTCTCGAGCGGGACTGAACTCCTCATCGATATCGAACTCGATCCCTCCATCGATAATCGCGTTGCCGAACGGTTTGGCGCAATCGAGCACGTCGAACACGTGTTCATGACGGCGGACTGTCGATTGCTCGTTGTGGCAACCGTGTCCCAGGACCGCGTCCGCGACCTCATCACGGAAGCCGTCGACCTGGACCTCGTGCGCTCGTACACCGTTACACTGCTGACCGACAGGCAGTGGACGCCGACCGTCGGGTCAACGGAACTCGCCCTCGCGTGTGATGAATGTTCGAACACCGTAACGGGTGACGGCATTTCGACCGTTATTGACGATACCCGGTATCACTTTTGCTGTCCGACCTGCCAGGCAACCTTCGAAGACAGATACACCAGTCTAAGTGAATCCGCTTAGCATTCGTTCCACGTACTGGTTCCTGCTCGAAATCGGATCTGGTCACGTATTTTCCGTGGCAGTGTGATATTGGAAGGCTACTATGGGCGACTATTGTCCCTCCCTGGAACGGATCCACTTCGGAAAAAGATATAGCGATTCGTTGAAGTCCTGGGACACTCGAGCGGAACAGCGTTTTTTCGAGCGTTCCGACAGTTTCAAAACCCACGAGTACCGCAGATCGTTTCGGTGTCTTCGTCCTCCTGTACGGGTTCAGCACCGTTATTTACCGTGGAGTCATCTGGGTGTCTGTGGAGAACGTTACCGACCGAACCAGTAACCCATTCGGGATGCGACCGCCTTTCGAACGACAAGATCCCGGCAGTCATGTGGCCGTTTTCGGGTATGGTGACGCAAATGCCGACTTTCATCTCATTGGTGACCACCCCGGTATCCACGGCGGCGAGCGAACTGGCATCCCCTTCACCGGCACCCACACCGGAAACACCCTCCTCGAGGTGTTTCGTGAACTCGAGTTCGTCAGCGCCGACCGTGATGAGCCACTGTTTTCGAATCTGTTTGCCAATTACGTTCACATGTGTTGTCTGCGGGGTGGGCGAGTCCCTACAACAGGCGAGTACGACGAACTCGAGCGCTACTTCGACGCCGAACTGCGCGCGATCAACGCACACATTCTCTTGCCCGTCGGAAAACACGCCACAGACCACATTCTTCGAGAGTACACGACACAGCGACATCGTATCGAGCTGGCAATGCCACAACTACACGCGACGGAGATTCGAGGGCGCGGGTTTTTGATCGTCCCCATTCGCGAACCGAGCGAATGGGAAGACACGGACCGGGAACGACTGCGAGCCAGACTCGAGGCGATTCTAGAGTCGGATTATCGGCAGACAAAAGGCGTGGCAACTCGTATCGGATAGGGCGTTCGGGGGCAGGTAACCCCAACGATCCGTATCAGCGACCAAACCGTTTTCTGATACTGGCTCGCAGCGGCAATCCGAGGGCACCGAGGAGTGGGAAAACCACGAACAGCGCTATTTCGAGTGGTAGCGTGCTGTACCCGGCGAGGATCACGCCGAAACCAATTGCAGGTGCCAGCACACATCCGACGTACAGATACGATGGTGACCAGCCGGGGAGCTGGTGTGTTCGATGGACGATGACGCTGAACAGCATGGGCATCAAGACGGTACCCGTAAGAAGGGGCCCACCGAGTACCATCGTCACGCCTGTCAATGCAATCGCCACGACAATCGTTTCGTCGATCGATACGGGTCCCCAGGTTTCACTTCGCCAGCGAATTCGACCGATGACGACCAGTAGTAGCGAAACGACAACGATTCCAGCCAGGAGGCCATACCATTCTAGCCGTTCCAGTGGCGGGGAAACGAGCTCGACACTCGAGACGAACTGTAACGGTGTCGGAATGCCGTGGCGACTGGTCGATAGCGCCGTCCAGATGGCCTCGATATCGCTTCCATAACTCTGTAGCTCGGTTACGAGTGCCGCGAGGGTTGCTTCATGAGCGCGTGCATAATGGCCAAGACCGGCGATGTAGATGAGCGTTGCAGCGTAAATAAGCGGCCAGGCGAAGTTCTGGTTTCTCCACCACCGGACAAGCGCGTTGTCAGTCACTCTGCCGGGTCGTGAATCGGCTGTGGATCGGCCCGACTGCGCAAATCCACCGTTCGTCTGCGCTTCAGGATTTGTGGCTCCGGTTCGCCCCGCCGTCGTTGAACCGGTTCGATTCGATCCACTTGTCCCCGTCGCCGAGGACGCTGTCGCGGATGCGTTTGCCCCTTTTGCACTGCTCTTTGAGGTCGAACTTGCAGATGACGATGTCTTGGATTCGTCAGTCGAACTCCCAGTGGTCCTCGAACTCGAGTGTCTATTGCTACCTGACGTCGTTTGCCTGTTCCGTGAGCCGGAGTCGGTACTCGTCGTTCTCGACCGGGTCGTGCTTCGGGACGCGCTCGAGTTAGCCGTCCGGGATTGTGATCCACTGGTCGTTGCATCGGTATCGCTGGAGGCGCTACTCGATGAGCCGTCGGGATGTTTCCAGAGATCCGGGGAGGGTAATCCAGAGGTCCGTTTGGCAACGTAGTCTTGGTGTCCGAGTCGGTCGTACGCCTGGCGTTCGACGGGATCACCCAGGATGTCGTATGCCTTTTTCACCGCGGTAAACTGCGCTTGTGCTCTTTCATCGTCGTTGAGATCCGGATGATAGACACGAACCTGTTCCCGAAATGCCGTCTTGATCTCATCCTGTGACGCGTCATCGGCAATGTCGAGAAGGTCGTAGAAGTCAAAGTCATCAGTCATGGAAATCGGGATCTGGGGCAAGCGGGTGTCGTCTAGATACTCGTTTTCGTGCGATACCTTATAACTTCAATATCTCGATTCGACTCTGTCGATCACTGCTCACTCGAGTGCTATGGGTATTTCGGCCGTCTTATCAGAAAGATAGAAAGAACGAGTTCGGTACTCCGCGGGCGTCGAAGGGGTGTTGAGCCTGCTGATCGGGCTCAGTTTGGGGGAATTCAGTAGCCACTACCTGGTCGGCTACGGTCATCCAACGGAAGGCCGGGCCCTACACGTTGACGTACTGTTCTTCCCACTCGCGACGCTCGTCGATTCGTGCCAGCCCCTCATCGGTAATAGCGTAATAATTCGTCCGCCTATCGAGTTGGCCCTTCTCGACGAGTTCTTTGTTGACGAGTGTGTCGAGATTCGGATACAGTCGCCCATGGTTAATCTCGGAGCTATAGTATTCTTCGACCTCTTCTTTGACATTCTGGCCGGACGGTCGGTCCGCCCCGGCAATTACGTACAACAGGTCACGCTGGAATCCGGTCAGATCGTGCATTGCTCAATCACATGGACCGTTCCGTTGAATGGATATTTGTTATCCGCATCATACAGCCGTGTATCGACCGGTTCCGAATTTCGCTGTGAGCTGTTTCAAGTTGCTACATCTGACTTCCGCTGTCGAAACGGTCGATCGGATTGATCACTCGAGACATCGCGTTCGTTATCGCCGTCTTCGTTTGTGGAGCTCTCGCTGTTTTCTTTATATTTCCGCCCCTCCATTCGGCGACCACCCCAGTATGCAAGATCAACAGTATCGGTACTTATTCACCAGCAACGGTGGAGACGTCGATTCCGTTTTCGCCGATTTTGACCTGGACGTGATCGACGGTTGCCTCGTAGGCGGTCGTGTGCGTGCCGTTTTCTTCGAATCGAATACACTCCGCTAGCAGTTCGCTCTCGAGTAGATTGTTGATTCGACGATAGACCGTTGCCGATGAACAGTCTGCAATCTCGGTAAGCTCTTTCGCTGTTTGCGGGCCGTCACTCGTTGCAATCAGAATGGTACGTGCGCATTCGTCCCCCAGGACGTTGAGTTTGGCCATCGTATCGACTGTCGATTCTGCTGTGACGTTGTTTGCGTGCGTTGACATGGATTGAATCACCGTCTGAAACGGTTGGATGCAGTATGTGGAACGAGTCTGCGGCCGCGAGTTGGCCCCAGTATGTTCCAGTCACCTCCCTCGTAGGCCGTATGGGTATTTTATAACGGACATCCTTACTGAGTGGAATGCTTACCATTACTCTCAGAAACCCTCAATTTCGGAGTGGAAATTACTGGTTTCGCAGTGCTCTATGGGCGGCTAATAGCGTGAACTCGAGAAAAGGCAGGTGAATCCAGCGAGACGAATCCTCTCGGTTTCGTCCGCAGACACCCGGGTGTCCGGGTGTAATCGAATCCAAACACCGCCAAGTGCAATATTACAATCCGCTTTCGGAGCAGACTCGAGTGAACTAACGTTCGTCTTTATTCTGATCTGGCTGCCTCGATTGCATACTGCTCGAGGCCTGCTATACGCCGGCCTTCGAGTACAAGTGACCAATGGATCTCTCTACACATGACCTCACAAAAACACACATGGACGCCGACTGAATCGAAAACGACGGGAACACGCTGTCGCAACTGTGGTACGCACGTCACCCAGCAGTTTGCTCGTGTGTTTGGCGATAACGGCGATGTCGTGCACGGCTGCCCATCGTGTACGACGTATCGGGAAATGCAATCGGGTGGGCACTTGCCGACGCAGTAACAATTTTACGGAGACACCATACTGTGGTCGTGCGAAATGGGTATTTTGAAAGATGCAATACGTGGCCGTATCGATTGAGACTGAACCCGCTCTTCCGACTTTTCATTCTGTCCACCCAGTCTTAAGTCAGTAGCGAGTACATAGAACATCTTACATCAGCTTCAAATGGGCTGTAGTTGAGTATCAGAGTGAGACGATGGTAGGTGGTGGACTGTACGGTAGCTGCTGTGGGACAGAGAGTTACTAAGCTATGTCACTACAGCAACGCCGTTCTGATACACTGGCTGAAAGCGAAATTTTCCACATTCTCGGGAACGATCGACGACGGGCGATCGTCCAACTACTCGCATCTGAACCCGGCCAGGTTGACGTGTCAGCAGTGGCGACAGCGATCGCGTCACAGGAAGTTAGGGGAGACGACGTCTCGAGTGACGATACCGAGACGGTGCCGAATAATCTGTACAAAAGTGTCTACGTCTCACTGCAACAAACACATCTCCCGCAACTCGAGGAAGACGACGTTATCAAATACGATTCGTCGGCGAAAACGCTTCGTCGGGGAGAACAGTTCGACGCCGTGTACCGATACGTTGACGGAGAGCATCCAAACGACAAACGCCTCTTGCTTTCCCATCTCTCCCTCAGCGTTCTCGGCCTGGTCGTGATTGTGCTTGCAGGATTCTCTCTACCTGTCAGCATTGACCCGGTGCTCTCGAGTATTCTGGTGTTCTTGCTGGTCGGTGCGAGCAGTTTGTATCGACTGTTGAGCTGACATGGGTGCGTTCTAGTGGGTTCCCAAACCTGAACCCGTGGGTGAAATCATGCGTTGCGGTTCGATTTCACCCACAGGTTGACGTTTGGGAGGGTACTAGCACTCCGTCAAGCGTCGCCGTGGAAGGGTTGCCCACGACGAGCACTATCGATTCACGAACTCCGTACCGGCGTGCCAAGCAATCTGGTTATTTGATATGCCTGCCGGTAGCCTCCCACACGTATCTGCCACTGCCGGTAGCCTCCCACACGTATCTGCCAAAAAATAGCGCGTACGTCACCCGGTTAGTTCTCGTTTACAGGGCTGACAGTGCGCCGATCGGAGCGAGTCGGTCCGCTTCGCCGTTGTCTTCCTCGTCAGTGTCGTTTTCGTCCGTTTCGTCCATGTCGTCATCGGTTTCTTCGTCTTCAGCAGCCTCGAGTGTGATGAACGCCACCTGACCGAACTCGTCGGTCAGAACCATGTGGACGTACTCACCCGGGGCGATATCTGAAGTGTCGACGTCAAACGTTACTGTTTCGCTTTCCTCAGATTCGAGTGTGAGCGATTGTGAGTCGACGAGGTTCCCCTCGAGTCTGAACTGAACGTCCTGGGTCGCTTCCTCCTCGGTCGGGTTCGTGATGGTTGCAGTCACCGTAATGACGTCCCCTACAGTCGCATTTTCGGGTGCCTCGAGGTCATCCACGGTGAATGACTCCGTTTCTTCGACATCCTCCTCAGGCTCGTCCTCCTCAGGCTCGTCTTCCTCAGGCTCGTCCTCCTCAGGCTCGTCTTCCTCAGGCTCGTCCTCCTCAGGCTCGTCCTCCTCAGGCTCGTCCTCCTCAGGCTCGTCTTCCTCAGGTTCGTCCTCCTCAGGCTCGTCTTCCTCAGGTTCGTCCTCCTCAGGTTCGTCCTCCTCAGGTTCGTCCTCCTCAGGCTCGTCTTCCTCAGGTTCGTCCTCCTCAGGTTCGTCCTCCTCAGGTTCGTCCTCCTCAGGTTCGTCCTCCTCAGGTTCGTCTACCTCAGGCTCGTCTACCTCAGGCTCGTCCTCCTCAGGTTCGTCTACCTCAGGTTCGTCGAGGATTTCCTCGAGACGGTCGAGGTCGGCATCGTCACCGATAACGAACACGTAGACCTCGGCATTTTCGATAACCAGTTCCTCAATAGTTACATTCTCGATGAAGACGTATGTGACCTGTTGTTGGACGATTGTGACACCATCTTCTACGGCGTCATGATCCGGTTCCATTACCACCGTATCATCCTCTTCAGGCTCATCCTCCTCAGGTTCGTCTTCCTCAGGCTCGTCTTCCTCAGGCTCGTCTTCCTCAGGTGCTTCTTCATCTTCCTCGAGGGTGACGACGGCGTCGTCAGTCACTGGTTCGCCGTCCTCATCCACGTATGGACCGTCTTCCTCACCTTCGGTTTCGACGAAGTCGTACTCCTGGTTATCGTTCGTATCCAGGTGTGGCATCGCGATCAGCGTCTCGCTCTCCTCGAGTGGCTCGTCGAGGTGGACCTCGACGTCTTCGTGGGTGCCTTCCTCGAGGTAGTCAGAGACGCCGATAACGCTCTCGATCACGTTCCCAACGAGCAACGAACTGTCGTGAATCGTGACGAAGCCACCCTCGTCCATGGTGACTTCGTCGACGACAACTGTTGTCCCATCAGTAGTTTGATCGCTAAACGTGACGCTCGCGGTCGGTTCTGCCGCCGCGTCGTCATCCTCTTCTGTATCGTCTGTGTCCGTATCGTCCGGTTCATCATCGTCGTTCGAATCGTCTTGTGCCGAAACAGTCGTCGGTGATGCTACTGCGGCTCCCGCCACCATGGCGATCCCGCTACACAGTACCATCAGCGCGACGAATGCAACGACGAGTTGCTTCCGTGTGCTCATGTCTCTCGTGCCTGTAAGGCGTCGGAGAATAGACGAAATATGGTATAAAGCGGGCAATCCCTTCCGGCCGGTAACGAAATACTGGAATGTACAGTGGCTCGTTCAGCATCCGAACAGTGGCGTAAAGTGACATTGGGGTAAGAGTCACTCGAGGACTAGTTTCATTGTCGTTGTATTTCCGCAGACGGTCTACTGTCACTGTGTACCGATGATTGTCCTACCGGGTCGGTAATCACTGGTGAAAAGATATACCAGAGGGTGTCAATCCGTCCGCTTCATTTCACTCGGCGTCGAAGAATCACTGGATCGGGAGAGTTGCGGTTCGTGGCCACGAATACACACGAGGTTCTCACGCCCGAGTCGTAATTTCGTGACCTGCCCATCGTTCTCCAGTTCGCTCAGGAGACGACTCACTTTCGCTTTCGACCAGTCGACGGAGTCGACGATAGCCGACTGTTTCATCCGACCACCGTTATCCCGGATGAGTGAACAAACCAGTTCCCTGTCCGTCTTGACGCTTTGCTGATCCGTGTAGCCACTGTCCTCGCTTTTGGTTCGTGTAAGTCGTTTTTTCACGTGCAGCGAACCAGCCAGTACGGCCAGGACCATGATCCCCACCAGGGCCGCGAAATGGGATCGACGATCAGTCTGTAAGATGAACTCGCTGGGCAGGGCAAAGAACCGGGTAACGTCGATCCAGACCCACGCGTTTTCGAGGAGGAATACACCGGTGATTTGTGTGGAATTCATGGAAACTGAATCGTGAACGGTGCTCGAGTGACAGTTCGTCAGCATCAAACGACACGTGGCACCTAAATCATTTTTATAAGGAAGACAGGTTGTACTCGGAATTTGAGAGTGAAAGCGACAGGACACTCACGAACGACAGGACGATCGAAGGCACTGATAGCGTTCGCTGTCGCCTCTTTTCGATCGACGACGAACCGGAGTGGTCGCTGATCGGAAAACAGTGACAATATCCAGTGAACATCATTGTACATCCCATCCCAAGACGGTGTCGCAGTAACTGTGTAAATCGTTTCACTGGCTACTATAATCCCTATACATCTCTCAGAGAGGAACACCGACCGCGTCGACCGTTGTGATACCGGCAACAGCCAGGAGCGTCAATACGATCAGGACGCTGAGCCAGGCAACCAGCGTAATGAGGATTGCCCGTAACCATCCGCCAGGATATCGGGCATTGATCACCGCCAAATACGCCAGAAACACGAGTATCGGGCCCAGTAGTGGAATCCAGCCGAAAAAGAAGCCGACAACGGCCCAGACGAGTGCGCCGAACAACGCCGTGATGAAGGCGTAGGTGTAATCTGATGTATCGACGATGACTCGAGCGCCCACGTATATTCCGAGTGCGCCGATCAGGAGGCTCACGATGAAGACGATGATACTGTTCAGCATACCCCTTGCATTGTGATCGGGTGCAGTAACTAATGGCTCCCTACACGCGAAATGTAATGCTTGCCTGACCACGATCAGCCAGTCGAATACAGCTGTTTCTCTCGAGGAGTGTGAACGATGACAACAGTCCCTATCGAGGGATCGCTGTAATCACGCACCGCTGAGAGCCGAACCCGTTGCGCGCGATTTACGGTTCCCTATCAATCGTCTGACCGCCCGGTTTCTGCCGAAGTGTGCTCATCGCCGGCCGCGCGAGACTGTTTAGCCTCGCTGCCGTCTCGTCGCCTGTGCTCCATCCGCTGTAATCCAGTCTCGAGGTCGATACGGGCCTCGAAGTCGAGCTCCCGTTTACAGCGGGTCGTCGATGCAACGCTGTGACGGATATCACCCGGACGAGGTGGTTTGTGTACGATCGGGGAGTCGGAACCGGTTACAGACAAAATCTTCGACGCCAACTCGAGAATAGACGTGCCAGTACCGGTCCCAACGTTAAGCGACGAGGTATCGACATCGATGCTCGCCGCCCGAATAGTTGCAGTGACGACGTCGTCGACGTGAACGAAATCGCGAGTTTGCTCCCCATCGCCTTTTATCGTGATCGGTTCGCCGGACCGCGCCTGCTCGAAAAACGTCGAGATGACGCCGCTGTAGGGCCCCTGCTGTCTGGGCCCGTAGACGTTGAAATATCTGAGCGCTACGGCCTCGAGGTCGTAGCACTCCCGATAGACACGAGCGTACTGATCGAGCGCCAATTTCTGGACCCCGTAGGGTGACGTCGGACGTAACGAATCGCCTTCAGCAACAGGGACGTTCGACGGATGGCCGTAGACGGCTGCACTCGAGGCCAACACGACCCGCGCGTCTTCGATTCTGGCCTGTTCGAGCACCGAGTGGGTCGCCTCGAGGTTGACGGCGTGACTTGCCCGTGGCTCGTCGATACTCTGTTCGACGCTCACGATGGCAGCGTGATGGAAAATGATGTCAACGTCTCTGGCCGCTCGCTGAAGCGCTATTTCGTCTCGAACGTCACCCTCGATGATGGTTGCCTCGTCGTGAACGTGGTCTCGAGTACCGGTCGAAAACCGGTCGAGTACGCGAACGTCGTTGTCTGAAACCAGCGCATCGACCAGGTGACTGCCGATAAAGCCGCCGCCACCGGTTACGAGAATTCGTTTTCCCTCGAGCGAATCGGCCTTGAGGGCCGGTTCGGCTGTCTTCTCGGGTGTCATTGACGCTGGCAACTGGCGGGCGGCGGTTTAGTATGAAGGGCGTACCCGATCGGTGCCCCTCGAGCAGGACGACTTACCGTACCATTGCTGTCAGGCTTCCCACTTTGGTGCCCGGTGAGAAGCCAACAGAAGCTATTTGAGCGGTCCTTCGGAAATGTACATAATGACTGTTGATCTCGTCGTCCGCAATGGAACGGTCGTTACACCGGCCGGCCGAAGCGCGGACGCAGGCATCGCCGTCGACGGGGAGCGTATCGTCGCCGTCGGTCGAAGCGACCAGCTACCCACAGCAGACCGCGAAATCGACGCCGACGGAAACGTCATCGTCCCAGGAATCGTCGATTGTCACATTCACAATCGCGAACCTGGCCTCGAGTACAAAGAAGACTGGGAGTCGGCAACGCGGGCGGCTGCTGCGGGAGGCGTCACTACTGTCGTCGGCATGCCGAACACGGATCCGATCATCGACCGACCCGAACACCTCCAACTGAAATTCGAGCGCGGTGAGGCGTCGGCTCACGTTGATTTCCAGAGTTACGTGGTCGTTACCAGCGACAACCTCTCGTTGATCCCCGACCTTGACGACGCTGGTGCGCTCGGTTACAAGATATTCCTCGGCTCGACCGTCGGTGACGTTCCACCACCGAGCGATGGCGAAATTCTCGAGGCGATGGAACTGATCGAGCGAACGGGCAAGCGCCTCGGTTTCCACGAAGAAAATGGCGAAATTGTCGACCATTACACGGCGCAGTTCAGGGCGGCTGGGAAAAACAAGCCGATCGATTTTGCCCACTCGCGGCCGGTAATCGCCGAACAGGAGGCCATCGAACGGATGCTCACGTTCGCCGAGGAAACCGGCGTCAAGGTGCATATGTATCACGTCTCCTCCGGCGCAGGTGCAGAAGCCGTCGCTCGGGGAAAAGACCGCGGGATCGACGTCACAGCCGAAACCTGCCCGCATTACCTCTGGTTTACCGAGGACGTGTTGCGAGAGAAAGGTAACGTCGCTCGCATTCAACCGCCGATTCGCGATAGCGATCAGCGAGACCGCCTCTGGGCAGCTCTCGAGTCAGGTGCGATCGATTGTATCGCTACCGACCACGCACCACACACTGACGAAGAGAAACTCGTCGACGATCCCTTCGGCAACACCTGGGATGCCATTTCGGGATTCGTCGGCCTCGAGACCGAGATCCCGGCGTTGTTGACCTTCGTCGATCAGGGGAGACTGACGCTCGAGGAGTGGGTCTATCACCACGCCGCCCGCCCCGCACAGGTCTGGGGAATGTACCCGCAAAAAGGCTCGTTGCAGGTCGGCACGGACGCCGATTTCACCATTGTCGACCCCGAACACGAGTGGACGCTCGAGGACCGACACACGCTCCACTCGAAAAATTGCGTGACGCCGTTCGAAGGCGAGTCCTTCACCGGAAAAGCGACGACGACGGTCGTTCGGGGCGAGGTCGTCTATCAGGACGGTTCGGTCATCGGCGAGTCCGGGTACGGTACTCGAGTCGACGTCTGATTGGATCGTAGGTCCTTTCAGTCCTCGACTGCCTTTTGTCTCATCTGTAAAGCCAATCAGTCCTCGAGATCCGCTCCAATCGCTGCCTCAATCGATGCAAACCCGTCTCGCTCGAGCAACTCGACCAGCCCTTTGTTGATTTCGCGGGCAGTCGATGGACCGTTGTAGACGAAGCCGGTATACAACTGCACAAGCGAGGCACCAGCCCTGATCTTTTCGTAGGCGCTTTCGGCCGAGTCGACGCCGCCGACGCCGATGATCGGCAGGTCGGTGTTCGAAGCCAGCAACTCGATGACGTGCGTCGACTGCTCGCGGAGCGGTGCACCACTCATGCCACCCCATTCGTCGCGTTCCGGGGCTTGCAGTCCCTCACGACTGGTCGTGGTATTCGTCGCGATCAGCCCGTCGACGCCATGTGACTCGACGATTTCGAGCAACTCGAGAATCGACTCGTCGGGCGAATCGGAGCCAATCTTGACGAGAATCGGAACTTCGAAGTCGTTTTCAGTCTCGAGGGTTTCGAAAATCGACTCGAGGTGTTCGGGGGAATTCTCGTCGAACGTATCGGGCGTGTTCGGACAGGAGACGTTGACGACGACGTAGTCGGCGAACGGATTAAGACGGGTGAAAACGCGTCGGTAGTCCTCGATTGCTTCGCGTTCTGTCGAGGGATTCATTTTGCCGATATTCACCCCGAGTGGCACGCCTGGCGTAGAGTCTGCGAGGAGGCGCTCTTTGACGGCTTCCATGCCATCACCGTTGAACCCCATGCGATTGATCATCGCACCGTCTTCCTGCAGGCGGAACAATCGGGGCTTTTCATTGCCCGTCTGGGAGTACGGCGTGACCGTACCGATTTCGACGAACCCGAATCCCAGCGCCTCGAGTGCGTGGGTACACTCGGCGTTTTTGTCGAATCCCGCGGCGATGCCGACCGGGTTCGGGAACTGCGTGCCAAAGCGCTCGAGTTCCAGAGCGGGATGTTCGTACTGATAGACAGAACGAAGGGCAGTGCGTGTCGGCCAGGTCGACTGCCCCAGGCGAAGCAATCGCTTCCCAAGGGTATGGGCCAACTCTGGCGGGAGTCGAAACGCCAGCGGCCGAAGGCGTGAGTAGCAAGTCATTGGGTGAACTGGTTCGTGGACGTACCTAAAAGAATCGGACCGGTGCCAGCGCGCATGACAATTAATTTTCTCCGGTGGTCACTCTCCCTGGGCGCAAAGATTGGCCGAATCCATTACTATCACTATCCCTACGTTTTGACGCTGAATATCTTCTCGAGTGATACCGGAGTGCTGAATAGGAACATGAATGTTCGTTCGGAATCCGAAACAAGCGTCGGTCCAGACGCCTGTGTTCGAAAGATAACGAAATAGTTTTCCTACGACTCCCGCATGAGTCGACTACCAGACAACAGAGCCATGAGTAACGTATTTCCGCCGAGCGGAGGGATTTTCTGTGGGGACTGAGCGACTGCTCGTCCCGCTTTCTCGCTCGCCAACTGTCCGTCAGACGGTGGCCTACGCCGTACAGTCCGGGCTCGAGTCGTCGCCCGAAACGCTGTCGTGTCACCTCGTCGTTGCCGTGCCCTACGAGGCTGACGTTCCCGAAGAACAGGAAGCCCTCGATGAGGCGCGCAGCTTGCTCGAGCGTGCAGTCACCTGGGTCAAAGAAGATGCAGCCGGGACCGAGGCAACTGTCGAGTGTGAAACGGCAGTGCTCGGGAGTGACGAGTACCTCTTCGGTCCGAAAGACTACGCCAGAACGTTTCAGGCCTACGCCGAAGAACACGATATCGACCGACTCGTCCTCGACCCCGAGTACCAGCCTGGTGCAACCGCACCGATCTTACAACCGCTCGAGCGAGAACTGGCACGCTGTTCGTTGCCGTTTACCGAAGCACCGGTCGAACGGCCGGCCCAGCACGAACGGTTGACCGGAACGGCGAGCTGGAGCCGTTTTCTCTCGCTGTTCGGCATCTCGTTTGCGTTTTATCTCATTCTGGGCGACCCAACGTACTGGTTCGATCTCGTGACGGGGACCGCTGTCGGTCTGATCGTCGCCGTTACCCTTTCACACGTGACTTTCTCGACGGCTCCGACATTTCCGGAATCGCCGATACGGGTACTCAGATTAGTCGTCTACGTGCCCTATCTCATCTTTGAAATAATCAAAGCGAACATCCTCATCTCGCTGGTCATCTTGCGCCCCTCGATGCCGATCAATCCCCGAATGACCCAGGTGAACGCTCGCGTTCGGAGCGGACTCCCGCTCCTTGCACTCGCAAACAGTATTACGCTCACGCCAGGTACGCTCACCGTTCGGGCCAACGACCAGCGACTGCTGGTCCATACGTTGATCGACGACGCTCGAGAGGACCTGTTCGATGGCGGTCTGGAACGTGCTATCAGGTTCGTGTTCCACGGTCGTGAGTCGGCGAGAATCCCGACGCCTCGAGAACGCGGTGATACGGAAATCCTCAACGGAGGTAGCGACGAATGATTCCCACTGATATCAACGAGATCTTCCTGTTTGCGGCGGCGATTTTCGTCCTCCTCGCCATTGCAATGTTTTATCGGGCAGTGGCCGGACCGACGACACAGGACCGACTCCTCGCGGTGAACGTCCTGGGAACGAACACGGTCGTTATCTTGGCCCTCCTCGCAGCGGGACTCGACCAGCCATGGTTCCTCGATATCGCCCTAATTTACGCTTTGCTTAACTTCCTCATGGCGGTTGCCATCTCCAAGTTCACCGTCGAACGAGGTGGGGTCCTTTGATCGAAACCGTCCGCTTCTGGGCCATTATTATCTTGCTCGCGCTGGGTGTCTTCTTTACGTTCGTCTCCGCAGTCGGTGTGCTCCGATTGCCGGACGTGTACGCACGCGCTCACACCGCTTCACAGACCGACACGCTCGGCGCGGGACTCGCCCTTGCCGCCGTCGCGGTCGCACTCGGCTGGCAACACGCGACGGTCTACACCGTCCTGTTGTTGTTCTTCGTGTTCATCACGAACCCCACGGCAGCACACGCAATTGCCCGCTCTGCAGCGGAGATGGACATCCAGCCCTGGACCGCAGATGAGACAAACGACAGCTCTGGTCCGAACCTCGAGGCAGATGATGGCTCCGACCTCGAGGAATCGACGGACGGCTTCGACGGAGGTGAGTCGCGATGAGTCTCGTCGCCTACACGCTCGTAGCGTTTATTCTCGTCACTGCAGTGGCAACTGCACTGTTCCGAGATGTCCTTTCAGCAATCGTCGTCTTCGGGGCCTACAGTCTGGGCATGGCGATTCTGTACACGTTGTTGCTCGCCCCCGACGTCGCTATGACCGAGGCGGCTATCGGGGCCGGAGTCACGACGATTTTGCTCCTGTTGACGATTGCTCGAACGAGCAGGCCGAGTACGGAACGGCTATTCGAGCCGATCAACGTGCCCGCACTGGTCATCGTAGGGGCGTTCGTCCTCGTCCTGGTAACACAGTTGCTCCCGGAGATGTACGCCGTTGGAGACCCAGCGGCCCCAGTCTGGTCGAATCCCGAGGTTACCCAGGCGTACCTCGAGCAGACCTACCGCGATACGGGGGTCCAGAACGCTGTTACAGCCGTCCTCGCTGCGTATCGTGGATTCGACACGTTCGGTGAGGCGGTCGTCGTCTTCGCCGCCGGGATTGCCACATTGTTGGTACTCAAACGGGAGGTGTTTGCCTGATGGCTGACAGCCGTTCGACCGGCTACGAGGACACGTATACCGAAAGTCAGGTTATCCTGACTGCAGTGAAGGTTATCGCCCCGTTTACGTTGACCTACGGAATGTTCATGACGCTCCACGGAGCAGACACTCCCGGCGGGAGCTTCCAGGGTGGAGCGATTATCGGCGTCACGGTACTCATGCTGGCGTTCGCGTTCGGCATCGAGCCGACTCGCCAGTGGCTCAAAAACAGTGTCATCGTCTCACTCGTTGCCGGCGGCGTTGCAATCTTCGTCGGCGTTGGGCTCGCGACTATGGCCCTCGGCGGAAACTTCCTCCAGTACGAACTGTTCGATACCGAACTGGGGATTCCCGACGGGACCAAGTGGGGGATGGAAGCCATCGAAATCGGGGGAATCGCCCTCATCGTCGCCGGCGTGGTCATCACGCTGTTTTTTGCGACGGCTGCAGGCTTCACTCCCGAAGGACGGAGCTACAGAACGGATTCGACCGACACGGACGACGAGGTGATTACCGATGATTGAGCTGCTTGCCACTCGCTATGCATATCTGTTGATGTTCGTCCTGCTGGGTATCGGTCTCTACATGACCATTGCCAGCCAGAACCTCGTGAAGAAACTGATCGGCGTCAACCTGTTCCAGACGGCGATTTTCCTGTTCTTCGTCGCCGTTGCCTACGTCGAAGTGGACGGCGAACCGGGTGGGTCGCCGGTCGTTCCAGCCACGGAAAATCCCGCCTCGAGCGACCTGATCCTCGCCAGTCCGTTGCCACACGTAATCGTTCTGACCGCGATTGTCGTCGGGATTGCGCTCACGGCGGTTGGACTGGCGTTGATCGTCCGTATCTACTCGGAGTACGGAACGCTTCGAGAAGACACCCTCCGGGAGGTGCGTGCCGATGAGTAGCGTCGAACTGCTGCCGGCGTTGCTAGTCGTGGTTCCGATCCTCCTGGCGACGGTGCCTATCGCGCTCGGACTGCGTTACGATCGGACCGGCTGGTCTGTCACGCTTGCGACAACGGTTGGCCTGTTCGCTGGGACTGTCTACCTCGCGACGGTCGTCTACGGCGGGTCGGGAACGAACCAGGAAGTCGCCGTCATCCATGAACTCGGTGGCTTCACCGCACCGATGGGCATCGAACTCGTTGCGGACACGCTGTCGACGATGATCGCCTTGTTGGTCACCGGAACGGCACTCGGTGTCCTCGCGTTCACCCGCGTTGGCGGCCCGCGTGGAAACACGTTTTACAGTGGCTATCTGTTGCTCGTCGGCGGCCTGCTCGGACTGACCATGACCGGCGACGTGTTCAACATGTTCGTCTTCCTCGAGATCGTCGGCCTCGGCAGTTACGCCCTGATCTCGAGCGGGAGAGGTCCGGAAGCGGCCGTTGCCGCCCTCAAGTACCTGATTATCGGTACCGTCGGCGCGTCGATCTACCTGATCGGTGTTGGCTTCCTGTTCATGGCGACGGGGTCGCTGAATATGCTCGACCTGGCGGCTACGGTCCCCACACTCGAGGGACAGAATCTCCAGCTCGCTCGAGCGGCGTTCGCGTTCATCTTCGTCGGCTTCGCGATCAAAGTGGCCCAGTGGCCGCTACACAGCTGGCAACCGGATGCCTATCAGCACGCCCCTGATGGCGTGACGCCGCTGATTGCGGCCCTGGTCTCGACGGTGTCGGCGTATGCGCTCGCACGCCTGCTGTTCACCGTGTTCGGCGCTGAGTTCATCGCTTCGACCCCCTATGCGAGCGAAATAATCGTCACAGTGGGTGCCGTCAGCGTCGTCGCCGGCAGCACCCTCGCCGTGATTCAGACCGACGTGAAACGGATGCTCGCGTACTCTTCGGTCTCACAGTTTGGTCTGATCGTGGCTGCCTACGGTCTGCTCACCGAGACGGCACTTGTCGGCGCGCTCATCCACCTCATCGGCCACGGGCTGATGAAAGCCGGCCTGTTCATCGCCGTTGGAATCATCGCGATCGGCTACGGTGCTCGGACGGTCGATGCATACGCCGGTCTCGCCGGCGAGCGCCCGTTCGTGGCAGGTTCGATGGCCGTACTCCTCATCGCCTTGGTCGGAATCCCGCCATCGATCGGCTTCATCGGCAAGTGGTACATCGCCGTGGGTGCCATCGAGGCCCAGTCCTGGCTCGTGGCAGGCGTCATCTTCCTCAGCACCATGTTGACGCTCGCCTACGTCGCCCGTCTGCTCGAGCGGATGTACTTTACTCCTGCCTCAGCGCTCGAGGCTGGCCACGAAGACACCGCGACAGTTGGCCACGCCGTCACCGATGGGGGAACCGCAACGGTGAGGGGTACTCGAGTCACGATCGGGATGCTCGCCATCGTTATTTTCGTCGCGGCGCTCGCGGTGTTCCTCGGCTTTGCCGGGGACGCGTTCTTCGCGTTGCTCGAACCGTTCGTCGAATCTGCTGACCTGGAGGTGTCTCCCTGATGTCTGAAACCGTCGTTACTGACCTGCGACCGCTGGCTGCCGTACTCGTCTCGGCAATCGCCGTGGTCTTCATCGTCGCGTCGTATCGCTACCCGAACGTTCGTGAGGGGTGGTCGGTTCTGGCTGCACTGGCCAAATTCGCCATCGTCGCCAGCATGTTACCCGGCGTGATGAACGGCACCGTGTATAAATGGAGTTTCGCCGAGGCAACCGGCCTCGATTTCGTCGCAGGCGTCGACTTCGCCCTCCGGGCGGACCCGCTCGGAATGCTCTTTGCCTTGCTCGCGAGTTTCCTCTGGATCTTCACCTCGTTTTATGCGGCAGGCTACATGCGCGGACTCGACGAACACGCCCAGACCCGGTTTTTCGCCGCGTTCGCCGCCAGTCTCTCGACGGCCGTCGGCATCGCCTTCGCCTCGAATCTCGTCACCATCTTCATCTTCTACGAACTGCTCTCGCTGGTGACCTACCCGCTCGTTGCCCACAACGAAGATAGCGAGGCACGGATTGCCGGTCGGAAATACCTCACCTACACGTTCTTCGGCGGCGGGGTGTTCTTACTCGCCGGAACCGTCCTCGTCTACTGGCTGACAAGCTCGGCCAGTGGGACGGACACGGCCACCCTCGAGTTCCAGGCTGGTGGGATCGAACTCCTCACGGAGGCCGCAGCGGCTGACCCGGCAATCGCTCAGGCCGCGTTTTACCTGCTGATTGCCGGCTTTGGTGTCAAAGCAGCGGTCATGCCGCTACACTCCTGGCTCGCAGACGCGATGGTTGCGCCGACCCCCGTGTCCGGACTACTCCACGCCGTGGCGGTCGTCAAGTCCGGGGCCTTCGGGGTTGCCCGCGTCTATCTGGACGTGTTCGGCCTCGAGTTCCCGACGGCGTACCCGCTTTCGGTCCCGGTGGTCGGCGACGTGCCACTGAACATTCCAGTGGCGATACTGGCTGCCTTCACGTTGACGGCAGCGAGCATCATCGCGTTGCGAAAGGACCACCTCAAACGACGGTTAGCGTACTCGACGACCGCACAGCTCTCTTACATCGTGCTTGGACTCTCGATGCTCCATCCCATCGGCGTTCTGGGCGCCTTATTGCACATTCCGGCACACGCGTTCGGGAAACTCACCCTGTTCTTCTGTGCCGGTGCGATCCACGTCGAAACCCACACCGACTACGTTAGCGAGATGGCCGGTATCGGCAAACGAATGCCACTGACGATGTCGGCGTTCACGCTCGGCGCTGCGAGCATGGCCGGTATCCCGCTGCTCGCTGGTTTCGTCAGCAAGTTCTATCTGCTCATCGGGGCTGCAAGCGGTGCTGAGGTCGCGGTGTACGGCCTCGAGGCGACCTGGCTGTGGATTTTCGCGGCCTCGCTCATCGTCTCCGGCGTGCTCAACATCGCGTACCTCTGGCCCGTCGTCTACACCGCGTTCTTCGAGAGCGAGGACCGACACGACGCCAAACCAGTGTTCGAGTTCCCCGCAGGCGGCGAACGGAAATCCTACGGTGTTCTCGAGGGCGAAGCGGATCACGACATCGCCTCGGACGGTGGTTCGGACGACTCCACCCGGAAAGATCGCTACGCAGTCAACGAAAACCCGAGTGACGCAGACGTGCCGTTCGGGCCCGGTTCAGGTGCCGGTTCGACGGCTGCCGGCGAAAACCCGGTTGCTGCTGATCACGATGACACCGACCAAGACGACCACACTGACGAGCACCACGATAGTGAGGCGAACGAACACCACGAAACCGATGACGAAGAACACCACGACGACCATCACCACGGCGGTGCACCGCTCGGCGGCTGGGAGCGACGCTCTCCGCTCACGTTTGCCGAAAGTACCTGGCTCATGTTGATGCCGATTACCGTCATCGTCACCGGCGCCGTCACCCTCGGAATCGTCCCCGATTACGCAGTGTTCCTCGAGCTGGCTGATACTATCGTTGCCGGGGTTACCGGGGAGGGGGTACTATGACCGAAGTCGACGCCGTAACAGCGATCTATCCACCACTGCTTGTGTTCGCCACGGCACTGTTGGTGCTGGTTCTCCCTCGAATCGTTGGGTTTGCCCTCGGTGCGGCGAGTCTGGCTACCGTGACGGTCATTGCGTACGTGGCCCCCGAAGGCGGGCACATGACGATGACGTTCCTCGGATTCGACGTCCAGCCGTATCTCGTCGACGAGTACACTCGATTCGTCGCCATCGGGCTTGGCTTCCTCGGCACCTTCGCCGTCGTCTACGCGTACTCGAGCGAGACGTCTCGAGCGATGGCGGCGTTCGCACTCGCGTACGTCGCCAGTGCGTTCGGGGCCGTCTTCGCCGGCGACTGGCTCGTCCTCGTGTTCATGTGGGAAATCATGGCCGTGACGAGCACGCTGCTCGTCTGGCACTTCGGTGGCGACGCCGTCCGTGCAGGGTATCGCTACGCGCTGGCTCACGGGATCGGTGGCAGCCTCGTCCTGTTCGGGGTCATCGCTCACTACGCCCAAGCAGGGACGTTCCTCTACGGACAGGGCGTGGGCCTTGAGCAGGCGTTCATCACTGGCGGCATCGCGACGGGAATTCCCGCTATGCTCGCCGTCCTGGGTATCGGCGTCAACGTGGCCTTCATCGGCTTTCACACCTGGCTGCCGGATACCTACCCCCGACCACACCTGGCCGCGTCGGTGTTCCTCGCCGCGTTCACGACAAAGACGAGCGCATACGTCCTGTTGCGTGCGTTCCCTGACGGGCACATCTGGCTCGCGTACATGGGCGGGTTGATGGCCGTTTACGGCGCTGGTTTCGCGCTCCTCCAGCACGATATGCGCGCCCTGCTTTCCTATCACATTCAGGCCCAGCTGGGGTACATGGTCGCCGGTATCGGCATCGGATCGGCCATTGGGATTGCCGGCGCGATGGGACACCTCTTCAACAACGTACTCTACAAGAGCCTGCTGTTCATGGCCGTCGGGGTCGTCATCTATCGCACCCGAGAGAACGACCTGTACAAACTCGGCGGCCTCTGGCGAGAGATGCCACTGACGGCACTCGCGTTCTTCATCGGCGCACTCTCGATTACTGCCGTACCCGGGTTCAGCGGCTTTATCAGCAAAGGGATGTTGTTCGATGCGGCTACCGGCTACTTCGGAGGCACCGAACACTGGCCGCTATTCGTGTTGTTGTTCATCGGCGGCATCGGAACGTTCCTCTCGTTCATCAAACTCGGGTTCTACGTCTTCTTCCACGGGGAAAGTGACCACGAGGTCAGAGACGCCAAAACCGGACAGACGACTGCCATGCTCTCTGTCGGCGGTGCCTGTGTCGTCCTCGGACTGCCGGCCGTCGGCTGGCCGCTGTTCACCGACTTGATCCCGATCATTGACGGCACCCAGTTCACCGATCCGGAGGGACTCCAGACACTCAACCCCTACAGTATGGGGCACCTGCAGGACGCTGCGCTCTTGCTTGGGATTTCGGCAATCGCGTTCCCGATCATCCGGAAACCGCTCTCGAAACTCGATTTCCGTGACCCGGCGACGTACGTCAACCCGGTCGGCTACAGACTCGGACGCTGGTCGATGCTCGCCGTCACCGAAGTCTTCGCCGCCGTTGACCGCGCCGCAGTCTCCCTGGTACGGACGTGCTACTGGGTCGGAAACAACCCCGTACGCGCTGTCGGCTCCGTCGCGACTCGAGTGCCCGATACCGTGGTCGAGAGCGATGCGTTCGAGACCCGTGAGGGGAAATCTACCTCGACACTCTCTCTGCGGGCCACGATCGGAATGACCGTGTTGTTCGTCACGGTGGTGTTAACGAGCGTACTCTTGCTCGTGCTCTGATACGGTTTACTGTCGTCTCTTACCGACCCCGTATGGGTATTCACCGGTAAAAAGTTACAGCAGACCGTATGAAGAGATTGTTGTAACTGAATAGCGGTCAGCGACCCTACCCTCGTGACCGGGATGCGACAATGGATCCAATGACCCGGTTCGCTCGAGACACCAGGGTTCCCGTGAGCGAAACCGAACTGCCAGGAGTGTCTTGTTTTCTCATCGTGTCGGGAGACAGTACGCTAATCGTGACCTACACCGAGTGCATGGGTCGCATAACAATGTCCGAACGAGCGCTTGAAAGTCCTAGATGAGACACACGGCTACCGAATGTGAACAACCGACGTTTCGACCGCTCGAGGCAGGTGACGGCGTTCAGTCGACACGCCCGGGCGTGAGGGGGTGACCGTCGTGTACCGAGAACACACTGTGGGGGTGGTGGTTCCAGCGTACAACGAGGCCGGATTCGTCGGGGAGGTACTCGAGACGATGCCCGATTTCGTCGACCGCGTCTACGTGATCGACGACCGGTCGACCGACGACACGTGGCAGGAGATTCTGTCGGTCGCTGGTGAGGACAGAAACGACGCACCTGACGAAGCGCTCACAACAAATCGTCCGGCTGAAACACCGGTTATGGGTGCCGTAACTGACGGCGGCGCAACGACAGCAGTCCCGTCCGACGAGCGTGAAGAGAAGGCCGAGCAGGGACCATCGAATGAAACGGCTGTAGCGACGACAGACGACGCTTCGCCTCCAGACCGAGAGGGGGCCGTTTCGACTACCGGCCGAGGCGAGTCGGCTGCTGTCCACTCGAGTGAACCCAGGGCTGAGGACGATGGTAGCGCTGAGGACGATGGCAGCACTGGGGAGGAGAGTAGCCCTATGGACGATGGAAGGCCTCGGGGACCATCGAAGTCTGCCGATGATTCGCAGACGACGACGCCACAGATCATCCCGATCCGACACGAAGTCAATCGCGGGGTCGGTGGTGCAATCAAGACGGGATACGAACACGCACTCGAGGACAACATCGAAATCGTTGCGGTGATGGCCGGGGACGGGCAAATGGACCCTGAGCAGTTACACCGACTGCTGGACCCTATCGTCGACGGGGAAGCCGCATATGCCAAGGGGAATCGACTCGGCCGAAGTGAGGAACACGCCTCGATGTCGAACTGGCGGCTCTTTGGCAACGTCCTGTTGACCATCTTGACGAAAATAGCCAGCGGTTACTGGGAGATGATGGATCCACAGAACGGCTATACGGCACTGTCGACATCGGTTTTGGAGACGGTCGATCTCGATGGGCTATACGAGGAGTACGGTTTTGCAAACGATTTGCTCGTCGAACTCAACACAGCAGGCTACCACATTGCCGACGTCTCGATGCCAGCAGTGTACGGCGACGAACACAGCCACATCGAGTATCGGACGTTCGTCCCACGGTTGTCCTCCCTGTTACTGTTCGGCTTCTTCCGACGGTTGCGTCGTCGCTACGTGGTTCGGGAGTTCCATCCGATGGTCTGTCTGTACGGACTCGGTATTATCGGGTGGCTGCTTGCCACGGCAGGGGTCACCCGGACCATTGCTCGACGCACCGACGGAGAGAGGGGACAATCCAATAGCGTACTGTATGGGTTTCTTGCGTCGATCTGTCTCGCGGTTGCGATGGTGTTCGACCGCGAGGATAACGACGGCAGCGTGGTGAGGATCCGATGAAAGTCGTCGTCACTATCCAGCACCCAGCACACGTCCACTTCTACAAGCACGTCATCGACGAACTCGAGGCCCGCGGACACGAGGTGTACGTCTTCGCCCGCGAGAACGACCTCGCTATCCCCTTACTCAACGCCTATGGGATTCCACACGAGGTCCTGGCTGGCCCACAGAACTCGCTTTCGGAACTCGTGAAGGTGCAGCTGTCCTACGAACTCCGTTTGCTCGAGCGCACCCGGCGAATCAAGCCGGACGTCATGACCGCAATTGGTGGCGTGGCGGTCTCACACGTCGCGCCACTGGTCGGTGCGAGAAGTGTCGTCTTCATCGACAACGAAGGGACCAGTTCGCATCGAGTGACGACGCCGTTTGCCCACGTCGTGGCCACGCCTCGAAATCACGATGCCGAGTACGGCTCCAATCACGTCCGATACGACGGCTTTCACGAACTGGCCTATCTCGATCCAACGTATTTCGAGCCAGATCCGGAGCGGTTACGAACCCATGGCGTGGAACCTGACGAACGGTATTTCGTGCTCCGCTTCCGGAAGTGGGACGCCTTACACGACGTGGGTGAAGCAGGGCTCTCACTCGAGGGCAAGCGAACGCTGGTGTCAGTGCTGGCCGAACACGGAACCGTCTACATTACGAGTACGGACCCGTTGCCCGAGGACCTCGAGCAGTACGCAGTGCCAATCTCGCCGACGCACATTCACGACCTCTTGTATTACGCCGACTGCTATGCCGGTGACTCGGCCACGATGGCCACCGAGGCTGCCTTGCTCGGTACGCCGACCGTTCGCATCCAGTCCTTTGCCGCCCGAGGGACAGATATGACCAACTTCATCGAACTCGAGGAAAACTACGACCTGCTGCGCTCGACGGCTGACGAAACCGAGGGAATCGATCTGGTTCGCGAACTCGTCGCTGACGAACGAACACCCGAACGCTGGCGCAACCGTCGTGAGCAGCTGTTCGAGGAGAAAATCGACGTCACTGCGTACGTCACCGAACTCCTCTCTGCCCAGGGTGGTGCAGAAACGTATTCGGCACTCGAGCGAGCGCGAACCAGAGAAGCTACGGAACAGGAAGCCACCCGATCGGAACCGTCGATACAGCCGGATATTCCTGCAATGGACGACTGAGCAGGTCTCTTGAACGACTTATCCGGTCTCGTCGATTTCAGCTTGTGTCGATGATCGCCGATTCGATTCAGGAGTGAACCATCCCCACTTCTGGGTGATTAGCAGTCCGTGCCGGAACTGTCCACATCTTGTACCGACTCGAGCGACGAGAGATCTTCGACCACGGCGATTGACTGCTCGAGGGTTTGCTCACGAAGGGCGGTTTCGGCTGTTGCCTGCTCGGTCGGATAGGTCCGTTCACCGAGGCCGGGGCGCGCGCCACGAGGCGTCAAATAGTCACCACCGACGTCGATCTCCGCAGCGTCACACAATCGTTTGAGAATCGACCGTGCACCTTCGGTCGTGATTGCCGGTGGAGCAATTGCATACCGCCGAGAGAGTTCTGCAGCGGTGTGTGTCTCGGACAGCCCTTCGATCTCATCCTCGCTAAAGCCACGGTCGGCGAGGACGGTTCGGACCCGTTTGGCCACCGATGGGGCGTGTCGAGTTGGAAACAACGGCCACTCGTTCGTCGGCGGGTCCTGCACCACACGATAGCGACGCAGCGGTTTCCGTGCCGCTGCCGGAAGGGGAACGTCCTCGAGGCGTTGGGATTTGCCCAGCACGCGGATGGTGCCCGAGTAGAAATCGACGTCTTCCCAGGTGGCACCGGTCCGACGGTCGTCTTCCGGTACCCGAAACAGCTCCGATCCGCGAACGCCCGAGTGGGCTAACACGGCAACCATTGCGTGCTCTCTGAGTCTGGCGAGGCGTTCATCGCGTGAGGCGTCCTCGGCGGCATCAGCCCGGTCCCTGACATAGGACTCGAGGCGGTCGCGCTGGGCCGGCGTCCAGAAATTGTCGGACCCGGATTTGGGTTCCGGCGTCGGTAACGCCGACTCGACGTCGGACGAGGTCGCCGGATTGGACTCGAGGATGCCGCCACGAACGCACCACGAGAGGAACGCCCGAACGACGGCGAAGTATGTCCCTGCAGTCGAGGCCGTGTAATCGCCGTTTTCAGTCCGGTCGGCGAGTTCTTCCGCGTAGGCACGCATGTGGACTTCGTTCAGGGCGAACAGTGATCCGATCTGGTGTTCGCGCTCGAGCCACTCGACCCATCGCCGGAGAATCGATTCCGCGTTGGCGGCGTACGTGCCCGCGCCAGGTCCGTCGGGGTTGCCGACGGATTTTCGTTGCAGGTAGGCGTCGACGGCGTCTTCGGCACGGACATTGACCTCGACGTTGTCGTCGGGATTCGGGTCCGTCACAGTAACCTCACCTGCTGTGCTATGCAACAGTTCTTTCGGTGAGCACCGCTGACTCGAGGGACGAACGACCCATCGGGTCCAAAAGAGTCAGTTGCCCGAACGCAGTCGTACGTCATCTACCCACCGATACTCACCCCGGATAAATTTGCTTTGCGGTCATGGCCTAATAGAAAGAAAGTATCGACCTGGGTGAAACGCTGTAACACTCCTCTCAGGCGACTACACGAGGCTGAGTACTCGAGTATACAGCATCCGGAAGTGATTCAGCTGGTTACAACGACCGCTATCAATCGTCTGCGGGCGCCGTTTCCGGGCGATACGATCGACTGATCTGTTTCCACTTGCCAGTCGTAAAGCGATAGTAATTGATGCCGGCTGGGACGGCCGTCTCGGCGATAAAAGCCAGGTACAGTCCCCAGAGTCCGAGAGCCGGAATCGAGATGCCCGGAACCGTCACTGTGAGTTCGATCAGGGGAACGGCCCACTCGAGCGTCGGGAGCTCGAGGCCACGGGCTCCGAGATAGGCGAGCGGAATCGAGCAGCCGAACATTCCGACTAACTGGCTATAAAACGGCCAGCGAGTGTCGCCGCTGGCGTTCAGCGGCCCGGCAGCACCTCCGGACACCCCCCGGAGGACGACGGCCAAACAGGCGGCATACACGAGTGAGACGGCGATCGGTATCGAGGGGTCGTTCGGATCGTCTGTGAACAACATCGTGATGGGTTCGGCGAAGACGAACACGAGAAACGCGGAGACGGCATAGACCGCGACAGCGAATCGGATGATTTCACGGCCGTACTGCTCGGCCGTCCCTTCGTCGCCGGTTCCGAGTTCCTGTCCGACGAGACTTGAGGAGGCCAGGCTGAATCCCCAGCCCGGGGTGTTCATGATTCCCCAGATTCGACGGGCGATGACGTACGCCGCGGCCGTGTTTTCGCCGAAGATATCTACGATGGAGAGCATCGGTAGTTCCGCGACCGTCCACACGAGATTGGTCCCGAAGACGGGCAGGCCGATGGTGATTAGATCGGTCAGCGTCTCTCGATGGAAGTAGGTGCCGAACGGGTCGACGGTCACGGGGAAGCTTTTGGCCCCCGGCAGGCGACCCGCAACCAAGCCGATAGCGAACACGACAGTGACCGCGACGTTCGACAGGACGGTACCCATAGCTGCCCCGACGACACCGTAGTTGAGCCCGAAAATCAACACGATACTGAGCCCGATGTTCATCACGGCACCGCCGGCACGGACGACCATCGGTGTCCAGGCGTCGTCCATGCCGACGAAGACGCGGCTCCCGATCAGGTTTAATCCCGCAAACGGAATGCCGAGGGCGACGATCTGTAAGTAGTCTGCACCGAACTCGATGACGGCCGGGTTGTTCGTAATCAGCGAAATGAACCATTCAGCATGGAACCAGAACGTAGCTACGAGCGGCGCTGAGGCGATGATAACGAGGACGACGCTCGAGCGAACCGCCTGGCCGAGCTGTTCGTAGGCCTCAGCGCCATATCGTTGTGAAACCAGCGCAATCGTGCCGCCTGCAACGCCACCGCCGACCGAGAAGGCGAGTCCCCAGAACGGGCCTGCATATCCCACCCCTGCGATAGCGGCCGAGCCAAGTGCAATGCCGACCAGCGCGACGTCGACCGCACTTTTCGACATGCGTGCGATCCCGGTGACGATTCGCGGCCACGCCAGATCGGTCGTCCGTCGTGCGCGCTCCCGGTCGATAAGCCCCGCTCGAGCCAGCGCGTAGCCGATCCAGAGGATCAGGAGCCGAAACGGGTTCGGGAAGCGAGAGTCCACGAGAACTGGCGGCTTCTAATCAACCACGGGTAAAAGCACTTCTCGAGGCGGCAGGCACAACCGGTTTCGATTCGAAACCATTACCCATGGTTTCGGGTAGCATGGGTGGTGTGGTGAGCGCCGTTGAGAAAGGCGGAGCTGCCAGAATATGACTGATATGGCCTCTTTGCTTTCTCGAGTATTGGTGGTCGAAATAGGGACGGTCTTCGATCCCGACTGTTTATCCCTGGTCTGGGTTCGACTCCTCGGATCCCGGCGTATCTTTCCTCTCGAGGCGTCGTTCGTACTTCGAAAGCGACTCTTCGAGAACGCTCGAGGCGTCCACGTTCAGTTCAGTACAGAGGGAGAGCAGTGCGAAGTAGACGTCTCCCAGTTCGTCACGAGCGATAGTGACCTCATCCGGATCGGACCCATAGTCAGTCGACCCGTTGATCTCTTTGGTCACCTCGCCGACCTCTGAAACGAGGTCGAGGGTCCGATATGCTGGGTCTGTGTGCAGATCGTACGTCTCGAGAAAGGCGGCGACACGCTGTTGGTCGTCCATACGAGGGTATGAAACGGGTGATCAATTAAAAACCATTGGTGCTTTGACCTGTCGGTACACGAGTGCACACAGACGGTCTACTGAAGTGTCTTCCCGGTGATTTCCCATAGCGGGTCGGCAATCATCGATAAAAAGTTACAGGAAAGCCTATCAGGCGATACGTTTAGGCCATTCTGGCCCCCTTCTTCGACACTGAATGCGTGATAATTCGGATCCGGCGACTGACAGCGATACGCCCGATAACACGGGTTCGACGCTACTTGAGCGACTGCCGCAGGTTCTCCGAATAGCGGCGTTCGTTATGGTACCGCTTGGGTTTCTGGGCTTTCTGACGACCGAAACGCCCGCGTTTGCCACCGACTCCGTATTTACCCTGGTCTTTGGTCTCGGAATCGTCTGTGCGATCAGTTCGATCTATCTTGGCATATTACTTCACGACCCGACTCAAGAGGGCTGATTTCGACCGTGTCGGGGCACTGGACCTCGACTCTGTACGCACAGTAGGTGAACGAGATGTGAATGTCGGTCTGATCGTTGGTGGACTCACAGAGGGCTTCGAGCGCATCGGTATCGATAACTTTTGCAAGTGGTGGGTTGAGCGTTCGTGTGTCAACCCCCTCACGAGAGGCGATTTCGTCGACGATCTCGTAGACGAGGTCAGGGTCCGTTCTCATATCTATCGAACCAATAACCGGTGTATTAAATCAGTGTGAAAGTGGGTTGACACCTGTCTGACGAGTGTCTGTCGCGAGGCAGACTCGTCACAATTCGTCGAGACGACCAACCTGCAACGCTTGACAATGTGGGGTGACTTATGCATACGCGAGCCAAGGTCCGACCATGAGCAGTGACGACGTGTTTGACCACGGGAAAGACGAGCGACTGCAGAGTCGCGACGTAACGGAGGGCGCAGAACGTGCGCCACACAGAGCAATGTTCCGCGCGATGGGCTTCGACGACGACGACCTCGGTTCGCCCATGATAGGCGTGCCGAATCCCGCAGCCGACATCACCCCCTGTAACGTGCACCTGGATGACGTCGCCGATGCCGCCATCGAGGGTGTCGACGACGCCGGCGGGATGCCGATCGAGTTCGGGACGATCACCATCTCCGACGCCATCTCGATGGGGACCGAGGGAATGAAAGCGTCGTTGATCTCGCGAGAACTGATCGCGGACAGCGTCGAACTCGTCAGTTTTGGCGAACGAATGGACGGCCTGGTTACCGTCGCTGGCTGTGACAAGAATCTCCCGGGGATGATGATGGCTGCCATCCGTACCGACCTCCCGAGCGTGTTCCTCTACGGGGGCTCGATCATGCCCGGCCAGCACGAGGGCCGAGACGTTACCATCGTCCAGGTGTTCGAGGGCGTTGGCTCCTACGCCACCGGCGAGATGGACGCCGACGAACTCGACGACCTCGAGCGTCACGCCTGTCCCGGAGCCGGTTCCTGTGGCGGCATGTTCACGGCGAACACCATGGCCTCGATATCGGAAGCACTCGGACTGGCTCCACTCGGCAGCGCCTCACCACCAGCCGAAGACGAAGGCCGCTACGAGGTCGCTCGCCGTGCCGGCGAACTTGCCCTCGAGTGTGTCGAGAAAGACCGTCGCCCATCCGATATCCTCAGCCGAAAATCGTTCGAGAACGCAATCGCCCTGCAGACAGCCATCGGCGGCTCGACCAATGGCGTCCTCCACCTGCTCGCGCTCGCCGGGGAAGCCGACGTCGATCTCGAGATCGAGGACTTCGACGAGATTTCGAAACGAACGCCGAAAATAGCCGACCTCCAGCCCGGCGGCACTCGTGTGATGAACGACCTCCACGAACTGGGCGGCGTTCCCGTCGTCATCCGCCGCTTGCTCGAGGCAGGGATGTTCCACGGCGACGCCGAAACCGTCACCGGTCGAACCATCGCCGAAGAACTGGCCCACCTCGAAGAACGTGGGGAACTCCCCGCCGACGAGGACCTCGAGGCGGATTTCCTCTATTCCGTGGATGAGCCCAAAGAGAAAGAAGGAGCGATCAAGATTCTCGAGGGGAACCTGGCACCCGACGGAGCCGTGCTCAAAGTAACCGGAGACGACGCGTTCCATCACGAAGGTCCCGCCAGAATTTTCGAAGACGAAGAGAACGCCATGGCCTACGTCCAGGAAGGGCACATCGAGAGCGGCGACGTGATCGTCATCCGCAACGAGGGACCGAAAGGCGGCCCCGGAATGCGTGAAATGCTCGGCGTCACCGCCGCCGTCGTCGGGGCGGGTCACGAAGAGGACGTCGCGCTCATCACCGACGGTCGCTTCTCAGGTGGCACCCGCGGCCCGATGATCGGCCACGTCGCTCCCGAAGCGTTCGTCGGCGGTCCAATCGGCCTGCTCGAGGAAGGCGACACCGTCACCGTGGACATTCCCGAGCGAAGGCTCGAGGTGGATGTCGATGCCGACGAACTGGCGACCCGACGTGACGCCTGGGAACAACCCGAACCCGTCTACGATGGCGGCGTGCTGGCCAAATACTGTCGAGACTTCGATTCGGCAGCCAACGGTGCCGTGACGAACCCGCGCCTGACTCGAGATTGAAGTTTTCTCGACCCAGTACGTTTTCTCGACCCTATATTGGGTTCAAAGCTGCCACTCGAGGAAGTAGTGACGCGAAAATAACAGTGAGTCGTTATTCGGTGACGCGAACGCCGATCCCGTGGAAGTCGCTGTCGTCGTTACCTTCGTCCGGTTCGATAACCGTGACGATTTCGCGATCTTCGACACTCAACACGGAGAAGCCCGGCGTTTCGCCCTTAGCAGCGTGTGGGTCACCGGAAAGCGGGTCCGGTCCGCGGAGGGTAACGAACATGTACTCGTCGTCCGGCGATCCCCACATGATGTCCGGGGCTGGACCGTAGTCGTCGATTTCGTCGATAACCTCGTTGGTTTCCGGATCGACGACGAGACCATTGTCAGTCTCCCGGTTGAGTATCCAGAGTTCGTCGCCACCGTCGGTGAACCAGAAGCCGTGTGCGTCGTAGCCGTCAGTGTCTCGAGAGACGTCCTCAGCCGAGAAGTCCTCGACCGGTTCGTTCGTCTCGGGGTCGAGTGGCAGGTTCGTGTCAGTGTCGAGTGCGTACCACTCGCCGACGCCGCCGGTCTCCTCGTGATTGCTCGGCACGCCGGCGGTGAAGTAGAACGTCCCCTCGTCGGGACTCGCCATCGTCCCACAGTTCGACCGGATCTCGTCCGGGCTGAACACCTGGTCGATTTCGAAGGCGTCGTAGTCGACGACCACAACACCGGCAAAGTCGATGGACGGGCCGAGCGTGTGATAGGAGTGTCCGTTCGCGTGGTCGTGACAAACAGGTCGGCCACGGACGCCGTCATCATCGGCTGGGAACTCCTCGGCACGGTCGGCGAATGCTGGTGCGTCGTCGATGACGATCTCGTCGACGATGTCGAACGATTCGTCCTCGAGGTCGGCGTCCACACGGACGATTGCGCCCTCGCCGATGGCGTCGACCTGGATGTACTCGTCGTCGGGCGTGAACCCGGCGAAGTGTGAGCCGGCACCGGTATCGAGATTCGCCACGAGTTCTCGGTCTTCGGTTCGGTAAACCAGCGTTTTAGCACCGGCCGTACAGGCGACGGCGGCGTACTCGTAATCCGAACTGAAATCGACCATGTGTGGCACCTGTCCGAACTCGTCGACGTCCTCGTTGACGTCGATTTCGGCTACTGCTTCGAACTCGTCGTCGCCGTCCGGTTCGTAGATGTAGATCTGATCAGTACCCTGATCGAGTGCCCATACTTCGTAGCCTGTTCCATCCGCATCGTCGCTGCCGAGACAGCCGGCGGCCGCAGTCAGGGTTGCCCCTGCCGTGCCGGCTAAAAACGAGCGTCGAGTTGTTTGCTTCATTCCTGTATCAGAGTGAGAACTCGATAGCTAAAAGTATGCGGGTTTCAGGCTCTCTACCCGGCGAATATCGGGTTTTAACATAGTTGGAGGCAAAACTTGTGACGAGTTTCGAACGCTGTGTTTTTACGCTGGCGTGCAGCCGCGGAAACCCCCAAATCGGAGTGACTACACGAGACGAAATAGAAAATATTGCCGCCTTCTGTGACGGCCGAACTGGTGTCGACTATCGCTGGCCGGGGCTGCCAACACGTTCGGCGAACGATTCACCCTCGAGGGTGCATCTGTAGGCCGGTTTGTACATCATATTCACGCCCCCGGCTTCGACAGCCCACTCCTCACGGATATCCTCACGCAAATAGTATTGGGGGCGTTCGTTACCTGGCTTCACGCGGTACTCGCTCATACGAATCGGATCTCCGTGAAAAAGGCCGCCAGGTTCGCAGCCGTCGATCAGTACGACCGATTTGTCGGACAGATACAGTTCCCCATCTCGAGCGCGTTTCGTGTGTGCGTTTTCGGGATGGGCAGCGAGTATCTCGGCCACCTCATCGCGCGATAACTCAGGCGTAACCACGTCGACACGGTTCACCGTCATGTAGCCGATCAGGTAGCGATGGGCTCGCGATTCCGGGTCGTCCTCGCGACGCAGTCCGGCATAGAACCCGACGACGTCGCCCGACTCGAGACCCTGAAGCCGGGAGACGTAGCCGCTCGTTCGATGTTCGCCGTAGGTGAGCGCGTCGAAATTCGGGTCGTGGTGAAGCGGCCAGTCCTCGAGTTCGTCGCCCGATATCGTTGTCTCCCCGTCTTGCACTGGCTGGGGATGAATCCGATTCGTGAGCGATGCCGCACAGTCGTTGCGATAGCGAAACTCCCAGGACCCGAGCGTCTGCGTCTCCGTCGTTGCCCTCGTTTTTTCGGGGATGGGAACGTACTCGAATCGCCCATCCGCGTACAGCGGGCCCAGCGCCCCAACGTTGGTCGTATCGGCACCGATCCCCGCGAGTACGACAGTCATGACGTAAGGTCGAGCCCCTCGAGTCAAAACAGTCGTGATTTCGGGGTGGGCCTCGAGTTTACCTTTGCTTCGATGGCATGGAGGCGGGGATCACCGTGATACTCAGCAGTCGAAAATCCCTATTAGGGCCATTTTCTGACCTTCAGTCTTGTTGAACCCCTCAAGAGGTGATTGGTTTCAGTAACCGTGCTGACTCGATGGAAATTCTGCTATATCCCATGAGAGCGTGAAACAAGTATGG
>JAOPJZ010000032.1 GCA_025517525.1 Natronosalvus hydrolyticus
CCAGCGGTGCGGTGCCGTGGGAATCCTCGCCCTTCAGGGCGGGGAGGATGTCAATCGAGTTGGGATCATCATTCTCACTCGAGTCGGTAACTGCGAGTTTGGGGCCCGAGACGTGGCTATCGGGCAACTTCCGCCAGGGGACGAAGGAACTCGAGACCGGACGGTGAACTCCCTCACTCGAATCGGAGGTACTTCCTGTCGTACTCCGGTTCTCCCTGTCGTGGGTGGATCGTGATGAACGATTCCGGCGGCAGCTCCGAAAGCGCAGCCGGCAGCGAGGCGAGTTCGTTGTGCCAGCCGATGTCTCCTTTCCGCGGCGTGATGGCGACGATGAGGTCGTCGTCGCTGGCGCGTGATTCGAGCGTCGGTAACAGTCGGTCCCACTGGGAAACCTCTTCGAACTCGGCGGAAACATCCTCTTCGACGAGTCCGAACAGGCGCTCGAACTGATGGGTTTTGCCCTCGACGACGAGGACAGTGATGGGGATACCGAGACTCGCCGCCAGCCGTTTGGTGATGTGAACGGCCTCGTAGAATCCCTCGTGGTGATCGGCCCCGATGGGGACGACGACAAACAGCTCCTGGGTAGTGTTGATCGGATGACCGAGTCGACTTACCAGCACCGGAAGCGTCGTTCGGTCGAGCACCTGGTCGATGATACTGCCGAAGATTCGATGGCTAAACGAGCGTTTGGCGTCCCACCCCATCAGGATCTGGTTGGCCTGGACCTCGAGTGCACTCTGAACGATGCCGCTGGCGACGTTGTGGCTCACGCGTGTTTCAGCTTCGACTGGGACTTCAGCAGCCCCGCCGATTTCGGCAATCTGTTCTAGATCTTCGCGGACGGCGGCGACCTGGTCTTCCGGGCGATCGTTTTTGTTTCGCTGAATCACCGTCAGGACGTTCACCGGATTCGTGCCACGTTCGCCTTTCAACACGAACGCGAGCTCGAGCAACCGCTCTTGTAGTTCCGCGTGGTGTGATAGCGGCAACAGAATGTTCGGATCGAGGACGCTGTCTTCGCCCTGGCCAGCCTCACGTTCGAGAGCGAGTCTTTGCGCCGCGCGTTCGGTAATCCAGGGACTCACGAGGGCAGTTACCAACAACAGCAAGACCACGGCGTTCAGCACCTGCTCGCCGAAGACCCCAGCATCGACGCCAACGAGCGTGATTGCCAGTGCGGCTGCCGCTTGCCCGGTCGAGAGGCCGAAGATAACGCCACGCTCGCTCGCGTTGTAGCCCTGAATAGACGAAACGAACCAGGCTGCAGCCGCTTTCGTTCCAACCATCACGACGATGACAAAGGCCGCGATCTGGATCGTTCCAAACCCGTCGAGGATGACCGTCGGGTTGACCAGCATACCGACGTGCAACAGGAAAAACGGGATGAAAAATGCGTTTCCGACGAACTCGATCCGGTTCATCAACGTGCCGCCCTGTGGGATGAGACGGTTCAGCGCGAGTCCAGCAACGAACGCGCCGAGGATTGGCGCGATCTCGAGCACTTCGGCGAGACTGGCAGCGGCGAAGATAGCCACCATAATGAACAGGAACTCGAAGTAGCTCTCCTGGCTGAAGTTCTGGAAGAATCGTCGCGAAATCGGCGGGAGCAAAAACCAGGTCGCCGCGAACAGGATCGTGAGGTTGGCAAACACCGTCAGGAACAGCCAGACGGTCAGGTCGCCGTCGATAGCACCGGTAACGACGGCGAGGACGATCAGGGCGAGCGTGTCGGTAAAGAGGATTCCGCCGAAGACGGCTGTTACGGCCCGATTCTTCGTCACGTTGTACCGGTTGACGATAGGGTACGCCAACAGCGTATGGGAGGCAAACACCGCAGAGAGCAAGACGGCCGCGAGCGGGTCAAAGCCCAGGAGCACCATTGCACCGAATGTCCCGACGAGAAAGGGCAAGAAAAAGCTCGTCAGTCCGAAGAGTGCAGCGTTTTCGGGAGCCTCTTTGAACCCCTGTAAATCGAGTTCGAGGCCGACAGTAAACAGGAGGTAGATCAGCCCGACTTCGCCGAGCAAGACGATGGCATCCGTGTGTTCGACGATTTCGAGCGCGTCCGGCCCGATAATCGCTCCGACGACGACGATGCCCACGATGCCGGGTTGGCCGAGCCGTTTGACGATCAGCGGCCCGGCCAGAAAGACGGCCATGGCGATCGCGAACACGAGGACCGGTTCCTCGAGAGCCATGCCAAATGGCGAGATCGTTCCAGTAGCAAGCGTATCGGTGAACATTCTGGTCGTTTGGTTAGGGAATAGCGTCCTCGTCGGCTTCGAACATCGACTGGCGAGTGGGCGAGCCCTGTCTGCCGCCGCCGGTGGCTGTTCTGCTTCGACGTGAGACGTGGGTTGCTAATAAGCGATTGGTTTCCGACATCGAAGCGTGGTGAAAAACGATCGTAGGCACGCCATTCAGCTCCCGCTCGAACCGGTTGTGCGAGGGTAGCCGATCCGTGATTGACGAAAGGTAGACGAACACAGAGAAATTAGTGGTATCGGCCCCGATTAGATTCAGTAGCGTCCAAAAAAACCGAGATTGGGACAGTGGATGTGAAGTTTGTCGCGATATCCGGCCGTCCGTGAGTATTGCTCCCGTTCGGAACGGTACGAAGTGACTATGCCGAGTGTTAGCCGATCTATAGTAATGGGTTGGGCGGGCCTTGCTGTCGCTATGTCAGTGTACCGCCTGGCGTCTCGAAGTCTCTGCAATGGGTGCAGTCTGCAGGCTCCTCCCCCCGCAACAGCTGATGTGCTCGCGAGTTTGTCCTCACTCACGAACATAATACGTACCGAGATCCGCTCGTGCTGGAACGGGGCCGTCCAACGCGTGGGAGCAACCGCTCGTTCCCTCGAGGTGAACCGCTAATGTGTGGAATCATCGGTCGCGTCGGTACCGATCAGGCACTCGAGTCGCTGCTGACGGGACTCGAAAACCTCGAGTACCGGGGCTACGATTCGGCCGGTATCGCCGTCCAGAACGGAGCCGGGATCAAAATTCAGAAACGATCGGGCAACGTCTCCGAACTGAAGCAGTCACTCGACAGTTCGTTGCTCACCGGCGAAGTCGGGATCGGCCACACGCGCTGGAGTACCCACGGCCCACCGACCGACGAAAACGCCCATCCGCACACGGACTCGACCGAAGACGTCGCCGTCGTCCACAACGGAATCATCGAGAACTACAGCGAACTCAAAGCCGACCTGCGCGCCGAGGGTCACCAGTTCACGAGCGATACTGATACCGAGGTAATCCCCCACTTGATACAGCGGTATCTCGACCGAGGCATGGATAGCGAAGCCGCCTTCCGACGCTCAGTCGACGACCTCGAGGGAAGCTACGCGCTCGCGGCCATGGTTGCGGACGAACACGTCCTCTATGCGGCCAGACAGGGATCACCACTCGTCGTCGGACTCGGTCAGGACGATGGCGTCTTCCTCGCCAGCGACGTCCCTGCATTTCTCGAATACACGGATACCGTCGTCTACCTCGAGGACGGCGACGTTGCCATTGTCCGTCCGGAGGGGGTCGAGTTCACCGATCTCGAGGGTCGACTGATCGAACGTACCCCGGAGACGATTCAGTGGGACCCCGAAGCGGTGGGTAAAGGCGAATACCCTCACTTCATGCTCAAAGAGATTCACGAGCAACCGACGTCGCTGGCGCAAGCTATCGAAGGCCGACTCGACGTCGAACGTGACGAGGTATATCTCGGGTCATTTCCGCCGGGGAGGTTCGAGGATATCGACCGCATACAGTTCGTCGCCTGTGGAACCTCCTATCATGCGGCGCTGTACGGGTCGATCGCGATGAACCGCTCGGGCTTGCAGACGAGCGTCCATCTGGCAAACGAGTACAGCGTCTGTGCGCCACCCGTCGACGAGCGAACGCTCGTCATCGCAGTCACTCAGAGCGGTGAGACGGCCGATACGCTGGGGGCGATGCGTCGAGCGGCCGCCGGTGGCGCTCGAATACTGACGGTGACCAACGTGATCGGTTCCACAGCTGCCCGGAACGCCGACGATGTACTCCTGATCCGGGCTGGACCCGAGATCGGGGTCGCCGCAACCAAGACGTTCTCGGCTCAGGCCGTCATGCTGTTGTTGCTCGCCCAGCGACTTGCCGACGATATCGTTGGCGAAGCCGCCGTCGGCGGGGATTCGATGCTGGCCGATATTCGAGCGCTTCCGGAACGTTTCGAGGGGGTTCTCGAGGACGGCACCGCGAAAACGCTTGCCGAAAGCTATCTCGAGTCCCAGTCGTTTTTCTTCATCGGCCGTGGCCTCGGCTATCCGGTTGCCCTGGAGGGGGCCCTGAAGTTCAAAGAGATTACGTACGAACACGCTGAGGGCTTCGCCTCGGGCGAACTCAAACACGGACCCCTGGCGCTGGTAACGCCGGACACGCCGGTATTCGCCATCTTCACCGGGCAGGAAGACGAGAAGGTACTCGCAAATGCCGAGGAAGCCCACACCAGAGGCGCGCCGGTTATTGCCGTCTGCCACGAAGGGCATCCGGCAACTGACATCGCTGACGGCCACCTCGAGATTCCTGACGTCGATTCATCACTTGCAGGCTTGCTCGCGAACGTGCAGCTGCAGTTGTTGTCTTACCACGCCGCAGACCGACTCGGTCGCCCCATCGACAAACCGCGCAACCTTGCAAAAAGCGTGACCGTCGAGTAGGTTTCCGGGCTGCCAACAGGGGCTCGAACTCGAGGTCGACGAACGTGTGCGTTTTCGAAAAATTGTACTCGAGTCAGTTGGTAGCAGGTGCTTCGTTCCGTCTATCCGTTCTTCAGTCTGTCCGTTCAATTCACCGGAGCGCACCCGCTCTCGAGTCAGTGCGTACAGACCTCCTGTCGGAGAGAAATCAGTCGATGTGTCCTTCACGACGCAGCTGATCTGCATCCTGCCCGGTGTATCGCCACTCGATGGTCGCTTTCTCGTCTTGCCAGTCCCATGGCTCGGCGACGACGATGTCGTCCTCGTTGATCCAGGTGCGGTATTTCATCCGCCCGGGGATTCGCCCCAGTCGGCTCTTGCCATCCTGGCACTGCAGTCGAACGTGATTTCCACCGAGGTGTTCGGTGACGACGGCGAATACTTCGTCGTCGTTTGGCATGCGGAGATTTTTCCGCTGGTGTTCTTCGCTCACGGGTAGACTACGTACCGCAGCCGTATAACGTATCGGTGACTGGTGGTATCGTGTGACGTGATTTTCCGTTGCCGCTGTGAAACGTGCTGGATGACCTGTACTGACAGGCTACCGTTTAGTCGTGGGCCTCGAGGTGGTGATCTCGAGTCAATGGGGCATCGAGGGAATCACCGATCTCGAGTCACCGTCTCGCCGGGCTGTGTCGTCGCCTCCGGGGACAGCTTCAACCCGGGAGTCAGGCTCGTGTTGATGCCCGTTTTGACCTCGTCACCGGCGACCACGCCGAACTTGCGCCGGCCCGTCGATGGTCGGGACCCCTTCACCGAAAACCGGACGTCCCCACCGTCGTGTCGGAGATTTGCGACCGTCGTTCCGGCACCGAAATTCACGTCCCGTCCCAGGATGCTGTCACCCACGTAGGAGAGGTGGCCGACCGTCGCACCGGGGGAGAGCACGCTGTTTTTCACCTCGACTGCGTGGCCGACCGATGCGCCTTCGTCGATGAGGGTGGCACCGCGCACGTACGCGTTCGGACCCACGGACGCGCCAGCGCGAATCAACGCGGGCCCTTCGATGACGACCCCGGCACGAACCGTTGCGCCTTCCTCAACTACGACGGGACCCTCGAGGACGGCATCGTCGCTCACCTCGCCATCGAGCCGGCGCTCGAGGTCGCCAAGTTTCCACTCGTTTGCCTCGAGCAACTCCCAGGGGCGACCGACGTCGAGCCAGCGGTCGACGGTGATCGGCGTCACCGAGAACTGTTCGATCACGGTCGCGAGCACGTCAGTAATTTCGTGTTCGCCGCGTTCGCTTGCCGGGACCTCGAGCCACTGTTTTGCCTCGGCTGGGAACGCGTAGGCACCGGCGTTAGCGAGGTTCGTTGGCGGCTCCACCGGTTTTTCGACGATACCGGTGACGGTTCCGTTGTCGGTACTCAAAACGCCGTAGTTCGAGGGTTCCTCGACTTCGATAGCACAGACTGCCGGGCAGGCGTCGAATAGCTGTTCGATCGCCGCCGGGTCGTAGAGGTTGTCACCGTTGAGGACGGCAAAGGGCCCGTCGATGACGTCTCGAGCGGCATTGACCGCGTGAGCGGTTCCCTGTTGTTCGTCCTGGATGGCGTAGGTGATCGGAATTCCGCGATAGGATTCACCGAAGTGCGAACGGACGGTTGCTGACTCGTAGCCAATAACCAACACGATTTCGGTTGCACCGGCGTCGATGGCCGCGTCGACGGTGTGGGCGACAAGTGGGCGGTCAGCGACGGGTAACATCGGTTTCGGGAGCCGGTGTGACAGCGGGCGAATACGGGTGCCTTCGCCGGCAGCGAGCACGACTGCTTTCATCAGTACGCTGTCGTACGGTCGAACCCCGGTTAACTATACGGGATATATCGTGGCTGGACTGGCAGGTCGACTCGCCGAACGGGACTGGACTGTACAGGTTCGCCTGCCCTAACGTGTGTCTATATCATCCGATTTATGCAACTGATTTAGTCCCTTCCCAACCGTCGGCCCCCGCGTGAATCCGGACGCCAGGGATCGGTTTCACGGCTTCGTTCGGGTGTGACGGTCCAGGTGAGCGACCCGCCTCGCTCGAGAACGGTGTCTTGATCGAACGTGCAATCTCGTATCGGTCCCGCTATTGGAACGAAAGAATACACGCTGATACGGTCGGTTGTACCTAGGTATCGGTGGTCGTCGAACCGTAGCGATCCCAGGGAAAGATTACAACCGACCACATGAATCCACACTCCCCTCGAGTGGACACTCGTGAACGGTGACAATCTGTAGTTACCGAAGGGGTAATATCGTATTACAGGCGATTAAGACGATGAGTGTCGATATTTCTGAACCATCGTTTCGATTGTATCCGTTTCGAAATCGGTCGAATACACCGTTTCGAAACCGGGTTATGCGACCTATAATAAATAGTGGGTACTGACAACAGAAGGCTGATGTCGACGACAGATTGGACCACGCTGGAATCCGAAACGAGTACGACAGCCCCACAGTGTGTCAACTGTGGGAATCAGGTAACCCGGCAGTTTGCGCGCGTCTTCGGTGACAATCGTGACGTCGTTCACGCCTGTCCCGACTGTTCGACGTACCGAGAAATGAAGACCTCCTCGTTCATTCCCGAGCAACATCGATAATTGCGCACCCGACTCGAGTACCGAGATGCCGATACCGCCTTCCCGCTGCGCACGGCCCTCACGTCGACCGGCTCCCGGTCGCTACGTGTCTCTCCTGTCTTGCCCCCAACCCCACACTCGATGGGCCTTCGTTATGCCTCGACCGCTGCGTCGAACTCGACCGCTGCAACCGGTTCGACGCTCGAATCCGGGCGTAAGGAACCAGTACGCAACCCATAGTGACGTGAACGATCGGTCGCGTTCATATCCCGTTCAGTGGTTGCCGACAGCACAATACCGACCCCGCCAATGAGTTTCAGCACTGACACCCAGCCTGTAGAATCGACGACAGACAACGCTCTCGAGGATCTGCCACCGAGCGCCAAACTCGTCTACAAGGTCCTCGAGTACGAAGGCGCGATGACACAGGGGGAACTCGCCAGGGCGTCACGCCTTTGCTCGCGCACGGTCAGGTACGCGATCACGAAACTCGAGGCCAACGAAGTGATCGCGAGTCGCGTCTCACTTGCCGACGCACGACGGTCGATTTACTGGATTCCTGATGATTCGACGGATACGTGAGTGAAATTGCTGGCTGTCTGAAGCCACTATGGATAGGTGGGCAATAAACTTCAAAAACTGAGCCATAATCTGTTGCCTGCCTTTCCCCTTCGTCGACTACTGGCTCTTTCGATACCGGTCGATCAACAGATCGAGACCGAACGTGCCAGCAGTGACGGTGTAATGGGTCTCGAGTCGCGGGTTGAACTTCGCTTTGTACCGGTTGATGCTCGGGACGCCGGCCCCGACCAGGTCGTAGCGTTCGAGACCAGCCTCGAGGCCATCGCGCATGACCGTCCAGTCGAGCAGGTCGTTGATCGCCAGATCGATATCGGCCTCGGGTTTGACGCCACCTTGCCAGCGATAGCGCGTCGTCTCCGATTCGACGACGAGAATACCGCCCTGAAACGAGCCATCGACGCGACAGACGTACGGCCGAATCGACCCCTCTGGGAGTTGCTCGTAGAGGCCGTTGACGAATTCTGTCGACAACTGGAACGACCGTCCCTGGCTTTCGTACCGTGCACGGACCTGCTCGATGATTTGCTCGATGTTCTCGATTCCGCCTTCCTCGATGGTGTAGGCACCCTCGTACTCGTCCGCCTGCCTGACGTTGCTCCGGGCATCGCTACTGAACCGGTTCAGGAGGTCCTCAGAGGTTCCCTCGAGATCGACGACGTAGGTGTATTCGGGTTCGACGTCGTAGCCGTTCCAGGTGAACGGGCGCACGTCGTCGATGGTTGCCGCGTCGAACTTGGTGTACATGGGCGACAGTTCGTCGTCGATCCAGTCGAGACAGCCCTCGAGGAAGGCATTGGTTCGACGGTCGGCTTTCCGCTGTTTGAGTTTCGAGACGTTACAGAGTGCCGGACCGAGATAACACACCCAGGAGTACGGTGCCGGGGAAAAGACACCCGAGACTGGCCCTTTCGCGTACTCGAAGATCGGAAAGAGGCCGACGACTTCCTGGCCCTTGAACCCGGCGAGGGGGTGCAGTTTCGTCCCGGTCGCCTCGGCTTGCAGCGTCAGCGCGTCGGCGTAATAAAACGGATGCGTGTGGGCAGACCGCTCGACGTATCGATTCCACGCTTCCCGATCGGCGACCGGGTCGAGTCGGTCAATCGTGACGCTCATTTACAGATACCCCAGATCGGCCAGTCTCTCTTCGACGGCCTCATCGTCCGTGGCCGTGATCGGTTCGGGCTCGTAGTCCGGATACTGCGTTCGTTCGCTCGCGTTTACCAGCGGCAATACACGTCCGTCCATGGCTTCGTCAACCCCGATATCGAACAGGGAACAGATCGTCGGCGCGACGTCGAATATCGTCGCTCCAGTGAGCGAGACGTGCTCGTCGAACGCCGCCCCCGCCGCGCCGATCACGCCCGTCCGCTTGTGGTTCCAGGACTCCCACGGCTCGGCAAACTGGTCACCATCGAGCGTTTCGACGACTGCATTGTCGAACTCGGCAGGCACGGTCACGATATCCGGCGCGTCCTCGAGTGCCGCCCCATCGAACACGGCTTCCCGCGGCTCGACGGCATCGAACATCGGATTCCCGTCAGGCGTTTGCACGCTCGAGAGGTCTTCGATAAGCGCCTCGCGGTACTCGTCGTACTCGTCCTGGCTCACGACCCCGTCTGGCTCACGCCCCTCGAGATTGATCCGGATGCCGAGTTCGCTTTTGGACCGGAGATACGCCTTCGAGGCGGCGAAATCCACCTGCTCGCTCGCGGCGCGAATGACCTCGTTTGGCACCCGTTTCCCGATGGCTTCTTTCAGTCCGACCGCCTCGAGTCCGGCGGCGACGCGCTGGGTGGTCAGCCCGACGCGAGCGGCACCCGCCATCAGTTGTTCGAAGACGGAGGCTTCCGCTGCGTTTGTTCCGGCGCTGGACCCTTCGAGCAAGTCGTTTTGCCAGGCTCGCGTCCAGGTCGGCATCCCCTCACCGCCGCTTTTGGCGACGACGTCCCCGCGCTGGCGCAGGAACTCGTTGATGCGAAACTCCCAGCCGTCGACGCGACCGATGCCGTGGTCGCTGACGACGAGGACGTTTTCGGGTTCGTACTCGAGTATCGTCTGGGCGAGTTGTTCGTCGACGGCCTCGTAGACGGCTTCTATCGCGCGTTTGTCGCCCGGGCGCTCGTGGAATACCGAATCGGTCTGCTGGAACTGCACGAAGCCGAAGTCCGGGTCGAAGCGCTCGAGCAAGTAGCGAAACGCCTCCCCCCGGCCTTCGATGGTTCGTTCGTAGCTCTCGATCTGCGTTTCGTCGTCCCCGCCACTCTGTGGGTAGACCCGATACTCGCCACAGGCGTCGACCACGTCCTCGAGGATGCCGTCGGGATGGCAAGGCGGGTTTTCGGGGGCGGTCATCCCCGGAATCAACGCGCCCGAAAATTCCCGCGGTGGATGGGTCACGGGCACGTTGACGAGGACGCTCGTGTGTCCGTGGTCGCTCAGCAGTTCCCACACCGGGCGAGCCCTGACGTGGCTGGCGTTGACGACGTCCCAGTCGTAGCCGTCGAAGGCCAGAAAGTCGTAGACGCCGTGTTTTCCCGGATTCGTTCCCGTGTACAGTGAGGGCCAGGCACTCGCCGTCCAGGGCGGGAGCTGAGACTCGAGCGGTGCGCTCGCGCCGGTCTCGAACAGTCGGCGCAACGTTGGTGCCTTCCCAGCGTCGAATAGTGGCTCGAGGACGGGGAGACAGCCGGCATCGAGCCCAATAACGAGAAGGTGGAGTCCGTCGTCTTCCGTTTCCATATGCGGTCGTTCGTGCTGTCAGGCTTTGTTATGCGACAGCTTCAGACTGTAGGCCGCTGTTGAATCACACACCTCGGGTGTATCGACACCATTGCTAAAACCTGCCACATTGTGGCTCCGACGTGATGGGAACCGGTGGACAACAGATGGCGTGGCCAACGGTCAGTGCCGACGCTTCGATAGTAGCCAGTGAAAAATGATACGTGCCCAGCCGTCACTTCTCGAGTGGTCAGCCACGAACAACGGGTCGACTCCCGACGAGTCGACTGCAACGGTCGACGACGGATCGTACTCACCACCGACCGACGTCGAGGCCTTCCTCCGCCAGTATGCAGACACATATCGGTACTACGGGTCCGGAAAGTGCGCCCTACGGGATGGCCTCGCGGCGGTCTGTTCGCCCGGCCAGAACGTACTGGTCCCCGCGTACCTCCCGGATGCCGTCGTCGAACCCCTCTTCGAACTCGGCCTCGAGCCCAGGCGATACGCCATTTACGACACCCTGGCACCGGTTATCGCCGATCTCGAATCACGGGCGGATGACCGAACGGGGGCGGTCGTGTCGGTCAACTACTTCGGCTTTCCACAACCGGGCCTCAAGGCGATAGCCGAACTGGCCGACGAGAACGACTGGGTACACGTCGACGACAACGCTCACGGTGCACTCAGTGTCGACGAAACCCACGGGTTGCTGGGTACCGTCGGCGACATCGGAATCACGAGCCTCTGGAAAACGTTGCCAGTCGGAGATGGCGCAGTCCTGTACTGCAACGATCCCGAAATCGCCGACACCTTCGAACCCTCGGATCTCGCCGGTGTCGCTGACAGCTTCACCCGGAGCGACCTCGCGTTCGTTTGTAAATCGGTAGCCGGGGACCTGCTGGACTCGACTGCCGTTCTCAATGACGCAGCTCGGTCGTTGATTACGTCCCGATCACCGCAGCGGGAGTCCGATCCGAGGGGCCGATACGAATCGACGAAAGTCCCCATGTCTCGACTCTCTTCGTTCGTTCTCACTCGAGCGAACCCGATCGAAATCGTCGCACGTCGGCGGGCGAACTATCTCGCCTGGCACGCCCTGTTTCACAGTCGGCCCGACGTGACGCCGGTCTTCGACGAACTCCCACCCGGCATCTGTCCACAGGTGTATCCAGTTCGGACCGCCGAAGCCAAGAAACTGCTCCGATTGCTCGAGCGCTACGGCGTCGACGGTGCCCACACCTGGCCGCGACTCGCCACCGCGGTCCTCGAGGACGAAGCCTACGAAACGGCGCACCGACTGGCTCGAGAAATCGTCGTTCTCCCCGTCCACCAGCACATCGACACCGACACTGTCGTCGCGATTAGGGACGAAATCGAGCGCTCTATCGGTTAACGCCCGCGCTCGTCGAAGTTATCGAACTTCTGCTTCGGATTCCTTGCGGTTCTCCGCTGCAGCTTCAGGGAGTGAACGCATCGCCTCGAGCAACGTCTCGTGCAGGGAATACGTCCCGTCGTCGTTTCGGTCGAGTAGCTCTCTGACACGCAGTTCCGAAAGCAGGCTCTGGATGGCGACGGCTGAGCGGTCGACGGTCGCGGCCACAGTTTCCGTTCTCGCCGGTCCATCGATGGCGATCACTTCGATGACGGCTCGAGCCGTTTCGGCGGTGCAGCGCGAATCGTTACAGGCGGCGTCGACGAGCGTCTCGATTTCTTCGAGGGCCAACAGTTCTTCGATCGTTTCGAGTTCGTCGGCCACGACGACGCTGGTATCGAGGGCGAGTTCGACGTCTTCGGTGCCGCTCTCGAGGATTTCGTCGTCCTCGTTGTCGTCGATTTCGGTGTATCCGAACTCGTGGGGAGCGCCGCCGGCCTGGACGATGGGCGTTTCCGCCCGTGTACCTGTCTCCGCGTCATCGTCGTGTGCCGCCGTCCCATCGTCGTCTGCCGCCATCCTGGCCTCGTCATCCGCTCCCGTCTCATCGGACTCGAGCCACATTTCGAGTTCTTCACACCGGTCTCGCAGGCGGTCGTTTTCGTCCTCGAGCCGGTCGATTCGGCCTTCCAGTCGCCTGATCGTGTTCTCGCGTGACTCGAGGTCGGCGTCGCGTTCCTCGAGTTGTTCGACCAGTTCGTCTCGTTCGGTTTCGAGTTGTTCGACCTGTGCCTCGAGGTCGACGAGTTCGTCGTGGAGACGTCGAAGGTCGCCGTCCGTCTCTGGAAACGTCGTCTGGACGGTTTCGGTTCCCGAGAGGGCTTCGGCCATCTGGCGTGCCGCCTCGGAGACGTCACGTGCGGAGGAGAGTTCGTCCTCAAGGTTCTCGATCCGGGATTCGCGGCGCTCGAGGCGTTTCTCGAGTTCTTCGATCTTGCTCTCCTCGCGGTCTTTGCGCTCGGAGATGTCCTGAAGGTTGTCGACGAGCGCGTCCGAGACGGATTTGAGTTCCGGGCGTTCGAAGTCGTCGAGACCAGGGGTTGCCCCCGCGTCGAATGTGCGTTTGCGCCTGAACTGGATTTTGTTGACGCCCGCTTCCATCCAGTCGGTCTGGATAAACGCCTGGCCGTCGTCGAGTTCGGAGACGCGTTCGGCGTACTCGGTGTCGATGATCCGGCCAACGACCTTGGTGTCGTTGTCCCAGGTGAGTCGGTGCCAGACGAGCCAGTTTGCCTGCGTGATGAAATCTTTCTTGACGTCGGCGGGTCGTTGACTGATGCCCAAAATTCCGAGGCCGTGTTTCCGGCCGCGTTTCCCGATTTTGATCAGGAGTCGGCCGGTTTCGCCCACGCCACCACCTTCGGGGATGTACTCGTGTACCTCCTCGACGACCAGCAAGAACGGCTTTTTGAGTTTCTTCTCCTTGACGAACAGGTGCCGAGCCGTCTCTTTGAGCAGTTCGTCGGCTTCGTCCTCGTCGAGATACCCCGAGACGTCCAGAATTACGGGCACGTTTTCCTCGAGTGCCAGCGACGCCATCTGTTCGGCGTGTTCGGGCCCGATCTGGATGTCACACTCCTCGTCGGCCCCCGCGTGTAACATCTCGTACTCCTCTTTCAGCCCGTAGTACTCACCATCGGTGTCGACGATAAGGAGGGGAAACCCGGCCTCGAGCAGTTCCTCGGCAATGACCGACGCCGTGTTCGATTTCCCCGATCCGGATTTCCCGGTGACAAAGCCGCGGCCGGTAAGCAGTTCGACGACCGGCAACGTCACTTCGGAGCCGTCTGCCAGTTCACCCACCACGACTTCGCGCGTTTCGCTCACCGTTTCACCCCGCCTCGAGCGCACGGACAGTTCATTATGCACACACTGCCCTCGGGATACCTTGAAGGTTCGCCTCGAGTGACACTCGCGACCGCCGGTATAGCAGGACGACTGGTCGAGGGACGGTTCCAACACGGCTGCTGGCTGTAGGCGGTTCGAGGACCCCTACTCGCCCCGCCACTGTGTGTGAACAAGTGACAATCCGGGGAAACGATTATGTAGGTCGCCAAATACGTATGCGATAGCCGGTCGCCACCAGGCGACCACTTCCACATGATCACCGTTCCGACCACACCGACTGACGCACGCGCTGTCTCGAGCAGCGCTGGGCCAGTCGGTCCTGTCGGCGCCACCACCGTTATTTCTGGCGCCTGGCAGAATGACGTCACCACCGTCTCCGGACGGTATGGCGTCATGTTCGATGCCGGCACTGCCGGATCGAACGGTCGTGGACGTGTGCTTCCCCTGATTCCGACGAAGCGCCTCGCCGGAATCGCCGTCCGCGCCGCGTAGGTCCGTTCTCTCGGCCGGACGGTTCGTCGTTCTCATCCTATCACTGGCCATCGACCCTGGCCAGTGTCTCGAGAATTTTCGTCCGGCCAGCAGTTCGGACCGCGCGGTTTCCCCCGGTGTGGACACCGCGCGGGTTTCCCGCGCCCCTCGAGTTCGATTCTCGACGGGGGTCTATGGTACATTCAGATTACCAGTTCGCCGTCGCGGCGAGAGTAGCCGTTCGCGTGCCCGTGCACGCTGATGGTGACCTCGTGAGCGCCGGCAGTCGAATCGTCGAACGAACGGAAGCTGTCGACCGCGTCACGGAGGCCACCGTTCGCGGCCTCAAGCCCGGTCTGAACGATACGACCGTCACCCTGGACGTGCGCTTCGTCGCCGTTGGTGAACGAGGTGAAGACCTGGCCGTCCTGAGACGGGCCGTGGATGACGAAGTCGGCGTCAGCGTCGAGACCATGGCGACCGTTGATGAGGAAGCCGATAGTGAGTCGTCGACGCCGCTCGAGGAGACGGCACTCACTCGAGAGCGGTCGACTGCCTCGCCACAGGTGTAGTCTCTCCGGTCCGTCATCGTCCCTTTTCGGTGACAGCCGTTCCGAATGGTTGGTTACCAGGCGTTGGACCGACGTGGCTGCGCTTCAATCCATCTCGAGTGATACTATACTCTCAATATTAAACAGGTACTGATAGAATAGCAAATTAGTAGGGATTAACTACTAATGAGTCGTTCACTCCTCGAGGTCGCCAGCACCACCCACCTCGTCGGAATCCGTGGCCTCCTCATCCTGGTCCCGGTCGACCGTCTGCTCACGGACCGTGAGGCCCTGCCGACCCAGGTGCTGGAGTTGCCGTCGAGCGAAGTCCTCCTCTCGAGTGCCACGCGTCGCGAGTACGTACACGAGGGCCCCGCCGGCAGGGCGCATCGTCCGTCCCGCTCGCTGGGTCCCCTGTCGCCTCGAGCCACCCAACCCTGAGGCGACGATTGCCAGGTCGGCACTGGGGAGGTCGATTCCCTCGTCGCCGACGCGCGAGAGAACCAGCGTCTCGAGTTCGTCGTGTCTGAACGCCTCGAGAAGCCGTTGGCGCTCGGTATGTGGCGTCTCGCCGCTAAGGAACGGCACGTCGAGTGCGGCTGCGATGTCGCGACCTTGCTCGAGGTAGTCGACGAACACCAGGGCTCGGGCATCGGGGTGGGCAGCCAACAGGTATCGGACCTCGTCGACTTTTTCGGGATTCATCGCCGCCAGTTGGTAGCGTTCGCGGCCATCGGCCGACCCGTAAGCGTTTGCGTGTTCGTCGTCGGCCCACGGTACGTACCGTATCTCGAGTTCGGGTTCGGCGACGAACCCGGCTTCGAACAGCGCCTCCCAGTCGGTGCCGATCGGGGGCCCGATCAGGGTAAAAATCTCGGCGGCGCGGTCGTCTTCGCGCAGGGGCGAGGCAGAGAGACCGAGCCGATGTCGCGATTGCAGGTGCGTACTCCGTCGGTACACGTCCGAGGGGACGTGCTGGCACTCGTCGAAGACGACCAGCCCCCACTCGCGGTCGTCGAACAGCGAGCGATGGCGGTCCATTCCGGCAATCTGATAGGTCGCGATGGTCACCGGGCGTATCTCCTTTTGCCCGCCGTGATACTGGCCCACGTCATCCGGTCCGAGCGTGGTCACGTCAGCATCGACCAGCGTCTCCGCCCACTGACGGGCGAGGTCCCGACTCGGGACGAGGACGAGCGTTTCTCCGCCGACCCGTTCCATCGTGGCGATGGCTGCGATGGTCTTGCCACTGCCCGGTGGGCCGACGTACACGCCTTCCCCGCTCTCGAGAAACCGGTCGACCCAGGTCTCTTGATACGAGCGAAGGGATACCTGCAACTCGAACTCGAGCGGGTCGCCCGACGCCAGATCGCGGTCGTCCTGGACGGGATAGCCGGCCTCGTACAGGGTTCGTTTGATCGCGGCTTCTGCCCCCTCGCGTACCCAGTCTTCGGTGTCCGAAATGGGTGCGTGGACGTGACTCTCGTCGAGTTTCTGGCGGGCCACGTTCCCCATTACCTCGGCTGACTCACCCTCGAGGACGGTGTAGCCCTCGGGGTGGGTCGTCAGGCGGAACTGGTGTGCTCGTCGCCACTGGCTTTCGATCCAGGACTCGAGGGCCGGTACCGTCCGGCTCAGTGCCTGTCGGATCGTTCGCTGGAGGGCCTCGAACGTGTCGTGCGGTGCCTGCCAGACGTCTGCCGGCCTGACGACGTACCGATAGCCCCCCTCTCCGTTGGTGTCTTCGAGATTGGCGAACTGGGTCAGCTGGGCGCGAGTGAACTGGTCGGGTCGGTCGACGATGATCTCCCGTCGCTTGGGAAAGACCACGACGCGCTCGCGGTCGGTCAGGTCCTCGAGTTCGCTCGGGAACCAGACGACCGGGTCTCGAGAGACCGACAGCCGCTTGAGGTCCCCCGAAGCGGAAAGCGCCTCGAGGTCGTCGAACACTGCACGCTGTGGTCGCTCGAGCGCTCGAGCGAGTTCGGACGCGGTGAGTACGGGCCGACCGGCCTCCTGACAGGCGTCGTGGAACGTCGACAGTGAGAGCGATGGTGACGATGACTCGAGTGGCTCGTCCCCTTCGTTTGAATGTTCGGTCACTGCCCGTCCCTATCGTGTTCGCGGCTAAACCGATTTCGCCTGCCAGGGGAACTCGTCACTGTGTACCGATCAGCTCCGTTCGTCGCTGACCACGACAACAACCCCCTGGGAAGCGGTGGGCTTTCTACCGACACTCGTGGCTCGTGGCTCTCGACCGGAACGCTCTCACAAAATCGACTGGACTATAGTTGCCAGTGAAACGATGTAGACACCTGTCGCCGTCTTTCAAGCGGGCGTGCGATGACGTTCACTGGCCACTATAACAGCCGGGCGCACAGCGGTAGGTGGTGGTGTTGATGGTATGCGCCGCGTGCGAGTTGGTGTCACAGATGTAAAATCCTTGTGATAGAGTCAACAGATTTGGTGATAAAGTCAATAGATCTGAGCCAAAGTCCTATGCCGCTCGCCGGCGTATCACCAGCTATGTACCGAGCCATATTGCCGGAAGGCCAGATCCTCTGTGACCGGTACGAACACGTCGAGACGGGACTCGAACTGTACAACGAGAACGACCAGTTCATCGCGTTCGTCCCGTACTCGAATCTCCACGCATTGCTCGACGAAGACGTCTACAGCAGCGACGAGCGCTCGATTATGTGAGAGCGTCTTGGAAAAAAACTCTCGTACTTCGATCGTCAGTACGAGACGATACAGGACCCCCGACTTCTTACAGGGCTATCTTTCTTCGAGGAGAGAATCCCGGCGTCTACTGTTTACGACGGGGAGGATGTCACACTTCCTGTCCCATCGCTTCGAGTTGTTCGCGGTACCGATTTCGAACGGTGACGACGGTGGTCTGTGCGGTTTCGGCCACTGCTCGCTGTGGAATCGTCTCATCACAGAGCAAGCCCGCCGCATAGATGGCGGCGGCGGCGAACCCCGTCGGTGATTTCCCCGAGTGCAGTCCCTGTTCTGTCGTCGTGTCAATGATCTCGATCGCTGTCGTCTCAACGTCCTTACACACCTCGAGTTCCGAACAAAACCGGGGAACGAACTGACGTGGATTCGTCGGCTCGAGGTTAATATCCAGTTCGTCGGCGATGTAGCGATAGGTCCGTCCGATTTCTCGTTGGTCAACGCGGGAGACAGCCGTCACCTCCTCGAGGCTTCGGGGAATCCCCTCCTCGCGACAGGCCGTATAGAGGGTGCTCGTCGCGACGCCTTCGATTGATCGACCTCGAATGAGGTCTTGCTCGAGTGCTCGTCGATAGATGACGCTCGCCGTTTCTTTGACCGAATTTGGCAACCCGAGCGCGCTGACCATGCGATCGATCTCCGAGAGGGCATACTTGAGGTTTCGTTCGCCTGCGTTTTTCGTCCGTATCCGCTCTTGCCAGACCCGAAGTCGGTGGAGCTGGCCGTGTTTGTCCGCCGACATCGTGTGGCCGTTCGCGTCGCGATTACGCCAGTCGATAGTCGTCGTGAGACCTCTGTCGTGCATCGACTCGGTCAGTGGCGCCCCCACGCGGGAGAGTTGATCGTGTTCGTTCGCGTTGAACGCCCGCCATTCAGGGCCGTAGTCGATTGGATCTTCGCCGAGAACGAGGCCGCACTCGCGGCAGATCTGTTCGCCACGGTCGGGGTCGTTGACGACGGTATCCGTCTCACAATCCGGACACCGATCGGTATTCGTATTCGTTTTCTGTGTCTCGTGCCGTGTGTTTTCGATGACGGACCGCGTCATTAGTAGGCGGTGAGACCCGCGGCGCCTTTGTAAGGGGCTCACATGGTTTCGCGGGTAACATCGACTTTCTATCGTACAGTAACGCCGAACGAATCGACACTTATCAATTCGACACGGATAATATGACGAGTAACAACTCGTTCTCGAGCGCCGGAAGGCGACTTACGGACAGACATTCGAGTGTCATTCACACCACGGGACGTCCACCGAGCTCCCTTCTCGAATGTGATCTGTTGGGCTACCAGTAGCTGCAACTGAAGTGGCCTGTGGTAACCTCGTGCTATGGATGCCAATACCTGCTTGGAGGTGACAAACTGTCCTGCGACGTTATGCATGCCTCCGAACTGGTTGGTGTATGCCTCCCGTACGAAATCGAAAACGGATGGTTCCGGTATCGAGTGCGCCTGCCGACTGGAGTGGGCGTCGCATTCGACTGACCGACACTAGCTACTCGCTCAGCTGTCCGTATTGTTGGCGATGATTACGTTTCGCCGATTGTTGGGCCAGCCGGTGACGGTGTCCGGAAATACCGAGCTACGGTTCTCGAGCGACCGATTCGTTCGTCGGGGGTGCCCCCAGAGTCATCTACCCGGAACGACTGCCATTTCGACCGCTGGTAGCGGACGAATACCGGCTTTGCAACCGATGCAAAACGTGACCGCGTTTAAGACCGTTACCGTTGGGGTACAACCTGGTGTGTTACACGTGAGTTTCGACCCGCAAACTAGCTCTCCAGATCCGGTGGTGGTGGAGCAGTCGACGGCAGTATCGAGTATGACGAAGTTACTTGGGGAACCATTCGAAGAGCGACGAAACGTCCACAATCCGTTTTATGGAGGTCCGTAATGTCCTCTATCGATACCTCCCTCCCGGAAGAGATCACGTCGGTAACGGCGGACAAATCCGACGAAACGCTCTCGAAAGACGTTATTTTCGAACTTCTCAAAAATCGACGACGGCGAGAGGTGTTGCAGTACCTCCTCGATGCCGAAGGCACCGTAACACTTGGCGAACTCGCCGAACAGATCGCTGCCTGGGAGAACGATACTGAGGTGACTGCACTGAGTTCCGATCAACGAAAACGCGTTTACGTCGCCCTCTATCAGACCCATTTGCCCAAGATGGATGACGCAGGCATCGTCGATTACGACCAGGACCGTGGACTGATTTCGCTCGCGGATAACGCCGATTTGCTCGTGCTGTACCTCGATACGGACACCCACCGACAGGATAGATGGGACCGCTGGTATGCGGGCGTGAGCGTTATCGGCGCTGCACTGCTCGTCGGTGCTATGCTCGGTGTCCCCGGACTCAGCGCGCTCTCACTCAGCGTGCTTGCAGGGATCGTCATTGCCGCATTTGTGGTTGTCTCGAGCGTCCACTGCCTGGTCAACCATCGGGTCCAGCAAGTGGTCGAAAACAAACTCTCTCGAATCAGTTAGTGGATTTTCGCGCCCCTATTTGAGAGCGAACGCATGCCAGGAAACTCGAGTTCCGCGTCGATAGGTAGCAATCACGGGTATATTAACTTCCATTACGGTCATGTCAAGAAGGACTTTTATCGCTCGAGGCACTATTCCAACGTGGCTCCCGACGACTGTCATCCAGTACCGGAGCAGTTCGCGTGCCAGCAATCTGTTTCCGACGCGGGGGCCATTTTTCATTGGTGACGCCTGACGGACGATCAGGACCGCCAGTACGCCGCCGTCAGCAAGACGAGGACGGGAAAGATCTCGAGGCGGCCGATCCACATGTAGAGGATCAACAGTACCTTCGAACTCGTCGGAAAGTCGAGATAGCCCTCCATCGGACCGACGACGCCGAATCCGGGTCCGATGTTACCGAGCGTCGCCAGCGAGGCGCTCACCAGATCGAGTGTGGCGATATCGAAACCCACTCGAGCAGCGTCGAGGGAGAGAGCAGCGAAACCGACGAAAAATAGGACGAAATACAACAGGGTGAACGCGTAAATTCCGCGAACGGCATCTTCGTCGAGCGTCTTCCCGTTCATACGAACGGGTTTGACAGCCTGTGGATGGATGGTCGTGAACACTTCCCGACGGAGCGATTTGAGGATAACCAGCCACCGAAGCACTTTGATCCCGCCGCCGGTCGATCCCGTGCTCCCGCCGATGAGCATCGCAAAGAGCAGTAACCCCTTCGCGGGCCCGTTCCAGGCATCGAAGTCCATGTTGGCAAAGCCTGTCGAGTTGATTAACGAGGCCATTTGAAAGGTTGCATACCGAGCAGAACGCTCGAGGTGCCCGCCGACCGGGCCTGTTTCCGGAGTGGAGACAGCAGACAGGAACAAAACGACCGTTCCCAGGACGCTTAGGCCGGTTACAGCGCTGAGATAGACACGGAATTCGGTATCACGAAGCAATGTCCACGGGTCGCCGGTGAGAAGGTGCCACCACAGCACGAAGTTCACGCCGGCGATGAACATAAACGGAACGATCAGCCACTGCACGGCGGGGGAAAACGCCTCGATACTCCGTGCCTCGGTGGAAAAGCCCCCAGTCGGAAGGGTACTCAGTCCGTGTGCAATCGTGTTGTAAGGCGTCATATTAGGTGCGTAACCGAGCACGTGGAGACTGTAGAGCAACCCGATTAACAGTGCGGTAAAACCGATGTACGCGAGCCAGAGGACGCGAGCCGTCTCGGCAATGTGTGGACTCAGTTTCGAGACGCCCGGGCCGGGAGTTTCGGCTTCCATTAACTGGGCACCACCGACGGACATCTGTGACAGGATCGCAACGGCCAGCACGATGATACCCATTCCACCGATCCACTGGGTGAGCTGGCGCCACAGCAGTACCGCGCGAGAGTGGGTGTCGAACGATATATCGCCCATAACCGTCGCTCCGGTCGTGGTAAACCCACTCATACTTTCGAAGAGGGCGTTTACTGGCTGTGCAATCGTCCCATTACCCGCGAGTACGTACGGAAGTGCGCCAAATATGGAGGCAGCCAGCCAGGTGAGGGCGACGACGAGAAACGCTTCTCTGGCACCAGGAGTCGGGTCAGGATCGAGTCGACGAAGACCGAGCCCGGTTCCGGCGGTAATCCCCATCGAGACGATGAACACCCAGAGATCCGTGCCCCTGTCGAGCAACGCGACGATGATCGGGACCACGAATGCGAGCGAGAGGAACGCAAGAATCGCCCCAACGAGGCTCAAGCCGGCTCGCCAGTCAACGCGAAGCCCGTGGCGCATCTATACCGCCTCGAGAACCTCATCGAGAACGTCCGCATCGACGAACATCACGACGTGGTCGCCGGGCCGCAAGACGGTACTGCCACGGGGCGTGATCAACGAACCACCGCGAGAGATTGCGCCGATGACGACTCCCTCGGGTAGCCGATCCATCGAATCCATAATCGCGTTGCCAGTCAGCGCGCTGTCGGGGCCGACCTCGATTTCGATGACTTCCGCCCGGTCGTGTTCGAGCATGGCGACCTTTTCGGCGCGGTTTGACCTGGTGAAGCGGACGATCTCTTCGGCCGTCTCCTCGCGCGGATTGATGGCAACATCCACGCCAACTGTCTCGAACAGTTCAGCGTACTCGAGATTCTCGATGACGGCGACGGTTCGGTCGACGCCGAGTCGACGGGCTAAAAGCGAGACGAGCAGGTTCTTTTCGTCGCTGCCAAGGGCGGCGATCACGATGTCTGCCTCGTCGACGTGTTCGCGGTCGAGAAACTCGATATCGGTGGCATCGCTCTCCATGACGAGCGTGTTCGGTAATGCTTCGGCTACCTCTCTGGCCCGGACGTGGTCCTGTTCGATCAATCGCGGTTTGTAGCCGTGCTCTTCGAACTCGCGGGCGGCCTGATAGCCGATTTCGCTCGCGCCGACGATGACCACTTCGTCGCGGTTTTCGTCACAGACGGTAACGACGTCGTTCGCGAAGCCACGCACCGAATCGGGACTGCCGATAACGACGACCCGATCGCCGGGCAATATTTCCGTATCTCCGCGGGCGACGGTCATTTCGTTGTCGCGAAACAGCCCGGCGAACGTAAGCGAGTCGTATCTGTCTGCCTCACTGACGGTTTGCTTTGCGATCGAGCTGTTCGGTTCGACTTCGAACTCGGCCATTCTGACCAGCCCTCCGGCGAACATATCGACGTCCTGGGCGGCTGGTAGTCCGGAGATCCGAAAGATAGCCTGCGCAGTCAACAGATCCGTACAGACCATGAAGTCGACGCCGAAGGCACCCTGTGATCCTTCCCAGGTCTCGAGTAACGTCCGCCGTCGAACTCTAGCGATAGTGAACGCATCGCTGAGGGTTCTGGCCGCCCCACAGATGACGAGATTGACTTCGTCGTCGTCCGTACAGGCGATGACGAGGCTCGCTTCCGCAGCGTTGGCTTCTTTCAGGGTCCGTATCTCGGTTCCATCGCCCTCGACAGCGAGCACGTCGAGCGAGTAGGTCAACTCCTCGACGACGTCAGGGTCCTGATCGATGACGACGACGTCGTGAGATGACTCGAGGTTTTTGGCAATCGCTGTACCGACTTCGCCGGCACCGACCACTACAACGTGCACGGTTGTTCCCCGGTTACCTTCATTACTACGAGGGTTTTCTGCCAACTGGTAAAGCTATTTCGTCGCTCGTTCGAACATCCACAAAGATGATTATCGATTCGATAACGAGGTCGCGGCTCATTGATGAAACGAAAATAGACTCCATTAGTTTATGTGCTATCGATAATAAGGGCCTGATATGACTCTGCATGGACGGACAATAGGAGTGCGACGTGCCCCTCGAGGTGGTTGTGGATGAGCGACGAGGAACTCGCCAAAGACCTCGGTCTGATTTCGGCGATGACGATCGGCATGGGGACGATGATCGGTGCCGGCATTTTCGTCTTACCCGGGGTTGCTGCCCAACAGACTGGGCCAATCGTTGTGCTCTCGTTCATTATTGGGGGCGCTATCGCGATGATCAATGCCCTTTCGGTCTCAGAACTGGGAACGGCGATGCCAAAAGCCGGTGGCGCGTACTATTACGTCAATCGGGCGCTTGGGCCGCTTGCGGGCTCGATTTCCGGCCTCGGCGACTGGCTCGGACTCGCGTTCGCTTCGGCGTTCTATACCATCGGGTTCGGTCGGTATCTGGGCGAACTCCTCACGCTTCCGTCGATTGGTTTCCTCAACAGCGTGCAGGTTGGTGCCATCCTCGCCGGGGTCGTTTTCGTCGGTGTAAACTACATCGGAGCCAAAGAGACCGGTGGTATTCAGACGATAATTGTCTCGATACTGCTCGCTATTCTCACCCTCTTTGCCATCGCCGGCTGGTTCGCCTTCGACTGGGCCACCGTCACGGGTGATGGCGGGTTGGCACCGCTTGGTACCACCGAACTCCTCCCTGCAACGGGTCTCGTATTCGTCTCGTATCTAGGCTATGCAAAGATCGCGACCGTTGGCGAGGAGATGAAAAACCCTGGTCGGAACCTTCCGATCGCTATCGTCGGGAGTGTCGCCATCGTGACGGTCCTGTACGGAATCCTCGTCACGATCATGCTCGGTCTCGTTCCGTGGCGTGAACTCGACCTCGAGGCACCCGTCGCACAGGCTGCTCGCATCGCATTCCCCGGTGGATTAGCTGGCGCAGCAGCGACGATCATGACCCTCGGTGCGCTGTTGGCGACTGCATCCTCGGCGAACGCCTCCATTCTAGCCTCAGCACGAATCAATTTCGCCATGGGGCGAGACAAAATCGTCAACGAGTGGCTCAACCAGATTCACCCGCGATTTGCGACTCCGTACCGATCGATTATCGTCACCGGTGCCCTGATCATCGGATTCGTCGTGTTTATGGGTCGGGATATTGCGATCCTGGCCGAAGCGGCGAGCGTTCTGCACCTGATCGTCTACGCGCTGTTGAACCTGGCGTTGATCGTGTTTCGGGAAACCGACCACCCCGATTACGATCCGGACTTCACCGTGCCACTGTATCCTGTGGTACCGATACTCGGATTCGCGTTTTCACTTGGATTGATTTATTTCATGGACACGACGTCCCAGATTCTGGCTGTCGTGTTCGTCATCGGGGCGATACTGTGGTACATGCTGTACGCCCGGTATGAAACGCCAATCGAGGGCGTCCTCGGCGAGTACGTTCGTGAACGACCGGACGAAATGCCGGACATTGCAGTGTCTGCCGCCGAAGCCGCCTCACCGGAAGCCACCGCTCCCTACCGGGTGATGGTCCCGATTTCGAATCCACAGACCGAAGACCAGCTCGTGTCGCTCGCGTGTACGATGGCGAAGCAGAACGACGGCGTCGTCCACGCAGTCCACGTCGTGCAGGTCCCCGACCAGACCTCGCTGGATTACGTCTCGGGCCAGCTCGAGGAACTCGACCGCGATTCAACGCAGTTACTCGATAACGCTCTCGACATCGCTGACGAGTACGATGCGGAGATGAAAACCCACACAGTCGTCTCCCACCGGTCTATCGAGGAGGTGTTCGACTCCGCAGAACGTCTCGACGCGGACTCCGTCGTCATGGGCTGGAGCCCGCGACGACCATGGACCGCCGGGCGCACCGGCAGCGCGCTCGAGGAACTCACGACCAACCTGCCCTGTGACTTCCTGGTGTTCAAAGACCGTGGGTTCGACCCGTCACGGATTCTGTTGCCGACCGCTGGCGGTCCGGACTCCGATCTGAGCGCTGAGGCGGCCAAGGCGTTCCGCGATGTCCACGGCGCTGATGTGTCCGTCTTGCACGTCGTGGACGAGGACATCGAGCGGGCCAAGGCGATGAGCTTCATCGGTGGCTGGGCTAACGAACACGGGCTTGGCGATGCTAACCTGCTGGTCGAAACCGACGGCGACATCGAGGGGGCGATCAGGCGAGAGAGCGAGGGCCATTCCATGATTCTCATCGGCGCAACCGGTCGTGGCTTGCTCACCCGGTTGCTCGGCGACTCACTGGTGTTCGACGTCATCGACGATGTCGATTGTTCGGTTGTACTCTCCGAGCGGCCGTCGAAACGGTCGATCCGACAACGGCTCTTCGGTCGGTCCGGTGGCGAGGGCACCACTGCAGCAACCAGCAACGACGAACAGCAGGAAGACGAACCGTTCGCTGACGAATCGGCCGCCGAAGGGAGCTAAGTGGCTTCTCAAACCTGAACGTGCGGGAGAGTCGATGGGTTCGATTTCCACGTCGACGCTCGGCAGAGTACGGAGCACCCCCCAAACGCCGGCTGGGAGCTACACTCGAGTGGTGTGGCCAAGCAGCACCCAATCGACTTTTTTGAGTACACCCGAAGTATTTCTGACGTTCCGTGATCCTTGAACATCTCGAGAGGCCTACGAGTAACCATTGCTGGCGGATACACTACATCGAATCCATTAAACCGATACGCTTCCCACGTTGGGCCGTTCGATGACGATTCGTGTCGACTGGCGCTCGAGTGTGAGCGTGACGGGAACGGTTCTGAAGTGGCTTGCCGTCCCGCTGGTTGGGCCGTTGTTATTGGCTATCTACGACGGTGTCGATATCGTGCCGTTTCTCGTTGCAATTGCCATCACCGCCGTGGCTGGCGCGGTGCTCGAGCAACTGAGCGATGAGCGTGACCTTCGCCAGCGTGAGGCGTTTTTGATGGTGGCGCTAACGTGGCTCGGAGTCGCGGTTGTCGGGGCGATCCCGTTCTTTCTGACCGGCATCGACGCCGATCCAACCTCTTCGTTTTATAATCCGCTCTTCGACCTTCCTGCCGGAGGCCTAGCGACGCTCTCGGTCGTGACGAGTGCGCTCGTGGATTCACTGTTCGAGAGCATGAGTGGGTTGACCACCACCGGGGCAACCATCATGACCGGTTGGGACTTTGCGAACCAGTCTCGCGCAATCTTGCTCTGGCGACAGTTGCTCCAGTGGCTGGGGGGCCTCGGTATCCTGGTCGTTGCCATCGGGTTACTCTCAAACCTGATGGTCGGTGGAGCGCAGCTAATGGAGACCGAAACCCAGACGCGTAACGTGACGAAACTGACCCCGGAAATCGAGAGTACGGCACGCCTCATCTGGGGACTGTACGTCGGATTGACGCTCGCTGCTATCGCCGTGTTTTACGGCCTGCACTTGGTTGGGCTCGCGCCCAACATGGACCTCTTCAACGCCGTCTCGCATGCCTTTACCAGTGTGGCAACCGCGGGCTTCTCGCCCGAGGCCGGGAGTGTCGGGGCGTTCGAACCTATCGTTCAGTGGGCGGTGATGCCGTTCATGATACTCGGTGCGACCAACTTTATTTTGCTCTACTATCTCGTTCAGGGTGACTTCGAGCGCCCGTTCAAGTCGGAAGAACTCCGCTTTTATCTCGGTATCATCGCCACTTTCGCTGCTATCGTGTCGATTATTCTCGCGCTTGACCCAGACGTGAACAACGGGCTCGAGGGAACGGTCCGCCACAGCCTGTTCAACGTTATCTCTATCGTCACAACGACGGGCTACGCCTCGATGGATTTCAACAGCTGGTCGCCCGGAGCGAAACATATCCTGTTTCTCTCGATGTTCGTCGGCGGCATGGCCGGGAGTACGACCTGTTCGATCAAGACGGTTCGATGGCTGGTCATTTTCAAAAGCCTGTACCGAAACCTGTTCGTTTCCGTGCATCCACAGGCAGTCCGTCCCGTTCGTCTGGGCGATTCCGTCGTGGACGAAGATACGATCAACGATATTTTTTCGTATGTGATGCTTGCGATCCTGTTGTTCTTCGCACTGACCGTCCTGATCGTTGTCGACGCCGCTCGAGTGGGAACTGCCGTCAGCGAGTTCGAAGCGCTAGGTGCCTCGGCCTCTATCTTCCTGAATATCGGCCCGGCGTTCGGCATGGCCGGCCCCATGGACAACTACGCGGGTTTCCCGGTAACGACGCGAGCAGTCATGGTCATCATGATGTGGATTGGTCGAATCGAGATCATCCCCGTACTGATCCTGTTGATTCCGGCCTACTGGGAATCCTGACTGGATTCGTCTGATAGGATTATCGTCGGCGTTCATCGGTACCGACGAAGAACCGAGGCACAGCGTCGACAGCCGTGCTTCGAACCCGCCGGCTGGCTACGATAACCCCTAGAATTGCCACGGTCAGGTACAGTTATCGGTTGGGAGATGAACCAATACCGCAATGACTCGAGTTGCGCTCATCGCCCACGACGAGAAAAAGGCCGATCTCATCGATTTCGTCCAGCAACACGAAGCCCAGTTAGCCGACTACGAACTCATCGGCACCGGAACGACGGGGCAGCGGTTGATGGAGACAACCGACCTCGAGGTCGACAGACAGGCCTCCGGCCCGCTCGGAGGCGATCTGATGATCGGCGGACAGATCGCCGAAGGCCGACTCGATGGCCTCATTTTCCTTCGTGACCCCTTGACGGCCCAACCACACGAACCGGATGTTTCCGCGCTGTTGCGTATCTGTGACGTCCACGATACGCCGCTCGCGACGAACCTCTCGAGTGCGGCCTTTCTACTCGAGGGACTGAAACGGAAAGGCGAATCCTGAAACCGGTCGCTCGTGACACGAAAGCCAATGCATAAAAGGCAGATACCCGAAGCGTGGACAGGTATTGATTGATGAGTGAGATCGCCCTCGCCGCCGACTTTGCCATTATCATCGTCGTCGCAACGGCTGTGGGGATACTCGTGCGTCAACTCGGTCAGCCGACGATTATCGCGTATATCTTTACCGGAGTGATTCTCGGACCGGTGTTGTTCGACATCGTTACCGACGATGGCCTGGTCTATCTCATGGCGGAACTCGGGCTAGGGTTTTTGCTCTTTTTACTGGGGATGAAAATGCGCTTTTCCGATATTCGCGACATCCTTCGGCCGATCACGAACGTCGCCATCGGACAAACGGTGTTACAGACGGCGCTGGCGTTTCTCGTCGCGTTGGCACTCGGTTTTGGGACAAGAGAGGTCCTCGTCATCGCGCTCGCGACGGTGTTCGGAGCGACCCCCATTATCGTCAAAGTACTCTCGGACAAAGACGAGATTACGTCACTTCCCGGGAGGATCGACGTCGGTGTACTCATCGTTCAGGACATTTATCTGGTCGTCGTCCTCGCCATGTTCAGTGCAGACTCACTCGAGAACACCGGAGAAATCGCCCAGACGTTAGCTATTATTTTCGTCATGATGACGTTTATTGGGCTGTTTTCGTTCGCGTCCTCGCGGTATCTCCTTCCGCGAATGTTCAGACGCGTCGCGAACGACAAAGACGTCTTTCTGGTGATCGCCATTGCCTGGGCGTTCCTGTTTATTGCTGTCGCAGGGTCGCAGTTTGATGGTGGTATCGAAATCGGGGCCTTCCTCGCCGGACTGAGTCTCGCCCAGTTACCGTACAGTAAGGAACTCGAGGACCGAATTACACCGATTACCGACTTTTTCATTCTGGTCTTCTTTGTCAGTATTGGCCTCCAGATCGAAGGCGGTGCCCCCAGTCTCTTTGCCTATTGGCAAGAGGCACTGATCGCATCGGCTATCCTCATGTTCGGCAACTTCTGGATCATGTTCTATCTCATCGACCGCGAAGGGTTCGGGGTCGAGCCAACGTTTCTCGCCTCGATTAACATGGTACAGGTAAGCGAGTTCTCACTGATCGTTGGTGCACTGGCGCTCCAGCAGGGCTATATCGACGCCGAAATCCTCGGGTATCTCACCCTGATGGCGTTAGTGACCATGACGGTCTCGACGTATATCGTCGCCAACAATCACGCCATTTACGAACGCCTCGAGCCCTGGTTCGCACGCTTCGAATCGGAAACCGACCGAGACGCCGACCTCAAAACGTATAATAACCATGCGATTGCTATTGGATACGACGAGATTACGGCCAGCGTGTTGCCATTACTCGAGGAACGCTACGACGATGTCGTCATTATCGACCGAAAAACCGAGCACATCGACGCTATCGAAGAAGCCCCTTACGACTACGTGTTCGGTGACTTCCGTCACAGCGAGATTCGAAAGGAGGCCAACCTCTCTGGGGCCGATTTTGTACTGAGTTCAAGCGTCGAACGCGAAGTGAACGAAGCGTTGCTCGAAGAAGTTGGAGCGGATGCACTCGTCTTCGTCGAGGCGGAGCGAATCGACGACGCGCGTTCGCTCTATGCGAAGGGAGCAACGTACGTCGTAATGAGTACGCATCTAACAGCCGAGTTGTTGAGCGAGTACGTCGAACACTACCTCACCGACCGGTCAGCGTTCGACGCGGTGACAAGAGCTGATATCGACCGGCTCGATGACACTGCTCGCCCGCCAGTCCGCGGCGGTGTCGGTTCGCGAGGTGAGATCGATGGCTGAGGCCCTCATCCTGGATCTTGCCGTGATGTTCGTTGCCGCAGGGTTCCTGTTGCTCGTCACAAACCACCTCGACCTGTCACCGGTGCCGATTTATCTCATTGCTGGTGTCCTGGTTGGCTCCGTTATCGACCAACCGGATCTCATCGTCCTTGCCCAATGGGGGATCGCTTTCCTGGTGTTCGTCTTCGGTATTCGACTCGATCTGGGGGACCTGCAAACGGTTCTTCGGGATGGCGAAACCGCCGCCATCACGCAACTGATGATCGTGGCCCCAGTAGCGTTTGCCCTCGGCTATCTAGCCGGCGATTTCTTCGGATTCAATGACCTGGCGAGAAACGCCCTCTACTTCAGTGCTGCCGTGACCTTGAGTTCGACTATCGTCGGTGCCGGCTTGCTGGAACACGAAATCCGTGATGACCTCGTGTATGGTCGTCTCGCCTCGTCGATTCACTTCTTCGATGATCTCGTCGCCATCGTCTTGCTCCTGGTGTTGAGCAGCGAGGTTCTCACTGCCGATGCAGTCGCCGCGAAGATTGGGTATGGCGTGATGTTGCTGGCTGCTGGCCTCGTTATTTACCGACACGGATTCTCCCCTCTCGTTCGATTTGCTGATGGGTCGGACGAACTCGTGTTGATGGGGAGTATCTCGATTCTGATTGCCTTCCTGTCGGCTGCTGAGTATCTCGGTATCTCGATCGTTATCGGGGCATTCGCCGCCGGTATCGCAATCAGGAATGACGAGACACAGGGGTTGGCCGTTCGCAACGGTATCGACTCGATTCGGGAGTTCTTCGTGACGATTTTCTTCGTCACGGTAGGTGCACTGGTATCGTTCCCCTCGCTCGAGAGGGGAATTCTCGCACTCGGCATTATCGTCCTCGTTGTCTGTGTCAATCCAGTCGTCCTCTTTCTCACCTTTATTTACGAAGGGTACGACACGCGAACCGCGTTCTTCGCGAGTTCTGGGCTCAACCAGGTGAGTGAGTTCTCGCTAATCCTGGCGATCCAGGCGACGTTGCTCGGGACCATCACCGAGACGATGTTCGACGCGATCATTCTCGCTGCGGCCGTGACAATGCTTCTGACGTCGGTCGTTCGTCGTCACGAACAAACGATCTATTCCTCGGTCGTCTCTCGGCTGTTTACGACAACGCAATCCCGAACGGTCGACGAGATAAGTCGAGTGAATCCCTCCGTCGAAGACCACGTTATAGTGCTGACTCGATGGAAATTCTGCTATATCCCATGAGAGCGTGAAACAAGTATGG
>JAOPJZ010000033.1 GCA_025517525.1 Natronosalvus hydrolyticus
GCCTACCGCTCGACCCGCGCCTGAAGACGCGGGTATGCGCTCGCACTATGTATCAGCGAGTGCCGGGAAGCCGACCGTTAGCAACGAGTTCGAGTCAGGTGACTCGAGTGAGAAGACTCCTATCCGTGAAGAATTGAGGGGAGCCCATCCAGACCCGCTATCTCGTAGGTTGGCTCGCCGTCGAACCCGTATTGTGAAAACTGGTAGGCCTCACGGTGTGACCGTCGAAGGAAGACCGAGTCGATACCAATCGTTTCGGAAACGGCGACGTCGACCCAGCTATCACCGACGTACAACGGATTCGAACAGCCCATGTCGTCGATGGCGTTCTCGAGGTAGTACGGTGTGGGCTTCTTCCGTTCGATACCGGCAATAGTCGGTTCTCGACCGTAGTAGGGATCGAATCCCTCGAGATCGAAATAGTCGACGATGGTTTCGATCGTTTCGTGCTGATTGTTACTCACGATAGCGCGCGGTACCTCCAGGTCGGTTAACGTCGTCACGTCCTCATAGAGGGTTTTCTCCCCGGCGACAATCGCATCCCGCTGTTCTTCGATTGCCGCGCGCTCGCGTGCCGCCCACAACGAATCCGCATCGATATCGTACCGGGTTGCGATGCCGTGAATCTCCTCGACCGTTGGCGAAAATAATGTCTCGAGGTCCGCTCTCGTTGGCTCTTCGACCCCCTGTGTTTTGAACGCGTATGCCGACGCCCGTCTGAGTTTCTCGTGATCAGTCAACGTCGTCAGCACGCCATCGTTATCGAAGATGACCGCGTCGTACTTCATCGTATGGCAGTACGCAGCGCCATCGTATTGGTCTTTTGTGGCACAGTCAATCGCAGCGACGGAGACGCGTTTTTCGAAACCGCTCGCCGTTCGTCTGTCTCATACGTGAGTAGGAATTCCTATCAGGGCATCGCCCTCGACCGTTCACCGTTCGCCGAGAGTTCATATACGAACACGCGGCCAACGACGATAATGGGACATAGAGCGCTTCTCGCCTATCGCCGACCAGACCGGTTGTACGACCTACGGTACAGCCACTGGGGTGGTGACGAACTCGAGTTGTTCGAGTATCTGGGACCGGACTCACCACTGGCCCATGGCCGTATTGACGCCGATTTACTCGCCGATGCCGTTGCACTCGATAGTGTTCTCACGGATTATCTCGATCCGGGCGGGTACGAGGCCCTCTATCTGGTGTCTCCAGACTTCGAGGTACAGGCCTATCGCGTCTGCTGGCTCGAGTGGCACGATGGTCGGGAACAGGGTCGTGGCGCACTCATCGACGTCGAACCTGGAGAACGCGACCTGGCGGTCAGAACCTGGTTTCGCGCAACCAAGACCGCACTCGCAGATATCGTCGAGATGGGGGTCCTCTCACGGCGGGCCGCACATACGTATCTCGAGGCACGAATCACCGAAGACCAGAACGGGTATTTTTATACCTACGGTTCGGAAACACCGGATACCGACCGGGCCGAACCTCATTTCGACGCCTTTCTGGGCGATTTCGAGGAGACCTGATACTTATGCCCCCCGAAGCGGCTCGAGAGAACCCGTTATCGCTCGGGGCCTCAAGAATTCCAAGAGTCGCCGTTATGTCCTGCCTACTCGAGCAATGACAGTATTGCAAAATGCCGTCACTGCCGTTATCCTGCAATCCGATCTAGACGTATTCGAACCACTCTTCGTACTCGTCGGTTCGTCGTTCGACGACGTCGAAGAATTTCTGCTGAATCTCTTCGGTAATCGGGCCTCGAGAGCCATTACCGATAGCAACGTTGTCGACCTGCTTGATCGGTGTCACTTCGGCAGCTGACCCAGTAAAGAACAGTTCGTCGGCCGTGTAGAGTTCACCGCGGGAAATTGAGACGGTATCGTTGACGGTGTACCCAAGGTCTCGAGCGATGCGGATGACCGAGTTGCGGGTGATCCCATCCAGGATCGATTCGGAGAGTCCGGGCGTGAAAATCTCGCCGTCACGCACGAGGAAGATGTTCTCGCCAGGACCTTCGGCGACGTTGCCCTCCTTGTTGAGAACGATCGCTTCGGCACAGCCGTTTCGCCGCGCTTCTTCGCCTGCGAGAAGGCTGTTTACGTAGAGGCCAGTCGTCTTCACATTGGTTGGAATCTGGCTCGAGGCGTGTTTTCGCCAGGACGAAACCATCACGTCGATTCCGTTCTCGAGAGCGTCTTCACCGAGGTAGGCACCCCATGGCCAGACGGCGATCATCGTGCGAGTCGGGCAATCGCTTGGACTGACGCCAAGGCTGTTGTATCCGTAATAGACTAGCGGGCGAATGTAACACGAAGGGAGCTCCTGGCGGGTGATGAGTTCTTTCGTCGCCTCGGTCAGTTCCTCACGGGAGTGGTCGATCTCCATCTCGTACGGAAGACAGGAGTCGAACAGTCGGTCGACGTGTTCCTCCCAGCGAAAGATCGCTGGTCCGTTTTCAGTATCGTAACACCGTGCACCCTCGAACACACCGGTTCCGTAGTGCATTCCGTGTGTGAGCACGTGGATCTGCGCGTCGTCCCAGTCGACGAACTCGCCATCCATCCAGATCGTGTCGACGTCCATCTCGTCGAATCCCATACCCGGGCAGAGGAAGCCCTCCGTAATGAACGTTCGCGATTATTCGTCGCTATCACAGGGACGGAAGGGTGGCTTCGTCACTTACAATTGATACACCCGAGATGGCGGATGGCGAAATTGCATCGTGTGAAAACGCCGTAATTAGGAGGGGTTAGAAAGTTTCGAGGACGTCTCGACCCTCGAGGTAGACGAAGCCGTGACGATCAGCATATGACTGTGCATCCTCTGGAGTCAGTGCCTGGCCGGAGGTGTCATCGAGCATCTCACAGACGACGACTGCTGGCGAAAGGTCGCCGGCTGCAGCCAGGGCAACACCGAGTTCCGTATGCCCCTCGCGTTGTGCAAGCAGGTCCGGTGCCGCCCGTAGGAGATGGACGTGTCCGGGCACTCGGAACGTCTCCTCGAACACCGTTTCGCCGGGGTTTTTGGCCGCGTGGCCGAGCGAGCGAATCGTCAATGATCGGTCCGCGTCGGTGATGCCGGTATACGTATCCCGGTGGTTGACTGTCAGCGAGAACGAGGAGCGTTCGTCGTAGCCAAGGTCGTGATCGGTGGCAGCCGGATGGTCGACGACATCGGTGTAGAAGGGGAGGTCGAACGAGTCAGCAACTGAATCGCCAAGTGCGACACAGATTAGCCCGCCAGCGTCGTTTCGGAGACGAGAAACGGCATCCGGTGTGACCGCATCTGCGTGGTAAATCAGGTCGGTTTCACCCTCCCGGTCGGCGGCGTCGTGGACGAGAATCGGTTCGCCGTTTGCAAGGGCCTTGATTGCGTTGCCAACCGTCGGCTCGGCGGTGGTGTGTGTGCCTGTGCTCCCCGTTGTGGTACTGGTCGATAACTGCTCACTCCGATGATTCGTGCTGGCATCTGGTCCGTTCATATGTATCAGTGATCTCCCACGGTAATTGTCACGTGGCTATCGTCCGTGAGGCCGAGTTCTTCACGCAGTTTGTCCGGTGCGATCAATTCGAGTTGATCTTCGTCGTGGTGGGTTCGTTCGGGAGCGATCGTATGGGCTGTCTCGTAGCGGGTGCCATCACGCAATTCGATCGTGGCAGGATGGCAAATGGCTGGGCCGTAGGTCCGCTCCTCGTCTTCCCAGCCATCGATCGGAATCGACTCGAGTGAGACCATCGCACTCCGTCGTCGAATGCTGTCGTCAGTGAGTTCGACGTTGAGCGTCCCGAGAAACGGTTCGTATCCCAGACGTTCTTCGAACTGACGTTTGTAGCCCGGGAGCGAAATGTAGTGGCGGCCTTCGCCCATCCCACTCGTTACGGTTCCTTCGAGTTCGATTTCGCCACTGTGTTCGAAGACCCGCTTGTATTCTTCGTACTCCGATCGCAGGACTGCCGTTCCGGCATCGGTTATCGTTATCCACTGCCCGTCGGCGACTGTGTCACGTTCGAGATATCCCTCGCTCTCGAGTCGCTGGAGGCGTCTCGAGGCGGTCTGATTCGATGCGTTTAGCTGATCGGCCAGGACTGAACAGGAGATTTTCCGCTCACCCGTCAATCCACCGTCCAGTGCGAGGAGTTTGAGTACGGCGAGTTCGTCGTACCCGACGGTAGATTGAACAGTCTCGTGCATGGTCGACAGTTTGGGTTGTCACGACATAAGCATACCGAATATGGTATGCATAACAAAACTGGAAAGCTGTTGAAAGCCGTTTACGTTTTGCTATCCAATTATATACTCTTCAGAGCGTCGCTGCAATGTATTCATCGATCGCTACGACGCGCTCTCGGTCGTACGTCCAGAATCCGTCCCAGATTCGCGGCTCCATCTCCAGACAGACGAGTGCGGCCCCCTTCTTCTGTTCGGTCCACTCGTCAGGGCGGAAGACGACGAACCAGGCGTTGTGGTGTTCGGCTGAATCGCCCGCGTGGACGCTTACCTCGAGGTCAGATTGAAGATACTCGATGTTCGATTCCGCGGATTCGTACCCATACAGGTGCACGTCGACACCAGTTTCCCCCATCGATTTGTAGACGTTGTGCGTTCCCACTTCGTCGGTCACGTGAGAAAGGTTCTGAAACGAACTCCGAAGCGTTCCCCGTCCCGCTTCCCAGGCTAACTGTTCGATATACCGTGAGATGACGATCATTGACATCCTCCCCGCCCTGAAGGGCGAGGATTCCCACGGCACCGCACCGCTGGGTTGGGATGGTTACGGTTTGTAGACACCCTGGAGGGCGACTACTGGCTGTGCCAATCAGCCGTTACTCCTATCCCGACATGGGATTCAGAGATACTTTTTGACTGCACCCCGCTTCTGACACAGAAGGGGTGTCTTCTGCTTGGAATCGGGAATCGCGATATTGTCCGATTAGGTGGGCGGATAAACCGCCTCGGATGCGTATGCTTACGGCCCATAGGTACTTAAAAATATCACCCCGACATCTCGAACACCCCCTGTGGCAGCGTTGTCGGATTCATCCCACGACTAAAGTCGTGGGCTTTCTCCTTGTATTCTGTAAAATCACCGACAAAGAGTGACAGGAGGCCGTCTCAATCGCTCGTGACTGGATCGCGTTCCCAAAACTCGCTGTCCTTTTTCAATTTCGGGACCCACGTATCATCGGTCTTCGAGAGCAGCGCAACCCTCGAGGGTGGCACACCTTTTATTTCAGTGAACTCGGGCATGTGAGACGCGACCGCGTTCGCAAACTCCATGACATCCTCGTGTTCGGGCATCGACGATCGGTCGAGACGCCCTCGAGAGTGTCCCACGTGCATGTACGCCTTGAGTTCGACAAAATCGGGGTTTGCCCGCTGATAGAAGGCGGCGTACCAGTCGGGGTCTCGCATGTTCTCGCCGTCAATGAGCGTCGTTCGAAGCACGGTTCGCGTCTCGTCTTTTGTTGCGAGCACGTCCATCGTTTCGACGAGTTTCTCCCAGGCGTCGTCTTCCATCGCTTTCACGACCTGATCGAACGTCCAGCGTTCGGGCGCGTCGACGCTGACGTACAGCTGGGTCGGATCACATTCTCGAAGGACCTCGGGACGCGTCCCATTCGACACCAGGAACGTCGTAATATCGCGGTCGTGAAACGCCTCGATAAGTTCCGGGAGGTACGGATACAGCGACGGTTCACCGTCGAGACTGATCGCGACGTGGCGCGGTTCCATCGCCTCGTCGAACGCCGAACGAGGCACTTTGTCGTTGCCGCCGAAGCCCGAGAGCAACTTCTTTTGTAAGCGAATCGAAGCGTCGACGACTGCTTCGGGGTCGTCCCACTCGACGCCGTCGAGTTCGTACGCGTGGCCGTTGTGATCTCGCCAGCAAAAGACACAGCGCTCGTTACAACGAACCACGGGCGTCATCTGAATACAACGATGTGACTCGATGCCGTACCAGATGTTTTTGTAGCATTTACCCTCGCCCCGCAGGGCGTTTGCCGTCCAGCCACAGGTCTGGGCTGCCGTGTGATTCTCGTTGTGATAGTTCGGTGAGTCGACTTGCATCGGCCCGTCATCGTCGGTTGACGAACCCGCCTCCTCACTCGCCCCACCACCCTCCTCTCGCTCCGGGTCGCCACCGTCGACGACTTCGGTCTCGGCTGCCTCGAGCGCCCCCGATTCGGCGTCACTCATGTTGGAAATCGGTTGGACGGCCGCGAGTAAAAGTCGTGTGGTGTCGAGATTGTACCAGCGAAGGGACAAAACGCTACGCTTGTGTCCCGCGAACACGCTCGAGCACGTCCAGCGTTCCATCGGCGTGTTCGGCCTCGAGGACCTCGTCTGCGGCTGCTTTCGCGCGGGTATCGGCGTTGGCGACGGCAAAGCTCTGGCCGACGGCCTCGAACGTGGAAACGTCGTTGACGGAGTCGCCGACGGCGACCGCGTTTGTCAGGTCGAACCCTTCCGATTCGGCGACGAGACGGACGCCGTTGCCTTTCGAGACGGCGGGGTCGACGACGTGGTAGGCGTAGCCGGTGTCGAGTACCTCGAGACCGAGTTCGGTTGCAATCTCGCGCAGTGGCCCCTCAGGTTGCTCGCGGCTGATGGCGACTTCGGTTTCGCGCCAGCGATTGACGGTGTCTTCCGGCCCCCAACCGAGGTCGTGACCCGCCTCGAGGTATGCATCGACAACGGCCTGTGCCCCACTCCGGTCAGCGGTAATCGTCACCGAATCGTCGGTGTACACGACGCCACCGTTTTCTGCCACGACTAGCTGTGGAATTCCAATAAAGTGGCAGAGAGCAACGGGGTACGGAAACGCCTTTCCCGTTGCGAGCACGACGGGGGCGTTCCATTCCCACAACGGGTCAAACACACGCGGATCGATACCCCAGCGATCTGGACGAGTCAGCGTCCCGTCGATATCGAGAATCAGGGGCGGGTCAGCCTTCATACTCGCTTCTCAGTTGCCAGATGTTCATAAGACGTCGGTTGCGACGTCGAGTGTCAGAGCCGTCTCGAATGCGTGTCCTACTACTGGCTGCCGGTGAGCGAGTCGGGGGAACTCGCTTCAATGACCTCCTTGTCTCCAATTGCGAACAGGGCCGCATCATGGGGTGCAAGGTCGCGTTCGATGGGGGGCTGCTCCGAGAGGCGCTCGCCAGCGAAGCCATCCCAGACGACGGTTGTGTCGTCCGTGGCGTCGGTTCCCTCGAGGTACTCCTGCGGGTCGAACGAAACAGCCCGCTGCTCGTCACTCCAGTTGAACAGCGCAACCGTCGTCGCCCCGTCGCCAGTTCGGTCACAGATCACGCGAGTCGGGAACTCCCTGTCGGCGAGTCCCTCGACGACGCCGGTTTCCACCGGTGGAAGGCTTCGCTCGAGGAGGCGGCGGCCAGCAGGGTCGATTTCGGTGATTCGGTCGGAGAAGACGTTCACGCCGCCCGTGGTGGCGACGAGCGCGGCGAATGCTTTCCGTTCGGGCGTCGTGAGGTCGCTCGTCTCCCTGACGAGTTGGCAGTCGGGGTCGTTGAGCCACCAGCGCCGGTGCAGGAACTGCCGGGTAAGAGTGTTTCTGACGGCGTTTTTGAGCGCCGGTTGGCTGGCAGATTCGCCCACAGTTTCCCAGACTGGGTCGGTGTCGGGACCGATTCGCATCGCATCGACGAGACCCACGCTGGGTGCGAGCGGCGCTCCACAGCCGAGCACCGTGACGTCCTCGCCGACAGTGTCGTCGATGATCTCCATTCCCGTTCGGTAGGCCTCGATACGCGTGACATCGTCGTCGTAGCGCGACCCTGGAAGTGCGGCCGCGAAGAGAAAGTCGAGTTTGAGATACTGGAATCCCCACTCCTCGACAGCCGTCTCGAACGTTTCGCGGAGCCAGGGCTGTACGTCGGGATGTGTCGTATCGAGTCCGTACAGATGATCGCCAGCGCGAAAGCCGCCATCGACTGGGTCACCCGTTTCGGGGTCAGTGATGAACCACTCCGGATGGTCCTGAAAGAGGTGTGAGCCGGCTTCGACGTAAAACGGTGCCAGCCAGAGGCCCGGCGTGAACCCCTTGCTCTCGATATCTCCCGCCAATCCGGCCATCGAATCGAAGTCGTCGTCGATCGTTCGCCAGTCCCCGAAGGCGTTCATATACCCGTCGTCCAACTGGACGATTTCGACGGGGATTCCCCACGACTTGAGTTCCTCGAGGTTCTCCCTGACGTCGGCTTCGGTGACGTCGGTAAAGTAGTGATACCACGAACACCAGCCGGTTGGCACCGTTTCGGGCACCCTGGCCCCCATCTCCTCCGCCACGAGGTCGGCAATCGTGGCGAGACCATCTTCCAAGGAGCGGGTCGTATCTATCCAGAGCGTCGCACTCTCGAGGCGTGCCCCCGACTCGAGTGTGATCCCATCGAAGGGGCAGACGGCGGCGACCTCGTGGATACCACGCTCGTCGTCACGAACGTCGAAACGGGTACAAAAGCGATCGTGCTCGAGAAATCCCATCGTTACCGCCCCGCCAGACCCGTTCACAAATCCGGTGAGGTAACTGCTCGTCCGCCTATTCTTCGGTGCCTCGAGATCGAGCATCATCGGGGCATTGTTGGGCGATTCTTCGGGGAAGCGAATGCCAACTGGAAGCGTCGCCGTGGGCGACCAGGACTGATAGCCGTGGCGGTAGATCCGACTGTTGGGTCCGAAAGGTGGAGATTCGTCAGCCGTTTCGAAATTGAAGACGAGACTATCGAGGGAGCGTGGCTGTTCGCCAGTGTTAGTTATCGCCATCGAAACGGTGACGCCGCCCGCACTCGTCTCGAGCGAAACGTCTGTCTCGAGGGAAACCTCACTTTCGAGCGCTGAGGCGGACGCGTCGGACGGTTCCGGACCCTGTGGGCGAACGTCGACGGATCCGTCGAAAATGGGGCCTTCGTCGTCGGTCCGACCGATGACTATCCTCGAGTGATCGTCATCGTACCCGACCGAGGTTCCGTTTTCCGATTGATTGTGCATGCGCGAGCATCGAACTGCCGTCACAAATACCCTGCTATGACAAGGCTTAGGTAGCCGTCGGCGAACGGTTTGGGTATGTCGATAGGCGTCTGTTACTTTCCGGAACAGTGGCCTCGAGAGCGGTGGAAAACCGACATCGAGGCGATGGCTGAGGCGGGTCTCGAGTACGTTCGCATGGCCGAGTTCTCCTGGGCCGTGCTCGAACCCGAACGCGGAGAGTTCGATTTCGAGTGGCTCGACAGGGCCGTCGAACTGATCGGCGAGCACGGGATGAAAGCCGTCCTGTGTACGCCGACGGCGACCCCGCCGAAGTGGCTCGTCGACGAACGGCCGGAGATTTTGCAAGCAGAACCCGACGGAACGCCTCGAGGCTTCGGCAGTCGGCGACACTACTGTTTCAACTCCGAGGCCTACCGCGAGGAGACACGCCGAATCGTCGAGAAACTGGCCGACCACTACGCCGACAACCCTTACGTCGCTGGCTGGCAAACCGATAACGAATTCGGCTGTCACGACACCGTACGGTGTTACTGTGATGACTGTTCGGTGGCGTTCAGCCAGTGGCTAGCTGATCGGTATGAAACCGTCGAGCAACTCAACGCCGCCTGGGGGAACACATTCTGGAGCCAGCGCTACAACGATTTCGAAACCGTCGACCCGCCGCGTCACACGGCCGCCGAACACCACCCATCGCGATTGCTCGAGTACTACCGATTTGCGAACGATTCGGTGGTCGAGTACAACCGGCTCCACGCGGACCTGCTTCGCGGATGTAACGACGACTGGTTTATTACCCACAACTTCATGGGTCGGTTCGATTCGCTCGACGCCTACTCGATCAGCGAAGATCTGGATCTCGTCTCCTGGGACTCGTATCCAACCGGCTTCGTCCAGGACCGCCTCGAGGATGGACACGAACCAACACCGGACCAGCTTCGTGCGGGCGATCCTGACCAGGTCGGGATGGATCACGACATCTATCGAAGCGTACTCGACCGCCCGTTCTGGGTGATGGAACAACAGCCGGGCGACGTCAACTGGCCACCGCACTGCCCACAGCCGGGCGACGGTGCGATGCGTCTCTGGGCCCACCACGCTGTCGCCCACGGAGCCGATGCCGTCCTGTACTTCCGCTGGCGACGCGCTGTCGAGGGGCAAGAACAGTATCACGCCGGCCTCCGAAAACAGGACGGGTCGCCGGACCGTGGCTACGAGGACGCGACACAGGCTGCTTCAGAATTCGAGAACGTCCTCGAGGACGGCCTGGCCCACGTCGACGCTCCCGTCGCTGTGTTGCACGATTACGACAACCTCTGGGCGCTGTCCGAACAGCCACACGCGCCGGATTTCGACTACTGGAACCTGCTCGACGCCTTTTACAGTGCATTTCGCGAACGCGGCGTGCAGGTCGACGTGGTCCACCCCTCGAGTGACCTCTCAGGATACGACGTCGTGGCCGCACCGGCACTGCATCTGGTAACCGACCCGCTGGCTGCCAGACTGACCGACTTCGTCGAGACGGGTGGCGAGTTGCTGTTCGGTCCCCGGACTGGTGTCAAAGACGCCTACAACAAGCTGCAACCACGACTCCAGCCTGGCCCGCTCACGGACCTGGTCGGCGCATACGTTGACCAACACGAATCGCTGCCACCACACCTCGAGAGCCGCGTCACCCATCTCGAGACAAAGACGAATTACGAGTACCGAACCTGGGGTGAGTGGCTCGAGCCGACGACTGCGACACCCGTGCTCGAATACGACGGATCGAACGGTGGCGTTGCCGAGGGCCGACCAGCCGCCGTGGTCAACGACGAACGAGATGGGACGGTCACCTACTGTGGCGTCTGGCCCGAAGCCAACCTCGCCGACGCCCTCGTCCAACCGATACTCGAGCGAGCCGGCGTCGACTACAGCACTCGACTCTCCGAGGGCGTTCGCGTGGGCGCTCGCGATGGCTACACATGGGTCACGAACTTCTCGAGTGACCGCTACCGGATTCAGCCTGCCAGCGAGACCACGCCGGTTATCGGTGGGCTCGAAATCGACGGCTTCGACGTCACCGTGCTTGCAGGTGACCTCGTCGACGGCCTCTCCGTGGCATCCCTCAAGTAAATTCTCTGTAGCGGTTCCGAGGACGTTCTGGCACCGAACGTATCGCGCATGTTCCCGGAACCGCAGGCCCGAGATCCATTTCGATGAGGTGACAATCACTGCCAGAACCACTAACGGATCACCGGACCGATGGGACTGTACCCCGACACTGCGGCAACACGTGCCCACTGTCCGTCATTCTCGAAAACAGTGTCTCGAGACGAACCTTCTTGTAGCCAGTCGAACTACGGACCCCCATGGGCTTGTTCGACCGATTGCGCGGCGATGAGAAGCCGCGCGTCGCGTTTATCGGCATCGATGGCGTGCCGTATAGTTTACTGGCAGACAATCGTGATCGGTTTCCTGCCTTCGACGCCCTCGCGACGGAGGGAACTGCTGCCGAGATCTCGAGTATCGTGCCGCCGGAATCGAGTGCGTGCTGGCCGGCGTTGTCGACCGGCGTTAATCCCGGCGAGACGGGCGTATACGGCTTCCAGGACCGCGAGATCGGTACTTATGAGACGTACGTCCCGATGGGACGTGAGGTCCAGGCCACTCGCCTCTGGGACCGGGTGACCGAGGCCAACCGAAACGCAACCGTGCTCAACGTCCCCGTGACGTTCCCGCCACAGCGAGACATCCAGCGTATGGTGTCCGGTTTTCTTTCTCCGGGCCTCGATAAGGCGGCCTTCCCCGAGGACGTACGCCAGCACCTCGAATCCATCGAATACCGAATCGACGTGAACCCCAAACTGGGCCACGAAGCGGACAAAACTGCCTTCATCGAAGACGCACACGAAACGCTCGACGCCCGATTCGAAGCCTTCCGGCACTATCTCGAGGAAGACGACTGGGACCTGTTTTTCGGCGTGTTCATGACGACCGACCGCGTGAATCACTTCCTGTTCAAAGACTACGAACAGAACGGTGAGTACCACGACGAGTTCCTCGAATTTTACGAGAAGCTGGACGACTATATTGGCCAGATTCGGGACCTGCTCCCCGATGACGTCACGCTTGTCGTCGCCTCCGACCACGGATTCACGAGCCTCGAGTACGAAGTGCACTTCAACGAGTGGCTCCGTCAGGAGGGCTGGCTCTCGTTCGACACTGATTCGCCACAGGAACTCGCGGATATCGCCGACGAGACGCGTGCCTACTCGTTTATTCCCGGTCGCTTCTACCTCAACCTCGAGGGGCGAGAACCACGCGGGTCCGTCCCGGAAGCCGAGTACGACGATGTCCGAGACGAACTCAGGGGGATGCTCGAGTCGCTCGAGGGGCCGAACGGCAATCCGGTCGTCGACCGCGTCGTCGACAAAGAGACGGCGTTCCGCGGTGAACACGACGACATCGCTCCCGACCTGGTTGCAATCCCCAACAACGGCTTTGACTTCAAATCCGGCTTCAAAGCCGACACCGAGGTGTTCGACGTTGGGCCACGAAACGGAATGCACAGTTTCGACGACACTGCCCTGATTATCGACGATCCCGACGCCGAGATCGAAGACGCCGACCTCTACGACATCGCGCCCACGCTACTCGAGTTGCTGGACATCGAGTTCAAGCGGTCTGCCTTTGACGGGGCGAGCCTGGTCTAATTGACATCCACCCACGACTCAAGTCGTGGGCTTTCTCCTCGAGGCTGTGTAAAGCAACGGGCCACTGCGCCGGTGGTCGGATACTGCGGTCGACGATATCGGTCACGCTCATGCGAATCCGATTCCGTTTTCACCCGGTGGCTGTTGGCTCGAGTATGGACCACGCGACGGACGAGAGTGCACCCGAAGGAGACACCTTCGAGTCACCGCTGACTGAAGTGATACACGCCCGTGGACACGAACACGTTTTGGCTCGACACTCGAGCACGTTCGAAATCACCTCGGATGACTTTCTGACACCTGCCGGCGATTGTATCCTCGCTATCGAGGCCGACCGCACCCCCGCGGATTTTGCTCCCGAATTTATCGACGCCTGCCAATCGACGACAGCGACGATCACGGTCACGATCGAGACCGGTGGACACAGCGACAGCGTCGCCGGGCGGGGCGACCCTGCACTCGAATTCACCAACGAGCGGAGTGCCGTCGGTCGAACGAGCGAGTACGTCGACGACAGAACGGTCATGCTCGAGGCCGAGCACGCTGCCGAGGGATTCGATCGTGAACTGGTCGACGCGCTCGGGGCGGGACACGACGCTACAGTCACGTTTACGGTACACGACGCTGGTGACAGGTCGTTGTGACAGAACGGTTGGCATCTCGAACAGGGCAGTCGAATGACCGCCGGTCGTTTCGGATTATCGCTCGGCCTCGAGCGCCACTCGGAGGCCGTCGAGCCCGCGCTCGAGTTCCTCCTGTGTGATCGATAGCGGCGGTTGCAAGCGCATAACGTTCTTGTAGAACCCGCCAACGCCCATCACGATGCCTGCGTCGCGGAGGTGTGACGACACGTGTTTCGCGAGCGACGGGTCCGGCGCCGGTGCGACGCCGTTGGGCCCGGTCTCGTCCGGATTGACGAGTTCGACGCCCTGCATGAGCCCGAGACCGCGCGTCTCACCGACGACGGCGTACTCGTTCTCGAGTGCCTCGAGTTCTTCTGTGAGCCAGTTACCTTGCTCACGAGCGTTCGCAGTGACTTCGCCTTCGAGTTCCCCGATCGAAGCGAGCGCTGCCGCACAGGCGACAGGGTTGCCGCCGAACGTCGAGAGGTGGTCGCCCGACTCGAAGGAGTCTGCGATCGCCGCCGGAGCGGTAAACGCGCCGAGCGGGAGGCCGTTGGCGATTCCCTTCGCCTGGGTCAGGATATCCGGGGTGACGTCGAAGTGCTCGCAGGCGAATAGTTCGCCCGTACGCCCGTATCCCGTCTGCACCTCGTCGGCGATGAGCAGCGCGTCGTGTTCATGTGCGATCGTTTGGACGCGCTCGAGGTAGTCCGCCGGGGGAACGACGATGCCACCTTCGCCCATCACGGGTTCGACGATGATCGCTGCAAGGTCACCGGATGTGTGGGCGTCGATCACGCGTTCGATGTCCGCTGCGGCGCGTTCGGCGAACACCGCCTCCGAGCAGTCCTGATGGGATGACCGATACTGGTATGGCGCTGGTGCGTGGGCGACGTCGTTGAGCGTCGGGGCCATTCCGTCCTTGTACGCACGGTTGCCGGTGAGCGCGAGGCTCCCGAGCGTTCGGCCGTGGAACGCCATCTCGAGGGCGATAACCTCTTTCGACCCGGTGTGTTTGCGAGCGAGTTTGACGGCACCCTCGACGGCTTCGGTACCCGAGTTACAGAAGAACGTCTTCTGGAGATCGCCCGGCGTAATTTCGGCGATGCGCTCTGCCAGGTCGGCAACCGGCTCGTTCGGGTGGACGTACGAACAGCCGTGAACGAATCGCTCGAGCTGGTCTGTGGCGGCATTCGCCACGGCCTCGTTTCCGTGGCCGACGTTGACGACCGAGATGCCCGAGAACAGGTCGAGATACTCGTTGCCCTCGAAATCCGTGAGCGTACAGCCCGAGGCCTCCCGAACTGGGACGTCGAGTGACTTCCAGATCGGCATCAGGTACTCGTCGTAGGCGGATTCGATTCTCTCGTTGTCTGCTTTGGTATATGATGATTTCGTCATACGATGCTAATCAATACCCTACTATTGATTAACGATGATAAACAAGGGTATATACCTGACGGAGGGATACGCCGCACTCCGCGAAAGCCGGTCAGTTCCCTGAAACTACTCGGAACGTAAATAATGCTCCCGTCAGGACACCTACTCATGACAAACAAACCGAAACCCGACGGCGTCGACTGGGAGTTCAAGGACCGTGATCTCAAGATACTACGGGAGCTCGCGCGCGATCCACAACTCTCGAGTCGGGAACTCGCGACAGTTCTCGAGGAGAAGTACGACATCGAGGTCTCACACGTGACCGTTAGCGAGACGATCCGGCAAATGCGCGAAAAGGACATCTTTCGTGAAGCGATCCTTCCGAATGAGCAATTCTACAATTTTGCACTATTCGAGTTCAAATTTAACCCGGAACACTTTGGCAATCACTGGGAGGAAGCGATGGAATACATCATGGACGACGAACACACGATGATGTACTTCATCTCGAACGGCGAGTACCAGTGGAAGACGATCATGATGTTCAGAACGCGGGAAGCGGAGTCGAAGTGGATTCACGAATTCTACAAGCGGTACGGCAACGTCGTCTCGAACGTTCGAAACTCCGTCGTCCACAATCTGCTCAAGTTCCGAACTGATCCCGAGATTTTCGAGCTTTTAAACGACAACTAGATAACACCAGTATTCAACACGTGACGAACCGAGACGTCGGTTCACTCCAATCGAAACGCTCGTTGATGGTCTTGTGAGGGGGTGATAATCAGTACGGCAGTTAACTTTGGTCATATATCCCCGTATCAAAACACCTACTGTTTATGATCTTGAGTCGATTACCTAACACTGGTATACAAACCGGTCCATATCAGCCAGACATCCCATCGACGTTCTTTCCACAGAATGGGTAACGTAGGCAGATGGGCGGAACAAAGACACACCACTACGATGAAAAACATAAACTACCAGCGGTTAACCGGGGACGCGTATACGAGCAATTTTTCTTGGGAAATCTTGGAAGAGCTCGTCGATGTTGCCGATGGGAATCGGATGGCGGGCCAACGCGGTGAAAAAGAGGCTGCCCGTTTTGTGAAAACGGTTTTCGAAGATCTCGAGTTGGAAAATGTGGAGGTCGACGAATTCGAAATCGGCGGCTGGTGGCGTGATTCGGCATCGCTCAGGCTTCTTTCTCCACGCGATCGGACGTTTAGTTCCAGACACGAAATTATCGCACTACCAGCAACACCGGCTAGCACCGTCAGGACAGAGATCGTCGATGTGGGGGTCGGCACGCCCGGAGACTTTGAGCAAGCGGATATCGAGAACAAGATCGTTTTGGTAGGGGCATCTGACGATATTCCGAGAGGATACGATCGACGCTTCCACCGCACGGAGAAATATCATCGAGCGATCGACGCTGGTGCATCGGGATTTCTGTACTGGGCACCACTCGAAGGATGTTTACCGTCTACCGGTTGGGTGTCGTTTACGTTCGACGACATTGGCGAAATACCCGCCTGTGGGATCAGTAAGGAGGTGGCTGAGCGACTCAAACGATATTGTGGCGACGGTGAAGTGATAGGGGAATTGCAGATTCAGTGTGAAAATGCGCCAACGACCTCGCAGAATGTGTCGGCTGCAATCGGCCCAGACACCGAAGAGGAAGTTCTGGTCAGTGCACACATTGATGCTCATGACATCGGCGAAGGAGCGGTCGATAATGGCACCGGATGTGCATTACTCGGTGAAATTGGGCGGCTACTCTCACAGTTTGAATCCCAATTGGAAACAAAAGTGCGGTTGATCGCGTTCGGCGCGGAAGAAGCAGGTTCGCTCGGTGCCAAACACTGGCTTGCGGCCAATAATGGAGACGATGTAAAATGCATCTTGAATTTGGACGGGATAGGACACGAGCGAACGTTAGACGTATGCACTTGCCAGTTTGAAGGCGTCGAAGCGGTATTCGCTGAAGTTCGAGAGGAGTTACAGATACCGATAGAAATCGATCCGTCGCTTGCGTTGTTCGCCGATCAGTGGCCGTTCGTAGAACGCGGCATTCCGGGTCTAGAAGCGAAATCCATCCGTGACGACGATGACCGGAGATGGGGGCTCGGTCGGTTATGGTCACATACAGATGGAGATACGCTGGACAAACTCGACAATCGAGATCTCCGTGACTTAGTCGTCCCACTTGCGGCGAGTGTATTCAAACTCAGCGAGCAGGATCGAAAGCTTCAGCATAAAACTCAAAGCGACGTAAAAGCGGGTATCGATTCCGGCACCGAAGAGGCGCTTCGAATAACGAACCGGTGGCCGTGGGAATGATCGATAATAACGAGTGGCGCGCGCTTCGCACAACGAGTGGCGTAACTTCTTGACATCCTCTACACGACTGGAGTCGTGGGCTTTCTCCTTAACTTCGTGTAAGTAGGTAGCGGTACTCGAGCCACTCCCGGCCAGTTCGTCGGCTACGACACACTATACATTGGTATCGACGTCATCGTACCAGTCCTTCCACGGCTGCACTCGTTCGAATTCTGCGCTCGCCGTAATAACAGCATCATCAGCGTACCGAGGCCCAACGATCTGCATTCCGAGCGGCAACCCATCATCTGTCCGGCCAGCAGGCACCGATGCTGCAGGATGGCCTGTCAAGTTAAATGGCCACGTCAGGAACCAGCCAACCCACTGATCAACTGATTCGCCCGCAATTTCAGTTGGACCGAACATTCCGTTCTCGACTGGTGGGACAGCCACCGTCGGCGTAACGAGGAGATCATACCTTTCGAAGATGTCCTGAATAGTGTCGAATACAGCGGTTCGAGCTTCGTCAGTTCGCTTGTACGCAATACCCGATATCGACGAACCGTCTTCGATGAGCGAGAGAAGTTCCGGCGCGACGTGCTCGCGGTGTTCGCCGAGCAAATCGACACCATCTTCGCGTAACCGTTCAGCCATAGTCGCGTACTTTACTCGCGAAACAGTGAGCCAGTTCTCGATGAGTTCGTCACGATCGTACCCGAAGTCAACGTCGACGGCCTCTACCGTCGCTCCTGTCTCTTCAAACCGGTACGCAGCTTTCTCGACGAGTTTCGAGACCTCCTCGTCGACAGGGAAGATGTCCAGATTCGAACTGTAGGCGATACGACGGCCGTCAACACTGTCATCGACCGACGCGAGGTAGTCTCGGCTATCATCCGGGACACTCATGGGATCTCGCTCGTGCGGCCCACACATCACATCGAGAAGGAGGGCAGCATCTTCGACGGTTCGCGTGATGGGGCCTGCCAACGCAAACGGTGTGTGCGCCGAGAACGCATCGGGACGCCCTTCATAGGGTACCCGGCCAAACGACGGTTTCAGCCCATAGACGCCGCAAAATGACGCGGGAATACGAATGGAACCCCCACCGTCCGATCCCTGTGCAGCAGGGACGAAGCCTGCGGCAACGGCAGCAGCGCTTCCACCCGACGATCCACCGGCGTTCCGATCGGTATCGAACGGGGTGCTCGTTGGCCCACACACGTTGTTATCTGTGAGCCCTTTGTGACCGAATTCGGGTGTATTCGTTTTTCCGACGATAATCGCACCTGCGTCCTCGAGTCGTTCGACTACGAGGGCATCCTTCTCAGCTATGTTATCGGCAAACGGAACCGATCCGTAGGTATTTCGAACTCCGGATTTGTGGCCGTACAGGTCTTTTATTGCAATCGGAACGCCGTGTAGCGGTTCGAGCGGTTCGCCCGACGAAACAGCACGGTCGGCTTCACGTGCTGCCTTCCGCGCTTCGTCTGCCGTAACTGTCACGAAGGCATTGATCCCCTCGTCCTGGCTCTCGATGCGATCGAGGCACGCATTTACAGCCTCTGTAGCGGTAATTTTTCCAGTCCGTATACGTTCGGCTAGCGCGGAAACGGATTCAACCAACCTCATGTCCGGTTCACACTGAGCCGTTGCTGGATAACGAGCGCAACCAGTGGAACGACGATCGTGACGACGAGTACGAGCGTTGCGAGGACGTTCACCTCCGGCGTGATGAGTGTCCTGGCCATCGAGTAGATGACAATTGGCACAGTCGTCGTTTCACGGTGAACCCAGAACTGCGTCGCCGTGAACTCGCCGAACGAGATAACGAAGGCCAACACCATCGCTGTCAGTATCGCGGGGGAAATGATGGGGAAGGTCACCTCGCGGAACGTCGTTAGTCGGTCAGCGCCGAGGGTCATCGCGGCATCCTCCAGGGTGGTGTTGAAGAGGAACAATCGACTGCGGACGATGAGAAACGCGTACGGGAGTGCGATGAGCGTATGCATGACGACGATCCACCAGATACTCCTGTTCCAGCCGATTTCGACGAAGAAAACCGTCGCTGCGACGCCGATGATAACAGGCGGAACGAGCATCGGTGTCAAGAGCACGATAACGAGGGCGTTTTTTATCGGGAACTGCTTCCGGACGAAGCCCATAGCAGTCACCGTGCCGATGGCGCCACAGAGCAGCGCCGAGGCAATTCCTACTTTGATGCTGACAACAACTGCATCGATGAAGAGTTCGTTGTTAAAGAACTCCCCGTACCAGTGGAGACTCAGACTCTCCGGGGGGAAACCAGCGATCCGTTGTGGATTGAACGAATTGATCACAATGACCGCTAACGGTATCAGCATACTCAGATAGATGAGCAGTGACATGCCTTTTATTGCCCGCCAGTTCCATTCGCTCTTCATAGTGATGCACCCTCCAGTGCCTCTTCCAGGTCGGCCTTTCGCGTAAACAGGTACAATACCAGGCCGATGAGCAACACGTAGATGAGAGACAGTGCTGCGGCGAACGGCCAGTTGAAGTCCTGCATAAACACGGTTGCGATCACCGGGGCGATGAGTCGATCGGAACTCCCGCCGAGTAATTCAGGAGCGATGAACGCGCCTGCCGACAGGATGAACGTGAACAGAATTCCTGACACGACACCGGGCCAGGTAAGTGGGAGTGTAACTTCCACAAACGCTCGGATGTCGCTAGCCCCCATCGTTTTGGCCGCCTGAATAATCTCTTCGTCGATGGTGCTCACCGATGCGTACACGGGGAGTACCATGAATGGGAGGATACTGACGATAAGTCCGAGGAGCATCCCGTGAGTGGTGTACAGAAGTTGGAGCGGTTCGGCTACCAATCCAGTCCACATGAGGAAATTGTTGACGACTCCTTCTCGACCCAGTATCGTAATCCAGGCGTACGTACGGATCACGAGTGGCACCCAGAACTGGACGACGACGAGACCGAGTAGAATCGGCGTCCACTTGCTCTTTGAACGCCCGATGAAGTATCCGAGGGTGTACCCCAATGGCAAGACGATGAGTGTCGTAAGGACGCCGATACCGAACGATCTCACGATAATTCGTTGATAGACCGTCCCGTCGATAAACCGCAGATAATTCTCGAACGTGAGCTCGTAGATGATGGTCGTCCCATCACCTGACCTGAAAAAGCTAAAGGCAACGATTATTGTCAGTGGAATAAGCAAGAAGACGAGCGTCCACACGAGGCCAAGCCCCGGTGAGAGGAGAAAACGCACTCGTCGATTTTCCATTAACCGCGTTTTGGTAGCCAGGAATGCGTCCTGAATGCTGTCCCGGTTTAGATTGGTGGAACTCATCGTTCGCCTCCGTTGAATCGTTCATCAATTGATCGGATTCGTATCATTTTCTTCCTATATGAATTTGTCATGGTTGGGATGAGGAGTTCGTGACAGTATTTCGCATCCGTGCTTCGTGACGAGGATCATATCTTCGAACCGAACGCCTGCGACACCCTGGCGAAAGAGGCCAGGCTCGATCATTACGATCATATTTTCCTCGAGTGTGACCGCCTCGGTCGGACCAATGTACGGTGGTTCGTGAGCGACAACACCGATACCGTGGCCGATGTTTCCGTCAGTTAGCCACTGTTCGTATCCGAACTCCTCGAACACCTCGCGTGAGGCATCATACACTGCGTTGCCCGTTACACCAGGTTCGATTGCATCAATCGCTGCCTGGTGGGCCTGGAACGTCGCCTGATACATCGACCGCTGTTCATCAGTTGGGGTTCCGAGGAGCATCATTCGGGCCAGTTCGCTGTAGTACCCTTTCCACATCGGCCCCTCGTCTAACTGGACGAACTCGCCACGGCGGATTCGCTTTCTGGAGGGGTACTCCTGACAGCGTGACCACCGGATTCCCGAGCTGACAATCGCCGGCAACGCATAGGCCCCCGCTGCACCAGCCGAAAGCATCGCATCCATAATCGCGCCCGAAACCTCACACTCACGAACGCCAACTTCGACCGCATCGATACCGGCTTCGATTCCGAGTTCGGCGATCGAGAGCCCTTCCTCGATGAGTGCGATTTCTGCATCCGACTTCACTGCTCGCGCTCGGAAGAGGATCTCACCTGCGTCGCGCAGTTGGGCACGGGGGAGGGCCCGTTCGAGCTTTGTGGCGAAGCGGTACTCGAGATGGGGATCGAGGGCGATAACACCATCTTCGAGTCCATGGCCAGCAATCACTTCTGCAAAGGTATCCGGCGCTTCGTCATCTGTCGTGGAGAACGCAACCACATCGTCGATCCAGTGGCGGTCATCGAGGTCGGTTGCCAGGCGCGGGGCGGCGACAATCGTCGGGTCTCCTTCACGAGGGATGATCGCGCCATGCTCAGCCGATAATGAAAAGCTATCGTAGGGGCCATAGCCAGTGAGGTATCGCATATTATCCGAGCGATTGACGAGTACTGCATCAACTCCTTCTTCGTCCATGAACCCCTGAACCGTCTCGAGATTCTCGGTCACGAGGGGTTCGAGCACCCGGAACAACTCATTACGCTCGTAGTCCCAGTGCGTTCTCTCACCCGAATGTTGATCGAACGTGATTCGTTCCCCAATCCGGTGTCCGTCCGGAGCAGTCATTGTGCTCCGACCGAAGTCTGCACTGCTGCGTGCTTTTGATCACCCGTTCGTCCTTCTGAGGCGGTGTATATCACGTCTTCTGGGGCGATGCTCAACCAAACTTTTTTGCCAGCCTCGTAGACAGTTCCCCTGCCGTCACCGCTAACCTGAACCGTTACATCGAGGTCGGGTACGGTCACGTAATAGATGACATCACGTCCCTGGTAGTCGACTTCCGCTACTCTACCGGTAAACGCGTTTACATCGGCGGGTTGATTCTCGGTCACTGAAACGAGTTCGTTTCGAAGAAACACGGCGACAGCATCACCGTCGTCGAATCCTTCCCGAACGTCGACTTCCAGGATGGCTCCGTTCTCCAGCTGGACGTGTGGAGCACTATCCGTTCGAAGAGTGCCATCGATCCGAGAAGACTGACCGAGGAAGTTCGCGACGAAGGGGGAAGCCGGTTTTTCGTACGCTAACTTCGGATCGGCGAACTGTTCCAAATTCCCGTTGTTCATCACGGCGATTTTGTCTCCCATCGATAACGCCTCGGTCTGATTGTGGGTGACGTAAATCGTCGTGACACCCGTCTCCCGTTGTATCCGCTTGAGTTCCGTCCGTAACGACTGTCTGAGTTTTTTGTCAAGATTCGATAGGGGTTCGTCCATCAAGACGAGATCTGGGTCAAATGCTAATGCTCTAGCGACGGCGACGCGTTGTTGTTCACCGCCACTACACTGGTGGGGATAGACATCCTCGTACCCCTCCAGATCGATCATCGAAAGCATCTCTTCGACGACCTCGTCACGCTTCGACTGACTTTCACCGCGCATTTTCAACCCGAATGCGATGTTTTCGGCGACGGTTTTGTGGGGAAATAGCGCGTAATCCTGGAACACGACGCCGATGTCGCGTTTGTAGGCCGGAAGATCAGTCAGATCGCGCCCTTTTAATTCGATCGAACCGCTGGTGGGCGCTTGCAACCCGGCGACGTTGAGGAGCGTCGTCGTTTTGCCACACCCACTCGGGCCAACGACCGTGATGAAGTCGCCTTCTTCGACCGTTAACGAAACGTCGTCAACAGCGACTGTGTCACCAAATACCTTTCTTAGTGAATTTATTTCGAGAAATGACATGAATAGTTCTCTATTATGTTGATCGTGCTAACTGATTACTCTCACGTTCCACGTTAGCCCGACTGAATCTCCTCCCACGCTTGAGACCATTCGTCGGTGTGCTCGTCGTGGTATGCTGGGTCGAGGAACGTGAGCCGTTCTCCGCCGGATGGGTCGTAGTCATAGAGGTCTTCGATAGCCGAAGAGGTTGCTGAGGTTGCCGGCGGGTAACCGAGTGTTTCGGTCAGCGGAACGATGACGTCGTCGTCCAAGAGGAAGTCCATGAACGCCAACACAGTGCGACGCCGTTCCTCCTCGATACCATCGACCATTACCCAATTGTCAGACCAGCCGTAGGCTCCCTCTTCCGGAACGACGTAATCGAGATGGTCGTGTCCGTCGTTTACCGCGCCGAAGATACGACCTCCCCACGCTTCTCCTACACCGGCTTCGCCCTGTGCATACATTCGGACGTGTTCGTCACCGCTCGACCAGTACTGGTTGATCAGTTCCGACTGCTCTCGAACTGAATCCCAGATACGTTCGATACCCTCCTCGTACGATCCGTTTTCCTGGATGTCGTTTGGATCCATGCCGAGGTAAAGGGCCGTCGTAAATACGCGCAGGAAGTCCGTTCCTTGCATCGTAATCCGACCATCGTTCGCCTCGTCCCAGCAGGCCTCCCAGGAATCGAGTTCTCCAAACTCGTCACGGTTGTAAGCCATCCCAACGGTACCGTAGACAGAGGGAATGCCGTGAATCTCTTCGCCAGGATCGTAAATCGGGTTCTTGAAGGTATCCAACAAGTTATCGTAATTATCGAGTGAGTCAGGGTCTATTGTCGACCACACGCCTTCACTCGCCCCCATATGCAACGTGTTTGCAGACGGAATGGTGGCATCGGCATCCGACTGTCCTGATTGTATCCGCGAGTATCCATCGAACTGATCGGCTACCAGCGCGACCTCTATTTCGACACCGTATTCATCCTCGAATTTGTCGAACACGTGCTCCTCGTACGACTCGAGGTAGTGTCCGCCGGTCATCTGGAGTATGAGGCTATCTGCGAGGTCGCCGTCCGGGTCGGTATCACCGTTCCCGTTTCCGTTGCCATTTCCGTTCCCGTTTCCGTTGCCATTTCCGTTCCCGTTTCCGTTGCCATCATCATCCCCACCGAGACAACCTGCTAATCCGAGCATCCCCGCGACACCCACACCACCAACCGTTTGTAGCACCTGGCGGCGGTGCGAGCGCCCGTTCCGGTCGTTACTCCCCTTGCCGCCATTCGTCTGTACGCTATCTGGGCTCATTGTACACAAGTAGCAAGGTTGGGGTGTGTAATAAATCTTGGTAGAAATTCCAGGGATTTTTTAAACGTAAGAAAGGACAAACGGCATAATACTTAACAATGTTAGCGACAAGTGAGTGGTAATGGTATCGCACACTCCAACACAGTGCCGATCGCTCGAGGTGACGGATGACCCGTCCTAACTGCTCGACCGATCCAGTCACGGTCGAACGCGTTGCAACCGCCGTTGAGGGCCTGTCTGAGGACATACAGTCGTTCGCCGCCGACCTGGTTCGAGTGCCGAGCGTCCAGGGTGAGGAACGCCCGGCACAGCAGCGCGTCAGCGAGGAACTCGAGTCGATGGGACTATCCGTTCGAGAAATCTGGCCGGACGACGTCACCGGTCTCAAGTCCCATCCCGAGTTCTCCAACGATGGGCAGTCGTATGAGAATCGGCCGAACCTCGTCGCAACGCGTTCCGGTCGGGGAGACGGACCCTCGTTGCTGTTCAACGGCCACGTCGATGTCGTCCCAGCCGGCGATACCGACCAGTGGTCGTTCGATCCATACGCGGGAGAAATCGAAGACAGCCGGCTCCTCGGTCGGGGGGCGTCCGACATGAAAGGCGGCGTCGCCGCGATGTGTTACGCGGTCGCCGCGCTCGAGCGCGCGGGGATCGAACTCGAAGGCGATCTGACGATCAACACCGTCATCGAAGAGGAAGCCGGTGGATTCGGCGGCTCGCTCGCGACGGTTCTCGACGGCGTAACCGCCGACGCGGTCGTCAATCCCGAACCGACGGGTTTCGACCAGTGGATCGCCAACGACGGCGTCTCGTACTTCCGTGTCACCGTTCGCGGGAAGGGTGCTCACGCCGCCGAGACCGACAACGGCGTCAACGCCATGTCGAAACTCGTTCCGATCTACCAGGCGCTCGAGGCGCTCCACGACGAGCGCAAGATCACGGTTCACGACGAACTCTTCGAAGAGTGGCATGAACATACCGTCTCGCTCAACCTGGGACGGATCCGTGCCGGCGAGTGGGCCTCGAGCGTCCCGGATGAAGCCGTTCTCGAGGCGCGCATTTCTCACGCCCCCGACGAAACGCGCGAGAAGATCCACGATGTCGTCGAAGATACGGTGCGAGAGGCGGCCGCGGGCGACCCGTGGCTCGAGGAACATCCTCCCGAAGTCGAGTGGTTCGGCTGGCGTGGCAGTTCTGCGAAGATCGAGGCGGAGGAACCGATAGTCCAGACGGTCCGTTCCATCGCGACCGGCGCTCTCGGTCGGGAGAGCCACCCGAAGGGATTCCCCGGCGGCCTCGACACCCGCTTTTTCGTCAACTACGCCGACACGCCGGCGGTCTGTTTCGGCACCGGCGCGTACAACATCCACGGTACCGACGAGTACCTCCCCGTCGACGAACTCGAGGAGCTGACACTGGCCCTCGCGCTGATCGCGATGGAGTGGTGTGGCTACGAGGTGGTCGACGGTGGGTGAGGATGCCGACGCGACCCCACGACGGTACGACGAACTCACTTGGCCCGAAATCGACGAGGCCGCAGGGAGGGGAGCGACGGTGCTCATCCCTGTCGGTGCGACCGAAGATCACGGCCCCCACCTCCCGCTGGACGTCGACCGCCGTATCGTCGAGGCCATTTGCGAACCGGCTGCCGCCGCACGCGAGGACATCCTCCTCTTTCCGACGATCGATCACGGCTACCTGCCCCACCACATGGACTACCCGGGTGGGATCACGATCGGCTGGCGGACGTTCGTCGACTACGTCATCGACGTCTGCGTGTCACTGGCCCACCACGGATTCGAGAAGATCCTGCTGGTCAACGGCCACGGCTCGAACCACCACTTGCTCGAACTCGTCACCCGCCAGGTTATTCTTCAGTACCCTCACGTCCACTGTGCTTTCCTCTCGTGGTGGCAACTCGAGGAGGTTCGGGACGTCGCTGCGTCCGTGCGCGAGGCCGGCCCACAGGGGTCGGCTCACGCCGGAGAGATGGAGACCTCGATCTACCTGCATCTCCATCCTGACCGAGTTGACATGGACGCCGCCGTCCGGGACGTTTCCTACCCCGAGAGCCGTCACTTCAACAACCTCGACCTCGCCGGCGAGACTCGTCCGGAGGATTCCACGCCCGTCACGATGATGGAGTGGTGGTCGACGATCTCGGAGACTGGCGTCATGGGCGACGCAACTGCTGCTTCCTCGGAGGCCGGCGAACTGTTGCTCGAGGCTGCTGTCGATGGACTCGATTCGGTTCTCGAGGAGTTCGCTTCCCATCCGATCCGTGAGATCGATGACCACCACGCAAGACCCGTAGACGACCGCGACTACTCCCCCTTCAGACCACGATGACACTTCAGAACACTGGTACTGATCACCGAGATGGAACCGATGACGAACCGAACGGACGCGAGAAGATCACGGATCTCGAGACCGCAATCGCCGACTACGTCCACGACGGGTCGAGCGTCGCCTTCGGTGGGATGGGTGGGCGCGATCCCGAGGCGGCCGCACGGGAGATCGTTCGCCAGAAGAAGACCGGACTAACCGTGCTCGATGACGCTCGAACGACCCTGCTCGACATCATGGTCGGCGCGGGATGCGTCGACGAGTACGTTGGCTCCTGGGTCGGAACGAGTCTCATCTCGCAGGGTCACAACATTCGGAACGCTGTCGAGAACGAAATCCCACACCATCTGCAGATGCGCGACGTGTCGAACTTCGGCTCCTCGCTGATGTTTCTTGCGGGCGCGATGGACGTTCCGTTCGTCCCCACGCGATCGATGCTTGGCACCGACATCCCCGAGCACAACGATGCTCTCGAGATCATCGACGATCCGTTTGGCTCCGGAGATAAGCTGACGCTCGTTCCCGCGGAGCGCCCGGACGTGGCGATCATCCACGTCCAGCGGTGCGATCCGCTCGGCAACGCACAGATTCACGGGAACGTCGTCAACGATCACCTCAAGGCCCGCGCGGCAGAGCACACGATAATCACCTGCGAGGAGATCGTATCGACCGACGAGATCCGAAAGACGCCAGAACTGACGCGCATTCCGTTCTACACGGTCGACGCCGTCGCCGAGGTACCGTTCGGCAGTCACCCCTGGCACTGCTACGGGCGCTACTACGCCGACCTCCCGTTCTATCGAGAGTACGGCCTCAGATCGCAGAACCGCGAGGACTTCCTCGAGTGGCTCGAGGAGTGGATTATCCCCCACGAGGACTACCTCGAGAAGATCGGTGCAGACCGACTCGAGACGCTCGAGCGGATGGAACACGAGATAAACGCCCCGGCGGAGGTTCGATCATGAGCGAAGAGATTCCAGCGGTGGACGACCCCGAACACCCTGAACGACCCGGGATCGAACACAAAGAAGCGACGGATTCGAGCAACCCTCTCGGCGTCGACCGGCCAAACGAGACCGCCGAGGACTACACGCTCACCGAGCTCCTTGCCGTCACGGCGGCCCACGAGATTGCCGATCACGAAACAGCGTTCATCGGCGTCGGCATGTCGCTGATGTCGGGCGTCCTCGCGAAGTACACCCACGCGCCGAACTGCCAGCTCGTAACCGAGTCGGGATACATCGGGTCCGTTCCGCCGGGTGTCGTCCAGTCCATCTCCGACAGCGTCCTCGGCGTCGACGCCCTCGTGGCGACCGATCAGTGTGAGATCTTCACCGACAACCAGCGCGGCGCGTTCGACGTCGGCATCATCGGCGCGGGACAGATAGATAGTCGCGGCAATACGAACTCTACGGTAGTGATCGGTGACCAGAGCTATGACCGACCGAAGGTACGCCTGCCCGGCTCCGGTGGGAGCAATGACATCATGACCTCTTGCGGGCGAACCGTGGTGATGATGCGCCAGAAACGCCGGGCGTTCACCACCGATGTCGACTACAAAACCGCCCCGGGCCACCTCGAGTACCCCGGCCACCGAGAGGAACTCGGCTTCGTCGGTAAGGGTCCCTGTGCCGTCATCACCGACATGGCGGTCTTTGGCTTCGACGACGACGGCGAGATGGTTCTCGAGAGTACACACCCCGACGTCCCAGTCGAGGACGTCCGTGACGAGGTGCAGTGGGAGCTACGGGTGGCCGACGAGGTGACAACGACTCGAGAGCCGACCCGAGCAGAAGTCGCAATGTTGCGAACCATCGATCCGGCCGACGTCGTGCTCCGAGGAACGGACTACGTCTACGAGGTCGGCTTCGAGGAGTGGAGTGAGACCGTTCTCGAGCACTGGCGGCAGCTCCAGTCGATTCAGGACGAGTGAGTGCGAACCGACCGACAGAAACCAAAACTGAACACACATGACAGACGACTCAGCGACACGAGACCGACGACCGAGAAACCCAACCTCGGGAACCGAACTCGGCGGCATGTTCCCGCGGGTCTTCGCAAAGGAGTACGTCACCATCGTCCGGGGCGAGGGCCACACCGTATGGGACGCCGACGGCAACGACTACCTCGATGCCATCTCCGGCAACCAGAACGTGGCCATCGGGCACGGCGTCTCCGAGGTTGCACAGGCGGCCAAAGACCAGATCGAGACGCTCGAGTACACCTCGAGCATGCTCTTTGCGAACGAACCTGCCCAGGACTTCACCGCGAAGATAGCGGACTTTACGCCCGACGGATTCGAGCATACGTGGCTCGTCTCGAGCGGTTCCGAGGCGAACGAGAGCGCCGTAAAGATGGCCCGCCAGTACCACGTCGCGCGCGGAAACGAACGCAAGTACAAGGTACTCTCACGCCGGCGAAGCTACCACGGAAATACGGGAATTGCAATGGCACTGTCGGGCTTTCCGGCTCGAAAGTCTATGATGGAACCGCTGTACGAGGACTTCCCGAAGGCCCCGAGCGCCGCCCCCTACCGCTGTGAACTGTGCGGCGGCGAGGGGGGACGCGACTGTGGCGTCCGGTGTGCTGACGCCGTCGAGCGCCTCATCCAGGACGAGGGCCCAGAAAACGTCGCCGCGTTCATCGCCGAACCCGTGACGGGTGCGGCCAATGCGGCCGCCAGCCCCCACGACGGCTACTTCGAACGGATTCGGGAGATCTGTGACGAGTACGACGTCCTCTTTATCGTCGACGAAGTCATGACCGGGTTTGGACGAACGGGCGAGAACTTCGCTATCGAACACTGGGACGTTACCCCCGACATCATCACGAGCGCAAAAGGGATGAGCGGCGGTTACTCTCCTATCGGTGCGACGATGCCTCACCGTCGAGTGTCCGAGGTATTCGAGGAACTTGAGGATGGCTTCATGCACGGCCACACCTACTGTTTCAATCCAACATCCGCGGCCATCGGCCTCGCCGTCCTCGAGTACATCGAGGAACACGATCTGGTTGCGAACGCCCGGGAGGTCGGCACGTACCTCGGCGAGCGCTGCGGGGAGTTCGACGAGTACGACTTCGTCGGCGACGTCCGCGGAAAAGGCCTCATGCGCGGCCTCGAGTTCGTCGCCGATCGCGAGACGAAGGAACCGCTCGCCCAGACCGGAAGCGAGTTCCAGTCTGCGTTGTTCGAGGCGGGGCTGGATAACGGCATCATGACCTATCCGAGTGGCAGCCACGTCGACGGCACTCGCGGAGTTGACCTCCTCCACGCCCTGAAGGACGTGGAATCCGACCATCGGATTTCCGCCGG
>JAOPJZ010000034.1 GCA_025517525.1 Natronosalvus hydrolyticus
TTGGTCACAACTCAGCCAAGCGGACTTCTCAACTAACGCCTTTGTGAAGTACTGATGCTGACCCAGACGGAGACGTGTGGGACATCAGCGAGTATCGCGGTCGCTATGGCAGTGTTCTCGGCGCGTCCACGGTTCAGCAAATCGAACGCAAGAACCGCGAAGCGTGGAAGTCGTTCTTCAGCCTCAAGAAGAAAGGCGAAGCCAACGGCAAACCCGGATTCTGGGGTAACACAGACGAAGGTCGAGAACTCCGCACGTACATCCGAAACACGTCGTACTCCGTCGAGTGGGGCGAATACTCCCGCCTCGAAATTCTCGTTGGTCAAGACCTGAAAGACGAGTACGGGTTGGGACACCGCGAACGTCTCCGCCTTGAAGTTCGAGGCGACCCCAATTGGAAGGAGTACGAGAAGCAAGGTCGGTTGGAGTTGTTCTACGACGAGCAATCACAGACATTCAGGGCCTTTCAGCCAGTCACTGTCGATGATTCTCGACTGGCACACCCACTGGCTTCGGAAAAAGCCGCTCTGGATATTGGTGCGAACAACCTCGTCGCCTGCACAACCACAACCGGCCAGCAATACCTGTACGAAGGACGCGACCTGTTCAAACGATTCCGCGAGACGACGCGAGAAATCGCCCGCCTCCAATCACTCTTGGAGGACGGTCGATACAGTAGTCACCGTATCCGACGCCTGTACGACCGGCGCACCAAGCGACGTGACCACGCTCAAGACGCACTCGCGCGTGACCTCATCGAACGTCTGTACGACGAAGGTGTTTCGACAGTGTACGTCGGGGCGCTGACGGACGTGCTTGAGACGCACTGGTCGGTAGAGACGAACGCCAAGACGCACAACTTCTGGGCGTTTAGAGCGTTCGTGAATCGACTGGCGTGTACCGCTGAGGAATACGGTATCTCGGTGGAAGTACGGTCTGAGGCGTGGACGAGTCAGGAGTGTCCGAACTGCGGTTCGACAGAGGACACGACACGTCACAGAGACACCCTGACGTGTCCGTGTGGCTTCGAGGGGCACGCCGACCTCGTGGCGTCAAAGACGTTCCTTCGGCGTCACCAGAACGCTTCGAGTTCTGGTTGGCGAACGAGATGCGGAGCGTCTCGTCAACGGCAGACAACGGTAACACGGTCGATGGCACGGCCTGTGTGCCTCAAGTGGGACAACCACGAATGGTTGGAGTCATCACGCTCTCCCCGTCCCAACGAGGAGCATACGAACCCGCAAGTTGCCTCCGTGGGTCGGTAGTCGATACCCCCAGCGCGAGGAAACCCCGCCGTTCACGGCGGGGAGGATGTCATAGCGATGCCTGGTATCACCTTCGTCAAGCTGGAAGACAGTTACGACGTGGTCTCACATCGACAGTCCGGACCCTCGAGCGGACCGTCCGCACAAAACTTGGCCGCGAATCTGAATCCGAGCCGGAGCCAGGACGTGTCGATCGCGTTCGAGGTGCGTTCTCGAGTTTGCCCGGACGACGGTAGGGCTGTTTCGACGGTGCTCGAGGCGTCGTCGCTGAAAGGAACGCTTAAGTTTAACCCCCGGATAGATTGGCGTGCGGGTTGGTGATCTAGTCCGGTTATGATACCTCCTTCACACGGAGGAAGTCGGCAGTTCAAATCTGCCCCAACCCATCAGTATTCTGACTAGTTCTGAGTGATCGTCTTCTACGACTTCAAGGCCTCTATCGACGGATCTACCGGTAAACCGTAGATCACGAGCGGAACCAATCCAACAAGGATATTGTTGGACACGGTGCAGTGTCACGATCTCGCGTGAAGGAACGGAGTGGAGAATGATAAATCTACCCTACACTCCCTGCGCGTGCGAGTCAAGAGTTTGTGGCTATCAGTCTCAATCCCCGAAAAGTGCTCAGACTTACTGGGCATCCACCGGACTGAAGTCAGTGCGAAACAAGCACTACAAATTCGTATTCGAGCGGGCGTGAGCTACTTCGCGTCCAAGCAGAAGTTCGCACATTGAGGTTATCGAACAGCACCCATAGCTGTCCGGACTTGCGCGGTAAGGTTTGTATCGAGTTCGAGATCAATCTCTTTCCCAGTGACATCCGAAAGAACACGCTCGAAATGAGGATCCGACAAGCCACAATATTCTCCATCTTGTCTCGGATGGATCGAACCCAGAACGTAAATCTGGCCCTCTGAGATTAGTGCGCGATTCCATCCGTAGAATTCTAAGTTACGTGATGTTTCTAACCCGACGCGTTTGTTACTATTCGCAGTATCGTCACTAAGCCTGTAGTCGAGCATATGCTGTTTTAGTTCGGTAGAGCCTTCTATCTCAGTATTTAGACTACCACCCTCCGTGCACGCTTGTGTGAAGATATCAACAGTTGTTGGAAATATTGAGGAGAAACTCCAGTTTATCTCACCAGTAGACTCAAACTCGGAAACGGTGAAGTCGTTTATAAAATATTGGTATCGATCCTCAATAACCCCACTCAAACCCCTTCTCGCCCATCTTGGGAATGTAAACGTTTCACCATTGCGGAGAGTCCTGTCGTTAACAGTTATTGTTGACGTTTTATTGCCAATTCGGAGAAGGAACAACCCACCTAGCGGGAGATCGATGAGTCCGTCTGTCTTATTACGAACCAATCGGCGTAACCCATTCCACTCGTATTCGGTTGCACTCCAATATGCCTCCTCTTCTTCTGCTCTCCATTGGTTGACTTTTTCCCACCCATCCCGCTCTAGAATTCCCGACGAAATGCTTGGGTGTGGTGGGTGTGATACTTCTTCCATCTCTACCAAATCTGTACCGAGTGAGCCAACCACCATTCCTACACTAACATGCTTAAGATACTGTCTTCGTGATGGTTTTTTCATATTCCCTTGGTTCAACGGGAATACATAAAAGGGCACCTGCACCGGACTGAAAGTGATCTTCAAAGCGGGATTGCCCATCGTGTATAGGTAATAATAGATTCAATAGAGGGTATCAGAGCCAGAGTAATAGCGAATCTGACTCCGATCAAAATAGATCACGGATACGATCAATTGCTGGGTAGAAAGTCATCAAATCCTCAGACTAATAGCTTCGAGACTGATTGGTTCCCTCGACTCGAATCCCACCTCGAGTGTCATCGGGAATCAGGGCAATGATCACAGTTACCCCACACAGTCTAACCGTTCTAATCTGTGGGGTAACTTTATACTCAATTCATATCTTCTCGCTCGAACTCAAGCGATTCCTCATCGTGGAGCACGTTAATCAGATCTCTAACCCGATCGCGTATCTCACTGTGGCGTTCGTCAAGACGATCTTCGAGATCCTCCAACTGTGCAGTGAGTTCACTAAAATTGTGGTCGATGTCGCCAGAGAGCCCTCTATCCGTGGCATCCTCGTCGTTCCCGAAAGCCCAGGAGAAGACAGTGTCGACTTTCTGGTGGATCCTAGTGTGTTCTTCACTAAGTTCATCCACATCGTCCTCAATATCGTCTACGCGTCCTATCAGGCGACGATAGAGGATTCCAATAAGAGTTACAATTATCCCCACAACTAACGGTATCAGCGTATCGAGCAACCCAACCGGCATAGAGATTTCCGACATAGGAGCGACGTATGAGGCGGTTACAAGCGCAAAAATGGGAGTTCAACGTATGCACTGGGCTAAAACTTATACTATTCAATCACATTAGATGAAACTAGAATGAATATCGATGAAACTGATCCACTCTTCTATCTCAAGTTTGCAGTCGCTCTTTTCATTTCAATAGCACTCATCCCCGTTATTGTGGAAATTTCCGCAGTAAAGCGGGCTCTCGCGGTTGATATCCTGTCGATTGGTTTTAGTGTCGATGGAGGATGGGAGTTGCGACTTATTTTCATTCTAATGGCGATCATGATTATGCTCTTAATCCCATCTTGGGGAATTCTCAAGATAGTATTTGAGGATACTACGAGATAACCTGGAGCTGGGTAAATCAATCAGAGCGCTCTCCTGTTGCGTCGGACGTCACGCTTTGCCAAGACGAACTCCGTGTCGATTCTCCCAGAGATATCGAAGTCCAGAGACATCGCATCACCAGTCCCTAACGAGTACTGCACTTCGTCAAGTTGGCCGACTGCGTCCTGGTATTCGACATCGATGAGTTCTGCTGCTGATCCACCGTCAGTTTCTGTCGGAGCATTCGCCGAACCGTAGTTGACAGCCATATTTGGATCCGAGTCGTCGTTGAATCGATAGTAGATACCACACTCCTCGAGATTCTCGGCTGTCCCCGCAAGATCGACGTAAGCGTGTTCAAGGATCCAGTCACTGGATTTGACACTGTCGTAGGATGTCCAGATACGAACATCATCCAACCCTCCAACGTAGCCGTGTTCTCCATCTGAATCGATGCCGAGCCAATTCATCCCCCCGTATGGATCCTCGAGGATCTGGTTTGGATCGCCTGACTCCCACCGTGGTTGGCCGTTAATCAGTACCGTACTGGTGGAAACACCAGGGCCCCAGGTGATCGACAGACGCTGGTGATGATCGTTACGAACGATGTTGGGTGGCGTTCGAGCCGTATCGCCGATATCCCCCTCGAGTTCGACACTCCCGTCACCATACAGTCGGATTTTGCACGTCGTTCCACTAGGGTTGCCCCACTCGTGGAGCATGTAGTACTCATCATCGGCCATCCTATCCAACCTCTGGGGATGAATCAGGTACTCGAACGTCCACTGATCGCCTTGTGTCCCACTGTAGCTAAACTCGATACCAGCGCCACCATCCAGATACAGGGAGTTTGAGCCAATCTGCCCACCGTATGGGAACGAATCACCCCAGGCACTCACGTTGTAGGAGTATCCCGGCATCACCATCTGAGGGACGATCTCGAGCGAACCGGACTCATCTCGCTCCGTAATTGCCTCCTCGAGGAGGCGGTTTGCCTGATCTTCGACTTCTGCCTCGGTTGCGAGATCAGTGCTCTTTACGTACGTCTCGATCACACCGTCGTCACCAACACCACGCTCTTGCATGAGGGAAATTTCGTCCTCATGTTCTGCTGTAGTCGTGTACGAGGATCCATCATCGAGCCGAGCACCTGTGACGGTAACGCGATTCGCGTAATCCGTGAGATCCTTCGATCGTGTCGAGGAGACAATCCGCCACCGTGGTTCAATGTTGGTGGTTCCAACAGGGAATACATCGACTGCCTTCTGATCGTAATCTCTAATCGCGAAATTGTAGGATCCAATCTCGTGGAGTTCCTGGAGGACTTCGAACGTTGTTCCCTCTACCACGGCCTCGTCGATGTGAACAAACCCATCAGTAGCTGGTGCCATCACCTCTGATCTGGTGATTTCGATGAGATCATCACCGTTCTCGAGCATCGGCCGGTAGTGTTCATACCCATCGGAGTCAAACTCGAAGCGAAAGAGGTGGTGACGTTGAGGCCGTTCGTGTTCGATCGTCTGCCACTCCTCGTCGACGTAGTCCCACGTGTTCTCCATCTGCTTCAGGCCGGCTCTAAGCCAACTAACGGGCTCCTCAGTAACGACGAGCATGGCAACCCAATCAGTGGGCTCGTCAGTAACGAATGTAGATGCCTGATCTCCGTCATCGTCCGTGTCGTCAAGGAGCGTGTTCGTCTGGTTGAAGACGAGACGATTGCGCTCGATCGTCACTCCTTCTGTGTTGATGAAACTCGTCCCGTCGAAAGTCCATAGCGAGCGGTGATCGCGCTCGGAGATGAACGTATTATCGTATAACTCCCGATTTGGTGGAAGAATCAATGCATCGTAGTCCAACGTATCCCAGTAGTCGACGAGTGCGTCGTACACAGTCGTCTCAGTGTACTCGGCAAAGGAGACACGTCGATCGAGCTCGACGAGCATTCCACGGCCACGGATAGTAGTCACCGTGGACTCGTAGTCAATTTCGTACTCCTCGAGTTCGCCTCGGAAGATGAGTTCGTCGTCGTAGTAGATCCAGACGTCCTCAAAGATTCGAGTATCGAACTCGTGTTGGAGTGGAATCGTTGCCGTCCAGGATCCCATCGAGGACTTCCCTTCGGTGACATCGAGTGCCTCGAAGCGAGTAAACTCATCACTCTCGTCGTCTTCGATTGGGCCACCGAGCGTGAGAATATAGTCAGTCATAGTCCGGCCTCGAACTCTGCTTCGATGTATTTTCGATCGGAGTAGTCGTCATACTCAGCGAGGACGAACAGCTCGAACTCTATCTGTCGGTTAACACCGATTGTGTTGGTTGAGAGTGATGCGTTGGTGATTATGGCCCACCAGGAGTCGATGTTATAGAGAGAACCCCCTGGTTCGAGGCGGACAAGTAGGGATGTAAACTCGGACTGTGGGTGAATTGACTCATGATACCAGGGATTCCCCCGGATGTCGATCCCAGTGTTCGATGTTCCATCGTTTGTGTATCGAACGAATTCGTGTAGCGTCTCGAACTCGGTGTCTGTTATTTCGTCGGCCAGGAATGTAATCCGGACGATATCCCCCGAACCGAACGATGGATAGGATCCACCAACGGCTCCAGGGACATTGATCTGGCCCGATGTGTCTGTATGAATAGTCCAGGAAATGTCTGTCATTGTCTCGTAGATCGTTACATCCGCTGGATTCTGTTCGACTTCGACTGCTCGTTCTCCTCGATAACGAGTTCGGCGTTTTCGCGGATGATCTCGGCGAGATCGTCGTCTCCATCCACGACGAGTCGAGCAGTGAACGAAGTAGATCTAGATCCACTGGATGCATACTGAGGCGTTTCACTCACCGTATGTCGGCCTGCCTCGTAGGCCGTGTCCAGGAAGCTATTCAGTTTCTGCAGAGGAACGACGGCCTCCTTCTCACCCGCCTCACCAATCCGAGCAATGGTGTCGGAGGTGATGATCCCACCCTCTGCGAGTTGTGGGAGATTCATCGATTGGCCACCCATCGTCTCGGATGGAATACTGAGTGACTGGCCACCAACAGAGCCAATTTCTTTTCCAGAAATTGGATCTTCAAGTGTGGCACTCGGAACCTCAACCGTCCCACCACCGACAGTCACCTCGGGGATCTCGAGTGTATCCGGTACCATCCGGTTGAACGCATCAACAGCATCGTCGACGATCTCGGTGATCGTGTCGAGAACCCACGATGCAAGCTCTGAGAACGTCTCTCGAATCGTACTCTCGATACTATCGATAACACCGAAGATTGCGTCCCCGATGGCCCTGAACGATTGAGTGAACGCACTGACGGCATCCTCTGACAGCCAGTCAGTGACGCTGTTCATCATGTCCTTGACGAGCGAAAAGACGTCCATCCAGAAATCCCGGTATGCCGGGAAGAACACCTCTGTGACGAACTCGATAATCTCGTTGAAGGTATCGCGAACGATCGAGTTCCCGATGAGGAAGTCGTAGATTCCCTCGAATACCCCAGTGACGATGTTATAGTATGTTTCGAGTATCGCGCCGATCCCGTCCAGGAACGATCCACCGAGGAACTCGAGGATGTTCGTAAATGTCGTCTCGACGAAGTCCCAGATGATATCGAGAGCCTCTCTCCAATCCCCACGGATGAGTGCGAGGATAACACGAATCTGTGTAGAGATGGCATCCATCACCGTTCCGATGTAGAGTTCGATGAAGTCGAACACCATCTCGACAATCGTCATGATCTCCTCACCGTGATCGTCCCAGAACACCTCCAGCCACCCAAGGACGGTTTCGACGCGATCTTGGACGACACCGAGCGTCTCGATGACGTCTTCCATAATCGCTTCGAGGTGCTCTTCGAATGTGTCTGCCAGTCGCTCGAGGAGAGGCATCGCGTACTCCTCGAAGACGAACATCAGCGTCTCGTAGATGTCGTTGAGAATCGGCTCGAGGCTATCCCAGAGTCCCTCAGTCGCCTCTTGTATGCCACCTAAGTTGTTGCTCCAGGCGTAGTAGAGGACACCGACAGCAGCAGCGATTGCAGCCACAGGAACGAGGATTGGTGAGAGCGCACTAACGATTGCGGGCCCAACGGCAACAGCAATCGCCCCGAGCCCAGTTAGCGTCACTCCAATGAGGCCGATCAGCCCTGGCATTCCATCCAGGCTCTCATTGAAGTCCATGAAGCCCTGTACTGCAGGCCGAACAGCGTCAACAATCTCGATAATAACGGGGAGGAGCTGCTCTCCGATCGCGATTTTGACGTTCTCGATTTCGTTGGAGAGGAGTGCCATCTGGCCGTGGAACGTATCCGTTTCGACTGCTACCTCATTGGCGAGTGAGCCGTTCTCCTCCATCGCTTCTCCGGATAGCTCCATCGCCTCCCGCATTCGATCAGCAGAGTCTGCCGTATCACGGAACGAACGAGCCTGTGACGTCGTGAGTCCCTCATTGAGGGTGTCGAGGGCTTCCTGATTCCCATCGACAGTGTCCATGAGCTCGAGCATCGTTTCCTCGGGCGACTCATCTCGCATCTCCTCGAACTCCTCGGCAGTAACGCCGAGCATATCGGCGAACATCTCGACGTTGTCCGGATCCATCATTGCCTCGGATACCTGTTGCATCCGTTGGGCAGCGATCTGGCTCGTCGGTGAGACTTCGTTGAACGCAGCCGAGAGGCCCAGTATCTCATCAGACTGGAGTCCCAGTGTGTCGAGTGCCTGGCCGGAGCGCTGTGCGGAGTCGACAATCTCAGACGAATCCGTCTGGAAGTTGTTCGAGAGTTCGTTGATCGCGTCGCCTAACTCCTCAACATTGTCCAGTGGTTCGTCGAGAGCCGAGGCCATCTTCCCGAGAGCAACACCAGCTTCGTCCGCAGAGAGTGTCGTTGCCGACCCCATCTGGGCAGCCACCCGAGTGAAGTCTTCGATCTCTTCGGTACCCTCGGCGCCCATCCTACCTGCCTGCGTGGCTAGCTCTGCGAGTTCTTCGTGCGCCAGGGGGATTTCCCCAGCTAAGTCCTGAATCGAGTCAGAAAGTTCCTCTGCCGTCTGAGCATCAGTCACCTTCTCAACATCGGCCATCGCCTGCTCGAAGTCAGCAGCTGCACTCGCACTGGAAGCGAGTCCTGCAGCTCCGATTCCAGCGAGCACACCACCAGCTCCAGCCACGGCCGTCTTCATGTCGATAGCCGAACCTGCTACATCGCTGAACGCACCCGATGCACCCTCATCCGAGGCTGTAATTTCAATCGCTAATTCTTGACTACTGTCTGGTGTGAATGCCATATATCATACAAAATAACGTCTTGTTCGCGGGGCGAGCTGTACCGAACTGTAGGGTGATTAGCAACCGCCTGGGGAGTTCTCACTGAGAGTCCGAAAGTTCCCTCACCCACTCTTCGTCGGATTTACGAGGCTCGCCAGGGGCCCGTTCGTGGACTCCACTACCCGTCGTCTGGTTGGAGTTCTTCGCCTTTCTCCGACTCTGCTCGTTGGCACCCTCGAGGAGGACGCGAATTTCGGGGAGGGCGAGTTTGTAGAACGAAGAATCGCCGATATACTGGTAGCCGTTATCGTGAAGCTGCTTTACCCAGAGGGCTTTCTCCTTTAGCTCCGCTTCTCGGCTAGTTCCATCATTGCCTCTAACTTTCCCGGATCATCGATCTGCTCGAGCATCTCGAGGTTCTCCATGTTGAGTGCGTTCTGCATCGAGTACCCTGAGGCCTCGAGGATGGCTTTGAGGAGGGGCTCGCGTCCGAATCCGATCATGTCCTCTTCTACCATCTCGGGAGTGATCTCGAACTCGTCGTTCTTCAGGACGTCGAACCAATGATTGTTGAAAACCTCGGCCACTTGTCCAGCAGAGAGTTCGTTCGGGTTCAGTCGGCCATCAGAGCCACCGTACTCGTTGATGTCACCCATCGTCATGGGAACAACACGAATGTGTTCTTGAACGCCTGGGAGTGGCTGCGTGATGGGTTGGAGTGAGTCCTCGTCGTCTCTGGTAACGAAGAAATCTTCTGGGTTGGCGATACTCAGTTCGTCGTTAGTGTCTTGGGTAGACATTGTAATCAGTCTCGTAATTTATCGACTCCCAGTCTTGGGATGACTGGGGTTGGCACAGTTGGTTTGTGTGGTTGCGACAGGAGGGATTGTTCTTAACCAACACTGCCCGGTGTTCGAACCAGAATGTTGGTTAGGTTAGTTCGCGTCGAGTTCGACAGTCTTCGGTTCGAACGTGTTGTCCATCGTGGAGATGACATCGCCGGCTTCTGGCCCGACATCGCCTGGGCCAGTGAGCACAGCGTCCTTGAACGTAACCGTGCCACCATCGAACTCCCAGGTGAGATCGAATTCGTTCGCCGTGAGGTGATCGACGAGGTTCTCGTGGTGCTCGAAGTTACCCGCAACTGTAGCGGAGAACTCGGCATCCTGTTCGCCGACGTGGATGGCCTGTTCGGTTCCACCCATAACAGGCTCTTTCCCGTAGTCGTTGCTGACTGAGAAGCTGGCCGAGCGAACCTCAGCAGCCAGTTGGGTGCTCCCCTTCGTAATCTCATCGTCGATGAATCGCTCGTAGCTCTCATTGAGTGTGTCACCGTGACTCCCGTCACCGAGAGCCGGCACACCGAGATCACCCTGAGCACCGTCGTAGCTTTCGGCTCCCAGGAGGCGGACGAGTTCGTTCCCATCTCCGTCCTCGATCATGACGTCGCCCTCACAGGCTTCGTCGAGTTCGAAGGCGTCGAGCGAGGAGAACTCCTCTGTGGTGGTAACCTCCGACGTTCCATCCAGTTCGACTTCGTCCTGGGCGTACGAACCCTGGGACTCGAGCGTCAGCGTCTGCGAGGTATCATCCGAACTCGTCGAGCGAACAGTCAGGACTTCACCCGTGGGCTGCTCGGCCTTGAACATCCGGACGCGCTTGGCTTCGTAGTCGAGCGAAACGACAATAGGGAGCGCACTCCCCGGATCACCCGAGACGTCGTCGAGGTTCGGATAGCAACCTCGAGCAACGACGTAGGTGTGAGCGTCGTCGTACTCTGCTCGATCGACGATGGTGTGCGTGTTCTTGACGTTACCATCGTCTGCTCGGAGGATGGCATCACCCGTAGGATCGAGTGGATCGCCACCACTATCAACGAAGAATCGCTGAAGGTGGTACTCGATCGAGACAGAGTGATCCTCTGCTCCGGTGAAATGGTTCTGGATAGTGTAGTCACCGAGTCCGCGCTGTGCTTCGATCTGGGCGTCCGCATCCCATTGGAGTGCAGTCTCGAGTGTATCGGAGAAGAGTTCCCAGTCGGGATTGTCCGGCGTAACACCGGGCTCATCTTCTCGAACGAACTCGATACGGTGGTTGCGGAACCCACTGTCGGCGTTGGTAGCCTGATTCGTCATGTTTGTATGTAAGTGTATGAAATCTGTCAATCAGAATGCGATGCGATCTGGTGTAGCAGTGAAAGCTACTGGGGCGTCTTCTTCCAGAGATATCTGATCTGGAACTGGACGGCGTACTCAGTCGGTGCCGAGTCAGTGTCGGTAAGATCTGATCGATTCCCAATAGAGACAACATCGAGTTCGCCCAGAGACTGATTCTCACCGATGATTCGCACGATCTCCTCAGCCATTTTCTGGGCCTGGAGTTCCTCGATCCCTCGATCTTCGTAGTCGTCTCGAGAGCCAGCGAATGCAGTCACCATTACGGAGCCCGATCGTGTTTGTACACCACCCGAGCCGTCACCAGTAATTCCACTGAACCCAGTAATCCCACCCCCAACTGGGCCTTCGTTGGTGTTCGTTACCCCAACCTGTGGGAACCCTTTCCCATCGTCAAGCCACCCGGTGTGGATGTCTCGATCGGTGAGCGTAGTGGGGAGATTGGTGTTGTCCCACTCTCTTCGGAGTAGGTTCCGAATCGTCAGTTTGACGTCGTTAATCGTAATCGGCATTTAGAGCACCTCACAGTAGATTTCCAGGAGTGACTCCTGGTGGTGTACATCTACTGCACGAAATCGACGTCCAGAAGCACTATCGACGAACTCAGTTGCTCGCGTTTCGTTGTTCTGTCCGAGATCCACCTCTATCTCGTTCGGATCGACGTAGATCGTTACGTCGACTGCAACATCGGCCCCGTCAGGGCCGGAGGCATCGTCCGGCTGGGACTTTGATCGAATCGTCGCCGAGACAGTTTGCGGATACCCCACTCGCTCGATCCAATCACCATCGGCGTACTCGTTCTCACCAGCGTCGGGATCGAAGACGAAGTTGTAGACATCTAAATCTCGAGCGAGCGCTTTGTGTGCCCTACGAACGGCAGAGTTTGTCTGTGTGTAGATGTTCATTGTTCCTCTACAGTAATGGAGTCGCGTAGATTCCCAGTGTCTACAGGAGCATTCCCTCGGGAATTGTCGGCGATATCTTCGGCTAGTATCCGTGCAATCTCGTCCGAATCAGCCGTGTCATCGATCAGTGTGTCTATGTTGCGCATCGTCTGCTCGACAGCTGGCCTGATAAACGGCTGAGCCTGGTTTCTAGAGGATCCGAACTCGACGAAGACGGCGTACTCGGCCCGCGCCTTCACGGTGTACTTCGCTGTCCCTGAGACATCATAATCGAGTGCATCGAGGACAGTGTCGAATCCTGAAACGGAGATGCCAGACATTATTGGTGGATGTGCCGGTACGTGTCAGATCGGATGAAGTGGCTATCTGGGCTCGATACCTGGTAGATTTTGAGTTCACTGTCGTGTCCAGCAGACGCGAATTCGTACTCACTGTCTGGCATCAATCCAGGTGGATAGTGGTACTGTCCCCGATTCATCTCATCATCGAGTGAATCGACGGTGTCGGGGAGCTCGCGATCATCCATCTACGTAGTTGCTATTGGAAAGCCACCAGGCCTGGCCAGACGATTAGTCGGATCGACGAGGACGGCTTGGTGCCAGTATCGATCTCCATCAGTCCCGAGTTCAGCATCGACGCCCTCGTGGGATACCGACGAAACACGTGGATCTTTAGACGTCGCCAGGTGGGCTGCGAGATATGTTTCGATCGTCGCGAGAGTACTCTCGTTATCACAGTATGAGGCACACCGATCTTCGACGACACGATGAGCGTCGGCGATGAACGTCTCTAGCTCGGCCTCGCCAAGATCTGTCTCGAGTACCTCAGCAACGTCGTAGTGATTGATTCGTGTCATGGGTAAGAAACACCCCATCAGGTGGGGCCAAGTCGACGATTTAGGCCTCGATCTTGACGCCAGCTTCGGGGCGGATGGCCTTCCATCCCATTCGGGTACGAACCTGGACGACGCGCTTGTTCTCTTTCTCGTTCTCGTACTGCAGTGACGTCATGCTCTCGCGCTCGGACTCGATACCGTAGCGCGAACTGTCGAACATGACAGCCTCCCCTGCACCGATGTGGCCAGCGTCGTCGACGACGACGTCGAGGCCAGCGAGTTCACCGAACGCACCATCCCGGACGACGTCGTCGCCCATCTGGCTGGCACGAGTGAACTCATCGCTCTTCATCAGATCGCCCTTCGATTCGGGGGAGACGATGAGGAGATCAGGATCGTACGCTTCACCCTCGAGGGCCGTCATGGCGTCGATGGCGTCTTCGTAGGTGAGTTCGCCACTCGCGTCACCGATGGTGTCTGCCTGGAGGTTGCCCTGAACTTCCGCGTAGGCAGCCTCGTCGAGAGCATCGGCGAGATCCTCGGCGCGCTCCTCGGTGTGCATTGCGATTACGTCGAGGAGAGCGTCCTGGATGGCTTCGTAGGTGATGTCGACTTCGACACCGTACTTGTCGTGATCGACGGGGACTTTCTGCGTCGCATCGCCGGCCGATGGGTAAGCACCACCCTCGTCGACGATACCTGCAGCACGTTCCTCGTCGAGGACGGGAACTTCGACGGTGTTCGAGTCGATCGTGGTACTGTCGATCTGACGGAACGCTTCCCGCCAGACACGGTTTTTCTGGGCGTACTGTTCAACTTCGGCGCGAACGGCTTCCTGATCGATGACGTTGTCGCTAGTAACGGACATAGTGTTGTTAGATTAATTATCTGATACTTGTTGCGCGAGCAGACGGATCGCGAAGTGTGCGAATGTGTGAGTCCACACGATGCCGGTTCCCTCGGGAGAGGGCCGGCCAAAACAGTCGTTTAGATAGCTCTACTGCTGTAGATCGGCGAGTCGCTCCTCGGCGTCAGCCTTGGCAGCGTCCCATCCCATCTTATCGTATTGTTCAATCTTCGACTCGAGTTCGGCAATTCCCACCTCGACGTCGTCTGGTGTGGAGAGTTCAGACTCGTCTGCACCACCAGTCTGGGGAGCCGGCGTCGACTCCTCTTGTCCGGGAGACTCAGGGACGTGCGAGGCTTCCGCCTCTTCGAACTTCGCTTTCAGTTCATCGAAGCTATACTTCTCAGCCAGCTCGGTTGCCTCGAAGAACTCCGTGTCCTCGGCGAGACGTCCGGCGTATTCCAGGCGGACGCTCTCGAGTTCGTTGCGGAGTTCTTCAACTTCTGCTTCGAGTGCTTCGTTTCGTTCACGGAGTTCAGCGTTCTCCTCAGCCGATTCCTCCTCTCCCTCGAGTTCTGCATCCTCGACGTCATCGACGGACTCAGCGTCGGCTTCAGCAGCCTCTGCTTCCTCTTCGACGTCTTCGGTAGCTTCCTCCGAGAGTTCAGATTCGTCGACGTCAGATTCGACTTCTTCCGTGGTTTCCTCAGTATCTTCAGTCATGTTCGTAGTCTCGTAATCTGGCTCGTCAGAATCAGTGTGTATCAGCTGAGCCACATCATCGGCTGTAAGCGACGCAAGCGCCTCGATGGGACTGGATCCAGCCTCTACATAGTTACTTGGCGAGCCACCACGGGGGACGACAGAGAGATCGAGGAATCGAACATCCTCGACGATTGCAGCACCATCTTCAGTCATCCCATTCGTTCGGTGAATAGCATGAATCGACACCTCGAGGCGCCCTCGATAGATCTTAGTGGCAATCTCTTCGTCGTCGACTTCAGCTTCGAAGACGATGCCAACACCGTCTTGGTAAGCTGCATCGACAACTTCGCCGATGACGGCGTCTACGTCGTCATCCACGTGGTTCTTGTTTAGCGGGACACCAACGAGCGACTGTACAGCAATCCGAAGCTCCTCAGCTGGCCAGAACTTCGGCCCATTCTGTCCGTAGGTGGTGTCGGCCTCTCCGATCGCAACACCGTGGACAGTGTACGGAGCCGACTGGGAGTCGAGTTCTGCACACCGAGCGATCCCCGTTGGGGTATCTGCTCGAATCGTATGCTCAGACTCGTCGGTGTCAGTTGTGTCAGTAGTCATTCTAATTAGTCAGTGATAACGACATCGTGGAACCCATCATTCGGGAACGTTTCCTGGGCACCATCGGGGTATTCCACGACGAAATCAGCGCGATATCGGCCCGACAGATTCCTGTCGTCCTCGAGAGCGCCCCAGTGGTAGTGAACACGGCCCTCTTCGGGATCCGTGACGGTTACCCCTGATTCGATCACCGTCTCTCCACCCCGAGGCTCCTGAAGACGGAGCCAGACATCACTCTCCACGAGATCTACCGGCTCTCCATCTTCGTCAGATAGAATCGCCAATAGAACAGGAGATGTATCGCCATTTTTGAGGTAGAACTCATCACTCATCGGGAGTCACCAGAATTAGCTCAGCGTCATTCCAACGTTCGTCAGATCGAGGATATCGATCGAACCCAGATCGTACGTCTGATCGAGGGCACTGGTGAAAATTAGCTCACCACTCGTGTCGTCTCGAACGTAGACGTAGTCGATGTCGTCAGTCGCATCACTAATGTCATAACTTAGCTCACCAAGATCGAGTTCAGCGTCCTCATCAGCGTTCTGGGAGACATTCGGATCCGACACTATCTGGGGCTCGTAGTCGCCACCACCAGGCGTCGATGTAATGTCTTCGAACGTGCTACTCTCACTGAGATTGTCAACTGAATTGTTGAAGAGTCCAACCTCGAGCGTTCGGCCATCGAACGCAGTATTGAGAACGAGGAGCTCTCCATCGTCGTGTAAGTATGCCATGGTTTTGTAAAAGCGACAGGCGTTCTCTGTGTAGTGAGAGAACAGAATCTGTCAATTGGCGGTGTATCGCTCGTGGATTACCTTACGAGCCATAAACACATTAAAATTCTGCCAGTTCAGATTCTACAGAGTGTTTTGTAGGGGCTCTACTTCACATCAGCATCCCGAGTGGACGAGATCTCGAGTTGATTTCCACTGCTGATAGTGGTTTGATTCCCACCACTGAGTGCAACAACATTTCTCGATTGCCCAAGTGCTCGAATCGGACGGTGTGGCTCCATTGCGAGCAGTGGAGTACCAGTTGTCGTTGTGATGAGTGCCATCGATACGACACCACCACCCCCATCCACAACGAGTGGCTCCACAGTTGCACTCGACAGCACACCAGTACCATCAGAGTGGGTTGACACAGAGGGTTTGTGGGTGGCGTAGGCACTCCCGGTTGTACTATATATCGGTGTAGTGGTAGCCAGTAGATCGGGGAGCGTTGGGTGTGATGTGACGCCGGGATCGTCGGTGGTTGCTATGATGCCGGGGTGTGTGCGGGGATCAGTGAGCGCAATTGCTACAGAGGAGGTAACACTCCCACCTATCGACGTTGAAAAAACATCTGGTTCTTGAACATCACTACCCCTCCCGTGTAAACTTGCTTCTGTCTCTACGCTGGCCGTGGCGGTTGGTTGCGTAAGCGTCGAGGATGCTGGAATAACACTCCCACGAATAAGATTCTCCCATATCTCGCCAATACTGGTAGTCGCGTGAGAGCTAGTTAGTCCGGATATGGCCTGCATTCGACGTACGACGTCGGGTGATATACCGCCATACGTTGACTCTACAATTGCACTACCGGCTACACCGCTGGCTGTCGGTGCTGGGCTAGAAAGATACGTAGCAGCTGCTTCTTTTGTCCCATCAGCACCCACTTCACTTACCAGACTGGGGTTGAGTAGGCCCCCAGTGGAACTCACGGCCTCACCCACCGAGGACATCTTAGAGTAGGCCTCAATATCTACGAACTCAGTAGACGAACTGGTGGCTCTCGGTTGTAGTGTCCCTACCGCTAGTGGATCCAACACGCTCTCATTTCCACTGATATCCGGAAATGCTGCAATCGTGGATCGGGATGGGATAGTAGCTCTCCACACCTCAGAGCCATCAGATGTGTCGAGCACGACGACATCATCAATGTCTCGATCGTTGATATACAGTGTCTCGTAGATCGATGTATCCATCGAGTCTGGCTCACCGCCGAGAGTTTTCGTCCACTCAGCACCACTACCCCAGTCGTACTTCAGGAGCTCGTAGCCGTCACCAGTATCGTACGCGAAGTAGAACGAATCATCGATATCGATGGATGTGGCTAGAATCTCGCCCTCTATTACCCCATCGTCGATGTTATCGATCGATGCGCCAAACGAGCCTGTGACGTCGACTCTGTGTAACACTCCATCCACATCTAACGTAACGTGCTCACCATCACTCTCAACGAGTGGCGCAGATATTTCTTCCCCACCGTCGAATGCGTGATCCCAAATTTCATCTCCATCAGTATCCCGTTTCAGGAGTTTAGCGTCGGCGATTCCTTCACCGTTTGTAGTGGTATAGACGTCTCCATCTGCAGTTGACGCTACCCCACCACCTCTACCGTAATTATTGCTATCAGTCCATAGACTACTCCCTGTGTTGGCGTCAAATGTATAGAGATTCGTATCAATCCCAACCCAGATGTAGACGATATCGTTGTCATCTACGTGGATGTCTACAGCGTACTCATCAGATCGGTATGGATCAGCAACACTCCATCGTAGCGTCCCAGTCCGATCATACGACACCAACGTTCCATCGCTCGAGCCAGATGGGGACGCAAGCACGTACGCGTTCCCTTCAGTATCCACTGTGACGTTATCTGGACTATTTTCAGCAGGCACATCGACACTCCAGACAACACCATCCTCGTCAAATTTCAGGAGTTCGTCAGTGCTCGATGAGATCGCATACCGGTAGGTGGACTCATCTCGGTACCCCTGTGTTATGGTACCAACGCCAGTTGAACGGCCACGTACTTCGGTGTGGGACGTGAGCAAAGCCACCTCGCCAAAGAGGGTAGGCGCCGTTAGAGTGGTAGTAGCATCAACCGGAATAGCTGCTCCATCTTCTTTGTAGATCTCCTGTGGGCCCATGATATCTGCCGTAGCATCGATGATCGAACCGGATGAGAGGCTTTGCGTTGAACTCTGTATTGCCTGTGTCTCTGCACCAGGCTGTGTAACCGCACTGGATGGGGTAGCAGCACTACTTGAGTTAGGGGCAACTGACTCCGATGTAGCTTCAACAACGACAGCCGATGCAGACACAGCCTCAGCATCAGTGAAATCGAAGCTGAGGCTATCAGTGGTGGGTGGGGTGTACTCATCACTGAACTCGATATGGATGTCGTCGATGTGTGGGGATTCGTAGGACATCAGCCGTTACTCGTCTTCCGTCACGTAGGGGTAGCTCTCTGCGTTGTACTGATTTCCATCTTCATCCTCGTACTGGGCTGTAACGTGGAGTGTCGTATCTGCAACTTCTGCGCTCCACTCTCCATTTTCGTCAGCCACGACTCGTTCGAGGAATTCATCAGATTCATCATCGATAACAAGGATTTCAGCCCCCTCGATTGGAGTTCCCTGGAGTCCAACTGTGCCCGATAAATCAATAGTCTCTATCCATTCACCTTCGAACGACACGTATGGTGGGGCAGCTGAGACATCATGCTCACCATTCGAATTGAATCCATTATCCCAGTGCGAGTCACTCCACAGCATTGATTCATCGAATGGATCTACGACACAGATTTCATTATCACCATCATCATCAACATCTGCAGTTTGTGCTATCAGTAAATTACGGGCCTCGTCGTAGAGTGGGACTGCATACGATGATCTTGAATCTTCATTATATTCGTCTATGATGTGATCAGTTCGATACTCTGTTACTATATTGCCATCTTCATCGATGATGCTCACATAATTGTCTGAGTTGTACGTGATGACATAAACTTCATCTGTTCGGGCACAGAACTCGGGACTGGAACCTATGGGTTCAACTTCCCATATAATATCCCCATCGGGAGTTCTTTTTCTTATGGTATCAAACGACTCTCCAATCACATAATTATCATTATCATCTCTGGATATTGTTCGTATTACTGACTCAACTTCAAGGGTATTAATCACAGAGCCGTCTTCCCAATCGTACTCAACAATAGCCCCACTACTGCCGTCATATGCCACTAGCACATTACTATTACTTAGTACAGTTACATCTGTAATGTTACCATCCTCGTCTGGCGCTAACTCCCAAATAACAGAACCATCCTCGCTCGAAAAGCGTCTCACATTATCACCAACTTGAGGATCCGCCTCAATAATATCCTCATTCGGGAGAGGTATCAGCTGATTTCCGTCTCTAGAATGACTCTCCCACCGCAATTCGTTTCCATTATCTACTTTTTCGTATTGTCGCAGATATTTTTGAGTTCCATCATGCCCTGCAATATATAGATATGTGGGAGTCTGATAAATGGTATATATGTAATCTGCTGTAGGGCCACTAGTCGACTCTCCATCTGGGGTGTACCAGTACAGATCACTCTCGCTGGTACTTACGTAAATTCTCTGATCAGCCATTAGAAATCACCGGTACTCGAGTACAACGCCATCTTCTTCAGAATAATATCGATATGCGTCTGTACCCTCATCCAATTTGTCTGTATCAATATCAGGAATTTCGCTAACCTGTATTGCACCGTTCAGTTGTCTACCGTTCAGGCTTTCTTCATCGTAGTGAATACGTACAATACGTCCGCCATCATTCGTCCAAATCAGTGGCATGATTATTCCGCCTCACTAGCTTCGTCGACTTCATCTCCACCATCAGTCGCGATTTCATTGGGAACTGAGGGCTCGTCGTACAGTCCCTCGAGTTCGGACTCAACATCTTCCTCAGTCTCTTCGTCGAGGCCGTCAGTGTCGTCCTGATCGACTCCGTCTCGTTCCGGAAGCCCAAGCATGTCCCGGAGTTCGTCGGGGCTCACGAGTTCCTGGGGCTCTCCTCCAGTCGCCGTGTTGATACCCTGGGCAAACATCTGGAAGTCTCCGATATCGAAGTCGTCGCGCTCGAGTGGGCTGCGATCGTGACTCTCCTCGATCGTTAGCGAGACGCTGTTGGCTTCTGCTTCGGAGTAGCCAAACTCCTGGGCTTTCCGTCGAAGGATGGGTTCGAACGTTGATGTGAGGTGTTTACGTTCCTTCTCAACCTTCCGCTCGTACTGTGGTTCCTGTGTCTTCGTAACGTCCCGATTGATGTTGTCCGTGAACCCCAGCTTGTACTTGGGTGTCGGCATCGAGGAGAGGATATCTTCCACATACCAGTCTAGAATCTCTTCGATCTCCGGTACATCGCTCGAGATCGTCTCAACTTCGACGTCGCCTGGAAGGAAGTCCTTCTGGCCGGCCGAGTAGTTGTCACCCTTGTGCTCGTCTCGAAGATCCTTGATTTTGTCCTCGGGCCAGATACCCGCTCGAGGGTTCGAGATATCACCGTTGGGCTCGCCGAGTTTGAATATCCAGTGTGGGTATCCTTTGCTCCGGACAGCCTCGGCGAGATCGTTCAGCATCTGATTGAGCTCGTCGATCTCCTTCGAGACAGGGGCAATCGAGGACTTCCCGAAAACATCACTCGTGTCTGGATCGCGGACGAGTTTGACGATGTCGTTCTGTGAGAGGTAGACAGTCTCCTTGTCGTTGAACGGGCCAGCGTATGCTCCATCATCCCACTGTCCGTAAGCAGCTGCCTCATCCCGCTGTGTGAGGTTGACACCATCTAGTTCTGTGTCATCCGGACGGACGAGGATCGCCTTGTCGTCGTACGTATACGCGTTGACAGTGGAGACATTGATCAACCGGAACCCCCAGATCTCATCAGGGTTCTCGGCCTTCGGGACAACCTCAACGAGTGCTGTCCCACGCACTTCCTGTTGGATGATAGACCCGTCGAGGATGTGTGAGAAATCCTTGTGGGACTCACCTGCTACAATAGCCGACTGGGAGAGCCAGTTCTCGAGTTCCTCGGTTAGGTTGTCGTTGTCGGCCTCGACGCGATAGCCTGGTTCGGTGACGTCCTCGGCATACATCCTGATCGGAATTCTGACGAGTGGGCACGTCTCGAACTGTTCCTGGTATTTCTCCAGATTCCCACGGTTGGGTGTATGAGAATCGATATCATCACCGTGGCTGAAGATACCGAACTGTCCCCGGCGATTCTCAGATTGTACGCCCGGCTCACTTCGGCTTAGAATAGACTCGGTGAGGTTCTTCGACCCGTGCTTGATGCGATCTCGTAAGCTCATAATAATGGAGTGACTGTGGTGATTGTCTCAGACGGCTCTCAGTAGGAGTAAAAGCCGTATCCGGCGTTCGAGTGCGACTGTTCGACTTCAAGCCCCCAGGCAGCCAAACATGCTGCGTCCAGAAGATCAGGCGATCGTCCCAGTGCATCTGACTTCTTCAGATCCGACTTCGATGTCGCCTTCCAGGTGACTCCAGACTTCAGCGCTTTCTCCTCGAGCTCGATGTGCCTCGAGGCCGATCGAAGTTCAGCAGAGAGTTCAGAGTGTGGATCGATGGCGCCGTTCGAGAGCCACTGTCCGAACTCACAGAGGGCTTCCGTCCGCTTGTCGTGGTATTTCTCCCGCTGGAGGGCTTTCTCCGAGGACTTGAACCGAGTGACGTTGTACGTTCGATTCAGCTCGTCTGCGACACCAGATCCCTCCCCGATGGCGTCCATAATTACAGGCGTGGCTGTGTCATGGACGTGGTGTTCGACGAGTCGTTTATTGACGGAGTGATTGCCTGGTTCCTCAACGCTAGCCAGGATGTCGATCCTGGATGGCGTCATTCCGACGATAACCGTCCTGTCACCACCACCACGAGCGACGTCGACGCCGTATGCGTCGTACTCTACACTATCATCGCCGTCAGTAATCTCCTGGTAGGCGTTCTCAGCCGATACAACGTCTTCAGTGTGGAATGGGCGAACGGATTTCGATCCATCTGGTGGGATAACCCCGAGCCGTCGACGATACCAGCGCTCATCGAGGCCCGACTCAGTGCATGTGAGAATCCCAGTTTCACCGTCCTGTTCGAGGCTGTTGAGACAGGCATCAACCCCTGGGAATTCCTCTCGATTCCAGGATTCATAGTCCTCTTTGATCTGTTTGAGATCGACGAGGCCGGGAAGTTTCTCCTCCTCAACCTCTCCAGCGTCGACGAGGACGTTGTGCGAGTCGAATGAGGAGAACTGAATAACTTCCCACCGTGGATCAGTCATCAGTTCGTAGAGGGAGTTCCCCTCGTCTCGAGGTGGGTTCCCTATTACCACCATCCGATCTCGATCATCGGTGATCGATGACTGGGCACTATCGAAGTGCTCCATACTGATGTCAGGCTTGTCGCTTTCGTCGACGACGACGAGGATTCGCTCATTGTGGCGCCCCTCGAGGTTGTCAGGATAGCGCCCAGAGACACATCGGAAGTAGTGCTCTGGATCTCGTTCGAATTCGATACGCGGTGGCGACTTCTTTACCTCCCCCTCGAGTGGGACACGCTCCTTTGCCTCCCGAATGAGCGACGACATCGGCTTGAACGTCGCTTCTTCCATCTGAGAGTAGCTCCCAGACGTCATCAACACAGTCGAGTTCGGGTTCGTGTAGAGAAATGCCAGATTCAGAACTGCGATCACGAACGATTTCCCGACACCGTTCCCCGAGACGATGATGAGGTGTTTATTCTGGGTGACAGCCCGCAGAACTTGCTTCTGAACTTCGGCTAAATCGACTCCGAGGACGTCCTCAGCGAAGCGTACATACCTCTCTTCACCACTGATATACGGTTCGAGTGGGTGACTATTCGCCCCTTCAACGGACATTTGCGACGGTAAAAAGGCCGAACGGACGCGATTTAGTCGTCAGAAGCGTCTGTCGCTTCCGAGATCTGCTCCATCCAACCCGACTGCGCCTCTGCCTTCTTCATCTCGGGGCCATCTTCCAGGAGCCCGAGCTTCTCGAGTTCACTCGTCGTGTCGCGAACGAGGCGAGAGTAGGTTTTGTTAGCCCGATCAGCGCGCTCATCACCACTTTCGACGAGATCAGAGGCAACGATATGCTCGTTCGCTCGCCATCGCTTGACGGTGTCGACGGCAATGTTGCGAATTGCCTCTCGTTCGTAGGCACCGACAGTACCGTTGACTCGCTCAATGAGATCCGTACCGATTTCGATCACGAGCTTCTTCTCATCGTCTGAAAGACGCTGAAACAGCTTCTCGCGATCGGAATAGAGTCCATGCTTCTCTGCGTTTCCGTTGTTCTCAGGGGCTCCTCCCTTATTTTCGTCAGTCATAGTATCACTCAAGTGATGATGCACACTCTGTAGTGTGTTGCGCCTCGATGTGGACTTCGAGCAGGCCAGAATTCTCGAAAAGCGCCTCACAGAATGGGCACTGCACGAATAGATCGTCAGTAGTGTTACTTAGGGCATCAGACATTATTAGCATTCTGCCAATTGAGATTCTAACTACCGTATTTCGCCAATCTTCGTCCGTTTTGTCCGTGGATGAAGCCCTTCGATCTCCCCGTCACACCGCACACAGAGAGTAGCCAGATACCGAAGATTGTCCGATTGTGCGGAATCAATCCTGTGTACTACCAGATCGTCTTGCACATTACAGCGCCTACAGGCCCGATTATCACGCTCGAGAACGGTTTCCTCGAGATCAGTGTGTGTTGGATCGTCCTGGCCATCTTCCTCCTCAGCACCACCACAGAAACGCTGGTGTGTACCGAGCCCTTGTTCTTTGAACAGTTCCCCACAGTATTCGCATTCTACTTCGCTCATTGTTCTGGGGCAAGTCCGAGTCTCGTACTCGTTTCGACGTTTACGACGTCGTCCGCTCCATCAGCAAAGATAGCCTCGAGTGTCTCGCTGTTGAGATCTACCTGTGTCGTAACGTACTCGACATCATCGTCGCCCAGGTGCTCGACAGTACTGACTATCGATCGGGCTGCAGTCTCGACGATCGCAAGTTCGAGTTCCTCGTAGGAGTCAAACACGCTCAGCTGAACCGGAACTGTGACACTGTAGGTGTTGATCTCGAAGCTATCCAGGGGGCAATCATCAGTCTCTGTGTGTGTAGTATTGTACATGCAAGTTTGATCCCCGATCCAGGCGCAGTCCTCTACACCTGTCGTCATACACTGCTCTTGGACAGGTAGATGCTCGTAGTGGTAGATACCGCCCAGAAATGATGGTAATCTCGACATCTGGATCGGGAGGAATCACATTTCTTGTCAACATATACGTAATATAGAAACCTAAGACTTCTCCTGGTTGAGATTCTAATTATACGAGAGATTATAATCAAGCACCACCTCAACTGGGGCAATGCTTATTATCACACAAACCGTACATTCTGATAGTCGCGAACGTCTATTGTCGCAGCAAAGTAAGCTCGTGCCACACGTGTGAGTAGTACTCGCCAGTCTAGGTTCGTCGTAGACGAACTGGACGCGCACAAGCCACGTATCCAGCTGTGTTCTTTGGGTACAACGCTCCCGGAAGCGGTGATGGGGAACCAGGAATTGAGTACTGGTGACGAGATATTGGATCACCCCGGACTCACATCCGGAGGTGGATCGACACCATCTTCCTCAACGTCGATCCATCGGTGTACGGGTGTCAGGGCATACACCAGTTCAGACTCTACCGTTCCAATTGCACGTCCAACTCATCTCACCTCCATCTTCGCACTTTTCCACTCACACAGTCGCACTTTCTAATGGACGTACGCTCTCATCGTCCAGGATGAACGTACTATACTATCTGACAACGAGCACTCTGGTTGTCCGTAATGGATCGAGCCGGGGTATCTTCGTCGAAGATACCCGACTCGTGACTCGCGTTTCCTGCCTCCGGCAGCAAAACGCTCGTCGAAACCGCAGAAGGATGGGGTGTCGGGGGTGGACAGTACCGCAACCGAAATTGCAATTATAATTGGAGAGGTGTAGACGGTGTCGTAGAATAACTCTCACAGTCTTATACGGCTACCGGAAGACGATCAGTATGGGTGATTACCGAGCATCATCAACCGGCACCAGATCGTGATGACGGAATGAAATTGGAAGCTCCTCGTCTGTTTTAACATCCCGAAGAGTGTACGAGTATGCATCTGTGGTTCGACCAGTTTCCGAATCGAGGTTATCGGTAATAACTTCGACTACCTCACAGGCTACACCGTGAAACCGAGAATCTGGATCACCAGAACCAACGTATATTTGCACCAAATCACCGACTGAGTATGAATCACGAGATGGTTGCGGAATTTCTTTCATTAATTCGTTTTGAGTCTACAAGCTGTATCAGTCCACCGTTACGCTTGTAAATCTATTTATCGACTTATTCCCAGCAGATACAATCGATACTGTGGGAATGATTCTATGGCACTATCGGATGGGGATGGGGTATATTTTGGAACCAGGCTACTGGTTCTCTGCTAGCTCGTCGTACTTTTCTAGCACCATTTCGAAGTACTCCTCAGTCATCCGCCGTGGGTTCTGGACTCGGTGGAAGTCATCCAGAACGAACTTGGTTTGTTCTCGATCGAGGCCGTAAGCGTGGAACGCTCCAGCATCGAGCTCAGCATGAACCTCTTCGCGTTCGTCTGGATCAGTTACCACATCGATACCTAACCGTTCACGCATCTCTTCGAACGCATCTCCATAGCAGTTGAGTTTCGCTGCTCGAGTCCAAATGAAATCGAACCACTTGTCTCCTTCAGTGAGACGTGGTACTTGTGATTCCCTGAATTTATACATCACAATATGTGTGTCAACTTTTGTTCTCATTAAATAGTCAAAAGCAACACTGTTGAGCAACCCTAGAGCAACAAAGAGAGACTCATTGGTAAACACCCGATCGTAAACGGAATGCAGGTTCGACCTGTTCAAATCCCCATTAGTAGGATTTATTTTGTATGGTCGGATTGTATGCAGAGTATTGGTACAAACAACCCCAGGTGGGATTACCGATGCGATGATCGTCCTCTCATCTGAGGCCCTTGCAACATCTCTAAACACGATTCTGTACTCTGTGCAATCAAGCAAAACATCCGCTCCGGAGAGCTCTTTACCACGATGTTCTTCCAGAAGTTCGTTCACGAACCCAACTTGAGAACCTGTCCCATCAAAGGCATCATAGAGTGCTCGTTTGAGTTTACGTAGGTTCTTTCCACGTATCCGGTGTTTTGCGCTCTTGTCAGAATCAACATCCTCATTGACGCTCCAGAACTCAGGTGGTTCAATGTCAACAAATGATGGATCGTAGCTGAATTGGTAGACATTGCTTCCACCGTATACTGGATAATCCCCTTGGGACTCATCTTCAACAAATCTATCCGTGTCATTAGTACGATGTAGTTCAGCATACGGCTCAGCGTACCATCCTTGGTGAGATTTGTCATTGATCGGAGGATGTGTGAGGATTGTATTCACCTATGGAAATTCTGCTGACTGACCAAACCACGCTTGCCAAGATAAT
>JAOPJZ010000035.1 GCA_025517525.1 Natronosalvus hydrolyticus
GCTGTGGGGCTCACGAACAAGTCAGCGTCGTCAAGTTGCTTTGTGAAGTACTGATGATCGAATCAATATCGTGGCGATGACACAACGCGATTGTCGTTGCGTCTGTGAAACTCAGTGCTTGATCATCATATTGTTCAAAGATATCGACAGCATCGGCGAACACGGCAGCCGATACACGCAGCATTTCGTAAGCCTGTGGATACGGGTCAGCTCCACGAAGTTTGTCACCAAGTTCTTTTGCTGGTGTGAACGACTGGCCTCGCTTGAGCGTCAGCGTGACCGCTTCGTCATAGAGATAATCGCTGATGTACGGCTGACCCAACTCGCCGTCGTAGACGACGTCAAGAGCCTCAGTGGCCACATTGTGTCGCGCCGCATCTTTGTCATGATCTGCGTACAGGACGCCCGTATCGATCAGTACCGTCATCCGTACAGTATCTCGTCGATATCCGATTCGCTCGTCTCACTCCCGGATCGGAAGCGACCACGACGCATCGACTTTTTGTCTGCCGCTGACAGCGGAACCGTTGTCTCCCGAAATGAATCAATGACGTCATCGCGCGATTCATACGCATCATCGATCAAGCGCGTGAGCAGAGCTTGTTGGGTGACTGACCTCCCCGTTCGGAGCCGAATTTCGGCCTGGAGTTCCTCGAGCCGAGATTTCGCATCCTCATCGACTTTGACTGCAGTAGACATACGAAGGAGTTACATCCGTAACCTGGTAAACCCTTCTACTACAAAATCACAGACGGTTGCCTACGGCGCTCACCGACGAGTTGTTTCTGTCGAATGGAAGGACAACGCTCGAGTGACCCACCCTCCAGTAGCCAACCCACCAACAGACCGTTCGACTCTTTATAATCTGCCGGCGTTCGGTGTACTCGAGACCGTTCTTTCGCTCGGTGCGCTTGCGAACCGCAAGGCAATGGTCCGACAGTTCGAGGAGGGGACGTGCCGAACTGTTTTATCTATTGACTTCGTGTATATTGCCATGGGAGTCTACGCTGATGACGTCACTGAGTTCACTCAGTCAAAGGAAATCAATGAAGATCGCCCACCATTAGGCGACCGTCTTCGCGGACTGGCTAACGAACTTGACATTGACTCCGTTGAGGAAGTCCGGCGTCTTCGCGAGCGGACATGAGGATTTTTCTAGATACCAATCTCTTCGTCGCCATTGTCACCGATGAGCCGGAGAGCGGTGAGATTGCCGCGGAACTTTTGAACACTGAACATGAGTTTTTAACATCAACACTCAATCTCATGGAACTCCGAACCGTTCTTACCAAGAAAAATCGGCTCGAACTCCCTGCTGCCCAGTCCATCCAAGACGAGATTACTCAAGATGTCAGTATCGTCATCCCAGATGCGTCTGATATGATGGATGCAAACCGCTTGCAGCAAGAGACCTTACTGTATCCACTTGACTGTCTTATCCTCGCGTGTGCACAAGGTCACGACGCTGAGCTTGTTTCATTTGATGGGGAACTCCAGGAAGCTGGTGCTCTCTCACCCACCGATTTGTTGTGATAATATCCGTAGACAACCGTCGTCCTCGGTGACCGGTCTGAGGGTGTCCCGTTGTACGACTGCCGAGGACTGCTCGAGCGGGCCACTCTCCAGTACCCAACCCACCAACAGACCGCTCGAGTGCGTGGTTCAGTTATTCGTGTGAGAGATGGGACCTCTCTCGAGGGAGGTTATTCGGGGGTGTCCATGGTCACCCGAGGACGCCAGGTGTCCGGGGGCTGTGTCCTCGAGGGACCTGTCTCGCCGGGGATTTCCACATCGTCGGGGATGATCAATCGGCGTTCGGTGTACTCGAGGGCGTTCGTTCGCATGACTGCGGGAGAATCCTGCTGTTCACAGCTAGACCCTCCCCAGCGTAGCAGGCCGAGTGCCTCGGAGACTTGACCCCCCGAAGCGGTTCACCCAGTTACTCGCGAGCCACTCAATCCGTTCGAGAGCGTGCCTCGTCACACTGGCATTCGTATGCCTGCTGGCTGGAACCGCTTTACGTGATCATGCATTGCTACTGCGAGCGCAAACATCGTCTCTGCTTGCCCTTTTGTCGCAACTGCACTCCGATAGTACGCTGCAGACCGATTGTCGAGATACAGCGTTTTGAGCCGGTGTGCCGTCTCGTCGGTGAGAACACCGAGTGCCGCAGCTCGATCGTACGCTCGCTTGTGGTTTTGGAAATTGTTGACTGTGTCGTTCGAAGCCAACAACGCATAGAACTCGAGGGTACGCTCGATGGCAGCAAAGGACATCTCGATCACGCTCGTGTGGTAGCCGTTGTGTTCACGGAGCGTTCGACAGGCATCAAGCAGCCGGCACGCTTTCCGAAGCTGGATCGCCGGTGGTTGGTTTGCCTCTGGATTAAGGCCAGTTTCGTATGTGGGTTCGCCGGCAGGATAGCCAGAAAAAGCGTCCTCGGCCCGATCGAGCGTCTCGAGAATCGAGCCCGCATCTTCAGCCACTGGTCAACACCTCGCGTTTGAGCGCCTCGAGCGCCTCCGTTTCGTACAGTGTGATGGCGTCTGTGAAGATCTCTGAAAGCTGATCAGCATAGCCTCTTGCAGAATCAAGGGTTTCGACGAGTACTTGGAAGGTATACCGGTCGCCGTCGAACGGGCGCTGACTCAGCTCCTTTGCAATCTCGTTTCCCCGGTGTCGTTCCGCTTGAGAACCAGCCACGAGAACCCAGAGGTCGATATCACTTTGGCGGTCGGCCTGGCCTCGAGCGACACTTCCAAACACGAGGATGCCTCGGACGTCATCCAGTTCCGATCGAAGTTTTTCAATCGCCGCTCGGACTGGATGGTGGAACTCCGGCTGTGGGATCTGCAGGACAGAATCGTCCGGTTTGGACAGGCGATCGCGGTTAATTCCTACTGGTCGTCGGTTCCCTTCAGCCGGTGCACTGACAAGACCGTTCGCCTCCAGGACATCGACGGCGCTCTTCGTCGAATACGTCGAGTGATCGGTGAGTCGACTCAATTCACGGATCGTGAACGTCTCATATGGGTTATCGACGAGTAGCCGAAGGATATCATTCGTCGCTTTGTGCCGAAACAACTCCGGGTGTTGGGCTGGTATAGGGAGGGCAAGTGTTGCGGTATCGTCTGCTGACTGTGAATGTTTTGCCATACCTAACACGTTTGCTCTTACAACACAGTATTCCAAATAGTTTCTGGAGGATCACCGTTCTCTGGAGTGGCTCGATAGCTCGTGGACAACCGTCGTCTTCGGTGCCCGGTCTGAGGGTGTCCCGTTGTGTGACTGCCGAGGACTGCTCGAGTGACCTACCCTCCAGTAGCCAACAGACCGCTCGAGTGCGTGGTTCAGTTTTTCGTGTGAGAGATGGGACCTCTCTCGAGGAGTGTGTTCATGCGCGTCTTTTACCCCCGAAGCATATCGGGGATTTATACTAGCCGGCGCCATTGATTCGGTCGATGAAATCCGCTCGAGTAGCGCTCCATCACGACTCGGAGACAATTACGACGATACACGAGGGGATCTGTGCGTCGCCCGACCTCGACCGGGAGATTATCCTTGGCGGGCAGTCGGTCGACGGCGTTGAGACGATCACTTCGTTCGTTTACGGCGAGGTGGCGGCTTACGAGTCGTTGCTGACCGACCTCGAGATGGTTCTCGAGTACGACGTGACGCCGGCCAACGACGGCTTCTTCCTCTACCTTCGTCGGGAACTCGGGGCTAATGGATTGTCGCTGCTGAACGTGCTCGCTCAGGATACTGTCGTGGTTGTTCCGCCGATTGAGATCCGCTCCGATGGTTCGATTCGATTGACACTCGTCGGCTACTCAACTGACCTCTCGGCCGTAATCGAAGCACTCGCAAGTGATGTTTCCATCGACGTTTGCTGGACAAGTGACAGCGTGACGGTCACCGGCACGCCGGTTTCTGACCGCCAGCTCGTAGCGCTATCGACCGCTCGAGACGTTGGCTACTACGAGGTGCCCCGCGACAACGGAATCGAAACAGTTGCAGACGAACTCGACGTAGCGGTCTCAACGGCCTCGGAACTCCTTCGACGTGGCGAGGCAAACGCGATCGAGCGCCTCTTTGACCAACGACTGTAGTCTCCCGCGGTGGCCGAGCGGACGCCGATCAGACAGTTGCCTTGACCTTTTGACACAGCACCGTGTAAGTCGTACCGGCAGTGTGCGTCTCGAGGACGTCACACTCGGTAAAGACGGCCCGCAACGAGTCCAGGACGTCGTCGTCTGGGTTCCAGTTAGCGTACCAGTGGAGAAATCGCCACACCAGGGGATTCAAAATTCGTGCCGGTCCCTTGGGGAACGGTCTAACGTCAAAGACGACAAACGGTGCGCCTGGAGCGAGCAGCCGGTGAACGTTCTCGACCGTGCGTCGAACGTCAGGCATCAAGCTCATCGAGAGCGACGCAATGGCGGCGTCGAATGGCTCGTCGAAGTTGACCTGCATCGCATCCGCCCGGACCACTTCGACGTTCTCCCAGCCGTGATCGTCGATTCGTTCGCGGGCCTTCTTGAGCATTTTGGGGCTGTAGTCGACGGCAACGACCTGACCGGTCGAGCCGACAGCCTCTCGAAGCATAGCGAGGTTCACACCCGGCCCACAGCCGATGTCCAACACGCGATCGCCCGACTCGAGTGCCAGGTGAGCGATAGCGTCCTCGCGCATCGGCTCGAGGTCACGTTCACTCATCGTGTACCAGTCGCTCCAACGATCCCACTTCGTCTGGCTTCGCTTTTGGTGAGCGCGGTACGACGAATCCGGCTCGGATCGGCCACCCGATTCGTTCGTCGCTGATTCACTCGAGTCGTCGCCGGAGTTACTCACAATTTGACCGCCATCAGTGTCGGTTTTCATAAGAGTTTGTTAGTTGGCGATCGGGGAAGTGGTACTCGCGAAACTTATCGCCCCTTTAAATATGATCTGCCGATGACGGGCCAACAATCCCAGCACGCCATCGCGGGATTCCTGAGATGGTCAGGCACTGCTTCGTCTGCAGTTGTCTTCGAGTCTGTACTATCTATCGCACGAACGACCTCGGGGGCATCCTCACGGACGGTGTCTCGGTTGTCGACGGTGATGTGGAGCGTGGATGGAGTCATGGTTTTGGTCGTCGAGCGAAGCATCTCATCATCCATCCGGGCGAGTTGCTGGATCGGGAGGAGATAGCCGTGGGTGAGCGTCGGCGAGCCGCCGCGTGCGAGCGGGTCGTCGTGATCGGGAAGGCGAACGTAGGTCTACCCATCGTCTTTGGTACATCGCTTAAGGGTGCACGCTTAGCGTTCCTCGAGGCTCGTCGTGGTCTTCAGGTATCCTCCGAAAGGAGTGTGTAGAACGCTCGTGGGGTGACAATCTCGATTCCTCGGAACGAGTCGAGGGTCAACAAATGTTTGTCGCCGGAAACGAGATAGTCCACGTTCCCCGCAATAGCCGCCTCCAAGAATTTATCGTCATCAGGATCATCCACAACTGCTGTGATTTCTTCGTTTGGTTCCACAAACTCTGCAAAGTACCGGATGGTCTCCACTTCCTTCTGGATGTCTTCTTTCTCCATCTGGAACCGATCTGGGTATTTGAGGAGCGTTTCCCGAAACTCCATCAACGTGGCGACGGACACCACAATCTGATACTCACCGTTGAACCCCGCGACAACTACCTCGTGAGGAGTGCCAGTCGAAATGACGGAGGAGATGAGAACGTTTGTATCAAGAACAGCTCTCATTCATCAGCGCCTCGTGCGTTGTGTACCAGTCGGCTGACCTCGTCCATCGAGAGATCAACGTTCTTCTCACGGTGTTCAACGCGTTTCTGGAACTCTTCGACCGATGGGAGATCTATCTTCTTTAACACAAGACCGTACTCCGTCGGCACAACCATCAGTTTCGTTCCTTTTTCAAGGCCGAACTGCTCACGGAGCCGGCTTGGAATTGTGATCTGGCCCTTCGAGGTGACCGTCGTTACTTCGGGATCGGTACTCATTCTGTGTAAGGATTCCTTACGCAGCGTCTTGAACCCACCGGTGAGCGTCAGAAAAGTGATAGAATCCTGTGGTTTTGACTCGTCATATTCTCGCCTCAAGGTCGACCGGGAATTGCTGTGGAGTGGTTCCCCGTGGACAGTCGTCGTCTTCGGTGGAACGTGACAGGCCGTATTTCGTGGTAACTGCCGAGGACTGCTCGAGTGACCTACCCTCCAGTAGCCAACCCACCAACAGACCGCTCGAGTGCGTGATTCAGTTTTTCGTGTGAGAGATGGGGCCTCTCTCGAGGGAGGTTATTCGCGGGTGCTCGTCTTTCAGCCCGGAGAGGATGGTCAAGCATCGTCCTCTTCTTTGGCATCAGCAGTTTCTCCATCATCGACCGGCTCCTCGTCTTCGGATACTTCAGAGGATTCGGTGTCGGATGATTCATCATCGGTGTCTGCACCCGACTCTGTGCCATCGCTCTCATCATCTGCATCGCTTTCGTCTTCAGCACCACTCTCTTCGCCGTCGTTAGCTCCATCGTCACCGCTGTCCTCGTCGGCGTTCTCATCGCTCTCATCAGCAGGAGTGTCGTCACTCTCATCATCTGCATCGCTGTCTGCTGGCTCTATGACTGAGACCGAGGCCTGACCCGAGGTATCGTCGGTGTGTGCAGAAACCTTCATGTCGCCCGGAGTTTGTGACGCTGTGACCTGCCAGGTAATCGTCTCCGAAGCCCCGGGCTCGAGCGACACAGTTTGATCACCAGGCCCCTGTCCACCGGGGAGGTCCACTCGAACGGTTGTCTCTCCGACCTTCTCCCCAGTGTTCACGACCGTGGCGCTCACCTCGAAGGACTCACCCGCGGTAACGCTCTCAGGCAGGTGGACGTTTTGGACCTCGAAATACGGTGGCTCCGGGGGTTCGGTAATGCGGACGGAAGCCATGGTTTCGTCATCCTCACTCCTGACTGTGACACTCGTGTCTCCGATGTCGCCCTCGTCTGTCTGGTAGGCAACCGAGACTGTCGTCGTTTCTCCGCCGGTGAGTTCGAGACTCGTCTCCGCTACAGTTTCGCCGCCAACCTCGAAGGTGACCGGCTGGGTATCGGTCACCTCGCCCGTGTTCTGAATCTCGGCGGTCACCTCGAGGGTGTCACCGGCCTCAACGGGATTAGGGGCCTCGACCGTTTGCACGTCGAAAAACGGTGGTTCCAGCACGGTGACGGTGGTCGTTGCCGTATCGTTCTTGCTGGTGATCGTTCCCTCCTGGTCGCCGATGTCGGCCTCGCTCGTCTCAAACGCGAGGGTCACGGTGGCGCTTTCCCCGCCTTCGAGTGATACCGTCTCACTGATCGTTTGCCCCGCCATGTCGAGGGAGATTTCCTGGGTGGCCGCTTCATCGCCGGTGTTCTGGAGCTGGGCGGTCACTTCGATCGTGTCACCGACCTCGACTTCGGTGGGCGCTTCAACGTCCTGGATCTCGAAAAACGCCGGCGCCTCGATTGTGACATCCGTGGTGGCCGTTTCACCCCCGCTGTGGACCATTACTTCCTGCTCTCCGACATCGGTCTCGTCGGTCCCAGTGTAAAGCGTGACCGTCGTCGACTCACCTCCGTCTAACTCGACCGTCGTGGAGTCGACGGCCCCCCGGTCGCCGAGTGCCAGTTCGAGGGGCTGAGCGGTGGCTTTCTCGCCGCGGTTGGTCACGGTGATCTCGAGTTCGAGGTCGTAACCGGCGGTATGGGTGTCGACTCCCGCGATATCGGTGATCTCGACGTGAGCCGGTTCGGGCGGGTCTTCGACCGTAACGGTGGCCATATCCTCATCGTCCGCGGTGTGGACGGCGATTTCTCGGTCATGACTCTCGTTTTCGCTGGTCTCGCGTGTAAACGTCACCGTCGTCGACGCACCACCGTCGAGTTCAATCGATTCTTCCTCGACTGCCTCCCCATCAACGAATAAGCTGACTTCCTGTGAGTCGCTCTCCTCACCGGTGTTCTCAATCTCGGCGGTTACGGTGAGCGTCTCCCCGGCCTCGATTGGGGTTTCAATCGGTTCGAGTTCGACGGCGAACGCCGCCGGTTCAGGGGGCTGGGTGACGGTGATGGTCGCCGTCGTCGTATTGGTTTCACTCTCGGCGACGAGGTCGTATTCTCCGGGGGCGTCCTGGATCCCCGGAAGGGCAAACGGGATCGTCGTCGTCTCTCCGGGCTCCAGGTCAACCGTGATCGACTCCGTGGGGGCGCCCCCGTCACCGGCCTCTCCGTCAGCGTTGGCTTCGAGCGTGAGGATGAGCGTGTCAGTTATGGGTTCGTCCCCGGGATTGCTCACCGTGAGTTCACCCTCGATGGAGGCACCATCGTCGACCGTCTCCGGGGTTTCGAGGGCCTCGATCTCGAGGGAGCCCGGATCCGGGGGCGCCACAATATCGACGTCGACCGTGGCCTCGTCATCCTCGGTGCTGACCGTGACCGTCTGGGTGCCGACGGCGTCTTCGTCGGGCTCTGCGGTGAGCGTGACCGACGTGTTCTCCCCGCCGCCCATCTCGACGGTCGCGGTGTCGAGTGGCTCACCGGCCTCGAGAGCCAGGCTGACATCCTGGATAGCGGTCACATCGCCGGTGTTCTGGAGCTGGGCGGTCACGGTGATCGTCTCGGTGGCTTCGGCATCAGCGGGCGCGTCGAGATCGGTTATCTCGATAGTAGCCGGGTCCAGGACGGTACTCTCGATCGTGTCGGAGTCGTTCTCGGTGTGAACGGTCACCGTTCGCTCCCCGAGGTCCGTCTCATCGGGCTCGTATGCGAGTGTGAGTGTGGTGGATTCGTCGGCCTCTAGAGCGAGCTCCTGGGTGTCGACGGGTTCGCCATCCACTTCGAGGGTGATGTGCTGTGTCGCTGGTCGGTCACCCACGTTCACCAGTTCCGTCTCCACCTCGAGTGTCTCGCCGACCTCGACGGACTCGGTTACGTCGATCGATTCCACGATGACCGACGCTGGCTGTGAGCTGACCTCGACGTCAGTCGTCGTCACGGCCTCACCGGTGTCGATGGTCAGTTCATGGGTGCCGGGGGCTACATCCGTGGTCGGAAGCTCAACCATCGCCGTCGCTGTCTCACTGGGTTCGACAGTCACCGACTCCTCGACCGTGGTGTCGGCCAGGTGGAACTCGATGGCCTGCGTGACCGCGTCCTCGGCGGGGTTGTGGAGGTCGACCGTGACTACGAGTGGGGCGCCCGTCGTGACCGAAGTGTTCGTCTCGAGGGCATCGACCTCGAGGCTCCCCGATGGCTCGTCGCCGTCCCTTTCAGGGTCGACAAGCTCGACCGTCGCGGTCGCCTCGGCATCTGCGCTGGTGATGGCGAGATCCAGTTCGCCGTCAGCGCCCTCGTCGATGGCGTGAGTGAACTCGATGGTCGTCAATTCCCCTGCCTCCAACTCGACGGTCTCCGCGGCGACCGTCTCGGTACCGACCGTCAACTCGACCGCCTCCGACGTGGCCTCGCCGCCTTCGTTTGTGATTACTGCCGCAATGGTCAGCTTCTCACCGGCGACGGCTGTCTCCGGGGTCTCGAGGGCCGAGAGTGAGAGCGCTGCCGGCTCCACGACGGTCACCGTCCACTCCGCCTCGTCGTCGTCGCTTCGGAGGGTTATCTCGTACTCTCCGGCCCCGGCGAACTCGGTACCGAGGTCGACCGTCGTCGAGGCGGCCCCATCGAGGGAGACGGTCTCGGTGGCGACCGTTTCGCCGTCGACCTCCAGCACGATCGTCTGGGTGGCGGGGTCGGCGCCGGTGTTCACCACGTCGGCGCTCACGGTGAGGGAGTCGTCCGCTTCGACGGTGTGGGTCGCGTTGACGACGGCGATAGTGACGCCTGCGGCGTCGGCAGCCGGCGTAACGTTGAGGGTCGTCGTGGCACCGTCATCAGCGGTTCGGACGGCGACGTTCTGGGTTCCCGTCGGCGTCTCGGTGTCCACCGTCTCTGTGAACGTCACCTCGGTGGCGGCGCCTCCTTCGAGGCTGACCGTTTGCGTGTCGACGGGTTCACCGCCGAGTTCGAGTGTGACCGTCTGGTTGTCGGTGTGGGCATCAACGTTCTCGACGGTGGCGGTCACGGTGAGTTCTTGACCGGCAGAAACCGGGGGATCGGTATCGACCGCGAGGTCGGTCACGGCGAATTCGGCGGCCGCCACCTCCTCGACGGTGATGGGTGTCGTCGCCTCCTCATCTCCAATCGCTGCGGTGAGGGTGTAGGTCCCAGCCTCCACGTCCTCGCCGTCGAACGCGAGGGTTTCGGTCTCGTTTGCCTCGAGGTCGATGGGTACCTGGACGAGCAGGTCGCCGTCCAAGCGGATCTCGAGAGTATCCATAACGGGCTCGTCACCGGGGTTGCTGACCTCGACAGTCCCCTCCACGGCATCGCTCTCGAGGACGGACTCGGTTACCTCGAGGGCGGTGATCTCGAGGTATCCTGATTCGTCGTCGGTCACCTCGACGTTGGCCGTCGCCAGGTCGTCGCCAACACCAACTGTGACCGTCAGGTTGCCTACGTCGTCTTCGGTCGTCTCGTACGCGAGATCGTGGGTCGTGGTTTCGCCGGCTTCCACTTCGATCGTCTCGTTGTCAATAGTCTCGTCCTCGATTGCCACGACCACGTCCGTCGTCACGTCCTCAGCGCCCGTGTTTTCGAGGCTCACAGTCACGTCAAACGGTTCTCCCACTGTGACCGTTGGAGGTACGTCGAGGCCAGTCACCTCGAGAGCTCCTTCGGCCGGTTCCTCGATGATGACGGAGGCCGATGCGCTGTCGTCCTCGCTGCGGACGGTCACCTCGAGCTCGCCAACGTCGGTTTCGCCCGTCATTGCCGATAGGTCGACGGTGGCGTTCTCGCCGGGCTCGAGTTCGACCGTCCCGCCGTCGACGTCTTCCCCGTCGACGTCCAGGATGATCTCCTGGGTGAGTGTGGCGTTCCCCTCCCCCGGCGGTGGATCATCGTCACCCTTCGCTGTGTTTGGTTCGCCCGTGTTCCGGATCTCGACCGTCACGTTCAGCTCCTCGCCCGCTTCGATCGACCTGTTCGTCTCGAGGTCCACTACCTCGAGTTCAGGCTCGTCATCCTCTCCCCACTCGCCAGCGATGATGGAACCTCCCGACTCCACCATTTCCGACCACGCGCCGAACGTACCCGTCCCGGTCAGGATCGCCACGACGCCGATCGCCGCGACGCCGAGTACACCGATCTTTGCGAACGTTGGGAGGGGCTGACGATACATGGTGGGTCACTCCTTGTTCGCCCTCACCGCGACCGCCAACTCGTAGACCTCGTTGATGACGAGCAGGGTACACGGGACGACGACGAGTAGCAGGATGCCGGTTCGGCTGCCGGCGAACGCAATCACATAGCCCAGGTAGGGGATCGCGAACGTGACCGTACCGACGATTTGCTCGCCGAGAACTGGATCGCTGTCGGGTTGTGCGAGGGCGTCCCCATGTGTGGTGAACACGGTCTGGTCTCCACTGCGGTCGATCTCGACGACCCGGTGTGTCACGAGGTTCGTCTCGGGGTCATCACCGTGGTACGCCTCCGGATCCTCGGTCCAGAACGTGAGGACGTCGCCTTCCTCGACGGCCTCCGGTGGCGTCTCTTCGACGAAGACCACGTCGCCGGCCTCGAGGGTCGGGTTCATGCTGTCCGAGAGGACGACGTAACTGCCGTCGGCACCGGCGAGAGTAGGAACTGCAAACAGAACGAACGGGAGGATAAATAGAATAAGCATGACTCCCCCACCTATTTGGACAACCGTCCGTTTTGATAGGGGAGACATATCGGATGAAAATTCTAAACCCTTATTTATGCGTGTTCGAGTGTGAATTCCACTTCGAAACTAACTCGCTCCCCCGCTCCGTTACCTGTTGGGGGATCAGCAATTTCCCATTCGAATCTCACTTCTTGAGTGTCACCAGCCGAAAGGACTGGCCCAGTGACCTCCCGTCCCTCGAGGTCGTCTGCGGTATGGGGGCCGATTGCCGCCACCCCGGTAAATGGAATCCGAATTTCTAAGTCCTGGGCAAGGTCATTATTTGCACCGCCAACGTCTGTGACCTCCGCCGATAATTCGCCCTCAATATCTCCAACGTTTTCTAGGGTTCCTGTTTCTTCACCAGAGTCTCCTGGCGCAACGCCATCAACCTGCAGTATCCAACTTCCAGATTGTCCAGTATGGAGCGCGAGCTCCATATCGCCCGCTTCAACATAGTTGTCCTCACTCGTTTCACTGTCTTCCCATGCGGCCCACGTCCCGGCGCCGGCACCGGCACCTGCTGCGCCGATGATTGCCATGCTACCGAGTACTTTACGCCGTGAGAGTTCGAATTGTCCGCGTTCGTCGTCTGTCATTGATTTTCACCTGCATTCGCGCACCGAACACAGATCGTCGACCCTTGTCGACGACTCGTCGTCAGTCGGGCACGCGTGGGTGAGAGATGGGGACCCACCCTCATTGTCTCGAAGTCCTTTGAAGCGGGTCTCAGGCCCGTTTTCCCTCAACTTCACGTCCATCGAGAGTATTCTCCGAGGGATTTGAACATAGTATTCCAGGCGTTTGAAACCGGTCTCAGAGCTCTTTGAAGATCGTCTCACACCCCTTTGAACCCCGTTTTACGGTCCGTTGAAATCGTTGCAACACTCGGTGAGCGCAACCGCACTTACCACCGGTAGTGCAACACCGTCGGGTAATTTCTCCTAGTAGGGTGATCCAACTGGGGATTACGAAACCGTGGCTTACTGTCGACTACACCATCAGACCGCCAACAGTAGTGGTCGGTCGACCAGGAATTCGAGGTTCGGATGATAACGATCAATAACGACTCACACTCATGATATCTATCAGATACTTTTACGTCATTGGTTCGTGCCAGCATGTAACGGGAGTCACCGATGAGTTCAGACAACCAGGGGGATCACTCCGTATCGACCGCCGGGGAGGGACAGTCGCCTCATCAAATGGATCCGGACGAACTGACGACGCCGACAGCCTCGACCGAGGCGGGATCACCGCCTCGCAATCAGGTTTCGTCCGCGGAACCACCGAAATCCCGGTCGAACGGTTCTATGGCACCTGACTCGAGGCCGATCGAGACGGAAGTCTCGAAGGACGACCTGTTCAAGGTTCTCGGAAACCGCCGTCGTCGGCACGTCCTGCACTACCTCGAGTGGCGCGACCGGCCCGTCGGGTTGGACGAACTCGCCGAACGGATCGCCGCCTGGGAGAACGACACCACCGAGGAGGCGATCGGTTCGACGGAGCGCAAACGCGTTTATACAGCGCTCCAGCAATTTCACCTCCCAAAACTCGAGGAAGCCCACCTCATCGCGTACGACGACCGGGACGGAACGGTTGCGCGGACGGACGCCTGGGACCGCGTGGATGTCTATCTCGATCTCGTGCCCGAGGACGACATCCCATGGAGTACGTACTACGTTGGCGTGTCGAGTATCGGCCTCGCGGTGACTGGGCTCAGTGCGGTGGGGCTTCCCTTCCTCTCGTTGCTCTCGCCGATAGCGTGGGCGGCTTGCTTTCTCGTCGTGATCTGCGGATCGGGGCTGGCACACGTCCGCCGCGACCGACGCCTTCGATTGGGGCGCACCGAGGTGCCACCCGAAGTCCGACTGGAGTGACAAGGGGGCGTCGATACGCTCTTTATCACATGGTACCAAATGGCACGGTAGCAGATACCCCCTTACTACCGCCTCGCCCATGCCTAGCCTCGATACACTCCCCGGAATGAAACCCGACGCACCACGCCGAAACGCACTGGTAGTGATGGGCTACGTGCTGGCTCTGGTTGGGCTTTACTGGCTCGTCTGTGTGGTCGCAATCGGCGCCTGACGGGGGATTCAAACGGAAGCGGTGGTCGATCACTCTTTGCCTCGTCGTGTTATCGAAACTGCCGAGGACTGCTCGAGTGATCTCCTATCCAGTAACCAACCCACCAGCAGACCGCTCGAGTGGGTTACTCGTCAAGTGCTCCAAACGACTCGAGGTACTCACGAACCTCGAGGAGGAACTGCCGATACCGTTCGAGATCGTGCAGTGCGTTGTAGACGATATCGTACTCGATAATGGAGCCGTAGGTATGTGCGAGGATATTACGAAACCGGGCAGCTTGTGCCATCTCCTCGGCTGTCGACGCAGAGAGGATCCCGAGTGTTTCGAGAGCACGCATCGATTCCGGGTTGCTCGCTGGCGGAGATCCACGCTCGTGTTTGACGAGTTCCTCACCGATGTCGATGGCTGCCTCGGTCATCTTCACGAATCGGCGCTCGACGATATCTTGTGTCTCGGTGTGTGCAGCGTACTCCTCGCGACTCAATGACTGTTTCCGAGCGAGGATACCGAGGCTCAATTCGATCGTATCGACCGCGTTCAGTATCCGATTGAGCCGGTCAACAGGAAAGGCCTCGGTTGTCATTGATCACGAGTCTCGCCATCGGTCGCTGTGACAGCAGAACCGCCAAGGTGCTCATCAATCCTGGCTAATGCAGCATCAAATCGATCACGTGGTGACTGATCCGAAGACGTCGATGCGGTTAGTTCCTTCCGGAGAGTAGCCACGTGCTCCATATCACCGATCAGGAGAACACCCTGATCGAAGATGATCTCCGCAAGTTCCGGCGAGACAGTCTGTAGATCGACCAGATCCACGTCATCACTCTCGAGCGCTTCGCTGAGATCAGCACTCAATCCGAAAAAGACCTCGTTGTAGTCCGGATCGCTCGGGTCGGTGGTTTCGAAGTCAACTGCGATGTCGACATCACTCCGGGCGTGGGTCTTCCCACGCGCTTGAGAACCAAACAGAATTGCTGCCTGAACTGGATGCTCCTGAAGCACCGCTTGCAGACGCTCAAGGGGGAGGGAGTTCTCGATGGCAGCGTCTTCACTGGTTCTCATTGAGCGAAATCACGTCCTCGCGCCATATAAACACTCAGGAGAGACCACACAGTCGACGATACCAAATGAACAGGAACTTCGGTCGAACCGGCGTGCCCCATACGGCATCGCAGTTCAACATTCTTTATATAGTTTAAATAGCGGCATCTCGAGTAAAGGTAGCAGATACTAGCGAGCCCGTGGACAGTCGTCGTCTTCGGTGACCGGTCTGAGGGTGTCTCGTTGTGGGACTGTCGAGGACTGCTCGAGCGACCTACCACCCAGTACCCAACCCACCAACAGACCGCTCGAGTGCGTGGTTCAGATATTCGTGTGAGATGTCTGGCCCCTCTCGAGGGAGGTTATTCGGTGGTGTCCACGATCACCCCAAGGGCGTTCGTTCGATGCGTTTGCGAACCGCGAGGCGATGCTTCGAGAACTCGAGGATGGGGATCCAGTCCAATTCTGCGTCCCGCAAAAACATATAAACGAACGCAACCCGACTAGAGTACCATGACGATCGTCGCCGATGAAGACATCCTTGGCGGGGAACCTCGGGTCGAGGGAACCCGGATTGGCGTCCGACACATCGCCGGGAAAGTGGTCAGTGGTGGGCAGACACCGGCGTATGTCGCTGACCAGTACGATATCTCGCTGGCGTCCGTCTATGAAGCCCTTTCGTATTATTATGCCAATCTCGAGGAAATGAAAGGCTTCGAGCGGGAAAACGCGGAGGCGTTTGAGCGTGTACACGACGATGGCTTGCAGCCGAAAGAGCCGGTCTCGTGACCGAGCGTATTCATCTCTTGCTCGACGAGCACGTCGGGCGGATTTTCGAGCATCTCCTTCGAGAACGTGGCTATCGCGTTGACCAGGCAAAAGACCGTTTTGGCGAACGAACCAATGACCGGGAACTTCTCCAATGGTGTGGTGAGAACGATGTGGCACTCGTTTCGAACAACGCACGAGACTTTGAGCCGCTTCACCACCAGCTAGACCATGCAGGCCTCTTCTTGTATCACGATCATACGCTCCCGGACACTGATCCGGAGGGGCTCGCCAAAACCGTCGACGAGGTGTTCACTCAATATGGGGTCGCGGGGATAGAAAACCAGGTCGTTGACCTCAGTAAGTGGTATGCGGTCGTTCACGGTGAGTGACTCACCACGAGAGTGATATCGATGACAATCCTCAGATTCGGTGGCGAGATTGGGATGGCTCGTCTGGAGAGCGCGCTGACAGCTGGGATCAGAGACACGCACTATCGAGACCCGCCTCAGCGGTTGTTTGAAACTCGCGGTCGACGATGGTTCATTCGTATGGATTGTTTCCTCATCGAACGGTAGCCGTCACTCTTTGTCCTCACTGACGCTGTGATGTGGCTCGTCTGGAGCCGCAGATCGCCACGTGTCTCGATCCTCCTCGCCGAACTGGTCGTTGAACAGCGCCGTCGCGCGAGCGTAGCCGTCGTGAGCCTCGAGTCGCTCACGATCGGTTGCTTTGGTGACTTCTTCATCGACCATCAAACGTCACCTTCGGCGAGGCGATCAACGAACGATCGCTGTTCTTCGAGTCGAGATGCTTTCGAGTCCTCGAGGCGATTTTTGAGGCGGCGCTGATCGGTGGCTTTGACCGTCTCATCACCATAGAGAATCGTCCCCTTCTCGAGAGCGTTCAGTGCGATTTCGTCCGGCAACGCTTGGAGATCGCTGACGTCGACGAACGCCTCTGCGCACCGCTGAAGATGTGCATCGATGCGGTTTCGCTGGCGAAATCGCTCGTGTCGAGTCCAGTCATCGGGGAAGCGAACACAAATATCGACATCAGAGCTTTCTGTTGGGTTCCCGCTCGCATACGATCCGAACAAAACCGCATAGGTGACTCCCGTGGTTTGGAGATGATCACGAACTGCCTCGAGATCCACGGTGGCCTGTCCCATGAATCCCCATTTGTGCGGAACTGGCTTATATATTCCTCGTGGGTGAGCACTGACCGCTCGAGATTCTGGCCGTGTCTCTGCCGTGGACAGTCGTCGTCTTCGGGACACAGTATGGTGGTGTCCCGTTGTATGACTGCCGCGGACTGCTCGAGTGACCCACTATCCAGTAACCAACCCACCAACAGACCGCTCGAGTGCGTGGTTCAGTTTTTCGTGTGAGATGTGGGTCCTCTCTCGAGGGATCTCAGTTAGGGGTGTCCATGGTCATCCGAGGACGTCAGCTGTCTCCGGTGGCTGTGGACTCGAGCCCCCAGTCTCACCAGGTATCTCCGCATCGGTTGGAATAATCAGCCGGCGTTCGGTATACTCGAGGCCGTTCTTTCGCTCGGTGCGTTTGCGGATGGCCACGCGGTTGTTCGAGAGGTCGAGGAGGGCGTCGATGGTCCTCGAGACGAGTTTTTTGGCGTACGACTCACTGACACCGCGCTCCTGGCGACGGATCCAGTGTTTGAGATCACTCGCTTTGACGTACTCTCTGATCGATTTGCAGCCGTTCTCCCAGGGGTTGTCACCGACACTCGAGTCCGTCCGTGCCTTCCAGAGGTTTGCGGCGAGTCGCGTGGGCAGGGCGTTGGTGGTCGAGCGAAGCATCTCGTCATCCATGCGGGCGAGTTGCTGGATCGGGAGGAGATCACCGTGAGTGAGCGTCGGCGAGCCACCGCGCTCGAGTGGGTCGTCGTGTTCGGGGAGCCTGACGTACGTTCGACCGTCCTCTTTGGTGAATCGCTCGAGGTGGTCACCCTCGATGTCCAGTTCTGGGGGATCGACACATTCGGCGAGCAGGTGGGCACCCTTCTCGAGTTCGCGTGCCTGGAGTTCCTCGATACGGGCCTTGTTCGAGCCCGTCCGTTTGGCCGTGGCCTCGGCGAGGGCTTTCGTCCCCGTGGTCTGGACTTCACACGCCTCGAGGCGGTCACGCAATCGCTCGTTTTCGGCCTCAATCTCTGTAATTCGGTCTGTCTCGAGTGCAGCCATCTGTTTTGGCTCGAGGGCCGTCCGCGTCTGCTCGAGTGTGTTCGCTGTTCGCTCGAGTTTCGTCTCCGTCTGCTCGAGTCTTCTTTCCGTCTCCTGGAGGTCCGTTTCGAGGGTTTCGACCCGATCCGATAGTCGGCGGTTGTCCGCCTCGAGTGCAGTGAGTCGCTCGCGAAGTGCCTCGAGACCCTCAGTCATCGTCCTCGACCTCCGTTGTCGCTGGACGCGAAGCGGGTTGGTTATCGGTGGGTGTGACTGGGACCTCCTCTCCATCCGCACTCGAGAGGGTGACTGCCTCGAGACACTCACAGCCGACGACGCGCCAGTGTCCATCCCGACGTTCGTACTCGACTCGTGCCAGGGGACAGTCTGCGTTAGGTTGGTGTTCGAACACCAGTTTTCGTGAGCGGCCACCGTGTGGCGTCCACTCGAGGACCAGGTCGGTCACTGTCCCACCTCCTCGAGGAGCCTGCAGTACGCCTGCTCGAGATCGCCGGGGGTAACGGGATGTTCGAACTCGAGGGTGATCCGGGTGACTCGCCTCGAGGAATTCATCGGCTCACCTCGCTGGGGTGGGCGATCGAGGCGTCGATCAGCAGTGGCGGCTTCGTCCACCCGCGTTTTTGGTTGACGTACTCAACCCAGCCACCGACCGCTCGTGGAGGAAGTGATTCGACGTGCTCGAGGGTTCCCTGAACGCGGAACCAGTAGATTGGGGCGTCGGAGGGGAGGTAGCGTTCCGGTGGCTGGTCGGTCACGTAGATCGTTGAGGACCGTTCCTCGAGGTGATGGTGCCCGCCTTCGGTGTCTTCTCCGAGGTAGGTGTACTGAGAGCCTGGTAGCTCGAGTGGGGTGTTCGTTCGTGGTTCAGCCGAAATTGTTTCGTGCGTGGTCGTTGTACTCGTCATTGCTTCTGTCACCAGAAGCACGGTCGGCGACGCACCACCGTCGCCGGCTCAGATGTTTTCTGAACCGAATTCCGTGCTTCACTACCCAGTAGGCACCGCGGGTATATAAAGGCTTACTAAGTAAGTGTATAGTAATTACTTTGTAGCTACTAAACGAATACGCTGATAGTCATGGCACTAACACTGCTCGACATGGTTGAACTAGACGACCGGGATCTTTCCGTGCTCGCGGTGATGGTCGACGGTCGAGCAAATCCGTACCTCATCCGTGAGGAAACGGGGCTGGACAAAGGTGACGTCAACACTGTCCTCGTTCGACTGGCTCGAGCAGGATACGTCGAACAGGTCACTCGAGGGCTGTACGAGATCACGGACAAAGGTCAGGATGCACTCGAGACGGAAAGTGAGTGAGTAAGACGTTGGTTTGCGTTTGCGAGGTTCTTTTAGTTGGTGTAGAGCGTCGAGGGTCAACCTCCGTATTGTGCTAACGCTCGCTCGGAATAATCCAGAGTTGACATCGGTGTCAATTCCAGTTATCGAACGGATTATATCACTGAGCACTGGCAACCGATGATTGAGCGGGTATCACAGATCGCTCGAGGCTGCTGACTCACTCCGATATCGTCGTCCAGCCCAGAGAGCCACGGCGATGGTGGCGGCCACCAGGGCGGGCCAGCGATCCGTACTCAAGTAGAGCCCACCTGAGGGCGGACGGTAACTCGAGAGCGGCCAGAAGACGGCGTAGGCTTCACCCGTCGGGGTCAAGAGGGCGATGTCGAGGACAAGGTGAGTGGCAACGCCGATAGCCAGCAGGATGATCGCCCCTTTCCGATATTCGGGGGCCAACAGGAGTGATATGAGGGAGATGACGATCACGGTGCCGACAAGGGTGTGCAGTGGTGACCACGAGAATGGCACTCCGAGCAGGTGAGCGACGTATCCGTCCGGAACGAAGAGCCCGATCTTCATGAAGTCAGGAGCGAGCGCGCCGAGCATTACCAGCGTCACCTGTTCCGTCTTGATCCAGTCATACCGGAAGCTGAGACTGACGCCGACGATGTAGCCCACCAGCACATGTGTGAGGACGTCGGCCATTAGCGATCACCTCGTTTTGTGTGTCGATCTGGTTCCGTTGTCGATTTGGATTCGTGCGTCCCCTTGAGGTCGGTTTCGTCGAAGGATAGTGACCTCGAGTTCGTGTCCGGGGAGTCGTCGCCTTGAGCTTTCGTGTCTGCTCGAGGGACGAACGCGAGTGTCTTCCGGTCGAATCGCCACCCGGTGAGAAACCGGCCGGCGACCCAGAGTCCGCCGAGGAACGAGACGAGGAACATGTAGCTCCTGTCGTCCGGACTCTGGGTTAACCCGTACTCGACGACGAGGGTGTTCTCGTCTTCGAGTGTTCCAAAGACGGTCACGTGGTCGCCCGTTTGGAGCGACCCCTCGAGATTTCGCACCTCGGTATTCGCGTCGACGAGGGTGAACCGACCGTAGCCGCTGGCGCGCGTCGCGATTGTCACCGGGTCTGTATCGACGATACGACCACCGAGGATGACCTGCTCACCGACGTACATCTCTGGGGTTGGGGTGACTTCTACGTCAGTGGGGTACTGGTGCTCGAGTGGATCGTTTGCTGTGGTTCCGGCAACGAGTAGCATTCCGATCAACAGGGTAAATAGAAGTACTCCAGCCAACAGTCGTCCACGTTGTCCGAACGGTTCGCTCACACCCATCTCTCAAAGGCTGGTTATGGCGAGGTATAGGGTTTCTGAATCCGTGATTACTTGGGATTCGTTCGCTCTCGAACCACTCGCGGTTTGCTCGAGTCCTTCGCGACGGGGGACGGTTGGTAGCCGCGGTCCTCTTTGGGCTAGTGATGCTGGCTTCGCTAGGACCGAGGTAACCGACGCGTTTGTCGAGGTGGGTAACGTTCGGATTCAGGTGGCTCAAGCGAAGCACGTGGAGCAGGTGACTCGAGGGCTGTATGAGATCACGGACAAAGGACTCGAGACGGTAGATGATAGTGACGAGTGAACCGAGTCTTCTTCAAACAGAATTATCCGAGTACTATATCGTTAGTCTGCAGGACTCTATTGCCTTTTTATTGAGACAGACCGCGCATACTCCTTTTCGATTGTTGCACGTCGTGCAATCTATTTCACCCACAATAACTATATGGCTAATTTGGGTGTATCTCGTATGGCCTTCGTCGCTCTCTTTGGAATTGGTAGCACCAATTTCCACTCTGCTATCGGCACGCCGAATGGCGATTTTGTCACTGATATATCGACCGAACCGACCCACCCGCACCGACTCGAGACCCAACTGCTCGAACGACTCGAGGAAATGCAGTCTATCAGATCGCTCGATGCGGTTGCTATCTCTGCACCGGGGCTGGTGGATGCTGAGGCAGGTCACATCCGAAAGTTCGATACACCCGAGGGTGACCTGATCGAACACATCGATCTGCGGACGCCGATCGAATCTCGCTTTGATTTGCCGGTGTACCTCGAGAACGATTGCACGGCCTCTGCACTCGGCGAGTGGTACTTCGGTCGGCGGGAAGATCACGACTCGCTGATTCACCTCACCTTTGGGACGGGGATCGGCGGTGGCGTCGTCGACCGTGGCCATCCCCTTCGTGGGGAGTCAGCCCAGGCAGGGGAGTTTGGATTGATGTCGGTGGCCCCAGAGAGCGATCTCTCGAGTACCGGCGTCACCGGTGCCTGGGAAGCGTTCTGTTCAGGTCGGGGGATTCCGCGGTACGTGGCTCATCGCTTCGAGGCCGATGACGAATTGGGTGAGAATAAGAGTGACTTTACTCGGACAGTGGCAGAGGAGGAGGTTACTGCGCCTGCCGTTTTCGAGGCCGCTCAGGCGGGTGATCGATTCGCTCAGGCGTGTCTGGCCCAGATCAGTCGCTACAATGCTGCCGGCATCGGTGCGCTCTGTAACGCGTTCAACCCAGGGCTGGTGACGTTGGGTGGTGGCGTGGCGCTCAATAATGAATCGTGGGTGCTCGAGGGTATCGAACGTCACCTCGAGGAGTTCTGTTTCGTGGAACGTCCAACGCTTACGCTTTCGCCGCTTGGTGAGGATATTGGGTTGTACGGGGCACTGGGAACGTATCGTGATCGAACGGGGAATCAGTCGGCTGTGGAGATTCCGAAGTCGGTCTCGAGTACGTTGGACTGAGCGAGCCTGACGATCAGCCGTGGTTGTTTCGATACCACTCAATCGTTTGCTCGAGTCCTTCTCGGAGCGAGACGGTTGGTTCGTACCCGAGTTGGTCCTCGGCTTTCGAGATATCTGCCTCGGAGTGTTCGATGTCACCCGAACGGCCGTCCGTGTGGACGATGTCGGAGTCCGTATCGGTGATATCCTGGATGAGTTCGGCTAACTCGCGGATCGTGATCGACTCGCCCGTGCCAATGTTGTAGGCTTCGCCGACCGCATCGGTGGTCGCAGCCTTGCAATTGGCCTGCACGACGTCGTCGACGTAGACGAAATCGCGCGTCTGGTCACCCTCGCCGTGGACGGTGATGTCGTCGCCCGAGAGCGCCTGATCAATGAAGACGCTTATCACGCCGCTGTAGTCGCCTGCGACCTGCCCTGGCCCGTAGACGTTGAAATAGCGCAGGGCGACGGTCTCGAGGTCGTAGAGGTCGTGATAGAGGCGGGCGTAGTGGTCGATCGTGAGCTTGTCGAGTCCGTAAGGAGAGGTCGGCTCTTTGGGGTCGGTCTCCGTGACGGGGACTGACTCGGGGTGGCCGTAGATCGCTGCACTCGAGGCGAGAACGACCCGGGCGTCTTCCTGTTGGGCAGCCTCGAGCAACGACAGGGTTGCCGCTGTGTTAATCTCGTGGCTCGTCTGTGGCTCCTCGACCGAGCGGGCTACACTCACGAGGGCGGCCTCGTGGAAGATCAGGTCAACTTCGGCGACTGCTTTAGCGAGTTCCGCTTCCTGACGGATATCTGCCTCGAGGAACGTGACGTCTGGCGGTACGTTCGACTCGCTGCCGGTCGTCAACGCGTCATATATCCGAACGTCGTTGTCCTCGAGCAACGTTTTGGAGAGGTGACTGCCGATGAATCCCGCACCACCCGTGATCAACACCGTCCGGTCACATGGCGACCCAGTGGTCATATCATAGCGTGTCTGTCGTGTCTGTATGAGTCTGCTGGTCCTTTCTTCTTATTACAACCGGAGTGAGATCAATTCGTTTGCTTCGGTGGCCAACAGCGGTTGCTGGGAAATGTATTCCGACGGGGTTATAACCGACTGTGGACGAACACTGTACAATTACACACCAATATGTCATCTTCTGACTCCGAAAACGTTTCCCGAGGCGCAAAACTCGAGGCGCTCCTCGACGTCGCTCGTTACAATCCGAAGTTCGCTGGCGTGATCGTCGCCCTTGGACTCGTAGCAGCCGTCCTCGAGGCGGTCGGGCTGAGCTTTATCCTGCCAATTATCGAACTCGTACAGCTGGATGACCCGACGGCGGAAGCCGAGGGACTCATGGCGGCGTTCGTCATCGCATACGAAACAGTTGGCATTCCGTTCACTCTCGGCTGGGTCGTGGTCGGTGTGGCCACGGTGATGACCGTCCGGTACACCACGAGCTTCGTCGTCGCGTGGTTTCGTGAAGCGCTAAGGACGTACTATATTCGGGATTTGCAGCTTCGAGCCTACGATAACGCGCTCGATGCTCGAGTGTCCTACTTCGACGAGGAGGGTTCGGACGACATCCTGAACGCGATTGTCACCCAGACGAACTATGCTGGACGGGTGATTCAGCGGGTCGTGCGGTTGCTCGAGACGGTCTTTCTCTCGCTGGCGTACCTCGTTATCGCGTTGATCATTTCCCCCCTGTTAACCTTGTTCGCTGTAGGTGTGCTTGGGTTCCTGACCGTGTTTTTGCGTCGGGTCGTCGAGCCAGGGTATACGATCGGTGACAGAGTGGCCGATGCCAATGAACGCCGACAGGAGGCTGCCCAGGCCGGTACACAGGGCATTCGTGACGTGCGACTGTTCGGGCTTGCACAAGAATTGCGACAGGATTTCAGTGACGCAATCGATCAATTCACGACCGCTCGTATCACCCTTCGGCGGAACGAAGCGGCGATCAACAATTTCTACAATCTCGGGGTTGCGGTGTCGGTGTTCGTCCTGATCTACCTCGCGTTGACGTTCGCTGATCTGTCGGTGGGTGCACTCGGTGTCTTCCTCTTTGCGATGTTCCAGCTCGGACCGAAAGTGAGTCAGGTGAATCAGTTGTTCTACCAGGTCGAAAACGACCTGCCGCATCTGGTTCGAACACAGCAGTTCATCAAGGAACTCGAGTCCCGAAAAGAGCCAAACGAGGCGACTCGAGACGTCCCTGATGTCGTAGACGAGGTTGAGTTCGATAACGTGCACTTCTCTTACGACGGTGACGAGCAGGTCCTTCGCGGCATCGATTTCTCGGTCGAGAAGGGCGAGTTCATCGCCTTTGTCGGCCAATCCGGGGCTGGGAAATCCACTATTGTCTCCGTACTGGCTCGCCTGTACGAACTGGATCGTGGTGAGATTCGAGCCAACGCCATCCCTATCGATGAAATGGACATCCACGAGTGGCGTGACCGAATCGCCGTCGTTCGCCAGGATCCGTTCATCTTCAACGATACCCTCGAGTACAACCTTTCGATCGGGAATCGGGACGTGACTCGTGGGGAACTGGATCGAGCCTGTGAGATTTCGAAAGTGGATGAGTTTTTCCGCGAGTTGCCAAATGGGTACGACACCATGCTCGGCGACGACGGGGTTCGACTATCCGGTGGGCAAAAACAGCGTGTGGCATTGGCTCGAGCGCTGTTACAGGATGCCGATCTCCTGGTGTTGGACGAGGCGACCAGTGATCTGGATTCGAATCTCGAGCAAGAAGTCCAGGCCGCTATCGAGGAGATGGACCGGGACTATGCCATGATCGCGATTGCGCATCGACTCTCGACGGTCGAAAACGCCGATCGGATCTATACGGTTGATGCTGGGAAGATCGTCGAAACCGGGCGTCACCGCGAACTGGTCGAAAACGGTGGGCAGTATGCGAATCTGTATGCGATTCAGTCTCGAGGGTAAATTAACAGACAAATTGGGATTTCGGAAGAAAAAGTCTTTTTATAATTAGGGGTGCTAGGACTTCGATGTCGAAAGAAATGTGGTCGCGGGCAGGATCCTAAAACTTACCTGTCTTCCATGGTTCACGTGGGTTAGAATGGGTCAATTAGTCTTTTCAGACGTCGATGGAGTTCTCACAGACTCAAAAATAAATATCGGTCAAGACGGTGAGACATTCAAATCTTTTAATGTAAAAGATGGATATGGGGTTGTCCAGTGGAGACAAAAAGACAGCAACGACTTCGTGATAGTCACCTCAAGAAAATCCCAAGCTGTTGATAACCGTGCGTCGGAACTCGGTGTGGAAGAAGTTCATCAAGGAGTAGGAAATAAAAAACAAAAAGTTGAGGAGATCACGTCGCGCCTCGGATTCGATCTTGCGGACACAGTTTATATCGGCGACGATCTGACTGATTTACAGGCGATGGAAACTGTTGGGACGGCTTGTTGTCCCGCAGACGCAGTTCAAGAAGTCAAAAACGAGTGTTCGTACGTCAGCCAGTACAATGGTGGAGACGGAGCCGTTCGGGACATTTTGAAGCATTTAGAGACAGCTTCTCAAACGGTACTTGGCGTTATCCCAGCCCGATACGGATCAACGAGATTACCTGGCAAACCGTTAGTCGATATCGCTGGTAAGCCGATGATTCAGTATGTATACGAGCGTGCGAGTGACGCTACACTGCTTGACGATCTCATTGTTGCAACAGATGATAAACGCATCGCTGAGGCGGTTGAGTCGATTGGTGGTACCGCAATGATGACTGACTCTGATCACCAGACAGGAACGGATCGGGTGGCAGAAGTTGCAGCAAACGTTGGTGCGGACTTTACGGTCAATATCCAGGGTGACGAACCGCTAATTGACCCGGAAGTGATTGACGCTATCGTGACGGCTCTTCAAGAGAACTCTCCGAAAGTCGCAACGCCCATCTCGACAATCAAAGATCAGTACTTCACAAAGCAACTTGACGACGCTGACTTGTTCGTGAGCCCCACAGC
>JAOPJZ010000036.1 GCA_025517525.1 Natronosalvus hydrolyticus
CGGCGGAAATCCGATGGTCGGATTCCACGTCCTTCAGGGCGTGGAGGAGGTCAATTGTTGCTTGATACATCGTTTCTTATCGATCTGATGAACGGCGATGATGGTGCAACCGAGAAAGCTCGAGAACTAGAGCGCAATCTCGTCCAGCAGCGTATTGCTTCGATGACGCTTTTTGAACTGTACTACGGAATTGCTCGAGCTACAGAGACAGACGCTGAACGGGAAACGGTAGAACAGGTTATCGCTTCGAAGCCAATTCATCCAGCTGACAACGCAGTCATGCGAAAGGCTGGACGGATGGCAGGGGAGTTGCAGAACGATGGCACCCCGGTCGGCGACGGTGACGTAATTATCGGTGCGACGGCTTCAATCCTCGAGGAACCAGTTCTCACCCGGAACGTTCGTGATTTCGAACGACTCGGCGTTGCCATCGAGACGTACTAATTCTCCATCTCGAAAACGGTAGTGAAACCCTCAGTGAGCCACACCGACGGTCAACAGTGTGCCGAACGTACGATAGCGTTCGACCATCGCCTCGCGGGATTCCCAATTATCGGTCGGGAACGCTTCGGCGTCGGGAATCTCGGTTTCGCGGTCCGGAATGGTGTCTTGCTCGGCGACATACAGGCCGGCCGCCCGGAACGCTTCCCGATACTCGTCTCGAGACCAGCGAGTCATCTCGACGCTAATGTTGTCCTGCCAGTCGTGGGAGTGGACGTTCTCCTCGTAGTAGTTCACTGCACAGTAGAACGTGCCACCGGGCCGAAGGATTCGAGCGACCTCCTCGAGTGTCTCGTGGGGATTTGCGGCGTAGTAAAAGGCCTCCATCGTCCAGACGTGGTCGATGCTGTTCGTCTCGAAGGGAAGCGAGCCGAAATCGCCGATGACGTAGCCCACCTGCGAGTCGTCGGTGTAGCTCGCGGCGTTGTGTGCCATCTCGGGTGCGCCGTCCAGGCCGTACACCGTCCCTGCGTTTTTCGTTTCTCGAATCGCGCGGCCCGCGTAGCCACTGCCACAGCCCAGATCGAGGACGGTCTGGCCGGCCTCTACAGGCATCCGTGCCAGGGCGTGTTTCGCCGTGTGCCAGTGGCGCGTCTCCATCCCTTTATCGCGGCCGTCGGCCGCCCACGCGTCGAACTCTTCGCGAACGCTCATACACGCTCACTCGAGCGCATCGGGAAAGGAAGTTTCGTTCGACACGTTGGTATCTTCCAGTCGTCTCAACTGACGTCGTACCCTTCCTGTCGGAGGAGTAGCAACATCGAGAGTCCCGAGATGAGGATCAACAACAGTGCGGGAATAGCGGCGAATCGGTAGGCAAGCGATCGCTGTGCGCCCCAGATGATGATGACCAGCGTGTCCATCCCGGCCGGTTGTAACATCAGCGTCATCGGTAACTCCTTCATCGTGGTCAGGAACACGAGGGCCGCACCGACGACGACACCGGGGGCGATCAGCGGCAGCGTTACTCGTCGAAACGTCTCGAGTCGGCCGGCGTTCAGGGTTCGGGCGGCCTCGAGGGTCCGTGCGTCGATCTGTAAGACCGAGGAGCGAACCGCGCCGACCGCCTGGGGGAGAAACCGGACGACGTAGGCGAAGACGAGCAGCCAGACGCCCTGGCGGTACAGCGAGGGGAGGGTTCTGGTTCCGAGAAACACCAGGGCGAGTCCGATAACGACGCCAGGGACGGCGAAACCGAGGTAAGTCGCCCGTTCGAACAGCCGCGAGAGCAGCGAGTGACGCCGGCCGGAGTAGTAGGCGACGGGGAGGGCGAATGCGCTGGCTGCAACTGCGGCGAGCACGGCGAGGTAGACGGAGTTGTAGGCGAACTCCCACTGGAACTCGAGTGAGGGGATCGGGTCGCCCTGGCTGATGAGCAGCCACCGTGTGAAGATGGCTACGGGAACGACGAGCGCAAGTGTTCCAAGGAGTGAAATCGCGCCCATTGCGGGCCACTTCCAGCCGCCCAGACGGATGGTCGTTCCCTGTCCGGTTGCACCGCTCGCGTCTTCATCTCGACCGATGCCTGCCTCGATGACGAGGATAACGGCGACGAGGGCAATCAACTGTAAAGCGAGCAAGGCGGAATATTCGACGTTGTAGCTGCGAAACTCCGTATAAATCGTACTCGTAAAGACGTTCACTTGCATGAACGCAGGTGTACCGAAATCGGAGACTGCATACAGGGCTGCGAGCAGCGCACCCGCAGCGATACCCGGCCTGATCTGGGGCAGCGTCACCCGACGGAACGCACTCAGGCGACTGTGGTTGAGCGTTCGGGCGGCGTCGACCAGCGAACTGTCCATCGACAACAGGGCCGCTCGAGTCGTCAGGAAGACGTACGGGTAGGTGTACAGGGTGATGATGAACCCGGCCCCACGAAGCCCGTCGATTCGAGGGATGGTGACACCGAGGAAGCTGTCTATTTCGCCACCTGAACCGAACATCGCGACGAACGCTATCGCCCCAATGTAGCTCGGAATCACGAGCGGCAACGCGGCGACGATGGTCCAAAAACGCGGATAGGGAAGATCCGTTCGCGTCGTCAGCACGGCCAGTGGCACACCGAGAGCGATCGAGGCGACCGTCACCCCCATCATCAACAGGAGGCTGTTGAACGTCACCGACGCCGTCTGACTCGAGGTGAACATGTCGATGGCGCGAGCCGGGTCGACGGTCCACGCCTGCCAGAGCAGCCAGAACATCGGCGAGACCACGAGAAAGGCGACGATCGCGCTGAGCAGGGCCAGGGCCGCCGTCGACTGGTTGGCGTTACTCGGCGACAGCCGACTCGTGTCAAGGTCGTCGAGGTAGTTCGTGGGTGATTTCATCGGTACTCGAGGTGTGCCCCGCGGTGTCGTTAGGGCTGTTTTGCGCTCTGTTCGCTTGAACCCACTGATACCGCGCTCACCGCCAGATCGATCACAACCGGTTGGTCACAGCTGACATCACTGAGCGTTTCGATTACCTCGACACCCGCTCTCCTCGAGGTTCCGTGCAATTGCACAGTGTTGCGAACCCAGATTGGTACCGCGGAAAATCCGCCTCGCTACGTGTTCGAAACCATTACTCTCGCTCAGGTTCCACCTGCCAAAATCGTGCCACCATGGCGATTGTCTGGATGAAGCTGTTCGTGTTCAGACGGTCATGCCCTCCTCGTTGAGGAGTTCCTGTGCATCACGAAGGTCCATGTCGAAGTTACTGAGATCGAACGTCGGTGGGTTGATGTCCTCGAGGTTGGGCAGGTCACCGACGTAGTCGACGCCTTCGACGACCGGATATTCGCCGTTGGCATCCATCATGAACTCCTGTCCCTCTGCGGCCAGCAGGTGACGGATGAACTCGGCGACGAGTTCGGGGTCGTCGACGTCGTTCATGACGCCGACGCCAGCAACGCTGAACAGACAACCGGGGTCGTTTTCGGTGAACGCGACGCTGATTGGTGCGTCGGGATCCTCGTTGAGGATGCGCGCCGCGTAGTAGCTGTTGCCCAGGCCGACGATCGGGTCGTCGTCGCCCCCGCGGTTGACCGCTTCTGCCTGGCTGGAACCGCCCGAGAACAGTTGTGCGTTCTGATCGTTGACCATCCCACGCACCCATTCCCGAGTTTCGTTCTCGCCCTCGAGTTCGACCATCGCCTGGATGAACCCGCGGAACGTCCCGGAGTTCGGCCGGGTCGAAATGATGTCCTGAAAGCGGTCGTCGGTCGCGTAGGACATGATGTCAGTCGGCAGCTCGTCCCAGCTGTCGAAGTCGGTCTCGTCCAGTCGGTCACTGTTGTACATAATCGACCGAACGCGACCGGTGACGCCCGTCCAGTAGCCGTCGGGCTCGCGGTAGCTTTCGGGTACGGCGTTGACGACGTCCTGTGGAAGGGCCTGTAGCGCATCGTTTCGCTCGAGTTCGCCAAGTGCGCCGGGGTCCTGTGAGTACATCAGGTCTGCCGGCGTCGCATCGCCTTCCTGGAGGATCTGGTTGACGTACACGTCGTTGTCGTCGTAGAAGACGTTGAGTTCGAGGTCGTCGTAGCGTTCGTCGATGGCGACGAATACGGGGTCAATCTGGTCTCGAGTTCGGCCCGAATAGATGGTGAGCTCGCCCTCGAGGTCGCCGAGATCGTCCCAGCTTACAGCCTGTGAATCCACTGGGGAACCGAGCGGTTCGGCGTCGGCGACGCTGGTGATGGTGTCACCGTTACCGCCGTTGCCACCGTTACCGCCGTTGCCACCGTTGCCGACCTCATCATCGCTGTCACCGAGACAGCCGGCTAAGCCAGCGAGTCCAGCCGTGGCAGCACCTGTCGTTGCGAGCAATCTTCGCCGTGTCTGTTTCGTCATCTATCTAGTTTTAGGCCGCCCTAAATAACTTATAGCTTCCGATTTTGGTTGGCCAAAAAGTATCGATATCACGCTTCTCCAACCGTATACGCGCGTAATCGATTAATGCGCCGTATGTTTCTACTGTTTGATTCGGACCGTCTCTAGCGCGGTTTCAGTACTCCTTGAGAACTCGAGCGTTTCACTATGTTTTAGGAAAGCCTAAATCCTAGGCACCCATACTCACGCCCAATTCGTGGTATCAACGGTGATGCGAGGACGGACGACGACACGGAGGCAGCACGCTCGCTTGGGCGGTATCGCTGTTCTCAGAGGGCCACACCAGCTGTCGTCTCGCAGTCTCCCCCGCTCATCCTTCGATCACTCACTGGAGGCTATGTATGTCTGCTGAACAGGAACGAACGGTCACTCAGGCGCCACAGTCCGCCGTCGAACACACCGACTCGTCGATCTCGGAGACGCCGATTCTCGAGGTCGAGGGCGTCTCTAAGCAGTTTGCAAACGAATGCGCCGTCGAAACGCTGTCGCTCGACGTGCGTGAAGGAGAACTCCTGACGCTGCTCGGCCCCTCCGGCTGTGGGAAAACCACCACATTGAGACTTCTCGCCGGCCTCGAGCGTCCAACGACGGGAACGATTCGAATCGACGGGGAGCCCGTCTCGGCCGCTGATGACGACACCTTCGTCCCCGCCGAAAAGCGAGACGTCGGCGTCGTCTTTCAGGACTTTGCCCTGTTTCCACACATGACGGCCGCCGAAAACGTCGCGTTCGGGATCAGCGACTGGCCCGCTGGCGAGCGCAAACGGCGAGTCACGAACTTACTCGAGTTAGTTGGCCTCGGCGATCAGGGCGAGTCCTCGCCCGAACAGCTCTCGGGTGGACAAAAACAGCGCGTCGCCCTCGCGCGCTCGCTCGCCCCGGAACCCGAAATACTGCTGCTCGACGAACCCTTCTCGAACCTCGACGTCGACCTTCGGGTCGAAATGCGCGAGGAGGTTCGCCGCATCCTGAAAGAGACGGGCGTCACCGCGGTTTCGGTCACCCACGATCAGGAGGAAGCGCTCTCGATCAGTGACCGCGTTGCGGTGATGGCCGACGGCCACCTCAAACAGGTCGACACGCCCGAACAGATCTTCCAGCAACCCAAATCACGGTTCGTCGCGGGCTTTCTGGGCCACGCGAGTTTCATCCCGGGACGCGTCCGGGGCGATATCGTCCACACCCAACTCGGCCCCATCGGCAGGGACCGCATCCACGGACTCGCCCTCGAGTACGACCAAACCGACATCGACGTCTTGCTTCGCCCCGATGACGTCCTCGCGAGGCCAACAGCCGAGAAAGACGCCAACGGCCGTGTGACCTACCGTCGGTATCTCGGCCCGACAATCCTGTACCGTATCGAACTCGAGTCCGGTGCCGTCGTCGAGGCGATGCACAACCACTCCGATCAGATCGAACTGAACGAACCCGTGTCGGTCGAACTGGCGGCAACCCACGACCTGGCGTGGTTCCCGACAAGCGACGACCGCCCGTCGGGCTGATAGGGTCACTGATTACCGGTTAGCGACCGGCCCGGTCGGTCGTTGACGGGTGAGACGACAACAAACTATGGGTGACTTCACAAACCTGAACTGGTGAGTGAATCGTGCGATTGTGTTCGATTCCACCATCAGACGATGTTTAGGAGGGTACTGAGACGCGACTCGAGGCTGCCAGATATCCGCATACTTAAGTCGATGCCGAAAGTTGTTCCCGCTAATCATGACACTCGAGTACGCCCTCGAAATCGAGGGAACACCAGAAACCGTACCCGGTGGCACCGGTATTCTCCTGTTACATCCCTCAACGGGCGAAACCGACCGAATCGACACCGACTTTCTGAAAACTGACACCGACTCTTTCCTCGTCGTTTCGACGCGAACGACCGCCCGCGAAGTCTCCCAGAAACTCGAGTACTACGACGTCGACGAATCTCGCGCCGTCATCCTCGACACCCTGAGCATCGAACGTGGCTACTCCCGACGCTCGGGTGAGGGCATCCACTACGTCGCTGCCCCCGACGATGTCGACGGTATCGTCGCCCAGGTCGAGCGGTTCCTCGAAAACCACGACGGCAAGGTTCGACTGAGCTTCGACTCGGTGACCGAACTGGCGTATTACGCGGGTGACGACGCAGCCCTCGAGACGGTCGGGCGACTGGTCGGCCTGCTCGAAGAACACGACGCGGTCGGCCTCTTTCATCTCTCCGAAGAAGTCCACGACGATGAGGTCGTCGAGCAGTTCCGTTCGCTGTTCGATGGGGTCGTCGACCTTGACGAAGACGGGAACGTGAGTGCGAAGTTCTGACACTTCAGGGCCCTGGCTCGAGGGATTGTTGTCACGGTATACCGGTCAGTGACTGCCCTGATTCGTCACTGACGGGCGAGATGACGACGAATCCTCTCACCCGAGCAGGACGCCCCTATTCGGCCAGTGCCGCGAACGTCTTTTCGGCCCATCGCACCGCGTACGACGAGCCGTGCTCGCGGTAGGCGTCCGTATCGAGGGCCGCGAACGGGGCCGGCAATTCGAGACCGTGTTTGACGGCAGCGCAGGCGAGTTCGGTGCCATCGCCGAAGCTCGTTTCCCCGCGGGCAACCGCTCCCGGGAGTCCGCTGATGCGTCCCTCGAGGCGGCTGCCTGCGTCTTCCCACGCGTCGAACAGCGTGGGGTGTTTCGACTCCCAGTCTTCGAACACGGGTCGCGTCTGGAGGCCGACCCAGGCGTCGTACAGCGCGGCGGCGATCTGGTAGGTGTCGGCCGGGTTGAGAGGGACAGCCTCGTCCAGCGCGCGATAGTCCGCCTCGAAAAATCCCAGGAAGTGTTCGGGGACCTCGAGCGAACAGGTAACAATTGCTTCGGCGAGCAAGAAGTCGATGAACGACTGGGGTGATCCCTGCACGCGCGGTTTGACCAGAACCACGGGCGGCTCCGTCTGACGAGTCCAGACCACGCTCCCGTCACCGGGCATCCCGATGGTGAAGTCATTGCTGGCGTAGCGGACCAGGAGCTGGGGGGCGTCCCCTGGCAGCCAGTCGTCGGGATAGCTCGCTGGTTCGAGACCCTCGACGAAGAGGCCGAGATCGGTGGCCTGCGCTGGCGGGAGCGTTTCGAAGTCCTGTCCGACGTCGAAAACGCGGACGTCGGGTGCATAGGTCTCTCGAACGGCGTCGACCGCCGCAGAGAGCTGGCGTTCCTCGAACATCAGGCAGCGACGATCGATTGTGCAATAAGCATTAGCGCCAGCAATGCCGAGACTGCAATCGTACTTACGACGACCTTCGTTGCGGTGCTCATACCCGCACGTCGTCGGTCAGGTCGCTTAAATCCATCTGTATCGACTATCGGCCTGGCTGACGACTGCTGTGTGGAAACTGTCTCGAGTCCCCCTCTCGGGTTCAAGGATCGAGTGCTGTGAAAATACCTCTACTTCCACTGGAACGCCTACCTCAAAGAAAAACCACATAGTTGTTCATAAGCGGGTTTCTGCACTCGAAACACAGGGGTATGAGAACCAGTCTCGTAAACGGTTGTGAATCGCGTTTTTCACTCGTCCCGCCAGGAATCCGGAACGTCGATGACGTATCGTCCGTCTTCCTGTAAGGAGACGATGTACTCCTCGCGGTTGTACAGCTCCATCAGGTTCAGTTCGTACTCGCCCGGGCGGACGATTTTAATGCTCTCGAACTGCTCGTTGAGTTCCTCGCGCAACTCCTCGAGCGATGGTCGCTCATCGCTCGAGTCGGGTTCGCTGACGACGCGGCCATCGTTCGAATCGGGTTCGCTGACGGCGCGGCCATCGTTCGAGTCGGGTTCACTCGGTGTGTCGGTCACTGGTGGCAGTTCGTCACTCGAGACGATATCGCTGCGGGCGCTGGCCTGAGCTGTGTCTTCCTGTTCGGGCTGGTCGTGTTCGCGCTCAGCAGGAGCATCGTGAATCGGCTGATCGCTCGAGGACTCTGGTCGCTTGTCGCTCGATTCGCGTTCTCGCTGGTCCCCTGATTCACGTTTCCGTTGGTCGCCCGAATCCGGTTCCTGGATCCGATCAGGTGCTGCGTGTTCAGCCACCGTCTTCTCCCGATCAGCTTCCCGTCTGTCGGCCCCGCTTCGGTCTTCCGGCCGCCTGGCCGAATCGGGCCATTCCGGAAACGCAGTCTCGCTCGGACTCGAGTCAGCCCTTGTCGATGTCGGCTCTTCTGGGGACTGATCGGTGATTCCACGTGAACGCTCGTCAGCACTCGGTTTCGGTTGTGACTGTGTCGTCACGCCGCCCCCACTCGAGGACTGGGTCGGCGCGAACTGGAACTTGTTGCCGCCGCAGTCGGGACAGCCCGATAACATCTCCTTGGAGCCGTCGGGAAACGTTCGGCCGCAGTTGGTACACTGGTGTGGCATTCGTCTGGCTAGCTCCGCGAGACGAGCGCACTGATAAGGTTCTCGTCTTTGTGCAGGGTTTCGATCTGGTTTGCCGGTCCGATCACGGTCAGCTTTTTCGGCGTCTCGTCGTTCCCCATGATCCGACCGAGCAGCGAGGAATCCCGCGTGCTCGATTTCGGATAGGTCTCGATTTCGATGCCGTTGAACTCGTCAGGGTTGATCTCGGCCATCGTCACCTCGATCAGTTTGCTCTCTTCGTCCGGCGTCAGCCCCTCCTCGAGGATTACGATGTTGCCGTCGTGAACCCCGTCGAGGATCATCCGGATCTTTTCCATACTGGCCATGCCGTCCATCCGTTCCCCGCTTATGAGGTCGATCTGGACGCCGTCACGGCGGTCGTCGTCGGCGTTGGTAGCTTCAGGCATGGTTCACCCGAAGTACTCCGCGATGTTTTCGTACACTTCGTCCATGTTGTCTCCCTCTTTGGCTGACAGCGCCACCGTCTTGTGCTGGGGGAAGGCGTCTTCGATGCGCTTGACGCTCGAGCCCTCCAGATCGATCTTGTTCGCGAAGATCAACACGGGCAAATCCCGCGATTCGATGATGCCGATCAGCATGGTGTTGACCTGCGTGATCGGGTCCTCGGCGCTGTCGAGCACGTAGATGACGCCGTCGACGTCCTCGCGAAGCCAGTGCATGGCCTCGGCAACCCCTTCGGTTGCCTCTCGAGAGCGTCTGATTGCGTCGTCTTTGTCCATATCGTCGGTGAACTCCTCGTAGTCGACCTTGGTTGTCACACCGGGGGTGTCGACGATGTCGATGGTCACCGACTTGCCGTTGCGTTCGATTTCGACGCCTTCCTTGCGGCGCGCCCGTCGGGTTTCGTGGGGGATGTGACTCTCCGTCCCGATGGCGTCGCCCGTCCAGTCACGTGCGATTCGATTGGCTAACGTCGTATTGTGAACAACCAGCCCCTCACTCGAGGCGAATGTGTGGTTGTCCGCAACCGTCAGATCGTAAATGTAGCCGTCGTAGTCGACCGTCTCGATGGAAACAACTTCGTCCCACTCGAGCGTCGAGTCGGCGATCTGGTGGACGAGATCGGTTTCAGCGACGGCCGGGAGTGATTCGGCCATCGTTTCGAGTCGATCGACCGAGATGCTGTTTCGGCGTCGCATTCTTGCAACGTGTTTATCGTCGCCGTAAAACGCCCCCTGAGTCATTCCAAGGGCGTCACGTGCATCTTCGAGCACTTCCATCAGTGGGAGGGTATGGACGTTTGGACTCGAATTGGCTTCACACAGCTTCTCGAGACGGTCTGCTTTCGCTTCCGAATCGAAGCCGATCGTCTCCTGGAACCGGCGGTGCTGGTCGCTGCGTCCGATACAGAACTCGTAGTAGTCTTTTCCGTCGTGACGTTTCTCGCGGATTTTGCCAACGATGCCAAAGCGCAACAGCAGGATCTGAATCCCGACGATGAGCTCACGGCTCGCACTCGAGATGGTGACGTATCGACCTCGAGCATCCGTCTCTGCACCCTGAACGCTCCCTTCACAGTCGAACATGGCTCGCAAGAACGCTGTGACGGTTTCGTCGTCGGCCAGGAGGATCGACTGTGGTACCCGTTTTTCGGCCGAAGACGCCGGTTCGCAGTCGAGTCGTTTGAGGTACTCGACGAGCGAACGACTGTTGGCTTTGACGATGGGTGTTTTGTCGTCGTACTCGTAGGTCGTCGTTTCGATGCCGAACCGTCGAGCGGTTTCTTCGAACTCGGCTCTGAGCTCCGGATCGTCGTTCGCAAAGGCGATCGACCGGGTGTCGTGTTGTGCTTCCGCAATCGTGAGTGCGAGGAATCGCCCGACGGCCGGGTCGAGTTCCAGCGGTGTGACTGGTTTGGGATTGTGGTAGGTCGATTCGTAGACGACGGCCCCGCCATCTGCGTACAGGGCGTCGTTCGGTCTGAGCGTATAGTTGGTTCCCGTTGGCGTGTACTCGCCGAGCGTCGCTACCGCCGTTCCCTCGGACAGCTCTTCGGCAGGGAGTTCGGTTACCCCATCAGCGGTCATCGAGATGAACGGGTGGTCGGGGCTCACGGTGAGTTCACGGCCGAGGCGGGTTTTGATCCGGTACATCGGGCCGGTGTACCGTTGTCTGAAGACGTGTGACACTTCCTTCGGCTCGACTGTAAGATCATCGCGCACAGACGGGACGGTAATCGTCGTCTCGTTGCACTCGAGCCAGCGTTCGTGTGGCTCGTCGCTGACGTCGACTGGATCGTTTTCTTCCCGCACAACCCGCTCGTAGATCGATTCGATCGGTTCGTACGTCCCGTCAGCGAGGAGTACGTCCTCGCCTTCTGCCAGACACTTTCCCGCGTTAGGCGGCCCGTAAATGCCGATTCGCTTCGGCTCCTGATCGGAAAACAGCCGGTCCGTGACGCGAGAGATACTATCTTTGAGTCCTGTAAACAATCCCATCCTGGGGTCCTCCGCACACCAGTGAGTGTGTCTGCGCGTACTACTGAACCGGATTCACTTAAGTCTACGTCAGACAGTGTGTTTGTCTCACACGTTGATCGGTCTCGTCTCCCGATTTTCACTCGGGCAATCACGACCCCTCCCTCGAGTATCGGTGCTCCTTTTCTCGAGTTTCAGCGACCGCTCATACCCATTGATACGAATGTGCTATCAAATACTATGAAAATAATACTACAACTTCAATTTTCATTTTTCGAGTGACACTCACACGGAACCAGCCTTCTCGAAACCGATATTTGTGAGTCATATCGTCGAACTCTATCGTCGATCCGTCGGTCAAACCGGGACAGCTATTCACGCTGGCACCAACCACTCGAGGGAACCCTTCGATGGTCAACCGAGACGAGTCCCGGGAAGACGAAACCGAGATCCCGGCGGACGAAACGGAGCCCCCGGAAGCGGAGACGACCGTCATCCAGCAAGAGTCGCCGGTCACGTTCTCGCTCGAGGGACTGCGCGTCGGCTTTCTGACGTGCATTCCGGTCGCGCTCGGCGTCGCCGGCTACGGCATCGCCTTCGGCGTGATCGCCAACCAGGCCGGGCTGAGCGTTGCGGAGGCGACATTGATGAGCGCCACGGTCGTCGCCGGTGCGTCACAGCTGATCGCGGTCGAACTCTGGGCCGACCCGATCCCCATCGCCGCTATCCTCTTTGCGACCGTCGCCGTCAACCTGCGATACTCGTTGATGGGCGCTGCACTCGAGCCCTGGTTTCGCCACCTGTCGCCGGCCAAAGTGTACGGCAGCCTGTTCGTCATGGCCGACGAAAACTGGGCGCTCACGATTCGTGACCTCCAGGCGGGCACCGGCCGTGGCGCGTTCTTACTGGGGAGTGGCCTCGCCATCTGGTCACTCTGGGTGTTTTCGACCGTCGTCGGCGCGCTCGCGGGTGACGCCGTCGGCGACCCCGCCCGATTTGGCTTCGATTTCATCCTCGCGGCCGTCTTCCTCGCGCTGGCCGTCGACCTCTGGGACGGCCGCTCGACGCTGGTCCCGTGGCTGGTGGCGCTCGCGACAGCGCTGGTTGCCTCGGCGTACGTCCCCGGTCGGTGGTACATTCTACTCGGTGGGCTGGCAGCCGCACTCCTCGAGGTGATCCGCTATGATTCCTGAAGGTGCACTGTCCCTCGACGGACTGGTCGTCGCCGTCATCCTCGGGATGGCCGTCCTCACCTACCTGACCAAAGTTGGCGGGCTCTGGATCCTGAGCCATCTCGAGGTGAGCGACCGTCTCGAGGCCGGCCTCTCGGTGTTGCCGGGTGCTATCGTCATCGCGATTCTCGGACCCGAACTGGCCTCTGGGGGCCCCGCCGAGTGGGGAGCCGCCGCCGTCGTCGTGGTGATCGCCTGGCGAACCGACAACATCCTGCTGGCACTCTGTGGCGGTGTGCTCGCCGTTGTGGTGTTTCGGGGTCTCGGGTAACTCGAGAGGTTTTGGTTGCCTCGAGGTGTCGCTGGCCTCGCTCGAAGTCTTGTTGGCCTCTCTCGAGTGTCACTGGCCTCGCTCGAGGGATGTTCTGTTCCTATCCTTCGCTACATGACACCGAATCCGCCAAGGAGCAACCGGACGCCGATGAGCGTGAGTAACCCGAAAACGAAGCCACGACGGTATCGCTCGGGGAGGCGATGTCGAAGCTGCGAACCGACCAACACGCCACCCACTGCGGGCACTGTGGCTGCCAGTGAGAGTGTGGCGACCTGCACTTCGTACAGCCCAAGCACCGCTGCGGCGACGACGCGGAGGCCGTTGAGACCGACGAACACCATCGCGATTACGCCCACGAACAGCCCGTGTGAGAGGTTGCAACTACGGAGGTAGGCGACCAGTTGAACGCCGACGTTGGTCGCCCCGAACACCAGCCCCGATAGCCCGCCGACGACCGCCATCCAGCGAGTCGACTCGACGAAACAGCGGTCTTTCACCCCAGCGACTCCCGGCATCGCCACGACCCGCTGGTTCGTCGCGACGAACGCCAGCGTCACCACACCGAGGCCGACCCGCAGCGGCGAGGCTGGCAGCCACTCGAGTGCCCACATCCCGACCAGCGTTCCGGCGGTCGCGGCCAGCAGCAAGGGTCGAAACCGTCGCCCGCAGGTCCGTACCTCCGAAGCCGACAGCTCACGCACTAGCGAGAGGTTTACCGCGAGAATGGGGACGATCATGAACACGACAGCCGTCGATGGCTCGAGGACGGTCGACAGCGCCATCGTCCCGACGAGGGCAAAGCCGAAGCCGGCGACCCCGTTGACCGCTCCCGCGACGAGCACGACGAGTGCGATCATCGCCAGCGTGGACGTAGTGAACGACTCGAGGAAGGTGAACGACTTGAGGAATGCTTCGAGAACAGCGACGGTCGTCAACGGGCCGCCCAGCGCTATCGTCTCGAGAACCGACATACCGTCTCATAGAACGCCGGGGGCTTAACTGTCGAGCGCCCCTCGACGATTCCCCGACTCGAGTGGCTGGTGAAGAGCCAACAGTTCCGCTCAGTCTTCGACAGCCGCAGGCTCGAGGTCGGCGTCATCGACCGCGTCGTCCTCGAGTGGCTCCTCATCGATGTACTTCTCCTTCCAGGTGCCGCGGGTGAACCAGGCGACGCCGACGATGGCGCCGAGGACGTTCCCCAGCGCCATCCCGATCCAGACACCGGTCGCGCCCAGGCCGAACGTCGACAGCGTGAGACCCACGCCGGGAACCGTGATCGACCAGGAGAAGGCCAACACGAGCACGCTCCCGACACGGCCGACCCAGAGGGTGAACATCGAGATGACCATGGCGGTCTTCGTATTGCCAGCGCCACGAAACGCACCCAGTATCACCTGGGAGACGCCGATAAAGGCGAACTCGACGGACCGGATCCTGACGTACTCGACCCCGTAGGCGATGGTCGCCGGCGCGTCGGGGACGTCCCCGAGAAAGACACTCACGATCGGTTCGGTGAAGGCGACGGCGATGACGGCGACGACGAGCATGACGCCCGCGCCGGTCGAGGCGGCCAGCCAGACCGACCGTGCGGCGCGGTCGGCCCGATCGGCACCCAGATTCTGGCCGACCATCGTGTCGATGGCCCGCCCCAGCCCCATCGCGGGCAGGAACACGAGCGAGATCAGGCGATTACCGAGGCCGTAGGCCGCGACGACAGGCGGGGAGAACGTGACCACCATCGCCGTCAGGGTGATCATCGCCATCGCGCTCGTGGTCTGTTCGACCGTGCTCGGAACGCCGAGGCGGACGATATCCTCGATGAAGTCGAAATCGGGCCGCAGATGTGAGACCGTGACGTCAGGGCCGCGGCCGGTGGCGAAGAGAAGCCAGATGCCAAGTCCCGTCGCAATCCCTCGAGCGACGATTGTCGCAAGCGCGGCCCCCTGGATACCGTAGCCGTCGAAGCTCACACTATCGTGGAGGGTTGCCTCGACCCCTTCGAGACCGAGCCAGACGAACAGCGGATTGTTCGAAAAGCCAAAGATGAGGAACGGGTCGAGAACGACGTTGAGCACGACCGAGACGATCATGACGACCATGGGGGTGCGGGTGTCGCCGTAGCCGCGCATCAGCGCTGAAAAGACGAAAAAGCCGAACATCAGGGGGATGCCGAGAAAGATGATCTCCATGTAATCGGCCGCCAGCGGGATGACCGTCGCCGCAGTGTCGGGATCGCTGGGGAGTAACTCGAGGGCCGGCCGGGTGTAAAAGTAGCCTCCAATGGCGATGAACACCGAGAGGACGGCGACGAACGAGAGCGTCTGGCCGGCGACCAGCCCCGCAGAGCGATCACCTTCGGCACCGGTGTACTGGGCGACCAGGATCGCACCGGCTGTGGTAAACCCGCCTGCGACGGCGATCAGAAGAAAGATGAGGGGGAAAGCAAGGCTGATCGCGCCGACGGCTTCGGCCGACAGGCGGCCGAGATACAGCGTGTCGACGACGTTGTAAGTGACCTGCAACAGCTGAATAACGACGATCGGCCAAGCGAGATGAAAGAGCGGGCGAACCAGACTCCCTTCTGTGATGGACTCTCGAGTATCGGTTTCGGCTTCGCTCTCGACAGTTTCATCGTCGGTAGCTGGTGGTCTCGAGTCGTCATCTGACCTTCTCGAGTCGCCCGAATCGTCGCTCACTGCTACCGAAAATGGTTGTCAACTCAATCAACCTTCTGAAACCGGGCCACGTTTGCTGTTTCTCGAGGGGCTCCACTCTATGGATTTCAGGCGTGTCGAAAAAGATCGATCGGAATCGGGCCCGCAGTCGAATCGCTACTGACGTTTTTCGTCGATGAACGACTGAATCTCGTCTTCGTATTCGTCGTAGACGAAGTAGCCGACGCCAGTGAGCACTGCCAACAGGATGAGGACGAGCACTATCGTCAGCCACGACGTGCCGTCATCCTCTTCGACGGTGGCGAGCTCTGTCGATATCGCCACGTCCTGTCCATCGACGCTGATGTCCTGGGTCATCTCTTCGTAGCCATCTGCGGTGATCGTCGCCGTGTACTCGCCGTCTTCGAGTTCGACGGTGACGACGCCGTTCTCGTCGGTGGTGTACGTCTCGCCGTCGATTTCGACGGTGGCACCGGCGATCGGCTCGCCGTCACTGTCAGTGACGACGATCTCGGTCTCGTAGGTTTCATCCTCCGGTGGATCCTCCGGCGGATCATCATCCTCTTCTTCGACGGTCAGCGTTTCGGTCACGGTGTCGCTGTTGCCAGCGTCGTTCGTGACCGTCAGTTCGACCTCGTAGGTGCCTTCCTCGAGGGTCTGTTCGACCTCGGGTTCGTCGCTCAGGTACTCGCCGTCGAGTCGCCACTCGTACTCGTCGATCTCACCACTACCTGGGTCGGAGTAGGTTGCGGACAACGTCTGGGTTTCTCCCGCTTCGACCGTGGTGTCCGGCGAGACGTCAATGACGGCAGTCGGTGAACGCGTTTCAGCGACGGCAAAGTACGAGAACCGTGGCGTGTCGGCTTCGACCGTCACACGCTCGTCAGTTACCTCGAGCACGGTCGTCTCGAGTGGTTCCCACGTCCCGCTGTCCTCGTCGTATCGGTAGGCAGTCAGTGCCTCCTCCTCGAGGGCGGCGCTACTGAACGCATCAGCGGGTTGGGTGAACCTGATCGTTCCTTCGGTCAGTTCGTATCCCGGCGAGAGGGCGATCCGTTGCAGTGAGATCTGAACGCCCGGCGTTCGTGGCAGCTCTTTCGGTGGGTTCTGCGCATCGAACTCCTGGACGAGGACCTCGACGGGGTCGGCAGTATCGAGCGTAATATCGCTCACCGGCGAGTCTCCGGTGAACGTTGCGACCATCCGCTCGGCTTTCTCGTCGAATTCGGCTACCGCACGCTCGTTGTAGATCGCACCGGGGACCGCTTCGGGTGGCTCCGGTTCTACTGGTGGGTCATCCGGTGGAGCCGGTGGGGCTGGTGGCCCTATCGGCGGTGGCGACGGATCCTCCACGGTGAGCGTTATCGAATCGGATGCCTCGGCGGCAGTGACCGTCACCGTGTACGTGCCTTCATCCGAACGCGTGACATCGAATTTGACGGTCTCGGTTTCATCGACGTCGAGGTCGACAGTAGTCTCCGATTCGAAGTCACCGTCGACGGTCAACTCGACAGGGGTTTCGGCGGGCAGATCGCCGACGTTGGTCACGTTCGCGACGATCGTTGCCGTTTCGTCGGTCTCGACTTCGGTCGTCGAGGCGTCCTCGTCGATCTTCACGTCGAAGGCCGTCTCACCGAGCGAGATCGTTCCCGTACTCGTCTGGAACTCGTCGCTCGAGTCACCGCTGGCGACGTGAACCCAGCGATACTCACCAGGCGTCCAGTTCCCGTACGTTTCGACGTCGATGGTCGCCGACGGTCCGACGTTTGCGAGCGCGGTCGAGGACGCGTTCAACACGACGTCGTCAGTAGCGATCGAGGTTGGCCCCTCGAGGTCTTCGTCGGCGGCGTCACCGGCTTCACTGGTGACGAAATCGATGACGTCACCGAGGTGTGTCTGTCCGGAAACCGACTGTGCGCCGAGCGTCTGCCCCATGACAGTCACATCGCTCTCGAGTTCGTGGACGCCGTTGACGGTCGCGATGTCGTGTTCGATCTGGATATCCGATTCGGAGAAGTCCTCGTCGATCTCTTCGGTGATGTTGATGACGAAAAAGTTGTCTGGAGATGTGAGCGTTTCCTCGTCGTACAGCACGACGGCGTGGTCAATGTCGCCCTCGAGTTCGTCTGCGGTGGCATCGAAGGTCACCGTGTCTCCCGGCAAGAGGTCGTCGTCGTCGACGGTCACGTCGGATGGTTTTTCCTGGGCAGCAAGCGACTCGGCCCCAACGATGGTCGTGTCACCGACGATATCGAGGTCGCCGTTATCCACTGCGAGTCCGTCGCCTGTTGCCACGACGATCGTGTACAGTCCAGCACGATCGGCGGTAAACTCGTGTTCGAGTTCGCCGTTCGAATCGAGTGTTGCGTCCTCGAGTGAGAAGGAAACGTTCTCGTTGAGGTTGTCGAGGTTCTCCTGAGTCAACTCGTCTGTCAGGCCGTCAGCCGACGTCGGCAGCATACTCAGATTGACGTCGTCGGCCGTCACGTCCTCTTCGAGTTGGGCGGTGAGTATCTGCACCTCCTCACCGGCGAGTTCGCTCGTGTCGGTCAGGTGGGTCCCGAAGTTGACTGTCACGGTTTCGCCCGACTTGTAGACCGCCAGTTCCTCTCGGAAGAAGTTAACTGGCTCACCATCAGGACCGTTCAGGTCGACGGTGAAATCGACGCTGACAGGGTCTCCTGTCGTGGGATCTGCTCGCAGGGTCAGTGCAGAGCGTTCCCAGACTGAGACGTTATCGGTTACCGAATACAGTTCATCATCATCCAAACTGGTTGTTTGGGACGTTTGTGTTCCAGTGTTCGCCCCCATTGTTGCACCGGCGATGCCAGCGATCGGCGCAAGCGCCACCATTGCAACAACGGTGAGGAGAACAATTAGACGACTACGACACTTCATGGGCTACGATTATACTCTCGATTCTTAGTCTTTCCGGACATTTCATTTGACTCGGAGGAAGCTACCGTCGGAATTTTCGAGTCCCGACTCTGGGTCATACGAAGTGTGGGGAAAGCCCACCACATCAGGTACGATAGTAGTTGCTCGAGAGGAGACCTACCAGATATTTGTCTTCTTCACTCGAGCGAACAGCACCAGTCCCAGAACACCGAGTGCGCCGAGCACGCCGAGTACAGGACTCGCGAGCGCGTCGTCATCGCTTTCGTCAGCAGGTGTCTCGTTCCGGTCGATAACCGTCGACCCATCGTCCGCTGTGTCGGTTTCCCCGCTCGAGTCATCGGCTGCCCCCTCGTCGTCATCGCTTTCGGTGGCGTCGTCCGTCCCGTCATCGACATCGTCAGCGTCGTCGCCATCGTCCGTGGTTCCGTCAGACTCGGTGTCGTCAGTATCGTCTTCCCGCTCTTCGCCGTCGCTTTCATCGCCGTCATCGCCATCGTCATCCGCGTCGTCGCTCGAGTCGTCCTCAGTGTCCGATTCGTCATCATCATCGCTATCGCTTTCCTCACTCTCATCGCTCGAGTCGTCGTCATCTGCATCATCGTCGTCCGAGCCATCCGAATCGTCACCGTTTGAGTCGTCGTCATCTGCATCATCGTCGCTCGAGCCGTCGTCACCCGTCTCGTCATTGTCGCTCGAGTCCTCATCGTCCGGCGGTTCCTCGACCGTTAGTGCCCCGCCGTTCGCAACGGCCTGTGCTGTCTGGTAGTCGCCGCCCGAATCCTCGGAGACGCCGCCGTAGACGTTGTAGGAGCCGGGTTCGAGCGAGCCTGACTCGAGAACCGCGCTGTACTGGCCGTCACCATCGTGGTCCAGTTGGACTTCGGTGACGTCTGTCCCATCCCAGATGGCGACCTGGACGGTCTCGGGGTCGTCCAACTCGGCGATCGGTTCGACGGTTGCCGTGATCTCGATGTCCTCGTCCGCCGTTACGGTCGTCGGATACGATAGCATCAGATCATAGCCCGTGATGACGATCGGATACACGGCCTGTCGTCCCTGTCGAGGAACCTCGAGTGAGAGCAAATACGTTCCTGGCTCGAGGTCGTTCGTGTCGAGGTCGTCCTCATCGGTCCCGATCGTGACGCGTTTGGTATCACTTTCCCAACCAGATTTGAACTCGGTCTGTTCGTCCTGATTGTACAGATACAGCCGGTAATCCTCGCTCGAGTCGACGGTGATCGAGATCGAGTCGCCGGGCTCAACGACACCGATGCCGTCGATTTCGTAGCTCGAGCCCTCGATCTCGACCGTCTGTTCCGGAACCGCAATCGAGTCGTCGACGGCGAGTCCGTAGCTGCCGCTTGCGAGTACCGTCGCGGCGAACAGTGCTCCGACGACAGCGACAGTGAGTCCGAACGCGTACCCGCGGTGCATACCTCGAGGTGTCCGACACAGCGTAAAAAACCTCCGTTGCGATGAATGTCAACGGACCCTGACTGCTGCCGACCGACGAATCTCTCAAAGGGGTATTGATTCCCGCTCGAGGCTGCAGTAAACGTGGGACACTCACAACGCTGAGAGGCACTTTCCGAGGCTTGTTCCCTCGAATTTCTAAATAAAAATATGTTATATATCCCGGTGCTGTATACTCCTTCCAAACCAATATAGCAAGCCGAAAGAATAAGGGCTGTTGAAGAGGTTCATGTGTGTATGCACACATCTTCGGCTATCGTTCTCGCGGCTGGGGAGGGCCGCCGACTGCGACCGCTGACGAAGTATCGGCCGAAACCGATGCTTCCCGCCGCGAATAAGCCGATTCTCGCCCACGTATTCGACGCACTGATCGAAGCCGGCATCAGGGACATCACCGTCGTCGTTGGCTACCGCCAAAATCGGGTACAATCGCACTTCGGCCCACGTTACCGGAACGTGCCGATCACCTACGTGACGCAGTCGAAACAACTCGGCAGCGGCCACGCTCTGTTGGCTGCGGAGTCCACGTTCGACGAACCCACACTCGTCGTCTACGGCGACCAACTCGTCGACAGTAATATCATTTCTGACGTTCTCGAGGGCCACGATCCAGAGACGACCCTCGCAACCCTCGGTCTCATTCCGACCACCGACGTCACGGAGTACGGGGGCGTCATCTGTCGCGATGGAACGGTGACCGAAATCGTCGAAAACCCGGTCGATGACCGAGATTACTACCTCAACGCCGGTGTGTACGTGTTTTCGCCAGCTATCTTCGAGGCGGTTCGGGCGGTCGATCCCCGGGCCGGCGAACACTCGCTCATCGACGCCCTCTCGAGCGTGATCGAAGGCGATGACACCGTCGGGGGTGTCATCTCTGACGGCGTCTGGGTGGACGCAACCTACCCGTGGGACTTACTCGCCATCGCCGATGACTTACTCGAGGCTGACGCCGAAAACGGGACCATCGCGGAGACGGCACAGATTCACGAGACGGCAACCGTCGTCGAACCTGTGGCTATCGCTGACGACTGCGTCGTCGGCCCCGGTGCGGTCGTCGGGCCGAACGTCTGTCTCGGTGAGAACGTCACGGTCGGTGCAAACGGAACCATCACGCGGTCCGTCATCGATGCCGATACCCGGCTCGGCGATGGGGTAACCCTCCGTGAGTGTGTCTCCGGCCGCGGCGTCAACGTGGGTCCCGGCTCGACCGTCGTTGGCGGGCCCGGCGACGTCATCGTCGACGATAGCGTCCATCGGGACGTTGCGTTCGGTGCCCTCCTCGCCGACCAGACGCGAGACGAAGGTGGCGTCACGTACTGTCCGGGGACGATCGTCGGCGCGGACGCACACGTCCAGGCAGGCTCGACCGTCCGTGGGACCGTCGACAACGACGTGGAGGTGCGTGGGTAATGTGTGGCATCATCGGCTACGTCGGCAACGGTGACGGAAGTGACGCTCTAGACGTACTGCTCTCGGGCCTCTCCGGGCTCGAGTACCGGGGCTACGATTCGGCCGGCATTGCCCTGAGCAACGGCGAACTCGACGTCCACAAACGAGAGGGTGAACTGTCCGCGCTGGAATCGGTGCTCGAGTCTGCCGATCCAGTGTCGGGGGCCGACGCAGTCGGCATCGGCCACACGCGCTGGAGTACCCACGGCCCACCGTCGGATGCCAACGCCCACCCACACACGGACGCGGACGGTCGCGTCGCGGTCGTTCACAACGGCATCATCGAGAACTACCAGTCGCTTCGCAGCTCCCTCGCCGAGGACGGCATCTCCTTCGAGAGCGATACCGACACCGAAGTGGTCCCACACCTGATCGCCAGCTATCTCGAGGCCGGCCTCGAGCGCGAAGGGGCGTTTCGTCGCGCCGTGAGGCAACTCGAAGGGAGCTACGCGATCGCCGCAGTCTTCGAAGGCAGTGACACCATCTACGCTGCCAGACACGAATCCCCGCTCGTGCTCGGCATCGGCGACGACGGCCACTACCTCGCCAGCGACGTCCCCGCCTTCATCGAACACACAGACCGCGTCATCTACCTCGAGGATGGCGAATTCGCCACTCTGACACCCGAGACGGTGACGGTCACGGACCATGATGGCACGAGCGTCGAAACCTCGATCGAGACGATCGAGTGGGACGCCGAGGACGCCGGCAAAAGCGGCTACGACCACTACATGCTCAAAGAGATTCACGAGCAGCCATCCGGCATTCGTGAGTGTCTGCGCGGCCGACTCAGCGAACTCACCGGCCGAGTCACCCTCGACCTCCTCGAGGGGACGGACTGGGACGAACCGGTGACGCTCGTCGCCTGCGGAACGTCCTATCACGCCGCGCTGTTCGGTGCGGCGTTGTTGCGACGCTGGGGCATCAACGCACAGGCTATTCTGGCGAGTCAGTTCCACGCCGACCAGCTCCCGCTCACGTCGTCTTCGCTCGTCCTCGGCGTCACCCAGAGCGGCGAAACCGCCGACACGCTCCGTGCGCTCAGAGAGGCACAGCGTGCCGGCGCAACCACGCTCGCGCTGACGAACGTCGTCGGCAGTTCGGCCGCCAGAGAGTGTGACCACGTCTGTTACATCCGTGCCGGCCCCGAGATCAGCGTCGCCGCGACGAAGAGCTTTGCCAGCCAGCAAGTCGCGCTCACCATGGTCGCCGCCCTGCTGAGCGATCACCGGTCTCGAGAGCTGATCGAATCGCTTCGGTCGATCCCCGATGCCATCCAACAGGTCCTCGACACTACCCAGGCACGAACCGTCGCCGAAACCTACCGCGACGCCGAATCGTACTTCTTCATCGGTCGCGACCTGCACTACCCGGTCGCCCTCGAGGGCGCCCTCAAGATGAAAGAGATCACCTACAAACACGCCGAAGGATTCGCCGCCGGCGAACTCAAACACGGCCCGCTGGCACTCGTCGGCGAACAGACCCCCGTCTTCGCCCTGGTTACCGGCGAGGGCCGCGCCGCCAACAAAACGATCGGCAACATCAAAGAGGTCGAAGCCCGCGGCGTCCCGATCGTCGCCATCACCGACGGCCGCGCCGACGTCGAACGCTACGCCGACCACGTCCTCTCGGTCCCCGACCTCGAGCCGATCGCGAGCAGCGTGGTCGCGAACGTCCAGTTACAGCTGGTCGCATACTGGGTCGCCAACGAACTCGGTCGCTCGATCGACAAACCTCGACACCTTGCGAAAAGCGTTACCGTCGAGTGAGGTGACTCGAGCTGTCGATACCTATCGCGCCGACGATAGCATCGGTGGCCACATTTTGTCGTTGAACCCCTCTCTATGAATATTTCACCCAAATGAGTAGTCACGTTCACCGACTGACTCCTTTCTTGTTCTGACGAACCGTCACCAGACCTCTCGCATAAACACGTAGTAACTCCGCAAATACGTTTGTGCCATCCTCGAGCGGTAGAACTAGGCTTGGGGGAGTAGATGCGAGACCTCTCGAGTCGAGGGAAGCGTTGAGCGGTCTTATTGGTACTCGAGCGGTCGTATGGGTGTGAGATGTGGTCGGGTGAGTTTGTTACTCGAGTGTGGGGCTGATTTTTGGGCAAATGGTGGTGTCGTCGAGAGATGGGCTTGTTCAAGCCTGTTGGGGTCTCCAAACGAGTACACTAATTCTGGAGTGTCTCCCTAATTGATTTGTTTTTTGCGCCTCGAGCGAGTTTTTCAGGCCTCTCGACACCCCATATGCGGTCTTATCTGAAGCATATCGGGGATTTATTCAAGTGAGAGAGGAGGCCTCTCTCGAGGGGGGCGAGCGATAAGCTGGGATGACGTCCCAGAATGAGAAGATTTGGGGCGTGTAGTGAGGCGCTACGAGTGGATATGGGTCACCGAGAAGAAGCCAGCATTTCAGGGTCGACTCGATCTACAATCCCATCGAAATCATCGTCGAAACTCATGATCAGTACCTCACAAAGCGTTACCAGCTAATTCGATCTGAGTCTTCAGTTTCGTCC
>JAOPJZ010000037.1 GCA_025517525.1 Natronosalvus hydrolyticus
GACGCAATTTCGACGTGATCACCGTCTCAGTCAGTCGCTAAGCTAGAACGGATGGTATCAGCCCTCTCGAGATGGCTGACCAAAAAATGGAGACTGTCGAAGCTGGTTTGGAGTGAACTACACCGATCGATCTGTGTTCTGCGCGGGTGACTTGGTACTCAGCGTGACAGCGGCCTCACCCCCATCAGCCACAAACAATATTGCCCCACTGGCGCTTCGTGTTGGATATCGATCGAAACACACAGGCAACCAGTCCCGTCGTCGGGATCGTGCTCCTCGTCGCGATCGCGATTATCCTCGCGGTATCGGTTTCGACGTTCGCACTGGGGATTGCCGATGAAACCCAGGAACCACCACCGCTGATAGGCGATTCCACCGGAACGTACGAAACCGGTAACCAGACGTGCGATGACGATATCGTTCGACTGACCCACGTCGCCGGTGATACCCTCGAACTCGAGGAAACGCGCGTCATCGTTCGTTTACCCGATAGCGGTGACATCGAAGCCTCGACGACCGGATTTCCGGTCCCGAATACGACGTTGAGCGAGTCGGAAGTCGGGGCCGAGAATATCGACGACCCTTCGAACATTTTCTACAGCAATGGCTGTGTTAGGGGCGTCACAATCAACGGCGATGGCACGTGGGAACCGGGGACGGCGATGTCGTTCAAACTCAATTCTGGAAACGGAAACATCGACTCCGGCGACACGATATCGGTCATCATCGTCCACGAACCGTCAGAATCTATCGTCGTCGAACACTCGATTCCGGTTCAGTAGTTGATGGTTTCAGGACCGAACAGTCCTATCGGAGAAACTACATAGGGATACATAGTCCAACTTGGATAGCAGTTTGCTATTGTATTACTACCATAATGATTGGTGGAGGTTCGGTTGCCCTCGAGCAACGATCGCTTGCCGAGATGAAGAACGGTCGAACGATCGTGATAGGGACCCTTGCTTCGATGCCGAATACCCCCTTCGCTTGAGCGGAAGGGTCAATGCGATGGAGTGGGGGTGTTCGACTCGAGGCAGATCGGGATTCGAACCACGGTCGGAGCAAGCTCCTCCCTGATTCGAATCCTTCGTCGCGCAGACACGTCTCTCACGAGTGTTCGAGACGGTATGCGCGGGACAGGATTCGAACCTGCGGACGCCTACGCGACAGCGTCCTAAGCGCTGCGCCGTTACCACTTGGCTACCCGCGCGCACTATCGAGTAGACGCCGAATCGGGTAAGAAGGTATCGGTCTGAGGTGATAGGGACTGTTGTAACAATTTACTGCCGAGCACCAACCTCGTGACGAGCGCTCGGCGGTAAGTGGCTACGATAGTCTCTATGAGTCACTGGGTCACCGGCTCCTCGGGCGACCAATCCGGTGGCACGATAAACGTAATGTGCTCTGCGTCCCGCAGCTGATGGAGTTCCGCGGCTTGCTCGGCCAGGGCTCGGTCTCGGTACGGCATTTCGAGCCCACAGCCGGTGCAGACGAGTTTACAGGTTGGTTCGTTCATGTGGTTGCCACCGGTGGCATCATCCATCCTTTGAAACACGGGTGCTTTAGTAAGTGCAACCTAGTGAAAACGCCAGCGAACGGCCGGATTACCGACGTGTTTACGATCGACTGTTGTAAGTCGTAGCCACGTATTGTCGTGACAGTCATCGTCTACACAACGGGTCAACGTATTCGACCCCCGGTAGCCGGCTGACCGACAGTATTTCCTCACTGCCACCGATACAATGGGTATGTACAACGCCAGCGCCCGTCTCGAACATGCGCCATGGCTCGAGGAACTCGAGGCCGTCGCCGACCGGCTCGAGTTATCGTCCGATGCTCGCTCGACGGCTGCCGACCTTTTTCTCGCGAACGTCCCCGATTCCGATCGCTCGAAGCCGGCCGTCCTCGCCGCCAGCGTCTATGCCGGCTCGCTCGTTGCCGGTGACGGCCGAACCCAGTGTGCCGTCGCCGATGCCGCCGATGTCTCCCGGCTGTCCGTGCAACAGCGCTGGAAAACGATTCTCGAGGATGCCGGCCTCGAGCCGCCGAGCTGGTAAGGGCTATTCTCTTTCTCCGTCGTCTCGAGATACGATAGACTGCCAGAAAACCCCACTTCGCCATCGGTAACTGTTGATTTCGCCAGGTTGCCAGCCACTGTGTGCTGAAGCGTGCTCTCGAGATCACCCCTCTGAATCACAGCACTTCCAGGAACCGCTCTCTGCACCCAATAGGTGTTCATACCGCCCGAACGCTAACTGCTTGGTTGAGCGGTGTCGAACGGTAAGATGACCTTATTGTGGATTTTGGAGCCCTGGTGAGCGTTTTGGGACGGTATTAACTCGACCAAACCGATTTCCGCTCGAGTAGCTCAGTACTCCGTCACGCGTCGACGTATGGGCCCATCCCATCGGTTCGGCCCACACGTGCAGGCGTGACGAACCACTCATACGGTTTACTGTCGTCTCTGACCGGTGATTGCCGACCCGGTATGGGCAATCACTGGTAAACGGTTACAGTAGATCGTATCAGGCCGTCCATCAGTCCTTATTTCTCGTCGGCTTCGTTCCGCTCGCTGGCAAACCGTTTCGCCGCGAGGGCACCGCCACCGGCGAGCCCTGCCGCACCGACGACAGCCCCAAACCCGGGCATACCGTCGTCGGCTGCGTCTTCGTCAGGCTCGGTTACAGTGTCGTCGCCCGCGTCATCGGCCTCGTCACCAGGATCGGTTTCGTCATCGGTATCCGTTTCCTCATCCTGGTCTTCCTCGTCCGCATCTCCCTCACCTTCGTCCGGGACGTCGACGTCTTCCGCATCAGGTAAGTCGACGTCCCCGAGGGCGACGAACGGGATTTCGACCAGCGAGTCCTCGTCGTAGTCCGAAAGAACTGCGATTCGGTCGACGCCATCGGGCGTGACCATATCCATCACTGCCGGATCGTTCGTGCCGGTCCCGCCACCGATGACGTACTCATCGGCTTCCGTCGCAATGCCACGAACGTTGCCTTCTCCGAAGCCATCGAACGGGGCGACGAGCGCCGCGATGCCGATACCGCCGTCGGCGTCACCGTCCCATCCGATTGCGTCGGCCGGGACGCGAATCGAGACGGTACGACCCTCGACGTTCGTCTCGACGTTCGAGGTGACAGTCTCGCCGTCTGCGCTTTCGACCGTTTCGTTCGATTCGCCGTTGACGACGATACGGTAGTTGTACGGTGAGGCCATGTTTGCGTTCAGGCCTGCGCGACCGGAAACGCTTTCCGGACCGTCCGTGGCTGGATCGTAGACGTAAATCTGGTAGAACTGGTGGGAGAACGGCCGTGGAAGCCCCCAGGGGTTCTGGACCTCGGTCGCCATCGTAAAGGAGAATTCGACGTTGTCCCGTGAGGCGGAGACGGTCAGCTCGTCGATGTCCCACGCACCCTCGTAGAAGTCGTCGCTGGTCGGATACTCGTAGCTCCCCGGCCCATAGGGCTCGCCCGTTGGTTCGTCGAACGTGGCGATTTCCTCGAGGTCCGTTGCCAGGGGCACGTACGGTATCGTCGCCAGGGTTCCATCGCTGTAGGCCAGTGCCTGGAAGTTCGGCACGTCGCCGGGCGTCGTCAGATCGATCACGTTCGGTGCGGACTCGTTCTGTGCCCCACCGAACGTCGTCTCCGTTGCCTCTTCGGTCACCTGCCGGACGTTCCCCGGTGCGTCCGGGTCGTAGCCCAACATGAGTATCGAGAGATTCATGGCTTCGATGCCACCGGGAAGCGCCGTTTTGGGGAACTCGAGCAGGATGGAATCGTCTGCCGGATTGGCCGCGACGGTGCCCGTTTCGACGTGCGCTCCATCTGCGGTTTCGACGCGGACGCCGTGTTCGCCGTCGGCGATTACGCGATACTGGTAGGGTTCGGCGAACGTCGCGTTGACGCCTTCTCGAGCCAACTCGGTTCCGTCACCGCTCCCGTCGCTCAGGTACAACTGGATGTGCTGGTCGGTAAACCCGCCCTCGTAGCCTTCGTGGTTGACGAGGTCACCGCCGACCTCGACGCGAACCTGGTGGGTGTCGGCGCCGTCGTGCACGCTGACACCAACCATATCGAAGATGCCGTCGGTGAACTGCTCACCAGTAGGATATCGGTAGCGGCCGTTTCCGTCGTCGGTGCCCGGGGCCACAGTGAGATTGGCGATTCGGTCGCCCGGCGCGTAGAACGTCGGCGTCTCGAGAATGGCCACCTCGTCGACGTCGACGGTGATTCGCTCGTCGTCGCTCGAGACGGCGATATCGGCCCCGGAGACCGCATCGGTAGACAAGACGTCTGATCGAAGGTCGACCGTTGCCGGTCCGTCCGTTTCGAAATTGATGAGGACGACGGCTCGTTCTGGTCCGGAAAGCTCCGAGAGGTGGCTTCCGTCACGACCGAAGACGAGAACGCGGTCGTCGGAGTCGTACCACTCGCCGACGAACGCGGCGTCGTTTTTCAGGACGTCGACTTCGTGGTAGGTCTCGATGAGGTCTTTGTAGAACTCGAGGTGGTCTTCGTCGTACTCGTCCCAGTTCATGAAAGCCCGCTGGCGACCGCCGGGCCGGACGTCGGCACCGATATTGACGGAGCCGTCGGCATTGATTCCACGGGAGTCTTCTTCGCCCAGGTGTCGACCCTCGCCGTATCGACTGATCTGGCGTTCCTGGCCGTAATAGACGAACGGGACGCCAGGGAGGGTAACCCCGGCAGCCCAGCAGGCTCGCTGGAGGGTCGCTGCGGTCTCCCAGTCCTCGTCCGTCAACTCGTCGTGGTTCGGGTCGTAGATATCAGCAGCCGTCTGGTTGAGTAGTCGGTGTTCGTCGTGGTTTTCGACCGCGTTCAAAAGCAGGGAATAGTCCGGGAAACCGTCTTCCTGACGAGCACGAACGTCGTCGTAGAGGTTACCGGGCGAGGCGAGCCCGTTGGCGACGTCGTGGGTTGTCGTGGTGAATCCGTCGGTATCGAAGTGCATATCGAACTCGTTTTCTGAAAACGCCCGGTCTTTCGGAATCGCCTCGTCGAGCATGAGGAACTCGCTGTTGTTGTCCCGTACGACCTCACGGATATCCTTCCAGATGCTGTGTGGGGCACCCCAGGCGATATCACAGCGGAAGCCGTCGACGCCGACTTCACCAGACCAGAACTCGGCGACCGCAAGGAAGTGTTCGCGTACGGCGACGTTGTCGAAGTTCCAGTTTGGCATGACCCGCAGTCCCCAGAACCCGGTGTTCTGTGGCGCTGGGTCGACGACCTCGCCATCGAGGGTAACCGGGGACTCGAGGCGGTCCCACCAGTCGAAGTATTTCGAATCCTCGTTCCAGGCCTCGACCGGCGGGTACTCCCAATCGGGCGCTGGGGGCTCGGTGCCCTGTTCGGCGATGGTATCCTGGAAGAACGGATGGCCGCGACCCGCGTGGTTGATCACGAGGTCGAAGACCACTCTGATATCTCGCTCGTGGCAGGCGTCGACGAATGCTGTGTATGCCTCGACCGGGTCCATTCCGTCAGGTGCCAGGTCTTCGGCGACCCCAAAGTAGTCGTTCGTGTCGTAGCCGTGTGGGCCGCCGCCGGGCAGTTCGCCCTCCTGGAACCCGGATAAATTGTTGTTACCGAACAGTTTGTCGACGCTTTCGGCGGGGACCACGGGCGTCATCCAGACGGCGTCGACCCCGAGCTCGTCGAGATAATCGACGCCGTCGATGAGATCATCGAACGTCGTCTCGCCGCGTTCGCCGGACCACGAGCGGGGGAAAATCTGGTACATAACGCCGTCTTCCATCCACTCCGGGGCTCGGTTTGGCAACGAAATCTCGCCGTCCGGCTCCAGTTCGATGGTGTCGAGGACGCTCTGGTGAGCGCCGTCACTGGCGACGGCGTGCACGCGGGCGGCTTCGCCCTCGAGTGCGTCGACGTCGAACTGGCCGGTGAGTGTGTCCGCGTCAATTTCGATGTCGTCGGTCGACAGCGCGTCGCGGTCGTCAGCCAGGAAGACGACCTCGAGTGCATCCCGAGACGCCCGGCTGTTCGGTGCGAGCGCAGCGTTCGTCTCGATGGTGAAGGTGCCATCGTCGTACTCGGCCTCGAGTTCGATTCGAGGCGGACCACCGGCCGCCGAATCGGGTTCGGGGAACGCGTAGATCGTGAGTTCCTGCGTGCCGTCCGGACCCTCGAGTTCGAGGACGTAGGTACCGGGCACGTCGGCTTCGAACTCGGTGACGTTGTCTCGCCCTTCGTTGTACCGCGGCTGGTCGGGGTCGAGTGAGGACTGGTAGGTCAGTTCGGCCTCGCTGTCGTCGGGCTTCGAGACGATGGACCACTCGAAGTCCTCGGCCACGTAGTTGTCGGCATCGGCTTCAGCGGCGGGTATCGAGGGAGCCAGGTTGTCACGCCCACCGATGAGTTCCGGGCCAACGAACGCCGAGTTCCACAGCTTCTCACCGACCTGGACGAATAGCGGATGGCCGGGATGGAACGTATCGATACCGCTCGCCTCGAGGTCATCCGGACTACCAGCTGTGGTCGACGCTGACAACCCGGTGGCCATGCCCAATGCGCCAAGTCCCGCGAGACCACCCAGTACCGTTCGCCTGTGCACCGACGTCGGTGTGTCGTGTTGATCGCTCATGATTGAAAGTTGATCCGCCAACAGCGTGTCTGGAGGGCATCCTCTAGACCGTGAACCGTGTGAACGTGTCGGTCGGATCGCCTTGCATTTTAGGTGTAATTATTCATCACACTTAGCAGTGTCTATCGCGGTAGTCGTTTCGGCGGCGTCTACTGGCACTCGATAGCGCAGGTAGTCGGGACCAATCGGTAATGTGCAAAAGGAAGTGTAAATTACCGGTATCGATACACCGAACCATGGATTATTGCGATGGCTAGAGACAGGAATAGACGAACTAAGATCGGTTATCTCCCCGTGTCTCAACGGTTCACGAACCACGAAAAAACCGCTGTATTCGAGCAGTCTATACTCCCCATCAAAACCCGCTGGGCCTCTCCGTCAGCGGTCCACGGTTCTTCGTAAAGGCTGAGTATGCCGTCAAACGGTGATGTGTGAACCTAACTCGACAACCGCTATCGGTTCGGCCCCCACGCACGGGCGTGATGACCCACTTCGCTACCGCGACCGTCCACGGCCCTCTCGTTCGGGCGTCAGGTTACCGTGTTCGTCGATTTCACCGTTGACGATGCGGGTGCTCGAGATGATGTCCCCGTCTTCAGCGTACACGTGGGGGACGATGATGATCTCGAGGGGGTCGTGGCCCTGTTCGCGACGGAGTTCGTTGATGCGTTTGCCGCCGTCGACCGTTTCCGGGGAGACGATCAGGTAGTCGAACTGTGGTTCGGTCGCGATGCCAGTCGGCTCAGAGAGGGTGCGGATGGTGAACGACCGGTCGTGTTCTGCGGCGAGGGGTTCGAGTTCGGCCTCGAGGTCGCGCTTTCGATCGTCGTACGGTCGGACGTATCGGTCGACGTGTCGCGTTTTCGGTGCGAGTTCGTCACTGGTCAGTCCCACGGTCACATCCCCGAGTTCGAACGCCCGTTCGAACAGGTTGCGGTGCCCATCGTGAACGGGGTCGAACGTCCCACCAAGCGCGACGTCCATACCCGAGGTGACTCACGGGAACTGTATAAAAGGGTCGAATCGGGAGCAACCGGGAGACGTGGGTGAAAAGTTCGACGATTGTCTAATGCCACTTTCGCATCGTTTTTTGTACTACCCGTTCGTCCCCTCTGTATGGGACTGGATGAAGACGCCCTGGAATACCATCGGGTTGATCCACCGGGCAAAGTCGAAATTTCGACGACGAAGCCGACGAACACACAACGCGACCTCTCACTCGCCTACTCGCCGGGGGTTGCCGCACCCTGTATGGAAATTCACGAGGACGAGACCGATGCCTACACCTACACGGCCAAAGGCAATCTCGTTGGCGTGGTTTCGAACGGCTCTGCCGTGCTGGGCCTCGGAGATATCGGCGCACAGGCGTCGAAACCCGTCATGGAGGGGAAAGGCGTATTATTCAAACGATTTGCCGATATCGACGTGTTCGACATCGAACTTGAGGAAGCCGACCCCGACAAACTTGTCGAAGCGATCAAGATGATGGGGCCGACCTTCGGTGGTATCAATCTCGAAGATATCAAGGCACCGGAATGTTTCACCGTCGAGGAACGGCTTCGCGAGGAGATGGACATCCCTGTCTTCCACGACGACCAGCACGGGACGGCCATCATTTCCGGGGCTGCACTCGTCAACGCCGCCGAAATCGCCGGGAAATCGCTCGATGACCTCGATATCGTGTTCTCGGGTGCGGGCGCGAGTGCCCTCGCGACAGCCCGATTTTACGTCTCGCTTGGAGCAAAACGCGAGAACATTACGATGTGTGATTCCTCGGGGATCATCACCACTGGCCGGGCAGAATCCGGTGACGTCAACGAGTACAAACGGGAGTTCGCCCGCGACGTCCCTGCCGGCGACCTCGCCGACGCAATGGAAGGGGCAGACGTGTTCGTCGGCCTCTCTATCGGCGGTCTCGTCTCTCAGGAGATGGTTCAGTCGATGGGCGACAACCCCATCATTTTCGCAATGGCCAATCCCGACCCCGAAATCGACTACCACGAAGCCAAAGAAGCCCGTGACGACGACGTAATTATGGCGACGGGACGGTCAGATTACCCTAATCAGGTGAACAACGTCCTCGGGTTCCCGTTCATATTCCGCGGGGCCCTCGACGTGCGTGCAACGGAAATCAACGAGGAGATGAAAGTTGCCGCTGCTCGCGCACTTGCAAACCTCGCCCGTCAGGACGTCCCCGACGCGGTCGTCAAAGCCTACGGCGACCAGCCGATTCAGTTCGGCCCGGACTACATTATCCCCAAACCGGTCGACCCACGGGTGCTATTCCGCGTGGCTCCGGCAGTCGCCAAAGCGGCCGTCGACTCCGGTTCGGCGCGAATCGACCACGTCGATGTCCAGGAGTACGAAGAGCAACTCGAGGCTCGACTGGGCAAGTCTCGAGAGATGATGCGCGTCGTCCTCAACAAGGCCAAGAGCGAGCCAAAGCGGGTCGCCCTGGCAGAGGGAGAAGACGAGAAAATGATCCGCGCGGCGTACCAGATTCAAGAGCAGGGAATCGCCCATCCCGTCCTGATCGGCAACGAGGAGACGATTCTCGAGACCGCCCGTGGACTCGGCCTCGAGTTCGAACCGACCGTCGCAGACCCCTACGACGGGAACTACGACGAGTACGCCGAACGCCTGTTCGAACTGCGCCAGCGCAAGGGTATCACTCGTTCGGAAGCCACAGACCTGGTTCGCCGGGATACCAACTACTTCGGCAGCGTGATGGTCGAACAGGGCGACGCAGATGCGCTCTTGACCGGGCTGACCCACCACTATCCGTCCGCGCTGCGCCCGCCCCTGCAGGTCATCAGCACGGCCGAAGACGTCGAGTACGCCGCCGGTGTCTACCTCCTGACGTTCAAAAATCGCATCGTCTTCTGTGCGGATGCAACGGTCAATCAGGACCCCAACGAGGAAGTGCTGGCCGAGGTCACGAAACAGACCGCCAAACTCGCCCGTCGGTTCAACGTCGAGCCACGCGCGGCCTTGCTCTCGTACTCGAACTTCGGCAGCGTCGACAACGAAGGAACGCGAAAGCCACGTCGCGCAACCGAGATGTTGCAAAGCGACCCGGAAGTCGACTTCCCGGTCGACGGTGAGATGCAGGCCGATACGGCCGTCGTCGAGGACATCCTCACCGACACCTACGAGTTCTCGGAACTCGATGAAGCCGCGAACGTGCTCGTCTTCCCGAACCTCGAGTCGGGTAACATCGGGTACAAACTGCTCCAGCGACTCGGTGGCGCGGAGGCCATCGGCCCGATGCTCGTTGGCATGGACAAACCGGTTCACGTCCTACAACGAGGCGACGAGGTCAAAGACATCGTCAACCTCGCCGGTGTTGCCGTCGTCGACGCCCAGCAGGAGTAACGCAGTCGTTCCCCCGGCTTCCGTCGAATTGTTTGCTCGAAGGCCACGCTGACCGGGCACTCTCCCGAAGCGGTGCCGTCCTCGAGAACCGAAACTGGCATGAATCAACGTGAGTGTTCGAATCCGCTAACTGTCAGATCGATCACGGACAGCACTTACAACCACTGGCCGCATGCTAACAACTGTCATGGGCGACGAACGCGACCGGTTAGCGACACGACGCCGAACACTTCTTTCGGCGGCGGGTTCGCTGACGGGTACGGCGCTAATGGGAACGACCACAGTGACGGGATCCGAATCGCGGGAGGGTCGTCGTCGATGTCCTGACGCGACTATCAGACCGTCTATGAACCACTGCGAGGGGGCAAGCATAGACGGCTGTGCGGACGACGATCCGGAAACGATCGAACTCAGGGCGCGAGCAAAAGAAACGCTCGACGAACGATATGCCACCGTCGGAGATCTGATCGACGGCGGTTTCCGTCCATACTTCGACCTCAAGCGGCGGGGGTCCTCGAACGGGTGGTCACACTGGCTGAGCCCGGAGTACATCGGTGACGACATCCTTCTCGACCCCGACCGTCCCGAATCGGTTCTCGTCGACAACGAGACCTGGCGGCCGATTGGCATCATGTTCATTGCGACTGAAAACGGTGAACCGGTCGATCCACCACCACCGGTATACAGGCGGGGAAGGTCCGAAAACGCCGAAGACCGTCGGTGTTCGCCGTGGCACTATCACCGCGGATTCCCCGGGCGATTCGCGTGGAAGTACTATCGTCAGGTGTACGAATCCGACGGCAGGGATGGTGACATCTCGCTTCCTTGCCGGACGCCGTGCATGATGCACGTCTGGACCGTCCCTCACCCTGCGGGCGTTTACGCTCACGACGCGCCGCCGCCGGAGAAACGCGGTGATCTATCGGCTACCGAGCCTGGGTTCGAAACCGAAGTCGATCCCAGCGAAGCGACGCTCGGCTGGGGAACGCTCCCGGACGACGTTATTCCGGACTGGACGCCCGAAGACCTCGCGGGATGGTGAACGGACGTTACAATCCCAGGCTGGCTGTATCTCCACCACAGGAGGAGACGATAACGGGGGTCTCTGCGGGTTAGAACACCCTGAGTAGAAACGAAAACCCCCATCGCCGATATATCGACGTCCTTGTTCGTTTCAGGCGAAAGCACGAGCGCTCCATAACGAAGCCAGATGCCCAACAGTAGAAGGGCGCTTTCCGGCAAACGCCGATCCCTGCATTCTACGGATCCTCGAGTGAACCGATCGAAACGAGGGCGTCCACGAGTCGAGCAAAATTCGACCGTCAAACTGGCGCTTATCGACGACTCCAATCGAGAATATTCACGTCGGTCCAGCCTGAAAGGCTGTGTATGAAGCTCTCGACGTTCGTCAACAGATTCGATGACGACCTTCGGACGGCCGATTTCGCGGACCTCGACGCGAGCGCGAACGGGTTACAGGTCGGGTCCGACGGCGAGGAAACCACGGTCGAGCACGCCGCGTTCGCCGTGGACGCCGCCATCGAAACCATCGTCGGTGCCGCAGACGCCGGTGCGGACGTGCTCGTCACCCATCATGGCATCTCCTGGGGCGACATCGAGCACATCACCGGACGGACCTACGACCGCCTCGAGGCGCTGATCGACAACGACCTCGCGTTGTACGTCTCACACCTGCCGCTCGATTCACACCCGAAGTTGGGGAACGCAGCAGGCGTGGCTGACGTCCTCGAGTTAGAGGACCGGGAGCCGTTCGGTGCGTACGGTCCGGAGCACATCGGACAGCGCGGGAGGGTCGACGAGCCATACACAGTCACGAGTCTCCGTGAAACGCTCGAGCAGTCGCTCGAGACGGGTGGGAGGCCGGTGCCGATCCTCGAGTTCGGCCCCGAACGCATCGAGGAGATCACGATCGTCACCGGCAGCGGCGTCGACTGGCTCGACGAAGCCGTCGAAGCGGGCGCAGACGCACTGGTCACCGGCGAAGGGAAACAGCAGGTATACCACGACGCCCGTGAGGCCGGCATAAACGTCGTGCTGGCGGGCCACTACGCGACGGAAACGTTCGGCGTGCGCTCACTGCAATCGAAAGCGGATTCGTGGGGTCTCGAGACCACCTATCTCGAGGTTCCGACGGGACTATAACCGGGAACTACCTCGCTGTTCGGTGGGCTTTCTCGCGGAAATTGCGTACTACAGGCCCGAGTGGTCCGTACCTGTCGACTCGATAGATCGGTCTGGGACACGAGGGCAGGTTGACTTCGAGAAACGGCCAGTGGTCGATACCGGTTCATCACTGCATACTCGACCCCGGATATCGGTCACTCTTCGTGGAATTCAGCGCCTCAAGACCTTTTTCGTCGAATGAGGGTCGTGAAACGAGGTAGTTCATCGATTACAAACTATCCGTTCGGTGGAGTGGTTGATACTCCGGGTTCCATCCGAGAGTTGACCATGACAGACAACCGTCCAATCACACGTCGAGACAGTTTGAAACGAATCGCAACGACCGGTGCCGTCCTCGGCGGCTCCGGCTTCGCACTGGGGTCCTCGAGCGCGAGCGCGGATGAACACGAAAAGCAGATTCGCCTCGTCGCTATCTGCTACGAAAAAGAGCGTTCGAAGTTCCGTGTCGACAACGAACACAAAAAGGAAGTCGAGGTAACCTGGAACGTCTACGGGACCGACCAGTCCGGGACGATGACGGTTCCGGCGAGAGACTCGACGTACTTCTGGGTCGACGCCCACAAAGGCGATGCGACGGTGACGCTTCATTACAAAGACGAACAGATCGACGTCAAGCACGCCAACGACCAGAAGAAGTGCAAACCTGATCCGAAAGAAGCGCTGAGCCTCGAGCCAGTGTGTTACGTCGACGGAAAACACAGCGAATACGAACACGGCGAGGCCAAGTTCCGTATCACGAACCACCATTGGCATAAAATGCAGGTCACCTGGAAGAACTACTACAACAAGCAGTACGGCGTCCGCACGATTATGCCCGGTGAGTCGCGATACGTCTGGGTAAAACTCGACCGAAAAGGCAAGGCGAAGGTCGGACTCTACTACGATGGGAAGAAAGTTCACCAGGCGAAGGCGAACACCGAAGACAAGTGTCAACCCGATCCCGACCAGATCCGCCTCGTCGGAATCTGCTACGAGAAACACCGATCGAAGTTCCGCGTCGATAACCACAACCGACAGCCGGTTTCGGTGACCTGGAACGCCTACGGGACAGACCAGTCGGGTGAAGTTGACGTCAAGGGCAACGACTCGACGTACTTCTGGGTCGATGCTTACAAAGGCGACGTCACAGTGACCTTACACTACGAGGACGAACAGATCGACGTCAAACACGCGAACGACCAGAAGCAGTGTGAGCACGACCCGAAAGAGGTTATCGAACTCGAGCCGATCTGCTACGAGGGAGACAACGGTAAAGAAAAGAAACACGGTCGGGCGAAATATCGTGTGACGAACCACGGCCACAAGAATATGGAGCTCGTCTGGAAACACCGCTACCGTTACCAGAAGGGGACGATTACGGTGCCAAAGCACTCGAGTCAGTATCTGTGGGTCAAACTCGACAAGAAAGGCAAAGCCCGAATCGGCCTCTATTACGACGGCAAGCTCCTTACGGAAGCCGACGCTAACACCGACGTCGTCTGTGAGAAAAACGACCACGACAACGATAACGGGTACAACGGAGACAACAATAACGGCGACAACGGCAACGATATGCCGAACGCTCCATAGCCCGTCGCGACAGCACGCTTTTTCGCGATATTCGTGTCTCGGCAGTCAGCCTCGAGTATCTTTCTTCTAACCCGTGCATCACAGCGAAATCGCGATGTCCCACGACCAAACCGCGGTGTTAAACAGAGAGGAACGCGCACTCGAGAACAATGACCGACGAGCACGACGGAACCGCAGACCACCACGAAGATGATAGCCATGACGGAGATCATAGCGACGACGAATCTGATGGCGGACAGCACGAAGACGAGGACCACAGCGAGTATCCACCCCGAGAGACGTTTTCCCACGATCCGGTCGGTCACACCGACGTCTGGGCAGGGATGAGCGTCGGTGAACTGGCCGACCAGTACGGGCACGCCGGTGTGGGTGCTGCAAACCTGCACGAGGCTATCGACGTGACGGCGGCGATGTTCGACGACGACGTGACCGTCTTCTGTGGCCTGGCCGGAGCGATGGTTCCGACCGGAATGCGCAGGGTCGTCGCCGACCTGATTCGTGACGGCTACATCGACGCCCTGGTGACCACCGGAGCAAACCTCACCCACGACGCCATCGAAGCGATTGGCGGGAAACACCACCACGGCTGTGCTCACGCAGCGGGGAAAACCGAACGCGAACACGACGAAACCCTTCGCGATGAAGGTGTCGACCGAATCTACAACGTCTACTTGCCACAGGAGCACTTCGCCGAGTTCGAGAGCCATCTCCGAAGCGAGGTATTTCCACCGCTCGAGGCAGCGTGCGAGGAATCCGGGTCGGTATCGATTCAAGAACTGACCCACGAACTCGGACGGGCCAACCTCGAGGTGAACGAGCGTGACGACGTCGAGGAGTCACCCGGAATCGCCGCCGCAGCCTACGAAGCTGAGGTGCCGATTTACTGCCCGGCAGTGCAAGATTCCGTCCTCGGCCTGCAGGCCTGGATGTACTCCCAGACGACGGCGTTCACCCTGGACGCGCTGGGTGACATGACCGCACTCACCGACCTTGCATTCGAGGCTGACGAAGCCGGCGCGTTCGTGATCGGCGGCGGCGTCCCGAAGAACTTCACGCTCCAGACGATGCTGGTCACCCCCCGAGCCTACGACTACGCGGTGCAGTTAACCATGGACCCACCACAGACTGGGGGTCTCTCCGGTGCCACTCTCGAGGAAGCCCGCTCGTGGGGCAAACTCGAGAAGGACGCTCGCAACGTCTCGGTGTACGCCGACGCGACGATTACGCTGCCACTGGTCGTGGCTGCCGCTCGAGACCGAGTCGAAGGAACGAGGACGTAATCACTCCGGAAACAGCTCTTCTTCGCGTTCGATGCCATCGATTCGAGCGACTTCGTCGGGTGTCAACTCGAGGGTCGCCGCCTCGAGATTGGCCTCCAGATGAGCCCGAGTACTGGCTTTCGGAATCGCCACGATGGTGTCGTGCTGGAGCACCCAGGCGAGTGAAACGGCTTCGGGAGTCGTCCCGTGGCGATTGGCGATGTCGACCAGTACCTCGAGTTCTCGAGCCCGGCCAGCAGCCAGGGGCGAGTATGCGACGACCGGATACACGTGTTTTCGGGCGTGCTCGAGCAGTTCCGGCGTCGCAAACAGCGGATGATACTCGATCTGGTGAGCCCCAATCGGGCTCTCGAGCACCGCGCGAGCGGTTTCGAGTTCCTGGAGCGTGAAGTTACTCAGCCCGACACCCTTGATGTGGCCCTCGTCTCGGAGCGTATCGAACGCTGGCAGCGTCGCTTCGGGTTCGTAACTCTCGATCGGACGGTGGACGTACAACAGGTCTATCGTCTCGAGACCGAGTTTTCGGGCGCTATCGTGCGTACTTTGACGGACTCTTTCGGACTCGAGATTATCGGCCCAGACTTTCGTCGCCACCGTGATGGCCTCCCGAGGGACGTCGCTACGTTCGAGGCCCGCACCGACGACGGCCTCGTTGCCGTAAATTTGTGCCGTATCCAGATGTCGATAGCCACATTCGAGGGCCGTCGCGATCACGTCCGGGTCCTCGATACCCATCGTTCCGAGTCCGACCGGTGGAAGGTTCATACCGGATTCTTCGTGCCCTGGCTCAAGTAGGGTTTGCCTCGAGGGGCTGGCAGTGTTTGATCTATCACGAATGTTTATGTTGTTTGGCCACAGAGGTGGAAGTATCCATGTCGGATCACCAGCAGTCGGCGGCTGTAGCAGTACCCGTAGGCTCCTTCTAAGACTGTATACCGAGACAGCACGCTGACCACCATTCCAACCGACACCAATGCAAACAACCCCCACACACGCCAGCACCGAAACCGAGACGACCGAATCGAACACCACTAGCACAATAGCAAGTATTTCAGCGTCGAGAAATACCGACAGAACGGATGTTCGAGCCGACGCCCTCGAGACAGCTGTCATCGATTCTGAATCGAGTACCGCGAAAACGGAGGCGTGGACACCGGCCCGAACGGTCACTGACGGTGCACCGGCAACGTTCTGTTCACACTCGAGTACCCGTCTGGAGAATCTGATCGACGAGTACAACGCCGCGGTCGACACGCGTTCGGATCCAACAGCCTAACCGAGGCTGGAAAACCGAACGCAAGATGAGCAATCCATTTTGCCCTCGAGGGAGTAGCCTCGAGTGGCCGATGACGATGTACTCCGCCCGAACCGGACTCGGCACCCGGTTGTGAGGAACCCTATGAGTGCCGAGGCCACACCTTTGGTGCCAAGCATAGGCAGAATGCTGGACGTTCGCTAGCCTAGTAAACATTTCGACCACAGATATTAAATTTCCATACCATTAGATAATTGACACCATTTTCAGTGAATACCATGTGATAGACCACCTGGTTGCTGCTACTGAGGTTACAAGTATCGAGACGTTCAAGAATAACAGTATGGCAAAGAGCGAATCGGAGCTGCGGATAGAGTTTATCGGAGCTGTAGTACGTCACACCAAAGGCGGGGTAGTCCACTGCAACGCTGAACCCACAATAGGAAAAGTAGACTACGGAAGGCACAACTGCCAAGAAAAAATGACCGCCGGAGACGATGTCATCCTCTACTACGAAAAAGAAGAAGGAGAAGAATGGCTCCAACTATACCGGTTCTGCTCAAACTGCGACGATGCCCGACGCCTACCCCAGCAAGGACGGAAACACGGAACGGAACAAGCCGTTGTCGAAGGAACGCTCGAACACTTCGAAGGAACAGTAGAAGGGAAATTCTACGAAGACGCCGTAAGACTGACCGACGTCCAAGTACACCACTACAGCCCGGTCACAGAAGGATGACTCACGGTTTTTCGGGCGGATTGTCCGCAATGCACTAATGGGTGAACTGAGTTGAGGGTGTTTGATGGCGTACGAAAACCTGGATCAAGACCTGGTGAACGAGTTGCTGGGTGATGGGCGTGCAAGTCTTCGAAGCCTGGCTGAAGAATTGGATGTCTCGGTGACCACGGTCTCAAACCACTTGTCCGACTTAGAAGAACAGGGTGTGATCCAAGGTTACACCCCTGTAATCAACTACGATGAGCTGGGGTATGATGTGACCGCTGTAATGCAGTTGAAAGCCGAAGGAAATGCGCTGCCGGAGATCACGGAGACACTGCAAAGCCATGATCAGATGATCTCCGTCTACGAGGTGACTGGGGACTACGACGTAATCGCGATTGGGAAGTTCAAAGACACTGACGACATGAACGACCAGATCAAGGCCTTGATCACTGATCCGGATATCCGGCAGTCGAATACGAGCATTGTGCTGAACGCTGTTGCGGAGAACAAGCAGTTCGAACTGGAAACGAGTGAATGAATCGCTAAGCCGTATCCCTCTCTTGGAGTTTGATCTCTTTCTCCAGTTCCCGTTTCTCTCTCTTTAGGTCTTGTATGTCGGACCACCGGCTTGAGTACTCGTTACGGATATCTCGGTACAAGCGTTCCAGCCTGTCACGTACCCGGGTTTCGTCCGGTTCCGGGTTGTTCTCGGCTTTTTCCAGTCGTTGGGACTGGTCGTAGATTGAGTCCTTCAAGTCTTGTACTGTGCGTTCGGAGATCTTTTTCCGTTCCTTGATTTGCTGTTGGACTTGTTGGAGCTGGTCTCTCAGCGTTTCCAGTTCCTGTTCTCGCTGTTCTTCGAGTTCTTGCTGTATGTTTTTCCAAGAAAAGTTGTTGTCACGGTTGTATTCCACGGTTGCAACGGGTCACCCAGATAGTCGGAGAAGGCTTGGTTAAACAAGTGCTGAGGGAAGTTTTTCAATCTATGGTCTCGTAGTCACTGGTTGTGATGGTTTCTGAGTGTACGTACTGTGAGCAGGATATTTACGATCATGACCCAGTGTTCGTAGCTGAGTTCGAGCACGGGGCACGGATTCAGGATAAGCAGTTTTGTAACTATGCCTGTCTTTACAGCTTCATTGATGAAGAAAACCTGGTGGAAGGTGCTTCATGCGAAATTGATTTGTAAGAGATTCTCCCTTGCTTGTCGCCGGTAGTAATTTCAAGCACTGGCGTCGTATCCGTGAACATGAATGTACCTACGCCTAAGGAGTACCAGTGTGATGTCGGTAGATGTGAGGAAAGAAGCGAGTTCGCTGATCTTCTTCTTCCACCTGAAATTGCTAACTGGCTAACTGGTGCCGAATTTTCTAGGTTAGTAAAGGTCGAATTATGTACTGACCATTGGCTCCAAGTGGAAGAAGCTGTTCAGAAAGAGATCCCAGAGAAAATTCCTGCTATCGATCCAGACCAGTGTACTGTCATAATGAAAGGTCTGCTCCCTATGTCTATCCACGAACCGTTCCCCTGGACAGAGTATGAGTATTGGAAACAGAAGCGTCTGAAAAAGGGTCGAAAGTTCCGTGGACAGAAGGACAAGACGGTGGATTATGTGTTAGAGGAAAAAGATAGTGTGCAAAACGATGCAGGTCTATCTCAGAGACTTGTCTCCATGTTAGTAGACGACTTTGATCTGCCGTTCGGCCCTGCTCAAGAGGCAAAGCAATCGATCGAGGCAGAAATAAACGCCTTGGAGGGGATTTCAGCAGAGGTAATTCCTCACTCGAAAGCCGACCTCGTTATTGAATCTGAAAACTCACTGGCTGCAGGAGATATTGTTTGGATTGGTGACGATTTATTTGATGATGTGGTTCCTTCAAATGATCTACCTTTCAGGAAACCACGGCGCTGGGATTCTGATACGGAATGGAACGTAGACTTCTTCGCTGAGTTCAATCTAAAGGATGTCTTAGGATACTCTGATGACTCAGTTGACATGGTCTTCCGGATTTTCATATTCGATTCTCTCTCCAAAGCAGGGTTCATTGGGATGGAAAACAAGTATAAAAATGATTCCCGAGCGTACCTTAGCACCAATTCCTCTGAAATAGAAATAACAACTCCTGCCATAGTCTACAGTGACTTCGTCTCCCTACCATTGATCGACGATCTACCACAGTTCCTTTGCAGCGAATACACCTTTGAGAACCTTCAGAATCAGAGATTAGTAACCCTGAATGACAAAGTACCTCTGTCCAAGAAGTCGTATGAGTATTTGAAATCAAAGACTCCCTCTTTAAATATACAGTAGTAGGAAGGGAAAGCTGATCAGCATAATCAGGGCTGTGAACAGGCCTGTACCATATACAAGCCAGAAACTGGTTTTCTCCCAGAGTCCTCGAATCCCCGCGTAGATGAACATCACACTGAACGGTACGAGAATTAGAAGTGCAAGTTCCAGGCCAATGGCTTCGAATACATGTTGAAAGTGCTCAACGCTTTCTGGACTGGTTACCGTGTTCCATGCCTGTTCGATGTCGGCTGTCTGGTTTCCTGTGGTTTGGTTGAATGCAGTCTCGTTCACTACCAGGGTTTCACCTGAACCAGAACAGGTTCCAAATCCATGTTAACAGGTTTTCAGAACTGTCATCAGTATCGTCTCCGTTACTTGGGTCGGAGTCTCGATCGTCTTCACCGTTCCCGCTGTCGTCTCCAATGTCGTCTGTATCGTTTCCATCATCGCCGTTTTCTTCTTCGTTGGTCGAGTCTTCCTCTACCGGTTGGACTTCGACTTCTTCGCTGGTGATATCACTGTTACCCTCGGTATCAGTCACAGTCAGTTCAACCGTGTGTTCGCCTTCAGCGTCTTCAGGGAAGCTGTAACTCGTGGTCTCACCGGTCAGTGTTTCACCGTCAACGTTCCACGTGTGCTCGTCAATGAAGTACGTTCCCTGTGTGCTGGGAGACGCATCTAACTCGAATTCTTCGCCCGCGTCCACGCTACCCGGGATATCGAGCTGTGCAACAGGCAGGTCAACTTCTACCTCGACACTGGTGCTCGCGGTATCGGTTTGACCAACGTCATCCGTAACAGCAAGCTCAATTGTGAAAGATCCGTCTTGGTCGAAAACATGACTGACTTCACTTCCTTGACCGATCTCAACGCCGTCCACAGTCCAAATGTATTCTTGGATCCCTCCGTGACCCGAACTGCTTGTTCCGTCTAACTCGAGTGTTTCACCTACTTCGATACTGGTCTGAGCATCAATCTCGGCCTGTACCGGTTCGTATTCTGCGGTGACAGTGGTCCGAGCGGTGTCTGTCTGGCCTTGCCAGTCCTCCACTTCTACTGCTATCTCGTATGTTCCTTCAGAATCGAAGCTGTGAGTGACTGTTTCTCCTCTTTCCATCAGGTCTCCTACCCATCGGTAGTCTTCGATCTCTCCGGTACTGCTGGTGGCATCCAGTGTTACAGAGTCGCCAACAGTCACACTTGAAGGAGCACTGATCGAGGCGATCGGCGGTTCAATTTCTTCGTATACAGTGAACTCGTCTTCACTGATCACACTGTAGTCGTCCCGGTCATCTGGATCTCCGGTTCTAAGCTGAACATCTAAGGTTCGCTCACGGTCGCCCCCGGTTGGAGGTGCCAGGAAATCCTCCGAGACCTCAACTGATTCACCGCTACACGGGAACCAATATTCGGTAGGGCTGTACTCGTTCCACTGAATTGCCCCACCAGTATCCATTGCAAACCAGATATCATATTTCACGTAGTAGTCTGGGTGAAGACGGCACATATCGATATTATCCGGGTTGATCGCCATATTGGTCTCAAAGCTTAGCGGGTCTCCCGGGTTGATCACTCCGCTGTCGTCCTCAGGTACTACTGTTAGAAGGAACGGTATTCGTTCGGAGATCGTTGTGTTCCCGGCTTCGAAGTCTTCGGGACTTGGTGGTTCATCCGGGCGTTCAGCTTGGGGTGAGTCCACCCATGGTAGTAGCCCGAGTATTGTGTTCGTGAAGCTGGGGCCAGAAGCTGCTGCTGTTCCTGCGAATAGTAGTATTGTTAGAAGTATTGCCGTGGTTTTCAGCGCTGTACTATCGTGTTTTGGTATGGTTTGTCGTAAAATCGTGTGATCACCTTAGAGGAGCGGGATTTGTGCTCTGAAATACGTCACTATCACAAGTACTAGGAATATCAACAGGTAGATTCCAAGCGGTATCCAAAGCCCGATCAAGACTGCTGGTATCAAAAGTACAAGTCCTGCAAGTATTCCAACGACAGTTCTACCTCTTTGAACTCGGGAAACCTTTCTACTGGCGAACGGTTTGAAACTGCCGTTGATCTGTCGTTCACCGTCTATCCAACGGGCTGCTCTGTACCCTGCTAAGCTGACAGTGAGCCCGAAACTGATTGCGAACACTGTGTGAAGTATTTGCAGTACCCCGCTAACCCTGTCTACAAGACCTTCAAACGGGTTCGGTAGTCCTATGTCTCCGAACAAACTGTCCCACCAGGAACTATCGTCACTGTCTCCACCGTTTCCGAACCATCGGTCCCACCAAGAGCTGTCATCGTCTCCGGGGTCACCGGTCTCTTCTTCTATACAGGTTAAGTCACCGTCTCGACCACCTACTCGATCACCGCTGCTGCACTCTTCAACCAGCAGCTTTTCAAAACCATCTTCACAGTAGTAGATCCCTCTCCGATGGCCTTCTGCCTCGTCAACCACGTTACCATCCTCGTCGTAGATGTCTTCACCCTCAGCTGTGATACCTGTGCTTCGCTCTCCTTGGATGCACTCGTCTGCCTGACGGCCTTCCAAGTCTACAGTTTCTGTGAAGACTACTTCGTCTTCCCGTAGATCTTGAAGATGGACTTCACAACTACCGTCGATGAATTGGCTATCGTAAGATCCGGAAGCAAAGCTAACATCGATCGCTACCGTTTCGGTCTCTCCTGGTTCTACGTTGACTCCGTGACTGATACCCAGAGAAGTGAACTCGTCACTGCACTCAGGGATGTACACGTTTCCGTCAAAATCCCCGTCTCCTTCGTTGCCCACCTTGACTTCGATTTGGTGGATGTCTCCTTCATCAAGGAGTTCTGGGACACGGACTTCTTCAACAAAAGGATCTGCACTGGGTACGTGCCATCCAACCTCGTCAGCCTTGACGATTACTTGGAACTGCGGGTAGACTGTTTCACGATCTCCATCAATTTCTACTACTCCGTCGGTTAGCTCGTTAGCTCCGTTGAACAACTCGGTATTGCTGTCGGCATAGTCGAAGAATTCGGACCCGTGGTAAGTTGTAACAGTATGGGTGATTTGATTGTTAAAACTGAGTGATGGATCCTGGTATTGCGGAGAGTCGTAACTACCGTGCCAACTGTCGTGCCAGTTTTCCAGCGTGGATTTGCTGTCACCCTCTTGTAGCAGGGCTTGGTAGTCGTTTTCGTAGGCGGATGCCTCGATCAATCGGAAGTTCCCGTTAAAATCGTTGCTGAACGCTACTTTCTCACTGATCGGTACAGGGTAGTTCCAACCGGATTCGAGACCGCCTTGGAAGTTGAACTTCGCAATCGGTTCTCCAAATCGTTCAACAGTAGCAGTACCGATGTTCGCTGCGTCTTGACCGGAGCTGATCTCAACCGTTTCACTACCATGTTCGTCGTTGACCTCGAACTCGGTTTCCATGATAATGTCCGGTGTGGACTGTAGCTCACCGACTTGTGCGTATAGCTCGTCGAAAACAGAACAATAAGCCCATCCTTCAATTTGGGTTCCAAAATAGGAGCGCTCCTCTTCGTACAAGTAAACAAAAGGATCCGAGCCTCCAACATATTCACAATGGTTAGCTGCCCAGTTACGAGCTATGTCTTCTCGATCTTCTGCTGATGGTGGGCGATTGTTGTATTCCTCGTTCCAATCCCAGTACTCGTAGATAAAATCCAAGGTGCTGACTGGTTCATCCCCGCTGTCTCTAACACCGTACTCTGCTCGGGTGTTCGTATTCGCTATCCTGATCTCGATCGGTTCCGTGATTTCCCCTTGGATCCGGTCGTTGATGTCTTCTGGCTGGATTACAGCTGTGTCTGCTTGGAACTGGTCGCCGGTGAACTCGAAGACGATCACGGTTTCTTCGTCTTCGAAGAAGTCGGTGTCTGATTCGTGGACTGTGACTTCTGTGGGTGCGCTCATCGTTGCTGAAACGCTGGCTAACAAGAACAAGGATCAGTACCTCACAAAGCATCCTCATCTAACTGACGCTGAAGCGTGAGTTACCGAC
>JAOPJZ010000038.1 GCA_025517525.1 Natronosalvus hydrolyticus
GCTGTGGGGCTCACGAACAAGTCAGCGTCGTCAAGTTGCTTTGTGAAGTACTGATACTAATTAAGTGGCTGTCAACTTGTCAGATAAGTATTTGAAAAGTGCACTCGAGGCCAATACACGGAACCGCCAGACGGTCGCACGTTGAATTGGCAGAGCGTAGACCAACCCGGCCGGAACAGGTATTAGTGTGTATTTTCATCTTAATTTATGAATTTCTCGGTACGTGTACAGCACTGGTGCCGATCAGTGATCCAGCGAGTTCAGGAGGTGGGACGTGACTACTGATGAGTCGGATACTCAACTCAAGCGAAGGTCGCTCCTTCGTGCTGCCGCGGTCACCTCGGTGAGCGCGTCGTTAGCGGGGTGTATTGCTATCAAGGATGACGGAATCGAGATCGGATTCGGCGACGACGACAGTCCGGAAGCCAGTCCAGGGGGTGAATCCACAGCCGACACGTCCGACGACGGATCGGCCGACGACTCCAATCCACAGGGAACGGACAGCGGTTCCGACGACGCTGACGACGGTGCTGGTGTCGACGAGGGTGAGTCCAATGAGGGGGCAGACGACGGAGCCGGCTCCGAAGAAACGGACGACGAAGACGACTCCGGGACACCGAACGAAGAAGACGACCCCGAAGAGACGGATGACCTCGAGGACGCAGACGACGAAGACGACCCTACCCAGTTACTCGACGAGGACTGTATCAGTTTCGACCCGGAAAACCTGCGTTTTCGTTCGCGTACGCGTTCAGGAATCGGACGGTAGCTGGGCATACGTAGTGCGACTCCAGGACGGTACTCGACGATTACGGCAGTTCGAGACGATGAATGACGCGAATTTGGCCAAAGATATCATCGAATTCTACGGCTTCGATCGGCACTGTTTCGTCGGTCGCCCGGATCCGGTGATGACCTACTGGCTGGTCGGTGGTCGGCCAGCGACAGTCAGTCGAACTCCCTTCGAGGAGGACTGCAATTCGGTCGATCTCACGAACTTGACGGTCTCCCAAACGGATGGTGGGGATTGGAGGGTCACCGACGGGACCAATATACTCATGACTGACCCGGATGAAGAAGCTATCCGAACGGCGAAGGCTACCATTGAACACTACGAGTTTTCCCGTCGTTGTTTTGTCGGACGACCGAATCCGCCGATGACCTACTGGCTGACCGAGTAACAGCAGCGTCTCGGCTACTCGAGTCGGGATCGACCTCGTACTCGTATCGCTACCGTATATTCGACCGCCAGGTATTGAACTCGAAGGTAGTGGCGAGGATGACGCACCAATCGGGAACCAAGACGACGAAGTCGAGAAGACAGAAACGGACACGGGATCTTCCCTAATTTCGGAATGCGGATAGATCGACTGGACGCTTTAGTGACGTTCACTATGGATAGATTCCGAGTCGTGGGTGCTGAGGCAGTTTTCTGTCTACATCTCAACCAGAACAGGTAGACAGACGGTGTCACGTCTCTCGAGCGAATATCACCAGTCAGATTTTCGCTCATCGAGTGGATCGGAATCCGCTCTGACAGCGGCGTACACCCGATCAGCCCATTCGCACGCGATCGGTGCATCCGTATCGACGAATACCTCCATAAGGCCCGTTGCCTCATCGTAGCCCCCGATCCCGACCCGTTTGTCGAAGATGGCGAGACCGTACGGCAGCGTATCACGTGTTCGGAGACCGAGGTGTCCGCGATCGATTGCCTCGCGGGCGCGCTCTGGATAGGTTTCGAAGAGTTTCTCGACGATGTGAGGGAGATAGATGATTTCGGTGTCGGTCTCCTCGAAGATCTGCAGGTGGAACCCGCCGAGGACGAGCGGTGCCATGTGCGTCGTGTTGAATCCACGGAACGTCTCAGACTCGCTGAGCAACGAGATGAACCGTTCGACCGGCTGGTACGGATCGTCCGGTTCCGCGTGCGTAACTCTCGAATCAACGAACGGCTCGATCACGAGCTCCTGGTGATCCTCACAGATGATGTCCAGGAGCGGTGCGAGCCGGTGGACGGTGCGAACGTTCGCCTCGAACCGTAACACTTCGTCGGCGACCGCCTCACCCCGCCCGGTCAACTGGAACCGCCCGTCGACCTTCTCGACGAAACCTTGATCATCGAGCCACTTCGTAAAGCGGTGGCTCGTTGCCCGCGAGACGTCGAGGCGCTCCTCAATCTCCCGGCGATCCAGGGGTTCCGCACGGAGCGCCTCCAGAATCGGTCTGTGTCGCACGATATCGCCGAGCAAATCCGTGTCGACGCGATCACCTGCGGCCTCGAGTCGCCGTCCGAGGTACTGCTGGTTTCGTGCGTTCTCCAGAAGCGCCTCCAGGATCGGTGAACTGGTCGGTGGGCGCCCGTCATCAGCCGCTTGTTCGTCGTTGTGGGACTCCACAGGAACGCACCATCTTGGTAATAGATAGCACAGGTCGTAACTCTATCGTGTACGGGAGATGAGAGGCATCTCACGACCTGAAAGGGCCCGTATCCCAGCGAACGTGTTTCAGTGGATGAGGCTAACAGCGCTCCAGCCGTTCGAGTATCTATGGCCCACTCAATCATCGAGGACGGACGGATCGAGGGTTTTCAAACCGGCGTACACGGAGACGTGATTCGACCCGATGACGACGACTACGACGATGCCCGCGCCGTCTGGAACGGGATGATTGATAAACGTCCGACGCTGATCGCCCGGTGTCGAGGGGCGGCGGACGTTATCCGTGCAGTCGAATTCGCCCGCGAGAACGGTCTTCGTGTGGCCGTTCGGGGAGGCGGCCACAACGTCGCCGGTACGGCCGTGTGTGACGATGGCATCGTCATCGATCTCTCGGAGATGAGGGGCGTCTGGGTAGACCCCGAAGAACGTACGGCGTGGGTACAGGGCGGTGCGACGTGGGCCGATGTCGATCACAATACTCAGACGTTCGGCCTGGCGACGCCGGGTGGCGTCGTCTCGAAGACCGGCGTTGCGGGGCTCACCCTCGGCGGCGGCATCGGCCACCTCCGCTGTGCGTACGGCCTGAGTTGTGACAACCTTCGCTCGGTGGACGTCGTCACCGCGAACGGCCGATATCTGACAGCAAGCGCCGACGAGAACGAGGAGCTGTTCTGGGGACTTCGTGGCGGCGGAGGCGGCCTCGGAGTTGTGACGGGCTTCGAGTTCGACCTCTACCCGGTCGGACCGGAGGTATCGACCTGTTTCGTTCTCTATCCGGGAGACCGAGCGGACGAGTATCTGCACGCCTACCGCGAGTACGTCTCGAAGGCACCCGATGGGGTTACAACACTCTCCTCTACCGGCGTGATGCCAGACGAGGAGGTGTTCCCCGCGGACGTGGTGGACGACCTCAAAGTCGGCTTTCTGGGGTGTTACGCGGGATCTCCGGAGGACGGCGAGGAGGCGCTCGCGCCGTTACGGGAACTCGGTGACCCGATCGCTGACTTCAGTGGAACCATGGCCTACGCGGAGTTCCAGCGAATACTCGACGATGATTACCCGGACGGGATGCGATACTACTGGAAATCGCTCTATCTCGATGGACTCACAGCGTCCGCCATTGACCGGATTCGTTACTGGGCGGAGACCGCACCGTCGCCGCTCTCGACCGTCGACGTCTGGGAGCTCGGTGGCGCGATTACGGATGTCGACTTCGACGAGAGTGTGTTCGCCGGCCGGCACGCGCCGTTTCTTTTCGGAATCGAGGCGAACTGGGAGGATCCCGCGAACGACGATGTCAACGTCGAGTGGGTTCGGGATTGTATCGCCGACATGCGGCAGTTTTCGGACGGTTCGTTCTACCTGAACTTTCCGGGCTTTTTCGAAGGAGGTGAGGCTGCACTGGAGACCACGTTCGGTCCGGCCTACGAACGGTTGATCGCGTTGAAAGACGAGTACGATCCGGAGGGTCTCTTCGACCTGAATCGTGGGGCCAAGTCCGCCGATTGAGTGGGGCCGGAACCGCTCGGTTCCTGCTTGTCGTCACCACTATGGATAGACTCCGAAATGTGAGTGCCGAGGCCACCGATTTACTGGTGTCAGAGATCATATCGGGTCGGTAACTGTATTTTCCGTTTCAGTTCCGATGAGATCCAGCATAATATTACACCCGTTTGCGCTACGATACGCCGGATCTATGCTCCACGATAGAGCGAAGGGACGGACCGGTCGTGCCGAATCGCCAACTTCGAATACGAAGGTGATCAATCTCCGGGATACACGGCGTCTATCCGTGCTAGAGGTGTGGCGAACGACGACAAAACAGTCCGGACCCGTAGAGCGTCCGAAAAGACGGACGGTACAGCAGTCGGGCGGTTAGGGAGTTTGGCTATATCTGCTGGAGAACTGCCTGCTAGACAATGACTTCCAATAACTTCACTACAAGTCAGAAACTCATCGCGGAGTTTTTCGGCTCCGCCACGCTCGTTTTCGTCCTCGTGTCGTCGGGGTTACTCGCCGACGGAATGTTAGGGGCGAGTCCGAGTATGGGTGTGTTGTTCATCGGGCTGGCAACGGCTGGCTGGCTGTTCGTCGTCGTGCAGATGCTCGGGCCGATCAGCGGGGCACACGTGAATCCAGCGGTCACCATCGCGCTGCTGATGACCGGTGACGTAGATGCAAGGACCGCACGGCAGTACATTCCAGTGCAGTTCATCGGCGGCCTCGTCGGCGTCGGTTTGGCGGGGCTCACCTTCGTCAGCACGATCGGATGGGAAGTGTTTGCCGTCTCCGCCGTCGAACGACCCGCATCCACCTGGCTGGCCGAGTTCCTCGGCACCGTGTTACTCGCGTCGGTCATCATCTCCCTGATCCGACAGGAAAGTGACTTGATCGGTCTCGCGGTGGGCTTTACCGTCGGCATGGGAATCATCGGAACGGCCTCGACGGCGTTTCTGAACCCCCAGGTCGCTCTCGCCCGCATTTTCACGTCGGGTATCGCGGGGATCCAACCGTTCGACGCCGTCATGTTCATGCTCGCTTCGACGCTCGGTGGAGTAGCCGCAGGACTCATGTGGCGATACCTCTGGCCCCGACCGACTCCCCTCGGGAGAGCGAAACCGAAATCCGACGACGAGACCGTCCTCGACGAGTTTGCAGTGGAATCGTAGCTGGCCCCTGCGAACCGAAGCCGCGACGGGGCGAGAATAATCCCTATTTTGAATGATTGTCATCTTGGGCAGTCGCCATAGTCTGGTCCCGGTGTGAACCTCCTCGAGCTAAAATGCCATGAAATTCGTTTAAAATCGCCGGTAAAGCAGCATAGACCGTGTCGTGATACTGTTTCGTGGTTCCTGTTAGAGTGCCGAGGCAATCGATTTCCATGTCCTGTTTTGTCTCAATTCGGCCAGGAGATCATTTCGACGATCCAGCATATAGTGAGGCGAAACTACGCTTAAGACGTTACATATGGCCTCGAGGCAGGCACCAGTCGAAACGAGTCATGCCGAGTGTCGCCCTCGAGTATAACGGTAATGTGTCGCCCACGTATCGTAGATCGGCGCTCGAGTGAAGGAACCGCAACCAGTGATGTCTCGTCTGCCACGAGTTGGCTGAACCCTCGTAGCCGAATTCCTACAGATCGATAGCCGGATGAATCCCGAGCGATGTTACCTCGAGAACCGGTGAATACAGTGCCGGTGCCGGATCGTGTTATTGATCTCCAGTGGCCCGATACGCGGCCTGGACCATATCTACCGGTTCCTGTGGAAATCCACCCGCCGGTATTTCTTGCCCGGAATCGGCACACTCTCTGACGACGTTCCAGTCGTACTCTTTTCCGGTTTCAACGTTGTTAGAACGCGTGTAAAGGGTTCGTACCTCATCATCGTCGACGTACGTGAAGTGCCAACCGACGAGGAATATCTGTTGTTCGGTACTCTGTTCGGGACTGCAACTGTACAGGACACCGTCGATCGTTTCGGCACTGTCCCCCGTTCGCTCCGTGATGACGAACGTATCATCGGTAAAATCACTCGCCGGAACGACCGCTTGACCTCCCCTTCCGGGTGCGTCGTTGAATCGACCATCCTCTTGCTGGGCAGTAGCCGAACTTGCGCCACCGACACCGAGGAGAGCGACGCTTGCACCCACACCTCGCAAGAGGCGGCGCCGAGAAACAGTCGTCCCTGTCGTTGTCTCGCTCGCAGCATCGATCGGTGACGTAATTACGTTTCGCATACCTCTATCGTTATACTGGAAGTATATAATATAATTTGTTAAATGATTGGTGTATTTATATAGTATCCAAAAAGAATATACTCGAGCCCAGAATGCGGATAATAGACAACAGAGGTCTCCCTGTGCAGATGGCGAACCGCATCGCGGGTTCACGGGATTGACTACCACATCATTGTGACCCGGATTCACTGGGCGTGATCCGTCGAAAGAACCACAACAAGAGGAGATGAGCCACGACTAACGCACCAACGGTTGGTCCGAACCGATACCAGAAGAGCCCGGTGGCGAACCCTTTGAGTCCCACCACCAGTATCCGGGTATTCTTCCGACCGAGATAACCCGCCAGCGTTCGCTTTCCCAGAGCGGTGTCCCCTGGAATATCGTCGATGTTTCGAGATTCGACACCGGCGAACGCGATGAGAAACCATAGACAAAACACGATGACGCTCGCTCGTGAGATCGGTTGGGCGGTCGCGACCAGGACTGAAAGGACGATCGACAACGACCAGGCTGTAGCGACGACGAGAGAGTCAAACGTCGCGTATCGCTTGGCCGTTGCGTATAGTGCCAGCACGATCAGCGGTACTTGACCGAGAAGGACGTACTCGAGTCCGATCGTACCTGCCTCGAGGACGAACACCACTAACATGAGTTCGTACCCTATCAGTGCGCCGATAGCAGTCAAACCGAGCAGCAAATCGTACTTCTCGATCAAATGCGTTCGCCGAGGAGCGTTGATCCTATCTGCTTCACTGATACGACGTCGGTCCTCTACGTATACCGCGTAGACGAGCAAGGAGGGAAGTATCAGACCACCACCTACCGCTCGAACCGGTTCCGACAGAGCCAAAGCAGTTGCAACGACCATCACCACTGACGTAACGCACAACCAGAGGTTTAAGGTGAAAAATAGGTACAGATGCTCTGCATAACTACTCACAGACACGTTCTGTTTTTGTATGCCTTCCATCGGTCTTTCTCAGCGTTATTTGACAGCAGGCTCTCCTTTCGACAGTCGAATTTTGATTCGAGTCCCGGTATCGGACGAGGTAGCGTGCAGGTCTCCGTTCGAGCGATCCACGACCCACCTCACGAGCCAGAGACCGACACCCGAACCGTGATAGAGTGACGTCTCCTCCTGGGCGTGGAGAACGTCGATTTCTGATTGGTGAATCCCCGGTCCTTGATCCGCTATAATCAGGAAGATATCGCCCCCATTCGTTTCAGAATAGATATCGATACGCTGTTCGTCACTGCCAGAATGATGGGTGATAGCGTTGTCGATGAGTTCCTTGACGGCAAGGTAAAATTCCGGGTGGTGCTCGACAACCACATCGTCTATCGTCGTCCGCACGATGGCCCGACCGTCCGTCTCTGATTCGGCGAGGGCGCGTTCGACGGGTGCTTTCAACGAACCGGTTACTAACGACCTGTCAGAAATCACCCGTTCTAACAACTGCGCCTTCTCTGCGTGTTGCAAGAGCGCAGCCGACCGTTCGTGGACCGCATCTGCCATCGCGACCAACTCCCCGTCGGCCACCTCTTTCATCGCTCCCGCATAACCATTTATTATGTTCAAATCATTTCGCATATTATGGCGCAAGATCCGAATCAATATCGCTTTGAGTAATTGTAATTCCGTCTCCTGTTCTTTTAGTCCGGTGATGTCACTGAGAACGACTATTGACCCCGTCAGCCCCCTCCCGTACTCAATAGACGACGTACTGACCGAGTAGTAATGGCTCGACCCCTCGTATTCCATTTCGATCGTTTGCGTGGGGTCGTCTTCGTCGTTGAGGCGGTACTCAGGAAGAAAGTCCTGAAGCGAGTTGCCGATGATATTCCCGTCGAACCGTGTTCGGCCGGCCTGGTTGACATCGACGATAACGTCGTCAGAACCAATGACGAGTATTGCATCCTCTACTTCTTCGAACGTCCTTTCGCGGGCGGTTGAAACGTATCTCAAGAGCCCGTGGTACTGTATCGAATACGCGAACAACAAACCCGAGAGAGCGAACACGGTGGACGTCGGATCGTAGTACATCGGTACCAGCTCTGCCACTTTGATCATCGTAGAAACGACCAGTGCCAACGTGGTTACGAGCAGATACACTGTTTGTCGCCGTTGTATCCCATTCGTTCGTAGTATCTCGCCAACGAACATTCCCGTCGCGAGAAACACCAAAAGGTATCCGTACGCTTGAACGACGAGAAATCGGAGTATCCCGCCAAACTGTGGGAAGTACAACACACCGTCTGCCCCGACGTAGTACTCGGACGAGTACACCAGATCTCCTGGATTGAACCAGGTCAACAGAAAAAACACACCAACCGGTGCAAACAGACCGGTAACGAGACGCCGTGAGGCGACCGTTTTGTAAACAAATTCGTATGCGAGTAGAAACATCACGACCGCCGCAGCCGCGACGAGCGTCCAGAAAACGTTCGCGAGGGCGAGCGTAATTGTGGGAGAACGGACCAGTGTAAAGGTTGTGTAAAGAAATGCCCAACAGCCCCCGATCCCCATCGCAACGAGGAACCAGAGTACCCCGGGTTTCCGGCGGTCGTCGTACAGCATGTAGATGATGTAGAGTGAAGGAAATATCCCGAACGCCATCAACAGAACGGCGATATCGATTGTGAGCCAGTCTACCATGCGTAGGGAATTATTGGTGAATTTTCCATTCGGTGCTACTGACCCATACCTCGAATTGAGCGTGACACAATCTTCGAAAGTGTATGATCATGTATCTTACTTCGTGAGCTCTGCGTGGACATATTGGGTACTGGAACTGTCGCCGGGGAGTATTTTTTGGAGGGGCATATATACATATGTGTATTAAACAGGATTAATAAACCTATCCTAACGTGCAAACGCAACGGGGGAATTAATGTCACTTAACAATATAGTGCCTGAAAACAACTCCCGAGTCAGATCAAGGAGGTATCAGGTGTGTACGAAGTGGAGAGTGGGTCTTCACGCCTGTACACGCCAGTCGACCGATATCGGTCGTGCGGTCGAATGGATCAATGAGGATGCCTCACAGTTCCGTTTGCTCGCTTCGTCCGTCGGACAGCCATATCGAATTTTTTCGGCCAAGAGTGGGTTCACCGACGGCTGCTGTGAGGTCCGAAAGGCACTGTTTCCGGTACTCCGTATCGGCCGTGCGTAGATCGCGACACCTCGGCGGTACGTGAACCCAGCTCCTGACATCACGTTTCTGACGCTACTCTTACGGGAATTGACGGAACCCACTGGTTTGCTCGCGAGACACCTGCGTTCGGCGGGGCTCGAGAGAATTAACTCGGTTACGAATCACAGTGGCTTTATTAGTGATTGCGTTGTTCCTTCTCCCATGGCAGCGATCCAGCTCTCTGACTCGATCGAGCAAAAACTCAACGACCTTTCGGCTGACGGTGACGTCGAAGACGTGCTGTGGAAAGCTGTGTACCTCTACGAACGAAGCGAGCACCCCTCCGAGTAACACCGCTGTTTGCGTCGACCTGTTATTACGCAAGTTATGTCTATAGCCGTTGGTACGACCCAACAGGCCTCGAGCCTATCGGCATGGAATTTTTGCCCGCTCTCCCTCTGTTTTTGCTCGCTCTCCCCGTACTGGTTGGTCGTGGTTGGAGCGGTTCCAGTGTGTACGTGATGAGATTACGATACGGTCATTGTCGTCTCGAGTATCTAATCGGTAGCCAGTTGTTGTAACTCGAGTGGCTACACAGACCTATATAGAAAAAGGAGCGGTATAGAGCCTTGTAACCGACCATAGAGGGTTCATAGCATCCTATTTATCCGTTTCTCCGGAACGCCCACCTGATGACGGAACAACCATCATCGGTATCGAGTACCAGTACGGCGACCAGACGTCACGTCCTGTTGGGTGCAGCCGGGGCCGGCGTCGCCGGGCTCGCAGGCTGTCTCGGTGGAGATGACGAAGGGAATGGTGGCAATGACGGAAACGGAGGAAATGGCAACGGAAACGGCGGAAACGGTTCCTCCGGACTGTCCGGAACCATCGATGCCTCGGGGAGCAATACAGTCGCACCGATCACGGCCTGGGCGGGAGAAAACTTCGAAGAGGCGTATCCCGACACGCTCGTCGACGTCGCACCGGAAGGAACTGGGGCTGGTTTCCAGGAGTTCTGCAGACAGAACTCCGACGTGCAAAGTGCGAGTCGGATGATCACCGATGACGAGGTGGACCTCTGTAGCGAAAACGACGTCAACTATGGCTTCCTCGAGGTCGGTCTGGACGGGCTTGCGGTCGTCAAGAATTCAGAGAACGACTGGGTCGAGGACATCACGCTCGACGAACTCAAACGGGTTTGGGAGTTCGAATCCGACGTGCAGACGTGGAGTGATATTCGACCTGAGTGGCCCGACAGGGAGATCGCGCTCCACGCACGTGACAGCGCGTCAGGAACGTTCGACTACTTCACCGAGAACGTCATCGGTGAACGAGGACTGATCCGGGACGATTACTCGGCGACCAGCCAGACGAACGAGATTATGGGAGCCGTCGCCGACAACGTGGACGGATTCGGCTGGGGTGGCCTCGGCTATCTGCGCGAGATCGAAGACGACCAACCGATCGAGGCCGTCCCGGTCGAGAGCGATGCCGACGGAGGGTTCTACCTCCCAACGGAGCAAAACATCGAGGACGGTCTCTACTCGCCGCTAGCCCGACCTCTGTTCGCGTTCTTCAACATTGCGAGCCTCGAGGAACGAACCGACCTGATCGGTTCGTTTGCCCAGTTCTACACCAACGGTGCACAGGACTACGCTCGCGACCAGGGGTTTTATGCGGCACCCGACGCGGCGACCGAAGAAAACAACGACAAGATCGACGAGTGGCTCGAGGAAGTGGGCGCTTCGATTGACGACCTGACCGTCGAGCGCGAATAACACCTCGAGGCAATAGGTAAATGGGTACTGAAACACCGACACAAACCGGTGCCGAGATAACCGGGGGCGGCGCTGCAGCCGGTGATAACGCGGCGAACAGGCGTGCTCGACGCATCCTGTTCGGCTGTGCCGCCATCACCGTCCTGACGACGCTCGCGATTTTTTTCGTTCTGCTCGACAATGCTGCGAGTTACTTCTTTGGGGCAAAGTTCACCGAAATGACACGGGGCGCGAGTTTCGAGCAGACGGTCACGTTCACGGAGTTTTTCACCGGACAGCGCTGGGCACCAGATCACGCACGCCCGGCACACGGCATCCTCCCTATCGTGTTCGGGACCCTGGCGATTACGGTTGGGGCAGCGTTCGTCGCAATTCCGATCGGAACCGCGACGGCCATCTATCTCTCCGAGTACGCATCCCCAGGTATCCGATCGAAGCTCAAACCCATGCTCGAGATTCTGGCCGGAATCCCGACCATCGTGTATGGGTATTTCGCCATCGCGTTCATCAACCCGGTGTTGCTCAGCGGGTTGGCGGCGTACGTCCTCAACCCCCTCGGCAACGGACTCTTGCAAGTGGGATCGGCGCTGCCGGGGACGATGGGGGATTCGTTGACCTCGATAGCTACTTCGATGATCGGTATCAACGTCGGTCGGTACAGCCTGCTTTCGGGAATCCTCGTCGTCGGCATCATGACGATTCCGATGGTTTCGTCGATTTCCGAAGATGCGATGAGTGCTGTCCCGGACGACCTGCGAAACGGTGCCTATGCGCTCGGCGCGACGAAGTTCAACGTGTCGACGCGAATCGTTCTGCCGGCATCGATATCGGGAGTGTTTGCCTCGTACATTTTGGCCGTCTCTCGAGCGATCGGTGAGACGATGGCTGTTACCCTCGCGGCAGGGTTCAACGCGAACATCACGACGAATCCGTTCGATGAGATCATGACGATGACCGCGTACATGGTTTCGATGGCTCGAGGTACCAGTGCAGTCGGTACCGTCGAGTATCAGTCGCTGTTCGCAGTTGGCCTCGTGTTGTTCGTCATGACGCTGGTGATGAATCTACTCAATGACGCGTTCAAACGACGGTTCCAGGAGGAGTATCAATGAGCACGGAGACAGAAACTGGCGTCGAAGATGGCAACACCCTCTTCAGTGATATCGATCTCTCGTGGGAACACCGCAAGAACGAACTCTTTCGCTGGCTACTCATCGCGGCGTCACTGTTCGGCGTCGTCATGCTGGCCCTGCTCCTGTTCGACGTGGTGACCGACTTTTACACGGGATTGACCGAGTTCAACATCAGTCTCTACGAGTTCTTTACGCAGGATGGATCGCAGGAAGAGACTCGAGCCGGCTTCAAAGGTGCCGTAATCGCTTCGATTATGCTCATGATTATGACGGCAGTTCTGGCATTCTTCGTCGGTGTGGGTTCGGCAATTTATCTCGAAGAGTACGCACCAGACTCCCGGATAACACGGCTAATCGAGGCGAATCTGGCGAACCTCGCTGGCGTCCCATCGATCGTTTACGGCCTCCTCGCACTCGCAGCGGTCGTCAACGGAATCGGGATCGGCCCGATTCTCATCGCCGGAGCCGTTGCACTTGGATTGCTCGTGATGCCGATTATTATCGTCTCCACCCAGGAGGCACTGCGTGCCGTCCCCGACAGCGTTCGAAACGGCTCGTACGCCACCGGGGCGACGAAGTGGCAAACGATCCGGCGTGTCGTTCTCCCTGCCGCCATTCCTGGTATCATGACGGGAACGATTCTGGCGTTGGCTCGAGCGATCGGCGAAACGGCCCCCTTGATTATGGTCGGTGCACTGTTCGTCAACCGAACGCCGAGCGGGCCGACCGACCGCTTCAGTGCGATGCCGACCCAGATTTACAACTGGGCGGCCCAACCGAGTGAACACTTTATCCACCTTGCAGCGGTGGGTATCGTCGTCTTGCTCTCGTTCCTGTTCGTCATGAACGGAGTCGCGATTTACATTCGACACCGATACGAGACGGAGGTGTAACCCATGCCAACACAAGAGACCGAGACACAACAAGCGGACGACCAACTGATAACGACCGACATACAACACGCCGAGTCGACGCGGCGAGAACAGCCAGACCAGACTGTCCTCGAGGCTCGAGACCTCGACGTCTTTTACGGCGAAGACCAGGCGCTCCGATCTGTGGACATCGAAATCCCGGAACACAAAGTTACGGCCATCATCGGCCCCTCAGGCTGTGGTAAATCGACGTTCTTGCGGTGTATCAACCGCATGAACGATATGATCGACGTCTGTCGAGTCCAGGGCGAACTCACTTTCCGGAGCAAGAACGTCTACGACGAGGACGTCGACCCCGTCGCGCTACGTCGCAAAATCGGCCAGGTATTCCAGAAACCGAACCCCTTCCCAAAGAGCATTCGCGACAACGTTACCTACGGGCTCGAGGTACAGGGCAAGTCTGCGACCGACGACGACGTCGAACGGGCCCTCCGCGGGGCAGCCCTCTGGGACGAAGTGAAAGACCAACTCGACTCGAGCGGCCTCGACCTCTCCGGAGGGCAACAACAGCGACTCTGCATCGCCCGTGCCATTGCCCCCGATCCGGAAGTCATCCTGATGGACGAGCCGACATCCGGACTCGACCCCGTGGCGGCCTCGAAAATCGAGGACCTGATCGACGAACTTGTCGAGGACTATACGGTCGTCATCGTCACCCACAATATGCAACAGGCGGCCCGAATCTCCGATAAGACGGCCGTCTTTCTCACCGGCGGCAACCTCGTTGAGTTCGACGATACGGCGTCGGTTTTCGAGGACCCCGAGGACGACCGTGTGGAGGACTACATCACCGGCAAATTCGGCTGATGGCCCGCGAGCGTTATCAACAGCGCCTCGAGCGACTCCGGGAAGCCGTCGTCGCCATGGGCGATCTCGTCAGCCAGCAACTCGAGGACGCCGTTACCGCGTTCGTTGCCTGTGACAGTACGCTGGCGAAAGCCGTTATCGACGGTGACAACGAGGTCAATCGCCGCTATCTGGCTCTCGAGGCGGAGTGTCTCGACGTCATTACGCTCCACCAACCGATGCTGGGGGACCTTCGACTCGTCGTCGCCGCGTTCAAAATCATCACCGACCTCGAGCGAATCGGCGATCTGGCAATCAACCTCGCACAGTACAGCCTCGAGTCCCATCAGTGTACGATTCCTGACGTCGATTTCGAACGGTTAACCGCGCTTGCACAGGAACAAGTCCAGAGGGCTATCGACGCCGTCGCGAACGACGACACGACGGCCTGTCTCGAAGTGGTCTCACGGGATACGGAACTCGATCGGCGCTGTGAGGCGGTGACGGGTCGGGTACTTACGAAGATTTTAGCCTCGAAATCGACCGACTCCGTCGTCGTCTGCTCCGGACAGCAGTTCGAGACGAACACTGCCAAAACAGAGGCGATACTCGCGGACGTGTTGGAAACGTTGATTCTGATTCGGGACCTCGAGCGCGTCGGTGATCACGCTGTCAACGTCGCCGTTCGAGCGTATTACGCTCTCGAAGGGGATGACTCATTGCTCGCCTGATTTTGGGGGAGATGAAACGCCCAGTGCATGCGATACACGTCGTGTCGAGGGGCACCGAAACCGAGTTTATACGAAATAGGCCGAATAGAGTCCATCCAACTCAATAACTACTTAATTCACTTCCAATAGTATATGGTAGCGGATTCAAATTTATTTGCTATTATAGTACTATCAAGCTCGCGTTCCGATTGGCGAATGACCGGAATCGGTATCTACCGCTGGGCCAGCGCCTGGAGATGGCCGAACTCCTCACGAAGTGCACGGCGTTTGACCAGCACGAAACCAACGGCGATGAGGGCGAAGCCGAACACCGTCGTCGCGTCGATGACTTCTCCTAGATAGAGCCAGCCGAAGACGGCCGCGAAAATCGGCGCGACGTACGAAACCATGTTGATCTCGACGGCCCCCAGTCGCTCGAGCAAGACAAAATACAGGAGGAAACCGAGGGCGCTCGAGACCAGCGCAAGGTACGCGAGCGCACCGAGCGCTTCCGGCTGAACCCAGGTCCTCGGTTCGATTGGCTCCCGGAGCGCGAGGCTCAGCAGGTGCATGAGCACGGCCCCGCCGAGCATCGACCAGGCTTCCATCGATTCGATCGGCATCTCGGCCTCGAGTCGTCGCGTGAGAACGCTTCCGAGCGCGAACGAGGCTGCAGCGAAGAAGACGAGTGCGATGGCGACCGCGTTCGTCGCCAGCAGGTCGTTCGGGTCGGGTTGGGCGATGACGGCGACGCCAACCAGACCGATAGCGACGCCCACGAGTCCCAGCGGAGACAGGGCATCAGACGGGACCAGCAGGCGAGCGAATCCGGTCGTCAACACGGGTGAGAGGCTGACGACGATGGCGGCCGCCGCGGCCGTCGTGTGCTGTTGTCCGATGAACAAAAACGCGTGGTAAGCGGCGATGAGCAGCACAGACCCGATGGTAACCAGCAACCACTGTTCGCGGCCTCGTGGGACGACGTCATCGAGAACGTAGGCGGCGTAGGCAAGCATAATGATACCCGCGATGTCGTATCTGAGCGCCGCATACAGGACGGGTGGAAAGTACTCGAGGCCCGCGCTGATGGCGACGAACGCGGTTCCCCAGACGGCAGCCAGCACCAGAAACAGCCCCAGATTTCGATACCTGCTCACAGGGACCAATTCGCCAGGAGGAACCTATTGATTTCGATTCGAAAATGTGTGACGGAGTCGAAACGAGTGCAGCACCTCGAGGTCACCGCCCGGTCGGTGCGCACTCGGTGGTGCGTCAGTGCGTACTTGGTGGAATTTCGATTCGCATTCGGTGAAGCGTCAGTGCGTACTTGGTGGAATTTCGATTCGCATTCGGTGAAGCGTCAGTGCGTACTCGGTGGAATTTCGGTTCGCACTCGGTCGAGTGTCGAGGCGCACTCATCAAACGGGAGTCACTCGAGGGAGAGTCCCGCGTGCCAGCGGTCGACGCCCGCCTCGCGTTTGACGGCGTCCATCTTCGCCAGCAGGTAGGTCGCCAGTGAGGCGGTTTCTGCCGCTCGAGACTCACCCTCGGTGCGGAACTCGCCGGTGACGCGGTTGGCATAGACCGAACAGATTGCTCCCGCCCGGAGCCCGTAGACGTTCGCGATGGTGAGGATAGCACTGGCTTCCATCTCGATATTGGCGACGTTGGCTTCTGTCAGTTCCTCGACCAGGGTGTCGCTTCCGGCAGCCTCAAAGCCCTCGAAACCGGGGCGCCCCTGTCCCGAGTAAAACGAGTCAGCGCTCATCGTGAGTCCGGTGTGATAATCATAACCCAGACGTTCTGCAGCGGCGACGAGCGCGCTCACCACCTCGAAATCAGCAACCGCCGGGTACTCCTCCCGGACGTACTCCTTGCTCGTCCCCTCCTGGCGAACGCCACCGGTCGTGATCACGAGGTCGCCGACGTCCATCTCCGGTTGAATCGCACCACAGGAGCCGACGCGAATGAAGGTATCGACGCCGACTCGAGCCAGTTCTTCGAGGGCGATGGCGGCCGACGGCCCGCCAATCCCCGTGGACGTGACCGAAATCGGTGTCCCGTCGTAGGTGCCGGTTGCCGTCCGGTACTCGCGGTGGTGGGCCCGTTCGTCGAAGTCATCCCAGTGGTCGACGATTTTATCGACGCGTTCGGGATTGCCCGGCAGTAAAACGGTGTCGGCGACGTCGTCGGCGCTCACCTCGAGGTGGTACTGTACGTCCGCGTTCGGGTCTTCGCTGTCGCCAGTCATCGAGACCAGAATCTTCGAGCGGGTTGCGTATATAAATACTGGCGTCTGCTGTCGGATGAGAAACGGCTGGCTGCTGCAAGTAGTGGTCACCTGTCGGGCCGCTCACTCAAGCATTTCTTCAGTGATCGTATTCGGGAGGAGTGCACCCAGGGTATACTCACTCGGTGTCTCATCTTCCCCCTCGTCGCAGATGACGACCAGGTCATCGTCGGCGAACTCCGCGAGCGTCTGGCGACACATGCCACAGGGTGTCACTCCATCCCGGCGGTCCGAACTCACGGCGATGCGAGTGAACTCGCTGTGGCCGTTTTTCACCGCTTCGGCGATGGCGACCTCCTCGGCGTGCAAGCTATTGCTGTAGTTTGCGTTCTCGAGATTACAGCCGACGAACACCTCGCCATCGGCCGTCTCGAGGGCCGCACCGACGCGATAGGACGAGTAGGGGACGTGTGCCGCTGCCTGAATTTCCCGTGCAGCTTCGAGTAACGAATCCATAGCAGGGATTGCGTAAGCGAGACCAAAACGTTTGGTACATACGCTCGCATTCGACTTTCAAAACAGCAGTGATCACTCCGTCAGCGGACACATTCCCAGCGACTGGGAGTCTGTAACATACTCTATGAAGAAAGACGTACAATCATCCCATATGAGCAACACCCTACACCACCAACAGCCGTGTGATCCTGACAAAGAACACAGCGACTGTGATCTCGAAGAGATGCTCACGTTGCTCGCCGAGGAGACGCCGCGGGCGTTTTACCTCCACGTCGAGTCACCGACGACGGTGGCGGAACTCGCTGAGAAGTTCGACGTCCCCCTGACGACCGCTTATCGAACGGTCGACCGACTCGATGACGCCGGATTACTCCAACCCTACGAGAATACCTCCCCACAGGAGTACGTCCGCCAGCGCAATCAAATTCAGGTCACCTACGACGATACGGCGATGGTTACCTGGCTCGAGAGTGGACTGTTCCGTACCTGTGAAGTCACGGTCTAATCAGTTCGCGTCCTCGACGGCCTGGTCGATAACCACCCGTGCGTCGGCAACGAGTCCGTCGACGTCGTCGCTCTCTGCATACAGCCGAACGTACGGCTCGGTCCCACTTGGTCGAACCAGGAGCCACGACGCGTCCGGGAACTCGAGGCGGACTCCGTAGTTCGTATCGACGTCGCCATCCTCGAATGAGGCCGGTAGCGTCGTCTCGAGCGCCTCCATCACCGATTCCTTTCTGTCGTCCGGACAGTCGATAGAGACCTTTCGATAGGGTCGTTCAGTGACGGGTTTGCGGAGCGCCTCGAGCGAGCCAGCCTCGACGACCAGTGCACTGACGACGGCGCAACTGCACACGCCGTCGATCCAGCCGCCGAAGGCGGTGTGAATGTGCTTCCAGGGTTCGGCAGCGAAGACCACGGCGGTTTCGGGATCGGCGCTCTCGCGAACCCGGGCGATTCCCTCGTGAAGTGCCCCCAATCGAACGCGTTCGACCCGGCCGCCGGCCTCGCGCACCTGTTCATCAATTCGTGCTGAGGCGTTCGGGGTGGTAACGACGACAGGGTCTTCCACGTCGCTCGTCTCGGTGTAGTGTCGGGCGACGAGTGCCAGCACGGTATCTTCGTGAACCACGGTCCCGTCGCCGTCGAGGACGACCAGTCGGTCTGCATCCCCGTCGTGTGCGAGACCCAGGTCGAACCTCCCGTCCTCGAGGAACGCCGAAAAGTCGGTCAGCGTCTCTGCCGTTGGTTTACTCGCCCGGGCAGGGAAGTGACCGTCGACCGTCGCGTTGACGCCGACGACGTCCGCACCCAGTCGCTCGAGCACCTGGGGCGAGGCCAGCGAACCGACGCCGTTGCCACAGTCGATGGCAACTGAAAGTCCCTCGAGCGGTGGGCCACTGGTTTCACCGAATTGCGCACGAACGTAGTCGTCCACCGCGTTCCGATACGCGCCGAGGACGGCTTCGGTTCGACCTCGCCCCCACTCGTCCCACGACGCCTGAGTAGGTGCGTCTATCTGTGCCTCGATGGTACGTTCGGCCTCCCGGTCGTACTCGACGCCGTCAGCGAGCAGTTTAATGCCGTTGTCGGCAGCAGGATTGTGACTGGCCGTGATCATCACGCCGTGGCGTCCACGCGAGGCGAACGCGAGGGTTGGGGTGGGCACCTGTCCGATTCGACTGACGTCCGCACCGGCGCTCTCGAGGCCGGCTTCCATCGCCGCGGCGAGTGCTGGCCCCGTTTCGCGGCCGTCCCGGCCGACGACGACCTGTCTGCCCGGTTCGCCGACGGCCTTTCCCACCGCCAGGGCGAGTTCGGGCGTCACCGCTTCCCCGACGGGCCCGCGGATTCCGGCCGTCCCAAAGTGAGTCATATCCGACCTTGCTCGAGGAACTACTTATAGGGAATGTTGTACCACTCTTTCGGCGAGTGGTAACTTGGGCTGGCGTCCGGTTTCTCGGCCAGGCCTGCGGGCCACAATCCGATCGCACCCGGCTGCACTTCCCGAACGAGTCACCGGCGCGACCGAACTCGAAAACGTATTCCACGAGCCCCAAGTAACACAGCGCATGCTCACCTTCATCGGTCTCGGCCTCTACGACGAAACCTCCATCACCGTCGAGGGTCAGACCGCACTGCGCGAGGCCGACCGCGCCTACGCCGAGTTTTACACCAGCAAACTGATCGGAACGACAATCGAGGACCTCGAGGCCCACCACGACATCGACATCGACGTCCGCGACCGGGCCGGCGTCGAACAACATCCCGAAGACATCCTCGAGGCGGCCGAAGAGGAGGCTGTGGCGTTTCTCACGGCCGGCGATACGATGATTTCGACGACCCACGTCGACCTTCGGTTGCGAGCACACGAACGCGGGATCGAAACCAGAGTCATCCACGGCGTCACCGCACAGACCGCGACCAGTTCGCTCACCGGCTTACAGAACTATCGGTTCGGAAAGGCGACCACGCTCCCGTTCCCCTACGCCCACGGGGCCGACGGCCTACCCGCCAGCGTTACCGAAACCATCGACGCGAACCGCGAGGCGAACCTCCACACGGTCGTCTACCTCGACATCAAAGCCGACCGCGAGGAGTACATGACGGCCGACGTGGGAGCATCACTGCTCGCTGAAGAATACCCCGACCTCATCGGCGTGGTCGTCGCCCGTGCGGGGAGTCCAGAACCGCTGGTCGAAGCCGGACCAATGGGAGAACTCGCCGAGTGCGACTTCGGCGACCCGCTCCACCTACTCGTGATTCCCGGTCGTCTGCACCTGCTCGAGGCTGATGCCCTCTGTGCGCTGGCCGATGCCGACCGTGAGGCTCTCGAGATCGATTGATTCGGTCTCCTGTACCGGTGTACCGGTAATCCCCGACCCGGTAGGGCAATCACCAGGAAGAGACGAGAGCAAAACGTCTGAACCGCCCGCGCATGCCGCCCGTTCGCCCGTACATTCACGGTATCCGATACTGATATTGAAACGATGTCGGCTGCAACCATTACCCGGTGGACTCGAGCGTTCGTTGGCGTTGGCGTCCTCTGGTTCGTCTGCTGGCAACTCGCCGTAGTGGCCGGATTTGAACGCTCGGTGACGGTCGTCCCCGGGCTGTGGGGGTTCGTGTTTCACGTCATCTTCGGAAAAGGGTACAGTCTGATTCCATCGTATTTCGAGTCCTCGCTCGCGTTCCCGTACGCACCGGCCGTCCAGCTCCCGCTGACTGCGACGGGAACGGCTGCGCTGACACTCGAGGCGGCAGGCGTCGAAGTATTGGGGATACCACTGACTGCTATCGGCTCATTCCTGTGGCTCGCCGGTTGTCTCGTGTTCGTCGGGAGTCTCGCCTGGACCGTCCGTGGCAACCTCCTCGGGAGACACACGGGGACAGGTTGCATCAATGCCGAGCGAGTAGGCGTTGACAGGGTTGCCAATCTGTTCGTTCCCGTCGTCGTCAGCTATCTCCTGGTCGGTGCTGCACTCCCAGTCGTCCGCCGATTCGTTGGGTTTTCGACCGTCTTGCCCCCGGATGGCCCGGCGACGACACACGTGCTCGCTCTCGGCGCGGCCACACTCCTGTTCTTTGCCGTCGGCTTTCGCGTCCTCCCACGGTTTCTCGCCGTCTCGCCACGCCGGCCACTCGTGTGGCTCGTGCTCCCTGCCGGTGCCCTTGGACCACTCCTGCTCGTCACCGATTTTCTCGGGTTGACGACGTTCCTGCTCGGAGCCGTCGTTCAAACGGTTGCCATCACCGGGTTTGCACTCGCGTACATCGAGATGTTTCACCGCAGTGACCGCCGACGAATCGGACTATACGGCGTATACGCAGGCGTTCTGTGCGGTGTGTTAGCCGTCGGAGTCGGCCTGACGTTCGCATTCGAGGGCCATACCCTCCCTGGAAACCCCTTGGACGCTCACTATCGCCTCGCCCTCACCGGTTTCCTCGGATTGAGTATAATCGGCGTCACCTACCAATTTTACCCGCCCGCAATCGCTTCAATCAGGGGTCTCGACGACCAAACGGCGTCACTCTCGATGGGAGTGATCGCCGTCGGGGTGCTCCTCGAAGCGGGCGGATTACTCGGAGAGAACAGCAGCCTCGAGCGCGTCGGTGCCGTGCTGGTGTTCGTCGGCGCACTCCTGTATGCCGCCATCATCTTCGCCGTCTTTTACAGGCGGTATAGGAGAATGCCCCGGGGCTTGACCCCGGGGTTGAATCCGATTGACAGAGATACAAACCATTAAGTTAACACATCTCTAATCAAGAGACAGCGATGGAGTACAGTCACCGATACCCTTCATACCCGACACAAGAGGTAGCCGGTGAACTGGAACATCACATCGACATTCATCGCCAAGCGTACAACTACACCCTGTACGAATACACTCACGTTGACGCCGACAACATCGGCTCCGCGTACAAACACCACTACCGACTCCCCGACTGGAAAGACCAGTTCCCCGTCTTCTCCGAAGTCAACTCAAAGGCTCTGCAACGAACCGTCACACGGTTCTACGACAACCTCTCGAACCTCAAAGACCAGAAAGAGAACGGTCGGAAGGTCGGGAAGCTCAAGTGGAAGTCTCCGAAGGAGTTCCAGACATCCGTTCTAGTTTAGCGCATCGAGGCACCTGGAGAGGCCGAGCTAGAATCGTC
>JAOPJZ010000039.1 GCA_025517525.1 Natronosalvus hydrolyticus
TCAAGCGTGCTGTGAACTAGCCAAATCCAATGCCATATGGCGATTCACCACGGCCATTCGATCAGGACTGACTGCGAGACGGTCGTCGACGACGTTGACTGCTTTTACAATCTCGGTCCAAACCCCGCCCACGGGCGCCACCCCCAGAACTGGCTGGTTGACCCCAACGCATCGTGGTCGTGGCACAACGACGATGGTCTTCGGATGGGATGAATCGCATCAGCGGCAACTGACCGACTTTTGTCAATTAGTGTCCTGCCAAAAGCTTAGACGAGAGCACGATCCATCACCGTTGATGAGGCCTACTCCATCCAGACCGGGTTTGAGAACAGGCCGATGGAAAAACTCGGCCTTCCGGTTCGTAAACGGTCACAAATAGATTACACGATCGAGATCCACGGCTCCAACGGAAGCTGCAGTAGTTCGTCACGCCTGAACGAACTGAAGCTGCTGCGCGAGAGCGATTGGAGCTACACGACGATCCTCATCACCGACGAAAATGATCTACGTCTCCCACCGTATCCGCCGGGTCATGTCATCGGCTGGGAGCACACCTCCGTCCACAATAACTGCAAGTTCCTCAACGCAGTCGGCGCTGGCCAAGCGTTCGAACCCGGCTTCCAGGACGACCTCACCGCCTAGCGAGTCTCGCGGCGCTCGCTAATAGCAACGTGCGCAGTGAGTGGGCTCCGTTACGTTAAGCTATCGTACGTTACGGTCAGTTCTCAGCTGACAACTCGAGCAGGTCGGTTACCGTCGATTGAAATGTTTCGGTGGACTCCCTCCAAGCGTCGATAAGCACATCATCGTCGTAGCTGTCCCACGGTTCGATCTGACCGTGCTCGAGTAACCATTCGGCTGTGCGACGCATCCCGTCTTCGACCGACACGGTGTACTCGAAACCGAGATCGCGTTTGGCTTTCGAATTGTCAAACACTGTGCTGAATTGAAAATGGTCAACCAGCATATTGGTCCGGTTCGGGACCGCCTCGACGAGCTCGTTCGTCGGTATATGCACCAACTCCGGTTCGGGTGCGTCAAGCGCCCCTGCGACGAGCCGATGGTACTGGTTCCATGTGATCACCTCCTCACTGGTTACATGGTACGTTTCGCCGTACGCATCGGCGTTCCCGACCGCATTGACGACACCCGGGCGACGTCGTTGCGATGGCACAGTCCCCAGAGTGACGTGCCGTCACCGTGAACGACGATCGGTTTCCCTTTCCGGATTCTGTCGAGATAATACGTTTCGAATCCAAACGTATGTAGAATTTTTCCGCCCTCCCCATACGTACTCCACGGTCGAATGATGGTCGATTCGAAGGCATCTTCGTGCGCTTCGAGAAACACGTCCTCCGCCCAAGCTGATTCCGCTCATTATCGCCTTCATTTGGGCAGTCTGTCGCTTTCGAATACCGTTCAAGAACTCGAGAAATACGATGCCAAACGGAGTCAGAAGCCAGTCCATGACTGGGTTCACAAAGCTGATTTTGCGCCAAAAGATGGTGCCAGTCCGACGCAAGTCGCTCTCGACGAAACCGTGATCTGGATCGATAGTCACCAGTACTGGCAGTACGCAGCGGTCGATCCGGCGGCCAACCGATTCTTGCACGTTCGGCTGTTTTCGGCACGAACGACCGCTCTCACCGAGATATTCCTTGCGGAACTCATGGAGAAACACGAGGTCGAAGACGTGGTCTTACCGATCGATTCAACCGCCTGGCTGAAAGCCACACTTCATCGTCGTGGCCTCGAGTATCGGTACGAACGTCACGGCAATCGAAACTGCATCAAACGTATCTACAGAGAGGTAAAACGACGAACGTCCTCGTTCTCAAACTCGTTCAGCCACGTCGATCCAGCAACGGCTAACTCGTGGCTCCAGGCCTTCGCCAGCTGGCACAATGAGAGAAACTAAACACGACCGTAAGAAGCCGACACAACGCTATTAGCAGTCATAGCGTAAAAATGGTCTTACGCAGACTGGACTAACCGAGGGAGACGACGTTCAGTGACAGACAATCGATAGCTGGCTCAATCGATTCGAGACTGACGAGTCGGTTGAGCAGGCTGTTACTGATACTAATCGATCTGAGAGAAAATGTAAACTATCAGCATAAGAGTGAAAACGTTCGAAGAAACAAGCCACGAATCTCCCGGGGAAGTCGGCTTTGTGGCACCAGCGTCAGCCCTGTGCTCGTCCAGCAGTATCTTGAGGGGGCGGAGGATGTCGAGTACTCAATCCCAACCTTTCGGCGGTTGCTCAAAGAAGCGAGATTAGCTATCAAAAATCTCGCCGTACAGCCGCCTAATCTGATGCTAATGAGCAAGAAACGCCGTAAAGTGTTCAAAATCGGCGGGAAATAGATGCCACAATAATCTGTATCGCCCAAACCAGGAAATCCGTGCAAGTTGAGCCGCCTTCCTCGAGGTATCCACGTGGAACGCGGCCGTCTGTCAAATTATCTGGCCAAAGCGACTGGACGTGTTTGTTGGGCGCAATAACCGAAGACAGTGATTGGTTCTTCTCTCCATTCGAAGAGTACATTACCGTCGATCGGGCATACATATCATTATTTAATCATAATCAGAATTCGAAAATGTCTCGATAGTGGTTCTGGGTGGAGCACCGTCTCGCCTTTGTGAGGTTGCTAGCAGATTCACCTGCACTAAACCCGGTCAAAGTGGTCTATTGAAAACGCCATGTGACGGTGGAATTAGAGCAGCCGATCCAGGGCTCATCTTGCAGCGTTCTGGTACTGGTGGATGTGGTCCTGTTTCCAGTCCCTGCGTCCTCGTGTGTGACGCTCTCTATGGCACCCCTAGTTACCGTCGAAGCGTCCCGAATTGAACACTGTCGAAGGGTGCTGGGACCAGCTCCAAGAGTGGTTTAAGTATCGCCTTGTTCCAGGTCTATCGACGCTGAAAGACTACATTCCACGAGGACCAGCAGTAGTTACCCCACGAAATCGAAAGAGAAGGCAGTGTGGGGTAACCCATAGTGGAACCTGGACAAACGCCTCAGCAAATCGTTGTTCGGTCTCGTCCTCGAATTTAGAAATGAAAAGGCGGCCAATGAAGCGTACGACGATGGATCAAAGAGACACGATCGCGAGGAAATGCGTCCGGTCTGAGAGGCATTTCCCGGTGTAGATCCTATCCTCGAGGAAAACGAGACCACAACCTCCGTACCAGACAGCTGAGGTATGGAAGCAAAAAATCGAAGAATGCGAATCGAAGGCCGTCTATCGCTCGTGTGATGCGTCGGTTCCATCAGACCAGACCAACTGCCAGTTCTGACTGAGCGAGCATATTGAACCGGTCGATGAAAACACATCAAAGTCTGCTGAGGTACTCTCGAGTGTACGTTTCATCGCCGCGGACGCACGGACATACTACGAAGCGGTGGCGAAAGGAGCAGTCGCTTGCCGTAAAACCGTCACTGACGAAGGCCCATTGATTGGGATCAACTCGTGTACGATATCGACGAAACACCACAGCTCATCCAGGCCGTGAATGCCGCTAACAACGTTCGCGAAGACCGACGGTTTCAGATCAACGCAACGATAGACGATATCATTGTGTCGCTCGAGTGTTTCATACGGGTTAGTGTCATCAATCACCACCAATCGGCGAACCATCATGACCGATGGGCGGTAACTACGGACACTAATCCGTATCAAGACTTCCACGAGTCGCTATGAAACCAGCCATCGAATACCTGATGAAGACGCCAGGGATGCGTATTTTTGGACTGAAAAACGAAAAATGGTCTCACCTGGACCATGCGAATATTACCTTCCCCCTCGTACTTAGCAACTATTATTAACCTTGGTGCTTTGTTTAGTAACACTGTGAGCAGTCCACCCACGACCGCTATTTCGATAACGTACGACCTCAGCCGGAAACGGAGGTTCGCAATGAAGACACTCCTCACCGGAATCTTCCTCGGTGGAGGGATTGCCCAGATCACCGGTGGATCACTCAGCCACCAACTGACAGTGATGGCACTGATCGCAGCAATTGCGAGCGGGAGTTCCTACTGGCTCCTGTGTCGACTCGCAGCAACCATCACCAACGGAACCGGCTACTACCGCATCGTGTACCCGATTCCCGAGAAGGTGGGAAAAAACGGACGAATGCGTAAACTCGAGGAAGCGGGCTCGAGTGCCGATTCGACACTGGTGGGCTTCCAATGACACCGCCCCAACAGGTCGACGTTGCAGTTGTGGGCGCGGGCGCTGCCGGCATCGGTGTCGGTGTCTCCCTATCGATGCTCGAGATCGAGACGGTGATACTCGAGCGCGACGAAATCGGGGCGTCGTTCCGCCGGTGGCCCGACGAGATGCGCTTCATTACGCCATCGTTCCCAAGCAACAGCTTCGGACTGACCGATCTGAACGCGGTTACGCCCAATACGTCGCCTGCGGTAACGCTTGATCGGGAGCATCCAAATGGCAACGAGTACGCAAACTATCTCGAAGCCGTTGCCGATTTTCACGATCTCGAAGTGGAGACGGGAGTCGAGGTAACCGAAATCCGGGAGCGAGCCGAAATGGAACTCGAAGATCGGCAGACAACAGATCAAACTGCAGTGAATCGACAAACAACAGAGCAAAGTACTGTAAATCGACAGACAGCCATTCCGGCCGGTGACGGTGGAACGGCACTCGAGACCAACCCCCAACAAGCGAACGACGGTGGGTTCGTACTAGAGACGAGCGAAGGAGTCGTTCACAGCAAGTACGTCATCTGGGCAACCGGTCACTTCGGTTCACCCCGAACGGACGTTTTTCCCGGTGCTGACGCGTGCGTCCATACGAGCGAGATCCGGTCGTGGGCCGAACACGCGTCCTCGAGCAGTACGGACGATTTCCTGATCATCGGTGGTTACGAGAGCGGCATCGACGCAGCAGTCGCACTCGTCGAGGCCGGCTGTCGAGTACGCGTTCTCGACCGCGGGGAGCCATGGGCGACCCGCGGCCCTGATCCAAGCGAGGTCCTGTCGCCGTACACCTTCGATCGTCTCGAGTCGGTCGCCGGCTCGGATCGGTTGCTCGTCGAAGGCGGTGCGGTCGTGCAATCGAGCGAGCGAGACGCGGATGGGTGTTTCGAGGTTCGTGCACGGGCCGCTGATGGATACGAACTCGACGAGGGAGTGTCCTCGACCTACACCGTCCCAACCCAACCAATCCTTGCAACTGGTTTCGAGCCGGATCTCGGCCCAGCTACCGAGTGCTTCCCCCGCGAGGATGGCGTTATTGAGCTGACAAGTAGAGACGAGTCACCAACGACTCCCGGAGTGTTTCTCGCTGGTCCGGACGTGACACATAACGGCGTCAAGTTTTGCTTTATATACAAATTCAGAGCGAGATTTCCGATCATCGCCGAAACGATCGGCGACCGACTCGGCGTCGACACCGAGCCGCTCGAGGTCTACCGAGAGCAGAATATGTACCTCGAGGACCTGTCGTGCTGTGAGCCAGATATGTGTGATTGTTAGTGCGTGATCGAATGAAAACTCAGGAAGACAACCGAAAGCAGACGAAAGACGAGCGAATCGAGCGAGAAACCGTCGTCGTAGTCGGAAAAGAGAGCGTCGGCAAATCGGAACTGGTTTCGTCGCTAACCGGAGACCGGCCGACGAGCGGCAACTTCCGCGGGACGACCGTTCGGAGCGAGCGCTACACCACAGATGAACACGAGTTCGTCGATACGCCAGGAATCGTCCTGGATGAGGATACCGAAGCGACCCGTGACGCGCTGTCCCAGGTTACCGAAAACGAGACCGTGATGTTGGTCGTCCCCGCCACTGGCATCGACGAAGACCTTGAGGATCTGCTCCCGCTGGTCGAAGACCACCTTGGAATGGTCGTCGTTACATTCTGGGACAAGGTCGAGGACACCGCGGAAACGGGTCGCGCACTCGAAATGTTGAGCGCCGACCTCGGCGTTCCACTCGTGCCGATAGACGCACGCGAAGTGAGTCGGCCGATAGCAGACGGTGGTGTCGACCGGAACGACCCAGGAGTGTCTCGTAGAAGAGAAGGTTCTCGAAAAGGAGATGACGTCGGCGGGCGTGGTGGCTATGCACGAATCATGGATGGCCTCGAGCAACCAGGGCCTTTCCCGGGTCGTGCTCGGCAGTCTGTTGATACGCGAATTGAACCGCCAAAAACGGTTTTCGAATGGGACTACGTCGGTCCGTTGATCAGCGCAGTGTTGTTACTCGTTCCGGCGGCGCTCGCAGTATGGTTCGCGAATACGCTAGCCGGCGAACTCGACCCACTGGTCGGGGCAGCGTTTGACCCCGCAGTTACCTGGGCGGCGACGTTACCTGAACCGATTTCGACCGTGTTGGCGACCGAATACGGATTCCTCTCGATGGGGCCGTTCCTGTTCGTTTGGGCAGGACCAACGATGCTCATTTTCGCCGTCGTCCTCGGCGTGTACAAGAACACCGGACTGGTCACACGGATGACCGTCTCATTGCACCCGACGATGCGACGATTTGGCCTTTCAGGGCGGGATCTCGTGCGCGTCGTGATGGGCTTTGGATGTAACGTCCCGGCAGTCGTCAACACCCGCTCGTGTTCGGACTGTACACGGTGTACGACGATCTCTGCAATTGCGTTCGGCTCGGCCTGTTCCTACCAGTTCCCGGCAACACTGGCCGTCTTCGCCGCCGTCGGGATGGGATGGCTCGTCGGGCCATACCTGCTCGTTCTCGCCGTAACGACCCTCTGTTACGTTGCGGTAATCGCCCCGCCCGAAGCCCGACAATCGACGACGATTATCGACCGACGGACGTTCCTGCAGTGGCCCGATCCGCGAGCAGTCACCCGCGAAGCCTGGAGCGCACTCCGGGAGTTCTTCGTCAAAGCGTTGCCGATCTTCGCGCTCATTACGTTCGTCGCAGCAATCCTCGATCGGGTCGGGGTTATCGACGCGCTCGGGTCAGTGCTCGGACCGGTGATGGGACTGTTCAACTTGCCCACGGACGCCGCGTTGACAGTGGTACTGGCTTCGATTCGAAAAGACGGGATTGCGCTGTTGACCGCCGACGGTGGAGCTGCTGGCTCGCTCTCACCAGTTCAGGTACTCGTCACAGTCTATCTTGCCGGCGTTCTATTACCGTGTCTGGTGACCGCGTTTACCGTGGCTCGAGAAGTATCGCCAAAATGGGCACTCAGGATGATGGCCCGCCAAGCCGGGGCCGCAATCGGTTTCGCGATCGTGATCGCTTGGGGAGGGAGCCTACTGTTCGGGTGATAGTGTTCGACAGTAAAAACGACACACGGTTCCGTATTAGTGATTTCGATGGATGTGATCGCGAAGGTCGTCTACTGCATCGAACTGTTCGTTGCACTCGGCACAGGTGTTGTGATGTAGCGCGACATGTTGCGTAACGCCGGCTGCCGACTGGAATTCAGCGTCACAGCTTGAGCAAGTGTATCCCATTACGTTGTTAACTGAGGGGCCGACGTATTAAATTAGTTACTAGGAATTAGGCATCGTTACCCGGTAAGATTTAATAAAACTCAGATGGCGAATGCTACGTCACGTGCAAGCTACCGGTTACGAGACAGGACTTACGTGCAAGAGCATCATACCGGGTTCGGGCAATCAGTCGTACTTTCGGAAGCCGATGTCCCGCGCCATCTCGCGGAACGACTGTCGACACAACCAGATGTCGTACTTACCGACCAGGCCCTGTTCCCTGCCAGTATCCCTGCAGACGCGTTGGTTTTCGGTCTGTCCGCTACTGGAATCAGTCCCGTCGTCGGTTTTGTCCCGTGAACCAGTCGAAGCGTCAGTAGTCATGCCAGCTCTCCCGCCCTTCGTCTCAACGACGGTTCGACCGTCGTGTCCTCGGCGAGTTCCTCGAGCGTCGACCTCGCATTACAGTTGGCGAGACCGTTGAGTGCATACCGACGAAACTCCCCCCGAAGACCGCCCATCTGGACGAGAATCTCGAGGTTCGTCGTTTCACCGGTTCTGACGAGGCTATCGATTGCTTCGTAGCGTTGCGTTCGCGATACGTTCTTTTTTACTACCGTTTGAAATGTCGTCGACATTGTTCAGTGGGTTGTATGGTCGGTGTCGTTCGTCCTCGAGGCCAATCTGTGAGTTCCGAGCGTCCACGAGCGGAACTCTCAATTACCGGGCGTCCTCGAGCGTGCAAAAGGAGTCTTCTGTGGCCGAGATCCACTCCGATACCAGCATCTCGTCGGACGCCACCGAGTAGATCGTACACAGGTCGACTCCCGTCTCCATCCGTTCGACAAACGCCCGACACTCCAGCCCAGGGCGCTCGAGTGTCGAGAGCGAGTGACGTTCGATTCTCCCTTGGTTCCGTTGCCATGACTCAATCGGCGAGTCCGATTTCTTCCTGTCCATCCTGCTCCGGAGCATCCGCTTCGGTTGCTTCGTCTTCGTCAGGAATTTCGAACGTCGGAAATCTGTCTTCGAACGTGTCCCAGTCAGCGTTCATCTCCTGATCAGTGAGGAGACAGAGCTCGAGGTGTTCACGAATCGATTCGTGGTCCATTTCGGTGCCGATCAACACCAGTTGACTGCCGCGGTCGCCCCACTGTTCGTCCCATTTCTCCTCGAGTTCGGGGTACGCCTCGAACTGTGCTTCGCGCTCCTCGGGTGGGAGCGTCGCAATCCAGTTTCCGGCAGGCGCGACGCGAATCGAGCGACCAGCGACGTTCAACATCAGTGCCATCTCCTCGCGGCCAGCAAGCCAGAAGTGGCCTTTCGATCGGACGACGTTCTCCGGGAAGGCGTCGAGCAACTCAGCGAATCGTTCGGGATGGAACGGACGTTGGGCCTCGAAAACGAACGAAGTCACGCCGTGTTCTTCCTCGGCTGACTCGTGGGGCTCCTGCAGTTCCTGTATCCAGCCGGCCGACCGACTCGCCTCCTCGAAGTCGAATCGACCAGTTTCGATAATATCGTCGACGTCGACTCGGCCGTGGGTCGTTCGGATGATTTCCGCACGGGGCTGGAGAATCTCGAGTGTATCTTCGATTTCGGTAAGCGTGGCCTCATCGACGAGGTCACACTTGTTCAACAGGAGGACGTCACAGAACTCCACCTGTTCGACGAGCAGGTCGCCGAGGTGTTTTTTCGTCCCGTCATCATCGAGGATTTCGTCCGACTGCATCGCTTCATGGAACTGGTGGGTATCAACGACCGTCACCGCCGTATCGAGATGACAGTTCTCGAGCGGTTCGATGCCGGTTTCTTCGTAGAACTCCGTGGGGTCGAGGTCCGATTGATCGAACCCGAGCGTGAGCGTCTGTGCAACGGGCAGCGGTTCGGCAACACCCGTAGACTCGACCACGATCGCGTCGAAGTCACGGTTGCGCGTGAGTCCACCGATCGCATCGAGCAAGTCACCACGCAGTTCACAGCAGATACAGCCGTTCGAAAGTTCGACCAGTTCCTCCTCCTCCGTGGAAATGTCAGACGATTCAGCGACGAGGTCCGCGTCGACGTTCACCTCGCCCATGTCGTTGACTAGTACGGCGAGGTCCCTGTCATCGCTTTCGCGGAGTACGTGATTGAGTGTGGTCGTCTTTCCGGCACCGAGTGTTCCGGAAAGGACCGTCACGGGAATGGTCTGCTCAGTCATGTGTTACCAACTATAGCAGCCACAGTAATATAAGTTATTATCTTATCCAAAATTCTTATTAACACTCGAGGAGTGTTTTCTGACGAGAGCCGACCAAATTTGTATGACGACACCGCACTCAACGCAACAATTCAGCTGTACTATCATCGGCGGGGGTATCCACGGTACATACCTCGCCCAGCGTCTCATCGAAGATGCCCCACTCGAGCGAGAGGACGTTTGTATCGTCGATCCCCACGAGAAATTACTTACCTCGTTCCGCGAGAAGGCAAACGCCTGCGGCATGGATGCACTTCGGTCGACCTTCGTGCATCACATCGGCACTGAGCCGTTCGGCCTCGAGAGTTTCGCCGAAGCGAACGGCAGAGCAGACGAACTCGTTCCGACTGTTGATTACCCACCACGCCCATCGCTCGAACTCTTTCTGGATTATGCTGCGTACGTAATCGACCGGAAGGACCTCGAGTCGGTACATCGTCAGACACTCGTCGAGGATATTTACGAACGCTCGGGCAAGACAGGCTTTCGACTCGAGACGACGACAGGACCTATCGAAACCGATCACTGTGTGCTGGCAATCGGTAACGGCGGTCGGCAGAGATGGCCCGACTGGGCAATCGATCTAGACGGTGTCGATCACGTCTGGGACGAGTTCGATCCCGATGCGTCGGCCAATCGAACGCTCGTGGTCGGTGGCGGTATCACTGCTGCACAACTGGCAATCGAAATGAGCGAGACCCAATCAGTGGGCTTGCTTACGCGCCATCCCCTGACGTGGGAGGTGTCCGAGGCTGAGCCGCCGTGGATCAACTGGTCGCACGTGGAAGCAAATCTGCACAGCTACCCACCGGGCTCGAGTGAGCGATTCGAGGTCGCTGTGGACGCCCGAAACACGGCCACTATCCCGCCGTACCTCTATAGTGAGTTCGAGGACCGAATCGAGACCGGCTCGCTCACGCTTGCTCAGGGAACGGTCGAGTCGGCGACAGTTGCGGATGGAACGGTCCAATTAACGCTGGACCATGGGTTGGGGCTCCTCGGTGACCGGGTCGTCCTGGCGACCGGGTTCGAACCGGTGTTCGATCACCCATTCGTCGAACGAATCGCCGACGAACTGGAACTGGCTCGAGGCTATCGGGGAATGCCGATTCTCGACGACGACAGCCTCGCCTGGCAACGTAAAGACAGTGAAGCGCTTCCGTTGTACGTCACCGGCGCGCTCGCGCTCGGGACGGTTGGTCCGTACGCGGCGAACATACCTGGGGCCAGACGGGCAGGTGATCGAATTTCCGATGCCGTCACACGAAGCCTTCATTCGCGAACGGAGGCTACAAGTGAATCGGTGCGGGCGACGGAAGTATCCGATTGACATCCACCACACGACTAAAGTCGTGGGCTTTCTCCTTGTATTCTGTAAGCACGTTGTCGCCGTGCTGCTCCGGTGTACAGACGACCGTCCTCCGGATGAAGGTAACCGGATCGACGTCGCACTCGAGGCGTCCGATGCCGTCAAGCTGCGGTCATTTCTTCGCGAGGGGCTGGCAACCGACACTGTCCTTCGTGAACGCTTTTTCGCCCGCTTCGGTGAGTCGCCAACGCGGTCAGTCGACGAACTCCGCACTGCGATCGACCGACAGTTCGAGGAGACGAATCCAGACAACTTCGTCGTCTTCGAGCCGATCGATTTCTCGGAGTGGCTTGATCTCCCAAACGAGTATCACGAGCAGGGACGGTACGCGTCGGCAGTGATCGTCTACCGGGCGCTCATCGAGTCGCTCGACGACAACATGGAGCGCGTCGACGGCGTGTACGACTACTTCTAGAAAGCTTTCAGTCGGGCACTCGACGGGTACGTCGACTGCGTCGCGGCCACGGAACGCGATGCCGACGCAGCCACGGATGCCCTCGAATAACTCGATGCACGGGCAACCTCAGGAACCCCGTTTCTCGCGGAACACTTCGAGCGGACAGCGATCGAACTCCGGGAGAAAATAGGCGAGTAGCTCACACGACGTCGATTACTCCCGAAGCGCACCGATGGTGCTCGCGAGTTCGAAAAGCAGACGGTCTCGGACTCGATGGCGAAGTCGCGAAAACTCTCTGAGAGGCCAGCACGTTGAACATAACGCGTATTCGATGCGTCGGGACCTACCACCCGGTTAGCGTTTACTGAATCTGCCTTTCCAGGGACCCGAACCCAGCATACCCACACATATATGATTTATCCAAAGATATATTGAGAGTGGTAGCCTACAGCTAGGTATGACCGAGTTCGATCCGGCCCCAGAGTCTAATGATACCCAGCGACGGTGGCAGACGGGAACAGATACGTTCGGTCGTGTCTACGATGTCGTCCTCGGAATTACGTCTCAGACTGCGTACACCGAGATCGCGGAGCTTGCGGACTGCTCTCCAAACGCCGCGAAAAAACACCTCGATCGCTTAGCGGAGATGGGTATCGCTCGAGCCGATAGAGACAGCCGCCCAGCGACATACGAACGAAACGAGGGATATCTCGAATGGCAGGACGCCAGTCGAATCGCAACCGAGCTCTCTGTCGAAAAGATCATCGACCGCGTGGAGGCGCTTGAGGCGCAGCGGACGGAATACGAATCGCAGTTCGAGACGAGGGACCCAACAGCCGTCAACGTGTTTGATCACGATAGTCACGACACTATTCACGAGCGGATGACCGCAGTCAGCGAGTGGCAGGGTGTGATTCGGGATATCAGGCTGTACGAACTTGCTCGCCAGCTCTCCCAGAACGACGGGCATTTGATTCCGGCCTAAATGAGTCAGCCACCGAAGGATTCGGGGCCACACTCGACAGGCCCACCGGATCGACAGACACTGCGCCTGCTGGAGCGACACCTTTCATCGGATTCACTCATGGCGGAGACTGCGTTTGATCCGGATTCCTACGAACCTCGAGTGCTTCGTGGACTGCTCGACACTGGAGGATACCCAGACTCAGTGAATGCGGCCCGTCTCGACATTCGGTGGTTCACGACTGGTGATTTCTCATTACACTACGTCGAAGAACACGAGCACGGGGAACTTTGGGAGTGTCGCTGGGACCGGCACCCGAACACGCATAACGCCCGGTTGCACTTCCACAAGCCACCGTCTGCCACCGAAATCACCGACCTCGAACTCCCCTCACTCCATCCACTCGAAGTATATTCTACCGTCCTCACGGCGATAGAGCAACGCATCGAGAAACTGTGGTCGTCACAGTGATCTCGTGAGTACGTCGTCTCCCAACAGGGTGTACAGTATGTCTATGACTCGAAAGAGTCGTTCTCGGTGAAGTGGACCCGCATCGTGGAGCCGTTTGTTCCTGAAGCCGAGTTCTCCTATCCCGACTATGGTCCTTTGTGAGGTACTGACCCTACCTATTCGAGAGTCAATAGAATTAAGCCCGGCTCGCCGTACAGTCCTGTATGGAATACAGACGACTCGCGACGACGGGAGTCGAGGTCTCAGAACTCTGCTTCGGCACGTGGCGCTTCGGCCTCGAAGCCGACGACGGCACGATCGAGACCGTCCGAGAGCAGGCCCACGAACTGCTCGACGCCTTCGACGAACACGGTGGCAACTTCATTGACACCGCAAACGGCTACGGCGGCGGCCTGAGCGAGACGTGGATCGGCGAGTGGCTGCAAGACAAAGACCGCGAGGACTACGTCATCGCGTCGAAGTGCTACTGGTCGGATGTCTCGCGCTTCCAGCAGAACCTCTCCAGGAAGAACGTCCGCGCTGAAGTCGAGGGCTCGCTGGAAAAAATCGACACCGAGTACCTCGACCTGCTCTACCTGCACCGCTTCGACGACGAGACCCCAATCGAGCGCACGTTGCGGACCATCGACGACCTCGTCTCGGAGGGGAAGGTCCACAGCGTCGGCATCTCCTCGTGTGACGCCTGGAAGCTCACGAAGGGCCTCTGGAAAGCCGACGTGAACAACTACGAGGCATTCACCGTCACCCAGCCCAGGTTTAACGCCGCCGACCGACCGCAGGAGTACCTCGACGTCTGTGCCGACCAGGACATCGCGGTCTGTCCGTACTCGCCGCTCGACGGCGGGTTCCTAACGGGCAAGTACTCACAGGGCGACGCCGACGAGGGCTCTCGCGCCGACCTGCACGACTGGGACATGGAGTTCTCGGATCAGCAGTGGAACGTCCTCGACGCCGTCGAGTCGGTCGCCGAGGAGATCGATGCGACGCCGGCACAGGTTTCGCTTCGCTGGCTGATCGAACAGCGCGAGTTTACCTGCGTGCCCATCTTCGGCGCCCGGACTGTCGAACAGATGGAGGACAACCTCGGTGCCGTCGACATCTCGCTCTCGGACGAGCAGTACGAGCGGATTGAAGACGCCTACTGAGACCACCGAAGCCCACGGCAGGCGCCCTTCGCTTTCTTGATGTTCGAACATTCCATATGTTTGAGGGTGTCATACAATTCATCTCATACCACGAGCTTCGTTCGGCCCGGATTTTCTCCCTGTTCGTAGTTCGTGATTGCGACGGTCACTCGAGATACAGTCGAAGAAACGCTTGTTCACGCGCATGGACGCGGCCTCGGGACGCTGCGCGCTCGAGGCCGCAGTCTGTACACGCTCCAAACGTTCGCTCGACAACTGCGAGAGCTGCTGATGGCGAAATTCTCGCGGCTGCTAAGCTTCACAGTGCTCGAAAACGGATCTTGCAGACGTCCTCGCAGCGATTCCAAACATCGATCTCGAGGAGGTAGAAATGCATTTATATCGTGGAGACAACGAGGCACTTCAAGAACAACTCGAGAACGTATCAAAATTCATCGCAGAGGGCGGTCTCGATCATCGATTCAAGAGTATGTTCAGCCAATCGGCGACATCAGCCGATGACATCGATATCTGGCCTCGAGTTTCTCCAGAGACAGCAGAAACGTCTCTAGCTCTGTTTACCACCAATCAGTCCCGATCGGATAACCGTGATGAGAGACGATCGAGGCGCTCCTGTGCAGACTCTTTGCGAGACTGTGTGACTTCAGGAAGGTATTCGGCTTCACTGAGTTCGCTTGCTTCGACAGCGACCTCGAGAACTGCCCCCTCGTGCTGAGCCTCCGATGGCAGCGTCGTTACGTCGACGTCGTGTTGGTCGACGGTCTCGTCGTCCTCTTCGAGCAAGAGCACCGCTGTCTGTCCGTCGACGATCCGATCGAGCGTCGCGGTGTAGGTTTCGGCCATTAGCCCGCTAGTGGTGCTGCAGCCACGTTAATCGGGCGGATGAGCGACGCTTGGGTGTCGTCATCATCAGCCGGTTTCTCCTCGAGGAGATCTGCAGCATCAAGAGAAGTCGTTTCACAAACTGTGCGATTCGGTTACCACCACATGATCGTTCGGAACTCAATGAGACAGAGCAGAGACATAGACGCTGAAAGCCCCTGACGCGCTTGAGTCCTCTACTTTGTTATTGTCTGGTAGGCCGTTGGGTTGGGAGTTTATTGACACAATTTAAGGGTGGCTCACATCATACACACGAAAAGGGCTAAGTAAGCTGGCTCACAACGTACACATAATGAGCAGCAATAAAAAACGGGTCCAGTTCCGAGCGCCGCATCGGCTCATCGATCGAACTGATGCACTGGCGGATGTCCTCGGGGAGGATCGGACGGATATCCTCGTGACTGCGCTCCGGGAGTACCTCCAAGAGGCTGCTCACGACGACGCACTCACACAAGAAATCGCGGCCGCCTACTACGACGACGAGATTTCTTTTGAGCAGCTCAAAGCACTCGTCGGCGCTGAAGAGGCGGCAAATCTCCGTGTGCTGAAACAGCAGCTAGACGAAGATTTCATCGACGAGGTCGCCGACGCATAGATGTCGCGGCTTATCGCAGACACCTCTTCCCTCGTCAGTCTTGGGATCGTTGCTGACGACAATCCCGACCCACTCTCGATCAGTCTGTCCCAATACGAGGTGGCCGTCCCAGCAGCGGTTATCGAAGAACTCCGAGAGATCGCCTCGTACGATGACGCACACGGTCGTACCGCAACCGCCGTCCTCGACCAAACTGATACGTTCGAGATACGGTCGGTCGACCTCGATGCTGAGTTTCCACTCGATGACGGCGAGAACGCTGCTGTTACCCTCGCGAACGAACGCAATGCCGCACTATTTCTCTGTGATGAGTTCAACCAACTCGGCTTGATTCACGCATCGCTCGCTGATACCCGGCTCGTGACGACGCCGACCTTACTCTCAGTCCTCGTTCGAAACGAACAGCTGTCAGCTTCCGATGCCCAGCTGCTCCTCGATGAAATCAGCGACGCCCGCAGCTGGGACGCGAACAGCTACGTCCAGCGAGCGAGTTCGTTGATTGAGGAGCCGTGAATCGTCTCGGTCCCGATACATATTAGCCCTCGAATTTCCCTGTATGTATACTGACGGAAAGCTCCTGATGTACTCGAGCCGTGCCTGGCGAGATGAACACGTTTCGGGAGCATCTCTCATCCGCAAATATCTCGCTGTACTCCACACGAAGTTGCAGTGCTTGCGTCGTCTAATTCGGGTCTAGCGAAAATGTAGAGCCAAAAATATTATAGTGAAATAGTAATATTGTTGGACTGTTACTTTATGGTGATAAACATGTCTGGCAATGATTTCACAGTCGATCGGCGAACTGTTATCAAGGGTGGACTGCTCGCAGCGGGGGTTGGGATTGTACCAGGAGTAACCTCCGCTACGGATAGTTCAGACCAGAAATTCGTTCCAGGATACGAGAGCGATAAAGCCCCGTCAGGTCAAGTTAATGTCACAGAGGTTTCTCCGGCAGCCCCTGAACCAGTGACTGTCCCGGCTGGGAACTTTATTGAACACCGTATCACACTGATCGGTGGAACCAGAAAAGCAGCTGAGTGGTGGCAAGGGGATACGAATGTAACATTCACCATAGAAGGTGAAAACACGGGGAATCTGGAAGATAGTGAGTATGCCTCAATCGAACAGTGGGATGAAATTGAACTCGCAGGCGGGACGGTGGTTAAGGACGTGTGGGTAGTAAATATCGCCTACGTCACCAACCCGCAGTCACCTGGTACGTACGAACTCAAATCGGAACTGGAAATCACTACTGAGTCACCAAGTCGCGGAGATGTACTGACTAGAATTGAGCCGATGACAATGCGACCCCAGAGCACCTACATCGTCGAACCACGAGGTAAAAACTAGGATTTCAACAGAACCCGAGAAATGTACCTCCGGGGTCCACTCAGGTAAATTAAAAGCTGCTTTGGACCGGATAGACGTAGACGATGGTAAAACCCGATTGGGGGAGTACCTCTAGCCTCGCTAAAAACTACGATCTCGACCGGCACAATTTAGTGGATTCTTATTTTAAACAACTTGACACAGTAGTAGACGGGTTCTGTAGAAGTAACACTGTATTTTTACAAATAATAAACGACGTGTTTGAAGAAACATATCGAGAGGTGTTCGGAAAGATACCGACGAGGGAGTTCCGAGGGAATCTAAGTAAAAGGGAATAAACGCGAGCGGAACTCGTCCTCGAGATGGAGCCGGTCAATCCGAAATAATACGTTCCTCGTTTCTGCTCCGAACTCGAACTTTCCGAAGAAGTAGAGGCGAAGGCCAGCGAAATCATTGATACGACAACCAAACAGGGAATGCTATCAGGGAAATCACCAATTGGCTATGCCGCAGCTGCCATCTATGCCGCTTCGCTCCTTTGCAACGAAAAAAAGACGCAAACTGAAGTTGCGAGCGTTGCCCAAGTGACTGCGGTCACTATTCGAAATCGGTATCAAGAGCAAATGGCTGCAATAGGTATCCACGAATAACCTCGACGCTTGGGGACCGATTCACAGGTAGTACTCTTCTCGCTCGAGAACGTCAGCGAAGCCAACGGTTTCTGTTACATCAGTGATTTCGATGGTCACCCGTTCTCCCTTCTCCGTATCGGGGACGATGATCACATATCCTCGTTCGACACGTGCAATGCCATCACCTTGCTCTCCGGTGCCTTCGATATCCACGGTGCGAGTTTCGCCAGTTTCGACTGGTGGGGTAAGTGCATCGTCTTCCCGCTGTGGTGTACTGTCTGTTTTGGGTTTGGCTCTTGTCCCAAGCAGTGCGGCTCGGTACGTTTCTCCAACTTGAACGTCTCCGACCGCTATCTCTTGGCTAGGCACCTCGATGATGTATGAACCGTCTTCTTCCACAATCTCGGCGTTGAATAGGCATAGTAAATTGTCGGGGATTTTCATCAGTTGATCTTCTTCCCAGAAAAATGGGATAGCAGCATCTTGAGTCCACCGGTGACTCCATCATATAGTTAGATCCCCTACTTTTTGAGCGTATTCCCGATAGCCGTTTTTTGAGACCCGCTGACGGGCAGCGGTCTTCTCGAGTCCGATTCGAGAGATTGAGACAATCATGAGTCTAAGCAGTTGCACCCGGAAACGTTCGATGATTCGGACACCCCGACACGGTGAGATGCATAGTACGATCGAAACATGGCTCGAGGACCTTGTTGAACAGGTCGATGACGCTGTCTCGAGCGAAGAATTCAAACAATGGCTCGACGTGTAGAGTGAGTTCCACGACTACTCTCCTCGAAATACGCTCTTGATCCAACTCCAGTGTCCGCACGCGACTCGAGTTGCTGTCTACCGAACGTGACAAAACGAGTTCGACGGCACTGTCTAGATGAGAGTTTGAGGAATGAGCAGGTGGTGGCGAGAAGTGCCTATGCAACTCGCCAACCTGCTCAGAGAGACCTTAGACGTGGATTGTGATGAGGTTTGGGAGAATGAGCGCACCCCGACACCCGTCAGGGTGTCCGGGGTGCGACTGCATTCGATGGGATTGTCAGTTCGAGAGGTCGTCGCAATCCTTGATCTACTGGGTATTGACCGCTCTCACGGTGCAATTTGGAACTGGACGCACAAGCTTTCGGAGGCGCAGAGCGACCCGCCGACGGCAGCGCCGTCGCGGGTCGCGGTCGACGAGAAACAGATCGAGGTCGACGGCGAGGAAAAGTGGTTATACGCCGCGATTGACACAGAATCGAAGCTACTGCTCGAAATCGACGTCTACAGCCGCCGCGGGACTGACCCCGCGGCGGCGTTCTTGCACCGACTCACCGAGAAACACGAAATCGACGAGACAGAGTTTCTCGTCGATGCTGGCGGCTATCTGACTGCCCTCGCACGTCACGAATTGAGCGGTCAACTCAACGACAGCGACCGAAACCACGTCGAAAAGTGGTTTCAGACAGTCTCAATGCGGATCGACCGCTTTCACTCCTTCTGGCGGGGCAGTCCGGCCAGCGCAAGACGCTGGCTCAGACGCTTTAGACACCACTACAACCACGATCGACCGAATCAAGCACTCAATGGCCGAACGCCAGCCGAGGAGGTGCTGAACTAGACAGTGCCCTCATCCACTATCTAACGGCGTGCTGACTGCAAGTTCTGCATCCTCACGCCGTTGCTGGCAACTATTGATAGATCAATTCGCTACGTGCTGAATAGAGATCGCGAACGCACCAGACTCTGAGCAGTATCCTCGAGCAAACTAACCTCGTTACTTAAGACGTGACAGTGGGTTCGGCCGCGTCTGGCGTCGGCGGGGGTACATAGGGCACGGCGGCCGGATACCCGAGCGCGCGGCCCAGCGGAGCGAGCACAGAGGTGAGGAAGAATTTGACCGGCCACGGCAGAAACGATGGGTCGTGCTCCTTGGCGTGCTCAGCTACCACGACGGCTGATCGAACGAGACTCGGCCGACCGTTCCCGTCAATCATGGCGCGATTCTCAAGCGCGAAGTAGCTGGTTAGCATCTCTTCGAAACGTCCTGGGTTCCTGAGTTCACCGCGCCAGACGACGGTCGTGTCACCGGCGTTCCACCACGTGTGAGGGACACCAGCCGGAGCCGTCGCGGACTCACCCGGTCGGAGGACGAACTCCTCGTTGCCAATTCGGACGCCAAGGCGCCCTTCGACGGCTTCGAAGTACTCATCACCAGTTAGGTGACGGTGTTCTTCAGGACCAGTACTGTCGGCTGGAAGCGAAATTTCATCCAACCGAAGGAACCTGCCGTTTTCGTCGGTTCCATATTCGCCGAAGATGATCTGCTCTCCAGTGGCACCGTTGCCGATGGTTCGTTGTTTCACGCTAGTGATACACCTTCTGAGACGATAAACTGGCGCGAACCTAATGGCCGTCCATCGAGTCCGAAGTTTGGATATTTTGATCAGTGAGTTCACCGCATCCGTCCTCTGGATGTTGCACAGGCTTTTTGCCAGCTACTGGATAGATCGAGCGAGACGTGCCGAACTCACAGCGCGAATGTGGCACGAGATATGGCTCGATTTCCGAGGGTAGTGATTGCTCAGTACCTGCTCATAAGGTTCCGTGCTGAGACGAAGCGCGTCGGCAGGCGCGAGCGAGTCGTACGCACTGGTATCAGCAGCGATCAGTGACGAACTTGAACTGACCGACGGCTTCGCCACCCTTTTTCGCATCCTTGAACCGCCTTTGAGTGGTTCTCCGTCCAATTTTCAGGAGAATACGGGGTTTCGGTAAAATTATTCATTATCTTGCACGGCATCTAGATACCTACAACTATGGAATCGAGAGCCATCCACAGCCAAATCTTACAGCTTCTACCCACCTCCTTTGAGGTTCGCCGATGAGCATTTCCTCACGCGCCGTCCGCGTCGGCCACCAGATTCGAAGCGGAGCGGGCTACGTACCGGCTGACCGCCTCACGACCTGGGCAATTATTCTCGCCCCAATTGTCTTGCTGGCGTCCTCGGTCGCGTATTGGATCGAGGGAGATTTCAATGCGAGCGAGCTCGGGGGGATGTTGCTAGTCTTTGCGTTTTGTTTATTCGCCGTTGCATTCGTGGGTCTGACTCGCCCGTTAGAATCAAAAGCCCCGATGTCAGCAGCACTCTTGCTGGTCTTAGGCATCATAACAGCCGTAGTCGGCGCGGGTCACGGCGTTGATACCATTTGGGCCGCCATCGCGGATCAGCCCCGACTCATCGACCAAGCTACCGAAAGTGGATCACTCACCGCGGGTGCGATTGCACTTGCCCCCCTTGGTGCCGCGTTCCCCCTTGTTATAATTGGACTAGGCGTGCTGTACGATAGAACAGATCTGTCCCCACGTTGGGTGGCGGTTTTGCTTATCGCCGCTGGAGTGTTGTTCCCGGTTGGTCGCATCTTGAATGTCGGCCCTGTCGTGCTCGCCACGGATGTCCTCTTCCTCGTCGCGTTTGGAAAAATCGGGTTAGACATTCTGACTGACAGGGGATGAATACAGTCTCCGTCCGTGACGTTTGGACCTACCAAGGGTTGGGTGTATCGCCGCTTTGCTTTCCGTGCTCATCGCTGTCCACGTATTGATTCGCAGACGGCTGGCAACGGTCACGAACGCCCTCGAAATCTCTTTTCGCTTTTTATTGTCGGAAAACGACGTGATGCATATGCCCGTTGTATTTATCAATCGCTATCTGCCAATCTGATGCTGATCGGTTTTGCAACATCCACACTCTGTATTCACCTATGGAAATTCTGCCGATTCATCAAACCACGTTTGCCAAGATAATTCTTCG
>JAOPJZ010000004.1 GCA_025517525.1 Natronosalvus hydrolyticus
TCCACCTCAGCATTCACCCTGCTCTCTGGTATGAGAACTGTTCTATGACACCCTCTACTTCGGCTAATCACAGATCGATCGACACCCGTGTTCACCCGTCGTCCAGTCCGCCTGGGAGCTGCCGTCATCGTCGTCCTCAGCCTCGTCGCCATTTCCAGCCTCGTCGCTGTTTCCGCCTTCGGCCCTGCCTCGAGTCTTTCGAACCTGTCGGATCCGATTGAAACTGCGACCCATCCCGGCGAGGCCAGCGATACCGAGCTGGCTTACACGCTCGTCGTCGCCGACGCTGAAACCGGCGAGACGCTGCTCGAGATACCGGTCGAAGACCGTGATACCGTCACGCTCGCGTACACCCACAGCGTCGAGAAAACGACGATCGAAGACGTGTACGTCGTCGACGGGACGACACTACGAATGACGGAAATGCGCTTTCAATCACACGGGGCCGGACTGCCGAGTGACGAGTCCGTCCACCGAGACGGCGAGTGGTTCGTCGTCGACCGTGACGATCGCTACGAAACGGTTCGCGTCGCACCCGGAGCGATTGCTGGCCACGAACTGGTTCTCGAGCGAGACCAACACGGGGACGAACAGGATGACACTACGGAAAAGCGCTATGACCTGGTCGAACGCTCGGACGGACCGGTGACGCTGACGATTCGAGAGAACGGAGGGACCGACCCGGTCTCGAGGGATTCCAACAACGACGAAAAGCCAGGATGAGGGTGTACACATGAGCGTAGATACAGGCGGCACCGACGAATTATCCGAAGCCGAGCAAGAGCAGATTTTACAGGAAGTCGAAAGACGGCGGACGCTGACCGGTCGCCTGGCGATGTTCGTCGCGCTCATCGGAATTTCGTTTTCGGCGTTCCAGATGTGGATCGCAGCCAGGAGTTTTATTTTCGACGTGACCATCCCGCTGTATGGGACCGTCCGACTGGGGTCGCTGCAGCTCTTACAGGTGAACGCGATTCACGTCACCTTCGCGCTGGTTCTCGCATTCTTGCTCTTTCCGGCGAGTCGCGGTAACGGCCCCATAACACGCCGACTCGGTCGGATTGAACCGACCGTTCGTGGCCGGTTCGGGCCCGACCACGCACTGACCACCGTGGTCTCGAGAGTGGCCGCTTTCGGCCGGTGGGCCGTACTCGACCCCGATATGAACCGGGTAACACCGATCGACGTCGTCATGATCGTCCTCGCGATTTTGCCCGCCCACTACATCGTCACCCAGTGGGACGAAATTCGATCAATCGCCCTCTTTCGGTTCGAGGACACACAGGGAATTCACGACGTGTTGCCCTTTCTCGAGCCACCCGTGATGGCCATTGCCTGGCTCGGAATTCCGGTCGACGAAGCCTCGTATGCGTTCTGGCTGGGCGTGCTCGGCCTGTTGCTCGTACTCGAGGCAACGCGACGGGCCCTTGGCGTCTTGCTCATGAGTCTCGTCGGCATGTTCATCGTGTACGCCCGCTGGGGGTATCTCGTCCCTCGAGATTCTCCGCTCGGCGCGCTCGCAATCCAACCCGAAAACTGGGAGAATATCGTCTACAACCTCTGGTACACCGTCGAAGCCGGGGTGTTCTCCACGCCAGTGACAGTCAGCGTCCGGTTCATCTATATTTTCATCCTCTTCGGTGCGTTCCTCGAGATGAGCGGCGCTGGCAAGTGGTTCATCGATCTGGCGTACTCGCTGACGGGAACACGGAAGGGCGGTCCGGCGAAAGCCAGCGTCGTCTCGAGTGGCTTCATGGGGATGCTCTCGGGGTCCTCCATCGCGAACACCGTGACGACGGGAGCGTTTACGATTCCGCTAATGAAGCGCTCGGGGTATTCCCCGGAGTTCTCGGGGGCCGTCGAATCGTCTTCCTCTTCCGGTGGACAGATGCTCCCGCCAGTGATGGGTGCTGCCGCGTTCCTGATCGTCGAGTTCACCGGAACGCCGTATGCCGACGTGATCATCGCTGCCACCCTTCCCGCAGTTGCCTTCTTTTTCGGGATGTGGGTCATGGTCCACTTCGAGGCAGTTCGCGGGGGTATCGGCGGTCTTCCCCGGGCGGAACTCCCCGATACGCGGTCGAAACTGCGCACGGGGTGGTTCTACCTGGTTCCAATCGTCCTGCTCCTGTACTTCCTCATCATCGCCCGGTTTTCGATCAACCGCGCGGGCTGGTTCACCATCGTCGCCGTCGTCGCACTCATCGCGTTCGTCGCCGCCTACGACAAGCGATCTCGAGGGCCGCTGATCGCCACCATAGTCGTCCTCTTTTTCCTGCAGGCAGCCAGTTACGCCGCAGTCGGCGGCGGCCTCGTCGACGCACTCTTGGTCGGGCTCGGCCTCGAGAGCGCGGGCGAGCCACGCGGTATCGAATCGGCCCTGTTTGGCGCGGCGAGCGGTCTCGGCACCATCGTGGTTTTCGTGAGCGTGGCGTTCTTGCTCGCCCAGCCCCGAACCGAGGCGCCACTCCTCGAACTCGACGACGCTGTCGACGATTCGGCCCAGCGGATGGCCGAGAAAATCGGTCGGCCAACGCTTGCCGGCAACCGTGCCTATCGGTTCAGTGCCTTCGTCCTGAAATCGATGGACTCGGGAGCCAGAACGGCCACCACGGTCGTCATCGCCGTCGCGGCTGCCGGCGTGATTCCCGGAGTCATTAGCGTTTCCGGGCTCGGGCCGAACCTGGCCGCGCTCATTGACGCCGTCAGCGGTGGGTCGATGCTGGCGCTCCTCGTGTTGACCGGTATCGCCTCGATTATCTTCGGGATGGGGATGCCAACCACCGCAATGTACATCATCCTGATCGCCATGCTCGGCGGCCCAATCGAGGCTGCGGGTATCGCGATTCTGGCAGCCCATCTGTACGTGCTGTACTTCGGATTGATGGCCGACGTGACGCCACCTGTCGCAGTCGCCGCATTCGCGGGGGCCGGCGTCGCCAAAGCCGACGAGTTCGCGACGGCGATAATCGCGTTTTTGCTCTCGCTCAACAAGGTCCTGGTGCCGTTCGCGTTCGTCTTCTCACCCGGTATTATGCTGTTGCGACAACGCAACGGCGAGTGGGAGGTCATCGGCTGGGCCGACGTATTCGATCTCGGCTTTTTCGTCCCCGAAGTCGTCATCCCCGTCGTTTCCATGTTCCTTGGCGTGTACGCACTCGGTGTGACGATTATCGGCTATCAGTACGCCAGCGTGAAACGGCTTAACCGGGCCCTGTACGCCATCGCATCCGTCCTTTTGATGGTGCCTGAAATTCCGCTGTTGCTCGCTGAAGGAGTATTCACTCTCGCAGGCATTCCTTCCGACCTGCTCATCTTCTCGATTACCGGGACCCTCAGAGCCGTCGGACTCGTCATGCTCGTCGCGCTCTCACAGCAAAACAGATCACGAGGGAAAACGCTCGAGAAAAGCCCCACAGCGGAAAAAGACGGTCGGGCCGCCAAGGACTAATAGGGACTATTGTAGCCCCTTACCGATGATCGATACCCCGCTAGACCGATACCCGCTAACCAGCTCCAGTAGTCCCTGTAATTCAATCGTCTTCGACGACCATCGAGGGGCGGGCCATGGCCCCGAAGCCGCGCTCGAGGTCGCCAAGCAAGTCCTCGGTCCCTTCGACACCAACCGACACCCGAATGAGGGTATCAGAAATGCCGAGCACTTCCCGTTCCTCGGGAGACAGCGGTTCGTGGGTCATCCCCGCCGGGAGTTCGATCAGGCTCTCGACCCCACCAACGCTGACGGCGAGGGTGAACTCCTCGAGCGCCTCGAGGAAGCGTTTGGCGTCGGCGAGTTCGTCCTCGAGTTCGAACGAGAGGATGCCGCCGTAGCCGTCCATCTGCTCGCTCGCGAGGTCGTGTTGTGGGTGACTTTCGAGACCGGGATAGTGCACAGCAGTGACTTCCTCGCGGTCCTCGAGGAACGCCGCAACGGCCATCGCGTTCCGCTCGTGTTGGGCCATGCGCAACGGGAGGGTCTTGAGGCCCCGGAGTACCAGATAGCTGTCGAACGGCGCGAGCATATCGCCGACGCCGACTTGCTGCTGGAAGCGCAGTTCCTCGGCCAGTGCGTCGTCGTTCGTGATGACCGCGCCGCCGACGGAGTCGGAGTGGCCGTTCAGGTACTTCGTAGTGCTGTGAGCGACGACATCCGCGCCCAGCTCGAGCGGGCGCTGGAAGTACGAACTGGCGAACGTGTTGTCGACGCCGAAGGTCGCGTCGTAGCTCTCGGCAATTCCTGCAATCGCTTCGATGTCACAGAGCGCGATGGTCGGGTTCGTCGGTGTCTCCATCCAGACGAACTCCGTGTCATCAGTGACGGCGGCCGCCACCGCGTCGGTATCTGTCGCGTCGACGAACGTCACCTCGAGGCCGAGTCGTCCCTCGAACACGGCCTCGAGCATCCGTCGGGTTCCCGCATACAGGTCGTCGAACGCGACGATGTGGTCGCCGGGTTCGACACACGAGAGGATCGTGGTGAAGATGGCCGCAGTTCCCGAAGAAAACGCCATGGCGTGCTCACCGCCCTCGAGGCTCGCTAGTCGTTTTTCCAGCGCGTGTCGCGTTGGATTCGACAGTCGCGAGTAGACGAACTCGCCGGCGTCGGGGTCGATGTCCTCCAGACTCATCTCCGTGTCCAGGCCCGGGAGCGCGAACGTCGAGGAGAGATGAATCGGCGACACGACGTCACCAGCCTCGCTGCCGGTCCGGAACGGTTCTTCACCCTCCGTCACGGCGAGGGTCTCGAGCAGTGAGTCGCGATCTGATTCCATAGCTGACAGACCGAGGGCTGGATAGGAAAACGTTCGGATTTTGCAGTAATATTCGCCGTAATCAGTTATTATCGGCAAGTATTTCTTCAGTTTGGTGTACCGATTCGCGAAAATGGATTGACGGCTGACTCGGAGGAAAGGCGGGCCTGGGAGATGCGGACTCGAGTGCTCGGCGGGAATTGAGCTACCCACGACTGAAGTCGTGGGATTCAGCGTGGACTCCCGTTCTGGCCTCAATAACTCCATCAGTCTCTTTCAGACCCGTTCGATAGCCGCACGACCGCTCGTCGCGCTCTGTATCCGGTCACGGAGGGCGGCGGCGTCGGCCACCGGAACACGAACGACAAAACCCACATCTGCGGTGTACTCCGCCTCGAACTCGAGACCCTCGCTCTCGAGGATGCCGCGGACGGTCCCCGAATCGTCGTACTCGAGGGTGATCGACAGCCGCTCGTGGGGTCGCTCTTCGACGACGCCGGCAGCGTCGACGGCGTCTTTGACCGCTCTGGAGTACGCTCGCACGAGGCCGCCCACCCCGAGGTTCGTCCCCCCGTAGTAGCGAGTGACCACGACGGCGACGTTCTCGAGGTCGCGCTGTGTCAGGACGTTGAGTGCCGGTTTGCCCGCCGAGCCGGTGGGTTCACCGTCGTCGCTCGAGTACTCGCGAAGGAGTCCCTCGGTGTCCGCGCGGACGCGGTACGCTGGGACGTTGTGTGTGGCATCGTCGTACTCGGTTTCGACGGACTCGACGAACGATTCCGCCCCCTCGACGGATTCGACGGGGCGAACGTGGCCGATGAACTCCGAGCCTTGCACGACGAATCTGGCGGTGGCGGCCGACTCGACGGTGCGGTAGGTCGCCGACTCGTCGGTCACGGGCGATCACCGGTCTCCGAAACTCGACAGTCACCGGGCGAGTTGCGATGAGCCTCGAGCGGTACCGCCAGCTGGCGCATACGGGAGCTTTCGAGGGCGGAGAAAAGATACTGTTGGTCAGCGAGTCGCTCGAGTTACCGCCATCGTCCGTGACACCAGTACCGGATGGCGACGGTTCAAGAGGCTCCGTTCCATAGTGCGGTTATGGACACCCTCTTGTTGGTTTTGCTCGTGGCCATCCCGGTGTTTGTCCAGGTGTTACTCGCCGCCTTCGTCCACTACGACGCGACGGACGTCGGGATGAAAAATCCGAATCGGTGGACGGCTATCGTCTTTTTTGTCCCGATTTACGGGGTTATCGTCTACATCCTCGCCAGAAGCGAACTCTCCTACGACCCGGAAACGGACCCCTACAAAGGTGGGAAAGTGAACGTCCACCCCTCGAGAGCCGACGAGGTTCCCTGGGACGTTCGCGACGGCGAGGAGACGGACGGCGAAAACGAGTGGAACGACCCCGTCGATATCGACGACCTCGAGGTGGAGAACGGAGAATCAGAACGAAACGAGTAGGTGGACGCCGATCACCGCCCGAGGGGCAGTGTAGCCGGAAAAGCCTTGCACCCCGACTGACTCTATCGAGATGTGATACGTCGGTTGACCGCACTCCTGTTGGCACTGTTGTTGATAAGTAGCCTCGGTGTGGTCGCGGGTGTTCCCGGATCGGATCGGGACACAGCAAGCGTCCCGAGTGACGACGCGGAAGTGACCCACAGTACGGCCAGTGTGGCCGCCACCCCGACGAGCCCCGGAACCAGCGACGAAACGCCGTTGATTCGAGAATCGATCGTCCTGGAGCAACGGCCGGACGAACCCGGCGTCATCGGCGCGACCGTCACCTACGAGGTCCCCGACGCGGTAACGGAACTAACCGTGCGGCCGGACGCCCACGCAACGGTTACGGACTCGAACGGCTTCGAACCCGCAGCGGGCGGGACCTACAAGTGGTCCACAGGCGATGGCACTCCCTCGTTGACCCTCGAGGTCGAGGCCAATCGGACGAACGAGGGTCGCCATATTCACCAGCAGGCTGACCGACATGCAGCCACACACGCGAACGAACACACACAGACCGACGCTGACGAACACGCACACGACCACGAAGACGGCCGCACGTTCGTCGAAACGGGCGAGTGGGGGATCGTCGCGGTACCACAGTTCGAACTCGGATGGATCCAGCGGGCACCCGTCGGTACCGACCGAACGGTGACCGTCGATGGCCCCGGCGTCGCCGGCACTGACATCGTTTACTTCGGCGAATCGACGACCTACACGGAGACGGTTCGCGGGGAGACCATCACCCTGGTCGTCCCCGACGCGGCCGACCTCGAGGAGTCGCCGACCGACGTGCTCGATTCGCTCGCTACGGCCAGCAACGAACTGCGCGTCGGAGCCCGAAGTGCGAACGTGCTCGTCGTCGCCGCCCCAACCGGCACCGTCGAGTGGGGAGCAAACGGCATCCAGTACGGCGACAGCGATGCCTGGGTGAGAGACGACGCCCGACTGGACGTCCCCGGCAACGTCTGGCTCCACGAGTACGTCCACACGCGACAGGCGTTCGCCAGCAGCGATATCGACCCGGCCGTCGCCTGGCTCATCGAAGGGCAAGCCGAGTACTACGCCGCGACGCTGACCTACGAACAGGGCCACATCGACCACCGCGAGTTCCGGCGGTTCCTCGAGGAAGGCGGGGAGTCACCGTACGCAGACGGCGTGCTCGCCGATCCCGGAACCTGGCAGGACCCGCTCACCGACTACGTCAAGGGCCCGCTCGTCTACGGCGCGGTCGACCGACAGCTCCGTCTCGAGAGCGACGGCGAGTACACCCTCGAGGATGTGTTCCGGACGCTCAACCGGGCCGACAAGCCCGTGATCGAACGCGACTGGCTCGAGGCACTCGAGCGAACGGGTGGTTCTCCAGTTCGGGAGTACACGATGACCTACACGCACACGGATTCGACGCCCGAAAGCTGGGACAGGCACGCACACGAGCGGGCGTTCGGCCAGCCGACGCCGGCGTTCGAGTACTCGCTTGCGGCCGGCGAACCGCTGGCGTTCGAGGGCTTGCTCGAGCGAAGCACACGCACCGAACCCAGGCCAGTCCTCGTCGGCGAGACGATGACCGTCCCGATTGCCGTCGACAACCACGGCGATCGTGAGGGGACCTACCGGGCAACCCTGCAGGTCGACGGTACCCTCGTCGCCGACGCCGACGGAACGCTCGATGCGGGCGGTTCGACCGTCGAACACCTCACCTGGACCCCCGAGGCACCCGGCCGGTACGCGCTGTCGCTCGGCGACGAACCCGTGACGATCGACGTCATCGAGCCAGCCGACCTGACGGTGACCGCCCTCGAGGTGTCACCCGAGTCCGTCGAACCCGGCGACCCCGTGACCGTTCGGGCAACCGTCGAAAACGACGCCTCTCGAGTGGGACAGACGACCCTCGAGTTCCGGACCAGTGGCGGCGTTGCAGACGAACAACAGGTGACGCTGGCACCGGGTGACACGACGACCGTCGAGACGACAATTACCTTCGAACGGGAAGCCCACCACGAAATCGCCGTCGGCGATCACCGGGTAACGGTGGCCGTCGAACGAAGCCTCACTTCGCAAGCGAGCGGTACCACCGATTCGATTCCCGGCTACACCGCAGGTGCAGCCGTGATCGCGTTGCTATCGCTCGTCCTCGTGGGCAGACGTGCGTGGTAAGGACGCCTCGAGTGGCGATGGGGCGCCTCGACGGTGGTGTCGCTTCGGCTGTGGATCGAGTGAGAGAAAACGCTAGTATCCTCCCAAACGCTGTGTGAAACCGGACACCCGGGACCGGTTTCACGCATCCGTTCAGGATTGTGAAGCCACTAAAACAGATCCTGGGTGATCTCGAGCGTCTGTTCTCTGTCGTCCCAGCCGACAAAGAGTGCGACGCTCGTCGCCGAGGTGATGATGTCGTGGACGTTGATGCGCGCATCCGCGAGCGGATCGACGATACCCTGGATAACGCCCGGCTGGTTGGGCAGTTCGCCGCCAGTAACGCGCACGACTGCGAGCGGTGAGTCGACGGTGACACTCGAGAGCTCGTCGCGGGCGATGACCTCGCGGTGGAGAATGTTTTCGGCCCGCTCGGCTTCGTCCTCGTCGACGTAGAAGGTGACCGAATCGAGACCGCTGGCGACGGCATCGATGTTGATATTGCTTTCGCCGAGAGCGGCTGAAAGCGACTGGAAGACACCAGGTTGGTTGCGTATAGCCCGGCCGGCGACGGTGAGACAGGCCAGTGGCTGTTCGCGCATATCGACGAGGCTCTGGAACTCGCCTTCGATGTTCGTGCCGCCCGACAGCAGGTCGCCGTGCTGGTAGTGGACGACGCGAACGCCGAGTTGCCCGTCTTTGTACGAAAGCGCCGACGGAGCGACGACTTCGGCCCCGCGGAACGAGAGGTTTCTGAGTTCGTCGACCGAAATCTCGCCGACGTTGCGAGCGCCCTCGACGACCCGTGGGTCGCCGGTCATGACGCCCTCGACGTCGGTGACGATGACGACCTCGTCGGCGTTCATGTAGTTGCCGAGCATGACCGCGGAGGTGTCAGACCCACCGCGCCCGAGCGTCGTCACCGACCCCTCGGGACCCTCGGCGAGGAAACCGGTGATGACCGGAACCGCGTCCTGAAGGCCTTCCGAAAGCGCTTTAGCGCGGTGTTTGGTCTCCTCGACGTCGACCTCGCCGAACTCGTCGGTGACGATGGGCCAGCCCTCGCTGCCGGGTTCGTAGAACTCGGCGTCGACGCCGCGGGCCGAGAGCGCAGCTTTGAGCATCCGGACAGAGGTTCGCTCGCCCATGCTGACGATCTGTGCGCGGTCGGCGTCGTCGGCGTCGAACGTGATTTCATCGAGTAAGTCGTCGGTAGTCGATCCCATGGCGCTCGCGACGACGGCGATCTCATGTCCGTCGGCGACCGCGGCGGCGATGGAGTCGGCCGCACGGTTGATTCGGTCGCCGCTACCGAGACTCGTGCCGCCGAATTTGGCTACGACGCGCATCGAATCTCCCCTGATTGCTCGTGGCTGTGAGTGGCGTTGCTCATATGCCACTCCGTTACCAGAGCGGGCAAATAACTGTGTCCCTCTATCGGATAATTACCCATTTTGGTTGGTGTCAGCCTCGTGTGCTGTTGGTTCAAAGACATCCTCGCCCCCTGTTGGCTCAGAGATATCCTCGTCCGGAGGCGAATCCGAACCGTTAGCACTGTCCTCGAGTTCCGCCCGCGGATCGAATGTAACCATGCCGAGTCCGCTCGTGTATTCGTAGGTGTGCCACTCCGAAATGGCGAGCACGCCCCGCAGTTTGCGGACACGAAGGCGACGAAAGAGCGTGTCCTCGAGCACCGAGCCATCGAGCGCCAGGTCGACGACCCCGTCGACGACGTAATCGAGGTCCCGCGGGAACGTATCGCGCTCCCCGGCAACCGTCGCACCCGCGATAATCGGCACGAACCGGCCCTTGCACACCTCCGCACGGACGTCCTTGACGAAGTCGTAGGCCTGCACCGGCTGGACCAGTGAGCCGAACTCCGCGATGGAGTCGACGGCCACGACGCCGGTTTCGACCATCTCGAGCGCCTCGAGACAGTTGTCCAGGGCGTTCTGGACGGCGTTCCCATCGCTCGGGTCCCGGACGCGGGTCGTCTGTGGCTCCACGACCCGTCTGAGATGGGTGTTCCACGCCGTCATCCGGTCGTAGAGGCGCTCTGGGTTGTCCATCCGCGAAGTGAAACAGTCGACGATCCGTAACTGGCCGGTTTCGAGATACGGGAGCACGTTCCACTCCATCGCGAGGAAGTTCGTGATCAGCGACGTTGGTGGCTCGGTGAACGCGACGAGCACCGCCGGCTCGCCACGCTCGAGCGTACGCCAGACCAGTTCGGCCTGAATCGCTTCCTCGCGCGTTCCCGAATTGCCAACGAGTAAGACGAAGGAGTTTCGCGGGAACCCCTGCGGGAGGGACGCATCCAGGCCAGCTACTCCCGGCGTGAGTTTACGGTGCCCGTTGGTGTCGGCCATCCCCTCCCCCGCCTCCTCGTAGGCTTCACGACAGGCCTGTGAACAGAACGGGCCCGCCTCTGGCTCGCCTTCGCCCGCAGCCTCGACGCACTCGCCGTCATCGACGCGCTCGAGTGGGCAGCGCTGGCGGCAGAATCCACAGCGGGGGCGTTCTGTCTCGGGGTCTGTTGTCATACATTGACACGTGTGGGCGACCCACATGAACGTGTTGCCTCCGCCGAGCGGTGACGTGCAAGCAGAACCCAATGACCGACAGCGACTCGAGGTTCACGTTTACACGAGACGAATCTCCAGTGGCTTCCCAATACTGAACGACTGGATCGAATCGTGCGTTGTAGTCCGATTTCACCCATCCTTCTCTCGAGTGGGAGTCGTCGGTCGGATTTATGTTCATGCGTGTCATTACCTCTCACTAATGAACGTACGGGATGCACTCGAGGCCGACGCCGACGCACTCGCGTCGATTGCGGACTCACCGACGGACGTGATGCGAAATCTCGTCCACGACCGGACGGTCAGGGTTGCCGAGGACGGGACGCACGACCCCAACGCGGACGTCTCGGGTTCGGAGCACTCACAGTACGGCGAGTCCAATCCCGAAGACCTGCTGGGGTTCGTTAGCTTCGACGCCCAGGGCGAGACGGTGCACGTGACACAGATCGATGGCACAAAGGAGGCTTGTGAGCGCCTGCTCGCCGAACCCGTCAGGTTCGCCGAGTGTGAGAACATGGCCGTCGAAGTGCTCGTGCCGATCGGACACCAGGCCGTCGAAGACGCCGCCGCGTCACTCGGCTTCGGCGAGAAAGGATTCGGTCCGCGATTCGATGGAGCGAAAACAGTTCGGTTCCGCCTCGAGCCCTGACAGGTCGGTGTCAGGCTGTCGCAATGGTTTCACGAATCACTATAGCTACCGCCATCAATCCAGTACTGATTCCAGTTTTGTGTTCCGATTCGTCGTTGGAATATCGGAGTTGATGAGTTTGGAGCAGGCTTCAACGAAGTCGCTGTCCCCTATTCGTCCACAGACGGTGTAGCGGTCATCGTCAGTTCTCAGGTGAATTTTGATGACGTCGTGATTTTCGTGGCGGAAGAACGTGAGCGTGGTAGCGATCCCGCCGACGATAAAAAAGAGTAAAATGAGAACGATCATTGTCTGGTTTGGTCCCGGACTCGGATCAACGAAAGCCAGCAAGTAGGCGAGCACAATCAGTAAGAGTGTGATAACACCGAAGAAATAACCAAGGAAGCGAAAGTTTTGAAGGGTTGTGTCCCGTTCGAATATAATATTGTTCACCTCTGTGGTTGGAATAGAGACGGAGGTATCGTTCTGACCTGCGGTGTACGTAATGGTGTTTCTAGCTGCACCGAACGTCCCGGGATCATCAACATCCATGACGTACTCGTTCAGATGAGCCTGACAGGTGAACTGTAGCACTAACCGTGCTGTTACTTTCGACCTATTTGATTTCTTTGTTGTCTCGGTGCACAGATTCGAGGAGAAAACCCACGGGTTCACGCGTATTTGGGGAACACGACTCCCGACGGACAGTGATCAGTTCGTGATTCTCACAGAAGAGAGACGCGCCCAGTATGTGGTGTCGTTGCACTCGAGATACACGTTGAAGGTGTCGTTGCACTCGAAGGAGAAGCACTGTACGCACGAGTGAGTTCGCGACGACCGGACCCGAGTTACCGATCCCCGTCACCGCTCGAGTCCCGCTCGGACACATCCTGCTCGAGCGAGTCGGACTCCGCGGCCGCTTGCTCGAGTGAGTCGGGCCCCGCTGGCTTCGACTCGGATTCGAGGCCGGTCCGCTCGTCGAAGTGATGTTCGGCGTCGTCCTGGTCGTCCAGATACGAGAGTTCGCGCTGTGGGAACGGGATTTTGATTTCGGCATCGTCGAACGCGTCGTACACCCGGCGGTTGACCTGGTCGATGGCCCGCTTTTTCGTCAACGGGTGCGAGATAAACGCCTGAAGTTCGAACAACAGCGCCGAGTCGCCGAACTGGTCGAACAGTACTCGAGGCCGCGGTTTCTCCCGGATCAGGGGTGCGTCTTCACAGGCTTCGAGCACCAGTCGTTCGACCTCGGCGTAGTCAGAGCCGTAGGCGGCCGAGATCGGAATCCGGAGACGGATATGGCGCTGTGGCGAGGTCTCGTTGACGACCTGGGTCGAGTTCAACACCGAGTTGGGGACCGTCACCAGCACGTTATCGGGCGTGAGCACGGTCGTCGACCGGATCCCCACGTCCGTCACCGTCCCGCGCATATCGCCGTCGACGTGGATGACGTCCCCGATTTTGTAGGTGTTGTCGAAGTACAATGCGACCCCGCCGATCAAGTTGCTGATTGCGTCCTGCGCCGCAAAGCCGATGATGATCCCGAGGACGCCCGCCGAGGCCAGAAATGGCGTCAACTCGAGTTCCCAGATCGAGAGCAACACGAGGAGGCTGCCGACGACGACACCGATAGTCCAGAGGTTTTTGAACATCGGCGCGAACTCGTACTCGACACCGGTCTGGTTGAGGTACTCGATCCAGCGAGCCCCGATTCGGACGGCAGCCCGGGCCCACACCAGCACGAAGACCGTCGAGAGGATCTTCGAGACGACGGGATAGGGCTCGGTCACCCCGACGAGTTCGGCGCTGAGGTAGAGACCAGCGAGCCCAATTGAGAGCGACAGCGGCGCGTAAATTTCGGCCATAACGGCCCGCGAGAACGAACTCGTCTCGAGCCGTTCTGACGCCTCGATCTGTCTGTGACTCCACCAGGTAACCCCCCGAGCGAGAACCAACGCGCCGACAAGAATCAACGGCACCCAGAGCAAGCGCTCGATCTCCACAATCTCGAGCAGTCCCTCGAGGGTCGAACGAATCATGCCGTTTTCGAGGCCGAATAGCCCTTGGAGAAACGCGACCCTCTCGAGCAGGGGTGTAGTAGTGAGCGAGAGACTGTTGACGAGCAAAGTGACTCCCTCGAGGGTAGCGACGGCCGTGAGGGTAGCTAGCGTCGCCAGGGGTGTCTCAACGCTCATCGGTAAACACGGATTAGCCGTAATCAACGGGTGATTATAACTCTTCAGCTCTGATTTTTTCACGAATTGCAGAATATTCGTACGACTGTCAGACGGGGTGTATCGCATCCCGTGGGCGTGCCACCAGCCTGAAATGGTACCCACCAGGAGGCGATGACAACCAGATTCACCAGTAGCCAGTGAACGTCATTGCACACCCTATCACAAGATTGCGTCGCGATAGGTGTGTCACTCGTTTCACTGGCTACGAAGTGTATCAGGACTCAGTCGGTTCCTCGAGGACGAACACACATCGCGTTTCGCCAGCCTCGCGAGTCGTCTCGAGTCGGCGAACGCGACGGTCGTCGTCGAACTCGGCCGCAATCCCTTCGAGAACGCCGTGAGCGAGCGCCGGATGGTCCCGGTGTGAGCGGTAGGTCACCTGTAATCCGGTGTCGGTCCCCGTGCACGTTACCAGTGGCGGGTTGTTCTCAGCCGTCTTCGCCCGTAGTTCCTCGGCGATTCCCTCGAGGTTTTCCAGCAGGTCCATGAGTTCCCAGTCGTCACGCCAGTGGGCCCGAAACGTCTGTAACAGTTCGGGCGCGAGCGTCCGTCCGAAATCGCGTTCGACGGCTGCCCGATCGTGCCCGGAGAGCGCTGCGACGGACTCGAGAATAGCGACCAGTTCGTCCTCGGGGTAGTGCGAGACCGGCAGGTACAGGCGAGGCTCGATGCCCGCGTGCTCGAGCACTTTCGCCCAGCTTGCTTCGTCAGTCCGCTCGATGACGTACGTTTTGCACGTCTGAAAGACGAGTCCGTGCATCTAGGGAATGAGGGTGCGTGGCTCGGCGTCCGTCGGCGCCTTTGGGCGGGTGGCTATAGAGGGTATCGATGGTTCTCGAACTGCGCGATCCATACATAAAGACAGTAATAAGACGGAACGAACAGGGATCAGGAAGACACAGCCCTCGGAGTCCCGGGTGGTGGCCGTATTACACAGATTCGAGGAGAAAGCCCACGACTTCAGTCGTGGGAGTAGTCACTGCTCGGTTCCGAGCACGTCCGCGAGTGCGGGCGCGACCGAAACTCGGCTAACGGGGCGCTCGAGCGTGTCCGTCCCGTAGATGGCTTCGACACCGGCACGAACGAGTCGGCTGTGTGCGCTGCGAGCCAACAGCGGATGGACACAGGTGACGAAAACCCGACCAACGTCCCGTTCGTGCAAGACGGAGACGGCTTCGCTCATCGTCCCGCCGGTGGCGATAATGTCGTCGGTGACGACGACGTCCCGGCCGGCCACGTCGACGTCGCTCGGTGTAATCTCAACGTCGGTCCCCGAGTGGCGAACCTTCTCGAAGTAGTCGGTTTCACCGTCACCGTAGGCTTTGCTGACGGTTTCGGCGAGTTCGATAGCTCCCGAATCCGGCGAGAGAAAGACCGGATCGGTGAGGTCGGCCGGCAACGCACCCGCGAGGACGCCCGCGGCGTCGACCGGCGTCGCCCGTGGCTCGAAAAAGTCACAGACTGCGTCCTCGTGGGGATTGACGACTACGACGTCGTCGGTCCCCGTCGAAATCGCCCGGGCAACCGCTCGAGCGGAAACCGGTTGGCCCTCCTCGAAGGCCTTGTCCTGACGGCCGTACCCCATGTACGGGATGACGGTCACGACGCTCCCGGCACCGGCCTCGCGAACGGCGTCCTGGAGCAACAACAGTTCGATGTGAGCATCGCTCGAGGCGGTCGAGCCGACGAGAATAACCCGTTCGTCGCGAACGATCTCCGGGTCGTTCAGTGAGACGAACAGTTCGCCATCGGGAAACCGGTCGTAGTCGACGCCGGCAAGTGGTACCTCGAGTTTGCGGGCGAGCGCGCCAGCCAGTGCCTGGGAGGCCGAGGCGCTCATGATGATGGTCATACTCGATGCAAGCGCCCCCTGGGTACAACCCGTTTTCGTTCGCACTCGGCGAGCGCTCGAGAGAAAGCCACTCGTTCGGGAAAGCAAAAACTATTCGAAGAACCCTATTCGTCTGTCTCCGCGTCCTCGGCATCCTCGAGAGCGGCATCGCCCGACCCACACGGACCGCCGTCGGTGACGCCCGCAATTCTGATCGAGCCCTCGCGTTGGACGAGAATAAACAGGTTCACACACGAGGGGTTGCTCAGCCCGCCGGGTGTCACGTTCGTGAACTTGCCTTCGTCCAGTCTGGCGGTCACGCGAAACGAGCCGTGGTCGTCGGGCCAGTCCCCCTCGAGGGTGACGCCTTCGCTGGTTTCGTCGAACTCGTGAGTCGACCAGTGTTCGATTTCGCCGTCGAACTCGACGAGGACATCGACCGTGTGATCCGTATTCGCGAGGTTTTCGACCGTGATCTCACCGAGGATCGTCCCTTCGGGATTCGACTCCTCGGACCCACCATCGTCATCCGCCGCCCCAGCACACCCTGCCAGTGCCACTGCACCAGTTAGCCCCGTTGCCGCGAGGGCCTGTCGGCGCGTGATATCCGTCATAATCGGGCGAATGGAAGCCACGATAGATAACTCCCCGTCAGACGCCCGTCAGACACGTCCGGATCGGGACCGCTCGAGACCAGATACGGCCGCAATTTTCACTCCAGGGGCGAGATTCGAATTCGATCCACGCTCGAGGGACGCCGCCAGTCACCATACTTTTGAAAGGCTATCATTTCGGTATTATTGGGCTATCTTATAGTAGCATACTAGTAGTTATTTGATTTTGTTTTAATATCTTTTGATGTCGAGGGGAAACCCAATAGCACGGCCTCGAGGCCAACCGTTATCCTCACGTCTCCCCGAACGCCAGTATGCAACTCTCCGCCGTCGACCTCTCACCGGTCCCCGAGGACGGGACAGCGACTGAGGCGTACACGAACACCGTCGAGAGCGCCCGACAAGCCGAAGCACTGGGCTATACTCGTTTCTGGGTTGCAGAACATCACGGGATGGGAAACAGACTCGCGGGAACGACACCAGAGGTCCTGCTCGGCCATCTCGCCGCCGAAACCGAGACGATTCGACTCGGTTCCGGGGCCGTGTTGCTCAACCACTACAGTCCGTTCAAGGTCGCCGAACTCTTCGGCGCACTCGACGGTCTCGCGCCCGGCCGCATCGACGCCGGTCTGGGACGAGCGAACGGCTCCCCTGCCGCCGACCGTGCGCTCGAGACGCCCCGGCACATCCAGAACCCCGATCGCGACCACGCCGAGAAGATCGAAGCCGTGGTGAACCACCTCTATGGTACCTATCCAGAGGGCCACGCCTACGCCGACCTCGAGGTTCCCCGCTCGGGCGACGACCCGCCGGTACCGTGGGTGCTTGGCTCGAGTCCCTCGAGCGCCGAAATCGCGGGGAAACTTGGCTTTCGCTACTGTTTTGCAGCGTTTATCCGGCCGCAGTTCGCGACCCACTCGTTCGAACGGTACCGCGAGACGTTTACGGCGTCGTCGCTGCCCGGTGGCCTCGAGGAACCCCAGGGAATAGTCGCCGTCAACGCAATCTGCGCCGAGACGGACGAAAAAGCCGCACGTAGGCGGGCTGTGGCGGAAGCTACGTTCCAGCGACTCCAGCGTGGCGAAATCGGGACGAGACCCTCCGTCGAGGAAGCTATCGACGAACTCGGTGGCGTTCCGGAGCCGACGCCGGCGAGGCTGGACGACGAAGCGTGGCCGCGAGCGATTTCGGGGAGTCCGGAGACGCTTGGCGGCTTGCTCGAGCAACTGGCCGACCGCGTCGGCGTCGACGAAGTGATGATCCAACACGCCATCGGCGAGCACGAACACGGCCTGCGCTCACACGAGTTGCTGGCCGACGAGATGGGGTTGACGCTGCGGTGAAGGCCCTCACCAGGACGTGAATGGGAGTGTTCAATCACTGGAGGGCATGTCCTGACCCAAGCCCCTCACGCCCATACGACCGCCAGACTCGAGACACCTGGCACCCCGACGGCCTGTGAGCGCCACCCCAAATCCGTTCCGACGAGCATGGTACCGTCGTCGGTCACCGCATACGTCCCCTCGCCGTAACCGAGATCTCGAATCGAGTCGCTCGAGACGCCCGGGACGGGTTCGTCGGTCACGAGCGACCAGTCCGTGGCCGTCGGCCGACCGTCCTCGAATCGACAGCCGTAGAGGCCACCGTTGCTCACCGCGTGCGCTCGAGTGCGGGCAGCGCTCACGACCGAAAACTCGCCCTCGACACAGCACATCCAACCGTTGCCGAGCACGTAGAGGCCATCGCCCGTCGCCGCTATCGGGGTCGCCGTCGCCGACACGTCGCGAACGTCCTCGAGGCCCGCGTAGGTGAGTCGGTCGCCAACTCGACGGAAAACGCCTCTTTCGGTTCCGGCAAGCGGGCCGTCGATGGCGCTGACGGTCGATGGGGTCGGGCGGTCGGCCTCGAACTCGAGGCGTTCCCACTCGCGATCCTCGTCGACGTCAGCGGTCTCGCCCTCGAGCGTCAGTCGCGATACCGTCCCGTCGGGAGCGGCCGCAAGCACGGTTCCGTCGTCGATTCCCACGGCAACCGCTTCGCCGTGACCGGTGGGTTCGAACGCGCCGATTCCGTTCTCGCTATCGGGACCGTTGCTTGGATTTCGGATTGCGACCAGGACGTCGTCGTCGGTGGCGACCACGACCGTTCCCGACCCCGCTGCGACATCACGGGCGACACACCGCTGACACAGGCCGAACTCCCCGACGGTATCCCCGGAGATAGCGACCTCGAGGAGACCGATCTCGCTAGCAACGTAGACGGTGATCGATCCCTGTCGGTCGCCGTAAACGCGCTTTTCGTCTATCGAGAGCATACCGAGGGTTCGAGTCCGGTCGGTCAAAACCTTGTCTCTCGCCTCGAGGAGACGACTTCGAGGAGGTTCCCACCACAGGCACAGCCCCATGTAGTCTGTCAGTGGAAGCGGCACAGTCTTCCCCGTCCACAAAATGGAAACACACCCCCTCCTAACCGCGATTCGATGAGAGAGTGGCCGAACGTCGCCTGCCCAGTGTGTGACCAGGGACTCGCCATCGGTGTTCCGTTCGACGCGACGGTCCACACCGTCGCCGAAAATGTCGATGGCTCGCTGGCCGAGACAACCGATTCCGGCGGTCGAGAAAAACGCCGGACGATTAGCTGTCCGAACGGCCACCCAGTAGCAGTCACGTTCACGTTCTGACAGAGGTCGTTGTCGTCACGTACCGCTGATCGCCTCGAGTGACGCCAAACGGGCCCATACGTTCGGAACCACTTTGAGGCCGCCCGACAGAGTATCCCTCAATGAAAGTGTTCGGTTCGAGCGGGACGCGTGGGGTTGCAAACGAAGAACTGACACCGTCGTTCGTCCTGCGCGTCGCCAAAGCCGCCGGGACCGCCTGGGGAGCCGACAGCGTCGCCCTGACTCGAGATACCCGCCACACGGGCCGGATGCTCGCTGATGCGGCCGCCAGCGGTCTGGCAAGCACCGGTACCGACATCGACCGGCTGGGCATCCTCCCGACGCCCGGCGCACAATTTTACGCCGAGCGAGAGGGCGTCCCCACCATCGTCATCACGGCTTCGCACAACCCGCCACAGTACAACGGCGTCAAGCTCGTCGGCGCTGATGGCGTCGAACTCGCCGTCGCCGACCTCGAGGAGATAGAACAGACGTTACTCGGCGAGACGTTTACCGTCGCCCCGTGGCACGAAACCGGCCGCGTGCGCACCGTCGACGGCATCTGTGACGATTACGTCGCCGAACTGCTCGCCCACGTCGACCGCGAGCGAATCGCCGACGCCGAGTTAACCGTCGCACTGGACCCCGGCCACGGCGCTGGCTCGCTCACCAGCCCGGAGTTCTTCCGGGAACTCGGCTGTCGCGTCATCACCGTCAACGGCCAGGCGGACGGCCACTTCCCGGGGCGAGACCCCGAACCCGTCAGCGACAATCTCACCGACCTGGGCCGACTCGTCGAGACGACCGACGCCGATATCGGCATCGCCCACGACGGAGACGCCGACCGCGCTATCTTCTTCGACGAGAACGGCACCTACATCGAAGGCGACGCCACCTTCGCCGCACTGGCCGCCGCCGAACTCGAGGCCGGCGACGTCACCGTCTCAGCGGTCAACGTTTCCCAGCGATTGGTCGACGTCGCCACCGACGCCGGAGCCGACCTCGAGTTGACCCCGATTGGCTCGACCAACATCATCACCCGCATCGAGGAACTGCAGGCTAACGACAGACACGTCCCCATCGCAGGCGAAGGCAACGGCGGCATCTTCTTCCCCTCGTTCCGCCTGGCTCGAGACGGTGCCTACACGGCCGCCCGATTCCTCGAGCTGGTCGCCGACCGATCAGTCAGCGATATCGTCGCACCCTACGACGGTTACGCGAACGTGCGCCGAAACATCGAATACGACTCGACGGCCGAACGTGACGCGATGCTCGACGCTGCGGCTAACCAGGCGCAGGCTGCCGACGCCGAACTCAACACCCGCGACGGCTATCGCCTCGATTACGGCGACGCCTGGGTGCTCGCGCGTCCCTCGGGCACCGAACCGCTGGTCCGCATATACGCCGAAGCCCGCGAGGAGACGCGAGCCAATGCACTCGTCCACGAGATGTACGAAGCGCTCGAGACGGCGAAAACGAGCGTTTAGCGGCTTTCCACACCGGTAGCCATTTGAGAGAGGAATTACGAGACGATTGTCACCGGCATCGTCGCTTCACGGGCGACTGCTTCTGCAACGCTTCCGAGGAGCATCCGTGAAACGCCCGACCGACCTTTGCTCCCGATGATGATTCCGTCGAAACCGTTTTCTTCGGCGTAGGAGACGACCGTCTCTGCAGGCTCTCCCTCGATGACGAGCGCGCTGACGTTGCCCGCGTGGTCGCTCGTGTCAGCTGCCAAATTCTCGAAAAACTCCGGTTCGGGCGGTGCTTCGTCGACTGGCCTCCCGGCGTACGCCGCCTCGAGGCTGTCGACGACGTTCAGTACGGTGATGTCGGCCTCGGGAAACGTCTCGAGTGCGTGTTCGAGCGCGGCTCGGGCCGGCGGCGAGTCGTCCATCGCGACGAGCAACTGGCGCGTCATACCAGTAGATACGGAGAGCGTGCCAAAAGAAGTGCCGCATCGGTTCACCCTCGAGCCAGGGGATCCAAACCCCGCGAAAGGGCACACGCGGCTCGGAACGCCAGTTCACGAATCAGCCGATAGCACCGTCTCGAGCATTACGAATCAGCCGATAGCACCGTCTCGAGGTGCTTACGTTCCTCACGCAGTTCCTCGAGTTCGATCTCGATACGCCCGTCAGCGAGGCGTTCGCGCTCGTCAGTCGAGAGCTGTTCGATGGCCGTCGCCGCCCTCTGCAGGCGGTCGAAGTCGACGTCGTTGTCGAACGTCAGCCGCCGAACTGCGAGCAGTCGGTCGACAAGTTCCTGACCGCCGACGCGCTCGACGAGCGGGCGTTTGTCCCGAATCGCGTGCCGGAGGACACCGGCCTCGGCGGGCGGCCACTCGAGTTCGAGCGGGGTCGAATCCAGTCGCTCGAGGTAGGTCTGTCTGGTCGCGATCCGACGTTTGAGTTCGCCGGCGTCGTCGACGTAATGGCTCAACTTCGACCGAGAGTACTGGGCGTACTCGAGCAGTTTCGAAATCGAGTACTCGCCGGCGTCGGTCGTCTCGACGTACTCGCGAAGCTCCTCCGGCGGTTGTTCGAAAGGAACGAACGGGTGATGGCGACTCCGCTCGAGTAAGGTAAACACCGTCCGAGCGGACGCCTCGGAGCGATACGTTTCGAACGCCGCCTCCCGAAGCGCCTCGTTGTAGGTCTCGATCGGCTCCTGGAGCCGTTCGACGGGTGCCTCGAGGTCGGCGTCACCGAGTTCCAGCAAGCGTTTTCGGTCCTCGATTTCGGCTTCGACCGTCTCGAGTCGCGTCCGAGCGGCCGTCAGCGCCGCTTTTTGCTCCTCGCGGGCGGCTTCGTACTCCTCGAGCAGGTCGGCAGCCTCACTCGCCGGCTCGAGTGCCTGCTCGGCTCGTTCGAAGTCAGATTCGGTGAGCCGGCGTTTGTCGATCGCCTCGAGCGATGCATCGAACGCCTCTCGGTGTGGCAACTCCTCGGGCAGTGACTCGATCAGCGTCGAAAACTTCCCCTCGAGTTCGACGTAGGCCTTGAACGTCTCCCGACCCGACCCCGACGCACGGTCGACGTACGTCTCGAGGAGTTTCATCGCGTTCCGATAGGCGTCTGCCCCGGTTTCGACCCGGTCGCGACCGCCAGCTTCCTCGAGGGCTCGTTCCGCGCGCTCGAGTCGGTCGCGAGCGTGCTCGAGTCGCGTCGCCGGATCCGATCCGTCGCCAGCCGCCGACTCGGCCGTTTGTGCACCCGCCGAGGGCTGACCAGTATCACCCATGACTACTCGTAAACGGCCTCCGGATCGAACACCCGTTCGCCGACGTGCTCACCATCGACCGTCCGGTAGAAACACGATCGGTGGCCCGTGTGACAGGCCCCGCCTTCCTGATCGACGAGATACAACAGGGTGTCGGCGTCACAGTCGACACGGACCTCGTGAATCGACTGGGTGTGGCCGCTCGTCTTGCCTTTCTGCCAGAGTTCGTCCCGACTTCTGGAGTAATAGTGTGCGACGCCGGTCTCGAGCGTTGCCTCGAGGGCCGCCGGCGACACGTACGCGAGCATCAACACCTCGCCCGAGTCGGCGTCCTGTGCGACGGCCGGAACGAGGCCATCATCACCGAAATCCACGTCGATACCGTCGGTCATGCGTGGGTGAAAGACCGAGAGGGCTATGGGTCTTTTGGAGGAGACGACGATCGGCTGTGAAAATAGCGACGGTGACCGATACTCCAGACGATCAGACCGAGACGACCGCATTGACCACGTACGTCGTCGTCGCGGCGACGATCGCACCCAGCCACGTCATGAACACGAAGTGAACCAGTCCGCTCACGAGGTGGCCGCGGTCGGTCAGCCGAATCATGATCGACGACAGCATTGCGTTGATGAAAATCGTCATGATCAACAGGTACTCGATCATCGCAAGGTTGTACTGTTCGGTGCTCAAGAGGTCGCCCACGATCTCCTGATCCAGATCCATTTCGGCGGTGATCTCCATCATGATCTCGACGACCTCGAGGCCGATGAAAAAGGCGAAGACGCTCGAGGCCGTAATCCCGTACAGCACGCCAATAAGTGTCGTCGTCGCTTGCTGGCGCTTTTCACGAACCTTCAGCACCTGGTTCTGGTTTTTGCTGATAACCTGTCCCAGCAGTCTTGGGTCTCCACCCATCTGGCGACCGACGACGTACATGTCGCCAAACTTCTGAATCAGGTACGAACCGGTTTCGGCCGCGAACAGCCGCCAGGACCGAACGTCGTCGATTCGCATGTTGAGCCGCTTGTATAGCGAATCGACGTTTTTCGTAAGCGAGCCGAAATCCTTGTGACGCAGGCTCTCGAGGACGCTCCCCGTCGACGCCTGCTTGACGCTTTCGACGGCCCCCAGTGCGCGGATAAAACTCGGAAACTCGCTGTCACGGTTTCGGACCCGGTTTTCTTCTTGGCGCATGCGCCAACCGGGCAGCAACAGGGGCGTCACCGGTATCGCAGCCATAATCGGCAGCGGGATTCGGTCGGAAGCCATCGGCGTATAGCCGAGCAACACGACGAGGACGACCGCAGCGAGTACCAGACTCCCGACCGAACCGATCGCCAGCGCTCGCGGAATCCTCGCCAGCGGGCCCTCACCGGCCGTCTCCTCTAAATACCACAGCGGGTCGTACGGCGAGATGACGTGCATCGTATAGACGAACGCCACCTGCACGAACGCGAACATGACGATGGTCCCCGCGATGAGCAACGTCGGGCTGGTGCCGATCAAAATCGGCAGGACGATGGCGAACACGAGGACGAACGCGACCGAGAGCATCATCGACAGATACAGCTCCTTCATCAGATCGAGTTTCGTCAGGTCCGATTCGTACCGCGTGACGAACTGCTGGATAATGGTGTCCTGCTCGTCCATCAGGAAGTCGCTGATCTCCTGCCCACCACCGACGGTGTAGGCCAATCGCTCGAGGAAATCGGAGAGCAACGGACTCCCGCTCTGTTTCGCCCGAATCCGACAGGCGTCGTCGAGGCTCAGATTCCAGGTGTCGACGAGCGCGACCAGGTGGCCCATCTCCTCGGCGATGGCCTCGTACTCGTCTTCCTCGGCGAGGATACGAAACACCTCGACCCGGTTGACGTTGGTCATCGAGAGTACCGTGATGTGGGTCAAAAACAGGTGAAAGCGCTGGCGAACCTGCTTTCGTTTGCGGTCCTGAACGATTTTCGGATAGATAACGGCGACCACGATGGCCAACAGCCCGAATAGAAGCGACGGCACAATGACGAACAGCGACATCCCGAGTGTAATCGGGATGACCGTCGCCCCAATGAACATCCCGAACGCCGGCGCGATGACGAGCAGGAGATACCGCTCGATGGACATCTCCATCGACTCGTAGGCCGTGTTGAGCGACGCAAGCGCCGAGCGCGTCGTCATTTCCGGCCCCTGGGTGTTCGTGGACATGGTCGTAGTGGTGTGTCTGTATCGATTCAGGCGAATTGCTCGAGTCCGCGAACCTGAATCGGCAGTCCCTGGACGCCATCTCGCTGGAAGCTCGAGATGGCATCGTTGGTCTCGGCGTATCCGAGCACGTCGGCGTCGATGAGCTGTCGGATAATCTCGGCGCGCCGATCTAGTTCGTTGTAGATGTCCCGGGTATCCCGGTAACCCAGCAGTGTGGCGATCTGTTCTTCGAGGACGTAGGAGTTGTTCCGACCGGTGAAGGCGACCTCGTCGTCTCGTGGGTCCCAGCTGAACGCTTCGCGGGTGACCACGCCGCCTTCGTAGTCGGAGTACCCCTCGATTTCCTGGACGCTCGTGACCCGACGCAGGATATCATCGCCCTGTTTGACCCGGTTCTGGAACAGCGCGACGTCGCAGTTGTCCATGAACGTCTCGGGGACGTTGATCGGGTTTCCGGTGAATCGCTGAATCATCGAGACGATGTCGCTCGCGTGGAACGTCAGGATGACGGGGTGGCCCGTCTGAGCGGCCTGGAACGCCATCTGTCCTTCCGCACCACGGACCTCACCCACGATGATGTAGTCGGGCCGCGAACGCAACGCGGCCGCGACCAGATCGAACATATCCACGTCCGCGTTGTCGTCGCCAGTTCCCTCTCGCGTCAACAACTGCTGCCAGGTGTTGTGCGGCGGGACGACCTCCGCCGTGTCCTCTGCGGTGTAGATTTTGGCATCCCGCGGGATGAACGATAGCATCGCGTTGAGCGTCGTCGTCTTCCCCGAGGCCGTCTCGCCGACGACGAACACCGTCTGTTCGTTCTCCATACAGAGCCAGAGGTACGCCGACAGCTCCGGCGAGAGCGTCCCCCACTTCGTAATCTGGAGGATGGTCAGCGGCACTTCCTCCCCCTGTCGGATCGTGAGCGACGGCCCCTGCACGGAGACGTCGTCGGAGTAAATGATGTTGATACGCGAGCCATCCGGGAGCGTGGCGTCGATCACCGGATCGGAGTCGGATACCGGGTGATTCATGCGCTCACCCATGTTCCGGAGCCACTGTTCGAACTCCTCCGGCGAGCCGAAATCGACCGTCGCCTGGAGCATCCCGTAGGTGCCGTGGTCGATGTAACACTGGTGGGGCCCGATGACGTGAATGTCCTCGTTTGCCGTGTCGACCATCACCGGCTCGAGGGGACCGAGACCGACGATATCTCGTTGCAGCTGGTATCTGAGTTTGTCGTACTGTTCGCGCGACAGACTCACCTTGCCACCACCGAGCGCTTTCAGTCTGCCAATCGATTGCCCCGTCAGCCCCGTCGTGACTTCGGCGACCTCGCCCAGGAGTTCGTCGAGATGTTCTTCGAACTCCTCGTTGTCGGTGGGGGCCGGCCGAGTGACGCTTTTGTCCAAAATGAGTCCGCGAATACGGTTGTACAGGGCTTTGTCAGCTGCCTCGAGCGTGGGCTCAACGCAGTAGTACGTGGTATCGATCCCGACGTCACCGTGAACGTGGACGAAAATCGGCGCTTCAGCCTCATAGAGGACGTTCGGCCGGTCCGATTCCCACTCGCCGGATGGCTCCTCGATGAGCGACGGATACTCGCCGTACTCCTCGTTGAACCACTCGAGGTGCTCGCGCAGGTGTGGGTGTTCACTCGCCAGGGCGTCGAGTTCGTTCGTCAGTCGCGCCGTGCTGAAATCCGCCATGTTAGGCCACCGTCCGGCTCACGATCGACAGGCCACGGCCCTGCTGGACGTTGAAGCCGATTGAGTCGTCGACCGGGTTTTTCATATTCTGGAACCGACGCACCCGAATCTGGCGTCTGATCTCCTGACCGACCGCTGCCGTCTCGATATCCAGGTAGATGTCGGCGACGTTTCGTAGCGGGCGCAGTGCATCGTCGGCGACGCTCGTCGGATCGATGGTCAACACGACCGTCTTCTCCTGGAGGGTTACCTGCCGCAAGAACGTGACCAGCCGCTGGAGGACGTGGTCGGCGTCTTCCGGGTCGGCCGCCTCGAAGTTCGGGTCGTTTCGCAACAGCGCCGACAGCGTGTCGACGAACACGACGTCCGCTCGCCAGAGCGTCTGTGCATCGGCCAACCGCGCCAGTAACTGGCGTTCGGCCCCTCTCGAGTGGGTGTCAACGTTCGCGTGCAAAAACAACAGCTGTTCGTCGAGCAGGAAGTCCACCACGTCGTAGGAGAGCGAGTGCATCTGCTGGACGAACTCCCAGGACTCGAGTTCCGTCGAAATGTAGGTGACGTAGGTACCCTCGCTTGCCATTCCATACGAAAACCGTTGGCTCAGCGCACTCTTCCCCGCGCCGTCTTCGCCTTCGATGAGCACGACGCTCCCCTCCGGAAGGCCGCCACCGAAGGCGTTGTTGACGCGGTCAGTCTCCGTCAAACCGAGTGAGTAGTGGTCAGTCATGGCACGTAGAATTCGAACACCTCCCTGTCGCCGCCGACGTCGACGACGACGCGATGTTCGCCGGACTCGAGCGGTTCTTCGATGATGATCTCGGCGACTTCGCCTCGACGCCAGACCTCGCCGGTCACGACCTCGATTTCGAAGTTGTTGCTCGAGACGAACCGGCCATCGACCAGCACGTCGATTCCGGTTCCGTCGTTGGCAAGCGTCTCCTGGCCCGTGTTCTTGACCAGCAAGGTGATGTTCCCGGTGTCATTGTCGTAGATCGCGTCGCTCCCCGCGTCGCTGATGATTTCGATGTCGGTATCGAGTTGCTGCTGGACGTTACTGCTCTGGGTATCGATAGAGTTGCTGATGTCGTTGACGTTCGCGACGAGCGTCCCCGCAATGGCGGCCGCAAGCAACATCGCCGCGATGAACAGGATCAGTGTCGAGACGGATTCACTCGCCATCGTTCACCCACCACCCTCAGTCAGCACCCGCGCCAGTCCGTGTTCGGTCACGACTTTCACGCGGTTCGGTTCCTCGGCCACGTTCTCGACGGTTATCTCGAGGACCTCGCCCGAGTGCAGTCGCTCCCGGGTCGCATCGTCATTCACAGCCGTCGCTGTCTCCGTCTGTAACACCCCATCGAGCAGCAGGTCGATTTCGGTTACCGAAAGCGTCGTCGTCCCCGTATTGGTGACGTTCACGGACACCGTCTCCGAGCCGGCGTCGTAACTCGTCTCGACCTCGAACGCCGCGTTTCGCAGATCGAGGGCACGCTCATCGCGTTCGTCGATCGCCCCCGCCCGCCGGTCGTGGGCCGTCTCGAGGGTCGGATAGACGATGCCGACGGCCACGAGCAGGCCGATGAACAGGATTGCGACGGCGCCACTGGTGCTGAATCCCATCTGTCCACCTCAGGGGGCCACTTCCTGTTTGGTCTCGTGGATCTCCTGCAGTTTCATGATGTAGGTGTAACTATCAGCGTGATCCTCGGCGGTCAGTTCGTCGGGCGTCGATTCGGGCTCGACGTGCATATCCAGGTCCGGGCCGCTCAGCACACTCTCGAGGTGGGCTTTGACGTCCTCGCTGATCCAGCCGATCTCGTGATAGTACGAAATCGCCCGCAAGGTCGCTGCGGGGCCACCCGTTCGTACGAGTTCGGTCAGCCACTCGAAGACGACGATGTCGCTCGCGTAGGTGCTCGAGAGGTGAGCGAGGGTGGCACTTTCCTCTTCAGTATCGTCTTCCTCGAGATCGTCTTCGTCGGCAGAATCGTCCGCCTCCGGCTCGTCCACGCTCTCGGTGGCCTGCACCTCGACGTGGGTGTCTTCGACGTCATCCTCGTCGAACGTGATGGTCTGCCCACCGCTCGGTTCCTCGGCAGCCATCCCGCTCGCGGCCGCCGCGTCCTCGATCATGTGTTTGAGGTCGTCGAACGAGACGGTGTCCTCCTCGGCTTCGGTTTCGAACGGGTTCGACGGCTCCTCGCTCGAGGAAGCCGGCTGTCCCAGCCCGAATCCCTCCGGTTCTTCGTCTTCGTCGAAGACGCCGAAGCCGTGTTTTTCCTCGCCAGCGCCTGTAAACGGGTTGACGTCGTCGGTCAACCGGTCGTAAATCCCCAGCAGTTGACGAATCGTGTCGTTGACTTCCTCGACCTGCGAGGAGACGTGCTGGGTCGAATCCTCGATCGAGCCAAGCTGGGCGTCTTTCTGGTTCAGATTTTCCTCGAGGGAGTCGATCCGGTGATACAGGTCGTCGATCACTTCCTCGTCGTCGAGTTCGTCCGAGTCGGGTCGCTCTTCGGTCTCGGGTTCGGGCTCCTCCTCAACTGCCTCCTCGGCTGGCTCGTCGCCGTCGTCGCCGTCGGCTCGCCGCTGTTGCTCGCGTTCGCGTCCGCGGCGGCCACCCGTATTCCCGAGAAACCGCTCGAGGGCGTCACGGAGGTTACCGAGCCCGAGGTTCATTCACTCTCGAGTAGGCACACTGTCCGTATAGTAGTGCCCTCGAGTTCGGACCCCGATTCGGCCCGCGTATCGAGACGTGAGTCGAGTCCTGAAACTGTACGGAGGTTAATAGCCTAACTAGACCATTTCTCGCCTGGGGTACATCCCCAGATACTGTGATGTCGACCAGATCGCCGCACGCCGATATTCGACGGGGCCTCTCGTACAGCCGTGTACGCACGGTCCCGTCGCCACGTCCCCCCAGGAAGCGACGGGCTGTGCCCGTCGAATCGGCGGCCGTTGCTCACCGACGAGCGACCGAGTTTCCAGTCTTGTGGTTGGAAGGGTGCGGCTCGAGACGACACACAGGGTGTACGCAATTATGTTCGAAACAATAACAGACGAAGACGAACGCGGTCAGGTGGGTATCGGTACCCTCATCGTGTTCATCGCAATGGTTCTTGTCGCGGCGATCGCGGCAGGTGTATTGATCAATACGGCCGGCTCACTGCAGAGTCAGGCGTCCGATACAGGTACAGAGACCCAGCAAGCGGTGGCGAATCAGATAGAGGTTGTTCACGCATACGGAGAGACAACCCAAGAGGCAGGTGACGGCACTGAGGATGGTGTTGACGCACTTAATCTTGTTGTAAAGAAATCAGCCGGTTCTGACGTGATCGACCTAACATCACTGACGGTCCAGTATACGAGTGAGACGACGTCACAGACGCTCGAGCACACAACTGGAAATGCGGAGGCCACAACGTTCAACACCACTGCACTAGCTGGAACTACAACCAGCGAATCGCTCACCGACACCAGTGACCGCGTCGAGATTACTATCGACGTCGACGCTGTTGAAGACAGTAGTGGCGGAATTACCACCGGTAGTAGCGCCACTCTCGAGTTAGTCGACCAGTCTGGTGCGAAGTTCAGTTACGGTGTGACCGTTCCAGCAACGTTCAGTGAAGACTCTGACGTTGTGGAGGTCTAAAATGTTTGAGAAAATAACTAACGAAGACGAACGCGGTCAGGTGGGTATCGGTACCCTCATCGTGTTCATCGCAATGGTTCTTGTCGCGGCGATCGCGGCAGGTGTATTGATCAATACAGCTGGCTCTCTGCAGAGTCAAGCATCAGACACTGGCACGGAAACTCAGCAGGCAGTGGCTAACCAAATCGAAGTTACGCATGCATATGCAGAAGCAAACGATCCTGATGAACCGTTCGAGCAAATCAACCTGACGGTGAAAAAATCGGCCGGTTCAGATGTTATTGATCTTACCGCAGTAACGGTACAATACACCGATAATTCGACATCTGAGACGTTGGCACATGAGGATGTTGCTAATGGTGGTGCACAATTCACAACCACCGCTGCAACAACGGATTCCGACGATAACTCCTTGACCGACACCTCCGATCGAGTCGTTATTGGAATTCAATTGGATGCCGCTGAAAACTCCAATCTCAACGATCTCAACACTGGGGACAGAGCAACTATCGAAATCGTCGATCAGTCCGGTGCGAAGTTTACCTACGGCGTCACGATGCCACAAACGGTAAGCTCCGATCAAACGGTCGTCGAAGTCTAACGACTTACACACCTTCACTCGAGCACAGACACACAACTGATCACCCATATTTCGTGACGCGTGCTATGACACCAGACCCGACACCCGACGACGGCGTTCTCACTCCCGACGAGTTGCAGGTACCCGTAGACAACGAGACCGTCTCACAGCTGGACGAGAACCGCTACGTCGTTCGCGCCGACTCCGATAGCACCCCCGAGTCACTCGAGCATCTTCCGATGCCCGAGTCGCTCGAGGCTGCCGAACGCACACGGCAGGAGCTGTCGGATGACGGGCCCCTCGAGGAGGGGGCTGACCCGCTCGAGGGCGTCGATGACGACCCAGCAGCGGCTGCCGGTGGGGCGGCAGCGCTGACTGCTGCGTCCGAGGCACACGGGGTCGATATCACGCTGAAAACCGACGGCGAACTCGCACACTTCCGGACCGATTCCAACGATGTCCGCGAGGTGTTCGCCGAGATGCTCACCTGGTACGCCGGCCAGCTCGACGACGATATGTCGCCGACTGACGCACTGCAAGTGCTGCTGGCGACTACGGACCTCGAGCAGGCGACGCCGAGTCGCTAACGCCGTCGAATTCACGCATTCTACAACTATGAGCGACAGCTTCGGTCAATGATTGTTTTGGTGAGCGATAGCTGTGCCTCGAGCGACCGACCCACGGACAACCGGAACGAGCGAAACGATTGTATACGTTGTACACATAGTAAACAGTATGGGAACGATATCGACGCGAGTGCCGGACGAACTCGAGGAGGAACTCGAGGCCTACCTCGAGGAAGAACGGTTAGATCGAAGTACTGGCGTCCGCAAGCTGCTCGCGGAAGGCCTCGAAGAGTGGCGTCGCGAGCACGCCCTCGAACGCCTCGCTGCAGGGGAGATTACGTTCACGAAGGCCGCTCAACTCGCGGGGGTGTCGGTCTGGGAGTTTGCCCAGCTCGTCGCCGATCACGACAGTACGTGGGTGTCCGACGACCATCTCGAAGCCGATCTCGAGGAGCTGTGAATGTGGGTTTTCGACGCAACGCCGCTCATTTATCTGGCGAAGGCTGCACAACTCCAGCTGGTCTCGAATCTCGAGGGGCAGTGCTACGTTCCCCAGGAAATTCACACGGAGGTCGTCACCACCGGTCTCGAAGCAGGATATACCGATGCACGCCGCATCCAGCAGTGCATCGAGTCCGGGCTTTTCGAGGTCATCACAGCTGATAACTCGCCGTTGGAGAGCCGGTTACAACAGAACCCAAACCTGAGCGACGCCGATGTGGCAGTCCTCGAATGCGCTGGCTCACGCGATGCAATTGCGGTGATGGACGAAGCCTATGGCCGAACGACCGCAACGGTCGAGGGTATCGAGACTCGAGGAACAGCCTACATCGTCCTCCTGTGTGCCAAACGGGGCCACATCACCGTCTCCGAAGCACGGGAAACGATCGATTCGATGATCGAGGCTGGCTGGTACTGTGCGCCGGATCTGTACACGAAACTCGTTCGGAAACTCGAGACGTTCGACGAGTAGCGTGCAACCTGCCGACCACGAAGTTCGCGTCTTTTTTCCCTCGCGCCCCCGAATCCGGGGTATGACCGAGACGACCACCCCAGCCCGCGAGGCGTTTCTCGCCGGCGAGCGACTCGAGGACGTCGCGCTCTTTCTGGCAACCGACTACGTGGACGACGACCGCCTCACAGGGTACGGCGAGGCCGTCGACGATGGCGTCGTGATCGTCGTCGATGGCGAGCGTGGGCGCAACGCGTTCAAAGCCGCGACGGGCACCGACGCGATGGGATTCGCTCGCTCTGCGATGGAACACGAGGGTATCATCGACGGCGATCTGACGGGTGGCACCTGCCCGGAGGAGCCGCCGGCCGACGAAGACGAGGGGGACGACGAACACGGCGTCCAGTTCATTTTCGCGTTCGCCGAAGCACAAAACGAGGAGGTCGGCGGGATTTACGCCGACGGCGACGTCGTCCACGCCTACGCCCAGTGTCGCTGTGGAACGGCGTACTCAGACCGCTGGACGGTCTGAACGCGGGCACCCTCGAGCGCCAACGGAACCGCCACCACGAAACGAGCCGTTGGAAAGCGTACTCACTCGAGCGAATTCTAGCACTACAAAAACCATCGAGCCATCGGATCACGGGAGTTGAATGCACGCGGGGATACGATATGTGGTGGTTGGTGGTGGTATCGCAGTGACGGCCGTCTATCATATGGCAACGACAGACGCCCCCCATCCCCCGCGTAACGTGGTACAGGGCCGGAGGGAACATCAATATGGTGGGCCTTCCCTCGAGTGTACTGACAGATTAGTCCTCGAATGCGAGGAACTCGAACAGTCGGTCGTTGATCACGCGCGATCGTTCGATTGTGGCGAGGTGGCCTGCCCCCTCGAGCGGGACGAACTCGCCACGTGGCAAGCCATTGGCGAGGGCCTCTCCGGCCGCTGGTGACACCAGTTCGTCTGCGGTACCGTGGAAAACGAGCGCAGGTTGGGTGATCTCGAACAGCCTGTCGCGCACGTCGAACCTTGCGAGCGCCTCAAGTTGGCCCTGCAGTCCCGTTCTCCCGGCATCCCCCTCGAGTCGCCAGTCGACGATGCCTTCGACCACGTCGGGATGGTCGGTACGGAACGGTTCCGAGAGACCGTGCTCGAGGGATTCCGCGAGTGCGGCCGCCGTCTCTGCACCCCCGTCGTCATCGACCGCCACGAGCAGCGAGTCGAGGTCGAACGCATCACCGTGGGCGGCCGTCCCAACCAGTGTGAGCGTTTCGACGCGTCCGGTCCGATGGGCTGCCTCGAGGGCGATTGCCCCGCCCAGTCCGAGCCCCACGAGGTGAACGCGTCGGTAACCCGCCGCGCGACAGACTGCCTCGAGATCGGAAACCAGTGTCTCGAGACTGTACGGACCGTCCGGAGCGCTTGACCGACCGGTACCCCGCAGGTCCCAGACGACGGTCTCGAACGGGCCGGCAAGCGCGGCGTGTTGCCACCCCCAGGACCAGCCACCCAGGCCAGCGTCAGAGACGAACACGACGGGCGGGCCCTCGGCGTCGCCATCGGTCGCATAGTAGATCGAGGCCCTACGATTTGAGACGGTTGGCATAGGGACCGATAGTACGTGCTGAGTGACGGGTATTTCGGTCTCGAGTGCGTGTCGAATGTCTCCGGTCAACTACCCCACCCTAAGCGCCTTCGGCGTTTTGAGGGTGGGGCTTGTCCGTGAACTCGGCTTCGAACCCGTCAGGGTAGGCGGTAAATACGCGCTTCGGTGTCACCGTTCCAGACCTTAGGGCGAGTTGAAATCCGTTCAATTGAGCGTCGCGTCCCGAAACCGAAGGTAGCCGATCCCCAGCGGGACGAAAATCCAGGCCAGCACGATCACCCAGGCGAACCAGTTCTCGAGGTAGAAGGGCACCTCGCCGGCGACCCGGCCGGCGGCCGTCACGTCGATGTCCTCTGCGCCCACGAAATCGACGAGCGTGAGTGAAATCGCCGACAGCGCCTGTCCCGGACTGAGGCGCTCGAGAAACAGGTACCACGCCGGCAGGTTCTCGAACCCGGGGAAACTGCGCTCGAGCGCCCAGTAGATCGACATGGGGACGAAACTCCAGGCGATATCGACGACGACGTAGAGGGTGGCGACCACGGCCAGCGCTTTGGCCCGACTATCGACGCTGGCGGAGACGCCGAGGGCGATGGCGACGTACACCAGCCCCATCACCACGGTGAACGCGAAGAGGCCGAGATACGCGCCGAACGCGAAGCCCTCGTACAGGAGTGCGAGGACGAGGCCACCGACCGCGAACCCGATTACGGTCGGGACGGCCACGACCGCCGTCCTCCCCACGAGTTTTCCCAGCAGGACGTCACGCCGAGTGTTCGGGAGTCCGAGCAGGAAACGGATGCTGCCCGATTCGCGCTCGCCGACGATTGCCCGGTAGCCCACGATGAGACCGACGATGGGGATCAGAAACCCGATCGGTGAGTACAAGAAGACGAGCCCGTTTTCGAACGCGGGGCGGCCATCACTCGCGAGGACGTAGGGGATCGCCGAGAGACCCGCGATCAACAGTACCAACAGCCCAGTCAACACCCACAGCAGCCGCGAACGCCCGGCATCCTGGAAGTCCTTCCGGGCGACGTGGAGCCAGGTCATTGGCGCACCTCCACGGGATTCTCAGCACTGCGCTCGCCGGTTGTGATCGACGCGAACAGGTCCTCGAGAGAGGCCGTCTTCGTCCCGATTTCGCCGATGGTCACGCCCTGGTCCTCGATGGTCGAGAACACCGGCGCTTTCGGTGCCTCCTCCTCGAGTTCGATATAGATAAACCGACTATCCGTCCGGGCGTCGATGACCGACTCGAGCCCCCGGAGGCGTTGGAGCACGGCGTCCGGCACCGAGTCCACGCCGACACGCAGCTTGGAGGGTGAGCTGAAGCCCGATTTCAGGCCGTCGATGGTGTCCTCGGCGACGAGTCGGCCCTCACGCATGATGCCGACCCGGTCGCAAATTGCCTCGACCTGCTCCATGCTGTGACTCGAGAAAAAGACCGTCGCCCCGCGGTCGACTTCCTCGGTTACGATCTGACGCATCTCTCTGGCCCCGTTGGGGTCGAGGCCGCTCGAGGGTTCGTCCAGGATGAGCAGTTCGGGCTCGCCCGCGAGTGCCATCGCGAGCGCGAGTCGCTGGGTCATTCCGGTCGAAAAGCCCCCGGATTTGCGGTCGATAGCGTCGCCGAGGCCCACTCGCTCGAGGAGTTGCGCCGGATCGTCAGCCGCGTTTTTCGTGTCGACGGCGAACTCGACGTGCTTTCGGGCCGTGAGCCGGTCGTAGACGCCGAAGTCTTCGGGCAAGACGCCAGTTCGCTGGCGAATTTGCAGCGATTGGGTCTCGATATCGGCGTCGAGGATGGTCCCCGAACCGCCAGTCGGCGGGACGAATCCAAGCAGCATGTTGATCGTCGTCGATTTTCCCGCCCCGTTCGGTCCGAGAAAGCCGTAGATCTCACCCCGTTGTACCTCGAGGTCGAGGCCGTCGACGGCGGCAACGTCGCCGAATCGACGGCGGAGATTACGGGTTTGAATGATGCTCATTGGGACGAGGTTTCAGCCCTCGATAAATAAATACCCAGTCGCGTTGTCTCGTTCGTTAATTTCGCTTCCGTGGGAGCAACGATTCGATGACGAGGGAGATTCCCGGACCTACGGCCCCCTGTTGCCCAAACGGACGTCACGAATTTCGCGAGTGGTTCCTATTGGGCTCTCGAGCGGGCCATTCAGTGGCTTCCCAGACCTTCATCGGTGACTCTGTTGAAGGCTTCAGGAATTGAGATAAACGGCGTATTGAATACAGGGCGCAGGTTTTGGAAGGAGTGTTAGCCAGATCAAGGTTATCGTGATAGCTTCGCAGCGAGGAAACGGTAACTGAAGTGTTTTTGCCACTAAAATTCTATTTTAAGGGCTTATACCGGATTTCGTGAATAGCACTCTCCGGAGAGGCTAGTACCCTCCCAAACGTCGACCGATGCGTGAAACCGGACGCCCGTAATCGGTTTCACGCATCCGTGCAGGGTTGGGAAGCCACTAGTCGTTACTCGTCAGAGTTTGTGGCTTTGGTTCTGCGAGCGGGTAATCAAGATCGGTTGGATAGTCGTTGTCCTCGCTGGTTCCGACCTGCAGTGTGTTGGAGATTGTGTGCCCCATCTTATAGACACACTCTGTCAACACCAGTTCGACAATTTCATCGTCGGTGAACTCGGTTCGCAGTTCCTCAAAGAACGCATCACTAATCTGGTTCGGATCCCCACCCATTTTCTCGGCGAATTCGACAGCAAGGGCCTCTCGCTCGGTTAGGTTATCGTCGGTAAACTCCCCAAGGACGTCTTCCTCCAGTGGGGCAACGTCGTTGCGGACATCCTGAATCCGGACTGTGCTGCAGTAGGTACAGCGATTGATTTCGGCGGATTTGAGCCGCATTAGCTCTTTAATATGCGGCTCGATTGTGCTGTTTTCCCCCCGCAGTGCCGCACCGATAAACGCTTGAAACCCTTTGAATATCTCTGGTCGCCGGGCCACAATACCTTGTAGTGTGGCGTCTCCTGCAAGCATCTCGGACTCCTTCAGCATGGTACTCAGTTCGTTGTCATCCACCTCCTCTGGTGTGATTTCGGTAATTCGCTGTCTCGTCATAGCTAGATATATATTATGCTGCAGTGGCGAAAAAACGTTGCTCCGATTCCCAAATCACAAGATGATGGCCGCTTATCGAACCCAGTGAAAAGCGGTCTCCTTCCGGGGATTGTCTGGTAAAGCAGTGCGAGATACCTCCTCTGTATTCAGCAGACCGTTCAGAGATCATTACTTATCGAGGATTTTACTGGAATTAGGCGCTAAGTCCCCTTCCTCGTGGAGCGAACGCGTCAGCGGTGAGCGAATAGGTTGGGTAGTTCACCAGTAGTCGCACCTGTGGGTGAAACTGATTGCTGATATCCGGTTTCGCTCAGCGGCTGACGGTTGGGAGGGAACGTAAAACACGCTCGAGCGGTCAGCAGCCAATTGTAACTGCCCGGTATTCGCTGGGATTTTGTCACCGCCGCCACGAGAGAAGCTATGCACGCGATCAAAGACGCCGTTCACGACTACGTCGAAGTCGACGGCGTCGCACGGGACCTCCTCGACACCGCGGCGATGCAACGGCTCAGACACGTCAAACAGCTCTCGACGGTGCGGCTGGTCTACCCGTCGGCGAGTCACACCCGATTCGAACACAGCCTCGGCGTCTATCACCTGGCTCGAGAGGCACTCACCCAGCTGGGAATCGACGGCGCACGCGCCGACGCCGTTCGCGCGGCAGCCCTCCTCCACGACGTCGGCCACGGCCCCTACGGCCACCAGACTGAGCGGATCATCGAGCGCAGACTCGGTCGCCATCACGACGACGTGCACGAGTTGCTCGAGACGGCCGACATCGCTGGCGTCCTGGAGTCCCACGGCCTGGCTCCGGATGTGATCGCGGACCTGATCGCTGGCCGGGGAAAGCTCGGCCAGCTCGTCTCGGGCGACCTCGACGTCGACCGGATGGATTACCTGCTGCGAGATGCCCACCACACGGGTGTCCCCTACGGCACGGTCGACCCCGGTCGTCTCGTCCGGGTGCTCAAATTCGTCGACGGCACCCTCGCCCTCGAGGAGGGCAACGTCGCGACGGCCGAAAGTCTGCTCGTGGCTCGAGCCCTGATGAACGCGACTGTGTATCGCCACCACGTCTCCCGCATCGCGGGGTCGATGCTCGAGCGTAGCGCCGAGCGACTGCTCGATTCGACCGACGTTACACCCGAGCGATTCGCCCGGATGACCGACGCCGAGTTGCTCACGTCCCTGCAGGGGTGTGCGGAAACGACCGAGATGGCCACGCGACTCGCCGAGCGACGCCTCTACAAACGCGCCGTCTGGGCGGAGCTCGAGGCCGTTCCCGATGCCGTCCTCGAGGCCGACGACGAGGCGATTCGGGCGTTCGAAGGAGAAATCGCCGAGGCTGCCGACGTCCCCGCCCGGTCGGTCATCGTCGACTGTCCGGGCCGCCCGAGCATGCCCGAAACCGACACGCGAGTCGTCGTCTCGGGGACGGTTCGCCGCCTCCACGAGCAATCGCCCCTCGTACAGGGGTTGCAAGCCGCCCAGCGGGCCCAGTGGCGACTCGGCGTCTACGCCCCGGAGGCCGACCTCGAGGGAGTCGAGCGGGCGACGAAACGAGTGCTTGGACTCGAATAAAAATCGGGGAGGTCGAAACCATAGTTCGCGGTCCGGACGGTGTGACGTCGCCCGGGTGGCCCGTCGCAGGTACCCCTACCCAGTGACAGGCACCATGTGATACAATAACACGATATATGATGCTATCGGCGGCTCTCGAGTGACGCAAATACCTGAGAAACGGTGACGAAGGCGGTCAGGCGTCGAACGTTAGGCGTCGAGGACCTGCCGCAGGATATCGGGTGCTGCCTCGAGCGCGTTGTCGAGTTCGTCCACGTCCGGACCCCCGCCCTGGGCGAAATCGGGTGGGCCGCCGCCGCCGCCGCCCACTCTCGAGGCGAGTTCGCCGACGACCTCGCCGGCGTTCACGTCGGCCCCGTCCGGCACGGCGACGACGAACTGCGCGCCGCTCGCCCCGGAGCCGATGACGGCAATCTGGCCCTCATCGGCGAGCGCGTTAGCCGTCGCCCGGAGTTCGTCCATATCGGCGTCGATGCGCTGAATGACCGCGGTCGTCTCGCCGACCTCGACCTCCTCGCCACCCGCCCCGCCGCTGGCTCGAGCGGACGCGAGCTGTTCTTTTAGCGCCTCGATTTCCTTGCCACGGGCTTTCCACTCCTCGAAGAAGCGTTCGGCCGTATCGGGGACGTCCTCGGGTGAGACGTCGAGGGCGTCGGCCGCCTCATAAAGTGCGTCTTCGGTTCGCTGGGTTGCCTCGATGGCGGCGTCGCCGGCGGCGAAGACCAGCCGTTCGACCCCGTCCTGGACGCGCTCGGCGTTCAGGATTTTGATCGCCCCGACGTCGCCGGTCCGGGAAACGTGTGTGCCACCGCAGGCCTGTACGTCCTCGGCGACGTGAATGAGTCTGATGTTGGTTCCCGGCGGGATACCACCCTGGTAGAGGTCGAAGCCGTGTTCGGCCTCGGCTTCGTGGCGGTGGGGCCACTCCTGCGTCACCGAGACGTTCTCCATGACGAGGTCGTTCGCGATGCGTTCGATACGCTTGACGTCATCGCGACTGACGCGCGCATAGTGGCGGAGGTCGATCCGCGATGAGTCGGTGCCTTTCTGGGCACCCGCCTGACGAACGTGCTCACCGAGCACCTGGCGTGCAGCGTCCATGACGATGTGGGTCGCCGTGTGGTGTCGCATGAGCCGACGACGGCGAGTCGCGTCGACCTGTCCGTTGACGAAGCCGCCCTTTCCGGGGTCTTCGTCGGTACGGTGACGGATGACGCCGTTTTCGATCTGGACGTCCGTCACGTTGACGGTCGTTTCCTCGGTCGAGAGCGTCCCGTGATCGGCCGGCTGGCCACCGCCCTCGGGATAGAACATCGTCTGATCGAGGACGACATCGTACCCTTCCTCGCGTTCGAACACGTCCAGCACGACCGCCTCAAATTGGGTCCGGCCCTGATCGTCGTAGTACAGTTTCTCCGTGTCGGGAAGGTCCCCAAAGCGGTCGTCGTTGCTCGAGGCCTCCGCTTCGTCGGCGACCGCTCTGTCGTGGCGGTCGGCCACCAGGCTGTAGAAGTCGTCGGGGACGTCCACGTCAGCGCCCACCTCGTCCGCGATTTCCTCGACCATATCGGGCTGAATGCCGTGGCTGTCATAGAGTTCGATCAGTTCGTCGACCGGAATCGCCTCGCCGCGCTCTGCGTACTCCTCAGCAAGCTGTTCGACCCGACGGCCGCCACGCTCGAGGGTTTCCCGATACTTCTCGACCTCGGTGCGGACGATGTCACGAATCGTGTCGCGGTTATCGTACGCGAGTCGGTCGGCCTGCATATCCACGAGTTCGTCGAGCGGCGCATCGACGCCGACGGTGTCACAGAGCCGTTTCGTCCGGCGCAACACCATTCGGGCGAGATAGCCCGTCCCGACGTTCGAGGGGACGATACCGTCTCCGAACATGTACGCAAGCGTCCGACAGTGGTCGGCGATGGCGTAGATCCGCTCGAGCGGTTCGACCAGCGTGCGAAGTTCCTCGACGTCGACGCCGAGTTCGTCGGCGATCTCGCCACGGGCCGCTTCGACGTCGTCGACGTCGTCGATGTCGAGCTGGCCCGAGAGTCGGGCCGCGCGGGCCACCAGTTCGGACTCCTCGTCGGTGTACTCGAGGCCGGCATTGTCCTTCAGGAAGTCGATCATCTCGGGGTAGATCGCTTCGTACACCGTCGGCGTTCCCCGGCTCATCCAGGTCCAGCGCTCGAGGCCGTAGCCGGTGTCGACGATGTAGGTGTCCATGAACGAGTAGGTGTTCCCGTCTTTGAGTTCGTACTCGCCATCGGGGTCTTGCTCCATGCACATGAAAACGAGCGTCGCCAGCTCGAGGCCCTTGTAAATGACTTCGATGGCTGGTCCGGCATTGCCGCCGCCGACCCACGGGTCCTCGATATAGGTGACATCCGTGATGTCCGCCCCCAGCGAGTCGAGCAATTTGTCACAGAGTTCGACGGTGCGGTCTTTCCAGTAGACCTCGCCCTCGTAGGCGTACTCCGCCTCGGCGTCCTCTCGGACGTTGAACGCGTGGTGGGCCATCATCTCGAAGGCCATCGTGTGCCGGCCCGTTTTGCCGACGTTGTCGATGTCCTGCATGCGGATACAGGGCTGGCTCACCGTCAGCGGATTCGCCGGCGGCGGCGTCTGCCCGGAGGTGACCAGCGGCTGAAAGTCGTAAATCGACGCCTGGGTCAAGAGGACGTCGTCACGCCAGCGGTTTGCCGCCACGGGGTAGGGGTCGATGCGCTCGTGGTCGTGCTCTTCGAAAAACGAGAGGAACGCCTCGCGCATCTCCTCTAAGGTGTACTCCTCAGCGAAGCCCGGGCTGTCGATGAAGTCGTACTGTTCACATGGCGGTTCGCCACAGGTCTCTCGGTCGTGGTCGCGCGTCCAGAAATGCGCGCCACACGAGGGACACTCCTTGCGAGCGAATCCCTCCGCCTCGAAATACTCGAGTTGATATTCCGCAGCAAGCTCGCTCATTCGTATGCTGTGTTGGCCGTGCAGGCGGTAAAACAGTTCCGAACGGTCCCACGCACCGGTTTTGACGACAGCGTTCGAGGACTGGACCCCGGCGTTGTACCCATCGATCATCCACACGTCGAATCACCAATGGGCCCGGAACGTCCCGGTCGGTAGCAAAAAATAGACGCCCGAGACCGCTATCCCTGACCACGTTTTCGAGGGCGACGGTGAAATGTTATCAAAAAGACTATTATTCAGAGCGGCCGACGTTTTGGTGAATGGGCTTCGGCCGTCGTGGCGTCCTGGCAGCGCTGGCGACAGGGGTGGGGGTAGCGTTGGTCCCAGCCCCGCCCAGTCAGCCACAGCTAGGTCGTGTCCAGTCGGCTGACGGCCGCCTCCAGATCGACGGCGTCGACGCCGAGGGAACGATTCGAGACGAGCGCGACTCCCCCGTGGCGAGATACCACTACAAACGGACGGACGACGGATTCGAGCCGACTTCGCCGATCAACGTGGTGTTCGACCTCGAGCGGGCACCCGGCGGCCTCGAACGGGTGATGGCCCCACTCGAGGACAGCGGCTGGGTGCGAAGCCTCGAGGAGTACACCCGATACGCCTACGACGCCGACCGCGACGTGTACGTTCGCCAGCAGGCGACGGCTGCCGAGACCTATTACGGAACGAGCGGCCGCCGTCACGTTCGATGCTGGCAGTTCGGTAGCGTCGTCTCGATGCAGGCCCACGTCGACACCGGCGCTCGGCCGAAACACGGCATCGAGTCCTACGCGGATGCCCGTCAGTACCTCTCGCGACTATACGCTGGCGAGGGCTGGGACGTCTCGCCGCAGACACTGAATCTCGAGAACGCACAGGAGCCGGATCACGACGGCTACGCGACCGTCATCCACGAGGTGGAGGCGTGAGTAGCGATACCGACACCACCGACGGGCCGCTAGCGGGCGACACTTCCTCGAGCACGAGCCTCGAGCGGACGGGTGAGGGTCATCGCGAACGGACGGCCGACAGCAAACTCGAGACGCCACTCTGGCAACATCCACTCGTCGGCCTCGTCCCTCGTCGAACGGCGGTAACGGCCCTGATTCTGGGTATCTTCACCCTCCTGTTTACCGTGAGCGCACTGGGCGGCGTGGTTACCGTGGACGGACAATCGCTCGATACGACGACCGGGCTGTTCGACAGCCTGAGTGCGTGGGTGATCGCCATTGCCACCTCGCTCATCGTCGCCGGACCGTTCCTGTACGCGGCGTGGAACGGCGGGCCAACGTTAGCGGCAGCGATTCCTCTCGTGCCGGTCGCCCTCGGCGAACTCGTGACGGGCCGATACGCGTTCGGACTCGACTGGGCGATTGCGCTGACAACCAGTGTGGCTGGTGGCGTCTTCGCCGTGTACGTCCTCGACGTCCGCGAAGCGGGCTCCCTTCGTCCCTGGGACGTGTCGACGGACGCACCCGACCGATTGCTCGCACTGACCGTATTCACGCTGGTCGGGGCTATCGCCGTCGGCCGGTTCGTCCTCGCCGCCCCCGAAACGCTGCCGACGGCCTCCCTTCCGTTTGCCCTTCTCTGGCTGGTCCCGATGACGCTTGTGACCCGATACTGGATCGCTCGAGTGCGAACCCACGAGCGAACGGTAGGGCCCTCGAGCGCCCAGTCTTGATTACGATGAGTAGTATCACGACCTCAGTCTCGTAACTGACGGAGACACACAACTCGAACGTGAGCGAACGGCCGAAAGCTGTCCGTTCGTCCCCCAAAAGCCGAGGACTCGAGTGGTGAGTTAACCAACAGATTATTAATCACCGTTACCCCTTACTCTCGTACGAAACGTGTGGTCCGTGACTACGCCACACACCTATGCCACCTCGAAGGAATGACTGACACCAGATACGTCTGCTACATAGCAGCTACTACCGCTGCAGCCCACTCGGGAGCAACCGCTCTCGAGGAAGCCGCGGACGGGCTGTCAGTCGAACCCCTCCAGTCGCCGTTCGGAGACGGGGCCGTTCCACCGGCCATCGAGGACGCACTCGAGAGCGCCGACTGCCTCGTTTTCGCCGAAACGCCGACGACCGCGGAGGGAGCCGACCTGTTCGACCTGCTCGCCTACAGCGACCGAACGCCGGTCGTCTTGTACTCGAGTGCGAGCTACGGACCGGGTGCCGCCCAGTCGACCGACGGCATCGACGGCTACGTTCGCCAGCATGGTGAGGGGTCGTTCGCTCATCTCGCTGATGAAATCGAATGGGTCTGTCGACGACGTGAGGCCGAACGAGACGTCACGAACGCCATTCCAGAGAGCCAAAACGGAAGCCGGCATCCTCGAAAAACCATTACCGCTCTTCACGAAATGGCGACCGAAATCGTCGCCTGTCGGACGGAAGGCCGACTGTTCGAGTTAGCTATCGAAACCGCAGAAGCCGTCCTCGGCTTCGACACCTGTTCGTTCGCCATCGAAACCGACGACGATGACAGTCAACTCACAGTCGTCGCGTCCTCGAGCAGCCTCGAGAGCGGGACGCTCGAAGGCGAAAAAACCGATATCGAAGCCGATGAAATACCGGGAATTCTCGGCCGAACCTACCGCGAGGGGCGGTCGTTTCTCATCGAAGACGCGACGACGGAGCCGGACTCGAAACCGTACGACGACGCCTATCGCTCGGCGATCAGCATCCCGGTCGGGAGCGTCGGCGTCTTCCAGGCGATTTCGACCGAGTGCAACGCGTACGACGAAACCGACCTCGAACTGGCGAAGTTGCTGGTTGCACACGTCGAGGAGACGCTTGGGCGGATCCGCCTCGAGTCGGCGTTGCGACGACACCGTGAACGACTCGCACGGTTACACGAGGGGGCGACCGAAATTGCCGCTGCGAAGGACGAAACTGGCGTGTTCGAGCACGCACTCGAGACTGCAGAGACGGTAATCGAACTGGACATCTGTGTGCTGTTGTCGGTCGATACGACGACCGACGAACTCGTTCCCAGAGCCTACTCGGAGACGATGGACGAGGCGTTTGCAATTCGCGTCCCCAGCGATTATGGGATCGTCGGCGACGCCTACCAGTCCGGAGAATCGAGCCGAATCGACGACGTACGGACGGACGAGTCGGTCGAAGACGACCGCGGCTATCGCTCGGCGCTCACCGTTCCGATCGGCGATTATGGCGTGTTTCAGGCAGTCTCCGAGGAGACGAACGCGTTCGACGACGACGACCAGGAACTCCTCGAGTTGCTGTGTGCCCACATCGCCGAGGCCATCGCTCGATCCCAGGCAGAGACAGAACTCGTCGACGAACGCGATCGACTCTCGGCGCTGTTCAAAAACATTCCCGACGCCGCCGTCCAGTACGAGCTATCCGGGGACACGCCAACCGTGAAGGCGGTCAACGACCGGTTCGAAGCCGTGTTCGGCTTCGATGAATCGACGGTACTGGAGGAAGATATCGACGAGTTCATCGTTCCCGAGGGGTTCGAAGACGAGGCCGCACAGTTGAACGAGGCCTTGCGCGAAGGCAAGACGCTCCGGGCGACCACTCGCCGACGAACCAATACGGAGGTTAGAGATTTCCTGGTAAACGTCGTCCCGTTGACGCTGGGCGAACGCGGCGTCGAAGGCTACGCAATTTATACCGATATCACCGACCAGAAGCGCCGAGAACGGGCACTAAAAGCCCAGAACGAACGACTCGACGAGTTCGCCAGCATCGTCAGTCACGACCTGCGAAACCCGTTGAACGTGGCTCGAGGCTACCTCGAGTTGTACGAAGAAACCGGCGACCGCGAACACTTCGAGGAGGTCGACGACGCCCTCGCTCGTATGGGCGAACTTATCGAGAAACTGCTCTCGCTGGCCAAACAGGGCGACGTCATCGACGAAACCGAACCCGTCGCCATCCACGACACGACCCGCCGAGCCTGGTCGGTCGTCAACACCGGCGACGCAAGGCTCAAACTCGAGCGAGACGGTATCCTCGAAGCCGACCGCTCCCGGTTCGAAGAACTCCTCGAGAACCTGTTGCGAAACGCCGTCCTCCACGGCAACCCCGATGGCTCGCCCGACGACCCGACCATCAGCGTCGGCGCGTTCGAAAGCGGGTTTTACGTCGAAGACGACGGGGTCGGTATCCCACCCGAAAGGCGGGAAACGGTGTTCGAATCCGGATACACCACGGCCGACGACGGCACCGGATTCGGCCTCTCCATCGTCGAACAGATCGCCGACGCCCACGGGTGGACGGTGCACATCACCGAGAGTGAAACCGGCGGTGCCCGGTTCGAGTTTATCGGCGCTGCCGTCGAAATCGTAAGCGAGGATGACGAGAACACGGTGTCACTCGAGGACGGGGCTGACGATGATTCGGCGAGACCCGGGCACGATGACACGGCCACACTCGAGGGTGACGATCCCGGTTCCCTCGAGAGCGACACTCAGGACACCGAAGCGACGATAGGCTCACGCAATGATATCGGAAGTGAAGTGAGAGGTTCGCAGTTGGAAGTTGGTACTATGGAAACACAACCATACACTACAGAATGCGAAGTTAAATCGGGAGACAACGGCCACAGTGACGAAGCAGGGGACCAGACCATCGACGACCTCGAACAGACACTCGACGAAGAGACCGAACCCGACCGCGGTGAAGACCTGGGCCTCGAGTGAAACCTGGCTCTCGAGTAGCGACTACTCCTCGAGAGCCAGTGACGCCAACATCGCCTCGAGCTGGAGCCGTTCGTTCGCGCCTTCGGTGATCCGGAACTCGACTTCACCCAGGCGCTCGAGCAGTCGGACGGTCGCCATGTCATCGAGGTCGAACTCCCAGGCTGAGCGGTGTAGTTGATCGATGACGTCCCCGCCGGCCAGCCCGCGATCGGTCAGCAGCGACTCGAGGGTGGCTCTGGCGGCCGTAAAGTCGCCGGCGATGGCTTTTTCCACCATCTCTTCGACCTCCTCGGGACGGGCCGTCGCGGTGATGGCAAAGACCCCTTCCTCGTCGACGGTTTCGCCCATCACGGCCGCCGCCTGGAGTCCGTTGATGGCCTTTCGCATGTCACCCGCTGCAGCGTAGACGAGTGCGTCAACACCATCGTCGGTAACCTCGATGTCCTCCGTTTCGGCGATTTCACGGACCTGGGCTTCGATGGCCGCCTCGGAGAGTTCGGTGAAACGAAACACCGCACATCGAGACTGGATCGGGTCGATGATCTGACTCGAGTAGTTACACGAGAGAATAAACCGGGTGTTGTGTGAGAACTGCTCCATCGTCCGGCGCAGGGCCGACTGGGCGTCACTCGTCAGCGCGTCGGCCTCGTCGAGGAAGATGATCCGATAGTTGTAGCCGCCGAAACTCGAGCGCGCGAAGTTCTTGATTCGATCACGGACGACATCGATACCTCGCTCGTCCGAGGCGTTGAGCTCGAGGAAGTTATCCCGCCAGTCGTCATCGTAGAGTTCGCGAGCGACGGCCTGTGCAGCGGTCGTCTTCCCGGTTCCCGCCGGGCCCGAAAACATCAGGTTCGGCAGGTCGTTTTGCTCGACGTAGCTGACCAGCCGCGGGACGATGTTCTCGTGACCTTTGATCTCCGCCAGCGTCTGTGGTCGGTACTTTTCGATCCAGACTTCGGTGCGCCCAGCGACCGACTCTTCGCCTGCCGACTCGGTCGTGGCCGCCGACTCGGGCTCGTCTGCGCTCATATCCTCGAGGTGGGGAGCGCCGGCAATAAAACGACCGAACTGGTGACTCGGTCGACGATGCGTTCCGCCCGGTTTGGCACGTTCCCAGCGGCTGGCAGGAAGGTGTTGTTATTATGTCGTGTCACGATGTACTTGGTGTAAGATGGTACAAACACGCTCGAGCCGTGCGCTTCTGGTGCTGGCTGTCGTCGGGCTGGTCGTCCTCGCCACCGTGCCAGCGGGCGTGCTGGCTCACTCGGGCACACAGCCAGCCCAGACCGGTGGCCAGGCCGGCGGCACTATCGTCGTCGGTCCCGGCGAAACCGTCGACGAACTCACCGCATTCGGCGGCACGGTCGTCGTGGAAGGCACCGTTACCGGCGACGTCAACGCCGTCTCGGGAACCATCGTCATCGAGGAAGGCGGGACCGTCGGCGGCGACATCAGCGGCGTCGCCGGCTCCATCGAGATCCACGGACAGGTCGACGGCAGCGTGGCCGTCGCCGGCGGCGTCCTCGAAGTCGGCGAAACCGGAACGGTCGCCGGATCGATCGAGGCCGGCGTCGGCACCGCCACCATCCACGGTGTCATCGACGGCGACGTGACCATCGGTGCCGACACGATCACCCTCGGCGAGACGGCGGCGATTGCCGGCGATCTGCGCTACGACGGCAGCCTCGAGGGTGACCGGAACACGGTTGCCGGCGAGATTACCCGTGATTCGACGCTCGGCGTCGATCTTGCGCCCGTGATTCAACCGCTGGCAGCCTGGGTGTTCGCGATGTACGCGTTCGCGGCGAACCTCATCCTGGGCGCACTCCTGTTGCTGCTGTTCCCCCGGTTTTCGGCCGACGTCGCCACCCGCGTCGCGACCGAACCGCTGCGGACCGGGGCCATCGGCCTGATCGTCCTCGGCGGAGTCCCCCTGCTCTTGCTGGGACTCCTGTTCACCATCGTCGGCATTCCCCTATCGATACTCGGGGCAGTTCTGTTCGCGCTGCTCGTCTGGGTCGGGGTCGTCTACGGCCGCTTTGCCGTCGCCGCCTGGGCGCTCTCGAGCGTCGGCGTCACGAACCGCTGGATCGCACTGGTCGTCGGACTCGTTGCCGGCGCGATACTGGGGCTCATCCCCATCTTCGGCTGGTTCGTGAATCTGGTGATTACCCTGCTCGGCCTCGGCGCGCTCGCCAGCGGACTGGTCGCACAGCGCCGTGACGTCGGCGACACGCCGCCGACTGCCGAACAGCCCTCCGACGGTGGCGGGGACCCCGGAATCGGGGCCGCCGAAACGCATGGTGGGTCCGCTAGCCCCTCGAGCGAGTCCTGAACGACGCCCCTAAGCGTCGGGCCGAACAAGTGGACGTATGTCAACGGACCCGCCCATCACCGTCGATATCAAAGGTGAGGAGGTTCAGGAACTCGAACGCGAGGCACTCGGTCCCGACCCGACCTACGCCGACGCGCTCGCCGCCGTCGACCTCAGCCCCCACGAGGTTAGCGTCCTGGTCGACGGACGACCAGTCCCCGAAGACCAGCCACTCGAGGCCACCGAACTGACCGTGTTGCGGCTCATCAAAGGCGGGTGAAACCGCTGCACCCAAACCCCTGGGGTCGAAGTGAGAGCCAATGGACCTCGAGTTTCTCGGCGGGGCCGGCGAAATCGGCCGAAGCGCGCTGTTGATCGACGACAGCCTGCTGGTCGATTTCGGCATGGACTCGGGCAACCCGCCCGCGTTCCCGATTCGCGACCCCGACCCCGACGCCATCGTCGTCTCACACGGTCACCTCGACCACGTCGGCTCGCTCCCCTCGTTGCTATCGGGCGACGCTCGGCCGCCGATTCACTGGACGCCACCCACCGCGGACCTGGCAACGTTGCTCGCTCGAGACACGCTCAAACTCCACGGCGGGACCTACGACTGCCCGTTTACCGAGGCCGAACTGGCCCGAATGACGCAGGTGTCACACACCCATGGCTACGAGGAACCGTTCGAGGCCGCTGGCTACGAAATCACGTTTTTCGACGCGGGGCACATTCCCGGCAGCGCTCACGTTCTGATCGACAACGGCGACACGCGCCTGTATTATACGGGCGACTTCCACACCGAAGACCAGCGGATCGTCGCCGGGACGACGGCCCGACCGGACGCCGATATCGTCGTCTGTGAGAGTACCTATGCCGATACGACACGCCCGCCGCGACCCGAAATCGAGGCGTCGTTCGCCGACCTGCTCGAGTCGACGCTCTGGGAGGGTGGGACCGTCGTTGTCCCCGCGTTCGCCATCGGCCGCACCCAGGAGGTGATGTGCATCTGTGCCGAACACGACCTCGAGTGTTACGTCGACGGGATGGGCACGCGCGTGACCGAGTTGTTCACACAGCCTCGGAACATCGGGTACCTCCGTGACCCGGAAGCGTTTCGCCGAGCGAAAGGGCACGCCCGATTCGTGGACGGCCGGAACGGGCAACGGAAACGCATCGCCGAGCAAAACACCGTCATCATCACCACGAGCGGGATGCTCCACGGCGGCCCCGCCATGACGTACGTGCCCGCAATCAGAAGCCACCCCACGAACACCATCGCGCTGACCGGCTACCAGGTCGACGGAACGCCCGGCAGGGACTTGCTCGAGACCGGAAGCGCCGAAATCGACGGGCGAGTGATGCCCGTCAGCGCCCGGGTCGAGCAGTTCGATTTCTCAGCACACGCCGACCGACGCGGCCTCGAGTCGTTCCTCGAGCCCTATCGCGGTACCGACACCCCAATTCTCGTCACCCACGGCGACCGCTGTCACGCCTTCGCCGACGAACTCCTCGAGGATGGCTTCGACGCCAGCGCGCCCGAACTGGGGGAACCAGTGGCGATCGAGTAGGCCACCACCGACCCGTCGTCGACTCGAGGGACGGAGCCCAATCGTCGATCGAACGTTCCAGCCCCGAGAGAGTCATTGAACCAATCATATTTCCGATGAAAGTCCGATAATGAGGAATGTTTCTGACCCATTAACCCGCCTGTATGGGGGCCAAAACGACAGTATTCAGCACATACAGCGAAAACAGTAATATCGGCATTTGTTGTAACTTCTCCGGTATGATGGGGACACGACCGAACGAACTGAGCCCGGCAGTGGTCGGCTGGAAGACGGCCGCTGCCGAGCGATGGAAGCAGGATGAACGCGGGAGGCTGCTGACGCGAGCGGAGGGATGACACCAGCGGAATCGGACAACGCAGTCGCGGACGCGACAAACGTGGACACCGCCACGGAGAACCCGGTTGGAACCGACTCGAGTACGGGTGCTTCGAACGTCGTCACGCGTCGGGAGATGCTGGCTGCCCTCGGCGGTGCCTCCATCCTCGCTTCGCCCGCGGAATCGACGACGGACCTCGGCGAGAGCGACGTCCACGTCCGGGTGTATCCGGGTCGACTCCCGACCTACGCCTGGGCCCGGTACGGCTGGCGTGGTGCCCGGAGCGGCTGGGCACCCCCGCACGAGGCAGCCTACAACGCCGTCGAATCCGCCCTCGAGCAGTTCGATCGGTACCGAACGGCACGCGGCCGACTCGACGGCGTCGATATCACCGTCGAACGCGGTGGCCGCATCGACCTCACGAGGCACGCGATTTCCGCACCGCGAGAACTGGTTTCGCCGACGCAACAGCAGATCCTCGATGCATTTCGGACCGTCCTCCACGACCGCGGGGAAATTACCGGGTCGTGTTGTCACCTGCTGTTGTGGTGGGGGCCGCTCCACCACGACGTCGGCTACGGCGGGACACGCTCGCCGAACAGTCACGTCGCCAAAATCGACGGTGAAGGAGCCCAGACAGTCGCCAATATCGGTGCGACGGAACTCTGGGACTCCCGCGCGGTCACGAAAAACATGGCCATCCACGAGACGCTTCACACCTACCTCTCCTCCCGTGTCGCCAACGACGTGGTCGGCTCCGCCTGTGATCACGACCTCGGGACGGCCATCCGTACCGACGACCACACACTCGAGGTCTCGCCGATTGCGACGGCGTACGCTGGCCCGGAGGAGATGGGTGCAGGCACTCGCTTTCACGGCACCGGCTGCCACGACCACGGTTCGTTCGCCCGCCACGATGGCCTCGACGGCATCGAGCGCTTCAACTACACGACGACCCTCAGCGAGGCCACGCTCGAGGGGATGACCCGGTATCTCGAGGCCACGCTCGAGTGAAAACGGCGAGGCTGTGTCGTGATGTCGTCTCACAGGCCGTGGTGCCCGCAGATGGACAAGATTTTAAGCCAGCGTAGGCTACGTGCGGGCACTATGGGCAAAAAATCGAAGGGCAAGAAAAAGCGGCTTGCCAAACTCGAGAACCAGAACAGTCGCGTTCCAGCGTGGGTCATGCTGAAGACCGACATGAACGTCCAGCGAAACCCCAAACGGCGCAACTGGCGTCGAAACGACACTGACGAATAACCATGAGTGCCAGTGATTTCGAGGAACGGGTCGTCACCATCCCGCTCCGTGACGTCAAGAAAGGACCGAACCACGAGGCCGCGAATTACGCGATGAAAATCGTCCGCGAACACCTCGCTAAACACTTCGCCGTCGACGAAGACGCCATCCGACTCGATCCCTCGATCAACGAGACGATCTGGTCGGACGGCCGCTCGAACCCGCCACGCAAACTCCGCGTTCGCGCCGCTCGATTCGACGACGCCGGCGAGGCAATCGTCGAAGCCGAGGTCGCCGAGTAACTTGCTCCGCGCCGCGTTTGGCGGGTCGTCGTACATCGGCGTCTTCGCCCGGACGACAGACACCCATCTGTTCGTCCGCCCCGACGCCGACGACGACCTCGTCGCTGATCTTGCCGACGAACTCGCCGTCGAGCCCGTCCAGACGACCATCGCCGGCTCTTCGACGGTCGGTGCGTTAGCCACAGGTAACGAAAACGGTGTCCTCGTCAGTGCCCGCGTCCTCGAATACGAACGCGAGCGCCTCGAGGAAACCCTCGACGTCCCCGTCACCGAGTTGCCGGGCAGTATCAACGCCGCCGGCAACGTCGTCCTCGCGAACGACTACGGCGCGTTCGTCCACGCCGACCTCTCTCGAGAGGCCGTCCAGGTCGTCAAAGACGCCCTCGGCGTCCCCGTCGAACGGGGTGACCTCGCGGGCGTCCGCACGATCGGCACCGCCGCCGTCGCGAACAACGAGGGCGTGCTCTGCCATCCGAAAGCGACTGACGCCGAACTCGACCACCTCGAGGACGTCCTCGACGTTCGAGCCGACGTCGGGACGATCAATTACGGGGCCCCGCTCGTGGGCTCCGGTCTGCTCGCGAACGACCACGGCTACGTGGTCGGTCGCGACACGACAGGGCCGGAACTGGGCCGCATCGAGGATGCGCTCGGCTATATCGACTAGCGCGACTTTCTGTTTCTCGAGCCCGGGCCGCTCGAGTTAATGTTACTATTCGAACTATTTTTCAGGTTGGTTGCTGAAGGCGACGTATGAGCGACCAATATTGTCCCGAGTGCGGTGCGTCGGTTGACACCGGCAACCGATACTGTTCGTCTTGCGGCGAACGGATCACGGAAGTGACCCAGACGCCCACGGGGAAACCCGCGAACGCCGGGGGTGGAACGAAAACCGATGGCGATACGACGTTCGCCGCGATTACGCACATCCTCGCGTTGCTCACGTGGGTGATCGGGCCGCTCATCGTGTATCTGGTGACCGAAGACCAGTTCGTCAAGGAGAACGCCCGCAACGCCCTGAACTGGCAGATCATGTTTACGATCTATATGGTAGTTTCAGCGGTGTTGATCCTGGTCCTGATCGGATTTGCCCTCATCTTCATCCTCCCGCTGCTTGATATGGTGTTCTGCATCATCGCTGCAATCAAAGCGAGCGAGGGAGAGGCCTGGACGTACCCGGCGACCCCAGATATCATCTGATCAACTCTCGCTTTTGGTGCTGATTTGGTGTATTCCCTACGAACGCTGCTCGAACCGGTGTAACACGACCTCGCTGTCGTCGTCCCACTCGAAATGATCGTGTGCGCGCTCGAGCAATTGTCTGTACGCCTCGAGGTCCTCGACGCCCTCTTTCTGGGCGTCCTCGTCGGTGAGGTCGCCCAGGGTTCGGTCGGTTATCTCGACGACCTCGAACGTGGTGTCCTCGAGCGTGAACGTATCACCCTCCTCAGCGTAGGCGTGCCCGCGGTGAATCTGTGTGACGGTTTCCTCGAGTGCCTGCTGGCGCATTCGTGGTGTGGGAAGTAGTGTATCTGGTTCGATTTCAGCCATACAAGAAAGGTCTTGCCGGTGGGTAAAAACGGTTGAGCCTACATCCCACACACGATGAGTACCTGAATGGAATCCGGTAGTCGCCTCTGACCGGCCGTCATGGGTCGTCCTTCCACAATTGAACCATCAGATGGAGAGCGCCATATGTCAGATAGATTGATTTTTGGCGACAAATGGTGTCGAAAAGTGATTGACGATCCATTTATTATTTTTAGATAATAGCTCCAATTGGAAGTACGACCAACTGTTAGATAAGTTAATTGAGAAATAAGACAGGGTACTCGCTTTTGGATAAAACAATCAGTTAAGAACGTGGGTTGAAGGAGTCCAAAATGAATAACTATTAATATTGTTCAGATAGGTTGGTATGTATAGTCTTGCCATGACACAGGTAATATGGATCATCGTTGCCGTCCTGGTGACGTTTACTATCGGATATGTGGGGTATTCGAGATACCTCACACAGTTCGTCGAACTAGACGACGACCGGGAGACACCGGCACATAAATACGAGGACGGCCAGGAGTACGTCCCCTCGAAAAAGCCCGTGTTACTGGGCCATCACTACTCCAGCATTGCGGGCGGTGCACCGATCGTCGGTCCGATCACGGCGGGGGCCATCTGGGGATGGGTCCCGGCGTTGCTCTGGATCGCCATCGGGAATCCGTTGATGGGGGCCGTCCACGACTTCGTCTCGTTGTCGGGGAGTCTTCGACACGAGGGGAAGTCGATCGGGTACATCATCGGTGAGTACGTCGGCGAAAGCGGCAAAAATATGCTCCTGTGGTTCGCGTTCCTGACGATCATACTGGTCGTGGCCGTTTTCGCACTCGTCGTTGCAATCGTGTTCCACGCGTTCCCACAGGTGGTGACCGCTTCGTTCATCTACATCATGTTGGCGCTGGTTTTCGGAGTCTACCTGTACCAGCTCAACGGCCCGTTCATTCTCGGGACCATCCTGTTCGTCGCAGGCGTCTTCGGGGCCGTATGGGTCGGCATTCAGTACCCCGTCGCGCTGTTCGCCGGCGATTATCCGGCCGGAACGATAGTGCTGATCGGCGGCGAAGGAGCGTGGGTCCCCGGTGCGGCCGAATTGGAAGGTATTGGTGGCGGTAACACCGCAGCCTGGATTCCGATCATCATGATCTACGGTGCCGTTGCGAGCGCGCTTCCGGTGTGGGTCTTGCTCCAGCCCCGCGACTACCTCTCGTCATTCTTGCTGTATACGGGGGTCGGCGGTGCGATCATCGCGATCATCGTCGGTACCATCTTCGCGACGTCGTCCGAACCGCTCGTCGTCGACGAAAGTATTGGCGCGTTCGAAGGATTCTGGGGAGTCGAAGCAGCCGGACTGGCCCCGTTGTTCCCGCTCCTTTTCATTACCATTGCCTGCGGGACGATCAGCGGGTTCCACTCCCTGGTATCTTCTGGAACGACCGCCAAACAGCTGGATAAAGAGAGTGACGCGCGGCTGATTGGCTACGGGGGTATGCTTGGTGAGGGGCTGCTCGCGGCCGTTGCACTTTCGACGTTCGTAGTGTGGGGCTTCGCCGACCCGGCTGGCGGTATCGGTGCAGCACTCCCGAACTTCGCCTCGGGCGGAGGCGTCATTTTCACGAGTCTCGGCATCCCCGAGTCGGTCGGTGCCGTGTTCATGGCACTCGTACTGGTGAGCTTCCTGCTGACATCGACAGACACGGCGGTCCGTCTGGGCCGATACATGATGGAAGAAATCGTCGGAACGCCCGCTGGAATGACCACCAAAGGACTCTCGGTTGACCCCGCCTCGTTCGTACGCGGCCGGTATACGAACCCGCTCATTCAGGTTGTTCCCGCTTATTTGCTCGTCATCTCCGGTCAGTGGGTCGTCCTCTGGCAACTGTTTGGCGGTGCAAACCAGCTGCTCGCAGCGCTTGCGTTGTTGACGGCGACCGTCTGGCTCGCCAACTGGGACGACAGCAAACAGCTCGTCTCGACTGGCGTCCCGATGGCAATCATGGTCGTGATCACCATCATGGGCCTCTCGGTCCTGGTGTTCTACGAGAACCTCTACCTGAACCTTATTCAGGGCGGCGCTGAGACGACCGAAGCAACAGTGTCGTCGATCGTCCAGATGGTTCTTGGCCTCGTACTCATGATACTGGCACTCGCCCTCGTCAGACTTGGCTACAAGAACATCAGTGACGTACGCGGGGGGCCGGAGACGCCCACCGCGCCAGGCGACGACTAACGGTCGCCTGCCGACGGACTACACAGACACTCGCTACTTTTTTCGGGACACATCGTCGAGCCACCGGTTCTCGAGTTGGTGACCCGCCACTAAAACGGATGCACGTTGTCAACGGAATCCAATCTGCACAGCCATTGATACGGTCTACTGTAACTGTTTACCGGTGATTGTCGACCCAGTATGGCACTCACCGGGAAGAGACGACAGTAAACCGTATGACTCTCTCCGCCGTGAAGAGAACGAGTCTGTTGCCGGGACGAACCTCGAGTTACCGCCAGAATCGTTTCGCGAATCGCGAGAGGACGCCTTCCTCGGGTTTGCTCACGTTCTCCCAGAGGACGAACGCCTCGGCGACGTCTGCCACCTCGCTGGCAACGTGCGTTTCGTCTTCGGGAACGACCACGACGAGGTTGACGTCGTAGTGGCCGTAGTAGCCGAATTTCAGTAATGTCCGATCACGAAACCCACTGACGTACTCGCGAACCGCCGCCGACAGGTCGTCCGCGATGAGGACGATACTCACGTCGGTGCCGAAGTGTTCCTCATCCGGTACGATTCGCTCGTCGGCGACGTCGTGGCCGAACTCGACGAGCCGTTCGAGGTCCGCAACGGTCGGTCGCGGCTCACGACGGGCGAACAGGTACTCCTCTGCCTCGTGGTCGGCGTAGCTCAACGCGGGATGGAAAAACTGCTTCTGGGTTACCACACGCATCTCGCCGTAGAGGTCCCATCGGTAGCCACCCGCCCGATACTCCTTCTCGAGGTCGTAGCTATAGACGAGTCGATGGGCAACGCGGTCGATGTACCCGTCTTCCCATTCGGGGACGGCCTCACGAAGTTCGTGGGGCAGCTCCTCGGGTTTCCGTGGGGCCTTGTCGGTCATTGCTCGAGGTAGGAGGAACGAAGGATGCCAGTCCGACAAATCGCTGCCCTATATCGGTTCGTGTCAGTGCCTCGGAAACGCATACCACAGCGTACCGACCGGGATAGCAAATAGGCGTCGATGACAGCCACCACAGTAGATTGTGATAGTGCCGATTGCAAATTCCGCCGGTATGTTTTAGCCACTGGAAGTGCAGTATCGTGTTAGAGCACCATGGGAGGGAAGAAAACCGAGTCCTGCGGGCGCTGCGCCATGTCGACAGTGGTCGACGCCGTCGAGTCCGACGACGACGCAGAAAACGCTCGGCGGGATCCCTTCGGTGACGAAGCGATCGAAATCGACGAGGAGACCCTCCGCCGGGTGTCGCCAGCCGCGTGGGTGGAAGGCGTCACTCGTCGCCTCGACAACGCAGTACAGCGATTTATTTACCGTCAATAGGTCCCCCCTCGAGCCAGTCATATCCGGCGCGCCAATCCAAGGAATCCCGATCAAGTCATCGTGACGACGTAGGTGATGGTAAACAGCAGTATCGCCGCCGTCGCGACGTTGATGAACCCGAACTGGACCACGCCCAGAAAGGACAGACCCCAGACGACCGTCCAGGCGAACAGGATCGATAGCACCGCGTTCATCACGAGGAGCACGCGAGGATCCCCCTGAGAGGACTCGATCCCCTCACTGAATCCCTTGCCGTCGTAATCCGAATCGCTCATATTTGAAATCGGTTCGAGCACCACTTAGCTCTTTGCCGCTCGAGACTGTGCGTCCAGTATGGGGCTGCAGCCGCGAAACCGCGAGGGACGCTCCGTCGACCCCGTCCCATTTCTCGTGGTTACTGGACTGGCGTTCATGATCTTGCTATCGTTTGGCCCACTGTACGGCCAGGCACTGGGCGTCGCCCTCGAGATTGCAATCGGCGTCTCGTTTAGCCTCTTTCTCGTTTTGAGTGTCACCGCCTACTACTGGCAGGTGTGGACCGCACGGCCCGCAGATGTCTCCGCTCCGGCCAGTGTCCGTGGCGTGCGACTGTTCTATCTGATGGCGGTCCTTGCGGCACTCGGTGTCGTTCTCGCGCTTCCCTTTCTGCGATGAGCCCTCGGTAGACCGGAGGGTTGTGCCATCGGATTGATGGCCTGTCGACCGCGTCGAATGCCCGGACTGTGGCGAGGAAAGGCGATTCGAACGATCCAGCCAGAGCGGTTGCGCGTGTTGCTGTTGGGACGAATACGCTTGCCAGAATGCTCGAGCCCTCGTCCGGTCACGGTGATCGAATAACGGTCTCCTCACCCTGTTCGGACGGGAACGGACCGTCTGTTGAACGGGTTGCCCCATCTGTGTTCCACTCGTCGTCGGTGACGAGCGCCTCCTCGAGCGCGTCTCGTATCGCCGCCTCGTCGTAGTCGGTCCCGATGAACACGAGCTCGGTTCGTCGATCACCGTGGTCGTCGTGCCACTCGAGGTCGGGGCGATTCGATCGATACATGTCGCGCTCGATCTCGGGAAGGCTCGCGATCCACGGTCCCTGTGCGGTGGCTCTGATCGATGGACCGGCCTGCGCGATCGCGACCCGCATCTCGTTGTCGGCGAGCCACGCGGTTCCTTTCGAGCGAACGACCTCCGGCGGGAGAGAGCGGAGGAATGCGGCGATGCGCTGGGGGTGGAACGGCCGCCGACGGCGATAGACGAACGAGGAGACGTTGTAGACCTCGTCGGGGTGGAAGTGTTCGTGGTGGTGGTCCTCGTGACTGTGCCCATCTTCGGCGGTATCTAGCGCCCGTTTCCACCCCGGAAGATCGGCCACCCGATCAGCTTCGAACAGCCCCCTGTCGAGAAGACGGTCGGGATCGACTGCGGCGAACTCCGTGGGAATCGTCTCGGCGTCCGGCTGGAGGGCACGGACGAGTTCGGTGGCTTCCGTTAGCTCGCTTTCGCTACACAGATCGACTTTGTTCAGGAGCACGACGTTCGAAACCTCGATCTGCTCGACCAGCAGGTCAGACAACGGCCGGTCATCTTCCTGCCCACGACGCTCTGGGACCGCCTCACCGGCAAACGAATCGAGGAAGGCGGGCGTATCGACGACCGTAACCAGCGTGTCGACCGTATAGCGGGCGGCGACGCGAGACTCGGTCGTGAACAGTCGCGCGACGGGCGCGGGTTCGGAGATGCCTGACGATTCCACGACCAGGTGATCGAAGGATCGATCCTGCGCCAGACGTACCACCGCCGTCTCGAGGTCGTCCTGTAACTCACAGCAGATACAGCCGTTCGAGAGCTCCGCGATACCATCGTCGAGATCAAGTTCGGAGCCCTCGGCGATCAGTTCGGTGTCGACGTTCACCGCCCCCATATCGTTGACCAGAACCGCTAGCGTTCGGTCCTCGGCGTTCGACAGCAGATGATTGAGCAGCGTCGTCTTGCCGGCCCCCAGACTCCCAGAAAGAATCGTGACCGGGATGTGATCGTCCATGCCAGAAACTGGTGTCGAAGTCCCTTGAAAGGACCCCCTCGACAGTTTTTACCTCACAGAGATGGTGGGTCTGGTATGAACCTGGCAGAACGGATCGAGCGATTCCGGCAAACGCTGGACGAGTGGCTCCGTGGACTGTACCACGGAATGATTTCACACCCGGCCTACGAGAAGATCGAGAAGGAAGCCGAGGACACCGAAGACGCGTTCTTGCTCGCGTGTTTCCCTGACGCATTTGGTGTTCCCTCACCGGTCTCGTACTACACTGCCGAACTGTTGCCCTACCTCGAGGCCGAGTTCGAAGCCTGGGAGCGACGACTGTGGGATCGCGGCTCACTCATCGAACGGAAGGGACAACAGTATCACTTCTGACATGGAGCCATTCGTCTTCTTCGGCGGCAAGGGTGGTGTCGGCAAGACGACCGTCTCCTGTGCGTATGCTGTGCGCTGTGCCCGCGAGGGAGTCCGGACGCTGGTCGTCTCGACGGATCCGGCCCACTCCGTCACCGACGTGTTCGACCAGACGTTCGACGACTCCCCGACACCGGTCGAAGGCGTCGACGGTCTCGACGCGATGCAACTCGATCCCGAGGAGGAAGTCATCCGCCACTTGGATGAGATTCGCCAGGACCTCTCCGAACAGGTGTCGGTGGCGATGGTCAACGAGATCAATCGCCAGCTCGAGATGGCCCACGGTACCCCGGGAGCGTACGAATCAGCGTTGTTCGATCGGTTCGTCGACGTGATGCGCAATTCGGAGCCCTACGACCGGGTCGTCTTCGATACCGCACCCTCGGGGAGTACGCTTCGACTCCTCGGGTTGCCGGAACTGCTCGAGGGCTGGATCGACCGACTCATGTACAAACGCCGGACGAGCATCGACCTCTTCGAGAAAGCCGCAGCCGGCAGCAACGAGCCACGGCGCGTCATGGAAGGCGATCCCGTCCTTGCACGCCTCCAGAATCGAAAGGAGTTCTTCGAGTTCGCCGGTAACGCGTTGCGAGAGGACGCCGCGTTCTTTCTCGTGTTGAACCCGGACGAACTATCGCTCAACGAGACCGAACGCTCGATCGCCGACCTCCAGGAGAAAAACCTCAGCGTCCGCGGGCTCGTGGTTAACAAGCTCACCCCGTCACCGGATGACGATGAGAACGGGCGTGGCGCACGATATCTCCGTGAACGGGTCGAGACCGAACAGGCACACCTCCAGCAGGTCCGGACGGCGTTCGAGCCACCACTGATCGCCGAAATTGGGTGGCGCGTTTCGGAGGTCAAAGGGACGCTGCTCGAGGAGGTTGCGGCCGAACTCGATGTCGAAACGGCCATCGAGACGCCGACGTACGCCTGAGGGGTATTTCAAGCCCGACCGGTTGAAATAAATCACTTTCGGGTGGCCGCTTTCACGCAGGGGCCGACGGTTGGGAGGGTACTGGGAGAAATCGTTGCAGTCAGTTATCAACTCATTCGGACGGTGAGAACCGGTACATCGCTCTTTCGGACGACTTTCTCCGTCACGCTGCCGACGACGAGGCGGTCAGCTCCAGACCGACCGTGCGTCCCCATGACGATGGCGTCGATATCGTGATCCGCAGCGTACTCGAGGATTTCCTGGTTTGGCTTTCCGTGTTCGATTGCCTCCACCACGTCGACGTCCTGTTCCTGGCCGCGTTGGGCGACCGCAGCGGTTGCCGCCTCACCCTCGGCCCGTTGTTTGTCGACGACGCCATCCCATTCCGCAGAAGCGGGACCTGGGCCTGCCGAAAACCCGCCGAGCGGAATCGGTTCGACGACGTACAGCGCGTGTAGCTCCGCGTCGTTTTGCGCCGCCAGCGTAACGCCCTCCTCGATCGCAGCCGTTGCCGGTTGACTCCCATCCGTCGGAACGAGTATACGGTTGTACATCGGTATCATGTAGCAAGTCAGCAGCTCGATAAATATAGATTTCGGGAACACTGGAGTCCGAATCGTCGGTCGATTCGTGGGTCTCACACTGTACGTGCCACGCCACTCGGAACCACGTCCACAGTGTTTCTCCGACGCCCCGACTGGTAGCCCAACTCGAGAAGCGTGTGGGCCATAGAAGGGAACATTCTTCCGACTGCCTGCCGGACCCTTGGGTATGCAACCAACCAGTACCCGTGACGTGACTCGAGCGAAAACGGCCGTCGTCGCAACCGAGGTGGCTCACTGATGGGAGCCAGCCAGCAGCAGTTGCAGGAACTCTCCCAGCAACTGCAAGAGATCGACCAGCAGATCGAAGTCCTGAAAGAGGACGTCGAGGCCGTCCGCGACGAACAGGACGCCGTCGACGAGGCGACCGACGCCATCGACCAACTCGAGAGCGGTTCGACCGTCCAGGTCCCGCTCGGCGGTGGTGCCTACGTCCGTGCAACCATCGAAGACATCGACGAAATTATCGTCGAACTCGGTGCCGATTACGCCCTCGAACGCGACCAGGAGGGAGCCATCGAGACTCTCGAGAACAAAAAAGATCGACTCGATGATCGAATCGACGAGCTCGAGGACGACATCGACGAACTCGAAAGCGAGAGTGCACAGCTCGAACAGCAGGCCCAGCAGATGCAACAGCAGGCGATGCAACAGCAGATGCAGCAGATGGGACAGGGCCAGCAGGAGAGCCCTGACGAATAACTGACGGGCCATGTTCGACAACCTGAAGGAGAAACTCGGGAGCTTCCGCAGTGACGCCGAAGCAGCCGCCGAGGCCAACGTCGAGGACGTCGACGAGGACGAACTCGAGGACGAGGACCTCGAAGCGCCGGTCGACGCCGACGAAGCCGACGTTGCGGAAGCCGACACAGCACCCGCTGCGGGTGAACCGAGTGACGCCGAAGCAACCGCGCCGACTGGCGACGCACTCGAGGATGCGTCGCTCCCGGAAACCGACCGCGAGGGCGACATTGCAGACGCGGACGGACGCAAAGGAGAGCAAGCAGTTGACGCTGGAGCGTCCGAAGCCGAAGACGTCAAAAGCGAGCCAACGAACGAAGCTAAAAGCGAGGGAAGCGACGACGCCGAAAGTGACGATAACGGCGTCGGTTTCGGCCGAAAGGCAAAATCGCTCGTCCGCGGAAAGTTCGTCATCGAGGAAGACGACCTCGAGGGCCCGCTTCACGAACTCGAGTTGGCCTTGCTCTCGAGTGACGTCGAGATGGAGGTCGCGGAGACGATTCTCGACAACATTCGCGACGAATTGATCGGAGAGACCCGGACGTTCACCACCTCGACGGGTGCAGTCGTCGAAGAAGCGCTCAAGGAAGCGATCTACGACGTCATCAGCGTCGGCCAGTTCGACTTCGACGAGCGAGTCGCCATCGAGGACAAGCCACTGGTTATCATCTTTACCGGCGTCAACGGCGTCGGCAAGACGACCTCCATCGCCAAACTGGACAAGTACTTCGAGGATCGTGGCTACTCGACCGTGATGGCCAACGGCGACACCTACCGTGCGGGGGCAAACGAACAGATCGCCGAGCACGCCCGTGCGCGAGACACGAAACTCATCGCCCACGACCAGGGTGGCGACCCCGCCGCCGTTCTCTACGACGCCGTCGAGTACGCCGACGCGAACGAGATCGACATCGTTCTGGGCGATACCGCAGGGCGACTCCACACGAACGAAGGGCTGATGGACCAACTCGAGAAGATCGGTCGCGTGGTCGACCCCGACATGACGCTGTTCGTCGACGAAGCCGTCGCCGGCCAGGACGCCGTCAACCGCGCCCGCGAGTTCAACGAGGCTGCCGAAATCGACGGCACAATCCTGACGAAAGCCGACGCCGACTCGAACGGCGGCGCGGCGATTTCGGTCGCCCACGTCACCGGCAAGCCCATTCTGTTCCTGGGCATCGGCCAGGGATACGACGACCTCGAGCGGTTCGACCCCGAAGCGATGGTCGAGCGGTTGCTCGAGGACGAGTAATCGGCTCCGGCTTCGGACGGACCGACAGAGGGCTTTTTTCGCGGGCGTCCATAGACTTGCTATGAACGACCCGTTCCCACCACGACTCGTGTTCGACGACGACTGTGGCTTTTGTACCTGGTGTGTCGAGTACGCCGCCGCTCGAGGCGAGTTCGAACTCGTGGGCTTTAGTGACCTCTCACCAGACCAACTCGCGCGACTTCCCGACGAGTACGAATCCTGTTTCCACCTCCTCACCCAGGAACAGGTGTACTCCTGTGGGGAAGTCCTCGAGGAAGTGGCGCTGCGCCTCGAGACACCCGAACGACTGGCTGCGCTGGCGTTTCGCAAGCTACCAAATCACGAGACGCTGCGCGAGCAGGGGTACCGATTGGTAGCCGACAATCGCGTGCTAGCGGGCAAGGTCGTCAGGAAAGAGCCGTCGGCTCGAACGCGAGAGTCGTAATCGCCGCCCACAGTCGCTCGGGCGTGTAATCGCAGTTCACACCCGCTCGGGCGTGTCGACGATTCATACTGTAAGATATTGCGATGATTCGCCGCTGCCATCCGGCGAATTTCCTTTGTCCGGCAGTATCAGTTATATCCTCGAGGGCGCGTGACAGACATCCGTCTGACGGCCCCAGTGTATTTAATAGCCACTAGTCAGTACACCCAGGTATGAGCGATATACTCGCAGAAAACCTCTCGGGGAAGTCCGTCATGGGATCTGACGGAACGGAACTGGGAATGCTCTACAACATCACCATGGACCTCAACTCCGGCAAACTCCGGGATCTCGTCGTCGATCCCGACGAACAACTGCCCGCCCACACAGTCGAGTTCGACTCGAACGATGCTGGGCAGTTTCTCGTCCCCGTGAGTCGTGTACAGGCAGTAAAAGACTACATCGTCGTCCAACGCTAACCGTTTCTGCATGTATATTCTCGACTCGTCGGCTTTTATTCACGATTTTCACACGACCGAGCAGAAAGCGACGATTCCGCTCGTCCGCGAAGAACTCGAGGGCGAGAGCGTCTACCGCTACGACGCCGAGGAGGGCTCGGGGATGCACATCCACATCCCGAACACCGACACGACCGAGAAGGTCAAACGGGCCGCCAAAGAGTCCGGCGACCTCGACGTCCTCTCTGAAACCGACGTTCGGCTCATCGCTGCCGCGTTCGAACTCGACGGCGTTCTCGTCACCGACGATTACGCGATGCAAAACGTCGCCGAGCGCCTGACGGTCACCGTCGAACCCATCGCTCGAGACGGCATCGAACAAGAACGCGACTGGCGATATCAGTGCCAGGGCTGTGGTCGTGAGTACGATGAGAACAAAGACCGGTGTCCGATCTGTGGCTCCGACCTGGCCCGAAAGAACCCACAGTAGGCGAAGCGCTCGATTGTCGACGCACCGAGAGATTGCGCCGCCTCGAGTGACAACGACAGCGCCGCCTCAAGTGACGACAGTGTTTCGACCGTCTCGAGCAGCCACAACGTTTGGCTGCCTCGAGTGAGTACTGTGAGTAGAAAGGAACCAGCACAGTGAGTAGAAAGGAACCAGCACAGTGAGTAGAAAGGAACCAGGTCTCACGACGCACGCACGAACTCGAAGCGTGCACCGCCGCTTTCGCTTTCGGTGACGCGAACGTCCCAGCTATGTGCGTCCGCGACGGCCCGGACGATTGCCAGCCCGAGACCGGAGCCGTCTTCGTCGAAGGAGACGCCCTGCTCGAGGACGGCTTCCCGTCGCTTCGGCGGGATTCCGGGTCCGTCATCTTCGACGTAAAAGCCGTCGGAAAACGAGCCAATTCGGATGTGAACGTTCTCGCCACCGTGTTCGATCGCGTTCCGAAACAGGTTCTCGAGGAGCGTCCGGGCACGGCCGGGGTCGACCTGCAGCGTTCGGTTGTCGACGACTTCGTAGCTGGCGGTGGGCGTCTCGACGACCGACCACGCACCGGAAACCAGATCGACCAGTTGCGTCGGTTCCGGGTCCTCGACGTGTGAGCCGCTTCGGGCGACAGACAGCGAGTCGTCGATCAGTTCGTCCATTCGCTCGAGGGAGTCGTCGACGGCCTGCAAGTGTTTCGGGTCGCCCGTCCTGAACGTCTCCCGAAGGCGACCCTGGGCAACCGCGAGCGGGTTACGCAAGTCGTGTGAGACGACGCTCGCAAACGCTTCGAGACGCGCGCTCTGGCGTCTGGCCTCGCGAGCGGCCTGGCGCTGCTTGATGTCGTAAACGCCGGCAACGGTACCGGCAGCAACCCCGACGGTGCCGCTCATCAACGTGAGATACAGGGGCGTCGCGACGCCGGTGCCGTGGAGTCGAAGCACGTGCAAGTGAAGTGCCGTCACGAGCGCCGCAGCGAGAAACCCACCGAGTCCGTACGCAAACACTGTCAACCGGTCGCGGATTCCGACGTCCTGGGCGACCAGCCAGCGGTCGGCAAAGACGACGCCCGTCGCCGCGACGAGCGGGAACATACTCTCGAGGAGCGCCTGACTCGAGAGGTTCTCGACGGCGAGCCGAAAACCGATAATTGCCGCGAGCACGAGTCCGAGCACCGAAAGCGGGGAGACTGGCAGTTGCTCACCGAGAGTTCCGACCCAGTCGTCGTCGGCGGAAACGCGTGTCACGAGTGCCCGGACTATTTGGGCAGGTATCAATCTACGGGACGTTCTCACGAGAGCGACGTTCGAATAAATGCAGATATGGCGTGAATCAAAGTCCATATATCCAGACCAGGTGTGAGAGCCTCGAGGCACCAGTCTGAAGGGCGATGATGTAGGGGTCGACCCGGTTGGGACAACATCCACAGCGTCCAGTCCCTCGAACGACATACAAAAGTGTGCCCTCACCAAACCCCAACCCATGTACGATGGAATCAAGGGGTTTCGTGATTTCTACCCCGGCGAGATGGCCGCGCGTCGGGCCGCGATGGACACCCTCGAGGAGACAGCGCGTCGTTACGGCTTCCGTGAGATCGGAACGCCAGCACTCGAGCGCGCCGAGATGTGGACGGACAAAAGCGGCGACGACATCGTCGACGAACTGTACGCCTTCGAAGACCAGGGAGGCCGCCACGTCACCCTCACCCCGGAGCTGACGCCGACAGTCGCGCGGATGGTCGTCGCCAAACAGCAGGCACTCTCGAAACCGATCAAGTGGTTCTCGACCCGACCGTTCTGGCGCTACGAGCAGGTCCAGCAGGGCCGCCAGCGCGAGTTCTACCAGACAAACGTCGACATCTTCGGCTCGAGCGCGCCCGAAGCTGACGCCGAAGTGCTCGCCTGGGCGGCCGACGCCCTGACTGGACTCGGACTCACCGACGAGCACTTCGAGTTCCGTATCTCCCACCGTGATATCCTCGGCGGCGTCCTCGAGTCATACGACGCCGACGTCGACGTTACCGCAGCGATTCGCGCCGTCGACAAGTCCGACAAGATCGAAGCCGGCGAGTATCACGGCCTGCTCGCCGACGCCGGCCTCCCGTACGACGACGCCGTCCAGTTCGCCGACCTGATCGCGAGTGGCGACCTCGAGGCGGTCGTCGAGTTTTCCGACACCGAACGCGTGAGCGACGCCGTCGAGAACTTACAGAACGTGCTGGCGGCCGCCGCCGATTTCGGCGCGCGCGAGTACTGTACGATTTCGCTCGAGACCGCCCGCGGCCTGGATTATTACACGGGCGTCGTCTTCGAGTGTTTCGACTCGACGGGGTCGGTTTCACGGTCGGTCTTCGGCGGCGGCCGCTACGACGACCTGATCGAATCCTTTGGCGGTCAGCCGACCCCCGCCGTTGGCGTTGCACCCGGGCATTCGACCCTCCCGTTGCTCATGCAACGAGCAGGCGTCTGGCCCGAGGAGACGATTTCGACCGACTACTACGTCCTGTCGGTGGGTGACACCCGCACCGAGGCAACCCGGATTGCCCGCGACCTGCGAGCGAACGGTCACGTCGTCGAGACCGACGTCGCCGGTCGTTCGTTCGGTGCACAGCTGGGTTATGCCGATTCAATCAACGCCGAAACGACGATTATCGTCGGCGAGCGCGACCTCGCGAACGACGAAATCACGGTCAAAGCGATGGACTCGGGCGATGAGGCCCAGGCCCCAGTCGATGCCTTCCCCGGCGATCTCGAGCGGCCGACGGTCGACGATTTCGAGTGAGTACTGCTCGAAACCATCGGCGTCGCTCGAGGGCGTCGTTCAACGTCGGCTTTGGTCCCGCTACACAGTTGTCGGCTCTTTCCACGGCCAAAGCCGTGGGCATCCTCCGTGTATTTCTGTGACTCCGTCAGTCGAAACAGACGTATGAATTTTTGCCGGTTCTATCGTAGGGTAGCTATGGCGACAATCGCTACCTTCCAGCTACCACTCGAGGGGTTTCCACTCGGTGTCGGCATCGCCGGTGACCGCTCGATTCGCGTCGAACTCGAGCGAGTCGTCCCGACCGAGGGCGTCAACATCCCGTTTTTTTGGGTCTGGAACTGTACCGATTTCGACGCCTTCGAACGACGGGTCCGTGATACCGATGCCGTTCAGTCGGTGACGGTGTTGACCGAAGCCGAGGATGGGCGGCTGTATCGCGCCCGGTGGAGCGACGCTGTCGAGGGATTCCTCTCCGGGATAACGGAACTCGGGGCAACGCTACTCAACGGCGCTGGTACCCGTGACGGCTGGCGGTTCGAGCTCCGATTCGACGAGCGTTCGACCGTCCGAACGTTTCTCGAATACTGCCAGGAACAGGCGGTTCCGGTCGAACTCACCCGGCTCTACACGCCACAGGAAGCCTCCGCTCGGGATCGCTATTCGCTCACCGACGAGCAACGAGAAACCATCCGGCTAGCGTACGAGCGAGGCTACTTCGACGAACCCAGAGAGATAACGCAGGCGCAGTTGGCCGAAGCGTTCGACATTAGCCAGCGGGCGGTCTCGAGGCGCCTCCAGCGAGGGCTCTCCCGGCTGATCGCCGAGACGATTGCGGTCGATGCAGACTCGAGCGAGCGGTAAGATGTCGTCCCGAGCGAGGGCGTATCGATTTCGAGGCGAGGGTTCGGGACCCCTCTTCAATGCGTTCTACTGAGACGGGGTGTGGTCACATATGCAGCTGGCATCGGGACTAGTAGATGTCGAAACAAAGTCTGTTGGCAGTGTCCACGCCGTCCGATAGGGGGGACGGGAACGAAGCCATCGCGACCGTAGCACTGAAACGGGTGACCGCACCGTGATTTTTCCCGGTGACGAATCCGATGATACCGATACCGAAGACGGAACGATCAGTTCGACATACGTCGCCGAATCGCTATCGGTCGAGATGAGTCCCGAAACGGAGGGTCTCGCGACCAGCATCATTGAGGCAACCGCGACGATTACCGACCAGTCGATACTCGACCTCGAGCCGCTGTACACCGTGATCGACCCGGACGCACTCGAGACGCTGTTCTGTAACCGAGTCGACGGTAAGAGATTTGGGGAAGTGTCGTTCGCCTACAGCGGGTGTGCGGTCACCGTCACCGACGGCGAACGGGTTACGGTTACGCGACAGCCGGTTGACGCGGCGGCCGACGATTGATACGTTCTACGGTAACTGCGACAGGGGAAACTATCATCAGGCGAGCCTAGAGCCTTTTGCCACCGGTTCGCGTAGCTATCGGGGATGGCAGCGACCAGACCGAACGTCCTCTTCGTGCTGACCGACCAGGAACGCTACGACTGTACGGCCTCGGATGGCCCCGCCGTCGACACTCCCGCGTTCGACCGACTCGCAGCGTCCGGCGTCCACTTCACCCAGGCGTTTACGCCGATCAGTATCTGTACCAGCGCTCGAGCCTCGCTGCTCACCGGACAGTTCCCCCACGCTCACGGGATGTTGAACAACTGCCACGAGGACGACGCGATACAGGCGAATCTCGACCCCGACGTGCCCACATTTTCCGAAGACCTTCGAGCCGGTGGCTACGACCTGACCTACACCGGCAAGTGGCACGTCGGTCGTGACGGTACGCCGGAGCGCTTTGGTTTCCGGTATCTGGGCGGGAGCGACGTCCACCACGACGACCTGGATACGGCCTTTCGCGAGTATCGAAACGCCAGGGAGACCCCACTCGGGCAAACCTCACTCGAGGAGGAGGTCTACACCCACGACGACCCCGAAAACGGCACGCTCGTCGCCGCGAAAACGCCGGTCGACGTCGAGGATACGCGGGCGTACTTCCTCGCCGAGCGGACCATCGAGGCCCTCGAGGCACACGCGAACGGGACCGCGAGGGGGTCGGAAAGCGAAGCGGAGACGGCGAGCGACGACAGGGATGCGGACAGACCGTTTTTCCACCGTGCGGACTTCTACGGACCACACCACCCCTACGTCGTCCCGGAACCGTACGCCTCGATGTACGACCCCGGCGACATCGACCCCTGGGACAGCTACGCCGAAACATTCGACGGCAAACCCGCAGCACACGAGGAGTTCCTGTCCTATCGCGGCGTCGACGACTTCGACTGGGACACCTGGGCGTCTGCCGTCGCGAAATACTTCGGGTTCGTCACCCTGCTCGACCACCAGTTCGGTCGCATCCTCGACACCCTCGACGACCTGGGACTCGAGAAAGACACCGTCGTCGTCCACGCGTCCGACCACGGCGATTTCACCGGCTCACACCGCCAGTTCAACAAGGGACCGCTGATGTACGACGAGACCTACCACATCCCCCTGCAGGTGCGCTGGCCCGGCGTCACCGAACCGGACACGACCTGTGACCTGCCCGTCCACCTGCACGACCTGGCCCCAACGTTCCTCGAACTAGGCGATCAGCCGATTCCCGACACGATGCAAGCCCGCAGTCTGATACCGCTCCTCGAGGGCAAGCGACCGGACGACTGGCAGGAGTCGGTGTTCGCTCAGTATCACGGCGAGGAGTTCGGACTCTACACCCAGCGGATGGTCCGCACCCCAGCGTACAAGTTCGTCTACAACGGCCCCGACCGCAACGAGCTATACGACCTGGAGGCCGACCCCGACGAACTCCAGAATCTGGTCGACCACCCTGCCTACGAAGACGTTCGAACGTCGATGGCCGAGCGCTTGCTCGAGTGGATGCACCGAACCGAGGACCCGAATCGAAAGTGGGTTCCAGATACGATCATTTAAGACGGAATTGGGGGCTATATACGTTCGTCAAAGACGAAAACCGGATGCCGAATGCAGTCATCACCGACCCCGCGCGAGCACGTTACAGATACCCGAGACTCGCCAACCGATCTTTCGTTCCCGCCCGCATCTCCTGCTCGGGTGCTGCTCGCTCGAGCGTCTCGAACGGGCCGAAATGCGACTGGAGTCGCCGCCGGAGGGTGCGTACCCGTCCGGGTTCGTCCTCGCTCACGTCGACCAGTTCGTCCGGATCGGTTTCGAGGTCGTGCAATCGCTCGAAGCCGTCGTCGCCGCAGACGTACGCGAAGCGGTCCGTACGAATCGTTCGCAACCGACGGTCGTACCGGTAAACGTGCTCGGGCAACGTGCCGAATCGAGCCTCGAGGCGTTCGATTGAGGGCTGTGGGGAGACGTACTCGGCGAAGACGGCATCCCGACTGGTCCGAGAGTCCCCCTCGAGCATCGACTGGCCCTCCTGTTGGCGGGCGAAGGGTGGATCTGCGATGTCGGCTATCTCAAGCAGCGTCGTTGGCAGGTCGAGCAACGAGACGGGGTCTTCCCGTTGACCCCCACCAATAAACGGGCCGCCATAGAAGACCAGCGGAACGTGCAAGACGGTCCCGTACAGGGTGTACTGGTGGCCGAAAAAGCCGTGATCGCCGATGTTCTCGCCGTGATCGCCACAGACGACGAAGATGGTATCTTCCCAGTGGCCGGTGACCGACAGCGCCTGACACAGCTCCTGCAGGTATCTGTCGACATAGGCGAGTTCTCCCCGGTACAGTCCCTCGAGCGCCGCGAACGCCATCGGTGAAAGGTCGTAATCCTCACAATCGTACGCTCGCGGGTCCTGTCGCAGTGCCAGTGCCTCATCGACGCTCCAGTCGGCGGGGAGAAACGCTTCCGCGAAGGCTCGCGGTGGGTCGTACGGAATGTGTGGCTCGATGTAGTTGCAAAACAGGAAGAACGGCCGATCGTCCTGGCGCTCTAGCCAGTCGGTGAGCCAGGCCGTAGTCCGGGCGGCCCCGTCGTCGCCCTCCGGTTGCAGGAACTCGCTGTAGCAGACGTTCGCCAGGTTCACCAGCGGGTTGCCCTCGAACAGTCGGTTCCGAGTTGCGATGAGTTTCTCCCGACGGTCCTCACCACGGACGACCGTCCCCATGTCTACGTCGGACTGGAGATACTGCCAGCCCCGCCGAAGGGTGTCGAAGCCGCGGTCGAACCCGAACTCCTCGGTGATCCAGGTGTTGTTCGAGACGCCGACCGTGTCGTAGCCGGCGTCACGAAACGCTTCTGCGAGGGTACGAAGACCCGTGTCGAGAAACGGGTTGCCGCCGTGGGTACCGTGTGTCGCGGTTTCTGTCCCCGTGAACAGCGAGGCGTGAGAGGGAACCGTCCACGGTGCGGTCGCATACGCGCGCTCGAAAGCGGTTCCCCCGTCGGCCAGCCGACACAGCATGGGCATCGTTTCGGGTGTCACACTCGCTTTGCGAGCCGTATCGAGGACGACGAAGACGACGTTCGGCGGTCGTGAGCCGGTAGCGGTACGCGGGGTCGAATCACCCGGCGAGACGGTCATACCCCACCTGCAGTACACACCGATAAGACCGTCAGCCCGGCGTATGCAGGCCCCAGATGGGGTCGAACTCGAGGACGGCCAACGACGGCTGTCACGCCGTTCACCACCATCCCCTTGATACCCTGCTACCGACGGGTCTAATCCGGTTGCACACAAAACACCCCCAATGCGAGCCTATCGCGTCGCCTACGATGGGACTGACTACGCCGGCTTTCAGCGCCAACCCAATGTCGACACCATCGAGGACGCTATCTTCGATGCGCTCCGGGCGCTCGAGGTCCTCGAGCCCGGCGAGCGGAAACCACCGAGCTACGCGGCCGCCGGACGCACCGACGCTGGCGTCTCCGCCGTGGCACAGACGGTCGCATTCGAGGCTCCGAACTGGCTCACGCCTCGAGCCCTGAACTCACGGCTGCCGGCCAACGTGCGAGCCTGGGCCAGTACGGAAGTTCCCAAGGACTTTCACGCGACCCATCACGCGACTCGACGGGTCTACACCTACCACCTGTATGCGCCTCGAGACGGCGGGTTCGTCCCCGGTACCGAGCCCGAACAGCACACCGAAAGCGACCACGAACCCTTCGACGACGGCCGGTTTCGAGTCGCGCTCGAGACGCTCTCCGGCCCACACGATTTCGCGAATCTGACGCCCGACGATGACGGCACCGAACGCGCCCCGACCCTCGAGGCAACCCGCGATGGCCCGTTTCTCGTCGTCACGGTCAGTTCCGGCGGCTTCGCCCGCGAACTCGTGCGGCAACTGATCGCCGTCGCCCGAGACGTCGCCATCGGCGTCCTGTCGTACGAGGGTCTCGAGCGAGCGCTCGACCCCGAGCCACTGCCCGGTCACGAGGGGATCGCCCCGGCACCACCCGAACCGCTGGTCCTCTCTGCCGTCGAATACGGCGATCACGACCTCGATTTCATCCTCGACGAACGAGCCGCGACCGACGCCAGAGCGACGCTCGAGCGGCGACGAATCGAGCGACTGGTCGGCGCTCGAGTGGCTGGCGATATTCGAGATGGAATAGGCGAGTAACAGCGCACCGGCGGACGAGAGAGTCACGAACCGATACCAGTATTTAAGCGGTCGGCCTTTCCATCTCGAGTATGGACATCTCGCCCGAGGAGTACGGTGCCTACTGGCAGTCGTCGCTCCGTATCGCCGCCGGCGTGCTCGTTATCGGCTTCGGCGATTGGTTCGGCTCGTTTTTCTTCGAACAGTCGGCGCTTGGAGCCGTCGGGCTCGGCCTCGTCATCTACGTCGGCCTGATCGTCGTCGGCTGTTTTCTCATCACCCTCGGTGGCGCTCGAGCCGTCAGGACGGCTGTCGGTGCAGAGAAGCGTCGGTAAGCGGGCCCGTCTGGACCGAGAATCAGTTTTCCTGCTCGAGGATTCGATCGATCAGCGCCGAATCGTCGCCCCCCATCGCCGACCTGACGAGTAAACTTCCGCCGATTACGGCCGGGCTCAGGACGGCATCCGCGCCGGCGCGCTCGAGTTTTTTCTGGTTTTCCCGGTCGGTAACGGCGGTGACGATTCGAACCTCGGGGGCGAGTTCGCGGGCGGTCAACACCGCCAGCGCGTCTTCAGCGTCGTTGTTCGTCGCGACGACGACCGCGTTCGCCCGCTCGATGTGGGCTCGCTCGAGCGGGGCTTCGTCGCTCGGGTTGCCGACGATGGTCGTAATCCCGCGCTCGTTCAGGTCGGCTGCGACGTCGCGTTTTTTCGTGATGACCGCGAACGGCATGTCGCTGCGGCCCAGTTCGTCGATGATCGGTTCGGTCAACTCGCCATAACCGAGGACGAGGACGTGATTTTCGAGGAGTTCTAACTGTGAGTCTGTCATTTTTCCGAGTGTCTTTGTAATTCTGGCCTGAATCGCCGGCCCGACCAGTGCCCCGATGGCGATACCGAAACTCGCCACGCCCAACACGACGACAGACATCGTAAACAGCTGTGCCTGGGGCGACGTGGGGCCGATATCGCCGTACCCGACGGTACTCGAGGTGACGAGGGTGAAATAAAACGCGTCCAGAATGTGGTCGATACCGTCGAAATCCTCCTGGAGGGCGAACGCCCCGAAAGTGCCGTAGGCCTGGACGCCGACGAGGGCACCCCCGGCAGCCAGTTGGGTCGTCGACAGCTGTACCGATCGAGTGAAATGCCGGCGAGTGATGAGCAGCGTCGGCAGCGAAATCAGCGAGAGGACGACGAGCGGAATCGAGTACGGACTCGCCTGTAACAACCCCTGAATCGCTGTCACCGGCATCAGGATAACGGTTGCATACCAGCCCGCACGGAGTCCCCGGCGCAGGGCCAGCGCGCTGGCGAGCATGAGAAAGCCCGTGAGTGCTCCCGTGAAGCCGACCGTCTGCGAGACGACTTCGGGAACGTATCCGACGAACGGGCCGAAATCGGCGTATGGCTGTTCGATATTGACGACACCCGTCGCAACCGACAGCAACGCGACGGTGAGCGAGAGCGCAACCGCTGCCCGCGTCGTCACCACCCACTGCCAGTTTTCGGGCAGTCGCTCGACCAGTCGTTCGCCGACCATACCCGGACAGTCGGAACCGAGCGAGTAAACCCCAACGGTTCGCCCGAAAGATGCGAATAGAACGGATCGAGCGGTAGCTACTTGGCTTCGGGGACGATATCGCCGACCATGACAACGGCGACCGCAATCGAGTGGAAACTGTTCGCCGACCTGGCCGAACACGCCGGCACGCGAACGGTCACGCTCGAGATCGATCCCGAAACCGACACCGTGGGTGACGCGCTCGATGCGCTGCTCGAGGACCAGCCGGATCTGGCCGAGCGCGTTCTCGACGGTGGCGAACTGCGCTCACAGATCAACGTGCTTCGAAACGGAGCCGACGTCCGCAGTCAGGAAGACGGCCTCGAGACGCAACTCGAAGATGGTGACGAACTCGCGTTGTTCCCGCCAGTCAGCGGCGGATAAGAAAAGAGACACTCAGAACGCCAGATACAACAACACACGCAGCGCGGCCCCAAGTACGAGGATAGCGATCAGGATGATCGTCGTCAGAACGACGATCGGGGGCAGTTTCTCTTTCTCGAAAGTGAACAGCTGGTCGCCGATGGACATACTCGAGGGTCCGGCCCTCGAGAGTTAATCCTTTCGTCGTGGCGCTGGCCCGCCGCTCGTGAGGTCGATACCGAGCACGAAATCCGGATGTTCGGAGATGTGACCGGCCGCAAGCGAGGCGTCACTGATCCATCGGACCGTCTCCGGAATCAGGACGCGGGTCCGGTCGGCCTCGAGGGACGCCGCATCACGAGCAATCGCGCCGAACAGCGACCGGGCGGCATCGGTGTCCGCCCAGGCGCTGACGCCGTACTCGACCCACAGTTCGTCCTCGCCGTCGTCGGTCTCGCGCTCGTAGGTCCGGTTTCGGTAGCTCATGCCGGCCACTCCGTCGGGCCGATCGACGGCGAACACCATCGACTCATCGTCGAGTCTCTGGAGATCGGCTCGAGTGAGTTCGCGAAGCGCCCAGGACTCGTCCGGGTCGAGCGCCAGCCCGCGGAGGTGTTCGCGAGCCTCGCTCGTGGTCCAGTAGCGCCAGGCACGGGCGGCATTTCCCGTCGTGGCGACCGAATCCGGACTCGAGGCGTCGGCGTCGGGCACCGGATGGGCCCACCGGAACTCCGTACTCGGACCGTAGCCGGCCGACCGCGACGCTCCGAGAGCGGCGGCGTTCCACGAGAATATCATCAGTCGACCGACGGTCGCCCCCTGCTCGCGAGCCCAGTCGAAACAGGACTCGTTGAGCCGGCGGCTCAGTCCCTGCCGCCGATACTCGTTACCGACGCGCATCCCCTGGAACCACGCCTCGTCCGCCGAAAGCATAACCGCCTGCACGATACCGGCGACCTCGTCGCCAGCGTCGGCCAGAAAGGTCCGTTTGTGGTCGTCGTCGGGGCCCTCGATCCAGTCGGGATAGACGCGCTGGAGGTAGTCACCACCGCGGTCGGTCCAGATCCCGCTGGTCAGCTCCCTGACGCCCGGCTCGTCCTCGAGCGTTGCCTGCCGGATGTCGATTTCGTCGGCGGACGGAGCTTCGTACGTACCGTTTGTGGAGTGCTGGTTCGCCACGGAAATCACCGACCGGCGGTCCACGGCACGGACCGTTCTTGAATCTCACCAGCCAGCGACGTTCGAATCGCTTCCTCGGTATCGTCGGCGTTAGCGAGCGCCCACATCAGCTTGACTTTCGCCGTCCCGGGAAGCATGTCCTCACCCTCGATGACGCCGGCCTCGAGCAGGTCGCGTCCGGTGTCGTACACACGGTCACAGACCCGGCCCTCGAGACACTGACTGGTCATGACGACCGTCGTGCCATCGTGGATCAGCGACTCGATTTTCGGGATCAGATCGGTGTGGACGTGGCCGAGTCCCGTTCCCTCGATGATGAGTCCGGCCGACCCCTCGACGACGTCGAGAAACGCCGGGTCCATTCCTGGGGTGAACTTGAGCAGTTCCACGTCCTCCTCGAGTCCGTCGGTGACGGCGAGGTCGGCCGCGCCCCGCTCGCGGTACTCGCCGTGGAAGGTGACCGCCTCGTCGTCGTAGTCGACCGTGCCAAGCGGCTGGGCACCGACGGTCTCGAACGCATCCCGTCGCGAGGTGTGGTTCTTGCGAACGCGTGTACCGCAATGGAGGGCACACGTGGTGTCGCTCTCGGTTGCGTGCATACAGACCAGCACCTCCGCACAGTCGCTTTTGGCCGCTTCGACGGCAGAAACCGCGTTCATCACGTTGTCCGAAGACGGGCGATCCGCCGAGCGCTGGCTCCCCGTGAACACGATGGGGACCGGCGTCTCGAGCATGAACGCCAGCGCCGACGCCGAGTACTGCATCGTGTCGGTGCCGTGCATGACGACGACGCCGTCGGCACCGGCTTCGATCTCTTCGGCGACGGCTCGAGCGAGGTCCTGCCAGATGGACGGCTCCATGTTTTCGGATAGAATGTTCGCGACGACCCGGCCACGATAGTTCGCCCGACCCGCGAGGTCCGGCACCGCACGCAGCACGTCTTCGGCGTCGAACTGGGCCGTCACCGCACCCGTTCGGTAGTCGACCGTCGACGCGATGGTACCACCGGTCGAGATGAGTGAAATCGTGGGCAGCGAGTCGTCGAATTCGACCTCGGAGGCGCTGTCTTCGGCCTGGGCCGTTTCCACGTCGTAGACGTCCGTCTCGAGCACCTCGAGGGTAGCTGGCTCGCGGTCGATACCGACGTTGTAGCCGCCCTCGAGTTTGATAACGAGCTGGCGCTCCGTACTCGAGGGGAGCAACACGCCTTCGTAGGTCCGATCCGCGCGCTCGACGCGGACGCGGTCACCTGGGGCTGGGGTCTGTGTCATGGCGGTGAGTTGCGTGCCGGCAGACTTGAAAGCACGCTTTCATCGCCGTGGACTGACCTCGGAATGCCGGTACGAGCGTCACTCACCGTCCTCGAGAGTCTGCATACTGGTGAACCGCCTCGGGGTCGATCCCCGAGACTTCTTCCCGTGGTTTAATCGGACACTCCCAACTGACCATCGGCTGGGTGGCCTCGAACGGTCGGTTGGGTCACAGCCGGGCTGTCCACAAGCCCCGATACCTGCCGTTGTCGTCCGAAAATCTTCAATTCTCGAACGACACGCGCCGAACAATATTGTACGAACAGCCAAGAGCATCACAGCACGGAAGATGTGGGAGCAGCATAAATTGTTCTTGGAGGCCAATTTGTGGAGGCACTGGCTGTATCGGTACGATACTCCAGTACTTTTCATTACTATGGTTAAAACAACGGCGCTGTTGAAACCCTTACTCGGTGGTGACATCCTCCCCGTCGTAAACGACGGGGCTTCCCGTGCCGCAGGTGGGATATTTGCCGGTCTACGACACGACCTGTTCTCTCGTACGAAAGGTCCCGCTCTCGCGGTTGAACAGGTGTACCGATGGCTGTGCCACACAGCCGTTACTCCTATCCTCACCGTGAGGACTCGGAGTTATCTTCTGACGCATATTCTCCGCCCCGTTACAATCCGCGTTCCCGACCAACTCGCACGACGAGCAGACGTACAGGCCGCGTTCGACACGGTTCGACTTCGTATCGTCCCCACACCGTGAACACGTTTTCGACGTGTCCCACTCGTTCTCTTTCAGCACCTCGACGCCACGGATCTTGCCTTTGTAGTTGAGGTACTGGAAGATACGGTCGAACGCCCACGTGTGCAACTTCTTGTTGCCGGTCTTGCCCCAATCAGACTCTCGCACGTCTTCGGGCCAGCTCACCGCGAGCGTGCCAACACCCCGCTCAACACACTCCGTGATGATAGCGTCTGTGAGTGTGTGGTAGAAGTGCGTCTCGCGGTCTGCGAGTTTTCGACGTGCCCACATCGACTTCTCCGATGGGCCGTTCTCACCCTCAGTGTCGTACTCGGCTTGCGTGAAGTAGTGCTTGTCTTCTTTGAGCGAGTTACCGGGGTAGAGAACGTATTCGTCGGGGAAGGCGACCGTGGCGATGTTCTTGATACCAAGGTCAATTCCAGCCACGCCGTCGCCTGCGGAGTCGTTGGTTTCGAGTTCGACTTTGCAGACGAAGTGCAACTCCCACTCGTCACCGTTCCAGACGGCGCGAACGTTCTGCACTTGGTTGACTTCTGAAAGGTCAACGTCCGGTCGAGTCTGGTACTCACAGAGCAGGAAGTCCGACCAATACTCCTTGAGGTTCGAACCTTTGCTAAGTCGGACGCGGTTGTTATCGGGGTCGTGCTTGAATCCGTCTTCTTTGAACGTGACCGTACTCTTGGGTCGTTTGTCGCCGCGTTTTCGGTAGCCGGGTGGATTCGGTTCGTCAAACTTGTGTCGCAGGTCGAACCACGACTGGAAAGCGTCGGAAAGTTCTTCAATGACTTTCTGACTGGATTGTGCGTTCAAGTCTTTCCAGCACGACTGGTTCTTCATATACGATTTCAGCACGCCTTCATTGGGGATTTTACCGATTGCATCCCAGATGCGGTCGGCTGTCCATCGTGCAACGTTCCAGAGTTTCGAGGCAGAATCACCGAGCGAGTCGAGGCCATCGCAGACCTGCCGGTGGTTCTGGATGGAACCAACGTACGTCCGAGTGGCCTGAATCGCCATGCATAGCCTATGTAGACAAACTTACTTAATGATTGGGATTGGCATTGAATATCCGCTGCCGTCGAGCGGTAGGTTCCGTAGTTGAGTGACGCGATTCACGCCCGCCGTGAACGGCGGGATCCTCTCGCTGTTTAAAGATAGATCCCAGTTGCATGTTGAATAAAACGCGCCAGCGTTACAGAGCCTCAGTCCGATCCGAACGTGTGGAATATCGGGGCAGATGATTGGTTAGAGAGTCAACCATACCGGAGCGCGTGCGAGGACGAACCCAGAAATATATCGCGAAATGAGAGTCCGTAACTCGTGATCGGTTGTTTACTTGGCAACAATCGGGATAATCCGGAGAAAATGCGATCAAACTGGGGATAATCGGATGTATCGCTATCCCCCCTTATCATCACCGACTCAGTCTTATCAGATCCAATGACGCGAACAGAAAACGCGAACGACGCAGCACAGAGCGTAGAAGTCGATACCGGAAATCAGGGACCGCCTGCCGATCTTCCGGGCGTGGTCCCGGACTTCGTCAGCGACCTGCTCGATAGCATCAGTGCGGGGGTGACGGGCCTGGGTGAGACAATCGGTAACCTCGCTTCCAGTGCCAATCCAGCCGAGATCGCCGCCGTCGCCGCTGATGTCGCTGCAGCTATCCCACTGTAGTATAGCAACGATCAGACACACAGTGTACCTCGCTACTGAATACAGTCACGGTAGCTGGACTCCCCCGTGATGTAAAGGTATATCCGGGTCCATCACACAACCTCCGGATCAACGATAAGCAGTCACAAACAGATCAGCAACTCTCATGAACTACAGAACGAATACTCAACCCAGATCAGTAGTCCGTTTCGGTCAGAAGCCTTCGGTATACGAACCAACCAGCAACTCGAAGTCCGCGAAGACACTCGAACGGTGTTTACTGCCGACTTCAGGCCTGTTAGAGGGCTCAAACGGAGAGCCATATCCTTCAGCCCGTTTCGACGGGATCACAGTCAATGGTGCATCACTATCCTCATGAGTGTCGAATCCGACGACACGACGGTCACGTTCCAGGACAGCGAACGGGTGGCATAACTGATGAGTATTGATAACCCACCGGCCATCGATCGGCGGACCTACCTCGCCGCCCTGGTCGGGGTGGGGGGAGCGACACTCGCAGGGTGTTCGTTTCTCGACGCTGAGGAAGACAGCCAGACGAGGACGCTGGGGGATGACGAGGCACGTGCCTTAGCGGAACGGTTCGCGCCATCGTTTTACTTTGACGAGTACGAAAAGTGGTTTCCGACCGATCCACGCCACTACGAAATCGAAGAAGACGGTGAGACCGTTGTCGGTGGGTTCGAAGCCTTCAACGGCTATCACGAGCGCTACGAGGAGGCGGCATCGCCGCCCGATCCGACCGTGTTCTACCACGCTGTCGAATACACCGAATCGCCGCTGGCAGTCGTTCAGTTCTGGCAGTACTCGGCATTCGACCAGTTCAGCACCAACTTCCACTGGCACGACTGGGAAGTGCTCCACGTCTTCGTCGATACTGATACCGAAGAGCCTCAACTCCACGTCGCAAGCTCTCACTCCCGAAATGTTCCCAACAACGAGTTTCTCGACCCCGATCCGGATCGTATCCCGGCCGTTCTCGTCGAGTTGGGATCACACTCGAATACGCTCTCGATCAACGACCAGCGTGAACGGTTTCAGCGACTTTCACGCGACAATACGCTGGCAGATATCACCAACGGAACGTTCGAGGAGCTTGAAGCACTCGCCGAGCTACCGATCGCATACGGACTCCCTCGGGGGGAAGGATGGCCGTTGCCCTTTGCACTCCCGGAGCTCGACGGAGTACCGATCTACGAACACGACCGGCTTCCGTCTATCGACCGGACGGATCTCATCGACGAATCGCTCGTCGTTCGGTCCTACGAGGCGCTTGTGTCACCGCCTTCGGAGCTCCCGAAGCGCGAGACTGGGATGGTGTTCGATCACGCTGACAGGAATGCGCCGAAGGCAGACGTCGAGTACGATCTTGTACCAGCTAGCAAACTCGAACACATCGAGGCGTTTACCGGGCCACAGTTAAGCTTCGAGTTTGCCGTCCCCGATTTCATCGAAGACGCCGTTTCTGGACATATTACGTCAGTCGGAGTTCCCTGGCACAGTCCCCGGTACGACAACCCGGCGGCGGATATCACAGACTCGGGCCACCGGGCGGCGCTGGCCGATCAGTACGACGCGATCGGGGAACCGGCCCCAGTCAACACAGTCGTCGCATCAATCACTGAGACGGTCACCACCGACGACGCGCCCGAGGACGAGGGACTCAAGACGGAGGATTCAACGGTTGAGGGAGTTGCTCTACTGGAGAGCGATCCCGAGGTGGTTCCAACCTTTGGTGGCGGCGTAACGGTCTTCGGAGACGTGCCGGACGGTGAACATCAACTCACAGTCAACGGAGCCGGCATCGCGCCGCACAGCGAAGAAGTATCCGTTCGGGGGGAGAGCGAAGTAACAGCGGCTGGCGTCAAAGGAGAGATCCCGCTCGTTGCCAACGAAGACGCGGTCAAGCTCGAAGTTGACCCGACCGACGCGGACAGCGATCTCACTTCGCTTGCTGTCGAAGACGATTTTGCTGGCCGACTCTACGATGCACCACTCTCAGAGCCCGACGCGGTCTACGTCCATCGGGGTGGCGCCTACACGACCGAATTCAGAGATAGCGACGATGAAATCGGCGCGATTCGGGTCAACCCCGAGACGGAAGAGCGGGTTCGGATCGACGACCCACGGACGGGGAAAGCGTCGCTCGGGACGTTTCTCGCGACCATCGCCGAGGAGACGGAGGTATCCGTTGCTTCCGTGGCGACCGATGAAGAGATGGACGATCAGCAGGACGGCCAGGGCAGCGAGACTGACGGCACTGGGGGAGCGGAAAACGCGGTGCGTGGGCTCCGGGAAGCGCTCGCTGCCGTCGCTGAATCCGCACAGCGGGCCGCCGACCACGCCGAGGCTGGCAATCGAGGGAACGCGGATGCAAGGCTCGAGGAAGTATCGACGCGACTTGATCGAGTCGCTGAACGACTGAGCGAGGCCCGAGAAATGCTTCCGGACGAAATCGCTCGTGCGACCGAACGACGACTCGAACAGGCCCAGCGGCGCTCCGATCAGGCCCAGACCGCTAACAAACTCTAACAGAACGGAGTCGTTTTGATTGTCAGGCAGTCATCCGATCAGGCAGATATTTTCATCGAGGTGACGATGGAATTACTATGGTGGTGACTACCCGAACTGAAAGCTCACCGCACGTACGCCACGACGGCGTACGCGAGAAAGATGACACCAAGTGCCAGACTCGCCAGGCTAATCAGCGAGCCGATGAGCCGCATGGCGTCGGTCAACAGCGTCGGGTATTCCGGCTGGCGCTCGAGATTGTGCGTCAACACGGCGATGAACACGCCCGTCCCGAGCGCGATGAGGCCGAACGTGAGCGCAGCGAGCGTCGCCATAGGCCGACTCCGGCCGGCAACTTCATACGTGTTCTGGGAGTTTCGCGCCCGATACGTATGCTGGCCCCCTCGAGTTCCTGTACCGGCCACCGTCCCTCGAGAGCGACATTCCTGCACCGGCTGTATCTCGAGGACGGCGGTTCTGTCGACGAAAAAAGCCATACGTCTGCCGACCCTCGAGTGACCTATGAGCGAGCGCTCGGACGAGGTGACGAAAGACGCCAGTGGTCAAGGGGGTGAGCCCAACTCTGGCAACGGGCGCACGTCCAAGTCTACCGACGAGCTATTGGCGGAAACCGAACGCCTGCTCGAGGACGTCTCCGGAGAGCCGCCGGCATCCGGTTCGAACAGCCATGCGCAGTCGGCGGCCGACACTGGCTCGACAACCGACGCTGGAACACCGGCAGACACAGATACCGAATCGGAATCGTGGTTCGATTTTTCCATGGGCCGTGACTCGAGCAAGGGTGACTCATCGCCAGCCACGGACGAGCGAACGACGGTTGATTCGGACCGGGACTCGAGTTCGGGCCGGTTGTCGTCGCTTCGACGCCGCCTCTCGCCAGGACAGTATCTCTCGCCGAAGGCGCTGCTGGCCGTCCTCCTCACCCTCACCGCCGGAATGCTCGTCGGTGGGGCCGTCCTGCCGTTTTCGGGCATCGGACGCGTTCTCGGGCTCGCCCTCGCCGCGTTCACCGTCGGACTCGTGACGAGCAAGCGCCGGTATCTCGAGCTATCGGCCGCTGGCGTCGGTGTTGGCGTCCTGGGTGCGCTGCTCGATTTCGGGATTCTGTTGCCGACCGACGCCGGCCAGACCGTGCTCGCGATTGGTGCCGGTGCTGGCTTGCTTGCGAGCGTCGTCGGCTACTACTTCGGCCGCGACCTTCGGGACGGCCTCTCTCGAGATATCGAATGAAGTCGGTCGACCAGCAGACCGGCTGGCGAGTAGCGTATCACAACCACAACACGCAGTCACGGTGGTCAACTGTGACAACAATCCCACTTAATCTATCAGTTCCCAGCCTCGTGCCGTTCGCCGGACGACGCCCTCGTCGGCCAGCACCTCGAGCAAGTCGGCGACGACCTCGCGAGGGACGCCCACGTCCCGGCTGAGCGCACCGATACCTTTCGGTTCCGAGCGAATGCTCGCCAACAGGTCGGCGTGAACCCGACTCTCCGCCCCGTTGCCGACCGTCTCGGAGATGTGATCGAGGACGTCACACAGGCGGCCCTGCACCCAGCGCTGGGCCAGCGACAGTTCGTTTTCGACCTGTTCGAGTTCCTCGAGCGTCCCGAGCAGGGTCTCGAGGTCGGCGTCCTCGTCGAGGGTGATATCGAGCGAGAGGTGCCGACAGCTGGTGATGTCGAAGGAGTTGTTCGCCGGGTAGGCGCTCTTGCTCGCGAAGCCGTACGGCGAGACGTTCACCTCGAGGCGGACGTTGCGAGCGATATGAAAGTACTTCCGGCGCTGGTCGTCGACTCGGCTCTCGATCAGTCCGGCTTCCTCGAGTTTGCGGAGGTGACCGATAACGGCCTTTGGGCTTACGCCCAGATACTCGGAGATTTCGGTCACGTAACAGGGTTTGCGCGACAACAGACGGAGAATACGCCGTCGGTTCTCGTTGCCGAGGAGGTCCAACAACCCTGCAGAGTCCATCGAGCGAGGGTTAGCGACCGAGATTGAAAAGGGTGTCTGCTCGAGGGGTTAGCTGACTATACGCAAAACAGCTCGATCAGGTCCCGTCCGTCTCATCACTCTCGTCTCCCCCGTCCGTCTCATCATCGTCTGATTGGTCGTCATCGTCATCCGGCTCTTCGGTTTCCCCCGGTTTCGCCTCGTCTTCGTCGTCGACGTTCGGTCTGTCCTCGGTCGAGCCGCGTTCCTCGTCGGCAGGTATATCATTTTGGTCCTGTTGTTCGTCACTGGCGTTACCTCCCTGTCCACCGATATCTGTCGGCGAGCCGTTGTCTCCGCCAGTGTCAGCGGGTGGCCCATTATCGCCCGCGTCAGCGTCCGGCGTCGTGTTGTTTGCCGGTCCGGCGTGGCCCGGTGGCCCGCGTGGCGGGTCGACACCCGCTATCTGCTGGGCGCGTTCGGCAACTTCCGGCCCCGTCAGTTCGGAGGCGTTCGCTCGCAACTCTCTAACCTTGCTCATGTCGGCACCCACCGCTTCAGCGCGTTGTTCAGTCACGTTCAGCGAGGAATCCAGTGCCGAAAGCTGTACGGTGAGTCTGGTGAGCCGCGTGTTGTACTCTGCGGGATGCAACTCGTCTCGTTGCTCGAGCAACGTTTCGTACTCAGCCTCGAGTTCCTCGAGCGTTGCCGCAGAGTCGTTCGTTTTGCTCGCGATCAACGCTCGTTGTTCCTCCGGCGACGCGTTCTCGAACGCTGCCGAGAACATCCGTTCGTCGACGCTCGAGGACGTTTTGACGTCGTTGGTCTGCATGAACGTCGAAATCTCTTCGCCCATCGACGGGCTATCGGTCGACTCGTTCGTGACCGACGATAGCTCGCCATCCGTGCCGGTTGCAACGGAACTACCGCCCGCTGCAGCCACCGCTACCGGGGCAACGAGGAGCCCGAGGGTTGTCAAGATGACGAGACACACCACGGAACGGGTCGCATTCATTATCGGAAGCATAGCGGCTTTGGGGTAAAAAGGCGGAGTTTCGTTCGGCACCGTTCATCCGTCGTGTACGACCGTTTGTATCGTTTTGAGCGTTCAAATCGGGAGCCGACGACGACTTCCGGAGAAAGCGCTACCGCCATTGCCATCGAACATTTCTCACCGACTAACTGATGAAAAACGGTTTTCCCGACCGGCCGAAAGGGAACCTTTCTCCCTACAGAGGTCGATCAAGAAATCACCAGCAGGGAGTACACTGAAAGCGGATACATATAAAAGTACTCGCAGAATAGTTATGTGTGCCCCACCCATGGGTACTAGTGACATGTTCGAGGTCTTCTCGCGGAGCTACTATCTCGGCCGTCTCTACGTGACGCCAGCCGACGGCGAGCACGCCCGAATGCACCGCACTCAGCACGAACGCATCAACGAAGCCGTCTACGCAACCGGCGACGGTATCGAACGACTCGACACCCCGCTCGTCATGAAACTCGAGTCCGGGCACTTTCCGGTCCACGGGGACGACGCCGTTCCCGCGAACACCCTGGCCGTCCCCGAGTCGATGCTCGAGGGAACCCGCATCCGCAACCCGCCCGCCCTCCGAGAAGTGTTTTTGGCCCGTAAAGAGCGCGCAAAACAGTTGCTCGGCCTCGGTGGCGGCCATCCACAGACGCTCTCGAATGCGACGGTGGCCGACGATGACGACGACACCGAACCCGACTGGACCGGGACCTAGAAGTAGCCGCCACACACCGGTGTAGGGTATGCTCGACAAACTGCTCGGGCGAGCCGCCCTCAAATCGCGTCTCGCCGAACTCGAGGACGAAAACGAGCGGCTGCGAAAACGCTACGAGGCCGAATCCGAGCGCCGGTCAGAAGCGGTCACCGACAGACAGGAGGCAGAACGGGAGCAGAACAAACTCGAAGACCGAATCGCCCAACTCGAGGGCGAACTCGAACGCCTACGAGAACGATCACGTGACGATACGACAGGGTCGGCCCTCGAGTTCCGCCGACGCGAGCGCATGGGCCTCGCCGAAACCGAAGCGGCACTCGAGCGGCTCGAATCGGTTCGGACGGGACCCGAAGGAGCGTTGACGACACTCGCCGGCAGCGACCACCCGCGCCCCGACGCCCTCGAGTCGGTGCTGGACGAGCGAGCCTCGCTGGTAGCTGACCTCGAACCCTGTGTCGTCTGTGCCGACGACATGGGACTCGTCTCCGTGGCGCTGGTCCCACCGATCGAACCCGAACTCGAGGCGTCGGCCGTCTGGGACGACCGATTCCGTCTCGATCCCCGCTGGTTCCTGCCCCGCGGTCGCTTCACGCTCGCGCTCGTCCGCGCCGACCTGTTCGCCCTCGGCGTCTACGAAGACGACGATCGCGTCGAATTTCACGGCTTCGAGAGCGACGTCAAAGGGAGCCACTCCAAGGGCGGGTTCTCCCAGGGTCGGTTCGAACGCATCCGCGACGGCCAGATCGCCGACCACCTCGAGCGGGCACGAGACGCACTCACCGAGCAAGTCGAGGGGCCGCTGTATCTGGTTGGCCAGCGCGAGGCAATCGACCGACTGGCCGAAAAAAGCGGTATCGACCCGGCCGAGAGGGCAACCGTCGATGCGACGGGGAAACCGCGGAGCGCCCTCGAGGACGCCTACAGCGACTTCTTCAGAACGGAACTGCTCGTGTTTTGATATCCTCTCAGAGTGAACTCGTGGGCTTTCTCCTCGGATCTCTGTAAATCGCCTCGGAATCAAGTGGTTCGATGTGAAACCTGAATACGAATACCGGTAATCGCTGCCTCGAATCGGTATGCAGCGTTAAGTCCCCACTATGCGATGAGTCAGGTATGCGACTGGCAATCCTCGCCCACGAGAAGTTCCCCGAACGCGCCAAAACCGGGCTTGGCGTGCTCCGGTACAGTGACGACGAGGTCGTCGCTCTCCTCGACCGTGACAATCCCGGCCGGGAAGTCAACGACTTCGTCGCAGATGTGCAGAACGCCCCTATCGTCTCGAGTATGGGCGATCTCGATCTCGAGCGCATCGACACCCTGCTCATTGGTATCTCTCCGATCGGCGGCGCGTTCGATGAAACCTGGCGTGAGGACGTCCGGACGGCGCTCGAAGCGGGCTGTGATCTGATCGCCGGTCTCCATTATTTCCTGAACGACGACGAGGAGTTCGCCGCACTGGCCGACGAACACGGCTGTGACATCTGGGACGTCCGAAAACCGCACGACGAGTTGACCGTCGCCGAAGGTGTCGCCCGCGACCTCGACGCCGAAATCATCCTGACCGTCGGCACCGACTGCTCGGTCGGCAAGATGACGACGACGATGGAACTCGCTCGAGACGCCAGCGAGGCGGGATACGACGTCGCAGTCATCCCGACCGGACAGACCGGCATTATGATCGAAGGCTGGGGGAACCCAGTCGACCGGGTCGTCAGCGATTTCACCGCCGGCGCGGTCGAGGAGATGCTAGTCGAGAAAGCCGACGACTACGACTATCTGTTCGTCGAGGGACAGGGGAGCATCGTTCATCCGGCCTACTCCGGAGTGACCTGTGGCATCCTCCACGGCTCGATGCCCGATTCTCTGGTATTGTGTCACCGGGCGAATCAAGAGGTGATTCACAGTTACGAATCCTATTCCATGCCACCGATGCAAACCTACGTCGACCTCTACGAGGGGCTAGCCGAACCGGTTCATCCGACAACCGTCCGCGCAGGGGCACTGAACACCGCCGGCCTCGAGGAAGAGGTCGCACGCGAGGCGATCGAAGACTACGGTGAGGCGCTGGGCCCAGACGTCCCCGTCACCGACGTCATTCGTGAGGGTACCGACGACCTGCTCGAGGTGTTGCTATGAGCCTCGAAACCGCCTTCGAGCGCGTCCGGATGCCCCTCGAGTTTCCGTTCACGATCGCTCGGGGGACGGCGACCGAAGCCGAGAACGTCATCGTCAAAATCGAAGACGACGAGGGGAACGTCGGTATCGGCGGCGCCGGGCCGTCATCACACTACGGCGAGACTGCGGCGACGGTCGAGGCCGTGTTGCCCGACCTGCTTGCAGTCGTCGAGGATGTCGGCAATCCACACCAACTCGAGACCATCGAACGACGATTACACGAGACAGTCGAGCGGAACCCGGCTGCCCGCTGTGCGGTGAGTATCGCCCTCCACGACCTCGTCGCGAAACGACTCGAGATGCCGCTGTATCGCTACTGGGGGCTCGACCCCGCCGAGACGGTCGAGAGTTCCTACACCATCGGCATCGACGACACTGAGACCATGCGTGAGAAGACCGAACTCGCCCTCGAACGTGGCTACGGTACGCTGAAGGTGAAACTCGGCACCGACCGCGACCTCGAGATTATCGAGACGATTCGTGACGTGGCCCCCGACGTTCGTCTCTACGTCGACGCGAACGAGGCCTGGACGCCGCGGGAAGCCGTCACCAAAATCGACCGACTGGCAGCGTACGACCTCGAGTTCGTCGAACAGCCGGTCCCCGCGGAACATCCCGAGGGGCTGCAATACGTCTACGAACGGGCTGCGCTACCGATCGCAGCCGACGAGTCCTGTCTGACGGCGGCCGACGTGCCACAGATCGCCGACAGGTGTGACATCGCTAACCTCAAACTCATGAAATGTGGCGGCCTTCGTGAAGCAATCCGACTGATTCACACCGCCCGCGCACACGGCCTCCAGGTCATGTGTGGCTGTATGTCCGAGTCGAACGCCTCGATTGCCGCCGCTGCCCACCTCGCGCCGTTGCTCGACTACGCCGACCTCGACGGATCGCTGTTGCTCGCCGAGGACCCATACGACGGGGTTCCCATGCCGGGCGGCGTGATCGATCTCGAGGGTCTCGAGCGAGTTGGCACTGGTGTACACAAGCGGTGAAGCTTCGGTCAACCGTGCTGCGGTAAGCGGCCACCATCCCGAATCGACACCGTTCAGTGCCGTCGACTGGCAGCACAGTCAAGTGGAGTGTCAACATTCGACAGGGATTTATTTCTGGAGGTACATGTAGCCAGGTATGTCTCTCGACTGGGTGGGCAGAGAAACGGACCGTACCGATCGATGGGACCGGGTGTTCGAAGGGCTCGCTGCATCACCTCGCCGACACCTGATCGCCAGTCTCACTCGAACCGAGCCAGACGCGGCCGTTCCCCTTCCAGACGCGGCACAGCCGCCCGATTTTGCGGGTGACGAGGACTCGTTTCGAATCGCGTTAGAACATCGCCACCTCCCGAAACTGACCGACGCCAGGTACATCGAATGGGAACGCGAACCGTTTCAAACGTGGCGCGGCCCACGCTTCGGTGAAATCGCGTCCGTCCTTGACGCACTAATCGAAGGCGACGTGGATATGCAGACACAGGCCTCGTCGCCGTTTGAAGAAGGCTAAACCATCCGTCAGTCGCCGTTTCCCTCCTTCCTTGAGAGTCATTATCGATATTCATTTGTCTCGTCCGACCGTACGGTGGGTATGAACCAGCCACAACTGCTCATGACGATCGCCGTCATCGTCGTGGTTCTGGTCTGTCTGGCGGCGCTGATGTACATCTCGATTTACTGGGACTGATTGCACTGGAACTGATTCGAACTCGACCACCCAGGCCAAACCGAGAGCTGGTCACCGCCCGCTTCGGCCCACCCGTATCGGATACCGTTTTCCGTACGTGAGTACGCGCCAGAGCCACTCGAGCGGCCCGTACCGGAAATAGCGCAACCACCAGAGCGATGCCACGACCTGAACCAGCCAGATAGCGACGACGATTGCGAGAATCTCGACACGAGTGACCTGCCCGAACAGACCGAGGCCGTGGCCGTAGAAAATCGACGTTGCAAGCACCGTCTGCAGGATGTAGTTACTGAAGGCCGTCCGGCCGACGGCAGCGAGTGCTCGAGTGAGGAGGTCCTCGGGTCGCCATCGACTGTACAGCATCACGCCCCCGACGTAGGCACCGGCGAGTGCGAAACTGCCCCAGTAGTTGAACTGCCGCCAGAACAGCGCCGCTTCGGGAGCCCAATTCGCGGCTTCGATGTACCAGACGCCCATGAGGATAGTCGCGAGGCCGAGAGTGGTCCCACTGAACGTCAGCCAGCCATAAAATCGCGACGAACGCCCGTTCGTCAACACGCCCCACTTGTACAGTGCCATTCCAAGGAGCATGGTCCCGCTCACCCGCAAGCCCGTGTAGCTGAGTAATCCCGTCGTCTGTCGCTGGTAGGCGGCCGGAACCCGATGCTCGAATTGGTCGACCCAGCCGCTCTGATAGATGGCCACTTCACGCTGGAGCGTTTCGGATGCGGGCTGCCAGCTACTCGTGATCGTCGCCGGATCGACGACGAGCCCCGCGACTCCTTCGACGAGAGATGGGACAGCAATCAGCGTGACACCCGTCACCGTCAGCGCCCACGGCGGCAGCGGTCGAAGGAGCACGACCGCGAACGCACAGAGCCCGTATGCAACCAGAATGTCGCCATACCACAGCAGGTAGGCGTGAGCGAGACCGAAGACGACGAGCAGGGCCATTCGACGAACGTACAGAATCGCCGGCGAGTAGCTCCCTTTGTCACCCTCGAGAAAGAGGAGGATTCCTGCCCCGAACAACAGCGTGAAAATCGTAATGAATTTCTGCTGGGCAAACACGTGACCGACGAACCAGGCCCAGTAGTTCGCGCCCGTAAAGTCGCCATACACTGTCGGGTTTGCCAGCGTCGCTTCCGGCATCGCAAACACCCAGCTATTGATGACCAGAATGCCGAGTAAGGCGAATCCGCGTAACGCGTCGAGACTCACGAGCCGTTCAGATGGCGGCGTTGGCCCGGTTTCGTCACTCATCGGTACGTGATACGGTTTGCTGTAACGATTTACCGGTGCAACCGCAGGACGGTCCGCGGTTGCACTGGCAATGACTTACAGTAATCCGTATGAAAGTCGAATTCTCGAGTGGCAAAGCGAGATGGGTCATAACCACTCGCGGACGTTTCGAGAGACGCGAATCGGTGGTCATCGCCCATCCGTAGAAGCGATATCTGCCACCTTGCAGACACCCCAGCCACAGGCGAATGAACACAATCAGGTGTCTTCTTCTTCCTGTAACTCTGCCAGTTCCGCTTCGACGTCCGCGTCGCTAACCTCAGTCTCGAGGTCTTCGGCCTCGGGTTCAACATCGGCTTCGGCTTCGGTCCCCTCGCCACCGACTTCGGCTTTCAGCGTCTCGAGTTCGGCATCGACGCCACTGTCAGTCGACAGCGACTCGAGTTCGCGGTCGATACTGTCTTTATCCGACAGTACGTCGTCGAACGCTCCGCTTTCGTGGAGTTCGTCCAGCGCTGCGGCGCGTGCCTCCATATCCTGGGTGCGCTCTTCGGCACGCTCGATGGCCCGGCCGACGTCCTCGAACTCATCGCCCGTTGCGGTCATCGCCTCGGAGACCTGCGAACTGGCTTCGGCGGCCTGGTAGCGGGCTTTCATCGTCTCCTTTTTTGTGCGGAACTCCTCGATGCGCGCCTGCAGTTCGTCTTTCTGGTCGATGAGGCTGTCCTGCTGGCTCTGGAGGTCCGAAATCTGGCGATCTAACTCCTCGATCTGGTTCATCTTCGCCTTCTTTTTTTCGAGGGCGCGTCGAGCCAGGTCTTCACGACCCTGTTGGACCGCCGTTCGGGCCTGTCCGTTGTGTTTCTCGACGTTATCCTCGAGGCGGCGTTTTTGCATCTCGAGGCGTTTTTTCTGTGTGGTCAGGTCGGCGATACCGCGTTTGACCTGCTGGAGTTGATCGCGCATCTGCTCGTAGGAGTAATCGAGCGTCTGCGTCGGATCCTCCGTGCGGTCGAGAAAGGAGTTTATCTTCGACCGGATAACGTACGAGGTCCGCGAGAGGATACCCATACATAGTACGTGTTGCTCCCGACTCTTAAAAACTTCACATCGATTACAGGCGTAGCGAATTTCGTGGTGAGTCAGACAGCGCGGTATCCGAACTCGAATTGCGACAGATCGTACGGAAGTATACGCTCGCGCACTGCTGTCCACCATCTCGCCGAACAGCCACCTTTCGAGAGCGTCGTCATACTGTCAGAAATTGGGAAGATTCGCCGCTACTGTCCGGCGAATTCTCTTTGTCCGGCAGTATCAGTAACGCCAATCGACGAATCCAAGCCCGGCCCGTTCGAACCCCCGATAAATCCGTGTCATCCAACATCGCTATACCGGGCGCTCGAGACGTGCGGGCAACACTCGATGAGCCCCCGCAGGAGACGGACGCCGTCGTCGTCGCCTGTCCGCCACACCCCCAACACGGCGGGAATCGAACCGACCGGCGGCTGGTCGCCGTTAGCGACGCGCTGACGAGTAACGAAGACCGTCCGATCGCCTGCCTTCGAATCGATTACGGTCCCTGGGACGAGGGTCGTGGCGAACTCGAGGACGTCACACACGCGATTTCATGGGCGGGCGAGCGCTACAATCACGTCGGCCTCTTTGGCTTCAGTTTTGGGTCTGCGCTGGCAGTCCTCGCGGCCGCTACTATCGAAATCGAAGCCGCTATCGACGCCGTCGCCGCCCTCGCACCGCCCTCGCGTCTCGGGCCCGACCTTGACGTGCTGGCTGCACTCGAGGAGCTGTCGATGCCCGCGCTTATCGCCTACGGGGTGCGTGATACGACCGTCGACTGGGAACCAGTCGTCGAACGAGCCGGAGAACTCGGGCACCGACGCCTCGAACTCTCGGCCGACCACTTCTTCGTGGGCCAACACGAGTCGGTGGCCGACGAAATCGGCTCGTTTTTCGCCGAGACGGTCGGCCTCGAGGGACGTGATCGGGCCTAACGGACGTTCGCCGGTTGTGGTTTCCTCGAGTCCCAGAGACCGAAGCGAGAGGTCCCTGCACAACGGCGAACTGGAGGGAGTGCGACGGCGACGTGGAATCCAATACGACGACAAAGTCAGGACCCTTATAGTAACACGGCTGCTCGAGACCAGATAGACAATGTGGCCGCTTGGACACGCCGCCGTCGCCTATCTGCTCTACTCGCTGTGGACTCGAACGACGCAGAACGGAGCCACGTTTCGCCAGCCGGGTGCCGAGGGGTCGGCGTCGATTGCCGTCGCCTTTTTGCTCATCGGCAGCCAGTTCCCCGACCTCGTCGATAAACCGCTGGCGTGGTATTTCGGCATGTTACCGACGGGCCGGACGCTGGCACACTCGTTGTTGTTTCTGGTGCCGGTCGTGCTGGTCGTCGGTGCGGTCACAGCACGGCACGACCGCCTCGAGCGCGAGTACGGTATCGTGTTCGCCATTGGGGCCATCTCGCACGTACTCGTCGACGCAGTGCCGGCACTCTGGGGTGGCGGTGATTGGTATCACCTCCTGTGGCCACTGACTCCGGTCGAGCCCTACGAGAGTGGTGCACCGAGCGTGATCGACCTCTTCGTTTCCTCACTCGGCGACCCGTACTTCCTTCTGGAGTTCGTCCTCGCCGGTATCGCCTTCGTCGTCTGGTATCGGGACGGTCGTCCCGGCCTTTCGCTGGTGAAACGGACGCTCAGTCGAGAGCCGGAGCCACACGGCGACGGGTGAACTATCGGGTCGCACACGACCAGGGACCTGGGATAACGACAACGGTTTTCCCATCGGCGGTCACAGGGGAACACATGCACGTCTTGCTTGGACTCGAGGGCAGCGACGAATCGCTGAAGACCCTCGAAAAGACTCTCGACCGGGTCCAGGAAGTCGGCGACGAGTTGACCGTCGCCCTCGTCGGAAAGCCCGAAGCGAAACGCTCCGTCGAGGAGATGCGCGACCTGACGCGGGATCACCTCGAGACCGAGGGCGTCGACGCCGATATCAAAGTCCTCGACGGTGACCCCGGCAGCGCGCTCGTCGAGTATGCGGAGGCCGAAGGCTTTGACCAGCTGGTCATCGGCGGCGGCACCCGAAGCCCGATGGGGAAAGTCAGACTCGGCCCGATCACTGAGTTCGTCCTGTTGAACGCCACGATCACCGTCAAACTGGTTCGATAACCATGCGACCAACACGAACGCGCGTCTACCCCGACGAACCGGCCGGCCCGTTCCCGAGTCCACCAACCACCTACGAGGACCCTGAGGGACGGGAGATCGTTCTCGAAACACTCGAGGGAGACGCCGAGACGGCTATCGAAGCGTTGACCGATATGTACGTCCAGTTCGATCCCGCCGATCGCGCCCAGGGCATCCCACCGACCGGCGAAGACCGAATCAGGCAGTGGCTCGAGCCGATCCTCGCGAAAGGGCACAACGTCGTCGCCCGCCACGGTGATGACTTCGTGGGCCACGCCACGCTGGTCCCCGACACCGACGATCCCGACTCGATGGACGAGGACAGCGACGTCGAGTGGGAACTCGCCATCTTCGTCCTGCAGGACTACCAGCGCGGCGGTATCGGCACCCAGTTGCTCGAGAACCTGCTCGGGGCTGCCTGCGACGCCGGCGTCAGCCACGTCTGGCTCACCGTCGAGCGGTGGAACGGCCCGGCGATTGCCCTGTACGAACGCGTCGGCTTCGAACTCTGTGGGACCGAGAGCTTCGAACAGGAGATGTCGATCAGGCTTCGGTGATCCACTCACGGTTCGGAGTGGGGGAAATCAATGATACGTGCTGTCGCGAAGGGGGCCTTGTCGAGTTACACCTCGAGCGTGGGGCCTCGAGCGAATCGGAACCCCTACGACACCCCCGGCCACACCAACGCGTATGCAACTCGGCGTAATCGGACTGGGACGAATGGGACAGATCGTCGTCGATCGCGTCCTCGAGGCGGGACACGAGGTGGTCGCCTTCGACCTCGATGAAGGCGCAGTCGAGCAAGCCGCGGACGCGGGTGCCACGCCCGCCTCGTCGCTCGAGGAACTCTGTCGGACGCTCGGAGACGAGAAACGCATCTGGCTGATGGTGCCGGCCGGCGAGCCCGTCGATGCCACCCTCGAGTCGCTCGATTCGTACCTCGGGGCGGACGACGTCGTCGTCGACGGCGGTAACTCGTATTTCGAACACTCCGTCCGCCGCGCCGAGGCCTGTCCGGCCGCCTACCTCGACTGTGGGACCTCCGGCGGCCCCGCCGGTGCCGAACTCGGCTTTTCGCTCATGGTCGGCGGACCCGAGTGGGCCTACGAGGCACTCGAGCCGGCGTTCGACGCCGTCGCTACCGGCCCCGACGGCCACGCCCGCATGGGGCCGTCGGGCTCGGGCCATTACGTGAAGATGGTCCACAACGGCGTCGAATACGCGCTCATGCAGACGTACGGTGAAGGCTTCGAGTTGCTCCACAACGGTCGCTACGACCTCGACCTCGAGGCCGTCGCCTCCGTCTGGAACAACGGCGCGGTCATCCGCTCGTGGCTGCTCGAACTCTGCGAGGAAGCGTTCCGCGAGGAGGGAACCGACCTGGGTGACGTCGCCGACCGCATCGAAGGCGGTTCGACGGGCACCTGGACCGTACAGGAAGCGCTCGAGCAGGAGGTCCCCTTGCCGCTGATCTACACGGCATTGTCAGAGCGATTCGGCTCGCGCGCCGACGACGGGCGATTCTCGCGACGACTGGCCAACCGACTGCGCTACGGCTTCGGCCGACACGAAGTGCAACGGCGCGAATCATAGCGATTCTACCCGCCGGGCAAAGAGCAACACAAATAAATCACTGCACCCAAATCCCACATATATGGATTACAGTCAGATGGGGCTTTTTATTGGCATCGCCCTGACGGTCGGGGCGGTCGTCCTTCATTTCACCCGGGGGACGCCCTGGCGTGCCAGCGAGGACATCTCGAAAGAGGTCCTCGAGCACCGCGCAAAGAGTGTGCCGGAAACCGACTTCCCCGAGCCGATGAACCGATCTATCGGTGGCGGCGGTGCCGTTGCGGCCGTCGGCGGCGCCGAAGGCGGTGCCGAACTCGAGGGCGGCGAAGCCGCCGAAGCCGAACCCGGACCGGGCGATATTCCCGAAGACGAGATCGAGTACTACGAAGTCGAGTTCGTCAAAGAAGGCGAGACCATCGAAGTCGCAAACAACAAGCCGCTTCTCGACCAGGGCGAAGACCAGGGCTGGGACCTGCCGTATGCCTGCCGAGAGGGCAGTTGTGTCTCCTGTGCCGGGAAGGTTTCCGGTGACGCGAACGAACTCGTTGAACACGACAACCAGCAGATGCTCGACGAGAACGAGATGTCCGATGGGTACGTCCTGACCTGTGTCGCCTATCCACGCGGCGAGTTCTCGATCGAGACGAACGAAGCGCCCTGACCGGACGGAACCACCTATCTCCACCGCCTCCGAGCTGTTTTCACGCTGTCGAGTCCGACAACCCATTCTAGCGCGCCCAGATCCACAGTATTCGAACTGTGCCGAATTGGTATGCTACGTATAGTAAAGAGTAGCTAAGGGATAGTGATTCGATATCATAGTCGTAGTTTAAGTTCGAGACCAGGTCCCGGCTCAGGCGTCAGCCGCTGGCTCGGGTTCGGTCTCGAGCACCGCTTCGAACGCGTCGATGATGACGCGCTTTGTAACTGCGCCTCGAGTGGTCCAGTGCTGGGCGTAATCGAGCATGTCGTCGTAGATATCGGGTTTACAGCCTGCGGCCTTGGGATGGCCACCCCCGTTGACACGGCCAGCCACCTCGTGACAGCGCTGGAAGGCGTCAGTTCCCCGGATCGAGGCTGATCCAGCCGGTTTGACGATGACCGAGGCGTCAGCACCCTGTTCACGCATCGCTTCGGCCACCTCGTTCTGTGAACACCGGCCGTAGGTGATACCGACCGTATACTCGCCGATTTCGCGCAGTTCCGACCGCCCGATGGCCCGGTCGATGAGGGCCTGTTTCTCGACGCGGCGTTCGGTCAGGAAGTCCCCCACCCACTCAGGAAGGTCGACGCCGTACTCCCGAACGACCTCGACGTATTCGGCCGGGTCCGTCCAGTAGGCGTAGTCGGCCAGGTCGTCACTGCGCGGGTCCTCGCGCAGCCAAAGGTCGTGATCGCGCGTGACGGCAGCCAGGGTTGCAAAGCGCTCGTCGAAGTCGTACTCGAGCGAGCGAAGGGCGACGTCGGCGGTACACTCCTCCTCGGAGTCGCCGACGACGAGGTCGACGCCGGCTTCTCGAACGGCGGCAGCAACGTCCTCGCCCCACTGGTGGTGGTCGTACCACGACACCGAGTCGGCGGTCTCGAGCAGGGCCTCGAGTTCCTCCTCGACGTACTCGTAGCGGTCGGGACAGAGGTCACAGACGTAACAGTCGATACCGGGACGGCCGTACTCGGCGACGTGTTCCAGGGATTCCTCGACGTCGTGTGGACTGGCGGGCAAAAGCGCCACCCGGTGTGGCGAAGGATCGATTTCGTCTATCGCCTCGAGCGGGTCGTCCGGTCCCGGTTCGTCGTCCGACTCGGCCTCGTCTTCGTCCGATTCCGTCTCGTCTGCATCGTCGGGTTCCGGCACGACCTGTACGTCGTCGTACGCTTCGCGAAGTAACGCGACACAGGCCAGGCCATCGGCGTCAGCGTCCGCGACGACGGCGACGTCAGCCCCCTCGAGGGCAGCCTGGGCGGCTTTGGCCTCGAGTTCGTCATCAACGTCGTCCGGGAGGAAGAATCCGGTCCCGGGAATCACGGATTTACGTGCGATCGGGAGATCGCGACTCGAAATGAGAGCGTCGTCCATACGGAGCCTGTGTGGCCCGGAAGGAAGAAAGCGCCGGTCGACCGTCGCTACTGGTGTGGAACGGTCCCAGTGCAATACTGATTTCGCGCGGCGGTTTACCCGGTGACCGACGCTGCGTCGGCGCCCATTGCGTCATCGTCCGCGCTCGATTCGAGCTGACGAACCGTCAACACCGGAACCGGTGCCGTCCGGACGATCCGTTCGGCAACGCTCCCCAGCAGCAGGCGGTTCTCGCCGTGGCGACCGCGCGTACCGGTCACGATCAGATCAGCGTCGACGTCGCGTGCATAGCCACAGATTTCAGGGGCTGGTCGGCCCTCACGGACGGCCGTGGTAATGCCCTGGCCGGCCTGCTCGAGGATCTGTGAGAGGGCGCTTTCGGCGTGGGTCTCGAGGGCGGTGCGAAACTCGTCGCGAAGCTGTTCGGGCGAGGCGTCGACTTCGCCTGCGTCGACGACGGAGACGGCGTGGACGTCCGCGCCGAACCGGCCAGCCAGATCGACGGCGACGGTGACCGCCCGCTTGACACTCTCAGACCCATCGGTTGCGACGACGACCGTATCGAACATAGGGTTCGATAGGCGGGGCCTCGTCAAAAAGACGATGGATCAAGACGACGACAACGAACCGCCGCAGCCGGAAAGAGATTCGCTAGAGGTTCCTGAACGAACACTCCGAGAATACTATTGCGACGAATGCACACTATACATATAGTGTGGATTTTTCGGGGTCGTATATAGATTGTCACTATCCTTAGGATCATCCTCGCTGAGTAACAGGTGAGGGGCATGTCAGAGGCACGGGTGCCGGCCCTCGTTCGCGGACGGACTCCACTCGAGCGAAACGCGTTTCGTGACCGTGGGTCCTGCTTTCCCGTCGGACCCCCAAGCGACGGGACGACACATGTTCGCGGACGAGACCGCAGTCCACCTATCACGTCACACGGCTGCTGTCGCCCCACCGCCAGCGCCACACTCCATTGACACACCACCATTTGCGGCCCCAGGGGGACGTCCCTGACGCCGGCGCCCAAACCCCCTCTTTTCGTCTCGCTCCCCGAGCGTGCCACCCATGGCGGAAAGCCTTTATGCCAAATCGCCACCCAACTGCGAGCATGGACGTTAGTGAGTCGTTTCAGGTTGACACCGTTCTCGCCCCGGTCGACGGTAGCGAGGAATCAGAGACCGCCGTCGAATACGCCGTCGCCATCGCTGACCGCTACGACGCGTCTGTGCACGTCCTGTTCGTCCTCGGACGGGAGGTCGTCCAGGGCATGGATTCGGGCGTCGTCCCGGTAGACGACGTCGCCGAGAACACGCAGGGCTTTCTCGAAGAACTCGCTGGCGTCGCCGAGGCCTACGACGTCGAGGTATCAATGTCGACCGCGCATGGATTTTCACCGTCGATCAAAACTCGCCATCCGGGGAGCGTCGTCCTCGATTCGGCCGATAGCGTCGACGCTGATTTCATCGTGCTCCCCCGTGAATCGGTCGCAGAGGCCCCCACCGAAGTACTCGAGAAAGCCGCCGAGTACGTGCTCTCGTATGCGAGTCAACCGGTGTTATCAGTATGACATCCTCTCCGGCGTGAACGCCAGGGTTGTGCCGGCCAGCGACCGACCACGCGTAACGACGTGGCGAAATACTGACGATACCCGCCGAGAAAACACGTTCTATGCCCTCGATTCGAAACCTGCTCTCGTCGCTGTTGGTCATCGTCATCGGGATCGTCGCCATGGTCGTGTTGGCCACCGTCGCCTTTTTTGTAACCATCTTCGTCGTCTCCACGGGTTCGAGTCTCGCCGGCTACGATCCGACCGCCGATTTCGTCGTCCTCTCGTCGGCGCTCATCGTCGTCGCCGTCATCCTGACCGGGGGATTCACCCCGCGACTCTCGGGCTCTGAACCGTCCGAGGACGAGCCCCTCGACGACCGCACGTATCGGTGATCGAGCGGCCATCAGTGATTCTGGTTGTGATTTGCTCGAGCGAAGAGCCGTTACTCGAGACGAGACGCCCATCTTAATATCGGGAGCCCCCAATCGGTGGGCATGCTCGGTATCATCTTCTTGCTGGTACTCGCCGGGGTTGCACTCGCCGGTGCCTGGCGCTTCGACGGACGATACGAACGGCGCAGTTCCCTCGTCGTGTTCGCGCTGGCGATGTACCTCCTCGTCCTCGAAGGTGTGCCCATAGTGCGAACCCCCATCTCAGACGTGTTCGTCCCGATGGGGTTTTTGCTGGCGTTGTTCTACTACGCCCTTCTCGACGCCACGGCGCCCGAAAGACACGGATTCGTTCGCGTCGTCTTCGCGGGCGCGAGCCTGCTCTGGATGGTGTATCTGTTGTTCGTCGTCATCGGGTAAAAATCGCCTCGAGCGGGAATCGATCACCGATAGGCTTCGAACTCTTTGCCAAAGAGCAGGAAGTAGCCGGTGCCGACGAGACCGATAGCCGTCGCGATGGTGAACGCCACTACGGGGTCGCCCGTGATGAGCGTCTCGCCGGTGAGTGGGTTTGAAACTCCCTCCCACAGGATACCCCCGAGTGCGGCACTCGGAATGACGAGCAGGTTGCGCACGAGATAGTACGAGCCAGTGACGCGGCCGCCAGCACCCATCTCCGCCGGACCGACGATCAACGCCTTGTGCGCGGGAAGCCCGGCAAACCGAAGCCCAGAGAACGCAAACAGGAGGGCGAGTACACCCGCGGCCCCGAACGGACCGACACCACCATCGGGGACCGAGATGAGCATAATCGGAAACACGGCATAGACGAGAAAGCCGAGCCCGACAATCGGCTTCAATCCGACCCGTTCAGCGAGTTTCGCGGCCGGAATCATCACGAGCAGGGCAATGGCCATCTCGAGCCCCAGCAGCAAGCCGAAAAACGCAGGCGGGGAGAGTGTGTCACCCACGAGTGGCACCGACGTCGGCAACGAGAGCCCGACCACGAGAAAGTCGGTCACGACGAGCACGAAGAAGATGTAGACCATGCCGTTGGCAAATCGGACAAGGGTATCGCCGACGAGCAACGGGCGCAGTGGTTCGGGAAGCGAGCGGAGGTCGGATTTGAGCTGATCGATTCCCTCGAACCCCTTGCCGAAGGAGTCTTCAGTCGAGTCGTACAGTCGATGTTGGACGAGCGTGCCAAACAGGCCGAAGACGATGGCAACGAGGAGAATCAGCTGGAAGGCAAGCACAACGTCATCAGCAGCCCCCGTGAACGGGGCGAAGATGGCAGCCGCAATGAGAGGTCCGATCAGGAACGCCGTCCGGCGGAAGCTCTCGGTGCTCGCAAAGCCGGCCGCCAATCGTGACGGCGGAACCGACTGTTTGACGATGGCGTAGGTGGCTCCGAGGCCGAACGATTTCCACGCCTGGGCGAACACCAGGCCGACGAAAATTGCCACTATTGAGAGTTCGACGGGGCCGACGGCGACGCCGGCCAGCAAGGGAGCCCCGAGCCAGATACCGAAGCCAACCGTCGCGAGCAAGCCGAAGGCCGTCAACGCATAGCGCGAACCGATCCGGTCGGAGATAGCTCCACCCGGATACGGATACACCGCACTGATCACGTTCCCGAAGGTGCCAAAGAGACCGACGGCGATTCCCGTCGCACCCAGTGCGACCATGTACTCGGCCATGTAGCGATTGGTCATCTGAAAGCCGAGACTGAACGCGAACATCGCCAGCGAAAGGACGATCACGTCACGCTCGAGGGCGAAAAACTGTCGCCAGGCGTCGAACGGATCGACATCCTCGGTCATCTCTTCCTCGAGTGACATACACTCACGAGACCAGTGAACGCACAAGAGTGTTTCCGTCGGCGAAGAGCCACAGCCGCTTCCGTCGGGAAAGCGCCACCCACACCCGCCAGCACGTCGAAAAATCGAACCAGTAAAGGCGAGGGCCCCCGTCGTCGATGACATGACGACGACGCTCGGGACGGCAAGTGCCTCACCCGGCGAGATGGACACGGGCCGACTCGAGATCGGCGAAACACGAGATGGGAGCCCCTTCAGCCTTCCAGTTGCGGTGATCAACGGATCACAGTCGGGAAAAACGCTCTACATACAGGCGGTCAGTGACGGCGACGAACTCAATGGCGTCGGCGTGCTCAACCGCGTCGTTCCCCAGATCGACCCTGGCACGCTGTCGGGCACGATTCTCATCGTTGGGATCGTCAACTACCACGCTTTCCAGGTGGCCGAGCACCGAAATCCGATCGACGACACGAAGATGAACCGGGCCTACCCCGGCAAAGAGTCGGGTACCTCGAGCGAGCGAATCGCCCACACCACCTTCCAGGCGGCGACCCGTGCGGACCTGATTCTCGACCTCCACCAGGGGTCGACCAGCCGTATGATCGACGAAGTGCGCGTTCGCTGTGGCCGTCGCCACCGTGTCCACGACGAATGTCTCGAACTCGCGAAAGTCTTCGGCGTCGAGTGTGGCCACGTCCTCGACCAGAAAGGCCCCGACGGGCAGCTCGCTCGAGCCGCACCGGACGAGGGGATTCCGACCATCGACCCCGAGCTCGGCGGCTGTGTCGGCTGGGACGAGACCAGTATCGAGAAAGGCGTCGCCGGCGTGTTGAACGTGTTACGCTACTACGACTTTCTCGAGGACGACGGCGCTACAGTCCGACAGACGCGCGCCTCCGGCTTCGAACAGCACGGCTCGCCGTGTGGCGGTCTCGTCCGCTTTCACCACGAACTGGGCGACCGCGTGGCCGCTGGCGACGTCCTCTTCGACGTGACGACCCCCTTCGGCGAACGGAAAGCACAGGTGACCGCCGACGCCGACGGAATTTTCTGGCGGACCCGACGCCTCCCACAGGTCGCGACCGGCGAGTACGTCTGTTCGATTGGTACCGACATCGACACCTACTAGCGATTGGGGCTAGCGCTCATCTCGAATCCTGACGACCACCCTCGAGCCCTGGTGACCCAATGGCCATAAATACAAGTAGGGTGGGGACCGAACGAAGGGACCAGCGACGTATGCGACCCTGTCGTCTCCCATCCCAACATCGAAACCGAACGCCGCGAGGGCGACCGGACGTCCTCGAGACGAACTGAGTATATCACCTATTCCCCCAACGTATGCCAACCTCACTCATCTGCCCCGACTGTGACGCCGAGTATGCTGCCGGCCCGGACGAACCCTGGCGCTGTACCTGTGGCCACGCCCTCGAGTTCGCCGCCGAACCACATCCAAACGGCAATCCGCTCCCGCTCTCGCAACTGAACACCACCGAAGGCCTGTGGACGTTCTTCGAGTTTCTCCCCATCGAGAAACACGTCTCCTTCCACGAGGGGTTCACCCCGCTCGTCGACGCCCCCGAGTGGGACGCCCAGTTCAAACTCGAGTACGTATTCCCGACCGGCTCGTTCAAAGACCGTGGCGCGACGACGACGCTCTCTCGAGCCGTCGAACTCGGCGTCGAGAAGGTGATCGAAGACTCCTCGGGCAACGCCGGCGCGGCCATCGCCACTTACGCGGCCCGAGCGGGAATCGAGGCGGACATCTACGTGCCGGCGGACGTCAAGCAGTCGAAACTGATGGCCATCCAGCGCGTCGGGGCACGACCCGTTCGGGTCGAGGGAACCCGCGAAGACGTCACAGCGGCCTGTCTCGATGCCGTCGAAGGCGGCGAGGGGTGGTACGCTTCACACGCCTGGAACCCTGCCTTTTTCGCAGGGACGATGACCTTTGCGTTCGAGGTAGCCGCCCAACGAGGCTGGACCGTCCCGGACGCCGTCGTCTTGCCACTCGGCCACGGAACGCTCTTCCTGGGTGCCTACCGCGGATTCAAACGCCTCAACGATGCGGGAATCGTCGACGGCATGCCCCGTCTGCTCGGCGCACAGGCTGCCGGCTACGCACCAATCGTGAGCGCGCTCGGCGGAAAGGCTTCGAACGACGAGGGCCCGAACGATATCGCTGACGGGATTCAGATCGCCGAGCCCGCCCGCGGAACCCAGATTCTCGAGGCCATCGAAGCGACCGACGGCGACGCGATCGCACTGGGTAGCGACCCGGTCGAGACGGCCCTCGACCGACTCCACCTGAACGGGTTTTACGTCGAACCGACCTGTGCCGTCGCGCCCGCAGCCCTGCGCCGTTACCGCGAGGAGGGCGTGCTCGATCCGACGGACGACGTCGTCGTCCCGCTGACCGGCAGCGGGCTGAAAACGATGTGACCGGGCTCGAGACAGCGATACCACCGACAAAAATCCGAGCTCGAGACAGCGATACCCAAAAATCCAGTCTCGAGACACGATACGATTTTGAGGGTGGCCCGTGAGTATCCACCTGATGACTGCCACTGAGGACGAAGCGCGAGTACCAGTCGAATGCGAGGCGTGTGGCACCCGGACGAGGGTCGCGCTGTCCGAACTCGCCGATTCTATCGAACGCCACAACGAAACGGTACACGACGGCGAGCAGATCGCACAGGTAGACCCCGACCTGAAAGCACAGCTTGCAGACCTGGTCGTCGAAGATATGGGTCTGCTCGAGGAGGATGGCTGAGCCGGAAGAGAACGAAATCGAGCCAAAACAGTCAGGGCCACGGTTGCGTGGCTCGGTGCCGCTGAACTGGCGAGTCGGGCTCTCTTATGTCCGGAGTGGGTACATTACTCGTCGTCGTCCCGCTCGAGCGAGCGGACAGGGGTTCGAGTGGAGCCACACTCGATCCCGACGGTGTGACAGAGCGTCGCCTCGAGTGTCGGTCTGACATCCTCGACGACGGCTCGGGCGGCTGGTGAGAGCGCCGACACGTCGGTCGGATGCGAGCAAGACGTCGTCTGCGTGAAGAGACAATGAGGGTGCATTTCAATCACCTGCTGGCGACGGCGACGGGTCGTCGGTAACGACGTTATCGGTCCAGGTACCCCGGAGGAACCAGAGTACAGTCGTGGCCGCCGAGAGGACGTACGAGAGCGCAATCGCATACCAGACGCCGTAGATACCCATGCCGAAATAGAGGATGGCAATCGCGGAGATGGGAATCCGAAACAGCCAGAGTTCCTGAATCGAGAGCATCATCGCAGCGCGGGTGCTGCCGCTGCCACGAAGCCCACCGAGCAGGACCTGAAAGACGCCCATAAAGACGTAGGAGGGGCCAGCGATGAGGATGAACGCCGCTCCGTAGGTGACCACCTGTGCGCTGTCTTCACCCTCGATGAAAAACGCCGTAATCGGCTCCGCAAGCGGATAGGCGACCGCGATCACGATAATGAAAATGGAGACGATCATGACCGAACTCAGTTTGACCGCGTTCCAGGCGCGGTCGACCTGCTCGGCACCGAGGTTCTGCCCGACGACGGCTTCCGTCCCGCGGGCAAGGCCGAGTGCCGGCAGGAACAACAGCGAGGAGATTCGGTTGGCGATACCGTAGGCGGCCACGGCGTCAGTACCAGCCAGCGCAACCAGCGCCGTCAGCAGGGCGATACCCGAGGCGCGAAAGCCCTGCTCGGTCGCGATTGGCGCACCGATCTCGAGGATTTTCTTCACCGTCGGCAGGTCGAGCCAGAGGTCAGCGAGCGTTGGCTCGAGGCCGACGCGACCGCTAAACAGCAGGTACAGCCCGGCGATAGCGGCGACACCGCGGGCGAAAACCGTCGCGATAGCCGCGCCCTCGACGCCGAAGCCATCGAAGCCGGTCTGGGCGTACAGCGAAGCCTCGAGACTCGTCGCGCCGACCCAGGCGAACAGCGGATTGTCCGTGAATCCGAGGATCAAGATCGGGTCGAGGAGGACGTTGATCGTCATGCTCAGCCCCATCAGATACAGCGGCGTCCGGGTGTCTCCCCAGCCACGCGAGAGCGCGTCGAAGATGAAAAACCAGAACATGAAGCCGACGCTGACGAAGATGATTCGGGTGTAGTTGACGGCGTAGACGTAGGCGTCGGTGCCCGGTTCGGCCCCGACGAGGCGAATTAGCCAGGGAGCGAGCGCAAAACCGATCACGCCGAAGACGAACGCGACGATGGTGACGAACGACAGCGTCTGCCCGGCGACGTGGTGTGATTTAGTGAAATCGTCCGCGCCTTTGTACTGCGAGACCAGCACGGTTCCGGCGACGGTGAGGCCGCCGCCGATGCTCACCATGAGAAAGACGATGGCCCACGAGTACGAGAGGGCGGCGACCGCATCGCTCCCGAGGCGACCCACCCAGTAGGTGTCGGCCAGATTGTAGCCGACCTGCAACAGCTGCGAGAGGACGATCGGTGCCGACAGGACGACCAGCGGTTTGAACAGGTCCCCGTCAGTGACGTTTACCGCCCGATCGGTTTTCTTGCTCATTCGGCGTCGTCACCGGCCGGCGAACCGCCCGCTCGCTCCGCACTGGCCGTGTCGATGCCATCTCCTGAATTTTCGTCCTCGAGGTCGCTTGAGTCGGGAGGCGAGTTCGAATCACTATCCGATTCCGAATCCGCGTCGCTCGCCGAATCCTGATTCAGATCCGCTCGCGCTGGGAACTCGACGTCCTCGGCCAGAAGTCCATCGACAATCGTCGCGATAATGCCGGCACGGACTTCCTCGAGGTAGACGTCACGATCCATCGTTAGCTGTCGAATGCGTGCACCGTCGAGGGCGGCAATCAGGAGGGCGGCCGTCTCGGTCGAGTCGTGCTCCACGAACGCACCGGAGTCGATCCCTTCTTCGAGGATTTCCTCGAGCGTCGACCGGAGTGCGTCGTCGCTGCGGCGAAGCTGCTCCTGGAACCGGTCGTTGTAGGGTGCCTGGGCCCGGAGTTCGAGCATCGCCGTGTGAAAGGACGTGCGTTCTTCGTCATCTGGGTCGTAGAGGAACCAGTCGACGTACGTCGCCAAGCGTTCGACCGGCGGCAGATCACGGCTTTCCTCGACACGGTCGGCAAACTGCTCGAGGAGAAAGTCGAAAAAGGCGGCGACCAGATCCTCTTTGGAGTCGTAGTGGTAGAACAGCAGAGATTTGCTCTTGTCAGTCCGGTCGGCAATCGCCTGGGCAGTAAGCTCCGTGTAGCCGTGCTCACACAGTGCCTCGTAAGTCGCGGTCATGATCGCCTCTCGAGCGGTTTCGTCGGTCACTAACTAACCAGTTAGTCAGGAGGGTAAAAGGCTATTACGGTTCGAAACAGCGTTGCCGCCAATCAAGCTGCGTCGATACAAACTATAGAATCCATACTAATTTGGTTCGGTTCCGATAGTAAAATGGAAACAGCTCACTCACTACGGTATCGCTGAATGCCAAACTGGCCGTAGCCGCCGTAGGCAACCTCGAGCGAGCCGATCCACCAGTTCCACCGATCGGCGGGCGTGCCGTGGGGCGCATCTGAGAGTTCCTCGATGACGACGTCGTTGGTCAACTCATGGCCGATGTCGGCTTCGTATAGCCCGGAGTCATCGAGATCGACGGCCTGCCGGACGACCACGCGTGACTGGCCCATCGTCCCGCCGAACTCGCGCCGGAGACGGACCTCGAGTGCGCCTGGTTCGAGTGACACGCTCGAGAAGACGGCCCCCGCATACTTGAGTGTTCGACGGGGACAGCGTGTCTACGGCGCACCACTGCGTCTACAGAACTCTTGACGGGCAAAGAGCCAATACTCGAACCCGCCTGACTCGATAGCCAATTCGATGACAACTGACACGACACTCTGATTACGTAACGTGACGCCGCCACCTATTACACCCGTGGGTGTTGAACTGACTCGGGAAATGAGCGTCTTAGGTGAGTTTACGATTCCGACGGAAGCGTTTGTGCTGGCCGATTCGATCGACGATGCACCGGACATGCAGATCGAGATAAAACGCGTCGTCGGCAGTGACTCGGAGGTGACGCCGTATTTTTGGGCCTCCGGCGGAGACTTCAAACAGTTCGAAAGCGGGTTACGCTCCGATGAGATGATCCAGGAGTTGTTGACACTCGAAAAACACGACGAGACGGAACAGTACGGTCAGGAGGACGACGAGCGGTTCTACATGGTGACGTGGGAAACGGAACCCCCGAATCTCATGACTGCCGTTTCGGAGGCCAAAGCAACCGTTCTCGAGGCAATCAACACCGACGGCACGAGCTGGGACGTGAAAATCATCTTTCCGACCGACCAGTCACTTTCAACGTTCCACGACTACTGTACCGAACACGAGCTTTCGTTCGAACCGACCAAACTGTATCGCCCTGATAATCCGGCAAAAAACCAGACCTACGAGTTGACCGACGAGCAACAGGAAGCGCTGGAGGCTGCCTATCACAGCGGATACTTCGAGGTTCCCCGAGAGAACACGTTAACCGAAATTGCAGAAACACTGAATATTTCTCGGAATGCGCTCTCTGCTCGTCTGCGGCGCGGGCACCGAAACTTGCTCTCGAATACGGTAATCCACGAGAAATCAGCATAAGGGACAACTGATAGGGATTATCGTAGCTGACCGGAGGTCTCAAAACCGGGTCTTGGGCGCTGTATCTCGGTTCTTCAGCGGAAACTATGAACTCCTACGATACTCCCTATGAGATGTTGGCCATCCTCGTCGACCCCATCTGATCGCGAGTCGCCTTGCGTGGTTTAAAGGGTGGGAAAATGACCACCCAACTACTGTCCGTTTCAGGCGAGTACTGCAAGTAGCCGTGAGTATGACATCATGCATTTACATTCGACTGGCGAGTCGTCGACAAACGAACAAGCAATGGTCGACGCCCCGGCAACTCGAGACGCATCGACAGTTCGAAAACGGGTATGGGAAGGCGGGGAGCGTATGACGGCCGCGTTCGAGACACCGTCCCGATCAAAAAGCCTAGAAATCGTTTCCGCCGTAGCCGACCACCTCGAGAGAGAGCCGATCGATCTCGATCCGCTATACCACTCGATCGATCCCGACGCGATCGACTCGTTGTTCGATACCAGCGCTTCGAGTGTGCCGTCGGAAGGCACACGCGTTACGTTTACCTACGAAAGATGTGAGGTTACTGTGACGAGAGCATCAGTGGATGTCTCGAGTCAGCCGAATGCAGCAACTGCTTCCGGTCTCGACACTCCAAACGAGGGACTAACTGACTGACTGGACGACGCCCGCGCCATGAGACGAGGGATCGTCGGGCCGAACGCGAGTCCTCGAGAAAAGGTCGATCGACGTATTTTTCACCGCAGACCGTTTTTGCCCGCCCATGGCAACTTTCACAGTCGTCGTTGGCGATCCCGAAACGGGGCTCGCACACCAACTCGAGGCAGAGGGACAGGACGCAAACCGCTTTATCGGCAAATCGATCGGCGAGGAAGTCGATGGCAGCGCCGTCGGCCTCGATGGCTACACGCTCGAGATTACCGGTGGCTCGGACAACGCTGGCCGCCCGCACAACAAGACGGTCGCCGGCTCCCGTCTTCAGGAAGTGCTGATGAAAGAGCGACAGACCGGCTACAAGCCCGGCCGAGACGGTGAGCGACGCCGAATCACCGCACGCGGTCGCGAAATGTCGGACGAAACCGCACAGATCAACGTCACCGTCGCCGAAGCAGGTGACGAGAGCGTCGAGAGCCTGCTGGGTCTCGAAGGCGACGACGAGGACGAATAACCGCCTTTTCTCTCTAATACGCGAATGGCAGACCGAATTAGCAGCGACAATCCGTCAGTGCAGACGATCCGAGCGACGCTCACCGAAACCGCGACCGGCACGCGCGTCGAACTGCCTGCCGACGCAGCCGACGACCTGTCGGCGGACCCGGAGACGGTCGTCCGGATCGTCCTCGACGGACACGAGCGCTTCGCCCGCATCGGACAGGGTGTAATGGGGGAGACCCGCCACGTCTCCGGCGTGTACGACTCTCCGGAGCATGCCCGAAACCCTCGAGACGGCGTCGACCGACTCCCCGAGTGGGTCGACGAACACGGGGTTCGCGTGAACGGCTCGGTGCTGGTCGACGTCATCGAACCGGAGTTTCTGTATGGGTTTCGCGCCCCCGGTGAGACGGCCGTCTACGACGCCCGCGAGCCGCCAAAATCGAGCCTCCAGGATATTGCAAAAGGGCTCGAAGAAAGGTAAGCGAAGGCTCGAGACGGCCCCGAGTATACCACTACTCCGGTGGCGTCGCTCGAGGACAGTGAGATGGACGATGGAAGAGAACCCAGAACCGGCTACAGTCGGGGCAAAAAGGCGTACAGCAGCAAGCCAAAGGCCAGATGCTGGACCATCGTCTGCTCGACGGTCGCCCGGACGAAGTCTTCGTCGTCGATCGCGTACTCTTTGGTTCGGACCTTCGCGTGCATCGAGAGGACGTCTTCGTCCTCGAGTGAGTGCAAGCTTGGATACACCGTTCCGGGGCTTAACTGCGCACCGAAGAGATGGGTCAGATCCGAGAGGAGTTCTTTACCGTGCGTTTCACCGTGCAGCGAGATGAGCATCAGCAAGATTTCGTCGAGGTTCTCCTTGATGATTGCCTCGTCGAACTGTACGCCGTCGGTCGGTAGCGCCCCGTTGACTTGATCCATAAGTTCGTCGAGTTCGCGCTCGACGTCTCGGGTCGTGTCCTGGCTCGCACCGATCGTAATTTCGTACTGTTCCGACTGCCCGTTGGCAGCCGCCGTGCTCGTGAACTGCTCGAGCACGGACTTCGTATTGGGGGGATTTTCACGCATTTCCGATCACCGTTGGGGGGATTCGCGTTGAGGCCGGTCAGATCTGCCCTCTCGCACAAGAGGGTGGAAGTATACCGCACACACCCTGGCTAACCAGTGTAGAAACGCGAATTACTTCTGAAAATGAACTACTACCTAATAAACAACATGGCCGATTCCAGCGTATTTAGTACAGTAGAGCCGCTGAGAGGGCCGAATCAGTGTCTGAGCACTAACATTGGTTTATCGAAATTGGTGTAACTGTGTACCGGTCAGCGACCACTGCGGTTCGTCGCTGTCCGGTAAGACACGACAACAAACCCTATCACTCCAAAAGAGATGAAATCGAGCCCGTCCCACGAGTCACACTCGAGAAACGGGATGAAAACGGCTCGAGTCACACGCAGTGACAACAGTCCGATCAAGAGAAGTTAGACGGACCATCGCTGATGATGCTGACCATCTCGCTTGGCTGTTCGCTCCGTTCGTCGTCGCTCTCCTCGTCGAGACGGCGCTCGACACGACGTTCGGCCATTCGTGCGACCATGACGTGCTCTTCGATGTCGTCACCGGCAATCTTCGAGATGTACTCGAGGCTCTGAGCGTGTGCGCCAAAGAGCGTGCCCGAGAGGGACTCGAGCGGGTACTCGAGGGTCGCCGGTTCGTCGTACCGACGGTTGTGAATCTCGCCGAGTGAGAGCCCGCGGAGATACGACGTCATCTGCTTTCGGACGAGCGGACTGATCCAGCCGAGGTCCTGGTAGTATCGGAGGCAGTTGAGCGCACCGGTGGTGCCGAAGGTCTCGCCGAGATAGCGAGCCCACTTGATCGTCGCGTCTGTCCGACCCGTCGATTGCTCGAGGGACTCGAGATAGGGGGTGTCTGTTGGCATGCGTGGGGGGATCGCTGCAGACACAGGGCCTGCGCTATACAAGTGGTTGGCCCGAGCGCCCTTGAACGTTCACGTCGTTTCGAAAGCTGAGTCGTGCGCTGAGTTCGGGCATTTCGGGCTGTGAAATCGCACCGACTGGGCCGCCCAACCACCCACGTACTCGAACAATATCCACCCAACATCTGCACACTTCGGAAGGGTTTACCCCCTCGAGTGGGTTCACTCGCCCATGCAAGTGCTGGTCACAGATCCCATCGACGATGCGGGTCTTGACGTCATACGTGATGCCGGTCACGAGATCGAAACGGGCTACGAACTCGAGGGCGAGGGGCTCCTCGAGGCGGTCTCGAACGCGCACGGCCTGATCGTTCGCTCCGGGACCGAAGTCACCCGCAACGTCCTCGAGGCGGGCGAGAACCTGGTGATCGTCGGTCGGGCCGGCATCGGTGTCGACAACATCGATATCGACGCCGCCACCGACGAGGGGGTAATCGTCGCCAACGCGCCGGAAGGGAACGTTCGAGCAGCCGCCGAGCACACCGTCGCGATGACGTTTGCCGCGGCCCGCTCGATTCCACAGGCCCACGGCCGCCTCAAAGGTGGCGAGTGGGCCAAAAGCGACTATCTCGGCGTCGAACTCAACGGCAAAACGCTGGGTATCGTCGGCCTCGGTCGCGTCGGTCAGGAAGTCGCCAAGAAACTCGATTCTCTCGGGATGGACCTCGTCGCCTACGACCCCTACATTTCCGAAGAACGTGCCGAGCGCATCGGCGCGGAACTGGTCGACCTCGAGGACTGTCTCGAGATTGCAGATTTTCTGACGATTCACACGCCGCTGACCCCCGAAACGGAGGGGCTGATCAGTGACGCGGAACTCGAGACGTTCGGCCACGGCCACCTGGTCAACGTGGGTCGCGGCGGCATCGTCGACGAGGACGCCCTCGCCGCCAAGGTAGAAGACGGCACGGTCGCCGGCGCGGCACTCGACGTCTTCCGAGAGGAACCCCTTCCCGAGGACTCTCCGCTGTTGTACGTCGAGGACATCATCGTCACGCCCCACCTCGGCGCATCGACCGAGGCTGCCCAGGAAAACGTCGCCACCTCCACGGCCAAACAGGTCGTCGCCGCACTCGCCGAAGAACCCGTCGCCAACGCCCTGAACGCCCCCTCGATCGACGAGAGTGCGTTCCCCCGCCTCGAACCGTACATCAACATCGCCGAAACCGCGGGCAAGATCGCCGCCCAGTTGCTCGACGCCCGCATCGAATCCATCGAAGTGCGCTACGAGGGTGACATCGCCGCCGAAGACGTCGAGTTCGTCACCGCCAGCGCGCTCAAGGGCGTGTTCGAGCCGCTCGAGTGGCACGTCAACGCGGTCAATGCCCCCCAGATCGCCGAGGACCGCGGCGTCGAGGTGACCGAATCGAAGAGCCGCCAGAGCGAGGACTTCCAGAGCGTTATCTCGGTGACGGTTGCCAGCGCCGACGAATCGATCACGGTCGACGGCACCCTCTTTGCGGGTGACGATCCCCGCATCGTCCGCATCGACGACTACCGCGTCGACGCCATCCCCCACGGCAAGATGGTCGTCACGCGAAACACCGACGAACCGGGCGTCATCGGCCTCATCGGCTCCGTGATGGGTACCCACGACGTCAACATTGCCGGGATGTTCAACGCGCGTGAGACCATCGGTGGGGAGGCCCTGACCGTCTACAACGTCGACGACGACGTTCCCGAGGCGGCGAAAGCCGAACTCGAGGCCGACGAGCGGATCATCGGCGTGCGCTACATCACGTTGAACGGCCAGTGAGCGAGTCGGCTTTCGCCTCGTTATCACTGTAAGACGGCCAAAGGTGTTCGATTTTATTTTGCCCGCTCGAGCCACGCCGGTTCCTCGAGTTCGCCACCCTCGATCGGCTCGAGCGTGATTCGTATCGTCACCGATTCGTTGTGGCTCACCCCCTCGAGTCGATACGATTCGACGTAGCCCTCCGCGTGCACGACGACCGTTACCGTCGCGTTCGTGATTGCGCCGATGTCGACGTTTTCACCCTCGAGCACGTATCGATCGCCACCGTCGGATTCGGTGATAGTGTCTATCGAGTCGTACGCCGCCTCCAGATCGGGCGTCGTAGCGAGATCGGTGAACTCGAGGGACTCGTCGGTCCAGGCGGTCGTCTCGTTGCCAGCGTGCTGGTGCAGGTGCACGGTCCCGTCCTCGAGCCACCAGTTGAGCGTCGTTCGGTCGGCCCCCGCCTCGGTGTGCTCGACGCTAGTCGTCTCACCCGTCGCGCTCGAGCCCAGGCTGGCGATCGTGTGGGTTTCCGTTCGCTCGAACGTGACCGACCCGTTCGCGTCCGCTCGGACCACCGTTGCGTTGTACCGGAAGGACATGGTCTCGAGCGCGTCGAAATGGGCGTCCTGTAATGCGGAGGCGTTCGTTACCCCAGATGTGGTCAACCCGGGAACCGGTTCGGGGTCGGTTTCCGCATCGACCCCGTAGGGCTCCCGATCGTCCGTCACGTCGGCCCCGCCACAACCGGCGAGCACGAGAACGAGGACGACGACGATCGTGGCGAGCCGTTGCCTCACAAACATGTTTATACAACTGATTTTTTTTGTTATAAATCCTCGCACGTTTTGCTGGGAGCACGCCACGCTCGAACAGTTGCTCGAGATCAACTGAATTTTTGTACGGTCACGTCGAGCGTGTCCAGATCGACAATCGGCGCGTAGCCGGAGTCGGGGTTGATGTTGACGCTCTTCTGGAAATCGGTCTGGGATTGCCAGCAGCCGGAGTTGATCGCCAGCACGTTGTGGTACTTGCCGAAGCCGAGTTTGTGGACGTGGCCGGTGTGGAAGATGTCCGGCACCTCGTCGATCGTCAGATAATCTTTCTCCTCGGGAGCCAGTCGGGTGTGACCGCCGAACTGCGGGGCGACGTGGCGCTTTTTGAGGAGGTGGTACATCGCCTTGTGTGGCTCGTCGTAACTCGCCTTCTCGGCGGGGAGTTCCGCGATCACTTCGTCCAGACTGACGCCGTGGTACATCAAAACGGAGACCCCCTCGAGCGTCACCACCGACGGATTGCTCACGATCTGTGGGTCGTGAGCGTCCATGATCCCGCGCAGCCGTTCGTCGAACCCGGGTTGGGGCTCGGCGAGGCGAACGGCGTCGTGGTTGCCCGGAATCATCACGATCTCGAGGTCGCCGGGCACCTGTTTCAGATATTCGTTGAACAGTTCGTACTGATCGTAGATGTCGACGACGTCGAGTTCCTCGTCCTGGTTCGGGTAGATACCGACGCCTTCGACCATGTCCCCGGCGATCAGCAGGTACTCGACGTGCTGGGCGTCTTCGGTGTGGAGCCAGTCGGTGAAGCCGTTCCAGGCGTCGTGCATGAACTCCTGGCTGCCGACGTGGACGTCGCTGATGAGCGCCGCCTGAACGTGGCGGTCAGCCGTCGATGGCTTGTGCGTCCGTGGAATATCTGGGAAGTACATGCCGTCGACGAAGGCGATACCCGAATCGTCAGAGAGCGTCCCCTCCATCGCGATCACCTCGTCACAGAGCAGTTCCTCGACGAGTTCGGCGTACTCCCGATCCTTCATCACTAGCCACGGGAACGTACCGGTCGCGTCCTCGAGTTCGACCAGCCAGTGGCCGCTGGCGGTCGAACGCACGTCGTTGACCAGGCCGACCATCGCCACCTCGCTTCCACTTGGCATCGAGGCAATCGAGGTAGCCGGACGATGGTTGACCCGTCCCCGGAGTTTCGAGCCCAGTCGCTCGAGGCGGTCGCGAAACACTTTCACGAAGTCCTTGTACTCGCCCGTTCCGGTGCTCTCGCCGGTCATGTCGTTGGCTATTTCGACGACCTGGCGGGTCGTATCGATCGGTCCCCTGGTTCCCGCCCCCTTCGTTTCATCTGCAACGACGCCACCATCTGGGGTCGAGGAGGTGGGGTCATCTCCAGTTGAAACGGAGGGGTCTTGGCTCGCGGCTGTGGACGACGAATCGGTCCCCGCCGATGGCGGTTCCGAAGGCGTCTCCGATCCGGTGTCCGTCCTCGATTTTTCGTGCTCGAGAGCCGTGCGAACGTGTTCGGTTCGTAAAACGAGGGCGTCCTCAGGCGCGGCCTCGAGCGCCGCTTCGAGCGTTTTCGAGGGGTGTTCTGCACTCGCGATCAGCGTCACGGCCTCGCGTTCGGCGTTGTAGCCGCGGCTCGTGAGTTCGCTGACGATTCGCGCAGGCCCCTCGAGTGGCACGTCAGAGCAATACCGTGGAGTCGATAAAAACGTGGCGAGTCACCGTCCGCCGGAACAGAAAATTGATTGCTACCCCTCCCAAAGCCGCATGCGATGAGCGGTGACGGCGCGGATGATTCCCCCGAAACGGAGGCTGGCGAGCGCGCCGACCGCACGGAAGAACGTACCACGGATGACTCGAGCACCGAGCAAAACGACTCGAGAACGATCGATGACGGCCGCGTCACCGACGAGGGGCCGGTCACCGACACCGGCCCAGACGAACGGCCTATCGACACGCCGGAGACGACGGACCGCTCGAGGGATACCGACCAGCCGGGCGATAGAACGACCGCTCCCGAAAACGAGACCGATACGTCAGACGGTCTCGAGGAGGCAACCGATTCGGACCGGGAACAGAAGGGAACGTCAGGTCACGACAACTGGGACGACGAGTCAGGCCCAACTAACCGAGCGAATAATGACCGCGTGACCGGAGCACAACCTGAACGCGCGACCGGAGAACGACCTGATCGACCGAACGGGGTTCCCTCGAGTGCGCCCGAACGGAACCGTACTGAACGACCGCAGAAACCGGGCAACACACAGGAGCCCCCTCGGCCACGTCCCGAACGACAAAAACCCGACGTAACCATCGAAGACGACGGCGTCATCCGCTGGTTTTTCAAGACGAACGACGGAACGGTCGTCGCTATTCGCGATATTCTGAGTAGCGTGGCGCTGGTCGCCGTCATCGGCTTGATTCTCTTTGGCGTCAGCGGCATCTGGCCACCGCTAGTGGCCGTCGAAAGCGGGAGCATGGAGCCGAATATGGAGATCGGCGACATGATCTTCGTCGTCGCTCCCGACCGCTTCGTTGGTGACGACCCGACCGGCGATACCGGCGTCGTTACCCTCGAGAACGGCGAGGAAAGCGGCCACGACAAGTTCGGCAAGCCGGGTGACGTCGTCATCTTCCTCCCGAACGGACAGAACCACCAAACGCCGGTTATCCATCGCGCCCACTTCTGGGTCGAAGAAGGCGAGAACTGGGTCGACGAAAAAGCAAACCCGGACTACGTCAACGGGGCAAGCTGTGCCGAAATCTACACCTGTCCGGCCCCACACGCCGGGTTCATCACGAAAGGGGATGCAAACAGCGGCTACGATCAGGTCACCCGCAGCGTCGGCGCCGATACGAGCGTCGTCAAACCCGAGTGGACCACCGGCAAGGGTATGTTCCGGATTCCGTGGCTCGGCCACGTCAGACTGCTTTTCGAGCGGATCATCCCAACGATGCTCGGGCTCGGTTCCTCGAGTCTGCTCACGCCGAATCCCTTGCTCGCCGGGTTCCTCGGCGTGGTGAGTTTCGCTGGGGCATACCAGTGGCGTGCTCGCCCGTGAACGACCGACTCGAGTGAGATTTCCTCGCGCAGCACATACTCGAGTGAGAATCCTCGAGTCCCGAGTCCATGCTCAAATATCTCGTCTGACGAAGAGAGCGATCGCGAGTCCGACCAGCACGACGAACGCGAGGAGCAAAATCGCGGCATCCACAAACGCGTACTCCTCGTGCACCAGGATGGCGGTTTCGTCGTAGTATCGGGTCGGCGCAATCGCCCCGACCCACTCGTAATCCTCATTCAACGTGGAGACGGCCTCGAGCAGCCAGAGGAACACGACGAGACTCAACGCGATAGTTCGAGCACGGCGCGCACGGTCGGCAAGCACGGAGACGACGAGTCCGAGGGCCGCACACACCAGCAGATAGGGCACACCCAGCACATGAACCATCGCGACAGCGACGGGGTTCATCGACTCCCCGATGGCGACCGATCCCACGTAGACGATGAGGGCGACGCCGACGTTCAACACCACCAGCGGCACCCACAGCGCGGCGACTTTCTGTACCACGACCCCCTCCCTCGAGACGGGGTTCGACAGCGTCAGATCCATCCTCCGGCTATCGACGTCCGCAGCGATCATGTTCGCCCCCATGTACGCGAAGTAGACCCCGATCAGGACGACCCAGAAAAACGAGTACATCTCCGCCGCGATGAAGCCCTCGACGGTGTGGAGGGCATCGATGCCGAAGAACTCGAACATCCATTCAGGAAATGCCTCGGCGATGGCCTCAGCATCATCGGCAAATCCAGGGTAGACGGAGAAGTAAAACGCGGCGAGAACGGCGAACACGCCGGTCAAAATGAATACGCTTCGGAGGCGTTTGCGAGATTCGACGCGCAAGATGGCAGTCATGTGTGACACACCTCGAGACCCGTCTGCCGGATAGCTGGGTCGAACAACGGTGTCATCAGATATCCCTCCGAACGAAGTACCCGATCGCAATAGCGAGCAAGACGACGAACGTCACCAGCAAAATCGCGGCGTCGCCGAGGGCGTACTCCTCGTGAATGAGAATCGCGGCGGGGTCGTAGTACCGACTCGGGGTGAGTCCACCCACCCACTCGAGGTCCGGGTCCATCTCCGAGAGACCGTCGAGCAACCAGAGCATAAACACGGCACCGAGTCCGGCGGCCTGCGCGCTCGCCACCCGGTCGAGGACGACCGACATGAGGACGCCGATAGCGGCACAGACGAGCAAGTACGGGACCGAAAGGAGGTGGGCCATCGCCAGTACGACAGGATCGATCGACTCCTCGAGGACAAACGATCCGGCGTACAACAAAACGAACAATCCGACGTTGATGGCGACCAGTGGCACCCATATCGCTCCAATCTTCTGGAGGACGACCGACTCACGCGAAACCGGATTCGACAGGAGCAAGTCCATCCGACGCTCTCGAATGTCTCCCGCGATCATCCCACCCCCGAGATAGGCGAAGTAGATGCCGAGAAAGAGTGTCCAGATGAACGGGAACATGTACGACCCGAGAAAGCCCTCGAGTGTGTGTAACTCCTCGAACCCAAACAGGCCGGCGACGTGCTCGGGGAAGGCCTGCTCGATGGTTTCGGCTTCGGCAGCCATCCCAGGAAAGACGGCGAGCATGAACACCACGAGGAGTCCGAATACGCCGGTCAAAACGAGCGTGCCGCGTACCAGGTTCCGCGACTCCATTCGGACGATTGCGGTCATGACTCCTCCGAGTCGGCCTCGTCGCCGTAATAGTGTTTGAAGATGTCGTCGAGTTGCGGGTCCCCGATGTCGATGTCCTGGATCTCGAACTCAACGAGGTGCTCGAGCAATCGCTGTGGCTCGCCCGTATACGTGAACTGGGCGGTGCTATCGAGCAGTTCGACGTCGATCATCGACTCCGTTACGAATCGCTCTTCGACCACCGGTTCCCCGAGATGGATCCGAACCCGTTTGCCCCCGCGTGAGAGCAACGCCTCGATGTCCTCGAGCGCCACCAGTTCGCCCGACCGGATGATCCCGACCCTGTCGGCGATTCGCTGGACTTCGCTGAGAACGTGTGATGAGAAGAAGACGGTCTTGCCAGCGTCACACTCGGCCTCGAGAAACCGATGGAGGCGATCCTGTTTGAGCGGGTCGAGGCCGGACGTCGGCTCGTCCATAATGACGAGGTCCGGATCGTGCATGAACGCCTGGACGATACCGAGCATTCGCCGATTCCCGGCGGAGTATGTCTCGATGGACTGGTCCAACGGTGGCGTGAACAACTCGAGCAGTTCCTCACGACGCTCGTCGCCTCGCATCCGGGCGAAATAGTCCAGCGCCTGGCGGCCAGTCAATCGGTCGTCGAAGCCGAGCGTATCCGGCAGATACCCGACGTTTGCCTTGGCTTCGGTGAGCGCTCGCCGATCACGGATATCCGCGCCGAGAACCGTTGCCGTCCCCGCCGTCGGTTTGATGAGGCCGAGTAAGAGACGAATCGTGGTCGTTTTGCCCGCCCCGTTCGGGCCGAGGTAGCCGAACACCTCCCCCGACTCGACCTCGAACGTGACGTCGTCGTTAGCTGCAATCTCGCCATACCGCTTGGTGAGGCCCTCGAGGTGAATAACTGACACACGCTAACAACGTAGAAATGTTACATAAATCTGGGTGGTGACCCCCATCTCGAGGGAGACGAATCCCGGTGCCACCGAACCGCTCAGTTCTCGAAGCGGGCCTGAACGAAGGGCTGGACATCGTCGATATCAGAGAGGCGCGAATCAGAGATCAACACGGCCTCGGTTTCCTCGAGGGGCACCGACAGGCTGATCTCTTTGGTTCGGCCGTACCGGCCTTTCGAGACGACGACCGCATTGACGATACCGAGCATGTCGAGTTCGCTGATGAGGTCGGTCACGCGTCGCTGGGTCAGAATGTCGGCATCGATCTCATCACACAGGCGCTTGTAGATGTTGAACACTTCGCCCGTGTTGATGCTGTGAACGCCGTTTTTCTCCAGCGAGATGATCGCAAAGAGGACGAGTTTGCTCTGGGTCGGCAGCGTTCGGACGACCTCGACGACGCGGTCGAGTTCGATCTTGTCCTGGGCCTGCCGGACGTGTTCTTCGACGATGGTCTCCGACTGGGAACGCTCGGCGAGTTCACCTGCGGTGCGAAGCAAGTCAAGGGCACGCCGTGCGTCACCGTGTTCTTGTGCAGCGAACGCCGCACACAGCGGGATGACGTCGGGCGAGAGCGCATCGCCTTTGAATGCGACCTCCGAGCGGTGCTGGAGGATATCCCGCAACTGATTGGCGTCGTAGGGCGGGAAGACGATTTCTTCTTCTCCGAGACTGGATTTGACTCGCGGGTCCAGAAAGTCAGTGAACTTCAGATCGTTCGAGATGCCGATAATGGAGACGCGAGAGTTCTGCAACTCCGAATTCATCCGTGAGAGGTTATACAGCGTGTCGTCACCTGATTTCTCGACCAGTTTGTCGATTTCGTCGAGCATGATCACGACGACGCGTTCGGAGTAATCGACCGCATCGAAAAAGACGCTATACACCCGGTCGGTCGGCCACCCGGTCATCGGCACTTCCTCAAAGTTGTCCCGATCATCCTCGAGTGACTCGATTCGCTCGTCGATTTCCTCGACGGTGGTCGGCCCTTCGGTCAGCGGGCCGCCGTTCGTCTCAGCCTCCCCCTCGGTATCCACACTTTCGGCCGCGCCCGACGATTCGAGAGACGGCGGGAACTCGTCCTCTTCGGACTCGAGCAGTTCGCGGCGCGTCTCGAGCGTTTCTATCTTGTCGTCGATACGGCGCTCGTTTTCCTCGATGAACTTGTTTGCGAGCTGTGCGAGAACGCGATACTGGGTGTCGGTTACCTCACAGTTGATGTACTCGACGTCACAGGGGACGCTATATTTTTTCGAGGTGCTCTCGAGTTCCTTGCTGACGAACTTCGCACTGGCCGTCTTGCCAGTTCCCGTCTTGCCGTAAATGAGTATGTTTGACGGCGTCTCCCCACGGAGCGCGGCGACGAGGATCGTCGCCATCTTGTTGATCTGGTCGCTCCGGTGTGGGAGTTCGTGTGGTGTATACGACGGGCGCAACACCTCCTTGTTTTCGAAAATCGGTTCCCCACTGAGCAGGTCGTCAAACAGGCCCTGGTTCGACTCCTCGTCACCGTCAATCCCCTCGAAGCTCGCCGCAAAGCCGGCGGGCGTGCTCGGTGAGCGGTCCGTAGCGTTCCCCGAACCTGTCGTATCTGAATCCTCGTCTGACATTCGTCGTACGCATACCCCATCGTTTCGTGTGGAACGCACCCCCGAGACCGCCGAATTCGGGTATCAGCTGCCGTATTGGCGACGTTGTGCGTTCAGTGTGTTCACGCCCGATTCCAGTTGATGCAAACGAACCAGAGGAACAGGGAGGTAATAAACGCTTCCCTTCAATCCGAGTGAATCTTCGAAATTAACACCGTCTCAACCGATCGAAGTAGTTTTCAATTACTGGGTAAGTTGGCCAATACCGCCCTCAATACCCTTGAATTCGCGCGATAACTCGATGCACCGATTCGGAGAAACGAACGTCAGATGTACCTCGAGTAGCGGCAAAGCCTACCAACACAGGTCACGAACACCCCAAAAGACACCGGAAGACCACCGCTTCACATGGAACAACTGGACTGTCTGCCGGACACGTATATACTGGGAAAACGTACCCGCCAACGAGATGAAACCGGTTCGTGTTGCGATTGGGGTACTCAGCCCTCTGTGTCGGGCTCATTGCACTCCCGCTGTTGTACACCTTTCCGGTTACCGGGGTCGGGTCGTTGCCAATGGTAAGCGACGACCGGGCCTTTGACCTCGTCATACTGACACCGGTGTTGTTACCGATCGCGATCATTTCCGTCGTCGGCCTCATTATTTTCGAGCACGTCATCCGCGGCTCGAGCGACGGTGAAGAGAACGTTTTCAGTGGGCTCACCGATCGCTCAAGCGAGGTTCGTACTGAAAGCGACGAACCAAAATAGATAGCGCCGCAGAGCGATCCACTCGAGGTGCTCAAAGAGTGCTACGCCAACGGCGAGATCACTCACGAGGAGTACGAACGCCGGCTCCAGGTGTTACTCGACGTGGACAACAGCGACGAACTGCAACGGCGACTCGAGGGGGTGACCATTGACGCTCGGACCCGGTGAGTCTCGTCGTCGGACGCTCGGCATCGTCGGACTGGTGGCCATGTTCATGCTTCCAGTGATGTTGTTTCCGCTGTTCTGGTTCGTTCCGAGCGCACGCTTGTATGCGGGACTGCTGGTACCGCTGTTCATCGTGTTCGTCATCGTGGTACTCGTCTCGAATGCCGACAGCGTCTCGAGCACGGTTGTCGGTGGACTATCAAGCACGACTGTCGAAGGGACCACCCGGACGGACGACCGAGTCGAGGCGCTCAAACGCGGGTATGCAAGCGGCGAGATCGGCGAGTTCGAGTTCAAGCGGCAACTCGAGACCGACGATCCGGGGATTGGACTCGGTTTCGACGGGGACGCGACGACGTTCACCACCGAGTGGGCTACGAGCGAAACGCCAGAAGAGCGGCTCAGGCGACGCTATGCGGCGGGCGAACTGGACGAAAAGGAGTTTCGTCGACGGTTAGCCGTCCTCGAGGAAACGGCCACCGACCGGCCGGACACGTAGCCCGCGCTAGCGATCATCGCAAAAACGACTGCACAGTTCTCACTCGAGCGTCCTGAGAGCGGTCTGTGGTGGCAAAAAGTACGTTGCGCCGTCGTCGGTCACCTCGAGCAGTTCCTCCTGGCCGAGATACCCCCACTCCGTTTCCACACCCAACTCGAGAGTATACACTTCGCCCACCGACACCATTCGCTCGGGTCGGTCACCGTAGCGGTCCCACCGTGGCCCCAGTAGCGGCCCGGCATCGTGGGCATTTCGGCCGACGGTATGGCCTGCAGCGTGTTCGAACGCCGGCCAGCCACAGTCCGTGATCGCCGTCCGGACCGCGGCGTCGACCTCGTGGCCGACGACGCCGGGCTCGAGGACGGCTTTCCCGGCCTCGATTGCGGCCCGCACGTCGTCGAACGCGGCCTGTAAGTCGGCTGGTGGCGCCTCGTCTTCGTGGGAACGGTAGTACAATCGCTGGATATCCGACGCGTATCCCTCGTACCGAACCCCGAAATCGACGTGTAACACCTCGCCCGGCGGCACCGTTCGGTCGCCCGGATGGGTGTGACCGACGGGAGCCGCCGAACCCGCGTCGACGGCCGGACAGCCATCCCAGCTCCAGGCGCTCTCGAGGCCGTCCTCACGCATTCGGTCGTGGAGGAAATCGGCGAAACGGGCTTCGGTCCAGTCGGGTTCCCACGCCTCGACCGCCTCCGCAAGCAACTCCTCGGTCAGTTCGGCCGCGCGTTTCATCCGTGTCCGCTCGAGGTCGGTCAGCGAGTGGCGGAGATAGCCCATAACCGGCGCGCTCGACTCGAAGCGCCCCGGATAGTCGGTTCCCTCGAGGAGCGAACAGAGTCGCCGATACATGCCGTGGGTCAGTCCGTCTGCCACCTGTTCGTTTTCGGCGTAGTTGACGGCGATTCGCTCGGGGTCGAGCGCCTCGAGCGTGTCCCGAAGCGGGTCGCGTATCGATTCGTCGTACGTGTGGACCTCGTAGCGACCGACCGCCTCGACGGGGTCGGCGTCGTAGCGACCGACGATCGCGTGGTGATCGCCGCTAGCGGTGACGAGAAAGGCGCTCTCCCAGACGACGTCCGCGCCGAGAATCAGCGCCAGCGCCGGTTCGGGTATTTCACTCGTCTCGCGGGCGAAGGTGAGCCAACAGTCGATATCGAGCGCCTCGAGTCGCGACTCGGCCTGATCCAGTTTCGTTTCCACCAGTTCGACGGTCCCCGCGTCCATACGGACAGCTCACAGCGATTACAGAAATCGATTGCGGGTGCCCGGTTTCACGCACGGAGACCGGGGACTCGAGTGGGGAGTCCTACGGCTGAGAGTCTGCGATCGGTTTCGTGTACCACCATGCCCACGCTATCAACACGGCTTGAAACGGCAGTCGAACCAGTGCAACCAGCCGAGCCACCCGTGCAAATCTCGGTGGCAAGTCTGCATCGAGGACGTCACTCGTCGCGATATGGACGTTTGCGGGGAAGACCGCAATCAGGAGCGCGACGATTCCCCACGCCGAAACGCCCCGAGTTCGTCGATACAACACGCCAATCCCCAGAGCGATTTCTGCGATACCCGAGAGATACACCAGCTCGAGCGGTCGCGGAAACTGCGGCGGGACGGCACGTTCGAACGACTTCGGGGCGAGAAAGTGGGCGACACCGGCCAGAAGATACAGGCTGCTCATGACGTACAGCAGCGGTCGCTTGTATCGGTCGAGTCGGCGACTCATGGGTGTGAGATCCGTCGCTCGGTAGATGAGCGTTCGGCCTACCGTTGTCACCTGGGGAGCCGAAGTGCGGTTGTCGTTCAGGACCCCATTGTCGCTCGAGGGCGCGAAGTACGGTTGTCGGTCGGTCCCCATTGTCGCTCGTGGGCGCGAAGTGCAGTTGTCGGTCGGTCCCCATTGTCGCTCGAGTCGATCGAATGACCGACGCCGTTTGACCCGGCGGGGAGTCGACAACGTTACCTGCAGGTAACCGTTCCGTTACTTTTCGGTCACCGAAAAGATATCGTATGTCCGTCTTTCTTACCAGTATGCACGGACGTTCAGGTGTTCTGACGGGGAGTGGTGTTCGTACTGTCGAGAGGCTCACATGAGTGTCGGGGGCCGACACCCGGACTCGAAAACAGTACTCCTGTTGGTAGCCGGCTGTCTCCTGGCTGTCGGCCTGGCCGGCGTCGTGGTCGCAGACGCGGCTTCCAACCCGCCGAGCGCCGACCCCGCCAGTATCGAAGATGGGCTGCTCGAGGCCGACGGCGAACAGACTGTACTGGTCGTCTTCGATTCGACCCTGGTAACGGCCGACCCCGCAGATGTCGCTGCCCGACAGGAACAGACGACTCGCACACAGCAACCCCTGCTGACGTACGCGGAAGCGAACCCGGCCGTGACCGTCGACCGGCAGTTCTGGATACGGAACGTCGTCGTCCTCACCGTCGACCTCGAGCACACCACGCTCGAGCCGATTGCGGCGCTCGAGGGCGTGGAAGCCATTCGAGAGAACGGCCACCTCGACGGCGAGTCGGTGACGTTCGGACCGGCGATGACCGGCGTGGCCGATTCGAGCACCGCGAACGCCGTTTCAGAGACCCAGCGTGCAAGTGAGATCGAAGCCTCCTACGGACTGGATCAGATCAACGCGCCGGACGTCTGGACGGAGTACGGCACCCGTGGTGAGGGTATCACTGTCGGCGTCCTCGACAGTGGAGTCGATCCGAGCCACCCTGAAATCGAAATCGCCGGGTGGGCCGACTGGGACGTCGACGGGACGCCTCGAGATACCGAGCCACAAGATTACGACATCCAGCGGGAACCGAGCGGCCACGGCACCCACGTCGCCGGCACGATCATCGCCGAGGACCGAAGCGGGATCCACCTCGGGGTCGCTCCCGACGTCGACTTGCACGTGGGTGCGGCGCTAACCGACTGTGACGCAAGCGGCTGTGACGCCCGCGAGGCCCAGATTCTGGCTGGCCTCGAGTGGGCCGTCGAAGAGGAACTGGACGTCCTCACGATCAGTATCGGACTCGACACCAAGGCAGGCCAGTTCATCGAGCCGATTCGAAACGCCGAGGCCGCCGGCACACTCGTCATCGCGTCGGTCGGTAACGAGGGGCTGGGGACCAGTAGCGCCCCGGGCAACGAGTACGACACCGTCAGCGTCGGGGCCTCGGATGCCTGGGGCGAAATTCTGGACATGTCCGGCGGTGAAGTCGTCTTCACCGACCTCGAGTGGAGCGACCCACCCGAAGACTGGCCGGAGACCTACGTCCTGCCGACGGTGTCGGCACCGGGCTGGGACATCCCGAGCGCCGTCGTCGGCGGCCAGTACTCCCGCGCCTCTGGAACGAGTTTCGCCGCCCCGCACGTCGCCGGCGGTGCAGCACTCCTGCAGGCGGCGACCGACGAACACCTGACGCCGGCCGAACTCGAGGCCGCCCTGATCGAGACGGCAGGGAAACCCGACGGCAAGAACGAAAACCAGGACGTCCGGTACGGACACGGCATCATCAACGTCTACGCCGCCGTCGAGCTGGTCGCCGAGGGCGACCTCGAGGTCGACGACGGGGACGGTGACACGAGCGGCGACGGTGACGGACCCGACGGGGACTCGAGCGACGCGGACGACTCGAGTACCGACGACGCAAGCGACACCGACGAGCCGGGTGACGGCGATCAGGAACACGACAGCGACGGAACGACTGACGATGCTACGGATGGTGACACGACGAGCGATGACGGTGCTGGGCCAGTAGCCGACGACCAACGTGAAGACCCGAGCGACGACCAGGGTGATGGAACGGCAGCACTCGAGGACGACGAAAGCCCAGGTTTCGGTATCGGTCTCGCAATTGGAACGCTCGTACTCGTTGGCGTACTCGGGGCGAGAAAACGGCGTCAGACTCGAGTTTCCTGAACGTGGACGGGGAGCGTACCGTTTCGCTCTGGTGGCCAAACACCCTTGATTTGGATTGTGTAGCTGTTTGGTAGTGTATTACTACTCAAGGGAATCCAGCGATCGTAGCCATGTTGGCGAATCTCGAGACCCAGTCGCTGCCCGGGATCTGGTCTTCGGCCGCATCCCTGATCACGTCCGAAGCCGTGCCACCGGCGACACCGCCAAGGCCGGCCATTCCAGGACCAGTCGACGGGTCGCCGCCACTGATGCTTCCCACGATAGCCGTGACCTTTGCATACAGATCAGCCAGGTGGGCGTAGTAGGCGGCGACCACGCCGAGTGCCGCACCACCTGTTTTCGAGAGCAGATTGGCCTCCTCGAGGACGTCCAGGTAGAGATCGAGTGCCGCCTCAGCCCGATCGCGGTCCTGCATGGAAGCCAGCCGCCGCCGACGAACTGCCCCGCCGGTTCCGTCAGGCATGATGCCGAGTAACGTGCCGGTTCGACGATTGACGTTCCACATGGCGTACGATGAACCGTCTCTCGGAGCGAGTTGATAGCTTCGACGGTCCAACCCAGCGTGTCGTCGGAGGTCCTCGTACTGATCTCGATCGGCCTCATACTCGTCGAGGTCATCAGTGTCGGCGAGCGGGCTCCCCTCGAGCAGGCTGAGCGTCGAGGAGTCGAACCGTGCGTCTTCCATGATCGACATCCGGGCCGTGCGCTCGAGCGTCCGATAGAAGCCTTCGTCCGGGTCCTCCGTCGCCGTCGCCGCCCGCGAAATCGGGAGAATGTCGAGCGATTCCTCGAGGTCGAGATTCCCGTTTTCGATCACGGGTTTGACCTGGTAGGCGACCGTACGCGGCCCCAGGAAGTAGGTCAGTCCGTCCTCGTTCTGGCGGTTGGGAAGCGGTGTCTGGACGAACAGCGGGTCCCAGGCCACCTCCATTCGTCCTTTCTTGTAGACCGCCAGCAGTTCGTGGAACTCCTCGTCGGTCATCTCACCCGAGGCGTCGGCACCGATCTCCTCGACCAGCGCGTGGAGTTCCCGATAGGAGTGACGCGCCTGCATCATATTGTCGAGCAGGACCGACAGCGGAACGCCGTCGCCCTCGAAGGAGATGTCGACGCCACCGAGCATCGCCATCTTCGTATCTCGAGCGAAGTCCGCCAGCCCCGGCATGCCGAAGCCGGCTTCCTCGTCCGGGTCGTCGCTGTAGGGGTCCCAGCTGTCATCCTGTAAGGGGTCCCAGCCACCCAGCGTTCGCGTGACCGAGTGGCCGTCGTACTCGACGGTCAGGTAGAGGCCGACTAACGAGCGAATCACTCCCGTGGAGCCACCGGTCTCGTAGCTCGCGGTCGCATCGGCGACAGCCGTCACTTCTGGCGGTTCGGTTTCGTCGTCGTTCCCAGTGTCTGCATCTGCGTCGCTCACATCGGCGTTTTCAGCGTCTGCATCCGCGTCGTCATCGGTTGTCTCGTCCTCTGTGCCCGGTTCCGCACCGATGGACAGTTCGACCTCGCGAGTCCCCAGTCCGTCGTCGGGAACGTGATAGTCGAACCGATAGGTCGGTACGGATTCGACCACGTCGTCGACTGCCTCCGCGACCCGCTCACGAACCAGTTGCCAGTCACCCATCGGCGCGACCGTCGCGCCCGTCAACTCCGCCTGGTGTAAGACGACCTCGTCTTCGACCGGGGCCGACTCGTCGTACGCACTGAGCAATACTGTGCGTGGCGCCACCTCGAACAGCGGGTCTGCCCGCTCGTCGTAGGAGTTCGCCGGCTGGCCATCGTGTGCGAACACGATGAGGTCGGGATTGTCGGCGATCGCATCGGGCAAGTGCGTCCACATCGCCGAGTCCACGTACCGGCGTTCGATGGTCGCCCCCGGAGCCGTCTCCGCCATCAGCGACTCGAGTTCGTCGTACTTCTCGTCGTCCGTCGCTGCGTCGACCCCCCGACCCATACTGCCGGAATCGTCTATCACATACAGGATTTTCGGCACCGGTCGCGTGTCGACGAGACTCGGGTGTACTATCTGGCCCTCGTCCGTTGCCGAAAACACCGGCCCGGGAAGGCCAGCGACGTGGTCGCCGCTCGAATCCAGCACCGTTGCCTCGAGACGAATTCGTGGATAGTTGGTCGAATCAGCGTCGACCTCGACCGACTCGATCGTCTCGAGGTCGGGAACGTCGTCGGGGTCGAAAAACACCTGGCCGTCTTTCATAATGCGTTCGCTCGCGAACACGACTTCGCCGTCTTTGAACTCGAAATCGGCCGACAGGCGGTCGCCCGAGAGCGTAATCATGTCACCGAACTCGCTGAGTTCGGCTTGTTCGGCATCGGTCATATCCGGTCCCTGGAGGGTGAGCGATGGCGTGAACATGTTCATATCGTCGATGCCAACCGTCGGGAACTCGACCGGGTCGGTCAGCGTCGGCGTCCGAACGAGGAGTTGTCGTCCGACGAGGTCCGGCACCGCCCACTCACCCGAGATGAGTTCGAACGGCTCCTCGATGGTATTCGAGGTCGCCGCCGAGAGCGTAACCCGAACCGTCTCGACGTCCGTCTCCGGTTCCTCGATGCGGTTGTCATCACCAATCTCTCCAAACGGCACGTCTCCGAAGAGATTCGCATAGTACCGGTTCTGGTCGTCGTCGAACACCTCGACGACCGGTATCGACTGGCTCGAGGACCGAGCGGAATTCCACCGCCAGTCGAACTCGCCTGGCCCACTGCGACTTTCCGATGGCTCCGCCGGTAACAGGTCTCGTAGCGAATCGGCGAGCACCAGACTGTCTGCACCATCCTCGTCGACGACCGTCATGTCTTCCGCCGGTTCTCGCTCGAGGCGGTCGGCCCACGCCTCGAGTTGCTCGTCGCTGATGTCAGGTTCGTCCTCGACTGCTGGCATCTGTAGCCACTGTGTGCGGATTTCCTCGGCAGTCAGCCCCTGCTCCTCGCGGTCGACCCTCGTCTCACGAACCGCCGCCGAGTAACCAGCCTGGTGATAGAGGTTCGCGAGTGCCTCGGCTTTGTCACGTGGCGTTCCCATCCCACACCGAAGTGCGCCCCGACCGCCCCACCGAAGCACCTCGGCCACGTCGTCGAGATCCGACCGCGACGTCGGCACCGTCTGTATCTCGTCTCTGACGAACTCGAAAAGTGCCTCGAGAATGTCGACGTCGTCCACGACCGGACCGAGGTCTGGGTCGGGTTCGTCGTCGTCCGCGGTGTCGGATGTGGCCTCGTCATCTTCGGAATCCTCGAGGGCGTCATCCGTCAGGGCCCCTGGCGGTCGCAACGTGGCTGTGCCACCGTAGAATCGGTTGCTATGGCTGCCGCCAGCGCCGACAGTCACCGAGGACACGCGCTCGTCGTCCGAGGTCGGCTCCTCAGCTACTCGTGCGGTGACACCGTCCTCGTCCACCGCCGCCGCCCGCCGTTCGTGGCGTTCGTTCGCCCAATCGACGAGCGTCGTCGCCCGTCCGGGGAGGTGGTCAGCGCTGGTTCGAAGCCCGTCCTGCATTTCTTCCCAGACGTCGAACGGGAGGTGTTCGTCCGTATCGGTCCCGCTGACGAGTCCATCCTCAGCGTCGCCACGGAGATCCGACGGCGAGAACCCGCTTCCGAGCAGGTAGCCGAGCGTCCCGGAGCCGAGGCCGACGGCTGCTCCGCCAAGCACGTTCCGGCGACTCACCGGGAGGCCACCAGCCAGGAGATCATCCGAATCCCCCTCCCCTGCCGATGTCGATGCCGAATCGCGCTGACTCGTGGCTCCGGCATCCGAAGAGCCCGGTTCGTCTCCAGTGTTCACAGCACCCCCAGGTTCGGCCGGGGATTCCTCGTCCGATGTCTCGGCTGTCGAGTCCGCAGCAGACACTGCGTTCTCGTTCACACCCTCGTCTTCCGAGGCCCCACCCGCACTCGAGTCCGCCGCTTCTGGCGTTGCACCCGCACTCGAGTCCGCGACACCCTGCCGGTCCGCATCGTTTTCGACATTGCTGTCGTCCCGGTCGTCAGTCATTACACCCCTCAGGACCGGAGACTGTATGGGTTTTATTTGACTTTCAGGTAAGTTGGTCAGTTACCTCGTAGTAACTTTATGATGGCTTTGGAAAATGTTCAATTACACCCGGAGTCCAGTCACAGCCAGATCGATCGCTCCCGGCTACCGTTCGGTTGCCGGTCGTGGCTCAGCCTCGAGGTCGATCGAATCACCCTGTGTCCGGGCTTTCTCGATACGTTCGGCCGTCTGTCGCTGTGAGTCGTCGTATGACGCCCCCATCGCGATCAGGAAGCCGGTAATTGCGGTGACGACCGCAATCGCCCCGACCGCGACGACCGCAATCGGGAGGATCGAACCCGGAAGCGCCTGCGCTGACGTCAACAGCGCCACTGCCGTTACCGCCGCGATCAACGCGAGCAATCGCCCGAATCGGCCGGTGTCGAATCCGTCCTCGGCACCGTCGTTGGTGTCGAACAGTTCGTTCAAGATACCGGTGTACTCGTCGTCAGTCGTCGCGTTTCCGAGCGAGTGAATCGAGTGGGCGACCCACAGACCCGCGGTGAAGTTGAGCAGGGCGACGAACGAAACGAGGCCGATTTGCCCCTCGACGAACAGACCGACCAGAACTGCGTTGGCGAACGCGAGAACCATAAATCCGTGGACGACGAGTGAACGCGTCCCAAAATCCTCGAGCAGTGATACGTGTGCTAATTTCATACATGTAGTTGGCACGCTGCGGGGATAGCACTGGTCCCTAACCGAGCAAAGTACTGGGAGAAAGGTGGATCCACTCGAGCGATCAGGTCTCGCTACCGAGGGCGTGTGAATCAGTTCCAGCCGTGGTGAAATCTCGTCCCACCTGGGGCCTTTACTGATTTTAGTGTCTGCAAGTCGCGTCGTAGAAGCAGGAAGCTCCTGCCTCAAGGAAGCCGCGAAAGCGGCTGAGTAGGCAGGAGTAGTTCACCCGTTTCTCGGTTCCACGTGATGTAGCCCATCTCTTCGAGTTTCGGCAGGTGATTGTGGACAAGTTCCGATTCCAGAACGTCTGGTACCTCCGTCTCGTCAAGCAAACCAAGCGGATCACGGTTGTCGTCATCTTGTGGATTATGTTCTAACATGGCGACAAGCAACTCCCGCCGATACGGGTTCGCGAGGGCAACCATAGAAGCGCCAAACCGAGTTTGCTGGTTGTTATAAGTCATGCCCTTACTGATGCGCACCACCCTTGCGCTGGAGCGAGAGCATTCCCCTCTAAGGGAAGTTGTACTGGTATGCGGATCAAAAGAGGGATGCCGCCTCCAGGATTTGAACCGGAGACAGCTCATTGGAATAAATGTTCTGGTCCACTCTACCCCGCGTCCATGGCACTTCGGTGAACGCTAATGACGAAGGACGAACTCGACGCCATCTCGACTGTTGAAGAAAGGAGATGAACCTTGACGCGAGCAACGCTGCGATAGAACTCGATCTACCTGACGCACCCAGACGCGCCAACGGTCACCCACGGCGAGGGTTACACAGCGAGCGGATTTCGCTGTCACCTGGCTGTCTGACTGCCTACGATCTTCTTCTGTTCACAGCGAGCCAAGACGCCACGCGCGGGCTGTCGGTTCGAGCAACCGATCAGGACCGTCACTCGAGTAACCGCTCGTATCGCGTTCCGGTCTGTTTGAGTCGTTCAACCGTCTCGAGACGTTGGTGTGGATGGGGCACGATATCCGCGCTGAGTTCCTCGATCGTTTGATCGACGAGACCTGCTTTGCGGGCGTGTATCATCGTAAACAGCGTGTACTCCCAGTCCTGTTCCGGTCGGCGTGGGCGATGATAGCACTTGGTGACGAAGGGATGTCGGCCCGCCCGTTCACCGACGGCATCGATCCGGTCTTCGGGAACCGCCCAGACGACCATGCAATTGTGACGGAATCCGACAGTATGGTGATCGATAATGAGTCCGAATCGCTTGATGAACCCCTTCGACAGACAGTCCTTGATCCCCGAGACGACTGCTGACGGCTCGAGTTCGAGTTCATCCGCAAGGTCCGTATACGGCGTCAGCGAGAGCGGGACCCCATCTTGAATCGCCTCGAGGATCGTTGCGTCTCGAGCTGTCATCTCCGGAGATTCGTCGCCCTCATCCACCGGCGACGTCGGTTCCAGCTGCAGTTCCGCACGGCGATCGCGTTCGCCACGCTCTATCCGGTCACCAACAACCGGGAACTGCAGATCGAGGCGGTATTCGGTTCGCTTTGGCAATACGAGCGGCTCAAGGCCGGTTTTCGTTGCAATCTCCTCGAGGATTTCGTCCCGGCGGCCCCTGGAGGCGGCAGTCAGGACGAACCACATGTTCCACTCGTGGTTACGGCGATAGTTGTGACTGACTTCAGGATGGCCGTTGACCGCCTCGGCGGCCGCCGCGAATTCGTCCTCCGGAACGGCAAGGGCTGCGAGGGTCGACGACCCAATCACCGAGGGATCGAGGACCGGACCGAGCCGTCGCACGATACCCGCCTCGTGATGGGCACGAACACGCTCCAGCACCGCCGCGGCCTCGAGGCCCGTGACCGCTTCGAGCGCCTCATACGGTGCTTGTCGGACCGGAAACCCACGTTGGTACTCGTCGAGCAAGATCGCATCCACGTCCTCGAGCCCTCCTCGCCAGTCGCTGCTAGCGTCGGTCACTGCAGATCCTCACCCGCTTCCAGGCGTCTCTCCGCCTTCATACGGTCGTTTCCAGAATCGCTTCGGCTTGGCCCTCGCGTTTGATCAATTTCCATGGTGGTGTTGTGTCCCGTTATTCGGAGTAGTAATCCAGTCGGCTCGATCGAGTCCGTCTAATCGGATCTATGATGTGCCCGGCAAAAAGTCACTCCCTGTCGCACCATTCGGGCGCGACGTACTCTCGTGAGCGAAGCGAACGAGAACGAGGCCCGCTCGATGGTCAATCGAGTGTTCTCGCTCGAGTGTAAACCGCGTGGAAAAGGGATGCAGCCTCCCGGACACGAACTCGATTGCAAAACGAGACGTACTGTTCGATACGCTATGCAAATAGCCTCGCCGAAACCTAGATCGTTCGTTTACGGAGAATCAAAGAGAAAGGCTCGCCCTTCAGGGCGGGGAGGATGTCAACTGTTCGCAGCCTGTCCGGCGACGATTCCTGTGAGTTCAGTAACATTAATCCGAACAATATTGATCTCCAGATCCTCGAAATCCGTGTCGAATACTTGAAAGTAAGGGATGTGCAGGTTTCGAATAACCTCAACCTCACTCGAGTCGAGGCTACTCTCGGCTAGTCTTTCGAGGCGACCTCGGGCAAGTACACTCTTCCATCCCTCATCAGTGTGATCGTAAACGATAAACGATGCCCGATCAACCGCATCGACGAATTCGCGTTTGGTGCTGGTCTGCCCATACCCAAGCCGTAAATACACGTTCTGGTCTTCTTCGTTGAAGACGAACGAGACCGGAATGCCGTAGCTATCGTTCTCGTGTGCGAGTGATAATACTCCCGTCTGCTGGTTCTCGACGAACTCCGCGATCTCAAGTGAATCCATCTGGGTGTGTTGAGTGGACGCCATACACGACTAGTGTTAACACTCAACAATAATAATCCTCCGAGGAGTCACGGCAATGAAAGGTCTGGAGAGAGCAGTGGACTATCCCCATTTATAGTACAGTGAAAGTCGTTTCACACTCTATCGAACGACTGTGGCGCGATAGGTCTGTAAATCGTTTCAATTGCTACTGTCGTTACGGAGAATCAAGGAGAAAGTCTCGCCCTGCAGGGCGGGGAGGATGTCAATTCGAAACAACACGGAGCCCCTCGGAGAACGCTACAGCGAAACCCACTCCGTTCATCTCGCGTGGTCAGATCACAGTATGGTTCGTCCTAGTGCTGTTCACGTTGTTCCTTCCGAAAAGTGCCGCCTCCCGGATTTGAACCTCGCCGAGACATTCCTGCTTGGCCTTCGGCCTGCGCGGGCTGTGACTCGTCTGGTTCAAATCCGCTCAGGTGGATACTTTCCGCTCGGCGAGATTGCCTCGCGGAAAAGTATGCCGCCTCCCGGATTTGAACCGGGGACAGCTCGATCTTCAGTCGAGTGCTCTCCCAGTCTGAGCTAAGGCGGCCTACTCTAACATCCGCCGATCATATAAAAAAGGATTTCGAATCCGTCCCGCGGTTCCGAGCGGCGACAGTAACCCATTACCCTCACGTTACAAACATCTCGAATCTCGAGACTCACACCGAAGCCGATAGTCCGAGGTTACGCCGCTGTATGTTGGAATTTCGGATATTCAAGACACCCTTTTCAGGTCGCCTCGCCAAGAGTATGTTATGGAAGCGCTTTCCACGGGTGAGGAATCCGAGCAGCTAACAGCCGACGTTATCCTCGAGCTGCTCGCCAATCGTCGCCGCCGATACCTCCTCTATGCGCTTCGCGGCCGGGACGAACCCATCGAACTCTCGAAACTCGCCGAGCAGGTCGCCGGCTGGGAACACGACGTTCCGCCGGACGAGGTCGCACAGAACGAGTACAAAAGCGTCTACGTTTCTTCGGTCCAGTGTCACGTCCCGAAACTCGCTGACGCAGGTGTCGTCGACCACGATGACGAAAACCACACCGTCGTCCTCGCCGATAAGTTCAGCCAACTCGAGCCCTACCTCCAGGTGGTGGTCAAAGACGAACCCGAAAACTCGACGCTGTACGAGGCGCTCGACAGCGAGGCCGACGAAGGGTTCTTCGGACGAATGCGCCAGCGACTGAGTTCCTAACTTCGCTCGATGGAGGCGTCGTCGCGGCGAAAACAGCTGTACGTACTTGCTATCGAACATTGTCCCCCTCGAGTGGTAACCTCGTATTTCTCATTGTGACAACGTGTTTGGTTGGTATCGCCTTGCGCTCGAGACCGCAATCGTCGGTAGCCCGAGTGGCAATAGAACACGTGTCTCGAATGGGTTTAGGTCGCCTCGAGGGATGATATGCTGCGTTACTCGAGGGCTCGGGCGGGTTCGAACCACGCGAAGACTGTCGCTCACTTCGTTCGCGCTGCGTCTTCTCTAATTCGAACCCGCCCTCGCGTCACAGTGCTGGCGCTCACGAATTTGTTCGCGCCAGCAATAGTGGGCTCGGGCGGGTTCGAACCACCGACCTCGGCCTTGTAAAGGCCGCGTCATAACCAGCTAGACCACGAGCCCGTACCCCACCAAAGCCGGTCCGTGCGAATAACCTTTACTTTCTCGTCTCGAAACCCGGGTATGTGGCCGTCTCGCAAACGGATCTATGCTGGACTCGTTGTGAGCATCGTCGCTCTCATCGTCGGCTTCGGGCTGATCCAGCTCTCGATTCTCCCCGTGCCATGGACGAACGACCACGGCCAGGTCACCGTCTACGGGGACGACGGCACCGAAAAGCTCACTGTCGAGGTCGAAGTCGCTGACACCTGGGAACAACGGTATACGGGCCTGAGCGATCACGACTCCCTCGAGCCGGGCACCGGAATGCTGTTCGTCCACGGGAGCGAGGGCGACCGAACCTACGTGATGCGAGACATGGATTTCGATATCGACATCATCTTCATCGACAGCGACCGCGAAATCACGGCTATCCACCACGCTCGAGCGCCCGAACCCGGTGAGGACGGCGAAGACCTGCGCTACTCCGGACGCGCACAGTGGGTCCTCGAAGTGCCCCGCGGCACCGCAAACAACAGCGCGCTCGAGGAAGGCGACACCGTCGAAATCGAGTACGAGTGATCGGTTTTCGACTCTGGTGTCGTCATCCCCACCCGAACCAGCAAGACCAGCCGGTTTCGTCGCTCACTGGACAACGATATTTCGATTCGTAGGAAACGCTTATTGCTGACCAACCATTCAGCCCGAGCAATGAGTAGTGTCGACTGGGACGAAGACGACCCGTTCGAAGCACAACGGGAAAACATCGAAAGCCCGATGTGGCGGCTCCTCTCGGAATACGGCCGCCCCTACTGGTTTTCGGTTACCGCCGGTATTTCGGGCAGCATCTTCGCACGCTTGCTCGATCTGATTCCACCCGTATTGCTTGGCATCGCTATCGACGCCATCTTCCTCTCGACGGAGCCGTTCTCACTCCCCCTCGTTCCTGACGCCTGGCTGCCAGCGGAACCGGACCAGCAGTTCGCATTAACCGTCGTGATTATCGCCTTCTCGTTCCTGATTGGAGCCGCGTTCCACTGGATACGAAACTGGGGGTTCAACTCCTTTGCCCAGGATATCCAGCACGACGTGCGTACCGACACCTACGACAAGATGCAGCGCCTGGATATGGAGTTCTTCTCGGACAAACAGACCGGGGAGATGATGTCCATCCTCTCGAACGACGTCAACCAGCTCGAGCGGTTTCTCAACGACGGGCTGAACTCGGCGTTCCGACTCGGTGTGATGGTCATCGCTATCGCGGGCATCTTGCTCTGGCTGAATCCACAACTCGCGCTCGTGGCGATGTCGCCAGTCCCACTGATCGCGGTTTTCACCTACATCTTCGTCAAGAAAATTCAGCCGAAATACGCCGCCGTTCGATCGAGCGTCGGCAAAGTCAACTCGCGCCTGGAGAACAACCTCGGTGGCATTCAGGTCATCAAGGCCGACAACACCGAGGACTACGAGTCCGGCCGCGTCGATGACGTCTCGCGAAAGTACTACGATACCAACTGGGGGGCGATTCGCCTACGGATCAAGTTCTTCCCCGGCCTCCAGATCATCTCCGGCATCGGCTTCGTGTTGACGTTCCTGGTCGGTGGCTACTGGGTGTTCCAGGGCGCTCCTGGCCCGTTCAGCGGTTCGCTCAACGAGGGCGCGTTCGTGACGTTCATCCTGCTCACCCAGCAACTCGTCTGGCCGATGGCTCAGTTCGGCCAGGTCATCAATATGTACCAGCGCGCGGAAGCCTCGAGCGAGCGTATCTTCGGCCTGATGGACGAACAGGGCCGTATCGAAACCGATACCGACGCCGAACCGCTCGAGGTTCGTGACGGCCGCGTCGAGTACGACCACGTCACCTTCGGCTACAACGACGAGGAGACCATCGTCGACGATATCACCTTCGAGGTTCCCGGCGGTGACACGATTGCACTCGTCGGCCCAACCGGTGCCGGAAAATCGACGGTGCTCAAACTCCTGCTTCGTCTCCACGACGTCGACGAGGGGGCGATTCGAATCGACGACCAGGACATTCGCGAGGTCTCACTGCCGAGCCTGCGCCAGTCGATGGGCTATGTCGGCCAGGAATCGTACCTGTTCTACGGTACCGTCAAAGAGAACGTTACCTACGGCACGTTCGAGGCCTCCGATGAGGAAATTGTCGAAGCAGCGAAAGCTGCCGAAGCACACGACTTCATCCAGAACCTGCCCGACGGCTACGACACGATGGTCGGCGAGCGCGGCGTCAAGCTCTCAGGTGGCCAGCGCCAGCGACTGTGTATCGCCCGCGCGGTGCTCAAAGATCCGGATATCCTCATCCTCGACGAGGCGACGAGTGACGTCGACACCGAGACCGAGATGCTGATCCAGCGCTCGATCGACAAACTCACCGAGAATCGGACGACGTTCGCCATCGCCCACCGACTCTCGACGATCAAAGACGCAGACAAAATCGTCGTCCTCGAGGGTGGACAGATCGTCGAACGCGGCTCTCACGAGGAACTACTGCAAAACGACGGTCTCTACGCCCACCTCTGGGGCGTTCAGGCGGGCGAAATCGACGAGTTACCCGAAGAGTTCATCAAACGCGCTCAGCAACGGACCGCACGGACCCAGGCCCGCCAAGACGACGACTGAGGGAGTCAGTGGCGGTGGCGTAACAGCCGCCAAGCATCGCCCCCCAGATCACGTGTCCGACGAGACTCGGCGCGGTCAGATTTGGTATTGCCGTCTCGATGCCCAGAAGCGACAGCCAAACCGGCATGACGACCCCCGCGGCGACCAGCCAGAGGAACACGCCGAAAGCGACGGCAATACCCATCGTACCCGTAAGGTTCCGATAGCGCTCGAGGGTCGGTTGGGCGAGAAGAGCGGCGAAAATGACACCGAATATCACGCTGTGAAAGAGGTGCGTCGTCCAGCCTACGGCGGCGTTCTGAACGCCGTACAGTGCGCCGATAATCGGGACCGAGCCGGCGAGAGCCTCGAGAAAAATCCCCATAGTAATGCCGGCGATAATAGCGCACCCACCGGCGACCCCCAGTTCCCATCCGGGCACGCCGTACTGCAGGTTGGTCGACTGGTCCCCGCCGGACGCGTTCGCCCGCCGGAGCGTTACCTCGATGACCGCTCCGTCGGCATCGGCGACGTCTGTCGGTGCGTCGATGCGACCGCCGATTCGGTCAACGAGCAGTCGGCTGATCGTCAGGCCGAAGCCCGCCGTCGGATCATCGTAAGTCGGAAGCGATCGCTGCTGTAAACGAGACCTGTGTTCCTCCCCGATTCCTGGGCCGTCGTCGACGATTCGAACGCAGAGTGTTTCGGGACCGTCGACGATGCTTACGTCAACCGTCGTCTCCGGCGGTCCCGGCGTCGTCGAACCGTGTTCGACCGCGTTTTCGAGGAGATGCCCGAACACGGTGGCGAGTCGTTCGGTACCGACGACCCGACCCTCCGACGGATACCCTCCCTTGACGCGAATCGTCGCTGACTCGTATCGCGCTCGAGCGGCCTCGATTTCGCGCTCGAGAACCGAACCGAGTTCGACGGTTTCCCGACGTTCGGCATCCGCGTCGGCGGTGAGGTACTCGACGTTCTCGATAGCGTGTTCGATTCGGCTCGACTCGGCGATGATGGCGTCCGTTGATTTCGCCGATGATTCGCCATCTCGAAGCAGGCCGGCGTAACCGCGGACGATCGTCACGGCGTTGAGAACGTCATGCCGAAGAATACGCGTGATGACGGTGGCCCGGTCGGCAGCGTAGGCCAGTCTCTTCCGGTGGCGTTCGTTACGGGCCGACTGTATCCCAATGAGACTCCCCGCGACTGCTCCGCCAAGGATGACGTTGGTAACCATCGTTTCCATCCCGCTACCGATTTCACCGGGACTTTCACCCGTCGCGTACAGACTAAATGCGGCGACGCCCCCCATTCCGCCCGCTCCGAGCAGACACCACAGCGCGATCGTCCGGACGGTCAGCCGGGAATACGTACTCACCGCAAGCGCCACGCCAAAAATGGCCAGCCCCAGTCCGAGGACGAGTGGAATCGCTCCAGTGGCAACGAACTGTGTGATCGAACCGTCGAACTCGTAGACTAAGGCAACGGCAAATCGGGTTACCAGAAACCCGAACAGCGCAATAGCGATTCCCCCGAGTTTGAGCCGACGCTGACCGTCACCGAATTGTCGCATTGATGGTTCTTTCCGGTGAAGCCACCTGTCTGTTGTGGCTTGCACGAAAAGAACGGAAATCAATCGCCGGACCGATCAAATGCGAGGCAGCGGCCGAAATGGTGGTGTCGATTCAGCTAGAACGATTCGTCCTCGCCCTCGAGATCCTCCCCCGAAGGGTTTTCTTTTTGACGCTCTTCCCCGGGGGCCGGCGGCGTCCGGTCGCTGTAGTTTTTCCGCCCGATCGCCTCGTCGCCGACCATGTTCATGACGGCTCCCTCGATTTCCTCGTAAGAGGCGTATTCGTCTTCGTTTAACGGTGCGATGAGTTCTTCGAGTGCCGTCGTTTCCTCTTTCATTTCGAGTTCGATATCGCCGTGTTCCTCGATGAGGTGGTCCTGCGAAATCGGGTACTCGTGGTCCTCGAGATCCGTCTTCAGGGATCCGAGTTCGACGCCGCGTTCGCGCGAATCGTTGCTCATACCCGACGTTTGGTGCAAACGCGCGTAGTTCTTGAGCCTGCGATTGCACACACCTACAAGAGGACACACCACCCAGAAGACGATATGGAACTCACCGACGCAACCTGGACCGAAATTGCCGACTGTGAGACCGACCTCGCCGTCCTCCCGGTCGGGAGTACCGAACAGCACGGACCCCACGCGCCGCTCGGAACGGATGTTCTCACGGCCGAAGCGGTGACCGATGCCGGCCTCGAGCGCTACGACGGCACGGTGATCCGCGCGCCGGCGATACCGGTTGGCGTCGCCGAAGAACACCGCCACTTCGCGGGGACGATGTGGGTCTCTCCAGACACCTTTCGGGCGTACGTCCGCGAGAGCATCTCGAGTCTCGCCCACCACGGGTTCGACCGCGTGGTCGTCGTCAACGGTCACGGGGGCAACGTCGACGCGCTGGCGGAGATCACCGCAACGATCACTCGCCACGACGACGCCTACGCCGTCCCCTTCACCTGGTTCGATGCCGTCGGCGAACACTCGAGCGAGATGGGACACGGCGGCCCGCTCGAGACGGCCCTCTTACGACACTGCTATCCCGACCTCGTTCGCGATGACCGCCTCGAGGAAGCCAGAGAAGGCGCTGCAACGGGCTGGGGCGAGTGGGTGAGTCACGCGAACTTGACGGTCGATTCCGTCGAGTTTACCAAAAACGGCGTCGTCGGCGATCCGACTGCGGGTGACGCCAAGCGGGGTGAGGCGTTACTCGAGTTGGCGTCCCTGGCGTTGGAGCGACTGCTCGAGGCGGTTGCCGACCGCGATATATCGAACTCGGGGTAACGGCTGTGTCGATACGGAGGGATCCTTTCTGTGGACGTTGCGGGAGAAAGTCGAACGTTACCGTCGGATTCCGAGACAGACGAAAAGGCGTCGAAGTGGGGCAGATCAGTCGTCTTCTTCGTCCGCCTCGTCATCGTCGTCTGCCGCCTCCTCGAGCGTGCCTTTCAGGGCGGGAATCGTCGAAGCCAGTTCGCCGACCTGTTCGCCAGCACCGGAGATGTCGGTCAGCGCTTCTTCGACCGCCTCGATTTCGGCCTCGAGGTCGTCGGCGTCCTCGAAGGCGTCTGCGCGCTCGCCCATGGTGTACCACTTTTTCGCGTCGCGGAGGTGTTCTTCGGCGTCACCCGCATCGAGAGCGGATTTGAGGCCGTTGAGAACGCCCAGCACGTTCTCGGCGTCGGTTTCCCAGATGTCATCGGCTGCTGGCAGCGCATCCCAGGCATCGGCGAGCGAGGACTCGACATCCGAACGCATCTCGTTCGCGGCTTCCCCGAACAGTTCGTCGTCATCAAGTGAGGATTGGCTCATACACCTCTCTTCTCGGGCACAGGGGTTAAAAGATAGCCCGAAAGTGAAAGTGAAATCTTACGGTATAGACGCTCTCAGAGCAAAATAGCACCCTCATTTCGAATGAGTTTCACAATTGTTGTATACGGTTTACATATCTACCGCGACGCCATCTTGGAATAGAGTGTGCAATGACGTTCACTGGCTACTATGGCTGTGTGAACGAACTACTCGAATGGCGAGTGTGTTGAACGAACGGGAACTTTCGAGGAGAGATAGTATTGTATATGGCCCACACTAACACATCTCGAGCGAACTGCGATCGAGATGCGGACACAGAAAGCAGTCTCCCTATCCGATCGTAAGTACCCGATCCGAACTTGTCACGACCTCGAGTAAATCGGTCATCGTCGAAATGGGACACAGTTCGCTCCCCTCGTCGTTTCGAATCTCGAGGCAGGTGCCACAGGCGAGCAGTTCACCGCCTGCATCCACGAACGCCTCCATGCGGTCGCGGACGTCGAACTGTTCACCTTCGATTACTTCCGCCTCGACGCCTTCGCCGAGGAGGAACGCCGAGACGTCTTTGCCGTCCTCGAGGGCGGTAATGCCGAGTCGAAACGCGTTCCAGACCCGTTCGGGATCGCTCGTTTCGACGACGAGTCCGAGCGTTTCGACGCCATCTGTTCGTGATTCCTGGACCATGGTTGTGTTTTATAGCCCCAATACTGATAAAACTATTGACCCAGATTTGCAACGACGGGAACCCGTCTCACTGACGTACCGACTCGAGGACCATCAACGGATAGCCGTCTTCCATCTCCATGCGGGTGACGACCTCGATTCCCTCGTATTCGATGACGACTTCGACCTCGAGAAATCGACCCGTGAGTTCCGTGTACGAGGCGGTCGATTCCTCGAGCGCCGCGGCGAGAACGTCCCGCTGGACCTCGACGGTGACCGACCGACAGTGGGGCTGGTTTTCGATTGACTCCTCAATTGCCCGCTCGAGGCTGTCGGCGCTCTCGAGACTGAGCGGCGTCCCGGCGAACTGGTGATACAGGGAACCGAATTTGATGCCGGCTTCGAAACACGCCTGTTCGACGTCCATCGGTGGTCTGGAAGCGTTCGACGGCGAGTCGCCGGCGTCCGAATCGGGTGACATACTCGAGTGTTCGACCCTGGCGACGTGACCGTTGCGGTCGCGAGCGCTGTGATAGCAAAATCGAACGAATCGACCGGTTCGGGAATGCGGAGAGTTCACCATTTATATCCGTGTTTGGTCTCGTTTTCGTGGTACACATGGGAGTACTCGACTCGTTTGGAACACTCGCAAGCGCCGTGATCGCCGCAATCGTCATGCTCGCGTTCTCGATACTCAGCCTGTTCGTGATGGTGTTCATCGTCGACGTGGCAGCGGCGATCGGCAATATCTCGCCCGCGGACGACTACGTCATCCTCAGCGCATCCATCATCGCAGCGGCCGCCATCATCGCCGGCAGTACGGGTTTTGCCACCCCCGAAGAGGAAGCGTAGGGATCGCCCCGACGGGAGATTGACGCGGCGCAGTGGCGACCCCTCGAGTGCACCCCTCGCTGGAGTGAACCGGTCGATTCGACCGGCGTGAAGGCGTTCGGTCGTTGTAAACAACGCTAACTACTCGACTTTTAGTTTTGTATCTATTTACTATTGAGAGCATATTCAATGATGGCAGACGCAAACGTCACGAGCGACTCGTCGAAAACCGGAGAGGTGAGCAGTGTTTCCAAGTGTTAATATTCCTGTAGTATGAGAAACCGTTATGAGCGAGTCTATCGAGACCGACGTCCTCGAGGAACTGGCGCGGCTGCCGACGATGGCACACCCGACGGTGAGCCCCAACGGCGACGAAGTCGCCCTCTACTACGACATTTCGGGTCGCAACGAACTCCACGTCCTCGACGTCGAAACCGGCAACCTCGAGCAATGGTCGACCGGCGAGGTCCCGCGAAACGCCCGCTGGTACGTCTCCTGGGGAGCCGACGGGGACCGCGTGTTCTTCCACCTCGACGACGACGGCAACGAACAAAACCACATCTACGCGCTGTCTCGAGACGGGGCGGTCGAATCGGTCGTCGAGATGGACGGCCAGGTGGCAATTCAGGACGTCGGCGACGACGGCGAAACCCTCGTCCTTGGCTCCTCGCGAGACGGCCAGATGAACCTGTATCGCCACGACCTCCCGAGCGGCGAGACGACGAAAATCACGAACTACGAACGCGCCGCTGGCGGCGCGACCATCTCACCCGACGGCGAACGCGTAGCGTTCACGACCAATGAATCGGATGACTACAACAACAAGGACGTCTACGTGATGGACGTCGACGGTTCGAACCCGCGAAACCTCGAGATCGGTGACGACGGTGCAGAAGCCGGCGCGGACGACTGGAGTCCAGACGGCGAGCGACTCCTGGTGAGCGACAACTCCGCCGACCTCGGACGCGCCGGAGTCTACGACCTCGAGAGCGAGACGGTCGAGTGGTACGGCACCGGCGAGTTCGAGGAGAGCGCCAGCGCGTTCCTCCCCGACGGCGAGCGAATCCTGGTGATGCGAAGCCGTGACGCGGTTGCCGTCCCCGTCGTCTACGACCTCGAGACCGGCGAAGGACGTGAGTTCGACGTTCCAGAGGGTGTCGCCTCGCTGGGTGGCCACGGCCCCGGCACCGTCGTCATCGACGACGACCGCGTGCTACTCCAGCACACGACGCCAACGAGCCGATCCGAACTGCTCGTTTACGACCTCGAAACCGACAGCTACGAGACGTTGCTCGAGGCCGAGTACGGGCCGTTCGACCCCGAGGACTTCGCCGACGCCGAGTATCTCCGTTTCGACTCCGATGGAATTCCGAAAACAACACAACGCGCCGTCGAACACGACCCCTACGACGAACTCGAGATCGGGGCGCTGTTTTACGATTCGGGCGAGCGATCGTCACCGCTCATCGTCAACCCCCACGGTGGCCCGCGAGCACGAGACGTCAAGCGCTTCAATCTCTATACACAGGTGCTCGTCTCACAGGGCTTTTCGGTGCTCCAGATCAACTACCGCGGCTCGACCGGCCGCGGCCGCGAGTTCGTCCGCGAACTGTACGACGACTGGGGCGGAGCCGAACAGGGCGACGTCGCCGTCGCCGCCGAAGCCGTCCTCGAGCGATACGACTGGCTCGACGAGGACCGAGTCGTCATCTTCGGGGGCTCTTACGGTGGCTACTCGGCGTACTGGCAGATGGTCCAGTATCCCGAACTGTACGACGCCGGCGTCGCCTGGATCGGGCTCACCGACCTCGAGGACATGTTCGAGAACACGATGCCACACTTCCGCACCGAGTTGATGGAAACCTACCTGGGGACGCCCGAGGAGAACCCCGACCTCTATCGCGAACGCAGTCCTGTCACCCACGTCGACAACGTCGACGCGCCCCTGTTCATCGTCCACGGCGTCAACGACCGTCGGGTTCCCATCTCACAGGCTCGAATCTTCAGAGAGGCCCTGCTCGAGGCGGGCTACGAGGAGGAAGAAACTGGTGAGGGGTTCGAATACGAGGAACTCGGCGAGGAAGGGCACGCCTCCTCGGACCAGGAACAGAAACTCCGGATGTTCGAACTGCTCGCTGACTTCCTCGAGCGACGCGTGAGCGACGAATAATCGCGGTTTTCGAGACGCGTCCTTCGGTCAGGAACGCATTGTCCCGCCTCAGTTCCCGTTGTACCGCCCCGAGTCCGTTAATTCGTCCCCTCGGTCCCGAACACGTCGTTGGGCAGGCGGACCGACGTCGGACCCGAACCGCGTAGCTCGAACGATGGGTAGCTGTCCGTTCGTGTCTCGAGGTCAGCGAAAAACAGTTGCACGCCGCCCGTATCGGCGGCCTGGGGCTCGGATGGCGACGTCTCGTCGACTGCAAACGAGACGTCCAGTTCAGTCCAATCAGGCGTTTCCTCGTCCGTGGCCGGCGTCGCTTCGACCGGTTCGACGGTCTCGCTCTCGAGCGCTCGAGCGGCGTCCGCGAGGTCGGCGAACAGGTCGCTGGCGAGGGTGTCATCGCCGTCGAGTTCCGTATCGGTGGTCGGCGTGTGGTCCGGTTCGACTGTCGCGTCGGTTTCTGCCTGGGTGATAATGTCTTCTGGCGTCTCGATACCGAACGCCTCGAGTACGGCATCCGGGTCCGGCTCGATCTCCGGAAACAGGTCGTCTGTCGTGTCGGTGTCGTTCCCCATACCCACCCTGTGAACAGCTACCACTATGGTTACGATCCGATTACCGATCGGTTGGCAGCCCCTTCCGACTGACAAACGACACGTTCGGGCCGTCTCGAGCGCAAGGATTTACTGCCTCGAGGGTCTGAACGGTGATAATGACACAGGTGCGGATCGCATTGTTGAACGCCGCCTACGACGGCGAAGAGACCCGGCGGAACTTTCGACGCGAACTCGACGCCTCGCTCGCTGAGTTCGACATTACCGACGGCGAGCTACCCGAGACGTTCGCTTACGACGGCGTCGTCGTCACTGGCTCTCGAGCGTCGGTGTACTGGGACGAAGACTGGATCGAACCGGCAAAAGAGTGGGGACGTGAGGCTATCGACCGCGGGGTGCCGTGTCTCGGTATCTGCTGGGGTCACCAGTTCCTCGCCGACATCCTCGGCGGCACTGTCGGCGACATGGGCGAGTACGAAGTCGGCTACAGCGAGATCGAACACACCGGAGACGCCCGGCTGTTTGAGGGTATCGACCGTCGATTCACCGCCTATACGAGTCACTCCGACGCCGTCCTCGAGCTTCCGCCCGGTGCCACTCCGATTGCCGAAAACGCCTATTCGAACCACGGCTATCGCCTCGAGCACGTCTTTGGCGTCCAGTTCCACCCCGAGTTCGATCAAGCGACGATGCACAAACTGCTCACGAACAAAGAACTCGAGGAAGAAACGCGCGAGCGCCTCCTCGCTGAGTTGACTGACAAAAACCACGCCAAAACGCGGCCCGCAAGCCTCGTCTTCGAGAACTTCACCGAGTACGTCAGGGAACTGCGAGCGGCCAGGGGTTCCGAGACACAAGACGTTTCAGCGTGACGACCTTTTCTCGAGTTCGACTCCCTATAACGACCAGTGCAACCCGAACATGTTCACGGTATTCCCAACTACTTAGATTCTGCGCGGTCGTTTAGACTACCCCACATATAGCTGTGAGTGTAATGAACCATTATCGCTCGAGCGACGAACGGACGGTTTCGCGTCGACGCTTGTTGTCGACGGTTGGCGTCACTGGACTGGCTGCACTCGCTGGCTGTACGTCTCCGACGCCGCAACCCGATACCGGAAACGATGCCGCGACACAGTCGGCGGGAAGCAACTGGCAGGGAAGCGACGCGACGGACGTCGAAACCGACCACCCTTACACCTCGCCACCGGAAGTTTTCGACCTCGACGAAACGAACGGGGACGTTACCCTCTCGACGGTAGCCGCACGCCACCAGTTGCTCGGCGACGAAACGAGCGGTGGCCCATGGGAACTCCCCGAAGTGTGGGCGTGGAAAACCGCCGACGGCGAGCCAAGCGTGCCTGGCCCGATCCTCCGCGTGACCGAAGGCACGGAGATGGAGATTACCTACGACAACACCAATCACACCCGCCCACACACGTTCCACGTCCACGCCCTCGAGAAGAGCTGGATGGACGACGGTGCGCCGACGACCACCGGTCAGCAGATTGCCGGCGGCGAGACGGGGACCTACGAGATTACCGCAAACGTGCCGGGAACGCACCTCTATCACTGTCACTTCCAGACCCAGAACCACCTCGATATGGGGATGTACGGCATTCTTCGTGTCGACCCGGTCGATTACGAGCCACCGGACAAGGAGTTCTTTATGACGGTCAAAGACTGGGACAGCCGTCTCTCGGCTTCGATGGCCGGCGGCGATGTCGACTTCAGCCACCGCGACCGGAATCCCGACGTATTCACCGTCAACGGCCGGGCAGCACCCTACAGCCTCCACCCCGAGGAAGGCTCCCCGATGATCGTCGAACAGGGCGACCGCGTTCGCGTCCACCTCGCCAACAACGGTTACGAATCGCACTCGATGCACACCCACAATCACCGGTTCGAAGTCGTCGAGAAAGACGGCAGCGTCGTCCCCGAAGCGGCCCGATATAAAGAGGACGTCGTCCCGCTTTCCCCCGCCGAACGGAAGACGCTCGAGTTCACCGCCGATGCCGACCCCGGCATCTACGCGATGCACTGTCACAAAGTGAACCACGTGATGAACGGCGAGCGATATCCCGGCGGGATGCTCAGCGGTATCGTTTACGAGGACGCCCTCGAGACCGAGCAGTTCGCCGGTTTGATGGCGAACGCCGGCTACGAGGAATAAGCGAGCGAAAACGGCACCCTCGAGCCAACCCGAGCCGAGCTATTTGTTTCGAGACGTCCAAGCGATGCTATGGGCGAACGAGCCTGTTATCGAACTAGCTGTCAATCGTGTGCCGCTATCGTCACGATAGTCGACGAGACGTGCCCTGACTGTGGCAGTCACCTCGAGTGTCACGAATCGGAAGCGACCGACCTCGAAGACCACTGACGACGCTCGATCACTTGTTGTGGTCACGGTAGTCGAACGAGGACGCTACCGTGGACCCTCGAGTCATTGAGCTACGATTGCTCCTCGAGTCATTGAGCTACGATTGCTCCTCGAGTCATTGAGCTACGGTTGCTCCTCGAGCGCGTCCGCCAGCACCTCTATCGGTGTCGGCGGCTCCTCGCTCGCTCCGGGTCGGTCGCCGAGTTGGGTTCTACAGGACGCGCCGGGGGTAACGACGCGGTCGCCGTCGCTCGCCGACACCTGGTCGTACAACACGTCAGCGATGGCCTTGCTCATCGAGTAGTGTTCGGCCTCGTAACCGAAACTGCCGGCCATCCCACAGCAACTCGAGTCGAGCGGGTCGACCCGATAGCCAGCCCGGCGAAGGACGCCGACTGCGTGGTGGTCTTTTGCGTGAGCCTTCTGGTGGCAGTGGCCGTGATAGACGAGGTGGTCGTCGGGCACGTCGAAGTCGATCTCGGCGTCGAGGTCGAAACGGTCCAGGTACTCACAGATTCCGTAGGTGCTGTCGGCGACGGCGTCGACGTCGTCCCCGGCGAGCAGGTCGCGGTAGTCCGACTGCACCATGACCGCGTCGGAGGGCTCGAGCAGGATCACGTCCCAGCCGTTCTCGACGTACGGTGTGAGGCCGTCGACGGTCCCACGAGCCTTCTCGCCCGCCACGTCGAGCATTCCCTTCGAGAAGGCGGGCCGGCCGACGTCGCGGGGAGTGGCAACCTGCACGTGGACGCCTGCGGCCTCGAGGACGGCCAGCGCCGCCTCGCCGGCCTCGGGATACTCGTGGTTGGTGTAGACGTCGGGGAGCAACAGCGCTCGGCGGGCGGCCTCGCTTTCCCGAACGGCCGGTACGTGGTCGGCAGTGCGTTTGGCGAACGTCCGGCGCTGAAATTCCGGGAGGTCGCGTTCGGCGGAAATCCCGAGCGCCTTCTCGGCGAGCAGGTCGGTACCCGGTAGCGCCGACAGCCAGTTCGAGACGGGTGCGGTCGCGCTGCCGAGGGCCGCCAATCGATCGAAGTTCGCGAACACCCGATCCCGAAGCGAAATCCCGTTTCGCCCGTGGTACTCGTGGACGACCTCGGCTTTCAGCTTCGCCATGTCGACGCCGCTGGGACAGTCGTGTTTACAGCCCTTACAGCCGATGCAGAGGTCGAGCACCTCCTCGACGAACTCGTCGTCGAACTGTGTTTCGGGGTCCAGTTCGCCGCTCATAGCCCCCCGGAGCGCGTTCGCTCGCCCGCGCGTCGAAAGGATCTCCTCGTGGCTGGCACGGAAGGTCGGACACATCACGCCGCCGGTGGTCGACTGGTCACCCCGGCAGCCGCCACAGCCGTGACAGAGTTCGGCCATGCCCTGGAAGCCGTTGTCCTCGTCCCACTCGAGAACGGGATCGAACCCGGCGTCGAACGCGTAGTCCGGCCCGAAGCGGTGGTTCTCGGTCATGTCGGTCGGGTCGTCGTCCCGAAAGACGACCTGGCCAGGGTTCAAGAGCCAATCCGGGTCGAAAGCGGTCTTGAGTTCCTGGAACGTCTCCCAGAGCGGCTCGCCGTAGAGCTTGCGGTTCCACTGGGTTCGCGCGCGACCGTCGCCGTGCTCGCCCGAGACCGAGCCGTCGTACTCGACGACGAGGTCGGTGACGTCGTCGGCAATCGACTCCATGTCATCGAGGCCCACCTCGGTTTTCGTGTTCACCAGCGGTCGGATGTGAAGGACGCCGGGGCCGGCGTGGGCGTAGAAGCTGGCGTACGTGTCGTGGTCCTTGAGGATTTCCTGGAAGTCGGCGACGAACGCCCGCAGGTTCTCGGGCGGGATACCGGTGTCCTCGATGAAGGCGACGTGTTTCTCGTCGGTCGTTCGCGAGAGCAAGATCGGGAGCCCCGACTTGCGGAGTTTCCAGATCTTCGCCCGCTCGGCGTCGTCGTAGGCCTCGACCGCGTCGAACGCGAAGACATCCGCGCCGGTCACGGTCCGTTCTTCTTTGGCGACGGGGGCCTGCTCGGTATCGACGGTCGGGCAGCGGTCTGCCACCAGGTTCGCCACCTTTTGTTTCCCTTCGGCCACGTCCTCGGCGTAGAACTCGACGATCAACACGGCGGCCGTTCCGTCCGGCAGCAGTTCGGTCGTTGGGGCGAACTCCGCTGTATCCCGTGCGAGATCGATCATCACGTCGTCGATCACCTCGAGGGCGGCCGGATCATGCTCGACGATGGGTTCGACATCGTCCATCGCCTCGAGTACCGACTCGTAGGCCAGCAAGACCATGCTCTTCTCGGCCGGCACCGGTTCGAGTCCGACCGTCGCTTCGGTGACGATGGCGAGGGTTCCTTCGCTCCCACACAGGAGTTTCGCGAGGTTGATCGTCCCGCCGTCGGCGTCAGGTTCGCCGATTCCGCGTTCGGCCCCTGTGGCGTCCTCGACCAACCAGTCGAGGTTGTACCCCGAGACGTTGCGTTTCAGGTCGGGGTACTGTGCTTCGATCAGGTCCCCCTGTTCCTCGAGAATCCGGGCGACCTCGGCGTATATCGCCGCCTCGAGGTCGTCGCCCTCGGCGAGTTCCGGGAGGTCCTCCAGGGTGACTTCGCCGAAGGTAGTGACGGTGCCATCTGCGAGGACGACTTCGACGGATTCGACGTACGCGTCGGTCTTGCCGTACTGGAGGGAGTGTGCGCCCGTCGAGTTGTTGCCGATGGCGCCGCCGAGTGCACTCTTATCACCCCAGGCGGGGTCGGGCGCGAACTTCAGGTCGTGTGGCGCGAGCGCCTCGTTGAGCGAACCGAGGTAGATTCCCGACTGGACGCTGGCCCGTCGACCCTCGGGGTCGACCTCGAGGACGCCGTCCATGTGCTTCGTGAAATCCAGGACGACAGCCTCGTTGACCGTCTGGCCGGCGAGGCTCGTGCCGCCGCCGCGAGGTAAGACGGGAATCTCGTGGTCGGCACAGTAGGTGACGACCGCAGCGACGTCGTCGGTCGATTTCGGGAAGACGACCGCGATAGGCGTCATCTCGTAGATGCTCGCATCGGTCGCGTACAGCTGTCTCGAGTAACCGTCACCGCGGACTTCGCCCGCTATCCGTGCCTCGAGTGCAGTGACGAGGCTCGGTTGCTCGACGTCGTCGCTCCGATAGTCGTAGTTCGCCTGCGAGTCGGTTGCAGGGTCCGGTGTGAGTGTCATTCGTGACCGTGAGTCGGTTGGATCGGTTGCCATTGGATTTCGGAATTCGCCGCAGTTTGGTTGTCTGTCTGTACTCTCTCGATACTCAAAACACGTCGGGGAAGAACACGTACGTAAAGAGGACTGTCCACACCCCGACGAACACCGTGTAGTAGACGAGCGGAATGAGATTGAGCCGAATAACGCGACCCTCTTCGCCGATGAGGCCGACGGTGGCGAGCGCGGCGACGACGTTGTGGATCGCGACGAGGTTGCCGATTGCTCCGCCGACAGTCTGGGCACCGACGATGAGTTCGCGTGACAGGCCGAGTCGTTCGGCCGCGACGAACTGGAACGGACCGAAGGTGATGTTCGAGACGGTGTTCGAACCGACCAGTGCGGCCCCCAGGGCACCGATGAGCGCCGCAACCATCGGATAGGCCGGGCCGAACGCGTTCGCCGTGGCAGTTCCGAGGACGACGATCATGCTGTCCAGACCGTCGGCGTGTGAGCCCGACTGCAACATCACCTGCGCCATCGCGAGGACGAACACGAGCGCGATCAGCGGGGCGAGCAGCTTCGAACCGGCGCCCACCCAGGCTTCGCCGACCTGTCGACGGTTCATCCCGAACACGCCGACGGCTGCTATCGCACTCACCAGCAACCAGGTGCCGGGAACGTAGGTGAAATTGACGCCGGTCTCGAGACTCGTTCCGAGGATGTTCGTCCACTCGAAGAGGAACAGACCGACGGTGAACTCGCCGACCCCGGTCGCGACCGTCCCCAGAACGAGCGAAACCTGCCGTCCGAGCAGCGACACCTGTTCGCCGCGAAGCAGCGCCGAAAACGGGTCGTAGACGCGAGTCAACAACAACAGCACGACCAGCAAGACGTACGGCGACCAGGCACGGGCCAGGGAGATGTCGTGGTTCCGGGTCAGGACCGTGTTGACGTCGCTCGGCTGAATCGATCCCAGCCAGTGGTCGGGCCACTCGTCCTGGTCGGGGAACGTCCACTCGTCATCGGGCAGGAAGTAGCCAGCCCGCAGTGCAGCCACGGTAATTCCTGCGCCGACCATCGACCCCACCAGCGACGGAAACTCCGCGCTGATAAACCAGGCCGACAGCCAGTACGGCACCACGAAACTGAGCCCGGCGAACAGACAAAGCGGCACCACTGCGAGGGCCGGTTGTATCGATCGATCGGCCGGATCACCGAAGAAGTAGACGACCATTCCGACCGCGAACAACGGCATGACGAAGCCGACGAGCAGGTGATAGGTCGCGGCCCACGCGGCGACGTTGACCGCAAACTCGGTGGCAGTCAGGCCTTCCGTTTCGATCGCCTGATTGATCTCGAAGACGCTTGCCATGGGTTCTCTGATGCCGACGATGATCGGCGTCCCCACCGCGCCGTAGGTCACGGCGATGATATGGCCGATCAACGCAGCGACCACGGCTGCCAGCGCCGGAAAGCCGAGGCCGAGCAACAGCGGGGCGACGACCGCGGCGGGCGCGCCGAAACCGGCCGCCCCTTCTATGAACGTCGAAAGGAAGAACGCGACCAACACGACCTGTACGCGACGATCCTCACTGATCATCGCAAACCCGCTGTTGAGGACGTCGAACGCACCCGCACGCATCATCGTGTAGAGCAAGACGAGCGCCCCGAAGACGATAAAGAGAATCTGAATCGCGATAACGATGCCCTCGATGGTCGCCGCTGCCAGCCATCTGACTGGCATCCCCCAGACAACGAACGCGACGAGGAGCGCCGAAAGCCACGCGATCGGCATCGCTCGCGTTGCCGGCCAGAGAAAGCCCACGAGTAAGACGCTCACGACGAGCAACGGTATCGCAGCGAAGGCGACGGTTACCGCGTCACCCATCATCCCCGCCACCCTCCAGTCCACGACCCTTTCCGCCACGCCTTGCTCTCAGAAGACACCATAGATAGATTGACGGTGTATAGTTAGTGTCCCGTTTAATAACCTTGTGTGCCAGATGACGGCCATCCAGCACAGTCGACCCACACTCGTTCGACAGTGGGCCCGGCCTGAGACGACTGCCGTCCACAGACGAGTGTAAAGGCATATACAGTGGTACACACTGCCATAGACTATGGCGAACGATCGTGAGCGAAACAGCCACGGCCAGTACACGGATCGCATCCCGCCCGAGGCCGCCCTCGAGGCGTTCGACGAACGGGATGATCTCGGCCGCCCACTCACCGCGGACGACGTCATGGACCACTTGGAGTGTTCGCGTCGGACCGCACACAACAAGCTCACCGACCTCGTCGACGAGGGCGTTCTCGAAACCCGCAAGATCGGTGCGCGGGGTCGCGTCTGGTGGGTGCCCATCGAGACGGAACCAAAAGAGAGCACGACGACGGGACGAGAGACGAGAGACGCGACCGAACGGACACCATCGGCCGTTCAGCAGGCGATTCGGGACGTCGACCTCCCCGGTTCGGGGTCGGCACTCGAGGCCCGGCGGGAGGCCTTGCTCGCGTCCTATCAGTATCTCATCGAACACCCCAGCGCAAAGAAATCGGATTTCCTCGAGAACGTGTATCCGGACAATCAGGCGGCGTTCGAGACCGACGAGGGATGGTGGAACGCGATACAGCCCGCACTGAAGGAGTTGCCCGGCGTCGACCCGCCCGAAGAACGCGGGCACATCTGGAACTTCCTCGGCGGCGATCGGTTCACGCCGACGCTCGGGTGAAGCCAGCGCAGTTGCAGGGCCCACACTCACAGGTTCGGACAGCCCCCCACGGACGGTTCCCCCTCGGCCGCGGCCGAGCCACAATCTCCTGATGTGTTCGTGTCGCCCACTCCCTCGAGAGCGTCGGTAACGGGCTCGAGCGAAAGATCGATACGTTCGACGTAGACACGTTCACGTCCGATCCATTCCGGACGAGTACGTACACGGCCGATCGTGGCGTTCGAGCCGACGACCATGGACGAGTGCCTCGAGCACCTCGAAGCCGTCTGTGACCGGATTGGCGTCAGCAACGAGGGCGCTGTAGCGACGGCTGGCACGCCCTCGTCACTGCGGTCACAGGCGATGTGGTCTTCGATCGGTATGTAAATGCCCAGATTGTCAGTCGTCATTGGATCGAAACGCGCCCTTCGGACCTTAGAACAGGCCCGGGAAGAGGACGTAACTGAACAGTGTCACGACGATTCCGACGCCGACTGCGTAGTACACCAGCGGGATCAGGTTCAACCGCATCACGCGGCCTTCCTGGCCGACGAGACCGACAGTGGCGAGTGCAGCAACGACGTTGTGGATCGCAACGAGGTTACCGATAGCGCCGCCGACGGCCTGCGCACCGACGATAATCTGGGTCGGCAAGCCGAGTTGTCTCGCAGCTTCGAACTGGAACCCGCCGAACGTGATGTTCGAGACGGTGTTCGAGCCAGCCATTGCTGCCCCGAGTGCACCGATGAGCGCAGCGATGAACGGATACGCCGGTCCTGCAGCGTCGGCGGTCGCCTGTGCGAGAACGAAGATCATACTCTCGGTCCCCTCGGCGTGGGCACCGGACTGGAGCATGACCTGCACCATCGCGATGACGAACACGAGTGCAATCAGCGGTGCGACGAGTTTCTGGACCGTTTCGTTCCAGGCCGCTCGGACTTGCGTTCCGTCCATATTGTAGAGCGGAATCGCGATCACCGCACAGAGGACGAGCCAGAAGCCTGGGACGTAGACCCAGCTAATGCCGCCGCTGAGGCTGGTACCGAAGATTTCCGGCCAGGTCGTGTTGAACAGGAGTGAAAACCCGCCAACACCGATCAGTTCCTCCTGCAGCAGTTCCGGCAGCGGATCGAGGACGCGCGTGACGACCAGCAAAACGACCAGCAGGATGTACGGCGTCCAGGCACGGAGCAAGGACAGTTCCTGGGCGGGACCACCGTCAGCAACTGCAGCGCCGTCGCCCACGTCCGTTCCTGCACCCGTGTTGTTCGTCTTCTGTCCGGGTTCGATCGTGCCAACCCAGTGATCCGGCCACTCCTCCCGATCCGGGAAGTCCCACTCCTCGTCGGGGACGAAGTAGCCAGCTTTCAGGGTGCCCACGACGATGGCACCGCCGACCATCGCGCCCATGAGCGATGGGAACTCCGCACTGATCTGTGCAGACAGCCAGTAGGGAACCACGAACGCGATTCCGGAGAACAGCGCCAGGGGCGCAACGTCCCACGCCGGCTGGAGACTGCGCTCGTCCGGGTCGCCAAAGAAGTAGACGACCATCCCCACCGCGAACAGCGGCATGACGAAGCCGATGAGGGCGTGGTAGGTCGCCGCCCAGACTGCGACCTCGACCGAGTAATCCTGCACGGTGAATCCGGCGTCGGTAATCGCCTGATTCGTGGCCGCCGTATCCGCAAGCGGGTTCTCGATTCCGATAATGATCGGCGTCCCGACCGCGCCGTAGGTAACGGCGATAATGTGGCCGATCAACGCGGCAATCACCGCGGCCAGTGCCGGGAATCCAAGCGCCAACAACAGCGGGGCGACGACGGCGGCGGGCGTCCCAAAGCCGGCCGCCCCCTCGATGAACGTTGCGAGGAAGAAGCCGACCAGAATCACCTGCACGCGGCGGTCGTCGCTGATCTTCGCGAAACCCTCGTTAATCCGGTCGAAGGCACCCGCCTGCATCAACGTATACAGTAACAACAGCGCACCGAAGACGATCCAAAGGATCTGTATCGCCGTCATAACGCCGACGATGGACGCCGCGGCGATCCATTCGACTGGCATTCCCCAGACGAAAAAGCCGACCAGGACCGCTACAATCCACGCAAGCGGCATTGCCCGCGTCGCAGGCCAGAGGAAGCCGACCAGCAGAACGCCAGCGAGAAGCAGTGGCGTCGCTGCGAGCAATAACTCGAGTGTGCTAACCATGTCTTTCACCTCGTCGTGACCCGCTCAGGGTGCCCAACGAGTGACCGGTGCCGATGCCATGTGGAATCAACGGTGGCATGGATCCAGAATTATCTAACCAGTATATATAATTGTCGACCGTTTGTATTTTTCAGTCTCTCCAACGACACGTTCGACACCTGTATATGATTTTCTCGAGGAAAAATAGTTGAGATAAACCCAAATCGACGCGTAGCACCATCATACAGACACTCACGCCAGGGTATGGCATACTACCCGAGTGGTGACAAATCCACTATACTCAACTGTTCTGGATCACTGCACCGGATTATTGACTTCTGCTCGACGGAGACCGACGGTGACCACTCCCCGGTACCGATCACCGAGGACAGTCAACTGAGCAAGATCGTCTCCAGTGCAGATGTATTTACTGGAGATACAGTCGTGGGTACTGGCCAGTAAATTCGTGTGAACAGGCTTCCAGGGCTGGTGCGCGGTTGCAAACCACAGGCTTCAACGATAGGATTCTCGAGGAAAAACACGATATCGACCGTGTGGTCGGTTCCGCCACCGGCACAGCGGTGTGTGTCCCAGCAGATACTCGGGTACCACACAGCTTCCCTATCGACAAACGGTGTCCGGCCTCGTTTTCGCCTGTGAACGAACAGAACAGGTAAATAGAGACGGTCGTAGCATCGGACCATGAGCGTCGAGACAGCCACGGATGGCGACCGGTTCGAGGCCGCACTCGAGAACCTCGAAGTTCCCGTGACGGCGACCGACCCGGCCACGTTCGACAGTACCCTCGAGTCCATCGTCGACCAGCCAGTTGTGGGAACACCGCTCCCGTTCGAGCGGGTGTCGCTCCCCGACTGGGTGGACGACGAACCGACACCGGCAACCCTCGAAACGGCGGCAACGGGGGTTACGGCCGCCTCGTTCGCCATTGCCGACTACGGCAGCGTCGTCCTCCCTTCGACGCCCGAGGGGGCCGAACAGGTGAGTCTCTTTTGTGATCTCCACGTACCCGTTGTCCGAGCGTCCGATATCGTTCCCGACATGCCGAGTGCAATCGAGCGCCTCGGGCCGATGCTTCGAGACGGCGCGAGCGCAATCATCGCAACCGGTCCGAGCGCGACCGCAGACATGGGCGCGCTCGTCAAAGGCGCACACGGGCCGAAAGACGTCCACGTCGTCGTCCTCGAGGACGACGAAGCGCTCGAACGCGACGAGACAGGTGAGCACGATGAGTAAAACCGACCGGGAGACGAAAGCCGACCACATTCGCCACCTCCTCGAGACAGAAGGCCCTGCCGTCGAGGCGAACACCATGGGATTCAATCAGGGGCGATACGACTCGGTCGCGGACCTCGAGGACTACGAGGAACTGAAAGACGAGGCGCGGACGATCAAAGAAGGGGCGATCGAGCGCCTCCCAGAACTGATCGACGCGGTAACCGAGACCGTCGAAGAAAACGGCGGGACGGTCTATCTGGCCGAAGACGCCGCCGACGCCAACCGCTACATTCGGGAGGTTGCGAGCGAGAACGACGCCGAACGACTCGTCAAGTCGAAGTCGATGACCAGCGAGGAACTCGAGGTCAACGAAGCGCTCGAACGCGAGGGTGTCGACGTCGTCGAAACCGACCTCGGCGAGTGGGTCTTACAGGTCGCCGACGAAGCACCGTCTCACATCGTCGCGCCGGCCATCCACAAATCCCGCGAAGAGATTGCGCGCCTGTTCAACAGTCAGTTCGACCCGGGCGAACCCCTCGAGACGGCCGAGGAACTCACGATGTTCGCCCGCGAGCGCCTGGGTGAGCAGATCGCTGAAGCCGATATCGGCATGACAGGGGCGAACTTCATTACGGCCGACTCGGGGTCGCTCATGCTCGTGACGAGTGAAGGGAACGCCCGGAAGACGGCCGTCGTGCCGGATACACACATCGCCGTCGCTGGCGTCGAAAAAATCGTTCCCACCGTCGAGGACCTGGCACCGTTTATCGAACTGATCGGGCGGTCCGGTACTGGGCAGGATATCACCTCGTACGTCTCGCTTTTGACGCCGCCAGTCGATTCCCCGATCGTCGACCCCGACGACCCCGAGACGCCGTTTGCCGACCGAGAAGACGACCGTGAGTTCCACCTCGTGTTGATCGACAACGGCCGCATGACCATGCGCGAGGACGACCAGCTCCGGGAGACGCTGTACTGTATCCGCTGTTCGGCGTGTGCGAACACCTGCGCGAACTTCCAGTCCGTCGGTGGCCACGCCTTCGGCGGCGAAACCTACACCGGCGGCATCGCCACGGGCTGGGAAGCCGGGGTCCACGGCTACGACTCGGCTGCTGAGTTCAACGACCTCTGTACGGGCTGCTCACGGTGTGTCGAAGCCTGCCCCGTCAAAATCGATATCCCCTGGATCAACACCGTCGTTCGCGACCGGCTCAACCGTGGCGGCGAAGCGAGTCGGTTCGACTTCCTCTACGACGAACTGGTCCCCGACGAAGAAGCAACCGGAGCCATCGACCGGCAAAAACGGCTGTTCGGCAACTACGAGACGCTCGCGAAACTCGGCTCGGCGACCGCGCCGGTTTCGAACTTGATCGGCGGTCTCGGACCGGTTCGCTCACTCGCCGAACGGTTCGTCGGCATCGACAGCCGGCGACCCCTCCCCACGTTCCAGCGCGAAACACTCGTCGACTGGTTCGACGCTCGCGGCCCGAACGTCGCGGCCGCTGACGCCGACCGGGAAGTCGTCCTGTATCCCGACACCTACACCAACTACGTCGACGTCGACCGGGGGAAAGCTGCGGTCCGCGTCCTCGAGGCCCTCTCGGTACACGTACAAATTCCATCGGTCCCCGGCAGCGGTCGTGCGCCGCTCTCGCAGGGAATGATCGACACCGCCGACGCCAAAGCCAGCCGCGTCTACGCTGCGCTGGCCGAGCACATCGACGCCGGACGGGACATCGTCGTCATCGAACCGAGCGACCTCGCGATGTTCCGCAACGAGTACGAGAAACTGCTCCCCGAACGCTCGTTCGAGCGACTTCGGAACAGCAGCTACGAGGTCCTCGAGTACGTCTACGGCTGCCTCGAGAACGGAGCCGACCCGGCGGCCCTTCGGACGGACGGACCGCCTATCGCTTATCACGCTCACTGCCAACAGCGGACCCTCGGTCTCGACCGATACACGCGTGCGGTCTTCGACGACCTCGGATACGACGTCCTCGAGAGCGACGTCGAGTGCTGTGGCATGGCCGGCAGTTTCGGCTACAAATCACAGTACTACGAACTGAGCATGGACGTCGGCGACCGACTCGCCGAGCAGTTCAGCACGTCAGAGGCGCGCGATCGGTTAGTGGTGGCGAGTGGGACCTCCTGTGGCGATCAACTCGAGGACCTGCTCGCCCGGGAGGCGTCGCACCCGGTGGAGGCCCTCGATCCGAATTCGCCGCTCGCTCGCTAAAAACGAGATACCGCCGATCGAAAACGCGGCCAATTCGAACCCAATCGCGACCGACTACTCGAGTCCGGCCGTCTCTTTCTTGCCGAGGGCTTCGACGATGAGTTCGGCGATGTCGACGATTTCGATATCGTCCTCGAAATCACCCGTCTTGCGGCCGTCTTCGTACATCGTCATACACATCGGGCAGGCGACGACGAACTTTTCAACTAAGGCACCGGCGTCGGTGTCCTCGAGTGCCTCCCGAAGTCGTTCTTCGCTGGGTTTTGGCTCCTCCTCGAAGTCCATCCAGAGCCCGCCGCCACCGCCACCACAACAGAACGAGTCGGCGCGGTTGCGTGGCATCTCGTACAGCTCACAGCCGGTGGCTTTCACGAGTTCGCGCGGTGCCTCGTACTCGTCATTGTACCGACCGAGGTGACACGGGTCGTGGTAGGTGACGGTGTAATCGAGTTCGGTTCCCGAAAGCGCCAACTTGCCGTCCTGGACCAGTTCCTCGACGGCCTGGGTCCAGTGGAGGACCTCGACCTCGCCGTCGGCGTTCCAGTACTCGTCGTACTCGAACGGCATCATCGGGTCGTCCGCGAACTCCTCGAAGTCGACCTCCGGATACTCGTTTTTGAACGTGTTGTAGCTGTGTGGGTCCGTACAGACGATCTTCTCGAACTCACAGGCCTCGAACGATTCGACGTGATGGCCGGCCAGCTCGAGGTAAAGGAACTCCTCGCCGATACGGCGGATGTCGTTGCCGTCGTACTTCTCGTCCTCGAAGAGGATACCGAAGGTGACGTCGGCCTCGTCGAGGATGGTTGCGAGCGAGCGTGCAACCTGCTTGTTTCGCTCGTCGTAACTTGGGTAGTCACCGACGTACCAGAGGTAGTCGACTTCCTCCTCTCGAGCATCGGCAACTTCGACGTCGACGTCTTCGGTCCAGTCGGCGCGGGTGCGCGGGGAGTCACCGAACGTGTTGCCGTTTTGCATCACGTTCTGGAAGACGTCCTGCATGTTCGAGTCGACGTCACCCTGGTCGACCATCTGACGGTTGAGTCGGGTGAACGAGTTCAGGTGCTCGATTTCGACCGGACAGGCGTCCATACAGGCCATACAGGCCATACAGGACTCCATGGTTTCAGTCTGGATTACGCCGCCACCGTCGGCGACCAGCGGTTTCGGCTCCTCGCCGGCGTCCAACCCTTCGCGGTAGGTTTTCAGGTCGAGGATGACGTCCCGAGGATCGAGCGGTCGTTTCGACGCCTTCGCCGGACAGACCGACGAACAGCGGCCACACTTGGTACAGGCGTCCTGGTCGAGCATCTCCTTCCAGGTGAAGTCGTCGATGGATTCGGCGTTCGTCGCGTCCAGATCGGCCGGAATGCCCGGCAGTCGCGCACCGGCCTTTTCGTCGCGCGTGACCACGTTGGCGAACGACGAGAGCATGTGGAACGGTTTCGCATAGGGAATCCACGCGATGAAAAACAGCGCAAACAGCGAGTGTGACCACCACGCCCACCAGTGCATCGAGTCCGCGAGCGACTCGCTCATCCCCATCGGCTCGAGCGCCATGAGCACCATCGCGATTCCGTAGCCGACGAAGCTCACGACCTCGAACTCGGGCATCCCCGTCGCGTAAATTCGGATTCCCTCGAGGGCGAATCCGCCGACCCCGAGGATGAACAACAGCCAGATGAACAGGTTGTCCTCGAAGGAGGTGTGTCGACCCCAGAGGCGCTGGTTACGAACCCAGTAGCGCCGATACATCGCCATCCCGATACCCACGACGAACAACAGTCCCATCGCGTCGACCATGAACTGGTAGGCCAGATAGAAATCGCCGTACCAGAACGAGGCATCCATGACGATGCCGTAGGCGTACTCGTCGAAAGCGAGAATCGAGGTCGCGATGAACAGTGAGAGAAAACCCCAGAAAATAAACGAGTGCATCAATCCGCCGTACAGGTCGCGATTGAACTGCTTTTCGTTCGTCAGCACGATTTTGGCGGCGCTCACCACGCGTCCCGGGAGTTCGTCGACGCGGGGGAACGAATCCTCATCGCCCCCCGTGTATCGGGCGAACCGTGCGTACAGACCGTACAGGAAAACCAGGATGGCGACGGCAGCGAGGAAGTAAAACAGGACCTTCTCCACCGAGGAGATGCCGTAGTAAGTTTCCCGCGTCACCTCCGTCTGGGCTGGATTTATCATGTTCTATGTCGGGGAAGGTGATCACTTAACTCTTGTCACACCACACGATATCGACCCCCGCGCAGTCACGCAAGAATTCATACTTAGTTGTAAGTTTATATTAACAGTCAGTACTCCATCAAGCGTCGACGTATGAGCCGAACCAGACAACCCATATCGGTTCGCTCATATGTTCAGGCTTGACGAACTACAGGCATCGATGGCTGGCAACAGAATTAAATACTCACCCACCGCCAGTGTGCAGTCATGAACGAAAAAACCGCGGAGCTTCGAGACATCTTCACCAGTGTCACCGACGGCGAGGACACCGTCACCGAATCACAGGAGGACACGCGAGGGTCCCTCGAGAAAGACGAGCGGACGGTCGAACAGCGCCTGCAGAACGTCGTCGGTCAGATGCAAGAGCGCTACGGCTTCGACACCCCGCTGTCGGAGGACGAGTTACTGACCGTGGCGAAAGGGTACTACGACGACAAAAGCGACGAGGAACTCGCCGCGGACCTCGCGGTCGACGAAACCGTCGTCTTCGAGGCGCGCGTCGCCTTGCACCTGATCGACGACGAGGACGCCGAAACCGTCGACCTCGTGGCGATTCGTGATCGCGAGGAAGACGACGCGACGCTGGCCGCAGAATACGACGTCGACGAGGCGACCATCAGCCGCGCTCGGCAGGTGGCTGCCGGCAAAGCCGAATCGCGAGCAGCCAACGACCGTTACCGCGACGAGTTCGACAGCATCCTCGGCGATTCGGAACTGTCCGCGCAAATGGCCAGTGACGTTCGCGAAGACGGCCTCGAGGACGCTACCGAAGGGATGGAGACGGACGTCTCGCTGTAGGGACCACGGGAATCGAACCCGCCAAAACCGAACCGGACTCGAGGGGTATCAGCCTCGAGGTTTATATACCATCGCACGGCCAGAGCGGCCATGGCACTCGTTCCGTTCAGCGACCTCCGGATGGCGACGTACTGCCCCCGGAAGCTGTACTACGCCCGGCAGCAAGACAACCGGGAGCCACCGCCACACGTCGGCGATATTCGAAATCTGGCGTTTCGATACGATGCCCTCCTCGCGATGAGCGACAACGCGCTCGAGGCCGAACCCATCGCGCTCGAGCCAGCAGCCTACCGCGCCAGACTCACGCGGACGCGAGACCGACTTAAGCGTTGGCGTGAGAACGGTGCTATCCCCGCGGAGACTGCCGACTCCAGTGATGCAACCACGAGAACGGCAGGGGCCGCTCGAGGCAGCGGCCAAGCCACTCACGCCAGCGACGCTACCGCCACAACCACCCACGCACACGACCGCTGGACAGCCCTCTGTGCGCCCGCCGAAACCGACCTGCTGGTGACCGGCCGAGAGTGCCGGGGCGTCGTCCACAAACTCGTGACCGACCCCCTCGAGCCAGTGCTGGTCGCCACCGGCAAGCCGCCCAAAAATGGCGTCTGGAAACCCCAGCAAGTCCACGCCGTCGCTGCCGCCAAGGCCGTCGCCTGGGAGTTCGAAGAACCAGTGGGTGGTGCCTGGCTCGAGTATCCAGCCTACGGCGTGATTCGCCACGTCCCGATGACGACCCGACGCAGAGCGGCCTATCGCCGGTCGATGCGAACGATCACAGAACTCGACGGGCCGCCAGCACGGCTCAAGAATCGCGATAAATGCGAACCCTGTGAGTACGTCGACCAATGTGGCGTCAGGACGCGGAGCCTGCGGTCGTTACTCGGCTTTGGGTAGTCGAGGGTGTCATAAAACACTTCAGAATACTAATCCCAAAGTTTTACCGGAGAAAATCCGATACATAGGTCTGCGCATTGATAGCCAACGATCCCACCAATTCAGGAATATTTTGTAACCGCCGTGCAAGATGTACAGCGCATGTAGCACAAACTAAAGGCCGATCTATGAAGGGAGTGATCGCTGGGTACAGGCAAGCAGGTGCCGGAACCGCCATCGACCCTTCTGTCAGTGATCGACTGTCGGACACATAGCTAAATTCAGCACGTAGATTGTGTCCACTTAGTAACTGAAGAGTTTGTGAATTCGTCAGTTACCTTTATATTCGTCCCTCAGAGTGCAAATTGTATCTGCTGCCTCTTTTCCATTCTGTGAATTTTTAGTCTCGTAGCTAAATTCTTTACCGGGAGTCACGATCACAATTTCTTCTTCCCGCCTAAAATACCCCAACCCAAATATCGATGACCCGATAAGAGCTAACAGAAATCCAGCACTTCCATCTCCACCTATTATCCCAAGCAATCCCAGCAAACCCAATATAGCTCCTAATATCATCAATAGGTTCCAGAGTTCTCTTCTAAACTCAACCGCGTCAACTGCATCCATTGAGATATCCGTATAACCTTCGGAGGTTGAGTGTATAATCCGATCTTTATATGCCGTCATGCTGCTGCTCTTGGTGATGTCCCACTCCTTACCCTGCGCATTAGTGGATTGGTCAATATTAGTCGTGTCTGTGGTCATACATTAGCATAAAACGCAGACAACCATAGATCTTACATGAGTTTAAGAAAACCGATCAATGAAGGAAGGGGCGCTACTGGTCAGACCGCAACGTTCTATTCCGGGTAGGTCAGATAAAATCAACCGAAATAAAGCGAGCAGTCGTGCTATATCCCCCTCTGTATACAGCAGGCAGAGTTTGATAGGTATTAAAGAGTGCATCACCGTTCAGGCACCTGCTTGCCCTGTACTGGCCGTTTGTCGGTAGCCGTATAGAATGTGTGAGGGTTATTATGTGACAACTTGTGGTCCGCAAAAATCAGCGAACCTGTGACTCGAGCCAGCGGTCGATATCGTCGGCCATCGCCCCGCGCCGAACGATCGTGGCCGACTCGACGTCCACGACAGTGCTCTCGGTCCCTGGCGTCTCACCGTCGTCGAGCACGATCGCGACAGCGTCGCGAACGCTCGAGTCCAGATCCGAGACTCGAGTAACTGAGCCATGCCCGCTGCGGTTCGCACTGGTCGCCGTGATGGGCGTGCCGGCCCGTTCACAGAGTCTGAGCGCAACTGGCTGGTCCGGGACGCGAACGCCGACGCGGTCGCGGCCGGCCGTCAGTTCCTCGGGAACCGCCTCACGCCGGCGACAGAGCACCGTCACGGGGCCGGGGAGAAATCGCGCCATGAACTGTCGTTCGGTCGAGTTCGCCCGGACGTACTCGAGGGCCGCCGGTACCGATGGAACGGCAAACGAGAGCGGGTTCGTTCGATCCCGACCTTTGATCTCGAAAACGCGTTCGATGGCCTCGGGGTCGAGGGCGTCGGCCCCCAGCCCGTAGACGGTTTCGGTCGGATAGACGACAGCGTCGCCATCCCGAATCGCTTCGGCCGCTCGCTCGAGGTCCCCAGCGTCCATACTCGGCGAAACGTCCGGTCTTCGACGGCAAAAACGTACCGCGTTCGGTCGCCTCTCGAGCATCACTAACCATTGGGTTCGACGATAGCCCCCAAGAGTGGCAACGCAAAGCGACCCCTTACTCGAGCGAGCGCGGCGGGAGATCGGTCCCAGCAGGCCCCTCGATAACCGTCCCGTCGGGCGTGAATCGGGAGCCGTGACAGGGACAGTCCCAGGAACACTCAGCGTCGTTCCACGCGAGCAGGGCATGACAGTGGGGGCACCTCCCCGAAACGGTGTGCAGCTCACCAACGTCATCTCGAGCGACGGCAACCGGTGAGATTCCCTGTCGACGAATCCGGCCCTCGCCCGGGCGAATCGGCCGCTCGTCTCGCTCGAGCAGCGTCCGAAGCCAGTCGGTCGCAAACTGACTCGCCGCGTCGGCGTTCTCAGCAGCCGCTTTCGGAGCAGACGCGATCGGCGTGAATCGGGTCGGGTCGAACAACTCGAGTTCGGACGGTCGCTCGTCGCTGAACGACCGTGCCAGCAACCGGCCGGCCACCGTCCCCATGGTCAGCCCCCAGCCGCCAAAGCCAGTCGCGACGTGGACGTTCGGCGTGGCCGGGCCAACGGGTCCGATGAACGGCAGTCGATCGACGGAGACGTAGTCCTGTGCCGACCAGCGAAACGCGATCCACTCGAGGGGTAGGTGGGTTCGTGTCCATCGCTCGAGGCGTCGATATCGGTCGGCAATCGACCCGCCCTGGCCAGTCTTGTGGCGTTCACCGCCGACGAGGACGAGCGGACCCTCGCTGTCACGATGCGTGCGCACGAACCGTCCATTGTCGTGACGGTAGTACGTGCCCTTCGGCGGGTCGCCATCGAGGCGGACGCCGAGGACGAGCGAGCGTCGCGGATACAGTCGTGTCGTGTACCCCGCTCGATCGAGGAGGGGAAACCCGGTGGCGAGGACGACGTGGTCGGCGGAGATGCTCCCGTTGTCCGTTTCAACACGTGGGCGTTTACCGGGATGGACGGCAGTCACGCGAGACTGTTCGTAGACGGCCGCGCGTTCGTCGTCGTGGAGGGTCTCGGCGAGGCCCAGAAGGTACTGCTGTGGGTGGAACACGCCCTGCTCGTCGAACCGAATCGCTGCCCCCGCTCGTTCGAACGGCGGGACTGATCGGACGAGCGAGGCCGGGAGTCCCGTCGTCCGAGCGGCCTCGAGTTCGCGTCGAAACGGGTTCGGGTCGTCGCCGTAGCAGTAGGCTGGCTGACGTTCGAATCCGGCATCGATCGACAGCGACTCGAGACGAGTCTCGACGGTATCGATAGCGTCCTCGGCGAGTGTACCGTAGGTGCGTGCCGCCTCGGAGCCGAACTGGCGTTCCAGATGTGCGTAACACAGGCCGTGCTGACTGGTGAGGACGCCGGCGGATTTTCCCGTCGTCCCCGACCCTACGCGATCACGCTCGAGGACGACGACCGTGAGCCCGCGCTCGAGGCACTCGATGGCCGTCGACAGCCCAACGATTCCCGCCCCGACGATACAGACGTCAGCCGACACGCCCCCCTCGAGTCGAGGGTAGCATCCCTCGAGGGTACTGGCCAGCCACGGGGAAACGGGGTCGCCGGGCAGGTCGTCGGTATAGCGGGTGAACGACCCGGACATGGCTCGAGAGTAGAGCGGAAGGGGAAAAAAGGGCGCGGGCCCCAGTGGTCAGTACGGTAACTCGAGGACCTCCGGCAGCTCGTTGATCGACTCGAGGACTGCACTCGCACCGGCCTCCTCGAACAGTTCTCGCCCCGACCCCCCGGTCAAGCCGCCGGTAAGGACGCCGACGCCGTGGTAGGTTCGCCCGTCGTCGGCCGCCTCAGCGTTGACCGCCGTCTGGATGTCGTCGAGCGTGTCGCCGACGAAAACGACTGACTCGGCGTCGAACCGGTCGCCGAGGGTGGTCAGTGCGTGAGGGTGTGGTTTGCCTTCCGCCCAGTCGTCCATCGTGAACCGGTGTTCGAGCGGAATCTCGAGACCGACGCGAGTGAGCGCGATTTCGGCTTCGGCCGCCGGCCGGCCGGTGACGATTCCGACGGCGTAGCGCTCGAGGAGCGCCTCGCGCGTCTCAGCCTCGAGCAGGACGGGTTCGGCCTCGATGTATCCGGCCCCCTCAAGTTCGGCGTCCGGTTCGGCGTCCTCGAGGACGGCGTAGCGCTCGCTCCCGAGGTACAGTTGCTGGAAAACGTCGCGAAGCCGCTCGGTGTCCCACTTGCCGCGAACCCGCTGGGTGGCCTGCCCACCGAGTTCGTCCATGACGACCGACTCTGCCGCCTCGAGCCCGCCGCCTTCGGCCGCGATGGCGTCGGTGAAGGCCTCGAGCGACCGGTCGAAGCCCTCGCCGGCGGCCAACACGTAGAGCGCTCCAGCGTAGGTAAGTTCCCAGTCGTTGTTGAACCCACCAGCGTTTTTGAACAGTTGGATGTCCTCGCGGCGGATGGTCCGGCCGTAGACGTGTTCGATCGAATCGACGATTGCGCGGCGATAGGAGTCGGCCACGTCGACGAGTACACCGTCGATGTCGAGGACGACCGCATCTGCGTTCATACGCGAGCCCTGGGCCGCCGTCGGTATGGGCGTATCGACTCGCGTGGAACCTCGAGTACCAACCACGGAGATTCCTCGAGCCCACTCGAGGGAGTCACGGGACGAGAGGTGGGAGCGGATTAGGCGTGGGTGCTGGGGCGAGAGGTGGGAGCGGGGTAGGCGTGGATGGTGGGACGAGAGTCGGCGAACGAAGAACGAAAATCAAACGAGCGTCACGACGCCGACGAACGCGCCGACGGCCAGCGCCGCCGCGTAAAAGACGTGCAGATACGCCCACGAGAGCAGGTTGACGAGATATATCAGGAACACGAACGGGAGCCCGACGAGGACGAGGGGGGCCGACCGCCACTCGCCTCGAGTGCGCGTCCAGAGCGTGTTCGCGTCACCCGTACTCGGAAACGCCTGTAATCCGATGACGAAGCCGAGCCAGGCGAGAACCACGAGTCCGGCCTGCATCTCGAGTGGAGCGTCGATGACGCCCTCGAGGAGGACGCGTTCGAACTCGAGCGGGCCGAGCGTTCCGAGCAGGTGCCAGAAGCCCGTGAACAACACCAGCGCGAGGATGGTGTTGACGAAAAACGGCGCGACGCTGATCAGAAACGAGGTTCGGTACGTCGACGGTTCCTGGTGTCTGACGTAGCCGGCAGGGTCCCCGAACTGGAAGTACGACACGTCGACAACGGGAACACCCGTCAGGTCACAGACCGTCTTGTGGGCGAACTCGTGAACGACGACGCCCGGTGCGGTGAGCAAACTCGAGAGGTAGCCCATAGCCGGACTCTCGGGGGAGGCGTTGTAAGCGTATTCGTTCGTGAGACGGTTCGGAGGGGTGAACAGTATAGTCGTATGATGCTTAACGCGAGTCCCCGACCCCTGCTTCGGCGACGAACAGGGTCTCTCGAGGCAGCGAGACTCGCCTGACTGGAACCATCGGAGAGTCCCCACCAAGGGTGGTAAATCGAAACTCGGCGTCGACCGCTCGTGCGAGTTCCCAGGCAGGACGGTGGAGTTCGGGCGGCAGGTTCAGGGCGTAAAGGGTGTCGGCGTCGGCATACACCTCGAGGGTCGGTTCGAGCACGTCGTCTTCGATGAACGTAACGGCGTCGGGGACATCTCGCGGGATGATATCGGTTGCAACGACCTGACAGCCCCGTTCAGCAAGTCCTTTGGCGACGTCGGTCCGGCGACCGATACCGATTTCGACGAGGCGGTTCACACTCGAGAGGGCGTCGACCAGAGCGGCTGTGTTCCGGCGAGAGTGTGCCACGGCGGGACGTTTATGATGTGGGCCGCCATAGTCGTTGCCATGCTCGTCGACATCGTGCCGGTTGGGTCCGTCTCCGCGACAGTCAAGCGGGAGGCCTCCGCAGCATTGCGTTCAGTATACGACTGTGACGTCACGATCAACGACTCCCAGTCCATCCCCAACGGCGCGTACGACTCCGGGCGCAACCAGTACTGTGCGGAGACGTTCATCCAACTGGCCGAGCGCGTCGGACGCGGCGACAAAAACATCGCCATCACCCCTCACGACCTCTTTTATCGCCGGCGAAACTACGTCTTTGGTCTCGCTTACCTCGACGGAAGCGGTAGCGTCGTCTCCACGTATCGCTTGCAAACCTCGAGCGATGGCGGCTTCTCGAACAAGAGTGCAAGCGACATCTTCGAGGACCGAATACGCAAAGAAATCGTCCACGAAATCGGCCATACCTACGGCCTCGAGCACTGTGACAACCAGCGCTGTGTAATGAACTTCTCACCGACGGTTCGCGAGGTCGACATCAAGGAAGAACACCTCTGTGGGAGCTGTCAGCGGTTGGTCGACTGACGACGAAGCGGACCCACAACCCCACTCGAGCAGACAGCAGCAAAACTGGTAGTGATTCGTGGAATATCGAGACGTTCGATGAGCAGGAGGGGTCGAGTGGCACATGACGTCGACGGATCGCTGTGAGAGAACGATTTAACCCGTCGGAAACGGTAGGTACCGTTACAACTCGTGTCCCCCTCGAGCGTGCCACGTCGCGAACACCCCTCGAACGTCCGATCTGCAATCGAAGCGACGGCGCTGCAAGTCGACGGTACCGTGAGCGGCAGACAGATGGGCGTCCGAGCCCAGCGAGGTGAGCGACCGTGACCGACCGAGAAATCGACGTCGAGGTCGTTGACGACGTGAACGACGACCGCGACACGAAATCGTCCAAAAAGGCGAGTGAGGGTCCCGACTCGAGCATCCGACGCGAAGCGGAAGCACGCGAGAAGACCAGCAGTGGGATGGAGACACGCAACCGCACGGAGACGACAAACGAGACGGAGTCGACCAATGCAACCGAGACGGATGGGACCAAAACAGCCACCGAGACTGGACCAACCGACGGACCGGCTGCCGTGGGCGACGAACTCGGACGACTCGACCTCCGCACGACGCCGGATGGGTACGTCGAAGCCACCGTGACCGATTTGCGGTCGGTCGACGAAACGACGGTCGCCCTCGAGGTTACCCTTCCGCACGGAACGACGACCGAGTTTCGCCTCGAGAAACCGATCCCCTGGTCACGGGAGTTTCTGCTGGCCCGCATCGTCGAGGACGTCGGCTACGAGGCAGCCTCGATAGAGTACATCGTGGGCGAGTCGGTCTACGTCGAGCGAATCGATCGCCTCGAAGCGACCGAAGAAGATAGCTGGGGGTGGGCCGAGTGGCGCGACGGAATCGTCCGGACGAGTGGGGACGCGCTGCTCACCGCCCTCGGCGGTCGGTTTCGCCTCGAGGAACGACAGACACCGGAATGGCGGCTCGTCGACCCGCTCGAGCGCGAACCGGCTACCGGCGAAGACACTGAAGGAGGGAGGCTTGCTGCACTGATCGTTGTCTTTGGCGCTCTCTCGGCTGTCGTCGGCGGTCTCGTTGCTGCCGGTGTCACGACGATTGCACCCACCCTGGTCGCTGCCGTGCTTCCCGGCCTGGTGCTCGTCGTTCTGGGGAGTTACTGGCTCAGTCAGCAAGGGTGACCGACTGATACGGTTTACTGTCGTCTCTTACCGGTGATTGCCGACCCGGTGTGGGCAATCACCGGTAAAAAGTTACAGTAGACCGTATGAATGACCAAGCGACGAAATTGAGCCCGAGCAGGTATCGACTTCTCCGTGTAGGTCGCTCTATTCGAAATGGCCTCCGAGGCCCTGCTATGGGACGCACTGAAAGGGGCCTAACGGCCCCAGCCGGTTGATCAGCAACCACCAATTATGGCGTATATTCGGCGCAGCCACCGCGCGCTCGAGGACGAAAGCGACGGACAGTAGCAACTGCTCTCACACGCAAGGAATTGCGTACCGACGCCTCGATATCGAGACAATTGACGTGGCGCTCGCGCACACAGTCATACAACGACCGACGGATACCAGTACGAACTAACCGGTTCGGTTCACAACCGTACCAACAACCGTGACATCGTCGTCTCACAGCCCCCGCATCCCGGCGGCTCGAGCGACGAGTTCGCGTCGACGGGGTCATGAGTGTCGTCGCTCGAGGCCCACCTCGAGTGGCGACCCACCCGGAACACACTTGCGGAGGTGGCGATGACCGACCCGCGTCCGCTCGCTGCTATCGCCATCGCGTTTTTCGCGATCGTCGTCATCGTCGCCGGCCGGCGTCGTCCTGCGATTCGGGACGGGACGCCGATCGTCGCGAGCCTGCTCACCATCGCAGTCATCGCAAGCATGGTTCCCGACGTCCTCGCGGGTCGACAGCCGACGACGAATCTCGGGGCACTCGTGGCGGGCATCGATCTCTCGGTGCAGGCCGATCCCCTCGGGACGATCTTTGCTCTCGTGGCGAGTTGTCTCTGGGCCGTCACCGCGGTGTACAGCCTCGGGTACGTCCGGGGGGAAGGACTCGAGCATCGCACCCGGTATACGGCCGCGCTGTGTCTCTCGATCGGCTCGGGGATCGGCGTCGCCTTCGCCTCCAACCTGCTCGTACTCGTCATATTCTACGAGTTGACCACCGTGGGGACCTATCCGCTGGTCGCCCACAGGGGAACCGAGCGCGCCCGAGAAGTCGGCTACGAGTACGTCGCCTACGTCATCGGCGGCGGGACGCTCGTCGTCGGCGGCGCAGTGATCGTCTACACCCTCGCGGGGAGCGTGACGTTCGCCCCCGGCGGGATTCCGGGTCTGGCCGACGCGGCTGCCGGCGCGCCGACGGCCGCACGTGTCGCCATCGTCGCCATGCTCGCCGGATTCGCCGTCAAGGGAGCCATCATGCCCCTGCATGCCTGGCTCCCGCGGGCGATGGTTGCCCCGACAACCGTCTCCGGAGTACTCCACGCCGTGGTCGTCGTAAAATCGGGCGTCTTCGGGATTGCGCGCACCGTCCTCGAGGTATTCGGCCCCGAAACGACGGCCGATCTGGGTGTTGGGACACCTCTCGCCATCATCGCGGCCGCGACGATCCTGCTGGGGAGCCTCCTCGCGCTTCGGCAGGACGACCTCAAGCGCCGGTTGGCCTACTCGACGGTGTCTCACCTCTCGTACGTCGTCCTCGGGATCGCCGTCCTCGTCCCCGCGGCCGTCGTCGGCGGTCTGTTCCACATCGCGGCCCACGCCGTCGCCAAGCTCGCGCTGTTCTTCTGCGTCGGCGCGCTCGCCATCGAAACCGACGTGAAGAAGGTGTCCGAGATCGCCGGCGTCGGCCGACGAATGCCACTCACCATGGCCGTCTTCGCCGTCGGCGCCTGCTCGCTGGCCGGCCTTCCGCTCTTCGTCGGCTTCGCGAGCAAGTGGTACCTCCTCGTGGGCGGCGCGGAACTCAGTCCCATTGTGCCGGCCGTACTCGTGGTCTCGGGAGCCCTCAACGTCGCCTACTTCTGGCCCATCGTCTACGGCGCGTTCTTCGAGACGCCCGAGAGAGCAGATCCGAAGCCGTTGCTCGAGGGGCCGATGGGTGGCACTCCAGGTAGCGACGAGCCGAACAAGCACTCCCACGTCACGATGGACGGGCGCTGGAAACGCCTCCCGCCCACCGGTGTCGAAGCGAGTCCAGCGCTCGTGGTCCCCCTGCTCGCCCTCGCCCTCGCGATCATCGCGCTTGGTATCTGGGCCGACCACCTGGTCGTCCTCGAGCTGGCGCGAGCGGCTGCCGACGCGAGTTTCGGGGTGATCGTCCGGTGATCGATCCTGCCACGATCTCACCGGCGTTCGTCGTCTGGCTCGCGGCCGCCCTCGCCCTGCTGGGTCGGCGCGTCGGTGCCGTGGCCGGGATTACCGCCTGCGGGGTCGCCAGCTGGTGGGTGCTGACTGTGCCCGCGGGCACGTCTGGGGAGTGGGCGTTCCTCGAGTTCGCGATCATCCCCGTCGCGGTCGACCCTGCCTCGCGGGTGACGGGGCTGGCCTTCGCGGCCTTCGGTGTCGTGGCGGTGGGCTACCTCTCGGCGACGGGGGCCGACTGCTGGCATCTCTCGGCCGCCCTGACGTACGCCGGAGCCGCGCTCTGGGCCGTCTTCGCCGGCGACTGGCTTGGCCTTCTCGTCGGCTGGGAACTGATGGCGCTCGCGAGCACCCTCCTGGTCTGGCTCCACGGGGGCGACGCCGTGCGGGTCGGGTTTCGGTACGCGCTGGTCCACGCCATCGGCGGTGCACTGCTCGCAGCCGGCCTCGCGATGCACGTCGTGGCGCAGGGTGGCGCAGACGCCCTTCACTTTGGCGACGGAATCGCGGGTGGGCTCCCCGCGCTCACCGTCGCCGCCGGCGTCGGGATCAACGCTGCGCTGATCGGCGTGCACGTCTGGTTGCCCGACACCTACGCCAGCCCCCACGTCGGCGCGTCGGTCGTCCTCTCGGCGTACACCACGAAACTCGCCGTCTACGCCGCCTACCGGGCGTTCCCCGAGGGAAACCTCGCGCTTGCCTACGTCGGCGGCGTCATGGCCGTCTTCGGCGCGAGCTACGCCCTGGCCCAGAAGGACGCCCGTCGCCTGCTCGCCTACCACATCCAGGCGCAGGTGGGCTACATCCTCGCGGGTATCGGCATCGGTTCGGCCCTCGGGATCGCGGGCGCGTTCGCCCACCTGTTCAACAACGTCCTGTTCAAGGGGCTGCTGTTCATGGTCGCCGGGCTCATCGTCATCCGGGCGGGCACCGGGAAACTCGAGTCGGGTGGGCGGCTGGGTCGCTCGAGCCCCCTCCTCGTGGGGATGTTCCTCGTCGCGGCCGCCTCTATCACCGCCGTCCCCGGCACCAACGGCTTCATCAGCAAGGGCATGGTGCTCGACGCCGCCCTCGAGGGTGGCCACACGCCACTGCGGTGGCTCCTGCTGATCGGAGCCGTCGGCACTATCGCCTCGTTTTGTAAATTCGGCTACTACGCCAGTCGCCGGGGTGAGGACCGCCTGCTCGCGGACGCAACCCTAGCCCAGGCCATCACGATGATCCCCGTCGCCGTCGCCTGCCTCGCCATCGGCCTCTGGTACGCCCCGTTCTTCGACCTGCTCCCCGCGAGCGGGGACTGGTCGACCGACCCCTACTCACAGCGCCACCTCCTCGAGAAGTTCGCGCTGTTCGCCGTCGGCGCAACCGCGTTCGTCCTCGGCCGACCCCTGTTCGAGCGTCTGGAGGGTGGGATCGACGTCGACGCCGTCCGTGACCCGCTGATCTTCGAGGGGGCGCGGACGCTCACGGTCGGCGTCGCCCTCGTCTTCGGTGCGGTGAGTGCCGCCGACCATGGCCTCCGGCGACGGGCGTTCGCTGCCGCGACCGACCCCGTCGACGTGATCGCCCGTCGCCTGCCGGACGAGGCAGGTGAGCGGTACCGTGAGCACTCGCGCGATATCGCCGGCACGATCGGGATCGGCCCCAACCGCCGGTATCGGTACGCCGTGCTCATAGTGTGTCTCGCCGTCGCCCTGCTGATCGGGGTTGGTGCCAGATGAGCCTCGTCGTCGCCCTGCTGTTCGCCGTCCTGTTGCTTCCCGCGATCGGTGCCCTCGCCGTGTGGCTCGACTCGAAGCGAACGCCCTGGACCGTCGCGACCGTTTCGCTGGGTCTGACGGCCGTCGCCTCGACGCTGCTTGCGACGCTCCTGATCCTCGACGGGCCGACCGTCTATCGCCTGGGCATCCAGGGCGGTCCGGGACTCGTCTTCCGCTCGGACGCCCTCTCGGTGACGGTCGGATTGTTGGACGTGGTGTTGACCCTTGGGATCCTCGGCTACATCCGAACGGCTGGCCCGCACGGCCGCGAGTTCTACGTCCCCTACCTGCTCTTTACGACGGCCGTCTTCGGCGTGGTCCTCTCGGGAGACCTCTTCGGCATCTACGCCTTTCTCGTGCTATTGATCTGGGCCACGGGGCGGCTCGTCGAGTGCGGCGAGAAAGCCGGCGTCGAAGCGACGGCACGAGGGTACCGTCGAACGGCCACGCTGGGTGCGAGCGTCTACCTCGTCGGCGTCCTCCTCGCGGTGTGGCTTGGTGGCTCGAGCGACGGGCGACGCCTGGGATTCGCCCTGGCAGCCGTGGGCTACACCGACTCGCTCGTCATCACGTCGTTCGTGTTCATGACCGTCGGACTCGCCCTGCTCGTCGCTCTCGTCCCCCTACACGGCTGGCTCGTCGAGACCCACGCGAGGGCGACGGACCCCGTCAGCGCGCTGATCTCGGGAGTCCTCCCGGCAGCCGCAGTGTACGCCTTCCTTCGGATCCTCTTCGACGTGTTCACGCTCGAGTTCCTGACGGCGAATCCGGCCGTCACAAACGGCATCATCTACGGCGCAATCGGGAGTCTGCTCGTCGGAAACCTCCTGGCCTACGGCCAGCGGGACATCAAGGGCATGCTCGCGTACTCGACGATCTCCCAGTTCGGACTGATCGTCGCCGGATTGCTCGTCGCCACCGAGACGGCCGTCTTCGGCTCGGTCATTCAGCTTTTCGGCCACGGCATCGTCAAAGGCGCGTTCTGTCTCGTCGCCGGGCTCATCGCCATCCGCTTTGACGCCCGCACCATCGACGAGTTCGGCGGCCTCGCCAACCGCGCTCCGCTCGTCGCCGCCGCCTTCGCCGGCCTCGCCATCGCCATGATCGGCCTCCCGCCGACGGTTGGCTTCGTCGGTAAGTGGTACATCGCGGTGGGTGCCCTCGAGCAGGGGCTCTGGGTCGTCACCGCCTTCGTCGTGTTCTCGACGCTCCTGACGCTCGGATACGTGATCCCGTTCGTCGACAGTATTTACTTCGGCACGTTCGACGGGGTCGATAACGGATCTCAATCGATCACCTCCACGATGGTGGCAGTGGTCGTCCTCGCAGCGCTGCTCTCGCTGGCCATCGGCCTTGCCTCGGTGACCTTCGAGGCGTTCCTCAGGGAAGCGATCGAACAACTCGTAGCGGCCCCCGTCGAGTGATCGCGTTCGCCGAATGCCGGTCCAATCCTGTACCGACGAGTGAAATCATGCAGTGGCGTTCGATTTCTCCTCAGTCTCGGAAGCCGTGTCTCGGGCCAGTGAAACCGTGATATACCGCACCTGTATTAATTGCGTTACGAAGTTTTGTTTGTTCGATAGTGTATCATGCCAGAAATAATGTTTAAGTGTGAAAGACAATTACATCATAGATGACTATGCGAACAGCCAGCACGTCACTCGCCACCAGTGACCGGACGCCGGAGGAACCACGATGAGCGAACACCAGCCGGGAACCGAACTCTCGCGGCGTTCAGTGCTTCGAGGAATGGCCGCGATGGGAGCCGTCGCCGCCCTTGGAAGTCAAGCAACCGGGGCCGATACCGGTACGGGCACACTGTTCCCGAACGGTTTCGATCCTGAGACACCTGTCGAGTCACACCATCCTGGGGCTCCACGGTTCATCAGCGTGGACGAGCCGATCGTGAATCCTGTCTGGACACTCGGAGCCGATACCCGCGGTCTCGACGCCGACGAACCCCCGGCCTGGGCTCTCTGGGATAAGGGCCGTGACAACCTCGCACCTCGCCTGCCCGATCTTCGGGCCGACCCACACGACTACGACGCGGGCGACTTCACGTGGACGCTCGTCGACTGGCCCGAGGCGAGCGACGGCCCCGACGCCGTCGTCTCCTTCGCGACCGCCACCGGGGACGACCTCGGACGGTACGACGAAGAACGAGACACCGTCGCCGAGTTCCGTGCCGACGCGCCGGGCGACTACGTCCTCGAGCTAGAGGCTCCAGACGGGATCCACGAACTCACGCTCCACGCGTTCCCCAGGGGCAACGGCGGCGCGGCGGTCTACAAAGGCGACCCCGATAACGCACCACGGCTCGAACTCGAGGCGACCTACGACGAGGATACCGAGGAGTTCCGCCTCGAGACGAACGCCCAGCGGGCTCCCGGTGTCGACTCCTCGAGCGACGACCTGTGGGGCGTGTTTCGGGCCGACGACCGCGACGCCCTCTCGACTGGAGCCATCGAGGAAGGGGACGACGGTCTGCGTGCGACGATCCCAGCCGACGCTCTCGAGGGAGAATCCGCCCGTGTTCACGCGGCGGTTTACGACGACGGGACGGCGAAAAAGAGTTCACAGGACCTCGTAGTGCTCGACCCCGACGGGAGCGTCGACCTGCCAAACCGGCCGCCAGAATGGATGGCCGACGGCATCATGTACCAGCTCTTCCCCCGCTCGTGGGCGGGCGAGCGCGAGGCGACCACGCTCGAGACACTGATCTCGGGCGACGACGACACGGGAGCACCCGGGCTCGACTACCTCGAGGAGATGGGCGTCGACGCTATCTGGCTCACCCCTACCGTCCCGGCGACGAGCGTCGAACGGCAACTCGACGGCGAACTTTCCGGTGGCGGTCCCCACGGCTACGACACGGCGGACTACACCGGCGTCTCCGAGGATCTCGTCCCCGACGGCGAGGACCCCCTCGAGGCCTACCGCCGTTTCGTCCAGGAATGTCACAACCGAGACATAAAGGTCGTTTTCGATATCGTCATCAACCACGCGGGCCGAACGAATTCGCTGTTCGAGGACACCATCGACGAGAGTGCGGACGGCCCCGGCCCGTGGGACACCGTCACCGAGTGGGACGAGGACCACCGGGCGTTCGACTGGTGGGATCGCGCCGAGGTTCCCCGACGGAACGAGGACGGGGAGTTGCTCGAGGCCGAACCACGACCAACCGGCTTTGCCGACCTGCAGGTGATGCCCAACCTTAACTTCGAGAACCTCGCCCTGCGCGAGTACATTATGGGCGTGGCCGACTTCTGGTCTCGGCCTCAGTCTGCGGGCGGCATGGGCGTCGACGGCTTCCGCGCGGACATCGCCTATGGCGTGCCCAAATCCGTCTGGAAAGAGATCCGTGAGATCAGTCGCCACAACAACGATGCGTTCCTCATGTTCGACGAGACGATCCCGCGGGACGCCAGCTACACCGAAAGCGAGTTCGACATGCACCACGACACGGCTGGCTTTCTCAACCAGGCACAACAGGTCGCTGCCGACGACGCCCACGGCGGGAGCCTGTTCGATACGATCGGCGAGCGCACTCAGATCGGCCTCCCCGACCACTCCCTCGTCGTGAACGCCCTCGAGAACCACGACGAACATCGCATCCTCAACCAGGCCGCCGTCGACCTTCACGACCCGAACCACGACGACATCGACGACGGCACCTGGGCGTACTACGCCAACCGGGTACGGTGCTGTGCGGCCGCGGCGTTCGTCCTCCCCGGGGTGCCACAGCTATACTACGGCATCGAGCGCCAGATCAGCCGCTACGGCGAGGGTCGCCACCTGGGCGATGACGACCATCGTGGCTACGACGACGACGGATCCATCAACGTCGACGCCGACGTCCGCGAGGGCGGCCGCCAGCGAGCGTTCGTGAACTGGGAAGACGGTCCAGACGAGTACCACACGAACTTCTTCCAGAACCTCGCGACGCTGTACGACGAGGTCGAAGCACTGCATCCGGCTGCCGAGTTCGACGGCATCTCCTTCGAGGCCGATGACGACGACGAACTGCTGCTCTGTGAGCGTCGCGTCAGCCGACGGGAAGACATCGATGGGCCGTCAACTGTCGCCGCCATCGTCCACTTCGGTGACGGCGACACCGAAGTCGAAATCGACGCCAAATACGAAGGCTACGACCTGTTCAAGGACGAAGACGTCCTCCTCGAGGACCACGGCGACACCATCACGGTCGAGGTCGGCGACCTCATCGTCCTGCCAGCTGACGACGACGAGGAAGACGACGATCTCGAGGGAACGTACCGTATCCTCTCCGATCACAGCGGAAAGGCCCTGGACGTTGCTGACGTCTCCACCGACGATGGCGCGAACGTCCACCAGTGGGAGTACGTCGGCGGCGACAATCAGCACTGGACCCTCGAGGCCGTCGGCGACAACGAGTACCGCATCGTCGCCGGCCACAGCGGCAAGGTACTGGATGTCGAAAACGCCTCGAGCGAGGACGGTGCGAACGTTCACCAGTGGGAAGACGTCAGCGGCGACAACCAGTGCTGGTTCGTCGAACCGGTCGGCGAGGCCGACAGTCTGTACACGATCACAGCCGTCCACAGTGGCAAGGTCCTCGACGTCGAAGGCGTCTCGGGCGACGACGGCGCGAACGTCCACCAGTGGGAGTACGTCGGCGGCGACAATCAGCACTGGCGACTCGAGGAAGTGTAAGCGTACGGCAGGTCAACTGCACACGACAACAGGCGGCGATCGTTGTCACCGCCTCCTTCGAAATCGAGCAGGCGCGGTTTCTGTCCCGCAGTCGGGGACACGTTTATTTCCCTGACCGACAAAGAAGCTCACATGGTGAAACAACGAATCAACCGTATGCTGAGCCGTGCACGCTACGCAGCCATCGGCGCCGCCATTGGCGGTTTCGTCGGTGGACTGTTCAACAAGAACCTCGCGAGTTCCGGCGCTGCCGTGGGTGCTCTGGCCGGTGCCGTGATCGGCGAGCGTCGACCCGACGCCGAACAGCGCTTTGGCGAGCTGAAAAATCGGGGCGAGGAGAACATCAAAGGGCTTCGATCGGGGTCCGAGTCGGCCGAATAGCCCTTTGTGACAGCACTCCGTTCTCGAACAGCGTAACGACGCTCGAGTCAGTCGAAACGCCGCTCGAGCGGACACTTGTAGCGTGAACCTCAGGCGGACCGAAAATCAACGAACCCCCCGATCGTTCAGCACCGAGAGCACCGTACCAGTGGTTGGCAATATGACTGACATTCATATACGAATCAGCACTACGTGGGCCTGGAACGCCAGTTTGTGCGTTCTGATCCGGAGAAAGTAAACCGATTGCCAACAACTGTTACGGCGCGTAGTAGTATTCGCCTTCCCGTTTTTGTTGCCGGTCGAGTTGTGACTCGGGCTTGTTGATACGCGGCCTCGAGGTTCGCTCGTCCCGCCGGAACGTGACCTCGAGGTTCGCGAGGAACTCGTTCATCCCGCCGCGCATCGATTGTGGGGTACCCGCACGACCGTGGACGGCCGGTTCCCCGTCGAACACCATCAGGCGATCGGCCAGCAGGTCAATCATATAGATGTCGTGGTCGATAACCAGGACCGTGGCATCCTGCTGTTCTGCGTAGCGACGAATCGCCCGCGTTGCCTGCACTCGCTGTTCGACGTCCAGATGCGCCGACGGCTCGTCGAGCAGGTACAGATCGGCGCTATCGGAGAGACAGGCCGCGATGGCAACCCGCTGGCGCTCCCCACCGGAGAGGTCAGAGAGGTTCTGCTCCATGATTCGCTCGAGTTGCAGCGGCTGGGCGATTTCGGTGTTCCAGTACGACGACCCGAACTGGTCGGTGATCGACGAGAGGAATACGTCAACACGCATATGCTGATCGATGGTGACGTACTGCGGTTTGTACGAGATGTCAAGATTAAGGTCGGCGTCCCCGGAATCCGGCTCGAGATCACCAGTCAACAGCTTCGCGAACGTCGACTTCCCGATACCGTTCGGCCCGACGATGCCGAGCACCTCGTTCTGTCGGATCCGACCACCTTCGACCTCGAGACTGAACTCGCCGTCGCCGTAGGATTTCGAAATATCAGGATATTCGACGAGCGTGTCGGCACGCGAAACCGTTCGTGGTGCGTGTTCTTCGAATTCGATGGGATTCGGACGAATCCGCATGTTCTCGTTCTCGAGGTAGCCCGCGAGATACTCGTTGATCCCATTGCGAACCGATTTCGGCGTCGTGATGACACCGTACGCACCGGGCTCACCGTAGGCGACGTGGAGCGTATCGGCGAGCAAGTCCAGCACCGCCAGGTCGTGTTCGACCACGAGCATCGACTTGCCGTCGTCTTCGGCGAGTTCCCGAATCAGCCGCGCGGCCGTCACGCGCTGGCCGATGTCGAGGTAGGGCGTGATCTCGTCGAGGAAGTAGAAGTCGGTGTCTCGAGCCAGGGTAGCAGCGATGGCAACCCGCTGGAGTTCCCCGCCAGAGAGGTCATCGATCGCCTGGTCCATGACGGGACCGATCGAGAGTCGTTCGACGAGATACTCCAGTGCGTCCCGTTCGTTCGTCCGCTCGAGGAGTTCGCGCGTGTTGCCGTCGAACTGGTTCGGGATCTGATCGACGTATTGGGGTTTCCGCGCCACAGTGACCTCACCGTCGCGAACGTCAGCGATGTAGTCTTGCAGTTCGGTCCCACGGTAGGCCTCGAGGACGTCGTCCCAGCCTGGTGGCTCTTCGAACCGGCCGAGGTTCGGCTCGAGTTCGCCCGCAAGGATTCGAACAGCGGTCGTTTTCCCGATGCCGTTCGGTCCGAGAATCCCGGTCACCGTTCCTTCCTGTGGGGCTGGCAAGCCGTACAGTGAGAAGGCGTTTTCGCCGTACCGATGAGCTGGATCGTCCTGCAGTTCCTGGGGCAAGTTGATGATCTCGATGGCGTCGAAGGGGCACTTCTCGACGCAGATACCGCAGGTTTCGCCCAGACAGATCTCTTCGGAGATACGGATCTGTTCCGGCTGTCCTTCGTCTGCATCCTCGCCACGAAGCGTGATACACTCCTTGCCGGTCCGGTTCGGTGGGCAGTAGTTCTGGCACTCGTAGTTACACCGGTCCGGTTGACAGCGATCGAGGTCGACGACGGCGATACTGTCTTTGGCCATGTTAGAACGATGCCCCGGTTGACAGAATAATACCCCACGTGATGAACCAGAACGAGAACGTCATCAGCGTGATAAACAGGTAGTGTTTGATTCCGAACTCGTCCTCGTCGTAGATGCCGAGGGCCGGCAACAGGACGAGCTGGGCGACGATCACTCCGAAGACGAGGAGATAGGTGAGCGGGTCGGCCGCCGCATCGTTGGCGGCCTCACCAGCAGTGAGTATCGCTGAGCCGATCGCGACGCCGACACCAGCGAGACAGGCAAAGGCCGTCACGCTGATCGAGCGTATGTGTTCGCGCCGCGGGCTCATCGTTTCGGTCGACATAGGCGTACCTCTGTTTCCGGTGTTAAAAAGCCGTTCGTATTTGGCGGAGACCCCCGTGACGAAACGAGATGTGGCTGTTCAGACTGAATATAATCCAGTGTACTCCTAACGCAACTCGATCTGGGCCATCGACCCATCAGCCGCGCGCAGTGTAATATCGACTTCCTCAGTTCGAGTCAGTGTTCCGCCTCCATCACCAGTTCGAAATCGGTCAAATTCGAACTCCTTTTCGTTTCCTTGCCCATCCCCGTTTGGTTCCAGTTCGACCACGTCATCGTTACTCGGTCTCACGAAGTCAACGATGCCCCCTCCGACCTCGATGACCTCCTGGACGATCTGTTCTTCAGTCGTTTCCAGAACGAGTATTTCGTCGTTGTGTCCTCCGACCTGAGTAGCCGGTGAATCAACCCAATCGACGCTTATCCCGTCGATTTCTACCGTTTGACCGCCTTCAAACTGCGTGTTTTCGAGCCTGAATTCGTATTTACCACTACCACCGACGTTCCGGACCGACCCCTCTACATCGCTGATCGCCGAGGCCTGCGGGATATCGAACGTTCGGTCGAGTTGGATCTCCCCTACTTTTTTGGTACCATTGAAAAGGCCTACTTCGACCTCGACGATCGCTGTGTCGTCCCGACCCTGGATTTCGACTTCGCGTCGTTGACCGGGATCCAAATCGAAAATTACCGGTTCTTCGTACTCCCCGTCACCGTCAACGTCGAATTCGATGTCGTCGGTACTCGAGAGCGTCACTTCCATGCGGAAGTCATCACTGTTGTTCGTAAACGTTGGCGTCGTCCCCGCCTCGGTACCCTCGATGCCAAGAAGCGCGCTCGAATCGGCCGCCGTTCCGATACCGACCGTTCGACCCGCGGTAACCTCGGTGAAGCCGAACGTCTCGGAAGCCATCGCCAGCGAGCCAGCGGCTATGAGACCGATTGCGGATCGTCGGGATAGTTTACCCAAGTTTGGCATCGTAGATCATTTTTACGGCGGTCGTTCCCCCTGGCCCAACCGCATCCGGCGGTTCTCGAGGACGTGCACCACAGCAGAAACGGCGAACAGGCCGACCAGTATCGTCGCCCAGCCCAGTAGTGGAACGGTTTCGGTTGGAATTACCTCGAGCCACAACCCGGCCAGCACGATGCCAGCCAACGCAGACAGACCCAGATAGTACACGCCCCAGGGGATCGAATCCTCGGGGACGACGTCGAGGTACACATCGAGCTCGCGGGCGTTTTCGGTGAGTTCGATCGTCCGATCGTCGAAGGTAACCATCTCCGCGCGCTCGAGCGTCGGCAGATGGGTCTGCTGGAGCGAGGTGTAAATCCGCTTTCGCTCCGTCGAGGTGAGTTCGGCGACGTCTTTCTCGAGTTCCCAGGCGGCGACGTGTTCGGCGAGTTCCCCGAGTTCGACGGGGTCTTCCTCGCGTTTGAGATAGTGAATCGTATAGCGCCGGCGCTGATTGCTCAGCAGGCTAAAGACATCACCACGGCTGGTCCCCCCGGACGTGTGCTGTACACCCATGAAACGTGTCGCTCGTAGTGATAGATTGCCAATTGGGACATATATCTCTGTTGGCCAACGTGCGTGAGCGTGACTCTCACGACGGCGTTCTCAAGCCTGGCCTGTAGCCTATCACCGGCTCGAGTAGCGGCTTCAGCCTGGGCTTGAACGGCGGTATCAGTCGGTGTGAACCGGTTCGGGCACCCCAATACAAAGTGGGTAGGGTTGTGTAGTTTTGGATAAGAACTGCCTCGAGTAACTGGCGGTTACGGTTGCTCGAGCAGGTCGTACGGAGACATTACCAATGAGAGCAAACAGACGCAACGTGTTGATCGGACTGGGAACGATTGTCGCTGGCGGCGGAGCCGCACTCGGAACGGGTGCGTTCAGTACAGTCGAAGCACAGCGAACCGTCAATGTGAACATCATCGATGAGACCGACCTCGCTGAGGAGTTCGTTGATGTAATATTCAACGCAGACAAGTACGAAAGTGTCGACACGGAAGAAGAGGTGGATACAGTAGATGGCGGCGACGGAATCAGCCTTGTCGCAAACGACGTGACGCTTGTGTTTGGGACTGAAGATAATGAGTTACCACCGAATGTAACCATCACGTACAACGACCTTTTCGACATTGTAAACGATGACGACGGTAATAGTACTAAGTTCGAAGTGAGTTTCGACGTAACGGGCGCAGATTCGGATTTCACCTTTACCCCCGACTCACCGACAGTCCCTGCCAGTAATAACGAGACCGTTAGCCTGGATCTCGAGACAGCCGGTGTCAACGACTCCGGTACCCTCGAGATCACGATCACAGAGCAGTAATACAAAAACACCCCCTAAGGAGCCGACGACCCGGCTTCAAACACACTATGAGACTCAACAGACGAAACGTACTGATCGGACTGGGAACGATTGTCGCAGGCGGCGGAGCCGCGCTCGGAACGGGTGCGTTCAGCAGCGTCGAAGCGACGCGAACCGTCGACGTCACGACCACAGGCGATGCTGGTGGTCTGGTCGGCCTGAACATCACCGGCGCGCTAGAAGGCGAGGATGGTGACACAATCGAGTTCGATCTCGATAACCTCAACGTTGATGCAGTGACCCGATTCGAAGACGCATTCACAGTGACGAACAACAGAGAGAACGCAGGCGACGAAATCGACCTAACTATCGAGGACGGAGACGGTGTCGTCACCACGGACAACGCCGGAGGGGAGGGCACAGGAATGTATTTCGAAACGGACACCATCCCCGATGATCTGAATAATATCGCTGAAGACGGAGGGAGCGTCACGTTCGATATCGTGTTCAACCTCGAGGGGGAAACCACAACGGACGATGCTGACGGCGCAATCCCTGACGAAATAACCATCACCGCAGACGACAGCTCGTAAGGCGGCCAACCGGGCCGCTTAGTAGTGAACTGGTCACAACGGAGTCGGAGGGAATTGACAGTGACCAGAACGCGAGCGCTTCGGATTGACGCACTACAGCCTGTTCGCCTCGTATCGTTGACAATTGTAACGGAAATCCCAGATGTTCGCTACCAAGATCCTATATTTCGGTGTGGCTGTTTGCCTGCTCGTCGGGCTTGCAGTCCCGACCGTAGCGATCACCGTGGGTTCAGACCCCGTCAATGACGAGGTCGCCCTCGAGCCAGTCGACGAACGGTATGCGACGATCGAAGACGGCGAACTCACGCTCACGGTCGACGTGTTCGACAATGCGCAAACCACTATTCTCGAGGTGTTCACGATTACCGTCGGCGAGGACGTCGATGGAATCGAATCGGTGTGGATCGAACACCCGATCGATGGCGTCGAATTTTACGCCGAGGATTCTGAGATTTCGAACGACTCTCGTCTCGAGCCCGCTGCAGGTGAGGAGATAACAGTCGGTGTGCTAGTCGACTCGACGGTAACGAAAGCGACCAGCGAGACGTTTTCGGTCCACGTTGCCTACGAGGACGGCGCGAGCGCACCGCCAGGTCCACCGGCGATGCCATCGCCCGACCCACTAGTCGCCGACGATGACGACGAAAGGGACGATGAACAAGCCAGCGGACCGTCACTGGTCGACCTCGAGGTCACTCCACTCGAGCTAACCGCCGGCGAGTCGGTCACCGTGACCGGGACCTACGAGGGCGGTGACAGCGACGAGGACGTAACCGCTGCGCTCACCGTCGATGGCGTCGTCGTGAGCCAGCAAACGGTGGCCGTGCCCGCGGATTCGACCGCCACCGTCACGTTCGAGCAGACGCTCGAGGACCCGGGGACGATCCCAGTCGGTATCGGTGACGAAGCTCGCGATGTCGAGGTTTCCGCGGTCGAAACGGACGAACCAGCCGCGAGCCTCACCGTCTCGAACGTCTCCCTGAACACCGGGCAGATCCAGCCCGGGGAGTCGGTGACGCTAACCGCCAACGTGACCAACACGGGCGAACTTGCGGGCGAACGCACCTTCGACATCGTCGTCGGTGGCTTCGTCGTCGAAACGGTGACCGTCGACCTCGAGGCGGGTGAAACGGAGACGGTGACCCTCGAGCGCACGTTCGAGAACGCCGGGACCTACAGCCTCGCGTTCGGTGGCGTCGATGCGGGTAGCGTCACCGTCGTCGAGTCGACGCTCGTCTCGGCCTCGGTGACCGAACTGCCCGGTCAGACAGGCGTTGCCCTCTCGGTTCCGCTACTGTTTGGCTTCGGACTGTTTTTCTCGAGACGCATGGGCTGGACGTGACGTGACTCCGATGGCTGGAAGAAAACACGATAACACCCCGACCCGCTTGTCGGACCAATTAAGATTCTTCGGCCTCGAGAGAGGAACGACTGTGAACGGCCTCGAGTGGGGTAAACAATAAATGCAGGTGACGACAGCGCTCAAAGCCGGAGTCAGCCTCGTCGTCGGCCTCACCCTCGTCTTGCTCATCGTCGGCCAACTGCTGGGCCAGCCGGTGTTGCTCGGCTATGTTGCGACGGGGAGCATGGAGCCGGCGCTGAACGCCGGCGACGGGTTCGTCGCCGTCCCGAGTATCGTTGCGGACGATCCGGAGCCCGGCGACGTCGTCGTCTTCGATGCCCAGACCTTGCACGAAGGTGGCCTGACCACACACCGCGTCGTCGAGGAGACCGACGAGGGGTACGTAACCAAAGGCGACGCGAATCCGTTTACCGACCAGGACGGCGGTGAGCCCCCAGTCACCGACGGCCAGATCGTCGCCGTCGCCTGGCAGGTGAACGGGACGGTGGTCCGACTCCCGCATCTCGGCACCCTCATCATGAGCGTCCACAGCGTCGTCACCGCGGTTTTTGGACTGCTCGCCGCCCCACTTGGTATCGCGGCCGCGTTCGACGCGGACGGCGCCGGTGCACTGCTCGTCGCCATCGGCATCGCACTGCTCGGTGTGGGGTTACTCCTCGAACGAACCGGGGCGACCGAGCGGGATACAGAACGGAAGACGAACCGTGAAAACGTCATCGGACTCTGGTCGGCGATTTCGATCGTCGTCCTGTTGCTCGCCGTGTTCGCGACCGCAGCGATGGTCATCCCCGCGGGTGGGGCAACCTACGAAGTGCTGGCCACGGAAAATCCGACAGCTGATCCACAAACTGCTGCCCCCGGAGAGGTGGCAACGGTGACGCGAACGATCGACAACAGCGGCTACGTGCCCATCGTCGCTGTGCTCGATACCTCGAGTGATGGTGTCGTGGTCGAACCACGGTCGACGACCGTCTCACTGCAGAGCACGAGCGAGGTGTCGGTTTCGATGACGGCACCGGAAACCGAGGGCCGGGCAACGAAAACGGTGTACGAAAACCGGTATCTGCTCGTGTTGCCCCCCTCGGTGCTGGTCTGGCTCCACGGTATCCACCCCTTCGTTGCCATCGCCGCCGTCAACATCGTCGTCGTCGGCGTCGCCGTCGGAGTGATTCTGGCCCTCTTCGGTCGCAGTGACTTTCGACTGCGTTCGACCGGACGAAAGGTCTCGCTTTCGACGCGACTCGATCGACTCGTGGATAGGTGGCTGTAGTGGATTCACTCGAGCACGATGTTCGGTAGCAACGACAGATAGGGAATGTTGTAACAATTTACCGCCACCCGCCGACCCCGTTGTGGGCGATCGGCGGTACGTGACTACAACGATCCCTCTGAGCCACTACTGTTATACCGTTCGACACCCGAGTTATCAGCAATCGGTTCAGTCAGCGAAACGCGATAGATTGGACCTGAAGAAAAATCAGGTGGGGGCCTGACCGGAGGAACGTTGTGACCGAAACACCACGACTCGACTTGCTCATCGCCCAGCACGGGCGTTCGATACTGATCGCCTTACTCGTCCTCGGAGCGGTTGCACTGCTCGCAACCGGCTGGGTTATCGCGACCCCCGGAACCACGACGGTAACCGAAGAAATCGGCCAGCAGACGGTCGAAACCGACGTCGAAACGAGCGCCGAAGTCGTCGAGTCCGGGCTCTGGGAGGAAGGCACCCACCTGGAAAACAATCCTGCCTACATAACCAACGCAACCCCCGAGTTACAGGTGACTGCTGAAACCACCATGCCGACAGATGACACCACGGTTAGCCACGCAATTCAACTCAGATACGAGGCGAGCCGTGACGGCCAAGCGTTCTGGGACGACAACGTTACCCTCGAGCCGACGGAGGCCTTCGCGACGAATCAACGGGCGGTGACACAGACGACCATCGATGTGGAAGCCGTCGCCAAGCGCGTCACCGAACTCGAGGACGAACTGGCCGGCATCAGTACCGTCGACATCGAACTCGTCGTCGTCACGAGTTACGATACGGGCACCCACGAGGGCACCCAGACGGCGTCGACACCGTTCGTCCTCACCGGCGAGACGTACTACCTCGAAGAGCATCCATCGTCGAGCGAAACCCATCCACTGACACAGACGTCTGAGCAAACCGAAAACCCGAATTCGGCACTTCTCGGCGCGCTCGTCCTGGTCGCGCTCGGCTCGTTCGGCGGGGCCGCGGTCGTCAACGCGCGCTCGGACGTCGACGTCGAACACGCCAGACAGCGGATTCACGAACAGCGGTACGCCGAGTGGATTTCACAGGGATCGCTCCCGATGTGGATCGGTGACGAACAGGTCTCCCTCGATACGCTCGAGGACGTCGTTGACGTCGCTATCGATACGAACGAACGGGTGATACAGGACCGTAACCGTGGACTGTTCGCCGTCGTCAGCGACGGAGTCGTATACTACTACAGCGACCGAGGCCTCTGGGAGGAGACGGCCTGGCCCGACTTCGACCTCGAGCGACAATCGCTCGAGACGGATTCCTCGAGCGAGACAACCCCACCGGACGACGCAACGACAGCACCGCCAACCGCTGAAGGAGCGAGTGAACAACCGCCGAAGCTCGATGACTTGCCGGACCCGGAAGACGACGACGCCTGGCAAAATCTTTGAGGGGCACCGTAGGGGCGTGGAACTTTCTCCGGGAATTGTGGTAATCGACTCCCACCGACCGCCTCGCCCCCACCTCGCCGATTGACGAGCACGTGACGATGTGATGGAGTCGCGTCCCGGCATGGGTATCGATGTGGCGAAACCCGTCCGTTTCGGTCGAATGCAACTCCGGTCAACGACAAGCAGTGTAAGAACTGACTGACCAGTCAATATTCTGCTTCCCGGCACCCAGTGCCGCTCTAGAGACAAATTACTAATAAATGGCTTCGAATAAAAGTCGTGATTGGCAACCCAGTAAGGCTCAACTTTTATACCCCTGGCGGCTTTCGTTTCGTAATATGGTAGAGACTGACGGGGAAGACATTACTGACTTGCCCCCAAGCGCGAAACTCGTCTTCAAGGTACTCGAGTACGACGGCCCGCTCACCCAGAAACAGATCGTCGAAGAATCCATGCTCTCGGCCAGAACGGTCCGATACGCCCTCGAGCGACTGAACGACATCGGCATCGTCGACGAAGACATCTACTTCGCTGACGCGCGCCAGAGCCTGTATCGCATCCGAGAACCAGTCGCGGCAGACGGTGGAAAGGCCGGGAACAAAGACGCCTGCTGTGCGGAGTAAGTTCGCTCGAGCGGTACGCCCCGAAGTATAAACGATTCTCACAGTTCACACCCGTACGCCGACCGTTGGTTTTCTCGAGAAGGCGATGATCCTGCATACCAACGCATCGCCGAAATCGGTTTCAGCGACCTCGAGAGTCAGTCGAAACTGTATTTTGCCAGGGTGACCCACACCCTGTATGGACAAAGATTCGTTGCCGCAGTGGGCGTGGTTGTTGCTCGCGCTCATGGCTGCTGCCGTGTTCGCAAACGCAATCGCGTTAGGGCTCGGTATCTCCGAAGACTGGCAAGTCGCCGTCGTCGTGACCGCCATGTCGCCCGTGCTCATTTACGTGGGTGTCTGGTACGAGAAGGAACGCCAACACTACTGGGAGCAATCTCGAGCGAAAATCGTCGGCGACCTCCTGTTTTTGCTCACCGGTGCAGCGATCGGTTCGGGTATCGCCATCGCGCTGACACTCGACCTCATCGGGAACCGGATCCTCCGTGACATCATCGCAATGATTGGTGGCTTCCTCACCGGTTGGCTCCTCTTCTGGTGGCGGAATCCGAGCCTGTACCGGCTAACCGATTGACATCCTCCTCCGCGTGAACGCGGAGGAATCCCGACCGCAGTTGGGATATTAGGGTTTGCAGTCTACCACTTGTTCCCTCGGTGAGAATCCGTGAGACAAGTCATGAAGGTAGACTCCGGGCTGTGCCAACCAGCCGGTACTCCTATCCACACCCAAACTGGGTGCAGACTCAGAGTTACTTTGGTTCAAGTCGAGACGGATATTCTCCGCCCCATTCACGTCAGCGTTGAATGCCGCGTCACACTCTTTACACACGTACAACCCGCGTTCAACGCGCTGACTATCATCTTCTCTACCGCACATGCAACACGTCTTGCTCGTGTCTCGCTCGGACACTTCCACGACTTCAATGCCCTCAACCTTCGCCTTGTAGGTGAGAATACTGGTGAACCTGTCGAATGCCCACCCGTGTAAGTCAAGGTTCCCGTGGCGACCCCAGTTTTTCGACTCGCCGTTCTCGTCTTCGCGGACGCCAGCGAGTTCCCCGACGTTGATACGACCAACTCCACGCTCAATACACTGCTCTACGATGTGCTTGGCAAGGGAGTGGAAGAAGTGGGTACGTCGCTCCGACCACTTGTGATGCAATCGCGTGGCTCGTTCACCACCACTGTCACCACAGTTGGCGATTTCCTTTGGGAAGTAGTACCCGTCCTGTTTCAACCGATTACCGGGGTACAGGTCGGCGTCTTCCGTGCTGTACGCGACAGCGGCGAAGTTGCAAATACCGAGGTCAATGCCTGCCGATTCGGTTCCGGGCGCGGTGGGTGTCTCGATTTCGTCTTTGCAGACGAGGTGCAATTCCCACCGCTCGTTCGCCTTGTCGTAGACCGCCCTGACTTGTTGCAGGTTCTCAACCGTGACGCCGGGACGTGTTTCGTACTCGACGAGGATGTACTCCCACGCTTTCGGGTGTTCCTTGTGGTTTGCGCCTTTCGAGAGGCGCACGCGGTTGTTCTTGGTGTCGTGTCGGATGCCGTTTTGCTTCCACGTGATGGTTGAACGCGGGTGTTCTTCGTGGACGCGACGGCCTCGGTTGTCGTAATAGTTTTTCTTGCGGTAGCCGGGCGGATTCGCTCGACTGTCTGACTTCCTCTTTCCGTACCATGAGTTGAAGGCTTCAGCGAGTTCCTCCAGAACGCGCTGACTGGACTGACTGTGCAGTCCCTTGTATTTAGTGTGAGTCTTCAACTCGTCTTTGAGGTCGCCGTGGTCGGGAATCTCGCCCGTTTCCTCCCAGACTTGCCGGGAGTGGTAGTTCGCAACGTTCCAGAGTTTGCTGGCCGACCACCCGTGTCGGTCGAGAGAGTCCTCTACTTGTGAGGGGTTGAGGATTTTCGCTCGGTGAGTGCGGTGGACTTCCAACATCGTGGAACCTTTGTATAATCACTTATACTCGCGTCTCTGGTAAAGGTTCGGATTGAGACCGGTGGAATATCCAGTCAATGCTGTTCTTAGTGATTGGCGTCATCACGTGACGGCGCGTATCCACGCCGTAAACGACGTGGTATTGCGCCTGTCCCGCAAATAATAGAGATTGCTGTAGTCTCTTGCCGGTCAGCGACGGGCCGGGCGGTCGTTGACCGGTAATCAGTTACAACAAATAAGCCCTCGCCGCCGTGACCCGCCTCGAGCCCGCACTGATGAATAATGTAAAATTGAGTTGTTTGTTACGTGACTGAAATCCGTCAGCGTGGGCACCCCCAGCCGTATAGCGTACGCACTACAGGCCGTACAGGTCGGTGAACTTCTCGTCGACGTACTCGAGGAAGTACTCCGCGGTCAGGGGTTCGCCCGTCGCAACTTCGATCAGTTCCTCGGTCGGATAGCGCTGGCCGTGACGGTGAACGTTTTCGGTCATCCACTCGCGAAGCGGTTCGAACTCGCCTTCACGGATAAGATAGTCCACGTCGGCATCGAGCTCGTCACGCATCGCCGCATCGAGCTGGGCGGCGAGCACACTCCCGACGGTGTACCCCTGGAACCCGGCGAAGCCGTACGACCAGTGGGTGTCCTGCAGACAGCCGTCGGTGTCCGTCTCCGGGCGGACGCCGAGATAGGACTCCATCTTATCGTTCCACACCTGCGGGATGTCCTCGACCTCGAGGTCGCCCTCGACGAACGCCCGGTCGATCTCACACCGGAGGATAATGTGGAGATGGTAGGTGAGTTCGTCCGCTTCGACGCGGATGAGGTTATCCGGATAGATCCGGTTAGCTGCCGCATAGGCCTCGTCGACGGTGACGCCCTCGAGGTGTGGAAAGTGTTCTTTGACCGTCGGCAAGAACAGTTCCCAGAATGCCCTGGTTCGGCCGACGTGGTTCTCCCAGAAGCGCGACTGGGATTCGTGGACGCCCGAAGAGCGAGAGGCCCCAAGTGGCGTGCCGTACTGGTCTTTCCGGAGGCCGAGCTGGTAGGTGGCGTGCCCGAACTCGTGAATGGTGGCCGTGAGCGCATCCAGCGGGTCGTCCTCCCTGAACCGCGTCGTGATCCGGGCGTCGAACTGGTTGCCAGACATGAACGGATGCGGGGCCGTATCGAGACGACCATGTGTCCGGTCGTATCCCAGCACGTCGAGTGCGGCCTCCGAGAGTTCCATCTGCGTCTCCTCGTCGTAGGTGTGGCCCGAAAACGGGGCCGGGAGGTCACGCCCGTGGTCTTGAATTTTAGCGATGAGCGGAACGAGGTGGTCGCGTAATTCGTCGAAAATTCGTTCGACCGTCTCGAGAGGTAGATACGGCTGGCTGTCCTCGTACAGCACGCGGTAGGGGTTCTCGGCCGGGTCGATGGCGGCCGCCCGTTCGCGATGAAGGTCGATCAGTTCCTCGAGCGCCGGGGCAAATTGCGAGAAATCGTCGGCCGCTTTCGCCTCCTGCCAGGTCTGCTGGGTCTGGGTCTGGTGGGCCGTCAATCGTTCGACCAACTCGGCGGGGACGTCGACCGCTCGGGAGTACTCGTGGCGAATCTCCCTGACGACTGCCGCCTGTTCGTTGGTCAGCTCGTGGCCGGAAGCCGTCTCCGGCCCCCCAACGCCATCCGGCTCGAGTGTCTCGAGCCACGCACCGACGTCGTCGTCGATCAGCAATTCGTGGGCCATCGACGATAACGTCGATAGCTGACCGGCCCGAGCCGGCGTTCCCCCTTCGGGCATCATCACGCGCTGGTCCCACCCCAGTACCATCGACGCCATCCGGACGTTCGTCAGCTTCTCCGACCGCTCGATCAGCCGCTCGTAGGCGTCCGGGGCGTCAGTGGCATCCTCGTCAACAGTTGCCATATTTCGTCTCGAAATACCCACCAGCCCGTCCTAAATGTTTGGGCCACCGACAGCTCTCTCGGAGTGCTTTCGAACCTGGAGTGCGATGCCCGAAGGGCGTTCGGAAACGATGGCCGCCGACGAGACGGACAAACAGAAGGCCCTCGAGTCACGAACCGTCGAAAAGAAGGACCGCTGCTCGGCCGTCAGTACGCCTCGAGATCGTACAACTCGCCGTATTTCGTCGTCACGTAGTCGATGAAGTACTCGGCCATGTAGGGTTCGCCGGTGGAGTGTTCCACCAGTTCAGGCGTCGTGTAGCGTTTGCCGTGGGCGTGAATCACCTCGCGCAGCCAGTCGTTCAGGTCCTCGAACTCGCCGGCTCGAGTGCGTTCTTCGAGGTCGCCCAGTTCGGCTTCGGCGGCCGCATACAGTTGTGCCGCCAGCACCGAGCCGAGCGAGTACGTCGGGAAGTAGCCGAAGGAGCCGTGTGACCAGTGAATGTCCTGCAGACAGCCCTCGGCGTCGGTTTCGGGGCGAACGCCCAGGTACTCCTCGTACTTGTCGTTCCAGGCTTCGGGAACGTCGGCAACGTCGAGGTCGCCCGCGATGAGGTCCCGTTCGATCTCGAACCGGACGACGATGTGAAGGTGGTAGGTGAGTTCGTCCGCCTCGACGCGAATCAGGTTGTCGTCGTACACCTGATTGGCCGACTGGTAGGCCTCCTCGGCCGTCACGTTCTCGAGTTCGGGGAACCTTTCGCGGGCGATGGGCAAGAAATGCTCCCAGAAGGGTCGGGATCGACCGATGTGGTTCTCCCAGAGCCGCGACTGGGATTCGTGGACTGTCAGGTCTCGAGCCTCACCGAGCGGGGTGCCGTAGCCCTCGTCCGGCAAGCCGAGCGTGTAGTTCGCGTGGCCGAACTCGTGGATGGTCGACGTGATGGACCCAAGCAGGTCGCTCTCGTCGAACCGCGTGGTCACGCGGGCGTCAAACTGGGTGCCCGAGGAGAACGGGTGCGGTGCCGTATCGAGACGGCCTCGTTCCCAGTCGTAGCCGAGCGAGTCGAGGACGTCCCGAGCGAGGGCTTCCTGATCGTCGTCGTCGAACGTTCCCGCGAACGCGTCGGTCTCGATGTCGGCGTCCGATTCGTCGATAGCCTCGAGCAAGGGCACGAGTTCGTCGCGTAACTCCTCGAGCACTGATTCGGCCGTCTCGAGGTCGAGATACGGTTCGTACTCGGCGAACAGCACCGCGTAGGGGTCCTCATCGGGGTCGATATGAGCGGCGTACTCCTTTTTGAGTTCGACCAGTTTCTCCAGGGTCGGCTCGAAGATCGAGAAGTCGTCTTTTTCGCGGGCTTCCATCCACGTCGGATGGGCGTTCGAGGTCGTCTCGGAAATCTCCTCGACCAGCTCCTGTGGAACACTCGTCGCGCGGTCGTACTGACGACGGACTTCACGGACGACTGCCTTCTGGTCTCCCGAGAGTGACACCTCGTCTCCCTCGAGCGTCTCGAGGAGTTCGCCGGTTCGGTCCTCCGTCAGGAGTTCGTGACTCAGCGAGGAAAGCGTCGAGAGTTGCTTCGCGCGGGCGGGCGTCCCTCCCTCGGGCATGATGACTTCCTGGTCCCAGCGGAGGACGCCGGCGGCGTTGCCGACGTTGGTGATTCGCTCGATACGCGTCTCGAGTTCGTCGTAGCCTTCGAGGTCGGCCGTCTGTTCAGTAGCCATATACTCGCAATTATTGCGGTGGCCGTATCAACGTCGTGGTTCCGGATTCGGAGGGACTGCGAAGCGAGAGGAAACTGTACTAATATTGACTGATTCGATCAACTCGGCGCTTTCGTGCAGACGGCAGGAATCGGGAGGCTAACAAGCTACCCTCGTTCCCAGGGCTCTAGAATAGCACCCTAGTTACATGTATTATGGGTTCGTTGTATGGACTCGAGGTCGGAAAAACAATGTCAACACAGCCAGCCGAACGAACGCTCCAGTCGGAGCTCCTTGGTCGTGAAGTGGAATTCAATTACTCCGAGACGTGGCTCGCCTACTCCATGCTCGGATTGCGGCTCGTGATGGCCTGGGTCTTCCTCCAGGCCGGACTCGAGAAGCTGTTCGAAGGGGGAGTCGGCGATCCGCTCGCCTGGTCGTCGGCCGGCTTCCTCGAGAACGCGATTGCTGAGGCCAATCCGCTGAGTGGCCTGTTCGCGTTCTTTGCCGATTTCGCTGCCATCGTGGACCCGCTGGTCATCTTCGGCCAGATCCTGATCGGGCTCGCCTTGCTGTTCGGCGTGTTCTTCCGATTCGCCGCGATGATGGGTGCCATCCAGATGCTGTTCTTCTGGACGGCAGCCTGGCAAGGCGGGTTGATGGCCGGATTCCCCGTCGAGCACGGCTACTTCGTCGACAGCTCGTTCGTCTACATGCTGTTGCTGTTCGGCCTCGGAGCCTGGGGCGCCGGCCGCATCCTCGGCGTCGACCGCATCCTCGAGGATAGTTCGGTCGTCAAAGAGAATCCGTGGCTTCGCTACCTGCTGGGCTAGTCCAGTTCGACAAAAGCGAACCACTCTTCTGCCGCAGATCGATACGTCTCGAGACATCGCTCGAGAACGGCCATCGAGACACTTTCATTTTTTGTGTGCGCCTCGCCCGGTTCGGCAGGACCACAGACCACACAGGCAGTGCCCGCTTTCGCGAGCCAACCGGCGTCCGTGGCGTGTGGTTTGGTGACGGGTTCGGGTGACCCGGACTGGGCGGCGTCGGCCGCTTCGAGCACCGTCCGGGCGAACGATTCGTCAGCACACTGCATGGGCGGCAGGTCCTGATCGACCGTCCACTCGACCCCAGGTAGTTCGGTTACTGCCTCGAGGTCGGCCCGAACGCCGGGGACCGTACGCTCGTCGACAGTTATCGTACACACGGCGGGAATCACGTTGATCCCGGAGCCGCCTTCGATTTCGGTCGCGACGACGCTTCCGTGCATCGACTGGCCGGCGACCTCGACCGACGGGAACTCAAGGCCACGGACGACGTCGATGGCTTCGCCAGCGCGGTAAATGGCGTTCTCACCGGCTTCGGGTTCGCTGGCGTGTGCCGCAGTGCCGCGGGCCGTAATGGTACTCCCGCGACGACCGCGGTGGGCGACGGCCACGTCGGTCACGTCCGGGCCCGAATAGTTGGTCGACCCCTCGCCGACCATAGCACAGTCGGGGACGAACCCGTTTTCGATGGCGTGTCGAGCACCTCGCCCGCCGACCTCCTCGCCGACGAAACTCGCGAACCACAGCTCGGGCGAGGCCGTGTCCCCAGCGCCGGTAGAGCCCGTTCGTCCGTCAGCGCCCCCATCTCCAGTCTCGAGGTCGCAGTCTCGAAACGCGATGGCCGCGGCAGCGACTGCCCCTTTCATATCCGCAGCTCCCCGACCAAACAGTCGCCCGTCGCGTTCGGCGAGGACGTACTCGCCGTCGTCGGTTACCTGCGTTTCGTCCGGCGAGACGACGTCGTGGTGGCCGACGAGCGCCAGCGAGCGGCCCGAATCGGTGCCGTCGTCGGTGCTCGCATTCGTCTCGTCCAGGCGAGTCGAATCCGGCCCGCCACGACGGGCGAGTACGTTGCCGACCGCATCCCGATGGACGACGGCGTCGGTTTCGCGCCTGAGCCACTCCTCAAGATAATCGCCGACCGCGGTTTCGTCCTCGTGGCTCGGTATCGAGACCAGGTCGTGGGTGAGTTCGCGAAGTTCCATTGCCTAGGGCTTCGGCGCTCGAGGAATAACGGTGGCGGCGCTCGAGGAGATTTGCCTTCACTCCGTCTGCCACCGGGTCAAAACACCGCCGACCAACCGAATCTGCCACCAAGGTTTATGTCATTGCGTGTGTACGCTCTGTCGATGACCGAGTGCTCACTCGGCGACCTCGTCGTCCTCTACTTGCTCTCTCAGTCGCCGACAGACACCCACAGCGGCGATGCCACAACGCGTAGCCTCGCCACTGCCACCGACCTCGGAGACACGCTTTCCGGACGCATTTCACTCGCATCGGAACTCTCCCGACTCGAGTGCGACGGCCTGGTTAGCTCGGAGGCGACAAGCGTGACGGGAAAACGTCGATATCAACTCACAGACCACGGGCTCGAGTACGCACGCGAGTTCCGTGACCGGTTGGTGGAGACATCCGTCGTCGTCCACAGCGACGGCAAACGGCGGGAACTCCCGCTCGGGGACGTGCCCGCAACGTACGACATCTCGCTCGTCGAGGCGCTTGCAGCGCGGTCGCCGGACGGCGACATATACCTCGAGACCGACCTCGAGACGGGGCTGGTCGGGCGGACGATCGAACGTGAAACGCTCGAATCGATGCTCGGGGCGGCCGAAGACAGTCGGCAGATCGCCCTCATTACTGGCGAGGCTGGCACCGGACGGACGTCACTGATCGAGTGGCTGGCACAGACCGCTGACGAGCAGGGGTTCAGAACTGCCATCGGTCGCGCACGACGAACCGGAGGACAACCGTATCAGCCGTTTCGAACCGCGCTCGAAGCCGCACCGATCACCACCGACTCGTTCCCGCTCGATGACGAGGAACGCCTCGAGAACACACAGGAAGGCATGTACGATACACAACAGATCGCCCTGTACACACGGGTGAGTGAGTGGCTCACAGACCGGGTCGACAGCCAGCCGCTCTTGCTCGTCCTCGAGGATCTGCAGTGGGCCGATACCGCCACCATCGACCTGTTCGAATACCTGCTCGAGGCCCCGGGAATTCCAGGCCTGGTGCTCGTGGCAACGTCTCGAGCGAGTGCCCATACCGACGACGCTGGCCTCGAAGCGATTGTAACTGCTATCGAGATGGACGACCAGGCCCACTTGCTCGAACTCGGCCCGCTGGAGCGAGATGAGGTTGGCGACCTGATCGAACGACAGCTCGGCCAGCGCGGCGTCCCATCGGGGTTCGTCGAAACGGTTCACGAACGGACGGGTGGGAACCCCCTGTTCGTCGTCGAAACGGTGCAAGCGCTTCGAGAGCGCGGTGCGATCGACCTGCAACGGGGAACGTTTCCCACGGCCGACCAGATCGGCGTCGCCGACGCGGTCCAGACGACGATCAGAGACCGCCTCGAGCGCCTCGACGAGGAACCACGGGCCATCCTCGAGACAGGAGCCGTCATTGGGGACACTCTCTCACTCGATACGCTCGGCTCGGTGCTTGACGCTGATGAGGTCCCCGACACCGTCGTCGACCGACTGGTCGAGATGGGGCTCTGGCAACGAATCGGCAACGAAACCGTGCGGTATCACAGCGACGTCATCCGGAGCGTCGTGCTCGAGGAACTCGACGACGACCGACGCCGCCGATTCAGTCGTCGCGCAGGAGAAATTCTGGCGTCCGAAGACGGCGATGATGCGACGATAGCAACTCACTACTACCACGGTGGATGCCCCAGACGAGCCGTGGACCACTGGATTGCCGCCGGTGACGAGGCGAGGAAGGTGTACGCCCACGACGACGCAATCGAACGGTACGAACGGGCGCTACAGATCGCCCACGGCCAGTCGCTCGAGGACGTCGTGCTCGACGTCCTCGAATCGCTCGGCGACATCTATTACACCCAGGGCGAATACGACCAGGCCGACAAGCATTTCCGGTACATCCGGGCCCGGACGGACGACCCCGAACGGCTGCGTCGAACCTATCGATATCAGGCACGAATGCGTTTTGAACAAGGTGCGTACGACGAAACCGCCGAAGCCGCCCGCGCAGGCCTCGATATCGACGGCGAGCCGGTGACCATCGAGGTCTGCTGGCTACACGATTACCTGGCCGGGTCGTACATGAAACGAGGCGAATACGAGACGGCTATCGAGGGGTTCGAAACCCAGCGCGACCTCGCCGCCCAGATCGATGCGGACGTGCTGTTGGGGCGCGCCTACCAGAACCTCGGCTCTTGCTACGCCCAAACCGGCGAGATCGAAGCCGGCGTCACGTCGCTCGAGCGAGGCGTTTCCCTGCTGGAAGGGGCCGGTGACGAGCGTGAACTCGCCCGAAGCCTCAACGACCTCGCAATTGTCTACGACGACGCGGGTCGCCAACAGCAGGCCGAACGAACGCTCAGGCGGGGTGAACGGATCGCCAAACGCACCGACAACTTTCGCGTCCAGTTGCTCGCGCTCAACAACCTCGGCGTTTTCGCCCAGTACGACCTTCGCTGGGACGATGCAGACGAGTACTACGACGAACTCCTCGAACTCGCCGACCGACTCGACCACGACGAGTACCGTTCACTGGCGCTGGTGAACAAAGCCGGAATCGAAGCCGAACGCGGGTCGCTCCAGGCCGCCATCGACATGGTCGAACGCAGTCTCGAGTTGATCGAGAAGCTTGGACGCACCCACCAGGTCGTCCATCGGAACCAGGTGCTCGGCGGCTTTGCCGTCCTGGCCGGGAACCTCGAGCGGGCGACCGGTTACCTCGAAGCGGGCCGAATGCTCGCGACCGAACACGAGTTTTCCGCATCGCTGGCCGATCTGGAAAAACTCGAGGGAATTATCGCCCGGGCACGAGGTGACGAGGGGACAGCGCTCGCCTGTCATCGCTCCTCGCTGGAGCGAGCACTCGAGGTAGCGCCACAGAACGCCATCACAAGTCATCGACTCGAACTGGTCGAAACGCTGTGTGTGGCCGATCAGCCGGAGGAAGCGCTGGAAATGGCCGAGACAGCCGTCGACGAACTCCCGGACGGATACCGGTTGCTCGCTCTGAAAACTGATACCGCTCTCGGCGTAGCCTACCGGCACGCTGGTCACGAACAGGCACGCGAACACCTCGAGAGCGTCCTCGAACGAGCCGAAGGTGCCTCGAACGAAGCGACACTGACAGCGCGACGTGAACTCGCAACCCTCGCGTTCGAGCACGAACGGTTCAGGGCCGCACACGCCCACCTCGAAGCAGGGCGGACGCTCGCTCGAGAAACCGGGTTCGACCACTACCTCGAGCGATTCGAAGCACTCGAGGCGAGCTATCGAGTGTGCGAGTGACCGATCGAGGAACGACCGCACTGGAGACGGCTACGTCGCAGCCTCGAGGCTGACCCGGAACCGAGCCCCGCCAAGTGGAGCGGATTCGACCGCGATGTCACCGCCGTACGTGTCCGCAATCCGTGTCGCAAGGTACGTTCCGAGACCGGTCCCACCCGCCTCACCCGCGGTTTCACCACGATCGAGGATTGTCTCTTTGACTGCGGGATCGATACCGACCCCGTCGTCGTCGACGGTGACGTCGACCCACCCCTCCCCGGCGTCCTCGTCGGTCCCAAGTCGAACCTGCGAGCCACCCGAATGTACCAGCGCGTTCTCGAGCAAATTCGAGAACAGTTCCGGCAAGAGCGCACCGCCACGTACTCGACAGCCCGGATCGACATCGACGGTGACGGCAATATCGTGCTTTTCGGCCAGGTCGACGTGGCGATTGACACTCTCGCTGAGTACTCCCTCGAGATCGATCGGCTCGATCGCCTCCTCGGCTTCGACCCGGTTGAGTGTCCGAACCTTCTTGACAAGGTCGATGGCTTCGTCGACACCACCGGTCGCATACGAGAGGTACTCACGCTGCTGGTCGGTCAACGACGTCTCGCCGAGTAACTCGAGATAGCCATCGGTCACGGTGAGTTTGTTTCCGAGGTCGTGGCGTAACAGCGAGTGCAAGAACGCCGCGCGCTCTTCGGCCTCGGTTCGCTGTGAAATGTCCGTTGCGACACAGACGATGCCGTCGATGGCCCCATCCTCACCTTGGAGCACTGACGCCGATAAACTCGTCCGGATCGGCTCACCCGAGGCCGTCTCGAGAACCGTCTCGAACTCCGTTACCCGCCCGTGTGCGAGCAACTGCTCGACGAGGCCGTCACCCGCTGGCCTGGCATGGCCGGGTCCGTCACTCGCGAGAATGTAATCGATCGGCTGCCCCTCGAGCGATGCGGGTTCGTAGCCGAGCACGTCGGAAACGGCCGCATTGGCCAGCAGAATCCGACCATCAGGTCCGATTTTGAGCAGCACGTCGACCATCGTGTTCATCACGTTCTCGAGGTCGGCCGTCCGCTGACGGACGCGTTCGGCGAGTTCCTCCCTCGAGAGGATGGTGAGTTCGTCGCCCTCGGAGAATCCGGTATCGTCCATCTGTACCCGGTTTCGGACCGAGAGCAGTTAAATCCGATTGCCCCATCCCGTCCGATAAGAACGTCCGGCAGCTTCCGTTCCTCGAAAGCACACGATCACGTTCGCCCACGATTTCAGGCGTGAAAATCGACTGCAGGCCCCCAAACCGACTTCAGGTGTGAAACTCCACTCAGTGTCGATCGAACGCCGAGGACTGGTCCGTTTCCTCCTCGGCAACGAGTCGGTCGACGGCTGCCGAGATCTCTCCGACGCTCGCGGTCTGTTCTTCGGTTGCGGCCGCTACCGAGCCGGCCGAGTCGGCGATTTGCTCGGCTGCCTCGGCAGCCTCGGTCACGGTATCCGCCGCCCGTTCGACGTTCGTCGCCTGCTGGTTCGTCGCCACAGCCACGTCGTCCATTCCGGCAACCGTTCCCCTGGCAGCGTCGTGTATACCCTCGAGTTGGGTAACGGTGTCGCGAACCTGTATCGTGCCACGGTCGACCGCCTCGACGGTCTCCTCGGTCGTCTCGAGCGTTCGTTCGGTCTGTTCACGGATATCCTCGAGACTCGTTTCGATGGCCTCGAGGTCGCGTCGTGACTGGCGAGCGAACGACGAAACCTCTTTGGCGATGACTTCCATCGCACCACTCCCATCCCCGCCACGGCGAGCCTCGACCCCGGCATTGGTCGCGAGCATCGACGTGCGTTCGGCGAGCGAGTCGATACGTCGGACGATCGAATCGATCTCTTCGACCCGTTGCTCGAGCGTACTGGCTGCCGTGGCAACCCCCTCGGTGGCCGTCTCGATGGTTTCGAGGGCGTCGGTCGCATCAGCCGCCGATTCCCGGGCCCGTTCGACGCGTGCTTCGGTTTGCTCGCTCTGTTTTCGAACCTCGTCCGCAGTAGCAGCGATTTCTTCGACGGCAGCACTCACGTCCGTGATTTCTTCGGCCGCAGTCTCCAGGTCCCCCTGCTGGTTGTCGGTCAGTTCGGTGATCTGGACAGCCTGCTCGGCGACGGCCTCGCTCGTTGTCTGGAGTTCATCGATCGGCGTCTGAACGTCGGCTTCAACCGCTGCAGCCAGCTGCTTGCGGCGCTCGATCTGGTCCTCGAGTCGCTGGGCATAGGAGTCGACGTACGTATCGGTCGCGACCTGCAAATCGAGGTTGATGATCTTGAGCAACGCGAGGACATCGGCCATCCCGTCGTCGATAGCCTCGCGGACGGCCCGCTCGAACGATTCCTCGAGGCCGTCTTCGTCTCCCTCGGCACCGAACCCGAAGGCTTCGACGAATCGACCGAAACCACCCTGGTCGGCTTCTTGCTCGTCGGCCCAGGTTTCGATGGCGTCGACGACCTGTGCCTGTACCCGGTCGTTGACCTCGTCGAACAACAGATCGTAGTAGACGCCGTACTGGCCCACGTAGTGTTTCAGCGGCATCTCGAGCAGTTCGTGCAGTTTCCCGATGCGGGCTCGGTTTTTGAAATAGGCCTCGTCGTATTCGCCACCAGCGAGGGATACCAGATACGCCTGCTGGGTCATCTTCAGCGCATCGACACCTTTCTGTGAGCGGTCGATGACGTCCATCGTCTGCTCGTGAGCGAGCAAGTTGTCATAGAAGTCATCAGCAATCGTCTCCCGGTTGCGCTGGAGAAGGGGCTCGAGGTCTTGCAACCGGCGTTCGTCCTCGCTATCGAAACCGATAAACGATTTCCGCCAGGCGATTTCCTCGTTATCGAGGCCGATTCGGTCAACCAGATCGTCGGTGTCGACGAGCGCATTGAGTCCACCACGCCCGAACTGCGTCTCCGGATTCATATACGTGTCTCGAGGTAGCCGAATTTGAAATCAAGCATCCATCGCCTATTCTCACGATTGTAGAATCACCGTAAACGGTTGCCTCCGGACGGGGTCCCGCAGCCTTATACCTGCAGGTGCCCAAGCGACGTCCATGAACGTCGTACCGGATACGAGCGTCGTCATCGACGGCCGGGTATCGGCTTCGATCGACGACGGGCAGTTCCACGGCGCGACCGTGTCGGTCCCCGAAGCCGTCGTCGCCGAACTCGAGGCACAGGCCAACGATGGCCTCGATAGCGGCTGGGACGGCCTGGGCGAACTCAAGCGCCTGGCCGAACTCGCCGACGAGGGTATCATCGAACTCGAGTACGTCGGCGATCGCCCATCTGCCATCGAGCGCGGCCACGCCAGCGAGGGCGAAATCGACGCCGTTATTCGCGACATCGCCGAGGACCTCGAGGCGACGTTCGTCACGAGCGACATCGTCCAGGCCGAAGTGGCCCAGGCGAAAGGGCTCGAGACGGACTATCTCTCGCCGGAAGTGCGCCGGGTTGGCACCCTCGCTATCGAGGAGTATTTCGACGACGGGACGATGAGCGTCCACCTGAAGACGGACACCGTACCGAAGGCCAAACGCGGCGCCATCGGCGAGATGCACTACGAGGCCGTCGCCGACGAACCGCTCGACGAGGCGACGATGGACGAGTACGCCCGCGAAGTCGTCGACGGGGCTCGCGAGGCGACCGGCGGCTTCATCGAACTCTCCGAACCGGGCATGAAGATCGTCCAGTTCCGCGAGTACCGTATCGCCATCGCCCGCCCCCCGTTTTCGGACGGCATCGAGATCACGGCGGTCCGGCCAATCGTCCAGACCGACATCGACGACTACGAGCACGCCGACGAGTTGAAAGGGCGACTGCTCGAGCACCAGCGAGGCGTCCTTATTTCGGGTGCACCGGGGGCCGGCAAGTCGACCTTTGCCCAGTCTGTCGCCCGGTTTCTGAACGACAACGATTACGCGGTGAAGACGATGGAGAAACCACGTGACCTGCAGGTCGGCCCGGAAATTACCCAGTACACCGAACTCGCCGGGAAGATGGAAAAGACCGCCGACGCCCTGTTGATGGTTCGCCCGGATTATACCATCTACGACGAGGTCAGAAAGACCGACGACTTCGAGGTGTTCGCCGACATGCGACTGGCCGGCGTCGGCATGATCGGCGTCGTCCACGCCACCCGGCCGATCGACGCCCTCCAGCGACTCGTTGGCCGCGTCGAACTGGGGATGATTCCCCAGGTAGTCGACACCGTCGTCTACATCGACGCCGGGGAGATTGCGACCGTCTACAATGTGAAAACCGAGGTCAAAGTGCCTGCCGGACTCACCGAAGAGGACCTGGCTCGCCCTGTCATCCTCATTACGGACTTTCAGACGGGCAAACCCGCCTACGAAATCTACACCTTCAACCGCCAGGTCGTCACCGTCCCGCTCGAGGACGGCGTCGACGAGAAAGAAAGCGGCGTCGATCGGATTGCCAAATCCGAGATCGAACGCGAGATTCGAGCAATTGCCCGCGGCTACGTGGACGTGCAACTCAAAAGCCAGAACCGAGCGGTCGTCTACGTCGACGAGGACGATATCTCGACGGTCATTGGCAAAGGTGGCGGGCGGATCACCGACGTCGAAAACCGGCTGGGGATCGATATAGACGTGCGGACCCACGACGAAAATCCCAATCATGGCTCGAGTAGAAACGGTGGGGCAAGCCAGGGAGAACAGGTCGAACGCTCGACCCAGCCACAGGGCCAGATCGTCACCCCAGAAATCACCTCGAGACACATCATCATCCCCGTCGACGGCAATCAGGGTGAGACGGTCGAAGTGCAAGCCGGCGGCGAGTACCTCTTTACCGCGACGGTGAGTCGCGGCGGCGAAATTCAGGTCTCTCGAGGGAGTGCGATCGCTGACGACCTCGAGTCGGCTATCGACCGGAAACGGCCGGTGACGGTCGTGCCATCCTGAGTAATCGATGTGGGGGCATTCACCGCAGTTATCCGGCGGCGAACGAAGTGAGACGCGGCCTTTTTGATGGAGATTTTTGCGCCGAGCGGTCGCTTTGCGACCCGAGGCGAAAAAAGGTCCCTGGGAACTACCGCTCGAGCGTCCTGTACGCGGGGTCGGCGGAAAACGAGACGACGATGACGACAGCGACGAGGGCCACGATCAGGAAGGTGCCGCCGAGACCACCGATGGCGGTTAGCGGCCCTGCAGTGTCAGCGACGAACCCGACCACGGGGAGCAGCGGTGCGCGAACAGTGGCGTAAATCATCGAGGCGGCGCTCAGGACGGTCGCGCGACCGGCGTCGCCGGTTCGGTCGTTGAGGAACTGGGCGATCAGCGGTTTCAACAGTTCGTGGGTACCTTTCATGAGGAAAAAGACTGGAATCGCGAAGAGAGGAAAGGCTCGCGGGAGGAGCAAGGTGAGAGCGACGCAGACGGGGATAGCCGCCAGTGCAGTTTGCAGTCCGACCGAACGCCGGACGGCCACCGCACGGTCGCTGGCCAGGGCGGCTATCGCGGCGAAACCGGCGTAAATGAATCCGAGGACGGCCTCCTCGGGAACCCTAGCGAGGGCAACGGGAGCTGCTACGAACGAGTCGTCGGTGGCGAGTTCCTCGAGAACGTCGACCGTTATCGGCTGGATGTAGGTATCGGCGGCGCTGACCACGGCAAAGAAGAGGGCGACGTACCCGACGACGAGACGGATTTGGGGCTGGTTCAACCGATCGCGCAGTATCGCAAGGGATTCTCGGAGGTCGACAGTGCCCTCGAGTTCGCCCGACTCGAATCCGGCGTTTCGAGGCATCGACAGGACGACGAAGAATCCCAGACCATTGAGTGCGGCCGAGGCCACGAATGGGTAGAGTGGGTGGCTGACGTACAGCAGGCCCCCAGCGACCATCGTGATCGCGGAAGACCACTGGTAGACCGCGCCGCCGCGACCCCGAACGCGGGTGAAGGCGTCGGATTCGCCACGCCCATCGAGGGTGGCGTACAGCCAGGCGTCGACCGTCCCACTCTGTAACGAGAGCGACAGCGCCCAGAGCCCATACAGAACCAGAAACGCAGCAAACGTCTCTGCAACGACGAACCCCGCAGTCGAGACGGTCATCGCGAGCATGCCCAGTGCGAGCGCGTTGCGCCGGCCGTAGCGGTCGGCGACGTATCCCGTCGGTACCTCGAGAGCAACCACGAGCAGTGCCGAGACAGCGCTGAGGGTACCGATCTGGGCATAGGTAAGGTCGTTCCAGAGCAAGAAGAGCGTAAACACCGGCCAGATGAAGCCGATGGAGTCGGCCGCCTGAAACAGGTAGTAGCGAACGACCGACGAAGGAGGCGCCCCTAACGAGTCCATCGTTCGGTTCTATGATGCAACCGAATCGAACAAAAGCGCTCGCTAATACGCGTTTTAGTAAGCGATATGAGAGATACAATATGAGATCTCAAGAGTGTTCAGATGAACCCAGGGAACGACCCTCTTGGTGATCAATAGCAGTTTGCTATCGCTCGAGGGCAACCCCGGTCCCACAGTATATGCCGTTCGCGTGAGTATATCCCGTCTATGGCCGGAGACGAACCGAGTCCCGCAAAAGACACGGGATCGACGGGGGTCGACGTCGAACCCGCGGGACTCTCACCCGACGAGGCCTTCGCGCTGATAGGCCACGAGCTTCGCGTAGAAATACTGCGATCGCTGCTCGAGGCCTGTGGCGAGCGCGAGGAGTACCCAACCTCATTTTCGACCCTTCGAGACCACGTCGGCGCCGAGGTAAGCTCGCAGTTCAGCTATCATCTCGAGGCACTGGTCGGGCACTTCATCCGCCGAACGGAGGGGGGCTACGAACTGCGGTACGCTGGCTGGGAGGTTGCCACCTCGGTCCTGGCCGGGACGTATACGGAGCGGGCAGCGTTCGGACCGACCTCGATCGACGGTCGCTGTCCCCTGTGCAGCGCCTCGAGCCTACTTGTGACCTACCGAGAGGAGTGGCTAGACATCAAGTGTGACGCTTGTGAACGCCAACTCCTCCGCTATACCTTCCCGCCGGGCGGCCTCGAGTCCCGCACCCTCGAGGAAACGCTCCGAGCCTTCGACCGTCACGTCCGGACGGACCTCGCGCTCGCTCGAGACGGGATCTGTCCAAGCTGTACGGGGCGGATGCGAGTCGTCACCGACGGTGACGGGCTACCGGCGGATCGGATCGCCGTCTGCGTGTGCCAGCGGTGTGGCAATCGACTCGTCCCCAGTATCGGGGCGTATTTCGTCGATCACGAACGCATCCATCGCTTTCTCCACGATGGAGGGTTCTCGAGAGAGATACCGCTGTGGGAACGCGAATACTGCGTGTCGACGACGTGTACCACGGTGGCATCGACCGATCCCTGGCGGGGGACCGTACTCGTCCGCGGTACGGACCGGACGCTCCGGGTAACTGTCGACGAGACGTTGTCGGTTTGCTCGACGACCGTCGACTCCCACGGATGACAGGCCGAACTGCTATCGCTTCCGCTCAGGAGTGGCTGGGGCCGCCCTGGCTTTGTACCCGCCAACTTCCTTCGATCCCACAGGCCTCCCGAACGCTGTACTCGATTTCGGTTTCGTCGCCGATGTGTGTGCCATCCTCGAGCGACTCGACGCGCAGGGGAACATCGAGTGAACTGCCACAACAGCCGACGCCGACGAACTCTTCCCAGATATCGCCGGGTTCGGCGGTATCCCGCGTTTTGCGCAGATACGCCTGGAACGAGGGCTTTTCGACCTGAAACCGCCCCCACTTCGAGAGGTCGGCCGGGTAGGACACGACGAGACGCGTTGCGGCACTCGAGGCATCGCCAGCGGCGTCGGTTGGGGTTTCTAAAGCCATACGGAACGGACGGTCTCGAGCGCAAAAGCGGTTTCTACGGGAGGGATCGGTGCAGGTTCCCCAAGTCTGTCGTGGGCCTCCCGACATGATGTAGCGAGGTCTCTCCCTCGCACACATCCTGGATGGCGAACTACAGAAATTAAGAAGGCTTACTTGCAACGACTCCCACATCCGGGGTATATGGGGAAACTCGAGGTACCGGAGATCGATTACACCCGGTACACGAACCGCCAGTTGGCGGCGGTTCCGCTTGCAGTCCTTGCCTTTGCGCTGTTGATCTTGGCGGGCGGCTATCTGGTCTATGGCTCGCCGGTTGCGCTCGGGATGGATTTCGCCGGTGGAACCGAGTTGACGGTCGAAACGACGGCATCGGAAAGCGAGGTCGAGTCTGCGTTCAGCGTTGAGCCCGAGTCAGTGCAGGGGATTCAAGCAGCCGAAAATCAGTACATCGTGCAGTTCGCACCCACTGACGCGGACGTAGCCGACGAAGCCGAGGCGAACCTCGAACCGGTCTCCGAAGACCGCGGGGTGGTCCAGCTCTCGGCGACGACGTCTGCAAGCTTCGGAGCCGGGGCACAACAGACGGCGCTGCTCGGCATCGGTGCGGCGTTCGTCGGGATGAGCGTTCTCGCCTTCATCCTCTTTCGGTCGTTCGTTCCCTCGATCGCAATCGTGGCCTCGGCGTTTTCGGACCTCGTGATCCCGCTCGCGTTTATGAACATCGCCAACATTCCGCTCTCACTCGGTACCGTTGCCGGCTTGCTCTTGATTATTGGCTACTCGGTCGACTCCGATATCCTGCTCAACAACCACATCCTGAGACGCGGTGGTGACTTCTACGAAAGTACTCACCGAGCGATTCGGACCGGGGTAACGATGACCGTCACATCGATGTCGGCGATGCTCGTGATGGCGATCGCTGCCTGGGCACTCGGCGTCGAACTCCTGATGTCGATCGGGCTCATCCTCTTCGTCGGCCTGGCGGCAGACCTGATGAACACCTATCTGTTGAACTTCAGCCTGCTTCGCTGGTACAAATTCAAGGGGGTGGCACGATGAAGCCGATTGCGTTCGCCAAATCGAACTGGCGAGTCCTGCTGTTAACCCTGTTTCTCTCGCTCTCGCTGGTGTTCCTGTTTTACCCCGGCGGCGTGATGGCCGGTGAGACCTACGTCGGGAACGAAACCGAAGACCAATCGCTCCACAACCTCGAGTTCGGTCTCGGACTCGACGGTGGGACCAAAATCAGCGCCCCCGTCGTTGGCATGACCGTCGAGGAGATCGAGGTCGATGTCGACGACCCCGACGAGTTCGAACAGCGTGGCCCGGAGATCCAGCAAACGATGTCCGACGAACTCGACCTCGAGACGGGCGATGCGCTCGTTCGGACCGACTACGAGAGTCGCCAGATGAGTGCTGAGGTGTTCACCGACAACGTCACCGAAGCCGAGTTTGCCGCGGCCCTCCAGGAAGCGGGCCTCGACGTCACCGAGGACGACGTCAGACAGGGCGTCACCCGCGACACGCGCGACGACATCGAGACGACGATTCAATCTCGTATCAACGAGGCTGGCCTCTCCGGCAGTCGCGTCTCTCAGGCCGAGATGGACGGCACCTTCTACATCGTCACCGAAGCGCCGGACATGACCGACGACGAATTGCGAGCACTGCTCGAAGACCGTGGCGTCGTCGAAATCGTCATGCACTACCCCGATGGCGAGGGCGGACAACAGAACGAAACTGCACTCGTCCAGTCCGACTTCGGGACGATTGGAACTGCCTCGTACAACACTGAACGCGACTATCACTACGTTCCAGTCGCGGTCAACCCCGGCTCGGCCGAAGAGTACCAGAACATGATGGTCGAGAATAGCTTCACGCAGAACCCACAGTCCTGTTCGTACGGGGACCCATCACGGGAAGGACAAAACTACTGTCTGCTCACCGTGGTCGACGGCGAGGTCGTCGAGGCCCACAGCGTCGCCCCGAGACTCGCCGACAATATGGAAAGAGGCGAATGGGCGGCCAGCGGCAACTTCCAGATGATTACCTCGACCCAGGAGGAAGCCCAGGCCCTGTCGGTCAACCTCCGTGCCGGTGAACTGCGTGCGCCACTCGATTTCAGCGCGGCACAAACGCTCACCGTCAGCCCCGCACTGGCAGAACAGTTCAAAAACTACTCGCTGCTGATCGGGATCCTTTCGGTACTCACCGTCAGCGGCGTCGTCTACCTGCGGTATGGCGACCGCCGGGTCGCACTCCCAATGATCGTGACGGCGCTCTCGGAGGTTGTCATCCTGCTTGGAATCGCTGCCCTCCTGCGGATGCCACTGGACCTCTCGCACGTCGCCGGGTTCATTGCCGTGGTTGGAACAGGGGTGGACGACCTCATCATCATCGCCGACGAAGTCCTCGACGAGGGTGACGTCAACTCGAGGCGCGTGTTCGAATCCAGATTCCGGAAAGCGTTCTGGATTATCGGGGCTGCCGCAGCCACGACCATCATCGCGATGTCGCCGCTGGCCATCTTGAGCCTGGGCGACCTGCGCGGGTTCGCCATCATCACCATCCTCGGAGTGCTCATTGGCGTGCTCATCACCCGACCCGCCTACGGTGACATCCTGCGTCGCCTGCTGACGGACAAATAATCATCTGATTGTCCTCGAGTTAGGCGACGAAGCGAACTCGAGGGAGCCCAGATGGAAACAACTGGTATTCTTTTCGGAGTGGTTTACTACAATTCCCGGACCATGACGATGGCGTCCTCACCGTCCTCGTAGTACCGCGGCACCCGTCGCAATGGGTCAAAACCAAACTCCCTATAGAGCCGTTTAGCCCCCTCGTTGGAGTCTCGTACCTCGAGTTTGACCGAGTACGCACCCGCACCGGCGAGCACGGCCAGCGACCGGCCAAGGAGTGCCGAGCCGATACCGCTACCCCGACACTCCGGGTGGACGGCGATATCTTTGACGTGGCCGATGTCACGACCGTAGTTGGGCATCACGTCGGAAACGACGTAGCCCGCAACCTGGCCGTCGGGGATCTCAGCGACGAGAAAACCCGGTTCGCCGAGAAACTTCTCGAAGGCGTCGTATGGCCACGGCTGGGGAAACGACGCGTTTTCGATACGGAGGATGGCAAGCAAGTCCGCCCGCTCGGCCCGCCGAATCGTCACGCCATCGCGAGTCACCGCCGGCGAACTCGGGGTGGTCACGGACGGATATACTCGCTGAACGGGCAAAGGCTCTCCGACCGTTTTGTGGCGCTCCTGAGTCGACAATTTCATCTGAAACGAACCATTTCACCGGCAAAGAAAACTCGAGCGGCCATGACGGAACCCGTACCGAACACATCTCGGTGCGGTCGAACGAACACTTACTTTGATTCCCTCGAGGATTCGTCCCGCTCCGTTTCCACTCGATCCGCGTGTTCCTCGAGGTCGGCCGCCAGCGCTCGCGCTTGCTCGGGCGTGAGCCTGAGTTCTTCCATGTGTGCCGGGAGATGGGTTTCGGTCATGTTGTCAGCTTCGAGCTGGAGTTTGACGTGATCTGGAGATTTTCGGTCAGCGGTCGCGTCAACCACCGCGTAGCCCTCGGTTTCGAAATCGTGACCTTTCACGAGAACGTCGGCCAACTCGAGTGTCGTATACGCGGTAACGGACATCAATCGATCAGCCATGGTCAATCGTCGGCACTGATCGGTGATCCGTCGGGATGAGCCGGGGCCGGGCTCTCGTCCAGACCGTCCTGATCGGCATACGGGTACCACGTTCGCTTCGTGTTGTGCATGAACGGATCCTCGTAACTCGTCTCTTCGGGCTCGATTAGCTCGGCCAGTTGCTCGTCATCACGCTCGATGACGAACTCCCTGAACGACTGCCCCGCCTCGCGTTCGGCCTCGAAGTTTCCGAGCAAGTTCGCGATTGCCCCGGGAACCTCGTCGACGGGGATTCGCTCTGCAACCCAGGCGGCAAACTGCGGATTCTCACCCAGGCCACCGCCCAGCCCGATGTCGAGTGCCTCGACAGGTTCACCGTTTTTGCGAGTCTTCATTCCCCGCAGAGAGACGTCGGCGATCTGGGGCTGGGCACACGAGGCGGTACACCCCGACAGGTGAATGTGAAAGTTCTCGACGCTGTCGGGCAATTCGACATTGTCGACCAGCCAGCGCGAAAACCGCACCTGGCGATTTTTCGTCTCGACGATCGAGAGCGAACAGAACTCCGTGCCCGTACACGCGATGGAGCCACGCTGGAACGGATGCGGGTCCGGACTGTAGTGCTCGAGTTGGGCTTCCGACTGCAACGCCTCGAGATTCGCTTCGGGAACGTCAGTGAGGACGATGTTCTGTCGCTGGGTGAGTCGAACCTCACCCGAACCGTATTCCTCGGCGATATCGGCCAACTCGACGGCGTCGTCGGCCCCGATTCGACCGACGAGGACGTTTAGGCCGACGTAGTAGTTCCCGTCGTCCTGTTCGTGGACGCCGACGTGGTCGTGTTTCCCGTCCGCCTCGCCAGCGTTGTAGGAGTACGACGAACGAAGATCCTCGCCAGCGGTCTCGAGTTCCCAGTCGATGTACTCCTCTTGAAGCACGGCACGAAGCTTTTCGGGGCCCCACTCGTCGACGAGGAATTTGATGCGCGCCGCATACCGGTTCTCCCGATTGCCGTGGTCACGAAAGAGTGCGGAGATGCCACCAGCGACCTCGACGGCCTGCTCGGGCGTGACGAAGACGTCGATGTTCCGGGCGAATCGGGGTTCGTTCCGGGCGAGGCCACCCCCGACGCGGACGTTGTACCCGGTGACGGTTTCGCCATCTATTTTTTTCCTGGCCGGTTCGAACGCGAGGTCGTTGATGTCACCCTGTCCACAGCCCTCGTCACAGCCCGTCACTGACACTTTCCACTTTCGCGGCAAGTTCGAGTGTGCCTCGTTTTCTTTGAACGTGTCGTGGAGGTCGTGGCCCAGTTGATGAGCGTCGACGTGCTCGTGTTTGTCCTTGCCGGCCACCGGACAGCCGACGATGTTTCGCCAGGAGTCACCACAGGCCTGGACCGCAGACAGCCCGACTTCCTCCAGGCGGTCAAAAATCTCGGGGACGTCCTCGAGGTTTATCCAGTGCAACTGGATGGCCTGACGCGTCGTCACGTCGAGCCAGCCGTTGCCGAACTCAGGGTTTTCAACCGGCCCCGTCGAATACTCCTGGGCAAGTTCGGCGAGCACACGAAACTGGCCCGGCTCGAGCACCCCCGCCGGCGGACCGATTCGGAGCATGAAATACGACTCCTGACCTGCGCGCTGGTGATACAGGCCGTACCATTTGAACCGCTCGAACCAGGCGTCTTTTTCGTCCTCGGGAATCGTCTCCCAGCCGGACTCGGCGAAGCGATCGATTTCGTCCCGGATATCCGTTCCGTACAGTTCGTCCTTCCAGTTCTCGACGTCACTCGGCATTGGACCATGGTACGACCAGGGGGTACAAGGCCCCGAGCGTTGCGTCAGTTCTCCCCGTTGCTCGGCGTTCGAGGACGTATTTGCCAGCACGGCAATCGCCAGGCGACCCCTTACAACGGCTCGACCACACCCCGCACCCTCGGAATGCTCGCCGGGTCGTACCGCTCGAACTCGCCGTCGATCACCCGGCCGACCGGCAGTCGCTCGATCGATACCCGCTGTCCACACTCGAGACACCGACCCACGGTTCCGGCGACGACGTGGGTACCATCGACGCGGACGTCAGTGAATCCCTCAAGAAGGACGTACGAGAGAGGACACGAACAGCATTCCTCGCGCTCGAGTATCCAGACGTCGCTCACGCCGACTTCCCGGGAGTCGTTGACGCTGATCCACGCACCATCGTCCAGCGTACGAAGGGCGATTGCCATACCGAAACCTCGACCCAATCCACCCTGCATCCATCGACCCGCACAATCCTTATCATCGCCCATGACAGGCTCGCTGGAGAAAACCGACAGCGAGGGACGAGATACCCCCACATATCGGCGACCGAGATACGGGCAATCGTTACCGCCGTACGAGAGTGCGGGTATCGCTTGCTTGCGAAGTCGATGTTAAACGGGTGACCTCCATACAGTGGGATATGACAGCCGACCTGTCGACACGAAGCCGACAACACGCCCCCGCAGACGTCGCCCCCGAACTGTTCGATACCAGTTCGAAATCCGATTCCGAGTCCACGGAGGAAACCCGATGACCAACCTCGCGACGAACGATTTACGGACCGAAGACGAACACACCGCTCGAGCGGGGCCCACCGAATCAGCCGAGTCGGACGAGGGGAGCGACGAACCGGATACCAGTCACCTCGACGACGTCGAACCCGGTGCCGGCTGTACGGAAATCTGGGAACATCTCGCCGAAAAACGCGAGGAGTAAGACGGTCTCCTATCGACTCTCAAGGAGACAGTATTATATTGGAGATCAGTTACAGTCCGTATGAACACTGAGAGATATTCACCAGGGAACAACCCTTTTTCCCTACCCGCCCCCAACGCCACCCAATGACCGCCGATCGCGACGACGACGACTCACGCTCGAGCCCTCCACCACGAGTGCCGACTGATCGCGAGTCGCCCGTCGGTGCCCCAGTCATCCGCGGCGACGAATCCGTTACCGGCAGCCACGCCCGCCAGGCCGTCCAGTTCGATCCCACCGATCCGGAGAGCCTCGCCCTCGCCGCCGAAACCGTCGCGGAGTTCGCTACCGGGGCAGCCGACGAAGACCACCTTTACATGCTGCGCGGAGCAGCCGCCTGTGCCGCCCTCGTTCGCGGCGAAGGCTCGTACAAAGCCGCCGCCGAACGAGCAACCGCCACACTCGAGGACGGTAGCTCGGTTTCCGTCTCGTTCATCCGGAAATGGGCTCGCGTCCACGACCTGCCGAGGGCCGTCCGCCGACAGGTCGCCATGGGAGCTATTGCGCCCTCGGCCGCCAAACACATCGCCCGCGTCGGTGGCGAAGCCCGACTGCTGCTCGCCTGGGCTACCCTCGACGGCAACCTCACCGTTCGCGACGTGCGCACCGTCGCCAGCGAAATCAACGACGGCGTCCCCATCGACCGCGCACTGGCCGACCACGGCGTGACCCTTGGGCACCTCGAGCTCACGCTGCCAGCCGCAGCCTACCGGGACCTCCGTCGACACGCCAGCCTCGAGGGCGTCGACCCCGGAAGCGTCGTTGCCGCTGCGCTCGAGGAGTACCTCGAGTAACCGACACTCCCAGATCGTACCGAGAACAGTCTACGACGACAAATAGACGCGCGCCGTCTCCGCTATCACCGACATCGCCCGTTCGACTGAGTCCCACTCGATCGTCTCCTCCGGAAAATGTGCCTGCTCGATACTGCCCGGACCGAAGACGACTGTCGGAATTCCGGCCCCGACATAGTGGCGACTGTCCGCACCGTAAGTCGCCCCCCGAGGCGACGTATCCGACAGCCCCGTTCGCTCCATCCCGGTCTGTAACGCTCGAACCACGGATTCGTCGCTCTCGGTCACTCCAGGCTCGAACTGGATCGAGAATCGCTCCATCGTCGGCCCGACAATCCCACCCCAGTCAGCCTCGCGCGCGATCCCTTCGAGGTGTGCCTGTAGCTCCCGCTCGACCGACGCAACCGTTTCGCCGGGGGCAACGCCAACCCGAACGGACGCCGTCAACTCGTCGGCCACCGAGGACGCCCACTCCCCTGCCTCGAGACGCCCGATACACACCGGCCACGGAATCTGAAACTCCTCGTACAACGGGTGGACGACACGCTCAGTTCGTTCGCGTTCGAACGCCTCGAGTCCAGCCCGGAGATCCTCGAACGCCTCAAGGACCGATGCCCCCCGCCAGCGCGTTGCCGCGTGCGCCGACCGACCCTCGAGCCCGATTTCCACCATCAAACTTCCCTCCGTGGCCGTCACCGGCCGCAACTCCGTCGGTTCGGCCACGATAGCCGCGTCGCGGTCGAACGGATACGGATTCTCGAGTGCGGCCGCAGCCGCCCCGATACCACCTTCCTCCTCACCGACGACGCTCTCGACGACGATTCGACCATCGAGCGAAGTCGATGACGACTCGAGCGCCTTCGCCGCCCCAACACACGCCGCCAGCCCCGACTTCATATCCGCCGCACCGCGTGCCGTCAACCGCCCATCCACCCAGCGCGGTTCGAACGGGTCGCCCTCCCAGCCCCGGCCCGCCGGAACCACGTCGACGTGTCCGTTCAACACGAGGGTTTTCCCCGCGTCCGGGTAACCGAACTCGAGGATGCCCCCGACACTCGGTCGCCCGTCGGTCTCAATCAGCGCCGGGTCGTCCGGAAACGACGGATGATTCGCGAGACGCTCTGCATCGGCTTCCCATGTGTAGACCTCGAATCCGGCCGACTCGAGCGTTGCCTGCAACCACTCCTGTGCAGGGGCTTCGTTCCCGGCCGTCGTCTCGAACGAACACAGCGTCGCTGCAATCTCACGAACGGTCACCTCGAGGGACGCGTCTTCCATGTGAGGGCGAACGAACGGGGGTAGTATATAGCCGCTCGGTCGGCTCTTTTGTGCCACAAACCACAGGCACGCAGCCACCGGAGAAAGAAACGTTTAACCCCGCGTCCCATAAATTGGTTACTACAGGGCCGGTAGCTCAGTCCGGCAGAGCGTCTGGCTTTTAACCAGACGGTCGCGTGTTCAAATCGCGCCCGGCCCGCTTTTGCCACGAGCAAACTCGCGAGTGGCAAAACGGCTCCGCGATTTGAATCGCAGTGAGGAGCTTGCTCCGACCGTGTGTTCAAATCGCGCCCGGCCCGCTTTTGCCACGAGCAAATTCGTGAGCAACAGGTCGCGGATCCGAAGCGATTTGAAGTAGACGAGTCGCAGCCCGTGAGCGAGCGCAGCGAGCGAACTGGAACGTCTTGGCACAGTTCACAATCGCGCCCGGCCCGTTTTTGCTACGAGCAAAACTCTCGAGCCATCCCCACTCTTTCGCCCACTCCCGTCGACACGCAGGCATCGCCACTACAAACCGGAGACGAACAACAAAATCGCGAAACAAGCCGTTTCAGCCGCGAACCGGCATAAACGCCAGTCCCGTCAGCAAAATCACCGTCACAATCGACAGGCCAATAACCCACCAGAGGCCGTGTACCCGATCGTGGTGTTCCTCAACAGCCGCATGCTGGGCTTCGAAGCTCTCGATATCCTCAGTGAGGTACGCATAACTCGGGTGCGGGAAGTGCACACCGAACTCCTCACCGTTGATCAACACGACTTCGTTGTGCTCGAGCGACACCGTCGACACCTCTTCGCCAACGTACTCGAGGGTCACCGACTCCGCGTCGATCTCGACGATCTCACCGTCGACCTGACCTTCCTGCTCTGCCTCGAAGAACCTCAACTCGTCGCCTAACTCGAGTTCGAAGCTATCGATCTCCTCGACTTCGCTGACGTGTACAACGCGCTCGTCGCCATCGTCATCCACGGTCACGTAGACGCCGTCTTCACGTTCGATCGGCGTGAACTCATCCTCGTCGAAGTCCTCGACGAACAACACCGTCTCCGGTACTGGCTCGTCCTCCTCATCCTCGTCCGCCTCCGGCGGCGCATAGAGGTACACGTAGTACTCAACGCCTTCTTCCTCGAGTTGCACGCTATCGCCAGCATCCCAACTATCACCGTCGGCCGCACTCGCCCCAGCCCAGGTGACATCAAACACTGCCTCCGTGTTCACGTGCTCGAGCGTTGCGGTCCCCGCGTTCCCATCGAGTTCGGACACGTTGTATGTCAAGTCCCCGACCGTGAAGTCATCTCCCTGCTCGATTTGATAGTCCGCATCGGCTTCGTCAATCACCACTTCAGGTGCCTCCGCGGTCGCAATAACAGCGTATGCGCCCGCAGTGATCACCAGGAACAGGACGATATAGACGATCCCTGCGCGTAATTGCATGTGTGAGGGCTTGTTCGCCCGTCGTATAACGGTTACTAAGTTCGCGAATCAGCAGCTACAGTATTGCAATGGAAATGACGGAATCAGCGGTCACTCGAACGAACTGTTGAGAGACCGCAGCCGTGGGCACATGTTAGAACCGTTCCTGTGGGCAAAATGTGTTCACTCACTGTCAAACCACGGTCGACCGGTGAAACAAGTCCGAAACTGTCGTTCTCGGATTTGTTATCGAAAAAAGCCAAGGGCCGGCTTTAGGGCTAAGGGTTAAAGCCCAGCAAATAAAACATATAAGCAGAGATGGGAACGAGAGATCAAATCGAGAACCTCCAAAAACGCATCAAGAAACGGTCAGGTCTGTCCGACGAGCCGCCTGATGACGAGAACGCACCATCAATCTCCGAGGACGACGCCGAGGCGCTCCTCGAATTCAGTCGGCAACTCGACCTGCTCAGTTCGAAGTACACCGACTACCGGCACCTCAAACTCCTCCGACACTGCGTCATCATGGCGGAGCAGGTCGGTGGCCTCGCAGATGCGCTCGAAAGTCGAGATTCCGCCGAGGAGGTCGTTGTGTGGATCAATCGGGAACGCGGCGTCCCCGAATTCAGTGAAGAGACCAATCAAGACTACCGAGTTGCGCTTCGAATCTTCGGGAAGCGAGTCCTGAAGATGGCCGACGACGAAGTACCGAACTCGCTCGCGTGGGTTCCAACTGGCACGAGCAAGTCCTACGATCCTTCGCCCAGCCGGTCAAACATGCTGGACTGGGAAGAGGCCAAGAAGATGGCCGTTGAAGGGACGACAAACCCCCGGGACAAGGCGCTCATCACGGTGTCTCACGAACTAGGACCGCGCGGGGAGGAGATGCACGAAGTCCGGATGGGGCAAGTGAACGACGCCGACCACGGGATCCAGATCAGTCTCGACGGGAAACAAGGAGAGCACTCGGTCACCCTAATCAACAGCGTCCCCTACTTGCAGCAGTGGCTCAGTGAACACCCCGCACCCGACGACGACGAGGCGTGCCTCTGGTGCAACCTTGATGGCGCGTACGACAACGCGAGCTACCAGACGTACCTCGGCCGGTTCAAGAAAGCAGGACGGCGCGCCGACATCGACAAGCCCGTCACGCCAACGAACTTCCGGAAGTCGAACACGTACTGGCTCGCCAAGCAGGGAGCAAACGAGTCGTTCATCAACGACCGGCAAGGCAGAACACCGACGTCCGACCACGCGAGGCGGTATATCGCGGAGTTCGGTCCGGAGAACGAGAACAACCAGTATGCCGAGCTCCAGGGCCTCGACGTACAGACGGAGAAAACAGAAGATCGGACACCACTCACGTGTCCCCGGTGCGATAAGCAGACCCCGCGGGACGAATCGTTCTGCGTCTGGTGTCACCAAGCGATGGAACCAGACGCCGTCGACGAACTCGAAAAGGAGGAATCCAAACAACGGCGAGAACTGCTCCGGCTGGCGAAGGAAAACCCAGAGCTGCTGGACGCAGTCGAAGACATCGAGCCCTTGATCGAAACCCTGGGTGGAGACGCGAACGTCATCAACACAGCTCGGAAGTTCGTCGAAGCGACTGAGTGACCGACAGCGGCTACCCTGTTCTCCAGAGCCATTGACTACTGCTTACCATCTGGCAACGAAAAGAAAGTAACTGAAAGCTGGTTCGCCAGTTCGCCACGAGAGTGGTTAATCAGTGACCGGTTCCGCACCAGAGGCATGGTTGATGTTGCGGAGTCCATGCCCCACAATCTGGACACTGGATGGGGGGTTGTGGTCTGACATCTTCGTTGAGACCGTCGTCTTCGAAGGTTTCAACGAACTCCTTGCGTTTGTGAGGCCCCCATCCGAACCGCTCCCGCAGGGCGGGAGTCCTCAATCCGAGTTGGATGGCCAGCAGTTTCGCTCGTGACCGCCGGATGTCGTACAACGTGAATTCTGTCGGGACATCGGCGTATTCGCAGGCTCGCTTTGTGACTGCCCGTAACTGAAGCGAGGAGATGATCCTGTTCCTATGCGTCTGTGCCCAGACCGGCGTCTCTGGGGCAACCTCCTCTAACGAGTCAGTCTCCGCAGTGAGCAGTTCCGTGACTGGATGTTCCGCTTGTATCCACTTTTTCAAGTGTGGCATCGATCCGCAGAGAGTGAGTAACCGTTCATGGCCATCTTTACGAGTGAGCAGTATGGCCATGTGGTCGCCTCTGTCTTCCAGGTCACCGAAGCTAAGCTGGTGAAGTTCAGACGGTCGTGCGTGCGACTCCCACGCGACCGCTATGAGGGCTTTGTCCCGGATGTGGATGTTCGGATGTTTGAGGATCGGTACGATGTGGTCTTCCCAGCGGAGTATCGTCCCCTGGTCGTCGTTCGGTTCTTGCATGACGCATCCTATCGTTCGGCCCGGGGGATAATCGTCGAGTCGTGGGTGAAGTCACTTCAGCAGCGAAATATTTATACCGTAGATTATTTCGTCGCGTGATTATTGCCGATCGGACAAAGCCTTACCAAGAGCAAGTTATTCAACAGACGACGGAACTCTAGGGGGACGTAGAATCGGTGTGACTCTGTCCGTAGGTATCATAGTGTGATGTATCCAAGTGGGTCGTATTTTGGCTGTTCTTGGATCGTATTTCGTCTATCTGAGATTGTGACAATCGTGTAGGATGTAGTCGCCATCGTTTCTCCCCTTTACTATTGAGATATTGAGTGACGATGCCAGCGTCCTTTGCCTGTGAGAGTACTGAAATTAACGAGGCAGGAGAGTACTCACCATCTCGACCCCACTCCTTGGCACCCCGTGAGTCGTCCACGATAATCGTATTTACCTTCTCGCGGAGCGCAGTGAACGCGTAACTGTTCCCTGGTGCGTCCAGCAACTCTTTCAGCACAATCTGTGCGTATTTCTGCTTCAGTAGTTGTTCGAACTCAGTATCGTCCATCACAAGACAATTTTCCTGGTCCGTATGTAAATAAGATGGCCAGGGGTAGGACTGTGAAATCCGAAGATTATCTTATACTGTTTCTTGGAAAAGGGATGGGATATCTTGTAGCAGTTTCTTGTTGGATTCCGTGGTTAGAGTTCGTCTTTGTCGAAATTTTTAACCAGTGGTAAATATCTTTCCCTGGTGAAGTCACTTCATCCTCGTCGCGTAGTTTACCCTCTCTGTTCTAATTCGGGTATGGTCGAATACGAGGATGAAAAACTCCCGCCGGGGGAGTACGTGCGTGAAAATAAAGAGCAACTCGAACGGTTGATCAAACACAGCAACAACGATTTTGTTCGCGCGTTGGCGATAGCGGCATTCGTCGAGTACGGGGAGGACGCATCAGTAGAGTCAATCACAAAAGACTTGGAGCGAATCAAGGAGTTGGAAGAGGTTCGGTGAGGATGCGGCTGGTTCCCCACTCCAACTCAGACGGCTATCGAGTCTTCATGGAGCCGCATGAATACGAGACGATGGTCGAATGCGCCTCACGTGACCGAGCGGAGATCGCGTTCCGGCTCGGTGGAGAATGCTCTCTGAGAAAAAAGGAGGTACTTGAGGTAACCCTCAATAAGATTCAGAAGTCTCGAAGCCCTGGTGTAGAGATTTCCTTTATGCGCGTATGGGGGAAGGAAACACGGAAAGAGAATAGTAAGAAGCCGCGGAAACCCTGGGTTCCCAACTCGTTACTAGAGGAGGTCAAACGGTACAGAAAACGCAAGAACATCAGGCCTTCATCTCCCCTCTATCCGAAGTCCAAAGGAACTCTTCAAAACGATATCGTGGATGCACGGGAACGAGCGGCTGACAAAACTGGTGACGATGATTTCCTCGAAGTGACGTTCCACGACTTCCGGCGATATTTTGCAACCAATCTATTCTACAGAGAGGGAGTCAACATCGAATTCATCGCGGCTCTCGGCGGGTGGGAAGATCCAGATTACATGAAAGAAGAGTATTTGGACCCCTACTTCGATGACGTTATCGAGCGACACTTGGCGCAAAAAGGAGTGCTCGACATCGACACCGGCCATCAGTCTGACTTCGAGAAAATACTCGGTAAGATGAACGAACTGGGAAATCGCATTGATACTCTTGAACGTACCTTTGCGACTGAGACTGGGGAGGTCGAGTCTGAAGAACCAGAGACCGAAGAAAGCGATGAGAATCACTCGTTGGGAGAGTTCCGGTGACCAAGCCCCCTTTCAAGTAACGTTCTCTGCGATCTTCAGCCTGCGAGGTGGCCTCTTAGATTCATAATCACCGTGGAGTTCTAAACGATATTGAGACTCCGGAGCTTTCCCCTTGGCATTTGAGATTTGATCATTGTTCCAGAAGTGGAATTATAACTACCGGACTACGGCACTATCCTATGTTGATGATGCTACGCTAGTCCCAACCATCATCTGGTTCTAAGGCATAGAGTGGTTTCTTCCTCAGGGACACCTACAGCCCAATGCGAGCGACTTGGCGGCAAGTATCATTAGGTAATGATGAACATATAGATTATAGGTTATATTTCTCAGCGAAAGGTAGCAATTTCGCGGTCATCGATAATATAGAGATATGCGAAAACCGCCAGAAGGTATCGGGGCAATCTTGTTTTGCATTCTCCTATATTATCGAACAATGCCAAGCGATTAGGGTGCCATCCCCTGAATTATCCATTGTTCCTTCTTGTACGTAACCAGATGAATGGACAGTGCACCATCATGTTTAGAAATTATGGATACCAGTGAATTGTATCATATATTAAATATTGACCCTAGTTGCTACTGTGACCTATTCAGGCGTCTTTCGGCACGGGATTTCAGAACCTGCCTCGCATATAGGGCATCGTCTCGGTCACTTTCAGCCACCTCTTCAAATGCTCTGCGAGAAATTTGCTCCATCAGGAGGTCACACTCGTTAATCCACCATGCGAACGGCTCTCTCGGGTCAAGTCCTCTTTTTAGCAGCATTTCTCCATCCACCCGAAGCGAACTCACTAGTTCGTCGCCGTACGCAATTGCCTGCTTACGGCTCAAGACTAAGTTGTCCAAGTATTCATTATCGTTCGGTGAAGGTGTAGCCCACTCTACTGTCCACCCCGGTTTGACATCCTGTGACGGCATGCTCATCAGTAGTTTGGAGAGCAAGAAGATGAATTGGGACACGGATATAGCTTCAGATCCACAGATTGGAGAGCAACGACTGCAACAGATCGATATCAGACGGTGTGGGTTTTTGAGCGTGACCGACTCCCTACTACAGGCACGCGAACACTATTGACAGTGGGATGATTCTCATTTACTCATGGCTCGAATTTGGGTGACCAACGGAACGCCCACCATGCCGGGGGTTTTGAATCCGCTGACAGCAGCCTGCGACCGTGGATATGTCCCGGACGAAGCCTGGGTGCTTTCAAATCCAGGGGTTGCTGAGTCCGTCTCAGAGGCCACAGACCAGTTTGAAGTCATCATTGACGCGTATGATGGCGACGCCGACGTGTCTGCGCACGAGTTAGATCACGAAACCGACTTCCGCGGCATCATTGAGTTCTACCGGTCTAATATTGAAGCGGCTCGTGAGAATGGCGATACGATTGCTGTTGACGTCACTCCCGGACGAAAATTCATGTCTGCCATCGCATTCCAAGCCGGGTTCAAATTTGACGCCGACCATGTCTTCTATTTCCACCGGAAATCAGGGGGCTATTACGGGCAATTCTACGCTGAAATCCCGCGAACCGCGACTGACTTGATCGACTTCAAGGAGGTGCTGTAATGCAAGTCGAACGCCGTCGATTGATGGTTCTGTTGAATGCATTGTACGATCAGGGCGTCGATTCGATCCCCATCAAACATCCTTGCGAGGACATCGGCGAACTCGTTCGGATCGAACTGGAGGACGATGGTCAAGCTACGGTACGGTTCGCGCAGGGTACGATGACGTACCAGGACAATCGTGAAGGGATTCCTGTGAAGCATGGTCAGCCTGCCTATGAAGATCTGCCGGATGCTGAGACGTACACCCGCATAGCGGTCGCCAGCGGCCATGTCCAGCTCGCTAATCAAGATGATGTCGGTGAATTCATCCAACGGCACGGCTATGCCGATCTCGAAGCCGGTCATGACCCTGTCGTCCTCGGATTAGATGCCAACATCACTGCCTGGAGACTCCCAGAAGTTCTGGGCATCGATAGTGAAACAGGAGCCACGGACGACCGAGATCGACGACCAACCAACGGGTACGCGCTCGCAACTGGCGTCAAAGAAGAGTTGGACTGGCATTACAAGCAGTACAACACACACGAGCTGACCGAAGCCTTCGGCGAGGAGTTTACACGTCTCGACAATCAGCCAGCCGGATCCAACCGGGAAGGGTTCCTCGGCCTCTACGAGTACCGTCGCCTGAGAACCAACCGGACCGTCGATGTCATTGAGTGTGACACCGGTGACGAAGCAATCGTCGCTGCCTATCAAGAGTTCAACCAGAACAGTCGAAAGCAAGCAGTGTTACTCAGCAACGATCACGGGTTCGTCGACAGAAGCATCGACGCTGGCGTCCCAGCACAGCATATCTACTACCCGATAGACATCCCTCGGAAATCCACGGGAACATGGACGCAGGCAGCTGAATTACTGTACTACCTCGCAATTCTATTCGGTGTCATCCGGCTTCCGAAAGTCACCGTCTACGGGGTCTGGAACGGGAAGGACGGTCGGCACTGGCAACACGAGCAACTCGATATCGACTGTCGGAGCCCCAAAATCGAACCTCAACTGGAACGAGATCTCACCATCCTCAACTCAACCTATTGACGAGAAGAAGTGACCGCATAGCCTCAACGTGATAACGCGGCACGGAAACGAGGTGTGCGGTTCTACGGAACGCTATCAGGTCGAATACGATTCAGATCAGGGAAACTGATTACTGGCACTCTGATGTATCGTCATATCGATGCCCCAGATATTCGATTTCTACTGTACGAACCCGGACTGTGGGTTCAAGATGCCGTCAGTCTGGGGGTACTATATGTACGCGATTGCGGACGAGGTACTTCCCGTACGCAATGCGCTCAAGCCATCTTTTCTCCTTGAGGGCATACGCCATGTCCTTGGCCGACTTCCGCGGAATATCAAGTGCGTCTACGATGTCACTAATGGTGATGACCTGCCGTTTCTCGCTATCGAGCCGTGACAGTGCCTGCGACTCGCGCGTCGACAGGCTCTTCCGTTGAGTCTCTTCCCCGTTTGTTGACCCCATAGCCGCTCAGCGTACATAGAATCTAAATCCGACAGTTATATACGTATTTGTTGAGACCTAATTTGGCGAAAGTTGGCACATGAACCGCTCAGAGCACATAGAACCTAAATAATACCAAAATTTGACATTCTGAATGAGAGTGTGTCCAAAGAAATCTTCGTCTGCCACTCGCCCCACCACCGCGCGTTCGAGGACGTCGAAGTAGTGAACTTTGGAGTCCCCCTTATAGACTCCAGCGGTGCTTACGCCGACCCCGACTAGCTGGCTAGCGAGATGTACGGTCGCCGGGGTGCCCGACTGGCCCGAGCCGCGTTACCCGTCCTTCTTCGATTAATGTTTTGACTCCGTCTTCCGTTGGAAACCCCCAGACAGCGTCCTCAATGGGCTGCTTCGGTGCCAGCGACTTGAAATGCCGGCCATCAGGGGTCAGCGCGATCAACCGGCGGTGACTGCCTGCCAGGTCGACACACCCGAGATCCCATCCACAAGCCCGTCGCTCAATCCACGCCTTCCCTGACCGATACCCCAGAATCTCCTCAGGCTGAAAATCAATGTACCGCTCGACGGGGAACGCGTAGTTTTTGAACGTAATCGGGGTACCCACGTCCAATTCACCCGCGATCGGATCATACTCGCCGAACTCGAACGGCCCCTCAAGCTCCGGTTCCAGCGCCGCCCGCGCAGCTGTCTGCTGGTCACGATGCTCAATGTGGAACACCCAGTGGACGACACACCCGAGGCGGAGCGCTTCCCGTGTCTTTGCACGGTATGACTGGTCACTCCCAGCCACGAACTCAATGCACCGCTTGACCGGCCCATCATACACCAGACAGTCCGGCACTCGGTCAGCAAACTTCTTCTCGAAGCGATACTCACCGGGGAACCACGGGTCGCGTTTCGCCTCCTGTCGCCGATCTAGCTCTATTTTCCCCCACAGATGCTCAACCGACTCCTTGCCTGCAGACCGGTACCGTTCAACATCACCCCAGATTTCGAAGTCAGTCATACGTCATTCACCTGTTGGTTCTGCTGCTGTTGGTTCTTGTTTCGTGTCATGTTATTCTGCACAGATGCGTCCCACCACTAAGACGACAACCAACACACTCACACCACCACTGCGTCCCAACACACCCTGTTTCCAGTGTTCTCCGCACTCGCAACCCAGCATCGGATCGAGCACACGCTCGTCGTAGCGGCCACGCGGAACTACTCGCCGCCACGTAGCGAGGGGTCGAGCGAGTCCGTCGGGACGCCACCACGCATCCCGGCGGTCGCCCTCGCCCACCACACCCAGGGACTCTTTCATTGGCACTCACAGTGGCACGCCCACCACAGCCTGCCACACGAGCAGCCACCGCCCGCCGTGACCGGTGCCCCACCACGAGCACCGCCACAACCTACGACGCTTCACATCCCGGCCACGACGGCCACACCACCCACTAGCGCACCCCCAACCCGCCGGCATCACCTCCCACCCCCACACCCGCCACGACTCGTACAACTCCGCGGGTCGAAGCGCCGACAATACTCCTCAACGTACTGCAGCGCCGGCGACCACGACCGGATACGACGCAACTGCGCATCCAACATGAGCTCGCGCACGCCCAAGGTGAAGTATTCCGTCGGCTTATGCCGGCAACCAATGCATTTCACGTGCCCGATCTGAAAGGCCGACCGCTCGGCCGGGCGGAAGGCAAACACAACGAGAGAAGCACCTTCCCACAGTTTTTCACCGCAGGCTTCATATGCCGCGGCTCCTTCCCCGAGCGCAAAACTTTCAAATTGTGATATTTCTACAATGAGCTGGTCACCGACAGTCTCTTGATTCGACGGATCTGACTTTTGCATGGGTTCTTACATCCCGTGAGAAACCCAGTCCGAGTGTCTCTAGCACTCGGGCGTTTTCGCTTAATTCACGCCCCTCCAAGACTGACCTTCTACACCATCACCTACATTGTGTAATGGCATAAGTGTTCCCATCTCCTTTGAAGGAGATGGGATGTAACCCATCACCTACATAGGTGATGTTCACGAACCGATTACTGTGCCGGGAAAGGATCGAGAGGATGAGTCCGGGAAGTATACCACGAGTTACCCGGATTCAGATTTCATAGACGCCATCCAGACGCATGATGGAATGGCAGGGACCTCAGAGATAGCCGAAACTGTCGGCTGTACTCGGCGGACGGCGTATACGCGTCTACAGTCACTCGAATCCGAAGGCCAAGTTTCCAGTAGGAAGGTGGGGAACTCTCTACTCTGGAGCGTCGCCAACTAAGTTAGGTCGCCCTCGCAGAGACGGGCTATCTGAATCTTACGCTTACCCCAAACTCGGTAAGATGAGTGGCTCAAATCAACTTTTGTGCAACTGCGCAGGTGAAGAGACAGGTGATTCAAGGGTATTCACGCTGAGAGGTCAGAATGGTAGCGAGAGTAAATAACACCGTTACGCCAGCACCTGATCAAACAGATCCGCTGCAACTGATTCCGGCCCAAACACATTAAGCGGAATCATACCTAACGGATACCGCTGTCGTTGTTTCCTTGCTCTCTTCGATACCAGAGCGACAACTGGGCAGCATCAACGATTTCCTACAGAAGAGCGTCGTACTTTGAGATCAACGCATATCGAGCAAGGCGGCCCCCAGCTCCCGCTGTAGAAGGTTTTTATCTAACAGAAATGTCGGTGTCCGTGGAAGAAGTAGACAATTTTCGCAGTAATTCGAACATTCACATGTTTCTAGCTGCATTGAAGCCTCATCGAATACAGCACTCAAATTTTTATAAATAGGATATGAGAGACCTGCTCCACCAGGTTCATTGTCGTATACAAGAAGACGAAGATAATCGTTAAGGAGGTGTGGTTCACACTGTATCTCAATCGGATTAACGCCCAACTGTCGTGCCATGACGCTCCGAAGACTATATCCTACCGAATAAAGAGCAGCTAGACGCTCTTCTGGTGTTGTGACATCTGCATATGTCCGGAATAGTCTTTTCGACACCTGAAGTTCAAATCCATCTGTTCCGTATTGATGGCCTGCTATCGCCCGTTCGCTTCGTACTTCTCCATCCTCTATTTTCAGGATCTCTCCGTGGGCTTCTTGGACTTTGGATGATGACTGATACGTAATCTCGACGCGAGGAACAGCACGCTGAACTCGTATATTCTTTACAAATTTTGTGTCAATCTCTCCTGTCGTTCTTTCTTCGACTGTTTCTGATTCTCTTTTGAGCAAACTGGTATCGAACTCGTCGTCGCCAATTAAATGCGCGAAATCATCTAATTCATCAGTCATTGCTAACACCTCTAAGTGTGAATGGGCGTGTTCTCTTATTGCCATAAGATGGTTTCAGGATTGCACCAAGATACTCATGGACAGGTAGTGATCGTAACGTGTCACTGCATACTGGACAGTTGGAGCTGCCCTCTGGCTGTTGGTGTAAGAATAGTAAACAAGAAGTATTCATACAAGTATTAGCTGTATATAAGGGGTCGGAGCTTACCTGCGTATTGACAACCTCATATTTTGTACCGGCGTATGTATCAACTGCCTCAGGATACGTCTCTCTGAGAGCTTGGCGAAGACTCTTCGATTCATAATGAAGATGTTCTGTTACCGATCCGGAGCCTTCTTGCTCACGGAACAGGACAGCGTTATCATCAGCAGACCGATATTGAGATATGAGGCCTGCTTTAGAAAGTAGCATTGGAAGATACCCTAATTCACGACTAAGTTCAGATAGAAGCTCTTCTTGAATGATTCTTCGTCGTTTGAGCTCTGATACTCCGTTTCCAGATTCAGAAAGACGTGAGTACAAACTGTAAAACTTGAATAAGCGGCGCGTGGTCTGTCTTTTTATAATACCCTCGTTTTCACAGAGTGTATTTATTGCATATTCAACCTCACTTTGTGATTTCGAATTAAAAGTCGAAGTGAGATGCGATATAAGTTCTTTTTCCTTATTTTCTATTTCATCTAGTAGTGCTTCTATACTCGAATATGCTGCGTTGAGAACTGACTCAAGATCGGACTCAGTGTCGATCCGCTCGTACTCCTCATAATTGCTGTCGGACAAATTCATAAAAGTAATCACTTCTGAGAAAAGCTGTGTCATGAACGGTGTTTCCCCAATCTCATTGATGTGGGTTGGCTTAGGATCCGCATTAAGAAATCTCCCCCCAATATCCTCGAAATAATGGCTATCAACAGCACTGTGAGGGTTTGCAACTGTAAAAACAACTGATGACCTAGATAGGTCTCGTCCTGCTCGTCCGGCACGTTGTGTATAACTTGCCTTCGTAGGTGGGATTCCAAGGTTGACGACGCAGTCGAGGCTCCCAATATCGATTCCCAGCTCTAAGGTTGTTGTGGCTGATACAACATTTATCCGCGGCGGAGAGGCTGCAAACGCCTCTTCAATGGTGTTTCTTGTATTTGGGTCAATTCCGGCTTTATGAACCGCAGAGATGAGGGGATTTGGTTCAGATTGGTAAACAACCTTTGCCCAGTGGTCCAGAGTATATGGTGGACTATATTCACCAGATTCAGGTGAGATATCTACCTTATTTTCTCGGTCCACATCTGAAAGGTCATGGCCACAGTCTGGACAGAAGTCTCGGTCCCAGAATGGCCAGCCACCATAACAGAAGCTACAAACTTTTGCCAGCCGGTTGACCCTTAGCTTCAGAAACTGAGGACGCAGGGTAAGAATGGTTGAGACACCATCCCCATCCGATATCCGATCAACTTTGACGGTACCTTGCTTTTCAAGTGATTCGATGGTGTTCTCTATCTTCGTTTCAATATCTGGTATGGCATCGGCGTACTGTTCAATGGAGTTAGTTAGTTTCTGCTGGATTCCGTCCTTTCGGACGCTCATATTCCGGTTAAGATCCTGGTGTGGTTTAAATGCAAGAACTTTTACAATCTCGTTTGTGAGAAGGTTCTGTTCCGAATCTTGTTCAGTAAACACGCTAACAATCCCCGCATCGAAGAGTCGGCGATGCTCATCAGAATTCAATGGATTAGAAAGTCGATAGAGGTGACGGGAGAGACCAGAGTAGAGAATTTCATCTTCCAGGTAACCATATGGTTTTTCGATATAGATCCTTTTGAGTTTTGAATGAAGAACATCTTGAATAGCATCTGCTGTGTAGTGTTTTTCTTCTTCTGGTCCTTCTTCGAGGAGTGTAACGAGTAATCGCTGTGCTTCTAATGAGTAGTCCAATGCTCTCATAAGTGCGCCAATACCCTCTGCATCACTACGTCGGTTTGAGAAACAGAGGGCTTTTCCTTCACCGAAGTCCTTGAGATCTCGCCCCAACTGTGTGAGGAGATAAGAAAGGAATGTTGTTGATTTTATGCGCTGCTCAGATATATTATAAATCCCGGAGCAGGAACACGCCTTTCCAATCGCCCATCGGGAATCTCCGTCTGTATAGTAAAGGGTATCACACCGAGAACATGATTCAACTGGATAGAGGTTATGAGCCCGATAACCGCAGCTGTTAGAACGACTTGTGTGGAGTGACCGGCAGTCCTTACAGTAGTAGAACGTACTGAACGGTTTGAGAAAGTAGTGATGGCGGTCATACAAGATGCCTGCGAGCTTGCACCATTTGAGGATCGAATTAAACCGATTTGTTGTCTCGTCTGTCGTACTATCAGCATAGAGAGCAGAGGTAATCTCGTCAAGAGGTGCAAAATCATCGTCCCCAAATTCTTGAAATATGGTAGATATCTCAGGCACTTCCTCCAGTAGACGATTCTCAAGCTCTTTCCGAAGATCATGACGACGTCTGAATAGCGATTCTAGAGTGTCCTCTTCCCATGTCTCTGGCTTGTTCAGATCATTGAATATTTCTTTACCAAAGTCGGTAACATGATTTCCATCGATTATTCCTAAACGTGTTGCGATTTTTTCAACCTCTTCTGAGAGCTCGCCTTTTGCTGACAGAGACCATCTCATGACTTCTTCAAGAGCATCATAGGGCGTAACTGCCGGCGTTGATGCTGTTGGATCGTTTGGTGTTGAAGACGTAGCAACAGCTGGTACAAAGTCGATATGATCGATATTATTCCGATCACGACGAAGTATTTCACTCGCAAATCCGACTGGATTTTCTATTGTGGCACTGGCAAGCACGATCGAAGATCCATACCTCTCACGTAATCGTTCTATGAAATGTGACACTGCGGTACCGCTATTGCCATCCCAAACATGAGCTTCGTCAAAGACCACTAAATCAAGGGAGTCAGATGAAACAAGTTGACGTGAGTCTGAGGAAAATAGACGGAACTCGTATGCTTCAGGGTTTGTGATCATAATATCTGCCCCCTTATCACCAATTGTATCACGAGTTACTCGCAAGAAGTCAATCTCCACAAAGTTACCTGAGGAGTGTGCCTCTGGATTGGGGCAAAGTAGCGATTCTGTATTTCCATCCCATTCAAGTTTTTTATCACATTCTGGGCATTGGAGCCCGCGAATATTCTGTCCGTCGTAGAGCTCGTAGCTTCCTTGAGGTGTATCACCGTCAAATATTCCGACTGTAATCTGTTTAAATCGGTCTCGATGTTGATTCAAATAATATCCATATTCTACAAGTCGATTGAGCTGATCCGTTTCTAAAGCCTTTTGAGGATAAACAATAAGACTCTTAATATCAGTTGGTGGCTCCCCATCCGATTTATTCTGCAAAGCGACCTGAAGTGCCGGAATTAAGAAACACTCTGTTTTCCCAGTTGCAGTGGGAACAGTAAGAACAGCATCATTACCTTGGTCTGTATCCAAAGATTCGAGAATACGACGAACCGCTCGATCCTGATGGTCATAAAGGCGGCCATCATTATCACCAAAAACTGCCGTTTGGATTGATTGTTCTAATTCAGAGGCAATACCAAAATCCGAACAGAAGGACTGCCACGTTTGAGGTGCCGACAGTGGAGGCTGTACTCTTTCGAGGAACGGACCTTTTACTTGAACTAAATCGTTAAGGAATTCATCATAATTCGTAATCGTGCTCGGATCAAGCTTTGTCAAGCCCTTATTCCACCAAATGGTCTCCGTAGCATGTTCGATCGCTCGACGATTTAGTTCGTTTACATTCATTATAATTAGGAACTTAGATGCCTTCCACAAAGAGTTTCAAGATTATCAACACTCTGGCTTTCAAGCCGAGTGACGTTATCCTCCTCCTCCTCGATATTTCTTTTTAGTCTTTGTAAGGTGGCGATATCGGACTCGATGTCTGACTTGGCGTCTTCAGCAGACTCTTCATCAAAGTCTTCACCAGGATTTTGAAATTCTTCTTTATATTCATTAAGTTTATCCTCTATTTCTTGTCGCCGATCGGTACTTATGTTTTCCCAGCGAACACCACAGTGACTGCATTCTCCCCCTTGAAGGCCAATAAAGTGTATCGCCTTCTCTAACTTTTCCTTACTGTTCTTATAGATTTCTAGTGCTGTGTCTGCATCTCCACTATCGTATTCACTGAGGTCAGATTTGTATCCTGACAATTTTTCGCGTGCGTCATTAAGATCGGTACATCGATTGTATTCCGTTGTCACGGATTCACAGTAATCCTCGAAATCTGATGTCAGCGTTTCAGGCTCATCACTCTCAATAAAGAGGACTTCCTCATCATCAAGTTTGTTGAAAATAACACGCCCTAATTCAACGTATCTGTCCTGTATTGTGTCATCAAGTTCCGAAAGTTCTGAAATCCTAGTCTCTGATTTCAGTGAATCTACGGCACTCTCCACACGCTGAAGATACGCAGATGCTTCGCTAAGGTTATCAAGATGATCGCTTATACGATTAACATTCTCGATCGACGATGTATAATTTTCACTCAGAAGTACATCTACATCGGCGGTCTCTATATCAACATCTCCTAATGAGGTTGTCTTTGCGGTTTCTCCATCGTTTTCTCCTTCCAAGCCTACATCTGTGGTGGAATTACTACTCATCTGAATCTCCTCCATTATGAATAAACGATCTTACTTTCTTCCGCTTTCTCTGTAGAGATTCAGTTTGATTATTATACTCTTCGACTTTCGTTTGTTCACTATCTTGTAATTCCTTGAGTGCGTATCGAATATCTGATTCAGTCTCATGGAATAGTGAAGGATACAGTTCATCCTCGTCCAAGTATTCTCCAGCACCCTGTGGTGGATTCTCAACTAGCCGTGAATAGAATAACGTACGATGAATATCCGAGATGTCTGAATTAGGTAGTTGCTGTATTTCATCCCAGATCATACGATCTTCTTCCAGTAATGATTGAATACGTGAATACCCATCTATATTGAAGTCACAGCGAACAGACTCCAGTTCATCTGCGACATTCGAGAGTGCTGTGATTCCGTTTAGCTCAGATTCTATCCTATCGATTTCTGAATCTTCAGTGAGGAAATAGTTAATCAGTTTCTCTGCATCTTCTAGCTCTGATAGAGCTTGATCTATATCGTCGTCTTGATGTACCCATTGGAGATCGTTTTGCATTTCTGCAATTGACTGAAGCTCTTCTAAGACTGGTTTTGGTATAGGACGTAGGTCACGAAGATCATCTATACTGCGGTCAGTCAAATAAGATATTCCACCATAATCACTATCAAAGAAAACGAAAGTGTCTTCTGTCCCTTCAATTTCTTTGAGACCTCCTGTTTCAATTAAGGATTTCAACTCGTTTCGATATTCGGAACGAATATCAAGGAGATCAATCTTCGTAACGAATCCTTGTTCTTTTATGATATCTAAGACTTTGCTAAGTGCCTCTGCTTCAGGTAGTGTTGGTCCGTTATATTTTTTATATGTAGTAACATGAAGTTCTATAACAGATTCGTGAAGATCGCTAGTTAGACCCCAAAGGTTCTCATAAAGATCAGGAGCGAGATGATCCTCTGATAGCGTTTGGATAGCCTGTATACGCTCCACGACAGTATCATAGTCCCGGTTCTCCGCGATCCGTCCTATCGTCCATGGTTCTTGGATATCTGAAATGGATACCCGTTGAATTATATCTCCCCAAGTATAGTCGGGTGTCCACTGGCGGTGAGTAGAGATCTCTTCATTGAACCAGTCTGGATCTGCCCAATCATTCTGTGGTTTATCAGTAAAGACCAAAATCCCTGAGTCAGGATGATCACGACCATAGAGGTCTCTGATCTGATTTTCAACGTCACTATCACTGAGAGCTTCGTCCTCAAAGAGAGCAAATATGAGGTATTCTCCCTCGTATTCTTCTAGCCCGCCACTTTCAGGTTTGAGCTTTCTAGCACGTCCCAATGATTCTTCCCTGGAAAAACTAGTTACTCCAAACCCTGGGTTTTCGATACCGGGAACTGACAATGTCGTCTGATCAGTGACGTTTGCTCGTTGAGTGCCAAACCACTCAATGACATTTATAAGGTAGTCTTCGGTCGCATATCGAAGATCATCTCTGTCTTCCTCTTCTAATTTCGTCTCGAATTCTTCAGCTTTTCGCAGATATTCATCGATCAACCGTTCGCGGGATTCTGAACTAGAGTCTGGGCTAGACGATCCAAAGTCAGGATCCAGTAATTTGGGGTGAATCTTTAGTTCATTTTCGTCCTCAAAGATGACACGATTATCTAAGAGAGAATCACGGACATTATCTGATAACTCATCTATATTTCTAGATCCGACTATAAGTTCCTTTGAAGCAGCAACTTCGGCCGTGCGATCGTCAGGGTCCAAGTCAGTGACTGCTTTGAAAGCAACTTTCAGACGAGCGCTTTTCATTGCCCGGTCACATTCATCATAGAGATATGCACCAATCCCTCCATACTCGTTTGATGTTGTCGCGTCGTTTGCGTACCTTTTAATTGCTGTTCCAACTCCATCTATAAGATTACCTATTAGGCCATGTGTCCTCAAGAGACTCTCCATCCATTCTACGTTCGCATCAGTAAATGGCCCATACTCCTCGTCTTGCTCATCAAGATATACATCTTGGAAGTATTCCGTTAGAAGTTCACGTAGGTTGATTAATTGATCCTGCCGACCACGGATATTGATGACATGATTTTGGTCTAAGCGGTGCTGATTACCAGCAATATCTAAAGTAATATCTCCATTTCGACGCCGCATTTGATCGAACATATCATTTCGTGTGATTGATGACACATCTGGATGGCAGAACAGTACGAACCCGACGTACGGATTAAGATGTTTTTCAAACCACTTTAGAACGTTTTGGGCTTCTTCTTTTCGATGGCTGGGAACCATTTCGTCAAAAATAAATACAAACATATAGCCCTGATCAGCTAATTTTGAAATAACGTCACTGGGCTCTGTTTGACCATCAAATAGTCCTGCCTCTTCGGCGATCTCCCGGAATTGATCTCCTGAAATATCTGCTCCATCAGTGAAGGATGATAGTTCCTCATCCGAAAGCTGTGTACTAATTGTATCAATCAATTGTAATTTATATTCTAAATCCGGTACATTATCAATCGAATTGAGATATTGTTTACCTTCTGACTGAATTCTTTGAAGATATTTATAAGAACTCGGGTTTGGTAGTGACTTTTGCCAAATTGGTAGAACAATCGGCACATTCTGGCGTGACTCGTTTTCGACAGGGTCTAGCTGGTCTCGAATATATCGAGTCATCGTGGTTTTCCCTGTTGCTTGGGCTCCTTCTATAATTAGAAAAAGTCCAGTGTCCGGATTACCAGCTTGTGCTTCTTCATAGAGACGATTGCTCCATTCATCCACAGCATTGATAACCTCGCTTTCAACAGTAGTTTCAACATGAACTCGATTCTCACTGCTATCATTTTCTTGCCAGTACTCTGCGAACGTTTGGTTAAACCGATTTGTATCAATCCCGAAGACTGATTCAAGCTCTTTTGACATTCTAATTCGCCTCAATCTCGAATTCACTTGCGGTGATTTCATCACTCCATGCTGTTTCCGCCTCGAAGTAACGAACTGTAAAACACTCTGCGTCAGGGAAATCTTGGTGTAAATGATAGAAAAGAACTGGATATGACTCTTCGTCAATAGTGGAGTCCTTAGCAAGTGGTCCACGCTTCATAATATGGTGATCATAGAAGGATCTCGGAATAGGATACCACTCTTGCTGGAGTGTTTTAAAGAATTCTTCAAACTCTGGACTCTCATCATTCATTTCCTTTAAAAAATATTGATAAGTGTAGTAGAGCGCTGTTTGGAAAATATCCATACTTAGAACGGGGAGTAGATTGTCACCACCAGAATTTGTGTGTTCTCGTTTCGCAACTCCAAGATCGATTCCTCGATCGCGGACGAAACGGGCCTTGTTCGTATTCCAGGCACCGGAAAGCTCTCTCACCATGATGTCTACTGACCAAGTCGTTCTGTGTGTTCCCGTATCATTATCGCGTTGATCCCAGAGAGTTTCCATGAAAGTGTGGAACGCGTTATCGATACTCCCTGATTGTACACTCATATTATACGAGTTTAATTTTCGCAGGAGAAATGCTGCAACTGTTGCACGCTTAATTTCCGGAGATTGGTTATCATATAGTAGTTCTGCTAAACCACGGCCACTTGGCTCAGGAAGAAAATCATCATCGACTTCTGAATCCCTAGTAAGTCGGAGATCTTGATTTGTGTTTTCTGCTATTACATCTAAGACATCATGAAGCTCATTATATGCCTGTGAGCTACCGCTTGGACTAAGTGTTGTTTCATCTTTTGGTGAATAACCAAAAGCTGCTACAGAGTCCTTTTCAGCTAGTTCCTCTGGAGAGAGAGGGCCTTCATCGTAGAGGACTTTGACAATCGTAAGCAGTGCTTCATACTTTCCTTTTGGGGGTGGATAGTTAACCATGATCTATGCAGTTACAATGAAGCAAGGGATCAGAGACTCTTCAACCGAAATCCCACCATGGGTCCATATATTCTCTGTCTGCGTTCCAATGCGGCTATGCGGGTTAAGGGGGGTTATCATTGTCTCTGAACCATTGGAACCAGTTTGTTCTATCTCGATAGAGCCAATATTGCTGAGATTAGAAGGTGGTGAACTCGTTATCACGCCTCGATTATGTGTAGTGTGACTACTTGAATCCCCTGTAACATGTCTTTCTATAACATCTTCTGGGAATGTTTCGACCATACCATGATCAGAGGTTACCATAATGTCAGCCATACTATTAAATCTGCTAATGAACCTTGTTATTGTGCGAACATAGTCCTCTACCTCGCGGGCACGACTATTTTCATACCGTGCTGAAACATCAAGCCGTGCATCATAGAGAATAATCGATTCTCCGGCATTTAATCGATTCTGAAGCTCGTCTCTATCTTCATTTTGGTTTACGAAAGATCGAACCGATTGGGATTTGAGTCCTGTTCCTTCGATATAACCACCTAAATTGCTGAAATCGACTTGGTCTCGAAGTTCATTGACAAATGTGTCTGTAGTTGAGTGGGCTGGACTGACCGCGTATCCCGGTTCTATATCTGCCTGATTCCGAATCAAATTCCGAACTGATTCCTCAAGCAAACCCAGAGAATCAATCACTAAGACTAGCTTTGGACCAGGCTCTTCTAAGAAATCCGCCACCCTATGTACATTATATAATTCATCAAATTTACCACCACGATAACCCTCAGTAAGTAAGTTAGTAATCGGCGATTTGGCTTCGTGATTTTCAATCTTTGCGTAGATATCTATGATATCCAAAACATCATCAGTTGCAGGGGCCTCTGTAATTTGTTGAGTTAGAATGAGGGCTGGAAGACTCCGATAGAAATCGCAGACGGTGGGATTAGATGCAATATTAGTGAACAAACGGCATCTACTTGCCACCTTACGAATCATGTTGGTATTATTCTCACCCATATCTATATGTGAGATGTTCCCTTCGATGAGATCTGTTGCGACCTGCCGAATGACTTCTTCTGTCTCCTCTGTTCGATATAACTGGCTTGTTAGAAGTCGGATATCAGTTAATTCGAAGGGGGGGAGCGGGATTTCCCTACTAATCCCATCTAATATTGTTTCAACAAGAGGTGTGTTGACCGGTGAAGCATTTATTTGTCTGATATCACCATACATCTGACGGAACTCTGCAAGTTGTAATTCATTTTGCTCTCGTAGTTTGATTGCTGCGAGAGACCGATAGAGCCGGTTATTTGATTCAGGAAGTAGCTTCTTCACATCATTTGGAAGAGAATCAAGAGCATTCTTTTCAATGCAAATTTCAATACGAGTGCTGGCTCCTCGGTATGCTGCTTTCACTGCACTTCGGAATTGGCGATGTTCCATGTAATAATACAAAATCCTCCGTTGGTTACGATCATGAAGAGCTAATTTAGGATCGAATTTCGGGATAGTATCCTCAATAGCTTCAGTATCGGAAGGACGGAGCGTCTCAATTCGAGTCACCCATCGGGGACTTGATGGATGCCTAAGACAAATCTCAAACCAAATAGGAGCAACAAACAACGTTTTTGAGGTCTCACAGAGGCTTTTCAAAGCCTGGTCTGTTGATTCATTTGGAGCTGCTGCATCTGGAAAATCTAAGAGGGGAACAATATGTGGCCCTGAGCCGGTAGGCGATATCCCGCCAGCTGGAACACCTTCCGTATCGACAACGGTTGCTTCTGGGAACCTTTCTCTAATCGTTTGAAAAACGGTGCTGAGCTGTAGTTCCTCCGGATACAGCAGGAGATAACTTGGGGCCTCCCATGAGCCGAGTGTTTCAATTACTGAGGATAGTTCTCTGGCACCCATACTGAAAGAGTCAGATGCAGGTGACTTAAATGCCGTGGCAATTGGAAAAACATCCTTCCCAGTCTCCGTCTCAACACCAGAATAAGATCCTGAACCGCATTCTATAGCAAGAATTCTATGACCCTCATTGTTGAGTGGGCATAGATTCATACAGATATTGCCCGAAAAGCGTCATCGATATGGATGGATCGGCGGTCTTCGGGCAGGTCATCGACAAACTCGAGCTGTCTAGTTGTCAGCCTTGCCAACCCCATTTGTTCATCCATGCGTAGGGGCTTAGCAGGCTTTCATTCCATCAGAGCCCAGCCAGCAATGTTATCAGAATTTAATATCAAGTGGGACATCTGACAAGGTCTTGATTTGATCCTTGTTTATGATTCCCTTGATGCGGTTAAAAGAGACGAGTACAGAGTGATCCGTTAGGGGTGTTCGATCATCGACGACACGGTCGCTGCCATCGAATCCGTCGTCTCCTTCCACTCCGTGAATCGCTCTTCGCCTGCTTTTGGCGGATCGATGTCGAAATCGAGTGGGTGATAGCTCATTCGGCCCAGAGACTCGGCGGCAACCTCACCGACAAACTCTGCATTCTTCCGCTTGGATGAAACGCCGCCAGACGCTAAATCGTAGTAGTCAGTGAACAGTTGTACCACGGTCACGGTGCCTTCTACTGCTCGGGATTTGCTGAGGTGTCGAAAAATTTTCGCCGCGTTGTCCGCGGGATCGGCCCGTCGCCATTCCAGTTCGACCAAAATGTAACTGTCGTCAGCTACTCCCCCGACGTCAACGGGGGTTTCCACGATCCTATACTCGGTTTCCCACCTATAGAACGGTAACTCCCGTTCCAATCGATCTTTCAGTCGAACGATTACATCGTCCGCAAACTCTCCCATGGTGTGAACACTGAGACGTGACAGTTAGAGCTTCCGGCAATTGACGGCCTCTCGCCTCTCAGTCAATGTAGTTCGGACGCTCTCTGTACTCAATGGGATCCCTCACACCGGCTTCTTCGAAAGCTCTGAGGCGATAGGCACAGGCGTCGCACCTACCACACGCCGGTTCCTCGTCGCGGTAGCAACTCCACGTGAGATCGTAGGGTACGTTCAGGTCGAGTCCCCACTCCGTGATCTCTGTCTTCGTCCAGTCTACAAACGGGGCCATTAGATCTATCGACGTCTCTGGCTTCGTTCCGACGTCCACAACTCCCTGAAACGCGTCGAAGAATTCAGGACGGCAGTCGGGATAACCGGAGTGGTCCTCGCTGTGGGCACCGATGAAAATGGCCCTACAGTCGTTCGCCTCGGCATACGAAGTCGCCATCGACAGGAGATTCGCATTCCGGAACGGGACGTAACTTGACGGAATCTGATCGCTGTCAAGATCCACGTCATTGACATCAAGGCTATCGTCAGTTAGGCTGGAGGCACCGATGCGAGCTAGGTGGTCGGTCTCGATATGGAGGAAGTCGGCCACGTCTATGTGTTCGGCCAGCTGTTTGGCACACTCCGACTCTTTACCCGCCGTTTGCTGACCGTAGGTAGTGTGGAGAAAGTAAAGTTCGTACCCCCGTTTTCGCGCTTCGAACGCCGCAGTCGCGCTGTCCATACCGCCCGATACGAGAGCTACCGCCTTCTCTGCGTTTTGTTGGTCTGTCATGTCGGTGATAGTGCATATATGTCTACGTCTCTGGTGCGTCGTTCCAAATGTCCACGTGTATCCGTGGCGTGTACCGAAATCCGTGTTCCATCGCCAGTTCAGCGGTCAGTTTTCGCGTCTCCTGGAGGCGGGACTTCGTGGCTCCCTCGGGCATTAGTAGCACGTCCGAGTCCCGTATCTTTGCGGCTGTTGTCCCTCGTATGTCGTCGATCAATCTGGTTATTTCGGACATGTCGTCTCGACTCGACACTACGAACTTCAGCTGGGCCTGGTAGGATTCCACCAGCCGACAAATGGATTCCATATCAATGCGTCGGTCGTCGTGACGGTCGGCCCAGCTCCCGTTTCCCTTAGGGTCTTTCCGCGGGGTTGGCGTGCTGTTCGAAAGCTTCGGGCTGATACTCGCAAGGTCGATTGCAGCGTCCCGATAGATGGTTCCGTTCGTCTCAACGGTCGTGTGATACTCTGCATCCCTGAGTCTGTCGAGTAATTCAACCGTTTTGTTGTGTATCAGCGGTTCACCGCCTGTCACCACGACGTGGTCAGCCTCCTCGTTTCGGCTGACGCGTTCGACGATGGTGTTCACATCGAGCCACGCGTGAGTCGGTTCCCAGCTCGTGTGGTACGAATCACAGAACCAACATCGAAGATTACAGCCGCTTGTCCGGACGAACACGCTGGGCGTTCCAGCGAGTTTTCCCTCTCCCTGTAGAGAGTAGAACAGCTCGTTGACCGGCAGTGCGTCTTCGTTGGCGCTGTGCGATGAGGCATTCGTGAGATCAGTGTTGTCGGAACTAACCGGCATCTGCTACAGTATCCCTCCTGCGGCAAGCTCTCCAGTCTCACTCACCTCAACGGTTACGTCGCTCACAGTCTCCGGAAGCTCAATTCTCAATCGCCGTTCGAGGACTAATCCCATCACCTCCGCAGTCGGCGGCTGATCTAGGACGACGACGGCGTCGCCATCACCGCTGGCCTCAAACGCATCTACCAACGGATCTCCTCGCTCCACGAGGAACCGGTGATCCCACTCCGACAATACAGAAGTGATGACCCCCTTGTCAACGACCCATCCATCGGCAGAGAGGGTTCCAGTCACCGATACGGTGACCTCGTAGTTGTGCCCGTGGGGACGACTGCACTTACCATCGTGATGCAATATACGATGTCCTGTGCTGAGACGGATCGGTTGATTACGACCGACATGAAGGGTACGTTCGGCCCCAGCGAGGTCTTCCGAGGAAAGAGAGTATTCTTCAGGTATGCCTTCTAGCATACCGGGATATTATCGCCACCGTACTTAAATTTGAACCACTCGGTGGCTATGATCGAACTGATGGGAATGATTAGGTAACTGACCGTTTCGACAATGAGAAGTTAATTGAGGTCACCGACAGAGAATACATACAGATCATTTGATGTCGGTATTCAGGACCCTTGAAAAGGCAACGTACGGTCGTCGGGGTGAGATTGACACCCCTGGCGGTCGTATACAAACCCCTGCGCTTCTCCCCGTAGTGAGCATTATTGGGGGTACGACAACTAAGTCAGGCGGCATCTGGCGGTACACGCGTCGCCATCTGTTTGAGGACGAGAGCGCCCAAGGATTCATGTTTCAGGCGATGTCGTTTCTCGACTACAATCTCTCTGCAGACAACCTCGAAAACTGGCGTAAAAAACCTCTCAAACAGCATTTTGATGAGTGCGATACCGAACCTGGATTTGATCGGCCACTGTTCGTTGATTCGGGTGGGTTTAAATTGATGAACTCGAACAAATTCGGGGAATCACCGGACGAAGGCGGCAGTGAGAACGACTGGGGTATCTACACGAATCCCGAGAGCATCTTAGACCTGCAGCTCGATTACGGTGCCGATATTATTGCAACTCTAGACTTTCCGATTCCACAGAATCTGAATAGAGAGGAAACAACGGGACGGATGGAGCGGAGCATCAATAATGCGGTAGAGACGCTCCGGTTGCTCGATGAGCGTGAACTGGATAAGACCCCCTCCGTGTACGTGGCAATTCACGGTCACAACTACGAAGACGTCAACTGGTACGTCAGCCAGTTCTTGGACCGTGCTGAGGAGTTTGACGAGGCCTTTGAAGGGTTTGCTCTCGGTTCGCTCGTCCCGCTCAGCAGTTCGCCGGACACGTTGGTAGACATTGTGCAAGGCGCGAGAGACGCAATTCCCACGAATCGTTACGACGACATCGCGCTCCACGTGTTCGGTATCAGCGGGAGGCTCTGCCCGTTGCTCTCTCTCCTCGGAGTTGATACCTTCGATTCGAGAAGCTACCAGTACGCCGCAAGGAACAAGAAGTTCATCCACCCGGAGACGTGGCGACGGATCAGCCTCGACCAAATTGACGACTGGGACGACTGGCCGTGTGACTGTAGCGCGTGTCAGTCCATCCATCTGGACGACATGCAGCATGCTTTATTGGAGTCAGACGTCAGCAACAAGCCCATTGAGGGCCAACACGGGAAGCGTTTCAAGAGCGAGTATTACGCACAGATAGCCCACCACAACTTCGAGCTGTACAGCCGCCAGATGAGTGGAGTCCGCGACGCAATTGACGATGGCCGCCTATTGGAAAACGTCGCCGACTTTGCCTGTGGGAAAAACATCGTCGAGAAGGGACTTAAGCGAGCGCAGCTACACAACCCGGAGCTCCGGGAGCGACTCGCGGAGATTGGCTATGAAGAGCTCGTCGCTGGCCCCGATGATGAGACGTTTCAGAGCAAACTCACCAGCTTCCTGAGCGGAGTAGAGGATGCAACACGGAAGAAGCGAACCATCTCGTTGAAATACGGTCCAGGCGACTTTGACGTGCTTCAGCGCGACGACTACCAGCCACCAAACGACGCAAAAGTACTACTCATTCTGCCGTGTAGCCAGGAAAAGCCATACTCCGAATCCCGTACCCACCAGGCAGTCCTGTCTCGGCTTGAAGGCCAGCGAAATGCTTTTCATAAAATATCTGTCTCTGGTCTTTACGGCCCGGTTCCAGAAGATTTTGAGGAAGTAGACCCAGTGATGAGTTACGAATATGTCCTAACCACGGCCGACGACGACCAAGTCGAGCTCGTCGCACATCGGCTAGCGGATTACTTGGAAGAGTACGGTGATCAATTTGACCGGGTTTTAGCTTACACGACCAACAAAGCGTACCGCCAAGCCATCGAGAAGGCGTTCGAGGAGTATGGACGAGGGGAGACGCTCCCCAGTAATCCGCGAGCGCTCCAACTCACGGAACACTTCCGAGGTGAGAATCTCGACGAATTGGTGGAAAAATTCACTAGCTCTCCGTGAGGATACACCAGCTTGTAAGGGTAAACTCGGTTGATTATCCGAACTATTAAGGTCTCCAAGGGAGATCAGCAGGTAGATGACTTCCCTGCTCGTTCAGTCCTGTTCGGCCACCAAAGAACCGGTGGAAGAGCCGGTTCAAGCCATCGAGCTGTACGATGGATACTTTTTCCGGATTATCAAGAAGGCACAGCGCTCAAACCGGGTTCAGACAGGACTCGACATAATAATTATATCAGCAGAACATGGTGTCGTTGAGACTGATGACAAGATTGGATATTACGACAGGCGAATGGACACGGAGCGTGCGAGCGAGCTGAACGATACAGTCGTTGGAAGTATTGCAAACAAGGTGTCTGAGGCGGGGTATGATAATATATGGATCAACCTGGGTAAGGACTACCTCCCAGCAGTCGAGGGTATTGAAAGTGCCGTCAACGTTCCCGTCAATTACATCCAAGGCTCCGGAATCGGAATGAAAGGCAAGCGGCTGAAGCAGCTGGTTTCCATCGACGGAGCCGTCGCGGTAAGCGGTGACTGACGATATGGTGTCGTTCAACGTACATGCTGAGGCGGGCGAAGCGCGTTGCGGTACGCTTCAAATAAATGACCGCAGCCTCGAAACCCCTCACCTGTTTCCAGTGGTGAACTTCTACGCAGGAGGAAACGAGGGCTCTCTGTTCGGCGGCGGGATCCATCGCACGATAAAAGAGTTCATGGTCAACCACCCGCCCGTGGTGGGGGAACAGAACTACAGTGACCTGTTCCCGGGGGTAATGACTTCCATTTCTTCCCTGGCAGACTACGGTATCTCGGAGGAAAAACTAGAGTGGTATCTACACAATAAAATTCGAGAATGGGAGAGTTTCAGTGACTACAATGGCGTGATATTCGCTGATTCTGGGGGCTATAAAATACTCACTCAGGGAGGGATACAGGGAAGGGACTTTGAGAAAGATATTGATCAAGACAAGGCTCTGGACATCCAGCTCGCGCTGGGTCCGGATATTTTCGTCAATCTGGATCATCCAATCCATCCCGACGACGAGTTCGAAGATCGAATCGAAAAAATGAAACAGACTGCGGTGAACGCCCGACTGTTCGCTGAGCGGAGAGACGAGATCGACGGCGCATGTTACCTCACCGTTCACGGCTACTACGAGGCGATGCTGGAGCGATCTTTTGATCTTATTGAAGAGGAGCTTGCGGAGCCGATACCGAAGGTATTCGACGGGGTTGCGCTAGGCAGCCTTGTCCCACGAAAGGACAATGTCGAGGTGCTCGTGGAGGCCGTCTCCGACTGCAAGCGCGAAATGCAACAGCGAGGTTACGAGGATCTACCACTTCACGTTCTCGGAATTTCGGGTAATGCAATGCCGTTACTTGTCGCCCTCGGGGCCGACTCCTTCGATTCTGCTTCGTACCTACACCAAGCGATAAACGGGAAATATTACGTCAACTTATTCGAGTCCGTACCGGTTGATGAGGCTGATTTCGACGCCTGTCAGTGCCGGATCTGTAATGACGACTTCCATCGTGCGCGAATGCGTGACCGGATGGAAGATCTTTATCAAAAGGACATTCTCGGTTCGGTCGCGGCGCACAACCTGGCGGTTCAACAGCGAGAACTTCGCAAGTTCCGTCAGCTGATTGTTGATGGAAACGAGCAAGCGGTTGCGACTTACCTGGAAGAGTCTGTGAAGGATCAGAAAGGTTTCCGTAAGTTCGTCTACAAACTAATTAACGAACGAATGAATCCCTACTTTGAGGAGACTGATACAACCTATGCATAAGACACCACAAGTCAACGAGGTCAACGAGTTTATCGAGATAGCGAGCGACTTTGAGGATCCGCTGGAAGTCATCAGAGAAGCTCTATCGAACTCCTACGACGCAAACGCTACGAGAGTAGATATCGAGATTACGCAAGACGATGAAGGGCGGAATACACTCACCATCGATGACGATGGTGATGGAATGTGCGAGCGGGACTTATCTTCGTTCTTTGATCTCGGAAACTCAAGGAAACATGACGCGATTGGATACAAGGGACACGGGACGAAAATCTATTACAAGAGCGACGAAATTCGAGTCGAGGCAGTCAAGGACGGTACACGGATCGAATCATTGATGGAACGACCGTGGGAGACGCTGAACGACCGCGAACTTCCCATGTACTCGGTCGAGAAGACTGAAACCGACGAGTCATCGGGTACCCGAATTGAGGTTCACGGATTCCGTGCAGGTCGAGGTTTCGATCCACAGAAACTTACTTATAACAAGATTGAACACTACATCAAGTGGAAAACAATTGGTGGATCAACCGCCTGGTACTTCGACGACGACTTCCATGAAATGGAAATAACCATTGAGCTATCAGATACCATCGACGACACGCGTCCCCCAATAAAGACTACCAACCGACTGAAATTTGGACCCGAAAACAGGGACCCTGAAGGTGAGTTCGTAGCTGAAAGAATGTGTAAGTGTTACCCACCCAGAGAGCTGTCCGTTACTCTTGACGACGGCCAAGAGGCATTGATCGAAGTTGTTGGAATGGTGGGTGGAAAGGAAGCGCGAAATGAGCTACCGACGTACGGAAAACACTCTGCACAGTTCGGAGTCTGGCTTGCCAAAGATCACATCAAGGTTGAGAGATATAACGACGCCATCGGAGCCGACAATGAGTTCTTCCACTTCTTTTTTGTAGCTAACTGCCAGGATATCGAACTCTCTGCAAATCGGGAAAAGATACGGAACAAGTCTGGCAACGTCTACCAGGCGATAACGGACGAGTTAGATCGATTCTTCACCAAGGTATGTCAAGACCCATGGTATCAAGATTATATCGAACGTCGAAAGCTAGAGAACAAAATGCAGAGTGTGCAGTCTCAGGCGAGCTCGCTTGATGATCGACGGGAACGTGCGGAAGAACAGGGAGGGCTTTCACCATCAAATTCCGCTGAAGTGGTCGCCATGTTGGAACGATACAGTGCCAACGGTGCTCCAGAGTCATTCAAAATTGCGGACTTTCAGTTGAATGACGAAGTGAACACGATCCTTGAGACGGAAAACGGGTTTGATAATGCCTCAATAGAAGTCAAGCTGAGTGACTTCTTTAAGGATGAACCGCCTTTGACTCATATTGACAGATTCGTTTGCTGGAAACTCGGTGATATTGATGCACTCAGCCAGCTTGAACGGACGCCTTACATGGATGAAACCATCCGATTCGATTTTTCCGATAACGAAATTAAGTATGGGGAAGACGATCCGAGGACGATTCCCATTCTCGAACTTTCCTCAAAGATCTCACCGTAGTATGGTAATCCCGTCGGTTTTTGGTGTGCGTTTCTATCGTGATCTGACCCATTCACAGCGTTATCCATCCTCAATACGGAGTGGATGATCTGCCCAAGCGAGGTCCTCTGATATGGATTTTAACTACTATGTTGTGTAAGGCAGACTGGGAGTCCGAGGACTTCGGTTGGCTGTACGTCGGGGGCTTTGATCATCATCTGGCCTTTTCCGAACAGTGGAATCCGGTCGCTGAACCCGCGCGGAATCTCGATTTTGTCAACAACTTCGTCTTCCAGTCCCAGGTAGATCCGCGTGTTCGTTTGATTCCGGATTTCTTCGTCGATATCCGCTGGGTTTTGCGTCACCATTCCTAGTCCGAGTCGTTGTTTTCGTCCTTGCTTCGCTGCTTCGACGAATCTGTCTACGATGTATTCTTGCTGTGTCGTAGCTCGGCTTGCGAGGTAGTTGTGGGCTTCGTCGACAACCAGCAGTAACGGGGTGTGTTTCACCTGTTCGCTCGGGTTCTGGTCGTCGAGTTTGTTGTCCACGATGTGCGCCAGCAATGACATCATCACTAAGCGTTCTTTCGGACCGGTCAGGTGATCGGTTGGGATTACGCTCACTCGTCCCGGGCGGAACATCTCGTGCTCAATCTCAAGCAAGGACTGTCCCTGGTCGAACACGTCGTTGAACGAGCGTTGAGACAAGCGCCCCATCATTGCACTCCATGACTGGGGATGAATTTCGCCGTCGTCTGTGAATTCATGTTCGTTCGCTCGTACCCAGGTCATGAAGTCGTCGTATCGAGCGTCGCTATCGTTATCTAACGTCGAAAAATACCCGCCGACAACGCGGGAAATCGCGTTTCTCGTTGGTCCTTGCGCGGAGTACGGGATGAGGAGGTCGGGGCGGTTTTTCACGACTGCGAACGGGATGCCGAACTCGATCTCGTTCGTCGCTGCTGTACTCGGTGGGTTCACTTGATTGACCACGGGAATGAACGCTACCAGATCGTCCACGCCCCCGACACGGAAGCCTTGTTGATCCGCGTTGTCGAGCACTTCACGGTCATCCGGGGTTAGCTCGCTCGGGTCCGGGTTGTTCGCTAGCTCTGCGTACTCGTTCTCTGGGTCCAAAATCACGGTGCAGAGTTCTTTGGTCGTTTCCGTGCCGTGCTTGTCTTCGACCGTGTATGCTGGGCCGCCGTGCCCGCCAGCGAATTGCCGGAGAATGTTTTTACACGTGTGTGTTTTTCCTTTCCCTGTGCTTCCTGCGATCAGGAGGTGTCGCCAGAGTGCGGGTTCTTCAGTCTCACTCGGGTCGGGGTTCGGGAAGTGGTACACTAGCGGTTTTTCCATTGACCGTGGGACAGGGTCTCCGCTCACGGCGACGTGCCCAAGTGGGATCCCGTGGTCTGGGAGGTTCAATCCTCGGAAGAGGTACTCTTTGTCTTCGATCAACTCGACTGATTCGAACGGTTTGGGTATTTGGTCAACTGCGCCTCGGTCAATTACGACGTCGCCTTCTGATGCTCGTTCGTGGCGAAGGATCGTGATTGGGTCAAGCTGTGCGATCAACGGGTAATCGTCTTCGTTAATTTCGAAGTCTGGTTGAATCCCAGGAATGTCTGAGAGGTCTCGGAGCGTTGTTTCCATGTCGTATTCAAGCCCAGATACGGCAGTGAAAAGCACGTTTTCGGGTAAATCTTCGTCATCGTCGCTGAATTTTGGGAACGGAACACCGACGTAGTCTCCGACGTGAACGTCGTTCTGCCGGTTTTCTGTGGTCACGAAGGCTTTCACTTCGTGCTCGTCCATCCCGATTTGCAACCCGTCGCTCGCCGTCACGTGCCCGATGCGGCGACCAGAGCGCTCCGGGTCGGCGTCCGTGACTTCGAACGAACCACCCAGCTCGTCGAGGTACGCTTCCATGTCCTTCGAATCGGGGCGGTCTTGATCGCTCACCAGTCCCCACCTCCTTGATAAGCAAGGTGTTCCCAACGCGCTCTATTATAATCGCTCACCGTTTGACTTTTCATATTTTCACTAATCCTGTCTCTAACGTCTAACGTGATTTGTGCGTGGTGATCCGCATCGAGCACCGCACGCGGCGTATCCTCTGTCTCGACTATCTCTCGGAGAATCGCTCGTTGGAACATTCGACGACCTTCTAAATCCATGTTTTGGACGTACATTGCGGGCACCTCGATACGGAATATGTGGCCTTCGCGCGGGACACGAGCGAAGAAGAACGCTCGACGCAGGTCCGGTGCGGAGAATTCGCTGAACTCGAATTCGCCTACCAGTTCAACACGCTCGGATTTGATGCTGACCTTCTCCTGAACAACCCATGACGTGTACGAGTACGTCTGGTTATCATGCCGTGGTTGGGCAAGCAACGAGGTCGCGTACGCATAATCATCGGTCCACGGGACGCGGTTCTGTTCCGGTCCATCTTCTTGATTTGCTTCAATCGCTTTTAGCACCTCGTTGGTGTTCACGGATTTCGTCACCGCGATAACCGGGTGCCCGGATGCGAGCTGCTGCTCAATCCCGTCGACGTACAGCTGAACCATGGCTTTTGTTGCCTCTCGCCATTCGGGCGATACGATCGCCCCTTCAAGGGTAACGAACAACAGGCGTGAAAGGACACTCATCGGGTACAAAGCACCGTCGAGAAACACGGGCGCGTCTAACTCGTCTACGTACGTTTTCAAGTGCCGTCCTTCTGCGAGTGCTTGCGTGCCTGCGGACACCCACTTGTTCGGGGCTTGTAAGTACCCGCGCGTTGACGGGAGGAACGCGGCTTCAGCGTACGTGTCGACCTCGCCGTAATCCGTGTCCCATGACTCATCCTGAATTGTCACGCGCTCGAATTTCTCCTCTCCGTCATCGAACCACGCACCAGCAACTATCGTGCGGTGATTACGGACTTGACGATCTGTGTTCTTCTCACCGAACACGGCGTTCGCTACGTCGAGGATGAGCCCGTTCTCGAATGAGATATCCCGCGTCGTGGACGCATCTACACCGAACGACCGCCCGAAGCCTTGGTACTCGTTCCAAATCGTGTTTTTGTCATCAGCGTACACATACGTCTCGTCACCAACGGGTTTGACACACCCCTTACCGCGTGAAAGCACGTTCAACCAGTACTCTTCCGGGTCAATCGGGTCCCGGTCATCGATTTCACCCACGCGGTTACTGACGTGCTCGACAACCGCGTCGAACGCGTCAACGACTCGTGGCTGCATTCAGTCGTCACCTCCGATGGATGCCGCTTCAATTGACCCGGTGCGTACTTCCGTGGTACTGGATTGTGTGTCCGTGTTCATCTCGACGACGATCTCGTTAAACCCGGAATCGAACAGTTCCTCCTGGTGCGTGACGACAAACACTTGAGGGACGTCCCATTTCCTGATTTCTTCGATCAACTCAGTAACTTCGCGGATGTGCGTGTTATCCAGGCCTTCGGTGGGTTCGTCGAGGATCAATGGTGGGAGTTCCCCGGCTCGTGCTTCCTTCTCAGCGATAAGTCTGTAGATCGCTGCGCGTAATGCGAGATTCAAAATCGCGCCTTCACCACCGCTCGTTAACCGAGGTGTCATGCGTTCACCGTCGGCTCGAACCATGGCCATTTCGTACCCTGCGCGAAGCTCAACCCGTTCAAAGCTTTGTTGCTGGTACAACGCGTCGAACAGGTCGTTCACGTACTGTTCGAGGAGAGCGATGTTTTTCTCTCGGAGTCGGGATTTTACCTGCTCGTACGTAACGCGAACCGATTCGAATTCGTCGTACAAGTCGCTCGCCCAGGCTTCCCGTTCCTCCGCCGTTGAAACGCGTTCCTGTAACCGCTCGATTTGCTGTAACGTGCTTTCAATCCCGGTTTGTTCCCGGTCTAATTCACGGATTCTGGATTCGAGATCCTCGATTGCTGTTTCGAGTTTCTCGATGTTCGATTCCATTTCCGCCTTATTCGACCGTAACGAGTCAATGTCTGTCTCTGCCAATTCGCCGCGTAATTCGTCGAGCTCGGCTTTGATATCCTTGATCCGGGATTGGATGTCTTCGCGTCGTTCTCGTGCGTGTTCGATATTTTTCCTGAGTGACTCGATTTCATGTTCCAGGTCGCCGATTTCACCGTATTTGTCGAGTACAGAAGTTACTCGTGATTTCGTGTCCCGGATCGTTTCCAACTCGGCCTTCGCATCATCCACACCCGCTTTCTTCTCTTGAATTACTTCGCCCTGCTTCTCCAACTCTTCTTCTACACGTTCAATCTCGTTTTCCTGTTCAGTTACTTTCTCAGCAGCAGATTCTCGCTTATCTGTTAACCGGTCGACTTCACGCTCCGCCTCTTGTGCCTGTCTTTCCCGTTTTTCAACAGATTTGAACGCTGCTACTGCCTCTTCACCTTTCTCGATTTCCGCAATTAACTCTTCTTGCGTCGAGCGCAACTCGTTGATCCGTTTCTCCACCTGTTCTTTTTCAGAATCCACTTCCTCCACTTTCGAGGATAGCTCATCGAGTTTCTCATCATGACTCCCGACCGAATCCCTCAATTCTGAGAGGGTTTCTTTTATCGACTCGACGCTTTCTTCTGCGTTTGCTAACTCGGTTTCCTGTATCTGAATCGCGTCTCGAATGTCTGCTTCGAACGTGTCTAATCGACTGTTCCGGTCATCGATTTCTTGTTTCTGCCTACGCGCTTCATCGCGTTTCTGTTTCGCTGTCTCGATAGCTGATTCCACCTCGTCACGCCGATCTTCGTGCGAGAGGTCTTCAGGTACGCCTTGACCGCAAAGCGGACAGTCCTCCCCGTCTTCTAAGTGCTCGACGTGCTCTAACTGGTCTTCAAGTCGAGTTACTTCTGCCTCGAAATTCGATGCTTGCTCCACCGCGTCGTCGCGTCCACTGCTTAACACAGACCGCGCAGCGGGGATGTCGTTGTCTCGAACGGCTTCCAGTGTGTCTATGGTGACTGTGATGTCGAATTCATCACCGGTCTCGTCCAATTCCGAAACGGTTTCCTGCAACCGTGCCTCGACGTCGTTGACGTTCGATTCCGCAGCGGGTAACTCCTCGTCACGTAACCGGTCGATTTCCGATTCCGTCTCAGCCTTCTCTTCTTTAATTCCCTCGATTTCGTCCTGTACGTTGTCAAATTGTTTGTCGAGTGACTCGGTTGTAGACGATTTAGCGCTGATCTGTTTCCCGATGTCTTCTCGCTCGCCGTCCAGTTCGGTTACTCTCACTTCAACATCTGACTCGTGGTCTTGCGTAACGTCGTCTACAGAGATGTCAAGGAATGTTGCTGCGCGTTCATCTCTCGTGCGTTCTGCGTCGCTCACAGCGTCTTTCGCGTTGTTGAGTTCCGCTTGAGCGTCCTCGATCTCGTCTTCAAGTTCGTCGACGTTCCCTTCCGCTTTGGTTAACTTATCTTTCGTCTCCTTAAGCGTGGTCTGTAGTTCGTCTTTTTTCGACTCGGCTTGCGATAGCTCGGTTTTAGCCGTGGCGACAGCCGCGTTCGCCTCGGACTCCTCCGATGCCAGCGACTCGTCCGCAGCTTCAGCGTCCTCCTCAGACGACACCGTGTAATCATCCAGTGCGTCGTCGATCTCGGTGATTTCACTGCGAAGCTGTTCGATGTCTTGAGAGTGCTCTTTCTGTTCGCCTTGCCATTCTCGAATGTTGTTTGTTAGAGTCTCAACCTCGCTTTCCTGCTCGGTCAACTCACCTTCTAACTCGCCGAGTCGCTTTTCCCGTTCTTCAAAGGACTCGATTTCACTCTTCATGTCCCGAACGGCTTCTTCCCACTCGGATTTCTTGTCTCGGGCATCCTCGACTTTGCCTTCCTTCTCGGAAATCTCCCGCGCTATCTCTCGCTTTCGTTCTTTCAACGCGTTCTCATCGTCGAGTTCACTGAGTTGATCACGAAGTATGGCCTGGGTTTGCTCCGCGTCGTCCTCGATGCTGGAGGCGGATGCACGCGCGTTCTTCATTCGGGTGATGTACGTATCGAGTTTGTCGAGTCCGAGCAACCCATCGAGGATTTCCTGCCGTTCGCCCGCGTCAGCTGACAACAACCGCCGAATATCGTGCTGTTGGACGTACACCGAGTTCACGAACGCTTCGGAATCCATCTGCACGATATCATCCGTGATTCGCTCATTAACAGAAGTATACCCATCAATGGGTTCGTCGAGCGCTGGGCTGGACAGCACACAGTCCCGTGTTTTCGCGGTTCGATTACCGTTCTCGTCCTCGCTAACGCTGATCGTCCACTCGACAGTGTACTCTACGCCCTCGACTTCGAATGTTAACTTGACCGTCGCACTGTCTTCTCCCAACTTCACGAGCTCGTCCAATGTTTCGATGCCGAGCGCTTCATCGGACGCGTCAGTTTGGAAGAGCGCACAGAAAATCGCGCGGAGAAGCGTAGACTTCCCTGTCCCGATTTCCCCGCGAATGAACGTCGTTCCTTCAGGGAATTTTACCTCGCCGTTATCGTACGACTGAAAGTTCGTCAACTCCAACTCCTTCACTTTCATAAGTTCTCACCTCCGTCGGTCGCTGACCCTGTGTCACCGGGAAGTTCGGCCTGAACGGGATCCTCACCATCCAAGTCCTCGTCTGGTGTGCTGCCAGGTACTGCGGCGGCCACGACCTCATCGGCTCGTGCTCGAACGTGTGATTTCGGCGTGTTCAAATCACGCACAACTTGCTCGACTTCCTGAGCTGTTGCGCTCAAGTCGAGAACACCGAGTTCCTCGTCAACAGTAGTGTCGATGTTTTCTACTTCTGTCTCAACCACGTCAACGTCAATCTCGAATTTACTCCGGGCGTCGGAGCACCGACCCACAGTCACTCCCCTGTCTCGGAGGAGGTCTTCGACTTGCGATTTCGTCACGTTCACATCCGCTCCGTCGAGAGTGACGTGCACCACTTTGCCTTGAACGTCGTACGCGTCGAGTTCGCGCTGAATTTGCTCTACAGGGGATACGCCTTCTACAAGATCGATATCGATGAACAGGAACTCTCGCGTCGGGATTTCTCGCCGGGCCTTCCGGTCGAGTTCTGCCCCGTCGAATTCCAAAATATCGACGTAGTGGTTAGGTCCGTCGTCTTCCTTGGTTTTTTCTGTCGATCCTGGGTACCACACTTGGGTTCCGTTCACTGTTGTTTGTTCTCGTTGGTGGTGGTCTCCGAGTGCGAGCGCGTCAACGTTAATCCCGAACCGGTCAAGGACGTCTTCTGTGTTGTGCTGCGCCATTATCTCCGGAACCGGTGGGTGGAAGAGTTGGTGCATGGCGACCAAAATAAAGCACTCAGTGTCTGGTGGTGTTAGTGTGAGATTAGTGGATTCCCAGGATGGCTTGGGGATGTAGTCGAACCCGTAGATTGCGACATCGTCGTTCACAACGAATGGGGTGTTGTCTTCGTTGTCGAGTTGCACCAAGTGCCCGTTCGGGAGTTCCAAGTAGTCAACGAATTGATGATCGCGTTTCCGTTCGTGATTCCCGACGATGGTCAGGAACGGGATTTCCTCCGATGGCTCGTTTTTCAAGCGTTGTATGATTTCTGCGCATTCGATCTGACTGCCCAGTGATGGGCTTTTGTCATGGAACAGGTCGCCGGTGTGGAGGACAGCGTCTACGTTTTCTTCGATGGCGATGTCGATAACGCGGTTGAACGCGTCGACGTAGTCTTTCCGACGTCTGTCGTTTTGGTATTGCCTGTAATCCAGATGCGTGTCTGATACATGGAGGATGCAAGTCATTATATGTCTGTAGTCAGGCTATTCTTGTTAAGTTACGGATACCCAAGTGAAAGTGAAATTACGCGACACGAAATACCCTGATCCGCGCCCGACACGACCGGACGAACAGATCCGGTCAGCGGTGATCGACGCCTACTGTCAGCACGGACTCGAACCAACCGCCGCAGCAACGGCCGCAGACAGACTTCTCGATCGGATTTCGGTAGGCTCTGAGCCGAGTGAGAAAACGGATTGAGAGCAACCTCGCCAAATTTGAACGAACCAGGTCTACTGCCAATCTTCTAAATACCTGTTCCGTTGCAGGTATGTTTATGCACTTGGATAAGACACTTTTTGTGAATGAGTGCCTCGTCGCCTAAGATTGAGCTTGACGGAATCGATGATGTTGTTGATCGATTTGTTGAGGTGTGGGATGCTGGCGGGTATGAGGAAGATGCGGCGTCGCCTGTTGGGTGGGAGACGTGGAAATGGGATTATCAGCGGCATTTGGAAGAAGAATTCTTAGCGGACACCAAGGTGACGGAGTTATCGCCGAGTGATGTTCCGGTGCTGCTTGAAGTGCTTGGTGATCAGGTGAGTATCGGGACGAAAATCCCGGCGTACATGTTAGGAGGGGGACAGAACGGTGGTGTAGCGTGGCATGAGTTCAAAGAGGTTTCTGAAGCGAATGTCGAAGCAACCGCGGAGACGCTTTCGTTTTTCTTTGATCCGACTGAGGACCTCGTAGAGCGGTTAGACCAGTTTCGGGAGTTTTACGCGGATGTCGAAGCTGGAAGTGCACCTGGATCGCTGCTCGGGCTCGGTGCGTGTCTTCTGATGTTTGTCCATCCGGATCAGTATGTTCACTACAAGTGGACGCAGATGCGGGATTTCTTCCGTGAGTTCGCGGACTACAAGGTGAATCAAGGGTTCGATGCACGTCAGTATCTGGAATTAAACAAGGCGTGTACGCAACTGTTAACGAGGCTTGAAGGACGGGTCGAGGATCCGTCGATGCTGCACGTCCAGACAATGATTTGGAGTTGGAGCGATCTTCTCACTCCAGACGCAGTCGAAACTGATGCATTACCTGATGTCGCGGACGATATCGAGTTTTTCTGGGTGAATCAAACGCACGATGAAGAATTAGAAGGGGAGTATCTTCGTTCAACGGATACGAAATGGCAACGTGATCTCACGGTTTTGGATCCGGGGGATGTCGTTTTCCACTACGCGAATCAGGAGATCCGTGCGTGTTCAGTCGTTGAGTCGGAAGCGTATCAGGATGAATTCGATGGGGAACAGCACTTCTTTGTTGATCTCTCCACAGAGCGGTTAAGTGACCCAGTGCCGCTAGACGAGGTTCGAGACGGCCTGCTTGATCCGGAGGTCCGACAGGAGAAAACCAGATATCCGTTGAATGATGCCGGAAACGTGTTGCAGGCCTATCTCTGCCACCTCACGCCTGAAGCTGGCGCGTACCTTCTGGACGTTGCGGAAATAGAGCCACCAGAATCCGAAGGGGAAACGCAGTACTTCTGGGTGAATGCTGAGGCAACTGACTGGCATCAAGAAGACGGGGAGTCGTTTTATCAGGTGACAAGTCCGGCCGGTGAGGCCAGGCGGAACCCGGAGGCGTATCGGGAGGCGACGCCAGGTGATGAGGTCCTGGTGTACCAGATTTCGCCAGTGAAAGAGATTGTTGGGCGAGCACACGTTACGCGTGGGTTACACGAAGAGGCTTCGAATTCAGGCGATTCAGAAGCCGTTGAAGGCATCACGCTCCAATGGGATGAGGCATTAGATGGAGCGAGTTGGCGTGAGGTGAAATCGGACGGGGAATTAGATGGAAGCCGGCTTGTAGAATCTGATAACAGCTTCGTAGTTACGGAACTCACCAAGGGTGAGTACGAGCGGATTCTGGAGTTATGCGAGATGACACGGTTTGATGACTTCGCTACGGAGCTTGCGGTCCCGGACTCGGAGATTACGGTTGAGCAGGAACACTTGCATTTTCCGGACGATGAATGGGATCGGATTCAATCACGGGTGGAGCAAGCGTTGGCAAACGGGAACCATGTTTTGTTGTTCGGCCCACCGGGCACGGGGAAGACAAAGCTGGCACGTCAAGTGTGTGAAGCAACGGTTGGGGAAGGTAAATACGAACTCGTGACAGCGTCGGCTGATTGGTCAACGTTCGATACGGTCGGTGGGTATCAAACGACCACGCAGAACACGCTGGAATTCGAACCGGGAGTTGTGTTGGACCGGTTCCACGCAGATGGCGACGGGTCACCAGCGAATGAGTGGCTGATCATCGACGAGCTCAACCGGGCAGATATCGATAAGGCGTTCGGGTCGTTATTTTCGGCATTGACGGGAGAGAGTGTCACGTTACCGTTCGATGACGCCGACGGGGATCCGATCGAGATCCTCGACGCGTCCCGCAGCCCCGAGGAGATCGGGCAGAACCGGTTTTTCATCCCGGAAGACTGGCGGATGCTGGCGACGATAAACACGCTGGACAAGACCTCGCTGTACGAAATGAGTTACGCGTTTATGCGGCGGTGGGCGTTCATCCCCGTTGGAATCCCTGATCTTCCTGACCCTGAGGATGGCGATGATTCTGAACTCGAATCACTCGTCGCGGACTATGTCGCAGTCTGGGCGGCAAACGGTGGAGTGCCGGAAGCAGACCATCACTACGAGACAGTCGGGCGTATCTGGCGAGCGGTTAATGAACAGCGAGCCATCGGGCCAGCCATCGTTGAGGATATTTACGAACACGTTGCAGCTGCTCCCTCAACGGAGACGGCGGATTACGTTTCGCCGATCATCATGTACGTGTTCCCGCAGTTGGAGGGGCTGCGGCGAAACGAGTTAGAGCAACTGATCGGGGCGCTTGAAGCGATTGTCGACGACGAGACTGGTGAGTTGTGGACAGTCGCACGTGATTTCTTCCAGGTTGACCTGGAGCCGGGCGGGGGAGAGTGACTGAAGATGGCGAAGACGACTGAAGAGGCGTTGTTGGGAGAGATTGCCGACGATTTCCAGACGTATCTCCGGAAAGGCGTTCGGTTCGATCGAGTCATCGGGTCGGCGCACGCAGATCTGGATATCGATGATATCGAAACGCTGCTTCGGATTCACTTCGTCCTGACCGATGCTGAAGACGACAGCTCGGAAGTCGGTGTCCTGGGTTTCATGCGGCAGTTAGAAGACCGGATTCGGCAGATGAAGACGACAACCGCTCCTGAGTCGTTCCAGTACCGCGGTGAGATCCGCGGGCAGATTGACTGGCAGGGAACGGTGAAGACACGGGCGCGCGTTGGACGGCTGGATGAGCCGATGTTTGTGTGTACGCAGCCTGAAGAGCACTACAATATCGACGAGAATCTCGTGCTGAAACGGTTACTGACGATTATTCACGAGATCGTTACGGATGACCTTGCGTACGCGTTGGACAACCCGGTGGGGTATGACTGGCTGAACGAATGGGTGACGCCACACACAGGTGGAAGCGGTCGGGGCGTGGAATCAGCAGCAGAGATGCTTGACCGGATTTACGAGCAGAACATCTACCTGCAGCGGATTAACGTCGCTGAGGCAGATATCACGGACAGAACCATCGAGTCAGTCAAGCGCTCACGCTCGCAGTTCTATCAGGATGCAGCAATACTTCTCGATCGGTACCGTCAATTGATGAACCACGAGTTGGACAGTACCGAAGCGCACGATATATTGAATCACACACTCATCGCCCCGGCGAACACGGACACGCTGTTCGAACTGTACTGGGTGTTCCGCGTTCTCGATGCGTACGAGAGCGTGGAGTATCGCGTGTTAACTGATAGTCGGGATAGTCCGTCGACGGTCGCTACGTGGGAGCAAAACGGCTCACGGTTCGTCCTGTCCCATGATGCGACCGGTGAAGGGTTGTCATTCAGCGAATCAATCGGTTCTGAGGATATCGAGCCTGACGGGTACTTGTACCGCATGAACCAAGTGCTCTCCCGATGGCAAACGATCTCTGAGGATCTGCTTGGCCGTGGCGGCAGTAATTCATTATGGGGTGGTCGTCCTGATATTGTCCTGGAGCGATATCGGGAGACAGAGGCTGGTGGGGAGGAACTTGAACAAGTGTTCCTTGGGGAAGTGAAGTACACGCAGAATACCGACTACGTCGCAACCGGGCTCCGAGAACTATTGGAGTACATGGCGTTTGTCAAACGGTCGGCGACTGACGAGTACGTTGAATCCGCAGACAACCTCCTGGAGTCAGTCGATGTCAAGGGGCTGTTGTTCGTCGACGAGTTATCCCGCGAGACACCCGCTAACCGCGACGAGGACGTGAAAATCATTCAGTACCCGGAATCACCGGGATCGGTATTGTAAGCCGGTTCGTCGCGGGCTTCGAACTCAGTTTTGTTGGGGCTTCATTGTGATCTGGGTGCCGTAGACCTCTGCGACGGTGTCAGTGTAGATGTCGTCAAGAATGGTGATCAATTCTGGATTCTCGACGACTAGGTCAGAGAGCCCTCGCTCGAGTGCAGTGACATAGGCCGCGAAGAAGTCCTCGTGTTCGTTGGGGACGATGTCGTACTCTGCCGATATCATATTCCGTTTATTCCCGGTGAGACTTGCAGTTTCCCGCAGCGCTGCTTCGATAGCATCGGCTCGCGCATCGAAGTGCTCAGACACAGCATCTATGAACGATTGATCATTGGCTCCCATGTTCCGGAAGTAGAGCGTGAGTGTCCCCTCTCTGATTGCTTTCTCGCGGTCGTTTTCGAGACGATGGTGGAACCCGATTCGGGCGTCGTTTCGATCATCCGGCCGGCCGTGGAGAATGTTTGTGGGTTCATTGGTGTGTCGCCACCAACCGTGTTTGAATATCATCCCCCAATCGGAACTCGTTGAGCGGAACCACCAGTCCCCGACAGCGTCGTTCGCACACTCGAACAGTACGTGGTAGTCGCTCTCCGAGCGGATCGTTCCTTTATCGGCGGTTACGAGACGATCAGAAAGATGAGAGGGCCAGTTATGAGAGAACGTCTCCCACTGGTTCTCGAAGGTAGCCGTCACGTCAGCGATGGCCTCATAGTGATCGAGATACAGTTCAATCTTCTCGTCAACGTCGTCGGTGGGGTCAGACATACCTGTGATTGATCGAATATCGTCAGTGAATTCGTGGAGCTGTACGACTGTTCGTTGTGGGTATCGTGGTGCGTTATCAACAATAAAGTCGGTCAGGACGGTTTCGACGAAGGCTGTCCACGTCCAGTTACTGAATTCTGGGTCGTTTGCGTCTGGTCGGTCCTCTTGATGCAGATAGAGATAGTACGTGCCAGACTCGTAGTCGTCCTTCGGAACACCGTCAATGTGTGTGACGTCCTGTCGATAGAACTCCGTTTGAGTGTCCTCAGCTGAGAATTTGAGTTCGACCAGAAGGAACCATTCGTTCGGGACTTGAACTGCCAAGTCGACGAATCCTGACGACACTGTTTCTCCGTTGACCTGCTCAGTGAGCCGTACTTGATCGTCGACGACAACGTCTGAGAGATTGTGGATATCCTCCTCGAATCCACACGTGTCGGGTAGGCCATTGAGAAATACGCGGAGAAATTCCGAGTTCATCCGGTGGGGCTGCTCCGGGTCGAGGAAGTATGCGAAGAGACGGTTGATGTACACCTCGGCCTTCCGTTGCGTTCCTAACGAGTATTCGATCACGTCCATCAGTGATCGAGGTGTCTCGGGAACCGCGGTGAGTTGCTCCCATCGGCGTGTGAACGTCTTCAACTCCCGCCGCAAGTCGTTAGTCTCAGTCATACCATCATCTCCGAACAACTCAACGCGGAGGTATAGACGCTTTGCCGACAAACTCGGATGCTGGAACGAATACATCCCCTAAGAGAGCCGTGGGGGCACGACTCGCAATACGGAACAGGCCGTCGACATAGACGGCAGGGGCTTTCTCAGCAGATCAGTAAGAACAACCAGAACGGGAGATAACAGATACTGGTCTCGTCTTTCTCGATGATCAGGGATTCGTCTTCTCTGACTTCCTTTGGCAAGCTGTCGGTAATGACGAACCGGTACGGTGCCTGGTAGTCTAATTCCTGTAGCTCCTCACTGCCGGATTCGGTGTGCTGGCCGGATTCGGGGGTGAATTCTTCGGCGATTGTCTCGGCGTTGCCAGTGTGTGGGTGGTAGGAGAGGATGAAGGGGAGGACGTGCCCGTCGCGGTGGAGGATGTAGTCAACAAGTCCGGAGTCGGTTTCGGTGTATTCGACGTCGTATGCTCCGACGTTGAAGGCGAGGCGTTTGGCGTGGTCGAAGGCGACGGTGCGGGCGAGTTTGTATTCGAATTCGTGGTTGAGCGTGTCTTGTCGTTCGTACGCTTCGAAGCCGTGGTGTTCCTGGCGTTGGGAGAGGAGGACGAGGTGGCGTGGGTTGCGGAGGTACAAGCGGGTTCGGCGGTGGCGTCGTAGAGTGTAGTCATGGGATTCGGTGACAGCGATGCCTTCGTCGAGAACGTCGAGGTAGTTGTCGACGGTTCGCCTGTCGACGCCGATTTGATCGCTAAGATCGGTGTACTGGAGTTCTTCACCGGCGTTGGTGGCGGCGATGGAACTGAGTCGGTGGAGGTTTTCGGGTTGTTGAATGGATCGGTGCTTGGCGAGTTCTTTGTAGAGGAAGAGGAGGAAGTGGGATTTTGAGAGGTCGTTCCGGATCGAAGGGTCGTCTGTTTGGTGGAGGGTGCCGCCTGTTCGGAGGTATGCGCGTGCGGCGTCGTGGAGGTTGTTTCGGTCGTCCTCGTCAAAAATGCCGAAGCAGAGTTCTGAGAGTGTCTCAACAGCTGTGTCGAGACTGGTTTCCGAATTCGTTCCGGAAAGTCCGGTTCGAATTGTTTTGATCGGTGCTGGGCCGTCTAAGTCGGGTGATTGGAATTGTTCGAGTTGCGTTCGGAATTCCTCATTGAATTCGACACCTAGGCCTTCGCCGGTTTGGACGGTGTCGATGAATTTCATCGGGAGGATGGGCCATGGGCCTTCGAATTCATCAACGGTGTCGGCGGTTTCGGCGATGGAGAGGTTGACCTGTGCGCGGACGTTACCGGTTAGGAATACGTACGTATTGTCGTCGATAAGGTCAAGTAGCTCTGCTTTGTGGTTCTCATCGAAGTCAAGGGCTTGGACATCGTCGAGGAGTATGAATTTTTGACCTTGACGGGGTGCGACGTGCGTCTGGAAGTAGTCGATGACTTGGTTGAGGCGTTTGATGTCGTTGCTTGGACGTTCCAGCTGATACAGAGAGTCTTCTAAGGGGATATAGAGGATTTGTCTGGGGGAGAGTGCGGAAGTGAGTTCGAGGTCTTGGTTTTGTTGTGGGAATTCGGTTGTGTCGAGGAGGGCTGCGATGAGTTGGTGTATAAGCGTGGTTTTCCCGATGCCGGTTTGTCCATGAATTGCGTAGACGAGGCTCTCGACATCGTCAGTGTAGTGGGTATTTGTTTCCTTGAGGATGCGGTAGAAATCAGAGCGAGGGGTGAGATTTGTGGCGTGTGAAAGTTCTGGGGAAGTTCCGTCACTCCACCACTCGTTGTGGTGTTCGGCGTCGTCGATGAACTCTTCTGCGCTCCCTGTCCCGATCATATGGATGATTATTCTGGGCTAGTACAAATATTCGTGCATCCTGATGTCCCTATCTTGACTCTATTAGAAACTCTTTGTTCGCCGCGGTATATGTGGGAGATTCATGACCTCGTCGTTGTCCGGTGCTATCTCCGCAGTGTCCCCAAACCGTTTGCAGAGGAGTTGTTGTATTGGTATGGTTCTAAAATTCATTTTGCGTGTTTCGAATGTGTCTAGTGAAAATCTATTTATTATAGGAGTTCGTTTGTCGGTGTAATGGCAGTGAAGACCGACATCGAGGATGGGGAACAGATCGATATCTCACTGCGTGTCACAGGGATTGACGAGTGGGATCACGACGCCATCGCTCGGAAAGTCCAATTGGAGGACGTCGAAGGGTCGCCAGTGGGTCTGACCGTATTTCACAATAACGAGATCGTGGATTTCGAGTGGGATGATGGGCGCTGGTACGTACTGGAGAACGTGGTCGGGAACGAGTATCGCGGTGAGATGCAACTCAACCCAGGATATGACCTGCTCGTCACGCCGCTCGACGAGCGACCTGCTGCAGCCGAGAACGGCGGGGCGGAGAACACATCGGCTACGCAGTCCTCCGAGAGTGATGATAGTGAATCTTCAACGGAGGCAGATCAAAGCGCTGAGTCGGAGTTCGTTCAAGGTGAGGTGACGAGCGAACCACGGCCGACGGCAGATGGTGGCGGTGAACTGTTACACCAACAGCCGTTGTCGGAAGGGAACTACCTGCTGCAGTTCGAGCTCGGGAATCTACCGGAACTCACCGTCCACGAATATGAACTCCGCGCAACCGGGAGCAGCGGGATCGACCCGGACGACTTCACGAACGGGATTGAGGGGTTCACGGCGAAAGCAGCGAACTACTATCAGTCACGGATCAACAGCCCAGTCACGACAGCTGATGCGTCCCGGCGACGTATCTACGCGACCGAAAAGCTCCATAGCACGATTTCGTTCCACGGGTACACTATCGAACCCATCCACCAAGACAAGACGACCTTGGAGGCGCGCTCGTACACGGATGACGGTCCGCTTCAAGAGTTCGTTAAGCAGGACGTGAAGCGAGGTGTTGCTGGCCGCTTCGAGGTTTCGGGGATCGATTCGATTATTGAGCCCACTCCGCAGCGAACCGCGAACAGCGGGTTGTTCGAAGCCTATCGAAAGTACAAATGCCGGATTCATGTTGATGCTGACGGAACCGTGATTTGTGGCGTGAACGTCGCGTACCATCTGGAATCGACGTTTTCCGCCGCTGAGTGGGTGCAGCGCGGACATGACATTGCCGAGGTGAATGTTGAGCACGACACGGACCTGTACGACAGTGCGCGCACGGCAACGGTCAAGGAGGTCATCGATATGGACTACGGCGATGTGCTGGAGGGCCCGGGCGTCTCGATGTCGAAGTACCACGAGAAGCACGTTGAGCAGGACGTCATCAACTCGATGCGGGCCGGTGATCCGATCATCGCCGATCTGCAGTACGGGAGTGATGAGGATTCGATCTTCCCGCAGCTCTTGGAGTTCTGCAAGGTTATCCCGACGTTCGATCAGTTGGGCCGTGTCGATGAGGCGTTCTTGGACGTCATTCACAACGAGAGTCGGATGAAACCCGAGGAACGGTTCAGCGTCGTCACGTCGTTCGTGGATTTGCTCGGTCCGACGCCGTACTTCGGCTTCGACCCCGTCGCGCAACCCACGAACGCGGGATACCGGGAGCACAAAACGCCGAATATCCCGAACCTGCGATTCGGCGATGGAAAGACAGGGTACTACGGGGCCGGCGGGCTGGAACGGAAGGGATACGGCGTGTACAAGGCTCCTGGATCGTTCGACATCATCGCGCTGTACCCGGAAGATGAGGAGGACGACGCGCGGCCGTACGTGCTCTCGCTACTCAAAAAGCTTGCAGACTACGAAGCGAACCCATCGGCGTTCGACCGCGACACCTACGAACTCGGTTCGGAGTTCCACTACTCCCAGCACGCGCAGAAAGCGAGTGACTACGATGCGGCGCTGATCGTCGTGCCGGATGAAGACGAAGCTGCGGCAGCCGACTACGACGATCCGTATCCCGAGTTCAAACGTCGGCTCGGGCAACTCGGCGTGCCGAGTCAGATGATCTCTGTCGACAATCTCGGCAACGACAACTACCGCGGGAACATCTGCTCGTCCCTCATTGGGAAAGCGGGCGGTGTGCCGTGGCGTATTGATGACGTTCCTGGGGACGTTGACGCGTTCGTCGGGCTCGACGTGACGTACGACCATGCGAACAAGCAACACCTCGGCGCAGCTGCGAACGTCATCATGGCCGACGGAACTATCCTCGCGTCGGAGGCCATCACGAAGCAGGCGGGTGAGACGTTCGATGAGGATGACGTAGCGAACGTCATCAAACACGTCTTGGAAATCTTCGCCGAAGAGGAAGACCGGCCGCCGCGGCACGTAGTCATCCATCGTGACGGGAAGTTCTACCTTGACGTCGAGAACCTCATCAACCGTCTCGACAAAGCCCGCGATCTCATCCAACGGTTCGACCTTGTCGAGATCCGGAAATCCGGGAATCCCCGCATCGCCGCGTACGACGAATCGGAATCGCGGTTCGATATCGCAGACAAAGGTATTGCCTTCCACGTCCACAACGGCGAGCACTCGTACCTGACCACGACCGGCGGAAAGGAGGGCAGCCCTGGCACGCCACGACCGCTACAGATCGTGAAACGCCACGGGTCGACGGATCTCGACACGCTCGCGGAGCAAACCTACTGGCTGTCGGAAGCACACGTCGGTTCGCTGAGCCGGTCCACCCGACTTCCCATCACCACGTACTACGCCGACAAATGCGCCGACTTCGCCATGAAGGGGTACCTCACCAAAGGCAGCGTCATCCGCGGCGTCCCGTACATCTGACCATGCACCAGCACAGACCCACACAACCACTCACGCACCCGTCGACACACCGGTAACCCTCGTATGACCAAGACAGAATTCGAAGCAACAGTCGAGTTCGATGACGGCAGCACTGCCGACCTGGAGATGGCTGCCGACAAATCATGGGACAGCTTCCTGAACTACTTCGGCGACGCCCAGCACGTTTACTGCGTCACGTACAGTCAGTCACCCGCGTTCATCTACAAGATGTTTCAGAACCAAGACCTCGCAGTAGATTCACTGGAGGTCATCGTCGGGGACAACCAGCACGACGACTACCGGCGGTCGCTGAAAAACACGAACAACGCAAAGAAAATCGCCGCGCAACTGGAATCACTGCGCCAAGACGGTGATCTCTTCATCCACACCGTCGATTCCGCCCGCGTCCTACTTCACACGAAACTCTACATCGTCGAGAACCAGGACGGGTCTCGTACACTCATTTGTGGGTCCGCGAACCTCTCCAAGCAGGCCTGGCAGGGGAGCAAGCAAACCAACGTCAACATCGCCTGGCGTACCGATGGGGACACGCCCGTCGACGAGTGGTTCGAACGGCTCTATACGTTCCACAAGGACTACGCGACGCCGTTCATGGAGGATCTGACCGAGGAGATCGAGGACGCCGAAACGGCAGAAGAGGAGGCGAAGATCTACGATATCTGGCTGGGTGGCGACGAGTTCAGTGACGACCCGGTCGCCGAGCTGAACGCACGGCTCGACGAAGCAGTTGACGACGACCAGGTCAACACGTATAACGTCGTCACCGACGCCGAAGAAGCAGAGAAAGCGGTGTTCGCCGCTGAAGATACGGACACGGATCCGACCGAGATAAGCCCGGACAAGCGCGTCCGCCTTTCCCCACAGGGACTCGAAGATGCTATCTCGAATCTGGACGACACGCTGTCTGCCAATAACATCCGGATCAATGACGGTGAAATCGTGGCGACACCCGCCGGTATCGCGCGGTACAAAGAGACCTTCACTGGGTATCCTGACCTCAACGTCGATAGAGACGAGAAAAATGTCGGATTGCGGGTTGACGACTCCGTCCTGGAACTAACGGCATCACTGCCGGACGATCCGCAGGAAGTCGCTGACGCACTCGACCTGATCGAGCAGTACATCGAAACTGTCGGCGAGTTCGGTGAAACGCGAACGCCAAAGGAGACGCGGGCACATTTTTACGAGGGAATCATCTACTTCTGCTGGGCTCCGTTCGCCAACTACTGTGCCCATCACTACGCCGAATACGAGTCCGCAGAACTGGATAAGGATCTGCCGTTCCTGTTTCTCCACGGTGACAACGACAGCGGGAAAGGCATGTTCCTGCGGTTCGGGGCGCGGCTCATCTCGAACGGGTACGTACAGGAGGTCACGACCGGCGACGACTTCGTCAAAAACAACATCGAGCGCGCTCGTGCGTCGGACACCGTTTTCCCGTACATCGTTGACGACGTGGCGAAGTCGAAGATCGACCGGGACATCATCAAGTCGTACTGGGAGGGGAAGTGGGACGGCTCCATCCAGATGCCGACGTTCATCTTCTCCTCGAACGACTCGACGAAACCGAAATCCGAACTCCGGACTCGCATGAAGACACTGGATTTCAACGTCAACTTCTCCGAACTGAAGAAGGACGAACGGGAAGCCGCCGCGCAGATCGCGGGCCAGGCGGACAACTGTAACCTATTCCCGTGGTTCGCCCACCTGTTCTTGCAGCGGGATATCTCGCTGCCAGACCAGGCGGATCGGCTCGCGGATGCTCGGGACGTGTTCGCAGAGCTGTACGCGTATGCCGATAAGGAAGTACCCGAGTACGTGCCGCTGGAAAAACCTGCCGAGCAGGAACACGACCCGGGACGTCGGAAGTGGATCAGTGCGTTGTCCGACGGACTGTGTGAACTAGATTTCAAAGACGACGGGCGTGTTATCGCTGATTTCTCCGCGAATCTGGATCAGCAGCAGTGCTGGCAGTTCCAGAAAGCTACGCCAGCCCACATCCGGGCCAGTATTTACGGGCCAGCAGTTCAATTTGAAAGCGCAAACAGGTTCAAGAACTGGATAAATGAGCCTAATATCATCGAAGATGCACGACGTGACACTGAAACAGCCGCTGACAACACCGGTGTTCTGTCTCGGGTTACGCGGCTCGTCCGAGGGTAACAGCCATGTCTGACCACTCATCTCGCCGGCAATTCGACGGCACGTTAGTCACGGCACCGTTCGGGGGCGAGAACGTCGAACGAACAGTGCGGGACGAATACCGGACGCTCCTTGACGAGCACGATTCTGAGAAGGTGCTCGTCGTCACGGGTGCGCCGACGAGTACGGACACGTTTCGGAAGACGTTAGGTGCGGAACTACCGGGTGCGGCGACGCCGTACGTGACGTCGCCGGTGGTGCACGCGACCGATGTCCTCAACCGGACCGATGACCGCGTCATTCTCTCCGACGCGCTGCGACGTGAGCTCCTCCATCGATTCCTCGCGGACTACGAGTGGGAAACCGAGTACCTCCAACGGGCGTCTGAACAGCCGTCGTTTATCGAGGATGTGGATGCCGTGATGGGCACGATCTCCTGGCAGACAGTCACACCTGACCAAACGCCGGAACTCCGTGACATCACGGCTGCACTCGATGCGTTCCACGAGTGGCTCGCCGAGCACGGGCACATGGAACGTGGCCAACTCATCTCGGACGCGCTCGATGTCCTCACTGGGGATGCCCGCGACGATGTCGTCGATTTCGACGCGGTGCTTGCAGTCGAGTTTGAGGAGTTCTTCCCGCTTGACCGCGCGTATCTCGACGCGCTCGTGGGGGACTGCGACCTGGTCTGTGTTGCCGAAGAGAACGCGAGTGTGCGCCGGACGAGGGTTGAGACAGGGCCAATCACGGACTACGTCTCGTTCAGCGAGTCCCGACAGGGGGCGTCGGGGACACCGTCGACGCGACCAGCTGCGACGGCAGCCTATTTCGCCGAAGAAACGATTCCGGAAGATCCGGGAGCCGGGTCGGTCTCCGTTCTCGCTACAGACTCCAGTGACGAACAACTCGCCGAGATTGCGAACGAAATCGAAGATCTCGTCGCACAGCCGGATTGGAATTACGACGATATCGCTGTCGCCACGAAGCAAAGCGGCAGTACTGTTACGGACAGTGTCGAAGCATTCGAAGGCACCGGGATTCCAACGGAATCGACAACCGTCACCGGATTCGGTGACGATCCCGCGATCCGAGAACTCCTCGCAGCGGTTCGGTATATCGCCGCCGACGGAGATGATGTCCCCGACCACGGACCGGAACCCGACACAGAGCGCTTGGACCGTGTCAGCGAAATGGATAACCTCGAAGACGGGATTCACTGGTGGGCGACAGATGCCGGGTTGAAAGAGCGGATCGCGGAGCGGGCAGCCCCGTTGGATGCGCGGGCGCAGTTCGGGAACGTCCGCCGGGCGTTCCGGATGGCCGAGTTCCTCGAAGAGACCGAGTTCGTGGATGCGACGTGGGAGAGCTTCAAGGAGATGCTCGAACGCGCCCACGAGTACGCACCACAGCAGAATCAGACAAGTGCGACGGACCTGGATGGCGGCGTCCGCGTCGATCACTTGCAAGCGATTAAGAACGAATCCTTCCGCGCAGTATTTCTCGTGAATCTCGTCGACAGTGAGTACCCAGGTGACCCGCATTTGACACGGTTGTTCCCGAGCGAGCGAGTCGCGTCGATGCCAGACTACCCTGGTGTGACGGAACTCGATGAAGCGGATGTGGATGCGACGTTCCCAACTGAATCGACGGCATCCGGGCGAGCGTTCGCACGATACCATACGGAGCACGCACGGCGAGGCCTGGCTATCGGCTCAGAGACAGCGACAGAGCGGCTGTACTGTTGTCTCTACGAGTACGAAGACGCGACGCTCGAAGAGCGTGTGCAGGCGTCGCGGTTCCTCACAGCGGCGTATGAGGATCTTCCGTGGGTGACCGAGGCCGATGAGCCACACATTACGAGTGAGCAAGCGGCGGAGAAGTACCTGCTGTCGCGGGTTGACGACGCGCTCGCGGAGGTGCACCACGCGAACAGTCAGGACGTGACGGTGTCGCTTGACGAGGTCGAAGCGGAACTCGGTGAGATTCAGGACCTACTCGAACAGAGCGACTCCCGAGGGGACGACCTCCGGGAAGCGTTGCGTGCACGTGTCGAATTCGCTAACGGGGAGGTGCGGCGATGAGTTCGTCCCTCTCCCCGTCGAGATTAGCGAACTACGCGACGTGTCCACGCCTGTACGACTACCGCTACGCTCAAGACGTGAACGCGCCGGACCGTACAGAACTGTATCTCAACCAAGGAACGATCTACCACGAAACTATCGAAGAGGTGTGCGATGCGACTGACCGCGATGACGACCCGGAGACAATACACGACCGGGCGATGCAGGTATTCAATGCGAAGTGGGACAAACACAGTACGCCGGACGACTACGAATCTGCTGCGCATCAGGAGTACCAGCGAGCTGAGAACCGCGCTGCCATCGCGTCGTTCTTCGATCCGGACGGCGGTGACGGAATCGAGCACGCTCGCTACTCGGTCGCTACGGAATGCTGGGTGGAGTGCGAAGTAGATGGTCGACAACTCCACGGGAAAGCTGACAACGTCGTCCGGACTGACGACGGGCTCCACATTTTCGACTACAAGCGGAACACGGACGGAGTTCTTTCGTCGGGGACGGCCGAATACCTTGGCGACCATCTCGACGGGGAGGCCCACAAACCGAAGCGAGTACGGAACGCATTCCAGACGGCGACATACGTCGAAGGCGTGAAGAACGAACCGTTCTACGAGGATGGGATGGAGGTTCGCTTCAGTTTCTACGGGATCCTCAACAGTACGTCGTTCGAGAGCACCCCGAGCGGATACGACGTGTCCGCGCGTGGCTGGCCTCGTGAAACCACGGAAATCTACGAGGACTACTACGACACGATTTGGACGCTCATCCGGGACGCCCACGATGGCATCACGAGTGAGACGTACGAGCCGGATCTGCTCGAGCTTATTACTGAGGAGGCGTGCCCGGACTGCGACTATAGAGAAATGTGTGCTGACCGACTGTCCACGGAGGTGCAACGATGAGTGACGAGGCCGAGTACCCGTCCTGGTTTCCGGTGCCGGAAGCAGATCTCTCACCGGAGCCCCAACAGGAGTCGATTATCGACTCGGACGCGTACCCGATACGTGTCCTCGCCGGCGCAGGCACAGGGAAGACGTTCACGATGGTGCGGAAGATCGAGTACCTCATCAACGAGGAAGACGTCTCGCCAGACCGAATTCTCGCGTTAACGTTCACGAACAACGCGGCGGACTCGATGCGGGAGAAGCTCAACGCGAAACTCGGGACAGCGGGGTACGACATCGACGCGTACACGTACCACTCGATCTGTAACGAGGTCCTCACCGACTACGCCTACGAAGCCGGGATCGACCCGGACTTCGAGGTTGCCACGGATGCCGAGAAGTACGCGATCGTGCTGGATGTTCTCGACAACATCGAGTACCGATCGGTCAAACCCAACGTGTACGGCAGCGACGGCTACGCGTCCGGAGCCGCGTCGAAGCTTCTCAACTTCATCGGGTCGATGAAGCGCAGCGGCATCTCGCCCGACGACATCGACGCATTCCTCGGGCCTGCTGATCACGTCTACGATCTTGCCGACCTTCCGGAGCGCATCGAAACGATTGCCAGCGACCATCTCGGCGGCCGGTCCGTGTCAAGCGTACTGGACTCAATACCCGAGGTGCGCGATGAGCTCGCCGCGGAACGCAACGCATTGGGAACGGACGGGATCGAAGCCAGTGCCCGAGATTTCCTCGACCGGCTCGTCGACCTGTGTGATGCGCTTGAAACCGCGTTCGAGGCCCACGAAGATGGCGAGCGTGACCTGCGAGACAACGCGTACAAACTCCCGAAGTACCTGTTCGGAGGGTACGCAAGCGGTGCCCCGAAAGGGATCCCGGACGATTTGGACCTTGAACTCACGGACCATCTCGACTCGTTTGTTTCTGACTGTCTTACTGCCCGAGATCTCACCGCAGGGTACGCTGCGTATGAGCGAGAACTGGACGTGCGCAACCTCATCGACTTCGACGGCCTGGTGGTCGAGACGGCTGCGCTGATGGACTCTCCGGTTGGCGAGGAAATCGCCGAGCGGTGGGACTACGTGTTCTGCGACGAGTTCCAGGACACGGATCGCCTCCAGTTCGACCTCGTCACGTCACTTGTCACCGACGATAATCTGTTCGTCGTCGGGGACGATGATCAGGCGATCTACGAATGGCGCGGCGCGAACGTCGCCAACATCACCGACGAACTCGACCGAGCGTTCACGGCGCTCATGGACGAACCGCTGGAGGAGAACTTCCGCTCCCGACAGCCGATTCTCAACCTGGCGAACGAGGCAATTCAAAAACTCGACCACCGTGAACGGCACAAGACACTCACTCGCGTCGACGAACCCTCGTACGACGGGGATACGGTCGCTACCGTCGAACTACCGGACGAAGACAACGACTCGAACGGTGCACTCCAACTTCGTACCGTCGTACAGAATTTACTGAGCGGTGCAGCAGAAAATCTCGATGAGACGTACGACCCAGGCGACATCGCGTTACTCGTCCGAAAAAACAACCACGCGACACCTGTCATCGAGGAATTCGAAGACGCTGGCATCCCGTACCAGGTTGCTGGGGATTTGGCCACGGAATCAGTCGGCGTCGGAACCGTCACTGCCTACCTGAAGGCGCTTGCACGGCCGGAAGATGAGGTGAGTTGGAATCGCGTCCTCCTGATGCGGTACCGTCTGTGTGAGGCAGACCTCCGCACGCTCAATGCAGGCGACGGCCCGCTCGTGGATACGCTCCGGGAGGCACCACTCGACGAGTTTGAGGAGCCTGACCGCGTTGCAGAAGCCCGCGAGCACGCCACGGAACTACTCGAACTCCGTGACTCAGCGTCACTCAGTCACCTGTACCGCGAACTTACGGACCGCACGAACATCGAGTGGTATCTCAGCGAGCAGGAGCGCCGGGATCTCGCCCAGCTTGAAGACGTCATCGAACAGTACGGGGATAGTGCCGTCCAACCACCGCTCACCCCGGAGTTCATCGATTCGCTTGAACACTACGACTCCCTGTTCGACGAGAGTGGCACCACACCCACGAGTCAACCGGATGTCGCCGATGACGCGGTCAGCGTGATGACCATCCACAAAAGCAAGGGCCTGGACTTCCCGGTCGTCCTCATCCCACAGGTCACTGCCGACGAGTGGGCCCCGAGTTCACGCACGTACGACGCGCTCGAAACCAGCCTCTCTGATGGCGCTGAAGCAGCGTTCGCGCAGGATTTCGTCGAGCGTGATGCCCGTGAGACCCGTCGTGTGTTCCACGTCGGGGTCACGCGTGCCGAGGACATTCTCGTCCTGCAGGGTGGCAGCGAGGAAGGCGACGAGGCTGCGGATGAGGAGTCGGTTTCAGAGATGGTTGACGAAATTCTCCCATCTCGAATCCCATGGCAGCCAGAGCGAGGACATCTCCCGCTCTGGACCGACGTCCAAGAATGTCTCACGGACGACGCAGTAGACTGGACGAACACGCTGGCTAGCCAGACAGTCGGTGATGTAAGTGGTTCCATCAATCATGACGGAGAAGAGGTCGCGGTGGAGGCTGCGCGCGACCGCGTGCTAAACCTTGCAACGGCCACTCTCGACCGATCCCTCTCACCGAGAGCCGAGCGGGAGACACTCCAGGTCACGTCGCTTACTGGCCCGTCGATACCGTCGCCGTCGCTTTCTCACAGCTACACGTCGCTGGCAGCCTACGAAGAATGCCCGCGGAGTCATTACTTGGAGTACGTTGTCAACGCGTTCCCGGATTACCAGGAGAACACAAGCAACGCCGGGGATGGCGTGTCGCAACGTACAATCGGGTTGTTGTTCCACGACACCGCAGAGGAAGCCGCGAATCAAGACGTGGAATGTCGTGAGGAGTGGTACGTAATCTGCGAGCGACTCGCCAGTCAGCGCCGCGCCGAGGACGCGCTCCCGGCGGCAAAACAGTGCATCGACCGGTACTTCGAGTTAGATCTCCCCAGTTACGAGATCATCGACGTGGAGCGAGAGTTCGAACTCAATACCGATGGGCACGAACTCGTTGGCTACATTGACGCCGTCTACAGAACCCCTGACGACGAACTGGTCGTCATCGACTACAAGGCGACCGAGCGCCACCGCGACCTACAGGACGACAAGCAACTCCCAATCTACCTGTTAGCGTGCCGTGACCTGTACGATGAGCCTGTAGCACGTGCGGGATACGCCTATGTCGGAGACATCGGGCCAAAAGTCGAATCCCGAACATTCAGCGATAGTGACCTGGAAGCAGTCAGAGATGACGTGACGACGTCGATGAACCGCATTGCTGAGTTCTCGTTCAGTCGGTACACTGCGGGCGAGCACTGTCAATGGTGTCAACACAACCAATTGCCCTGTGCACCAGACTCGTTCACCGTTGGCCCCGGATTCGAGGAGTAGACCAGATTCTCCTTACGCGTCTACTATCGACTTTCAATCTCGCCGATTGCTACCGACGCAGCGTGACGCACCTCCTCGTTCGGGTCGGTTTCTTCGACTTCTCGTAATCTGTCCAGTGCGTCTTCGGCTGCGAGATAACCGAGCGCCCAGCAGGCATTAGACCGGGTGTACACGAAGTCCTCGTCTAATGCATCGATCAACGGCTCAATTGCGGGTTTGACGGCGTCCGAATCTGCTTTGGCGATTCGTGCGAGGATCGATGTCGCGTTGTACCGTGCCTTCTCATCAGAGTCTTCTAATAACTCGATTGCCCGTGGTACCACCGGCTTGACCTGGTCAGGGTATGCATCAGCTAAGTCTGCCAACAGACCGGCTGCATTCGCGCGAAGTTTGTAGTGATCCGCGTCAAGCAATTCGATTGCCGTCGGGATCGTGTCTTCAGCGACGTTGGGGTAGTCCTTTGAGAGTGTTCCGAGGGTGGCGAGCGCACCGATCCGGTGTGACTCATTATTCTCGTCGAGGTACGCGGTGAGCTGCGGAGTGATTGGAACGACAGCGTCTGGATATGCTTCTGCGACGCGTTGAATTGCCGTGATTGCTGTCGCGTCAGCGGGCGAGCCATCTTGGAGGAGCGCTGCGAGTTTCGGTACTGCGTCGACGACAGCACTGGGATTCGAATCAGCGATCTCCGCGACGATGGTAATCGCGTCAGCAAGAACGTCAGGATCTGCTTCCGAAGTGAGAAATTCAATAACGTCCTCAGCAGCAGGGGTCACTTCTTCGGGATACTCTTGAGCGACATACGAGAGTATTGTTACTGCTTCAGCCTGGACAGCCGGGTCTGACCCCTGCAATTCAGTCGTTAGTACGGGGACGGCCGTGAGACCGGCATTGGGATCTGCCTCTGCGAGTCGTGCGAGCCTGAATATGGCCAGTGACTGCGCTTTACTCTCCCCCGTTTGGATAGTATCAACTATCCCATCGACATCAGTCGTGTCTACGGCTTCCAAAGGATCCTGGAGGTCGTCGTGGTCGTAGGCATGACCGTACTGGTCATACACTACGTAATCTTCGAATTCGGTTGCTGGAGGTATCGTGATGCTGGAGAGTGCTAGGTGATGGCTAACCACTGAGAGTGCCTCACCTGGTGGTCGCATCAGATTAATCTCGACGAGAGTGTAGCCTTCGTCCGGATAGTGGGCTTCTCGCTCTTCGCGGCCGCTGTCGAAAGCGCGGTCAGAGTTGTCTTCCATTCCGTCACTCGACGGTTCATCGTTACCGGTCATACTTGTTCGTGGAGCCTGCGTTGACCCGGGGCCGCAGTTCAACGTGGGCTCTGCTATACCCTTTGAAGGATCAGATAGTTAATTCCGAAGGTGATTCTGGCTTGCTTCAGTTCAGACGGTTCTTCGGTAGGCCTCCGCTGCGGCGTACCGGGATTACGAAAACTTCATTCACGAAACTACGCCGGTTCCCCGGCGCGCGCGGTGCCTTCCTTGATACACCGCCTGTTCAGGCGCGTTTTGGTTGGATGAAGGCCAGTATCGACGGTATGGTCGTGCTGTCAGTCGGGCGAACGTGCTGTGAGTCTGAATTTGGCTTCTAATGCCCTGTACCTGTAGAAATCACTGGCTAACGTTTATACGTACCCACGGGTTTTGCCGGTGTGCATGCAGCAAGTCATCGACCGCAAACTGTACGATACAGACCAAGCCGAACAGATCGCCCGATACGCGCCGCTCACCGACAGGGGCAATTACAACTACCTGATCGAAACCCTGTACAAGACCGCTGACGGCGAGCACTTCCTTCACGGTGAGGGGGGCGCAGCCACGAAATGGGCAGAGAAAATCAGCAATCGACGCATGCCCGGTGAAGAGATACAGCTGTTGACCGACGACGAAGCGCTGGACTGGTGTGAGGAGCGAGCGATTGACGGCGAGATCGTCGTCGAAGAGTTCGGCCACCTAATCGAAACGTAGCTCCAGGAGTCGCCTCGGAAACCCACCACCCGGTAGGTGGGTGGCGTACTTCGGATCATTCCCGAAGCGAGGCTTATGCCAGAATCCGGGCATGACAAGCGCCTTCATCCACGAGGAGTGAGGTGCGAGACTCGCACGTACCATCCGACCCCCGAACCATCCGTGGGATCGAGCGGTGAGAAAGACGAATCACCGATCACGCCGATGGGGTTAGAAGCCCGTCGACGTGAGCAAATCGGGGAGGTCATTGAACAGCTTGCCGGCGACGACCACGACTCCCCTTCACCGTTCTCCGAACCAGAACTCTATCGAACAGCCGCAAGCCTCGGGATTCCAATCTGGGAAGCAGAGGTAAAAGAGCGATTCACTGCTCGGATACTTGACCGACTCAACTACGAGCAGGACCCAGTCGCCCAAGCGTTCGTACCGGTAGTCGGAGAAACCTTGATTGAGGCCATCAAAACTGCCGCCGAGACCGTCGTTCCAGCTCTGAATTCAGAGCTACCACAGTCGCTTCGGAAACGGCTCGAAGACTGGTGTGAGTTACACGGCTTCGATTCACTGGAACACACAGCTGTTCAGACAATTATTGCACGCCAGGCACTCTTGAGTGTCCTCCTGCAGGCAGCACTCTACGAACGACAGCGGAAGCAGCACGCGTGGCCACAGCTCGATACTGATCCGCAGACCGCACTTCACCAAATCGAGGAACGAACAGGATCCCCCGGATTCGAAGCGTGTGTCCTTGATGACGTTGTGCAGCTATTCGAGTCAACAGATCTGCAAGCGGTACTCGGCGAACGTCACAGAGTGTTGTATTCGAGCCAGCCCACAGAGGCCATCGGGAGACTCTACGAAGCGCTACTCCCAAGCGAGTACCGCAGGACGATCGGTCAACATAGAACCCCACCAGAAATTGGGAACCTAATGCAGACGTGGGCGACCAGCGGTGGAGACGCCGTCCTCGATCCGGGCATGGGTGCCGGCGGCTTGTCGACGCCGTTCCATCCACGGTGGGACGTGAGCACTGACCCAGGAGACGTCACGGGGATTGATCGGAGTCCAATTGCCGCCCGTATGGGCATCACAGCGCAGACGCTAGCCCGGCAATCGACGACAGCCCAACTGACCGACTTCCTCGACCTTACCCCAGAAGATCTGGATCACGACGTGGACGCGGTGGTGTGTAACCCGCCGTATACCCGGTATCAGGCACTCCCCGCAGAGTACAGAGCCGAACGCAACGCCCAAGCCGAAGACCGAACAGGATTAGAGATCCCCGGTACCTCGCCGCTGTATGCGTACTTCCTGTACCACTTGCGGCAGTTCCTCAACCCCGGGGATCGGGCGGCGGTCATCGTCCCGCACGTCTTTCTGGCTCGGGATTACGGAACGCCACTCAAGCAATTTCTGTTGCGGGAGTTCCACGTGAAAGGGCTCCTGATGTCTGATCCAAACACCGAGTCGGTATTCGAGAACGCGCAGACGACCGAGCTGATCCTGTTTCTCGAAGCACGGAGTGGGAGTGAGGAGACGGGCGTGACGCGGTTCATCCGCGTCGACGAGAAACAGGATGTCCCGAGCCTCGTCGACGCGGTCCGAAACGGCGGGCAAGGGGAAACGGACTGGGGGGTTATTCACTGCTTCAAACAGGCGGATTTGGCTCCCGAGCAGAAGTGGGATCGCTTGTTCGATCCGATTGACGTCGAAACGTCTCCTCGTCTCACGCCGCTCTCGGAAGTCGCGGACGTTCGCCGCGGGTTACAAACTGGCGAGAACGATTTCTTTTGCCTCACACAGGAGACTGTCGACGCGTGGGGAATCGAGCCGCGATTTCTCGAACGAATGGTTCCGAAGCCGGAATACGTTGAGGGGTACGATGTTCGTTCAGACGACTGGGAACACTACCGCGCTGACAACCGGCCTAACTGGCTTCTATACCATACCGATCCCATCGAGGGAGTGCCTGCAACGACCTACGATCACGAAGCCGACCGCGCGGAGTGGAGTGAAGCTGCAACAACGGAAGAACCAGTGTACTCGGTAGTGGAGTATCTACGGCACGGCCTACCCGAGCACAAAACCCTCTCGACACGGGCAACCGTCCACCGTCGGGAGCCCTGGTACTGTGTTGAGCGCGGTGATGTCGCGCCGATACTGATAGCACCGATGAGCCGGTCGGGCATCCGCTTCCTGCTCAACGAGACCAACGCGCGACACTTGAACAGTTATTATGGGGTCTACCTTGACCCGGCGATTGGACGGACCGGGAAGAAAGCGCTCTTGGCGTATCTGAACTCCACCTTCGTCAACAAGATCGTCTCCCAAGAGCAACACACGTTGTCAGGCGGACTAAAGAAAATCGAACCGGGAGACGCGAAAGATCTCCCGATCATCGATCCGCGAGAGTTACCCGACACTGTCGTCTTCACCCTCGCCGACTCCTTCGATGATCTTCGAGAAGCCGCACGATATAACGAGGACGAGGACCCCATCATCAGTCGAATCGATTCAGTACTCGAACGAGAATTGTAGCAGGCATTGATCTATCCTGTGAGTCACCCAGTTTCGAACAGATATTGGGCCGTTAGAGAGCTTTTGACGCGGGTACTAAACTCAGCGCTCTCTTAGTAGTCCTGGTACTCCCAGGGATCGCAGACCGACCCCATCAAGATCAGCGGCCACCCGTTCCATTCGAGGGCTATCTTATGTTTTGGTTCCATTTCTACGGAGCGGTTCAGCGCGACCGACCGATGAGTACCGAACGAGCGCGCAAAAAGACCGTGGAGGAGTTGGATCTTCAGAACCTCGACGACGACGAAGCCGTCCAGTTCCTGAAGCTGGCGAACGAGGGAGTGTACGATACCGATGATATGCCCGAGTGGTGGCAGGGCGTTTTCGGGGAGATGGAAGAAAACCTCCACCCATAATGCTGCGACCGATAAAGAACCGAGAAGGATGAGGAAGAACTATTCACTGGAGGTCAATCGAACACCGATCTCCGAGCACCAATTGGTTCTATCAGTATCTATAGAGGTGTTTGTGGAAAAGTGGTGGCCCCCAAGACAAGGTCGTCTTGGGCTTTAGGGTATCGTGTTAGAGCCAAGGGCCGGATTTGAACCGGCGATGGGCTGCTCTGCAGGCAGCTGCGTTCGGCCGGACTCTGCCACCTTGGCGCGTCCGAATGTACCAGTTGCGGTTGTTTAAGCATAGCGGTCCGACGCGAGTGAAATACAAAAATCCCCACAGAGCAGGTGCTCTGTGAGGATAATGAATGTATGAATGATCGGCGGCGAATCAGCTTTCCCAGAGGGTCTC